>NZ_JBITHH010000005.1:0-107161 GCF_044457795.1 Streptomyces sp. NPDC050528
ACGCTTCCTTTGTACTCACCCTCTCGGGCTTTCCTCCGGGCTTTTCCCTTCGGTCTTGCGTTTCCGACTCTATCAGACCGTTTCCGGTCCCGATTTCCTCGGCGCTTTCCAGGTTTCCGCTTCCGCGTTTCCCTTTCCGGCGGTTCCGACTTTATCAGAAGTTCGGGGCCGGACTTACCGGCCGCTCTTTTCCGAATTCATCGGGAGTGTGGCTTCTTTGAAATCGAGGTTTCCATCGATGTTTCCAGAAGCAGACAGACACTCACTGTCGCCGACCGGATCAGATCCAGTTCTAGGCAACTGTTCGAATCTACCTCCCCGATCGGTCCGTGTCAACGGCTCCTGTGGGGCGAAGAGGAGACTAGCAGCTCAGCGGGAGTGCCCGCACATCAGGCGGCTGTCGGGACGGAGGAGCTGCGCTCTGCCGCCTCGACGTCGCCCGTCTCACCGGCGCGTACGGCGCGACCGCCCAGGACGTAGACGTACGTCAGGAAGGCCCCTTCCGCGAGGATGCCAATGCCGATGCGGGCCCACGTGGGGAGGCCCGACGGGGTGACGAAGCCTTCGATGGCGCCGGAGACGAACAGGACCAGGGCAAGGCCGATCGCCATGCCCACGGCTGCTCGGCCTTCTTCGGCCAGGGCTGTGCGGCGCGAGCGTGGGCCCGGGTCGATGAGGGTCCAGCCGAGGCGCAGCCCCGTGCCGGCGGCTACGAAGACCGCCGTGAGTTCGAGCAGGCCGTGCGGGAGGATCAGGCCGAGGAATGTGTCGAGCCGGCCGGCCGACGACATCAGGCCGATGCCGACGCCCAGGTTGAGCATGTTCTCGAAGAGGATCCAGAGGACCGGCAGGCCCAGGAAGACGCCCAGGACCAGGCACATCGCGGCGGCCTTGGCGTTGTTCGTCCAGACCTGTGCCGCGAAGGCCGCCGCCGGGTGGCTGGAGTAGTAGGTCTCGTATTCGCCGCCGGGGCGGGTGAGTTGGCGCAGTTGGCTCGGGGCCGCGATGGAGGACTGCACCTCGGGGTGGGTGCCTATCCACCAGCCCAGGAGGATCCCGATCGCCGTCGACAACAGCGCGGTCGGGACCCACCAGTGGCGTGCTCTGTACACCGCCGCCGGAAAACTCTGTCCCAGGAAGCGTGTGACATCGCGCCAGGAGGCACGACGGGTTCCTGTCACCGCACTACGCGCGCGTGCCACGAGTTGGCTGAGCCGACCGGTGAGCTGGGGGTCCGGGGCGCTGGACTGGATCAGGGAGAGGTGGGTCGCCGTGCGCTGGTACAGCGCGACGAGTTCGTCGGCCTCGGCACCGTTGAGGCGACGCTGGCGGCGGAGCAACGCGTCGAGGCGGTCCCACTCGGCGCGGTGGGCCGAGACGAAGACGTCGAGGTCCATCTGGTTGCCTGCTCCTCGGCTGCTCGTCGACTACTGGTCCGGGGATCAGCTTGTCGTACTGGGGCGCGATGTGCCCTCAGCTTGGCAGACTGGCTGTTCCAGGGGCAGGGCAGGGGAAGGGCGGCAGGCGTGAGTGAGCTGGTGACGGGCGAGGCGGTGGCGTTGGAGTTGCGCCCCGCGAGGCTGCCCAGCAGGGCACTGGCGGTGTTGCTCGATCTGATCGTGGTCATCGCCGCTTACACCGGCGTCACCGTGGCGCTGATGTTTTCCACCGCCTCGTTGGACGTCGCGGCGCAGGTCGCGATGTCGATCGCGGCCTTTGTGCTGATCCTGGTGGGCGGGCCCATAGCGGTGGAGACCCTGAGTCATGGGCGTTCGCTCGGGAAGCTGGCGTTCGGACTGCGCGTGGTGCGGGACGACGGCGGGCCGATCCGGTTCCGGCACGCGCTCGTGCGGGGTGCGATCGGTGTGGTCGAGATCCTGATGACCTTCGGGGTCGTCGCCTGTATCGCCTCGCTCGTCTCGGCGCGCGGTCGGCGGCTCGGAGATGTGTTCGCGGGCACTCTGGTCGTACGGGAAAGGGTGTCCGCCGGGCAGACAGCCTTTGTGCCGCCTCCGCCGCCGTGGTTGACGGGACGTTTCGCCGAGCTTGATCTGTCCGCCGTTCCGGACGGGCTGTGGCTGGCGATCCGGCAGTATCTGACGCGGATGCAGCAGTTGGATCCGCAGGTCGGCTGGGCCATGGCTCAGCGGCTCGCGACGGACCTCGTGGCGCGTACGGGGGCTCCGGCTCCGCAGGGGGTTCCGCCGGCCGCGTATCTGGCGGCGGTGGTGCAGGAGCGGCAGGCTCGGGATGTTCGGCGGGCCTTCGGGAACGGCGCGGGCATGGCGGGCGGCGGGCTCGGGCCTGCGGCGGGTGTGCCGGGCGCTTTCGGCAACTCGGCGTTCCAGCCGTCGCCGGCTCCTCAGCAGCCGTACGGTTCCGTTCCCGCGTCTGCTCCCCCGGCTTGGACCGCTCCCGCCGCAGGTGCGGGAGCCCAACCGGTCGCGCCCAGCCCCCAGCCCCCGGCGCCGCAGACCGCCGCCCCCCGGCCCTCCACGGGATTCGCGCCGCCCGCCTGACCTCCGCGACCGCCCGGGATCACCGCCGCTCAGGCGAAGACCGACGGCGGTGACTCCAACTCCTCCAACTCGATGCCGGGTGCCGCGAGGACCACGTCGCCGGCGATGTGCACGGCGTGCTGCTCGCCCGTGTCCAGGGCTGTGACCTGGTATTCGTCCACGGTCAGAGGGCCGTTGTCAGTGCCGTGTGTTTCTCTTTTCAGCAGAGCCCAGGACTGGTCCACGGTGCGGGGGGCGAGGACCGGTTCCGTGAGGCTGACCAGGCGGACGCGGGTCGCGGCGGAGGAAGGGGTGAGGCGCAGGAGACGGGTGGTGGCGATGAGGAACGCGGGGGAGGTGCCGGTGAAGGCGTGGGCGCGCACGTTGCCTTCGGCGGCATCGGTGCCGGTGGGGTCGGTGCGGACCCAGGTGACGCCGTCGAGAGCGGCGCCGCGCACCTGCCAGCTCGCGGCGTGGAGTTCCAGCCGGATGGGGCGGCCGAGTTCGTCGAGCGTGAGGTCGACGGAACCGCTGTGGTCGCCCGAGGGGGTGGTGAGTTGGGAGACATAACGCCAGCCGGAGGGGCCGGGGGCGCAGTGGAAGTGTTCGTCAGCGAGGGGGGTGTGATCGTGCGGATCGTGGAGCGAATAACGGCCGCGGGGCATCGGGGTCCTGGGTCTTGACGGGCCGGTCCGGCCGATGGAGCCAAAGGGGCAGGCCCCCGGCACGGGGGTGCGGGGGCCTGCCTCGGAGGATCTGCTGCTGAGGACCTGCCGCTGAGGCCGCGTCAGTGCACGGACGCGGTCACAGCGGGCGGGGTCACAGCCGGCGGGGTCGCCGGATCAGTAGCGGTAGTGGTCCGACTTGTACGGGCCCTCGACCTCGACGCCGATGTACGCCGCCTGCTCCGGGCTGAGCGTGGTCAGCTTCACGCCGAGCGCGTCCAGGTGGAGGCGGGCGACCTTCTCGTCGAGGTGCTTGGGCAGCACGTAGACGTCGGTCGGGTACTCCTCGGGCTTGGTGAACAGCTCGATCTGGGCCAGGGTCTGGTCCGCGAAGGAGTTGGACATCACGAACGAGGGGTGGCCGGTGGCGTTGCCCAGGTTCAGCAGGCGGCCCTCGGACAGCACGATGAGGACCTTGCCGTCGGGGAACTTCCAGGTGTGGACCTGCGGCTTGACCTCGTCCTTGACGATGCCCGGGATCTTCGCCAGGCCGGCCATGTCGATCTCGTTGTCGAAGTGACCGATGTTGCCGACGATCGCCTGGTGCTTCATCTTGGCCATGTCCGCGGCCATGATGATGTCCTTGTTGCCGGTCGTGGTGACGAAGATGTCGGCCTTGTCGACGACCTCGTCCAGCGTCGTGACCTGGTAGCCGTCCATCGCCGCCTGCAGCGCGCAGATCGGGTCGATCTCGGTGACGATCACGCGGGCGCCCTGTCCGCGCAGGGACTCCGCGCAGCCCTTGCCCACGTCGCCGTAGCCGAGGACGACCGCGGTCTTGCCGCCGATGAGGACGTCGGTGGCGCGGTTGATGCCGTCGATCAGGGAGTGGCGGCAGCCGTACTTGTTGTCGAACTTCGACTTGGTGACGGCGTCGTTCACGTTGATCGCCGGGAACAGGAGGGTGCCGTCGCGGTGCATCTCGTAGAGACGGTGCACGCCGGTCGTGGTCTCCTCGGTCACGCCGCGGATCTCCGAGGCGAGCTGGGTCCACTTCTGCGAGCCCTCGGAGATGGTGCGCTGCAGGACCTGGAGGACGACGCGGTGCTCGTCGGACTCGGCGGTGTCGAGGGAGGGGACCTTGCCGTCCTTCTCGTACTCGACGCCCTTGTGGACGAGCATCGTGGCGTCGCCGCCGTCGTCCAGGATCATGTTCGGGCCGCCGGTGGGGGTGTTCGGCCAGGTCAGCGCCTGCTCCGTGCACCACCAGTACTCCTCCAGGGTCTCGCCCTTCCAGGCGAAGACCGGGATGCCCTGGGGGTTCTCGGGCGTGCCGTTCGGGCCGACGGCGATGGCGGCGGCCGCGTGGTCCTGGGTGGAGAAGATGTTGCAGGAGACCCAGCGGACCTCGGCGCCCAGGGCGACCAGGGTCTCGATCAGGACGGCGGTCTGCACGGTCATGTGCAGCGAGCCCATGATGCGGGCACCGGCCAGCGGCTGGCTGGCGGCGAACTCGCGGCGGATCGACATCAGGCCGGGCATCTCGTGCTCGGCGAGGGTGATCTCCTTGCGGCCGAACTCGGCCAGGGAGAGATCGGCGACCTTGAAGTCCTGTCGGTTGTCGACAGTCGTCATGGAGAGGTGCTCCTCGGGGTTGGGGCCTGGTGGATACGGCTGGTCTGCGCGGCGGCGGACACAGGGGTGCCCGAAGGAGGGCACAGGAATGCCCGCGTACGCGCAGCGCAGTCCGTCGGAGGCCCTCTCTCCCTCGGCCGGTCCGCGGAGGAACCGCCCGACCGCCATCAGCAGCGACGTCTGGCTCCCACCCAAGCTACACCGGTGAACCCGGCCGCCCCCAGCCCACCTCCGGACGGATCCGGCCGAACTCACGGGGTCGACCGGTGTCGGATCGGGTTTCCGGGGGAGCCGCAGCAGAACCCCCACGAGCAGTGGGCGGAGTGGAACGGACGACGGCGACCAGGGACTTTCGCGTCTTTGAGTCGGGCGTCCGATGTTGCAGGATGCACGGAGATCAGGAACCTCTGATCGATCTCGCGGGACGTCCGGGACGGCGTTCCGCGCGACGCAAGTGTTGGACGAAGGTGTTAGGAGAACGACGTGACGAGTACGGCCGGCCCTCCCCCCACGGGCCACGGCGACGGCGAGCCGCAGCGGTTGAGGCTGCTCGCGGTGACCGCGTGCCCGACCGGCATCGCCCACACGTACATGGCGGCGGAGAAACTCGCCCAGGCCGCCGAGAGCCGCGGCATCGACATGAAGGTGGAGACGCAGGGTTCCATCGGGGCTGAAAACATCCTGGATGACAACGATGTCAGCACTGCGGACGGCGTCATCGTCGCCGCAGACAAGGACGTGGACCTGAGCCGTTTCGTCGGCAAGCGGGTCCTCATGGTCGGGGTCGCGGAGGGCATCCGGCATCCCGAGCGGCTGATCGAGCAGGTGCGGTCCGCGCCCGTGCACACGGCGGCCGGTACGACGGCGGCGGCCACCCCGCCCGGCAGCCGGGAGCGGAGCGTCGCGTACAAGGCGCTGATGAACGGGGTCAGTTACATGATCCCGTTCGTCGTGGTCGGCGGGCTGCTGATCGCGATCTCGCTGTCGCTCGGCGGCCACCCGGACCCCTCGGGCGGTCTGGTCATCCCGAAGGGCTCCTTCTGGATGGACGTGAACAACATCGGCGTGATCGGTTTCACGCTGATGGTGCCGATCCTGTCCGGCTACATCGCCTACGCGATCGGCGACCGGCCCGCGCTCGTGCCGGGCATGATCGGCGGCTGGATCGCCAACACCGGTTCGCTGTACGACTCGAAGGCGGGCGCCGGGTTCATCGGGGCGATCGTGACCGGGTTCCTCGCCGGGTATCTGGTGCTGTGGATCAAGAAGGTCCAGGTCCCGAAGTTCGTCCAGCCGATCATGCCGATCATCGTGATCCCGATCGTGGCGACGACGGCGCTCGGGCTGTTCTTCATCAACGTGATCGGGAAGCCGATCTCCTGGGTGTTCGAGCACCTCACCAGCTGGCTCGGCGGAATGACCGGAACCAGTGCGATCCTGCTCGGCACGATCCTGGGGCTGATGATCGCGTTCGACATGGGCGGGCCGGTCAACAAGACGGCGTTCCTCTTCGGCGCGGGGCTCATCGCGACCGGCAACCAGGCCGTCATGGGCATGTGCGCGGCCGCGATCCCGGTGATGCCGCTCGGCCAGGGCCTGGCCACGTTGATACGGCAACGCCTCTACACCGACCAGGAGCGGGAGACCGGTCTGGCCTCGCTGTTCATGGGCTGCTTCGGCATCTCCGAGGGCGCGATCCCGTTCGCGGCGGCACGGCCCGCGCAGGTCATCCCCGCCAACATGCTGGGCGGCGCGGTCGCCGGTGCGGTCGCCGGGCTCGCCGGGGTGAAGGACGCGGTGCCGCACGGCGGGCCGATCGTGGCGGTACTGGGCGCGGTGAGCGGCGTACCGATGTTCTTCGTCGCGGTCGCCATCGGTACGACGGTCACCGCGGTGACGACGGTCGCGCTGGTCGACGTGAGTGAACGGAAGCGGCGCGGGGAGTCTGCTGGGCACGTTGTCGGCATGGGCGAATCCGCGCCTGCGTTGGTCGGGGCGGGGGTTGGGTCCGGGTCCGGAGTGCCGGGCGCCGGGGTCGTCGTAGCGGAAGGGGTTTCGCGTGGGGGCGCGGCTGCGGACGGTGTGATCGGTACGGGCGGGTCGGGCAGGTCAAGTGCGGGGGCTGCGGCTGCCGTTGGGGCCACGGTCGACGATGACTCGGCCGACTCGGGTTTGCTCGACCCCGGTTTGGCCAACTCGGGCTTGTCCAACGGTGACTTGAGCAAGGCCGACCTGGGCAGCGCCGACTCGGCCGATGTCCGCTCGGCCAACTCTGGCTCGGCCGGCGCCGAAAGCGCCCCCGGTGCCGATTCCCGTTCCGAGTCCGGTTCCGCTTCCGACTCCCCCGCCCCGGAGACCCACCCCGGAATTTCCCCGGAGACTCTCCCTGATGGTGTCCCCGAAGTCCTCTCCGGCTACCTCACCGAGCGGACCGTCAAGGTGCGGCTCGACGCTGACGGCAAGGAGGCCGCGATCCGGGAGATGGCCGGGCTGTTGGCGCGGACCGGGAAGGTCGTGGACGTCGAGGAGTTGGTGGCGACCGCGCTGCGGCGGGAGGCGCAGGGGACGACCGGGCTCGGGGAGGAGATCGCGATTCCGCATGCCAAGACGGATGCGGTGAGTGCGCCGGTCGTCGGGTTCGCGCGGTCGGTGGAGGGGGTCGAGTGGGGTTCCCTGGACGGTACGAAGGCCCGGCTGGTGTTCATGATCGCCGTGCCGGAGGCGGCCGCCGGTGATGAGCATCTGCGGATTCTGGCGCTGCTGTCACGGAAGTTGATGGATGCCGGGTTCCGGGAGCGGCTGCTGGCCGCCGGTGATGAGTCGGCCGTGCTCGGGGTGTTGAGCGAGGTCGGTTAGGGCCTGTCCGGCGGATCCTGTCGTAGACGCGGGGCCTGACGCGCCCGTCTGCGGCGATGATGATCAGGCCCGCCGATTCCCTGCGGCCTGGTCCGCGGACGGGACTCAGCCGGTGCGGGTCCGCGCCTCTCGTGGGGCGCGGGCCCGCACAGACCGTTCACAGACGCCCGCTACCCTCGCCCCCGCGGAAGTGCCGCACGGGGAGGGAAACGATGTCGGGCAAGGGGCGGGGACTTGGGGTCGCGGCCGTCGTGGTGGGGCTGTTGGGGGTGGTGCTGACGGTGGGCGCGCTCGCGTACGTGCGGAATTCCTACGGCAGTTCCACCATCAGCAGTCAGAGCATGGCACCGACGTACAAGCCGGGCGACCGGATCATCTACGAGCAGGTCGGCGGCGGCGAGGTGCACCGCGGTGACGTCGTGCTGTTCTCGGCGCCGGACCGCTACGGGTTCAGCGCGAGCGTGATGCAGCGGGTCGTCGGGGTGGGCGGCGACCGTGTGGTGTGCTGCACGGGGTCGGGCACGGCCGCGCGGATCACCGTGAACGGAAAGCCGCTGGCGGAGCCCTATGTGAAGCAGGGCGATGTCGATGGTGTGCACAAGACGTACGACGTGACGGTCCCGAAGGGGCGGCTGTTCCTGCTCGGCGACAACCGCGCGAACTCGATGGACTCGCGTTTCTTCGCGAGCGACCACGACGGCACGGTGGCCGACTCCGCCGTCCGGGGCCGGGTGACCGACGCCCGTACGGTCGCCTCCGGCTTCGGGGCGGCCGTCATCGGCGGGGTCGTGCTCGTCCTGGTCGGCATCGGCCTGGGGATCGCCGCGTTCGTCGTACGGCGGCGGCAGCAGCGGGCGGTGCCGGTGGCGCCGTGGCCCGTTCAGCAGGGCTAGTTGGAGCCGCGGGGCTCGTCGGACGTCTCGGCGGGCCCCGCTGTCGTAGCGGCGGAGTGGGTCAGTGTTCGGCGGGGTGCTGGGCCGGGCCTCCCGGAGTCGCCTCGCGGTCCGCGCCCTTCGTGGCTTCGGACTCGCTGTAGATGTCGGGTTCGAGGTAGATCACGCGGGCGATCGGGACGGCTTCGCGGATGCGGGACTCGGCGGCGTTGATCGCCGTGGCGACCTCGGTGGCCGTGTCGTCGTGCTGGACGGCGATCTTGGCGGCGACGAGCAGTTCCTCGGGGCCGAGGTGGAGCGTGCGCATGTGGATGATGCCGGTGACCGTGTGACCGTCGACGATCGCAGCCTCGATCTTCTTGACGTCCTCGATGCCGGCGGACTCGCCGAGCAGGAGGGACTTGGTCTCGGCTGCCAGGACCAGGGCGATCAGGATGAGCAGGATGCCGATGCAGAGGGTGCCGATGCCGTCCCAGATGCCGTCACCGGTGAGCAGGGCCATGCCGACGCCGCCGAGGGCGAGGACCAGACCGATGAGCGCGCCGAAGTCCTCCAGGAGGACGACCGGCAGCTCGGGGGCCTTGGCGCGGCGGATGAACTGCGACCAGGAGTGCGCGCCGCGCAGTTCGTTCGACTCCTTGATGGCCGTACGGAACGAGAAGCCCTCGGCGATGATCGCGAACACCAGGACGCCCACCGGCCAGTACCAGTGCTCCAGTTCGTGCGGGTGCTTGATCTTCTCGTAGCCCTCGTAGACGGCGAACATGCCGCCGACCGAGAAGAGGACGATCGAGACGAGGAAGGCGTAGATGTACCGCTCGCGGCCGTAGCCGAAGGGGTGTTGCGGGGTGGCCTCGCGCTGGGCCTTCTTGCCGCCGATCAGGAGCAGGGCCTGGTTGCCGGAGTCGGCGAGGGAGTGGACGCCCTCGGCGAGCATCGAGGACGAGCCGCTGAAGGCGAACGCGACGAACTTCGATGCCGCGATCGCGAGGTTGGCACCGAGTGCCGCCACGATCGCCTTGGTGCCGCCTGACGCGCTCATGTGTTCGCGGTGTCCCTTCGCCTTCGTACGTCTACGCCGGACGTCTGCCCACTGATGGGCCGTCCGACCGTCTTTGCCCGTCCTTTGCCGGTGAGCCATTCTTGCAGCCCTGCCCGACGACGGCGCGTCAGGTATCCACAGGCCCGGTCATACGATCACAGTGGCCCGGAAGACCGTGCCCGCGCCGGACACCTCGGCCTTGTCTCCCGCCGGGACGAACATCGACTGACCGGGCGCCAGTTCGAACTCGCCCGCCTTCACCGCACCCGCCGTGCAGAGCAGGATCTGCGGGGTGTCGAGGGTGAGGTCGTGGGCGCCGGTGCCCTCCGGGAGGACGTACCGGGACAGCCGGAACTCGTCGATGGGGGTCTCGTAGACCTCCTCGCCGTCGGGGGACGCCTCGGGGCGCAGCACTCCGGGGTCGCTCGCCTCGAAGCGGACGACGCGCAGGAGTTCGGGGACGTCGACGTGCTTGGGGGTGAGGCCGCAGCGCAGGACGTTGTCGGAGTTGGCCATGATCTCGACGCCGAGGCCGTTGAGGTAGGCGTGCGGGATGCCGGCGCCGAGGAACAGGGCCTCGCCGGGCTGGAGTCGGACGTAGTTGAGGAGCATGGCCGCGATGACACCCGGGTCGCCCGGGTAGTGGTGGGCGATGTCTGCGTAGGGCTCGTAGTCGCCGCCCAGGCGGGTGCAGGCGGTCGCCGCCGCGGTGACCGTGTGGCGCATCTCCTCGGGGTCGGCGGTGAGGATCGCCGTGAGGACCTCGCGCAGGGCGGCTTCCTCGGGGTGCGCGTGCAGGAGGTCGACGTACGGCTTCAGGGAGTCGACGCCCAGGCCGGCCAGCAGGTCGGCGGCGTGCAGCGGGTCGCGGAAGCCGCACAGGCCGTCGAACTCGGTGAGCGCGCAGATCAGTTCGGGCTTGTGGTTGGCGTCCTTGTAGTTGCGGTGCGGGGCGTCCACGGGGATGCCCCGGCGCTCCTCGTCGGCGTAACCCTCCTTCGCCTGCGCCAAGTTGGGGTGCACCTGGAGGGAGAGGGGGGCGCCGGCGGCGAGGATCTTCAGCAGGAAGGGCAGCCGGGGGCCGAACTTCGCGACCGCCTTGTCGCCCAACTCCCGCTCCGGAGACGCCTCGATGACCTCGACGAGCGTCCCGCGCGCGGTACGTGAGGGTGCGCCCGGGTGGGCGCCCATCCACATCTCCGCCTGTGGTTCGCCACTGGGCTCGACGCCGAGCAACTTCGGGATGGCGGTCGTCGAACCCCAGGCGTAGGGGCGGATCGTGTTGTCGAGGCGGTCCATGCGGGTCTACCGGTTCTCTCTGCGTACGACTTGGGTACGACGTGGATTCGCGCCACGTACGACGGTGTACGGCGGCTCAGGGCTTCGACGACAAGATCAGGCGCCCGAGGCGAGCGCCAGGTAAACGGCGGCGAAATCCGTCATGGCGATCAGCTCGGCGAGGGTCTCCAACTCGCCGCCCTCCTCCGGCTCCAGCTCGCTGATCGGCGTGTCGTGACTGAGGGCCAGGTCACGGGCGGTGGGCGCGGCGGTGAGGCCGCCGATCGGACGGTCCCGGAGCAGCACCACGCGTGCGTGCAGCGCGGGTGCCTCGTCGACGCGGTCCCTGAAGAAGTCGTCGGGGTCGGCGCTCGCGGCGAGCGGGCCGGCCAGCAGCGCGTTGTGCTCGGCGAGCGCCTCGGGCAGCTCGGAGACGAGCGCGGGGCGACCGGCCAACTCCGCGAGCGCGGCGGCGAATCGACGGCCCGCCGGACCGGCCGAGGTGCCCTCGGTCCAGATCACCGGGAGCGAGTCGGCGAGTTCGGAGGCGAGGGTCTTCGCGGGATTGCTGTACGTCGCGATGGCGGGCCCGCAGCGCTCGGCGACCTGGTCGAGCCGGTCGGCGACCTTCTCCAAGGCCTCCGGAGGCGCACTGAGCAGGCCTGTGCGGTCCAGGATCGCGAGCAGCGGGGTGAGCAGCGCCCAGAGGACTCCGGGGGCGGAGGCGGCCAAGGGCTCGTCGTGCTCGTACGGTGCGGTCGCCATCGGTACGAAGAGGCCGTGGGCGCCGTCCACCGCCTCGGTGAGCGGGCTGCGGGTCGGTGCTACGGCGACGACGGTGCAGCCGCGGCGGTACGCCTGCTCGGCGAGGAGGGACAGGCCGGGTTCGGTGCCGTCCGGGGTGGTGATCAGCAGGAGGTCCACGGAGCCTGCCCAGCCCGGGAGTTCCCAGCGCAGGGCGCCGGCCGCGGGGGCTACGCCGGTGGGTGCGAGGCGGGTGACGGGGCTGGCGGCGCCGGCGAGGGTGCCGAGCAGGTCGGCGACGCAGGTGGCGGCGGCGCCGGGGCCCGCGATCAGGATGGCGCGGGGGCGGCCGTCCGGTTTCAGGTCGTGGACGCCGGCCTCGGCGGCGTGCCGGGCGGCGGTGCGCACCCGGGCGCCGGCTTCGGCGGCACCGCGGAGCAGGGCTCGGCGGTCGGCCTCGGCCAGTGCCTCAGGGGTGTCGAGCAGCGATTCGTCGAGCATGGGCGGCAGCCTCCGAACGCGTCGTCGTCGGTTACGCGGGGTGGCGGGCCTCGTCGACGAGCAGTACGGGGATGCCGTCCCGGACGGGGTAGGCCAGGCCGCAGTCCTCGCCGGTGCAGATCAGCTCGGTGTCCTGCTCCTTGAGGGGGGCGTGGCAGGCCGGGCAGGCCAGGATCTCCAGGAGGCCGGCTTCGAGCGGCATGGGGTGTTCCTCCGAGGGGGTGTCTACGACTGTCTGCGACGCTTGGGCGGATGTGCCTGGTCAGGGTACCGCCGGTTGAGGAGGCTTGCCGGAGTTGGGGCCGACGTCCCTGGGGGCTGCGCCCCCAGACCCCCTTTCGGCCTGAACGGCCTCGCCCTCAAACGCCGGACGGGCTGGATGATGCCGGCCGGAATCAGCAGGAATCACAGGCGAGCGCCGGAAGGGTTGTGTGTCCCGACCGGCACCCACAAGCACCGTCAGCCGAAGAACCCTCAACCCCTGATGATCCCCAGCACCTCGTCCCGCACCTTCCCCATCGTCGCCTCGTCCCGCGCCTCCGCGTTGAGCCGCAGCAGCGGTTCCGTGTTGGAGGGGCGGACGTTGAACCACCAGTCGGTGGAGGAGACGGTGAGGCCGTCGAGGTCGTCGAGGGTGAGGTCGGTCTGGTTCTCGTAGGCGGTGCGGATCGCCGCGAGGCGGGCCTGCTGGTCGTCGACCGTGGAGTTGATCTCGCCGGAGCCCACGTAGCGGTCGTACTGGGCCACGAGGGCGGAGAGGGGGCCGTCCTGGCCGCCCAGGGCTGCGAGGACGTGGAGGGCGGCCAGCATGCCCGTGTCGGCGTTCCAGAAGTCCTTGAAGTAGTAGTGCGCGGAGTGCTCGCCGCCGAAGATCGCGCCGGCCTTCGCCATCTCGGCCTTGATGAAGGAGTGGCCCACGCGCGTGCGGACCGGCGTGCCGCCGTTCTCCTTGACGACCTCGGGGACCGACCAGGACGTGATCAGGTTGTGGATGATCACGCCCTTGCCGCCGTTCCTCGCCAGCTCGCGGGAGGCCACCAAGGCGGTGATCGCGGACGGGGAGACCGGGTCGCCGTTCTCGTCGACCACGAAGCAGCGGTCGGCGTCTCCGTCGAACGCGATGCCCAGGTCGGCGCCCTCCTCGCGGACGCGTGCCTGGAGGTCGACGATGTTGGCCGGGTCGAGGGGGTTGGCCTCGTGGTTCGGGAAGGTGCCGTCCAGCTCGAAGTACATCGGGACCAGGGTGAGCG
Organism: Streptomyces sp. NPDC050528; assembly: GCF_044457795.1. Taxonomy (NCBI): domain Bacteria; kingdom Bacillati; phylum Actinomycetota; class Actinomycetes; order Kitasatosporales; family Streptomycetaceae; genus Streptomyces; species Streptomyces sp. NPDC050528. The sequence continues at coordinate 13,363 of NZ_JBITHH010000005.1, forward strand.
GCAGGCCGGCGAACACCGTCGGGACCGTGTGGCCGCCCATGCCGTTGCCCGCGTCGACGACGACCTTCAGGGGGCGGATGGAGGTCAGGTCGACGAGGCCGCGGAGGTGCGCAGCGTAGTCCTTCAACGTGTCCCGTTGCGTGATCGTTCCCGTCGGTCCGGAGACCTCCGGCGCGCCCGAGTCCAGCCAGGACTCGACGAGTTGGCGGATCTCGGCGAGGCCGGTGTCCTGGCCCACGGGAGCCGCGCCCGCACGGCACATCTTGATGCCGTTGTACTTCGCCGGGTTGTGCGAGGCCGTGAACATCGCGCCGGGGAGGTCGAACGCGCCCGACGCGTAGTACAGCTGGTCCGTGGAGCACAGGCCGATCTCGGTCACGTCGACACCGCGCGCCGCCGCCCCGCGCGCGAAGGCCGCGGACAGGCCCGGGGACGAGGGCCGCATGTCGTGCCCGGTCACGATCGCGCTCGCGCCGGTCACTTGGACGAAGGCCGCTCCGAACAGCTCGGCCAACGACTCGTCCCACTGGTCCGGGACGACGCCCCGTACGTCGTACGCCTTCACGAGCTGCGACAGATCAGCAGACACGGCCAACCCTCCAGAAAGTTCCATCGGTCGCCCCAAACTACCCGCCAGGGCTGACATGCGACGTGCGGCAACCGAGCCGTCCACACACCGTTACCTCAGCTCAGGGCGGCATCCACCAAGGAGGCGACGATGTCGGCGAGTTGGGCGGGCGGGCCGAGTGGATCGTTGAACGATCTCAGCACCGTACGAAAGAATTGTTGAACGAACTCGCCAGCGGACGCTGTCAGTTGTCCGGTGAACGCAGCACCCGGAGGTGACCCCGGCGTGCGACCTCCATCGGGTCCGCCGTGCGGGCCCCGCCTCCGCCGCCTGCCGCGCGCTCCTGGGGGCGGGCCGCCTCGCGCACGGCGTTGGCGAGGGCCTCCAGGTCGTCGCCGCTCGGGCGGGCCGGAGCGGAGCTGTCGAGGAGGCGGACGACTTCCCAGCCGCGGGGCGCGGTGAGGCGCTCGGAGTGCTCGGCGCACAGGTCGTAGCAGTGGGGTTCGGCGTAGGTGGCGAGCGGGCCGAGGACCGCGGTCGAGTCGGCGTAGACGTACGTCAGCGTCGCGACGGCGGGGCGGCCGCAAGCGGTGCGCGAACAGCGACGTACAGGGCTCACGACGTTGGACGGTACCGCACTCTTGAGCGGGCCGCGACGACTCTCCCCCAGGTCACCCCACCGTGTCGGGCTGTGAAACGCCCCACACACCTCACCGGCAACACGCCTCTGACCTGCGCGAACACCCCCTCACGAGATCTCGAACGGGATCGAACCCGGTCACCACTCGGCACAAACACCGTCAATTGCCTTGAGAGGGACGGTCTTCGAGACATACGGAATCGAGCCCAACCTTGGCCGGAATGGTCATCCGGCGACATGCCGTGCGGAGCTCCGGCGGCGGGTGGAGGCGGGCGGGCGGACCCGGCGGGGACTACGCTTCACCAGTGATGGACACCCCCGTACCGCCCTCCGCCGCCGGCCCCGGGCCCCGCCGCCGCGATCGCCACGGCCGGGGCATGCGCGGCCCGATCGCACCGCCCCAGGTTCCGCTCGCCGCGAGCCGCGCCGAGGCGTTCGCCGATCTGGTGCAGGACTCCGTGGAGCGCCTGGAGCGACGCTGGCCGCAGTTGTCCGAGATCGATTTCCTCGTCCTGGAAGTCCCTCGACTGGGTGGTGCGGGCGAGGGCTGGAACGACGAGTCGGTGCCCCTGGGGGGCACGATCGCCGCCCGCGAGGGGCAGCCCGCGCGCGTGGTCATCTATCGGCGCCCGGTCGAGATCCGTACGAAGGGGCGCGACGAACGGGCCGCCCTCGTCCACGAGATCGTCGTGGAGCAGGTCGCCGAACTCCTGGGGCTCACCCCGGAGACGGTCGATCCGCGCTACGGGGAGGACTGAACACCCTCCCCGCGCGCGTGCCGCCAACCGCTACTTCTGGAGCACCGACAGGTCCTCGTCCGTCTGCGGCACCGACACCGTCCCCCGGTCGTCGGGCAGCGTCTGGATCGTGAAGCCCGGGACGCCCTCCTCGGTCGCCGCCAGCGTCCGGGCCGCGTACACCGGGCCGCCCGACTGCGGTTCGACCGTGAGCGCGTAGGTGCCCTTCAGGCCTGCGGGGACCGGGAGTTCGACGTCCTCGGTGGTACCGGCCTTGATCGTGTACGTCTTCGAGACGGGCGTACCGCCGCCGCTGCCCGCCGACGCGGTGACCTTGACCGTGGCGGTGCGGGTGGGAGCGACCAGGGACAGCGTGGAGCCCTTGGCGCTGTTGTCGGCGGACGTCGCGCGCGTGCCGACCGCGCTCGTCGCCGGGATGAACGCCGTCTCCTGCTTGCTGCCCTTTCCGCGTACGACCTTCAGGGCGGCGACGATCGGCACGGACTGGTCGGTCGGGGTCAGGACCAGGGAGCCCGGGTCGCCGCGCGTGACGTCGCCCAGGTCGACGGCGGTCGTCATGCCCGCCTTCACGTGCACGGTCTCGTTCCCGGCCGGCGTGATCATCCCCGTGGGTGACGACAGCCGCACCTTCAGGTCGGCGTCCGAGTCGCCCGGCGTGAAGGCGATCAGCCGCACCGAAGTGGCGTCCTTCGGGATGCCCGGCATGACCAGGCTGCCCGCCGGGTCCGTGGACGCGGCCAGCCAGTCGCCGCCGAGCTTGGCGTCGAGGGCCTGCACGGACGCGCCGACCCGGCCGCTGCGCACGCTCACGTGCACCGTCAGGTCGGTCTCCTGGGCGTCGGTGAGCGTGGACAGCAGGATCGGCTCGCTGGCGTGCGGCTCGACCGTGATGCCCTCCCCCACCGTCGACTTGAGGTCGCCGTCCTTGCCGTAGAGCTCGATGTCCACGACGGCGGCGGAGTCGTCCGGGTTGGTGAGGTGCACGTAGTCGGTGCGGCCGGTGGCGGTGCTGGCGCCCGGGAACCAGAACTCGGTGTCCGGGGCGGTGCAGTTGACGCCCTGGAGGCCGCGGCCGTTGCCCGCGGCGACCTCGGTGGTCTCCTGGACGGTCCACCCGGGCGCGTACTTGCCCTCGGCAGTGCCGAGCAGCGCGGGCGAGTCGGCGCCGGAGCTGTCGCCGGTGGCCGGAGTGCCGGGGTCCTTGGGTTCCAGGACGGGCTTGGCGGGCTTCTTCTTGCTGCTCGTGCCGTCGCCCGACTCCTCAGTGCCGGACTGGAGTTCGGCCTTGCCGCTGCTGTCCGTGCCCTCGGTAACGGGCGTGAAGGACGTGTACGACGTGTCGGCGAGGTCCGAGGTGCTCGGCGCCGGGCAGAGCAGGCTGGTGCGCTCCACGGGCAGCTGGGCGGCCGCCTTGGCGGTGCCGGCGCCGGACGCGGCCGGTGACTTCATCTCGGCGAACCCGGTGACGGCGGCGAGTGCGACCACGCCGGCGAGGAGGGAGAGGGCGGGGCGGTTCACTGCTGGCTCCCGTCGGGGCGCTCATTGCCGTGCGGTTGTTGCTGCTGGGCCGGGTCGTAGTTCGGGTCGTAGGCGGGGTCGTAGTTCGGGTCGTAGCCCTGGTTCTGGTCGTAGCCCGGGTCGTACGTCGGGTCGTAGGCCGGTGCCTGGGGCTGGCCTCCGTAGGCGTACGGGTCGTACTGGCCGGGCTGACCGCCCTGGTAGGGGTCCGCCTGGTACGACTGGTCGTAAGTGCCCGCCGGGTACTGCTCGTTGGTCTGGTACTGCTGCTCGCCGCCGTAGGTGCCGTACTCGGCGCCCGCGTAGCTCGCCGCGTCCCACTCTCCGTAGGACTGCTGCTGCGGGATCGCGGCGACGGCCTCCTCCTCCGGAGGAGGCGTGGCGCCCGCGGCGAACGCGTCGAACTGCCCGGTGTCGGCGGTCTCGTCGGTCTGGTCGGCGGTCTCGGTCTCGGCCTCCGCCTGGGCGCGCAGGCGGCGGGCCCGGCGGCCCTCGCCCGCGACCGCCTGGGCCGGGATCAGCTCCTCCTCGGGGAGGTCGTCGTCGATCTCGCGGCGGCGGCCCGGGAGGGCGAGCACGACGAGGACGAGGGCGAGTGCGCCCTGGGTCCACAGCCAGGCGGTGTGCCCGATCGGGTCGTCGTAGGTGACGTCCAACGTGCCGCCGGAGGCGGGGAGTTCGAAGCCCTGGGCCCAGCCGTCGACCGTGGTGCGGGTGAGCGGCTTGCCGTCCAGGGTGGCCGTCCAGCCCGCGGCGGCGGAGTCGGCGAGGCGCAGGACGCGGCCGGTGGCGCCGGACGCGATCTTGGTGTGGATGTCGACGGGTCCGGCGGCGACGGGCTTCGGAGCGGCGGTTCCGGCGACGATCGCCGCGCGGGAGACCTCCTCGTCGACCCGCCACAGGGCGCTGCCGTCGGCCTGGCTGAGCCTGCTGAGGCCGGGGGTGGCGTCCAGGACGCGGCTGACCTCGCGGGGCGCGCCCTTGTGGACGAGGACGTAGCGCACGGCGAAGCCGCCGAGTTCGTCGGCCTGGTCGGCGCCGGAGCCGGCGACGAGGTTGGCGACGACCTTGTCGAGCTTGGTGTTCTCGCCGTCCGCAGCGGCGAACTCGCCGTCTCCCATGCGGGCGCCGGAACCGCGCACCAGCATGTAGCCGACGTGGGCGGCGGAGTCGCTGTCGAGGACGAGGGTGCGGGCCTGGTCCTGGGTGCCGCTCTCCTCGGCGACGAACGCGGGCACCTGGGTCGGGTCGTGGCGCTCCAGGGGGCCGTCGGCGCCGCGGATCATCCAGCCGGCGGCGACGAGCAGCGGGCCCGCGGCCGAGGCGAAGGCGATCAGCACGGCGACCGGCTGGCGCCAGCCGAAGCTCTGCTCGGCGACACGCGCGCGTGCCCCGTCGGCGCCGAGCGCGGCGGCGGCGAGGAGGGCGAGGCCGTAGACGAGGGTCGCGGGGCCCGCCCAGGTGGAGCTGTTGGACAGGACGGCGAAGACGAGGCCCACCAGGGCGACGCCCCAGGCCGTCCAGATGCCGAACTGACGCTCGCTGCGCAGCAGGGCGGCGAGGGCTGCCAGGACGATGCCGATGAGCATCAGGCCGCTGACCGTGCCGGGGCCGCCCGGGCTGGCGCCGAGCAGGTCGAGGGGGGACGCGGACCCGGAGCCGAACTCCAGGCCCGCCTGCTGGAAGAAGCCGAACGGGAGCAGGGTGAGCGACCAGGGGGCCAGGATCAGCAGCGGGGTGCCGTACTGGGCCAGGAAGCGCGGGCCGTAGCCGACGAGGTCGCCGCGGCGGACGGCCAGCAGCGCGATGCCGAGGATCAGCGTGATGGGCCAGATGATCGGCGTGAAGGCGGTGGTGATCGTCAGGAGCAGGGCGTACGCCCAGGTGGCGCGCCAGCTGCCGCGGGCCCCGGAGGAGTGCGTCAGACCGCTGGCCGCGATGCCCGCGCGGGCCATCAGCGGGAGCAGTACGGCGAGTACGGCGGTACCGATGTGGCCGCCCGCGAGGGCGCCGGTGGCGGCGGGCAGGAAGGCGTAGACGACGGCCGCCCACGCGCGCAGGAGGCGCGATTCGACGAGCGGGCGGGACGCGAAGTAGGCGGTGAACCCGGCCAGCGGGACCGAGGCGACCAGCAGGACCGTGACCGCGAGGCCGGTCGAGCCGAAGAGCAGCGAGGAGAGCATCGCGACGAGCGCGAGGTAGGGCGGCGCGGACGGGGTACCGCCGGCGCCGACCGGGTGCCAGGAGTCCAGGAAGCGGGACCACAGCTCACTGGAGTCGCCCGGGGCGGGCAGCAGCGCGCCGCCCGTGAGCGCGCCGCTGCCGAGCAGGTCGCGGCAGGCGACGAGCGAGACGAGCAACAGCACCAGGAACAGCACCGGGCCCGGCTTGCGGGCGATGCGCTTCACGCGCGCGAACTGCTCGATCTCCAGGAAGTCCGCGTCGTCGCCGCCGGGTCCGGACTCGACGGCGCCGCCGTGCCGGCCGGCTCCGGAGGTGATCTCGGGGTCGGAGGTGTCGACGAAGCTTCCGGCGACCTGTTCGAAGGTGGCCCGCACGGTCGCGCCGGGCGGCGGGAACAGGGGCCGCAGTTCGGCCTTGTCGATCTGGGCGCCGGAGCGCCTGCGCCGGCCGGCGAGGATCCGCTCGGGGCGCAGCAGGGTGCCCAGGAGGCCGCGGATCTCGTCGAGGGCCTGTCCGGGGACCTTGCCGACGAGGTTGGCGACGGTCCGCAGCAGGGTGCCGACGACGACCCTGAAGAGGACCCAGGGCAGCACAGCCGTACGGCTGTTGACGAGCAGGGTGTAGACGGCGCCGGCCTTGTCGACCTTGTGCGGGGAGGCGACGGTGCGGCCCGCGCAGTCGACGGCGCGGCGCTCGCGGGAGGCCGCCTCGGCGTGCCGGACGACCGCCTCGGGGGCGACCAGGACGCGGTGGCCGGCGGCGGTGGCGCGCCAGCACAGGTCGACGTCGTCGCGCATCAGGGGCAACCGGCGGTCGAACCCGCCGAGTTCGTCGAAGACGTCGCGCCGGATCAGCATCCCGGCGGTGGACACGGACAGCACGGGCCGTACGTGGTCGTGCTGGCCCTGGTCCTGTTCGCGGCGGTCCAGGCCGGTCCAACGGCGGCCGGAGTGGGCGATGGTGACGCCGACCTCCAGCAACTGCCGCCGGTCGTACCAGCCGCGCAGCTTGGGGCCTACGACGGCCACGTCGTCGCGGCCCAGTTCGTACTCCTGGTCCACCACCCGCAGCAGCTGCGCCAGGGCGTCCGGCTCCGGGGCGGAGTCGTCGTGCAGCAGCCACAGCCACTGGACGGGCTCGCCGTACGGGAGTTCGGGCATGTCGTAGGCGTCGTCGCGCCACGTGCGCGTGACGGGGTCCCAGCCGCTGGGGCGCTTCAGGTACGGCAGCTCGTCCGGGGTCAGCAGAGGCGACGTGCGGTTGGCCTCCTCGACGGCCTGGCCGAAGCCGGTGCGCCGGGCGAGGTGGAGCACGCGGTCGGCGCCGAGGGCGTCGGTGACCAGCTGGGCGGAGTCGTCGGCGCTGCCGGTGTCGGCGGCCATGACGCTCTGCACGGGGCGCTCCTGGCCGAGCAGCCCGGCGAGCGCGTCGGGCAGCCAGCGGGCGCCGTCGTGGGAGACGAGCACCGCGGTCACCACGTGACGCGGGAACTCAGGAGTGGCAGCGTCGTGTTGGCCTGCCGTGTGGCTCTGCACGGACATCGAGGTACGGGCCCCGGTTCGATGGACTGCGGTGGACGACCGCGTCCCGAGGGGACAGCGATACGTCTCGGACGAGCGCCCACACTATCGGCTGGGCATGGCGACGGCCCGCCGCCTGTGGATAACCCAGCTGCGACGGGCCGTTCGGTAGGTCCCGAGGTATGTCCCGAGGTGTGCCGTCCGGCTTCAGACGGCGGCCTTCTTGAGCCGACGGCGTTCCCGCTCGGAGAGGCCGCCCCAGATGCCGAAGCGTTCGTCGTTGGCGAGGGCGTATTCGAGGCATTCGGAGCGGACCTCACAGGCCAGGCAGACCTTCTTGGCCTCGCGGGTGGAGCCGCCCTTCTCGGGGAAGAAGGACTCGGGGTCGGTCTGGGCGCACAGCGCGCGCTCCTGCCAGCCGAGTTCCTCGTCCGCGTCGTCGACCAGCAGTTGCTGCACCAGCTCGGTCATGTGCGCCCCTCGTCTGTCTTTCGCGTCCCCGTGATGTGGCCGCCGTTACCGATGTCGGCTGAACGACACGAGTGAAATTACAAGTGTGCTGCTCCGGGCGAGTCAAGCCGAGATCTGCTATTGGGCCCCTTATTCACTCTGCGGAACCAAGGGCTAGCGGAAAGTGTTCAAATCGGCATAAACCTTGACAAGCAGAGGAGACCCCCCGAGCGCCTCCTACCCCGAGACGGAGCCTGTACGGGGGAGGACGCCCAGGAGTTCGATCTCGTTCCACTGGGGTTTGTGCGCCCGGTTGTGCGCCATGTGTCCCGGTAGACGCCTGAACAAACCTTTCATCTCGGAGATGAACCGGATGAGGTGAAACATGTCCCACATACCGGGCGTCGAGTTGACACTGCGGGTGTGAACCGCTGTCCTTGTGGGCATGCTCGCGAACTCGGCACTCACCTCGACCCGCACCGCCGGGTCCCTCGGTGCTGCCCACGCTCGCTGTAGCTGTTGTTGCTGCTCCGGCTGTTGAGCCCACTCGCTCCAGCCGTACGCGCCTCTCTTCATTTGGTGACACCCAGCCCCCGCCGTTGCTTACTTACGCCGAGGAACCACCGCACCCCCATGAACAGCGACAGCGACCTCCAGATCGCCGGCGACATCCTCGAAGTCCCGCACCTCCTCCAGCCGCCGCGCGAACACCCGTCCACCGTGGCCGAGTTCGTCGGCCTGGCGCGCTCCGTCGCGGCCGACCGCGCCCAGTGGGAGCACCTCGTCGAGTACGACGCGACGACCCGCTGGTACCACCGGCTGAGCACGGGCCCCGGCTATGAGGTGTGGCTGCTGTCCTGGGTGCCCGGACAGGGCAGCGGACTGCACGACCACGGCCGCTCCTCCGGGGTGCTGACCGTCCTGGACGGCACCCTGACCGAGCGCACCGAGCGGGGCACGCGCGCGTTGGGGGCGGGCGCGCAGCGGGTGTTCGCGCCGGGGTACGTCCACGAGGTCGTCAACGACACCCTCGAACCGGCCATAAGCCTGCACGTCTACTTCCCGGGCCTGACCGAGATGCCGATGCACACGGCGTGCGCGCGGCGCAACGGGTCGGAAGCGGTCGACGCCGTGACCGCCTGACGCGATGCGGTGACTGCCTGCCGCGTTGTCAGACCCGCCTGCGAGACTTGTCCCCATGCGCATTGTGGTTCTGGCAGGCGGTATCGGTGGTGCCCGGTTCCTGCGCGGTCTCAAGCAGGCCGTGCCGGACGCGGACATCACGGTGATCGGCAACACGGGGGACGACATCCACCTCTTCGGGCTGAAGGTCTGCCCGGACCTCGACACGGTGATGTACACGCTCGGCGGCGGCATCAACGAGGAGCAGGGCTGGGGCCGGGCCGACGAGACCTTCCACCTCAAGGAGGAGCTCGGGGCGTACGGGGTCGGACCCGAGTGGTTCGGGCTCGGCGACCGGGACTTCGCCACGCACATCGTGCGGACCCAGATGATCGGCGCCGGGTTCCCGCTGAGCGCGGTCACCGAGGCGCTGTGCGACCGGTGGAAGCCCGGGGTACGGCTGATCCCCATGACCGACGACCGCGTCGAGACGCATGTCGCCGTCGAGGTGGACGGCGAGCGCAAGGTAATCCACTTCCAGGAGTACTGGGTCCGGCTGCGCGCGTCGGTCGCCGCCGAGGCGGTCGTGCCGGTCGGGGCCGAGCAGGCCAAGCCCGCGCCCGGGGTCCTGGAGGCGATCGCGGAGGCGGACGTCATCCTCTTCCCGCCGTCCAACCCGGTCGTCTCCGTGGGCACCATCCTCGCCGTGCCCGGCATCCGGGAGGCGATCGCCGAGGCCGGGGTGCCCGTGGTCGGCCTCTCCCCCATCGTCGGGGACGCGCCCGTGCGCGGGATGGCCGACAAGGTCCTCGCGGCGGTGGGCGTCGAGTCCACGGCCACGGCGGTCGCCGAGCACTACGGCTCGGGGCTGCTCGACGGCTGGCTCGTCGACACCGTGGACGCCGCCTCCGTAGCGGACGTCGAGGCGGCCGGCATCCGCTGTCGGGCCGTACCGCTGATGATGACCGACACCGAGGCGACCGCGCGGATGGCGCGGGAGGCGCTGGCGTTGGCGGAGGAGGTGCGGGCGGCATGAGCGAGGTGGCACCCGTGGAGGGGTACCGGGTCTGGGCCGTGCCCGGGATGCCGGAGGTCGCGGCGGGCGACGACCTCGCCAAGCTGATCGCTGGCGCCGAGCCGGGGCTCGTCGACGGGGACGTGCTCCTCGTCACCTCGAAGATCGTGTCCAAGGCGGAGGGGCGGATCGTAGAAGCGGCCGACCGGGAGGCCGCGATCGACGCCGAGACCGTACGGGTCGTGGCGCGGCGCGGGGCCCTGCGGATCGTGGAGAACCGGCAGGGGCTCATCATGGCCGCCGCCGGCGTCGACGCCTCCAACACCCCTGCCGGGACCGTGCTGTTGCTGCCCGAGAACCCGGACGCGTCCGCGCGCGCGATCCGCGACGGGCTGCGGGACGCGCTCGGCGTCACCGTCGGCGTCGTCGTCACCGACACCTTCGGGCGACCGTGGCGCACGGGGCTCACGGACGTCGCGATCGGCGCCGCCGGGGTGCGTGTGCTGGACGATCTGCGCGGGGGTGTGGATGCCTACGGCAATCCGCTGAGCGCGACGGTCGTGGCAACGGCGGATGAACTGGCCGCCGCCGGTGATCTCGTCAAGGGCAAGGCTGCCGGGCTGCCCGTCGCCGTGGTGCGCGGGCTGCCGCATGTCGTGACCTCTGAGGATGACGAGTCGGGCGCGCGGGCCATGGTGCGGGGCGGGCGTGACGACATGTTCCGGCTCGGGACGTCGGAGGCGGTACGGGAGGCGGTGACCCAGCGGCGTACGGTGCGGGCCTTCACGGACGAGGCGGTCGATCCCGGTGCCGTACGGCGGGCCGTGGCCGCGGCCGTGACCGCGCCTGCGCCGCATCACACGACGCCGTGGCGGTTCGTGCTGCTGGAGTCCGCGGAGTCCCGGACCTCGCTGCTGGATGCGATGCGGGATGCCTGGGTCGCGGATCTGCGGCGGGACGGGAAGTCCGAGGAGTCCATCGCGAAGCGGGTGCGGCGCGGGGATGTGTTGCGGGGGGCGCCGTATCTCGTGGTGCCGTGTCTCGTCATGGACGGGTCGCACACGTATGGGGATGTGCGGCGGGACGGGGCGGAGCGGGAGATGTTCGTGGTGGCTGCGGGGGCGGGGGTGCAGAACTTTCTCGTGGCGCTGGCCGGGGAGCGGTTGGGATCGGCGTGGGTTTCCTCGACGATGTTCTGCCGGGATGTTGTGCGGGATGTGTTGGGGTTGCCGTCGGGGTGGGATCCGATGGGGGCGATTGCGGTTGGGCATGCGGCCGGGTCGCCTGCGGCTCGGGCTGAGCGGGATGCGGGGGCGTTTATCGAGGTGCGGTGAAGCGCCGTTGGGGGGAGGTCGTATGCGAGTGCGGGTCGGTGGGGGCTGAGCGCGCCCACGCGGCGGAGCCGCACATAGACACAGCCCCGCGCCCCTGAAAGGGGCGCTACCGCCTAGGCTCGTCACACTCTCAGGCCTCTCATCTCACCCCTGGAACTCGCCGTGGCCGGACGTTTTGCTCCTCGGCCCACTCGTACGACTGTGCGGGGTGGGGATGTTGTCGTGCCTGGGGGTGTGCCTCGGCAGGCTTCGGCGGCAGCGGGACGGGTGCGAAGTTGGGCGCCGGACGGAGCGCTCGATCTCGGGCTCGTGCTCGGGCCGTTGCGGCGGGGGCCCGGGGATCCCACGTTTCGGGCGATGGCCGACGGGTCCGTGTGGCGGGCCAGTCTTACGCCTGTCGGGCCGGGGACCTTGCGGGTGTCCGCGCACGGGAGTGAGGTGCGCGGGGAGGCCTGGGGGCCCGGGGCGGAGTGGTTGTTGGAGCGGTTGCCGGAGATGCTGGGTGCCGCTGACGATCCTGGCGCGTTCGTGCCCCGGCATCGGCTCGTGGCCGTCGCTCAGCATCGGCGGCCCGGGTTGCGGTTGACGCGGACCGGGCTGGTGCTGGAGTCGTTGATTCCGTCGGTGTTGGAGCAGAAGGTGACGACCGACGAGGCGTATCGGGCCTGGCGGTTGTTGGTGCGGAAGTTCGGGGTGTCGGCGCCCGGGCCTGTCGGGGGGCGGATGTGGGTGATGCCTGCGCCGCGTGCGTGGGCGTTGATTCCGTCGTGGGAGTGGCATCGCGCCGGGGTCGACGACAAGCGGGCCTCGACGATTCTGCGTGCCGTACGGGTTGCCGCGCGGCTTGAGCAGGCGGTGTCGATGTCGGCGGAGGATGCGCGGGCTCGGTTGGAGGTCGTGCCGGGGGTGGGGCCGTGGACGTCCGCGGAGACCGTGCAGCGGAGTCATGGGGCGGCGGATGCGGTGACCGTGGGGGATCTGCATCTGCCGGGGATCGTGGGGTGGGCGTTGGCCGGGGACCGGGACGCGGACGACTCCGTGATGTTGTCGTTGCTGGAGCCGTATGCGGGGCAGCGGCATCGGGCGGCGCGGTTGATTCTGCTGAGCGGGCGTACGCCTGCGCGGCGGGCGCCGAAGATGCCTCGGGGTGACATCGGGGCGTTGTGAGGTGCCGGGGGCGTCGGTTGCCGGGGCGGGCGTCGGTTGCCGTCCCTGGGGGCTCCGCCCCCAGATCCCCAGGCCTATGCCCACCCACCACCCGACTCGGTAGGCCTAGAAGCACCGCACTACCGAGCCGACACACCTAGAAGGCACCCCCCAGGCACCCCCAACCCCCTCACTGGTCAGAAGAGAACCGCACCGCCCCCGCCGGAATCCGCGCATCGCACCACACCCGCATGCCGTCCCGGAGTTCGTTGTCGGCGCCGATGATCGCGCCGTCTCCGATGACCGTGCCGGTGAGGACGGAGCGTTCGCCAACTCGGGCCCGGGTGCCGATGAGGGAGTCGGTGATGACCGCGCCCGGTTCGATCACCGCACCCGGGAGGATCGTCGAGCCGAAGACCCTCGCGCCCTCCGCCACGAACGCGCCCTCGCCCACCACCGTGCCGCCCGTCAGCTTGGCGTCGGCGGCGACCCGGGCCGTAGGAAGGACCAGGCGGTCGCCGCAGCGGCCCGGGATCGCCGGGGACGGGGCTCGGCCCAGGACCAGGTCCGCCGAGCCTCGGACGAAGGCCGCCGGGGTGCCGAGGTCCAGCCAGTACGTCGAGTCCACCAGGCCTTGGAGATGGGCTCCTGCTGCCAACAGGTCCGGGAATGTCTCCCGTTCCACCGAGACCGGGCGGCCCGCCGGGATCGTGTCGATGATCGAGCGGCGGAAGACGTAGGCGCCCGCGTTGATCTGGTCGGTGACGATCTCCTCGGGGGTCTGGGGCTTCTCCAGGAAGGCCAGGACCCTGCCCGTCCCGTCCGTGGGGACCAGGCCGTACGCGCGCGGGTCCGTGACCTTCGTGAGGTGGAGGGAGACGTCCGCGCCCGTTGTCTCGTGGGTGCGGACCAGGGCCCGGATGTCCAGGCCCGTCAGGATGTCGCCGTTGAAGATCAGAACCGGGTCGTCGGGACCCGAGTGGAGGCGCGAGGCCACATTGCGGATCGCGCCGCCCGTGCCGAGGGGCTCGTCCTCCGTGACGTACTCGATGTGGAGGCCGAGGGCCGAACCGTCACCGAAGTGCGGTTCGAACACCTCCGCCAGATAGGAAGTGGCCAGGACGATGTGGTCCACGCCCGCCGCTCTCGCTCTCGCCAGCTGATGCGTGAGGAACGGCACCCCCGCCGCCCTGACCATCGGCTTCGGGGTGTGCACCGTGAGCGGGCGCAACCGGGTGCCCTTGCCGCCGACCAGGAGGATCGCTTCTGTCACCTGTCGTCTCTGCTTCCTGCCGGGACCGGCCGAAGGGTTTTTTCGGCCGGCCAGTGTATGCAGACCGTGGATCTGCGCCGCCGCGCGTCTCTGTGCGGCGGCGCAGGTGTTCCGCAGACCCTTCTCCGGCCCCCCACCTGTCGGTCCGCCCGGTCAGCGGCCCTGGTACCGGGCCGATGTGGAGCGGGCCGAGCCGAGCTTGCCGTAGAGCTGCCGTCCTGGGCACTCCGTGGCGAACCCGTCCCGATGGCCGGAGATCACATTGAGTCGTACGTTCTTTCCTTTTCGGTAGAGATTGCCACCACCGGACTTCAGGTATGTCTTGCCGCGCGGATTGACTCCGTAGAGCCCGAGCTTCCAGGCGGTGAGCTTGGCGATGGCGGTCACTGCCGCCGAGGACGGTTTGGCGCTGCCGAAGGTTCCGAGGACCGCGATCCCCATGCTGTTGGTGTTGAAACCGAGGGTGTGGGCGCCCATGACCGCCTTCGCCACTCCCCCGGCGCGGCCCTCGTAGATGGTCCCGCACTTGTCGACGAGGAAGTTGTAGCCGATGTCGCGCCAGCCACTGCTCTTGACGTGGTAGCGGTAGATACCGCGAATGACTGAAGGCGCTTGCGAGCAGCGGTAGTTGTTGCCGGTCGCGGTGTGGTGCACGAAGGCCGCCTTGACCTTCTTCGTGTACACGAACCCCTTCTCCCGCAGCTTCTCGTCGGCTCCCCAGCCGTGCCGGGTGACGATCCGCGGGCGCGGGCCGATGTACGGCTGCGCCTTGTGGCCCAGGGCGACCAGCTCCCGTTCCGTGGCCTGCTTGCTCAGCGCCGGGAGCTCGGTGGCGGCGAGGCGGGGGGTGGCGGTGCGGTTGTGGCTGCGGTTGGTGGTTGCTCGGGCGCCCGCGAGTGGGGCCTGTGCCGCGCCCGGGTCCACCAGTTCCAGGTGCAGTCCGGTGGGCAGACCTGACGCCGGTTCACTGTTGTTTCCTACGGTCCGTGTCTCCGCCGTGTCCGCTCTTACGCGTACGTCCACTCCGTCCGAGTCGCCCACCCACAGCGGGGCCGTGGAGCCGTGGACGTGGCCGGAGTCGCGTTCGGCGGTGCCGGGGTCGGCGCCGTGGTCCTCGTTGTGGGTGTCGATGTCCTGCCAGCCGGACCAGTCGCCGGTGGCGGTGGCCCGGGTGCGGACCTGGACCCGGCCGTGCAGTTCGGTGTCGGGGTCGGCCCAGGTGACGCCGACGAGGGAGAAGCGGTGCACGTCGGCGCGGGTGAGGCCCTGTTCGGGGGCCGCGCCGAACGTGCGGTCGCGGGTACGGGGGGTGAGGGGCAGCGACTGGGTGCTGCCGGGGAGGTCCGGGGCGGCGGCGGTCGTCGACGCGGGTCTCGCGCCGCTCGTCGACTGCGTCGCCGGCGCCGCGGACGGTGCCGCGGACGCGGGCAGGGTGAGCGGGAGGGCCAGTGCGGCCGCACAGGTGACGCCGATCGAGGAAGCAAGGAATCCACGCATGCCCCTGATTCTGAACATAGTCATACATATCTGCCCATCCGGGAATTGACGGACCGTCGGCTGCGGTTCGTCCGAACCGGTGGTCCGGCACCCGGTGCGAGGGTCGGCGTCGGCGGGCGTCCCCGTACGCTTGCGCGGGTGAACGCCATCGATCGCACCCCTGCCGACCTGCTGCGTTCCGCGCTTGGCGCGGATCCCGGCCGTCCCCTGGTGACCTTCTACGACGATGCCACGGGGGAACGTGTCGAATTGTCCGTGGCCACCTTCGCCAATTGGGTGGCCAAGACCGCGAATCTGCTTCAGGGGGATCTTGGGGCCGGGCCCGGTGATCGGGTCTCGGTGTTGTTGCCGGCGCACTGGCAGACGGCGGTGTGGTTGTTGGCGTGTTCGTCCGTGGGGGTGGTCGCTGACGTGGGGGGTGACCCTGCCGTCGCCGATGTGGTGGTGAGTGGGCCGGAGTCCTTGGACGCGGCTCGGGCCTGTGGTGGGGAGCGGGTTGCTCTTGCCTTGCGGCCGCTCGGGGGGAGGTTTCCGCAGACTCCGGCCGGGTTTGTCGACTATGCCGTTGAGGTGCCGGGGCAGGGGGATCGGTTTGTTGCGTTCTCGCCGGTGGATCCTGAGGAGCTTGCGTTGGTCGTCGGTGGGCGGGAGTTCACGGGGGGCGAGGTTGTTGAGCAGGCTCGGGTCGACGGGGTTGCGGGGGCTCGGGTGTTGTCGGGGCTGTCGTATGACACGTGGGAGGGGTTGAGCTCGGGGTTGTATGCGCCGCTCTCCTCCGGGGGGTCCGTGGTGTTGTGCCGGAATCTCGATCAGCTGAGCGAGGAGTCGTTGGCCAAGCGGGTTGAGAGTGAGCGGGTGACTGATTCGCGCCTCTGAGAGGGGGTGGCGCGGGTTGTTTGGCGAGTTTCGGCCGGTGGGGGCTGGTCGCGCAGTTCCCCGCGCCCCTTAAAAGCGACCCGTCGCCCGGAGCTGGCCAGTCACCCGAATGGGTCACCATCCCCCGCCTCCCCACCCCATCCACGCCATGGTCGTAAGAGCAGAACCACACGCAGAACCACGCGCTCGCACTCGGCCATGAGGGGTGGAACCGCACGTGTTCGACGACACCGTAGGAGGCGTTCTCGGGCCGGGTGTGGGGGCCTCCGCTTCCGGGGCGGGGCTCATACGTCGGCGGCGTCGGCGGTGGGTGCGGGGGGTCTCGGCCGGGGTGGGGGTGGTCGTCGTAGCCGCCGCCGGGGTCGGGTGGGGGGTCTACGCGAAGCTGGACTCGAACATCACGCCCGACAACGCTGCCGCCGCCGAGCTCGCCCGGTACGAGAAGGAGCGGCCCACCGCCCTGGTGAAGGGGGCGCAGAACATTCTGCTGATCGGGTCCGACTCGCGGTCGGGGGACGGGAACGCGGAGTACGGGCGGGACTCGGGGACCGAGCGGTCGGACACGACGATCCTGTTGCATCTGGCGGCGGACCGGCGCAGCGCGACCGCCGTGTCGTTGCCTCGGGACCTGATGGTGGATGTGCCGGGGTGTCTGCGGCCGGACGGGACGCGGACCGAGCCGATGTTCGCGATGTTCAACTACGCGTTCCAGGTGGGGGGTTCGGGGTGCACGATCCGGACCGTGGAGAAGCTGACCAACGTGCGGATCGACCATCACATGGTCGTGGACTTCCATGGGTTCAAGGACATGGTCGACGCCGTTGACGGGGTGGAGGTCTGTCTGAAGCGTCCTATTCGTGACAAGGCTGCCCGGCTGAGGCTGCCTGCGGGCAAGGTCACGCTCGACGGGGAGCAGGCTCTTGGGTACGTGCGGGCCCGGAAGTCGCTCGGGAACGGGAGTGACACCGATCGGATGGACCGCCAGCAGGGGTTTCTGGGGGCGCTCGTCAACAAGGTGCAGAGCGATGACGTGCTGTTCAATCCGGTGAAGCTGTATCCCGTGCTGGACGCCGCTACCTCTTCGCTCACCACCGATCCGGAATTGGCCAGTCTGCGCGGTTTGTACGAACTGGTGCGCGGGCTGCGGAACATCCCTACCGAACATGTGCAATTCCTCACCGTTCCGCGGGAGTCGTACATTTACAACGCGAATCGCGACCAGCTCGTGGAGCCCGAGGCCGAAAAACTGTTCGCCCGGCTGCGGGCGGACCGGACCGTCGCCGTGCGGAAGCAGGTTCCGCAGGATTCCGTCGCAAACGCCCTTAATACGGCGCCCAGTTCAGGGGTCTCGCCCGCGCCCACGTTCCGTGGGAACACCGCCGCCGAGGACACCTGCGGGTAAAGCGATCACCAAGTCGACGAACTTTTGTTCCGAAAAATAGGACGGATTGACCGGTTGTAGGGACGTGGAATTTGTCACCGCAGTCACTTGCCGCTCAACTGGACGGATAGTGTGAGCGATCCGGTGGGCTGTGTGCTTGCGCACCGGATGTACGAGACCCGAGCGCCTGGAGGGGGAAGGCGCCGCGTGGCCCCGACGGAGGATTCGGTAAACCGTGGACGCGCAAGGCCGTGGGCGGGCGGACAACATCGACCCCGCAGACCAGTGGGTACTCAATCCGAACACTGGTGAATACGAACTGCGACTGACTCCTTCCACACCGCAGTCAGCGGTGCCGGGGCCCCGTAGAGCCACTGCGCAGAACCGCAGTGTCGCGGCGCCGGAGCGGGAGACGGTCCCGAGGAGTCCGGGGCGTGAGGTGCCGCCGCCGCGCAGACGGCGGGGCGCGCCCGAGGAGCCCCCGGCCCGGCGCGGTCGCCGCCCGGTGAAGAAGAAGGCCAAGGGCAAGAAGATCCTGATGTGGACCGGCGGCGGGCTGGCCTTCGTGCTGGTCGCCGTCTCCGCGGCCGCGTACCTCTACGTCCAGCACCTCAACGACAACATCACGGCCGTCTCCGACGACGGCGCGAGCACCGGTGGCTTCAGCAAGGGCAAGGCCATCAACCTGCTGGTCATCGGCACCGACAAGCGCACCGGCGCGGGCAACGAGGGCTACGGCGACGCCGGCAGCGTCGGCCACGCGGACACCACGATCCTGCTGCACGTCTCCAAGGACCGCTCGAACGCGACCGCGCTCAGCATCCCCCGTGACCTGATCACCGACGTGCCGGACTGCCAGACGACCCAGTCGGACGGCACGACCAAGGTCATCCCGGGCACGACGAGCGTCCGCTTCAACACCAGCCTCGGCCAGGACGGCCGTACGGCGAGCTGCACCGTGCGGACGGTCACCGAACTGACCGGGATCCAGGCCGACGACTTCATGGTGGCCGACTTCAACGCCGTGAAGACGCTGACGGACGCGGTCGGCGGGGTCGAGGTGTGTCTGGCCAAGAACATCGACGACTCCGACTCGCACCTGAAGCTGTCCAAGGGCACGCACAATCTCTCGGGCGAGCAGGCGCTGGCCTTCGTGCGGACCCGGCACTCGGTCGGCTTCGGCGGTGACCTGAGCCGGATCACGCTTCAGCAGCAGTTCCTGAGCGCGCTGATGCGGAAGCTGAAGTCCAACTCCACGCTCACCAGCCCCTCGAAGATGCTGAAGCTGGCCGAGGCGGGCACCAAGGCGCTGACCGTCGACGACAACCTCGACTCCATCGGCAAGCTGAAGGACCTCGGTCTGGAGCTGGGCAAGCTCAACCCGAAGAACCTGACCTTCACCACCGTGCCGGTCGTCGACAACCCGGCGGAGAAGACCCCGGTGACGGTCGTCCTCAACGACTCGACCGCCCCGCAGGTCTTCTCGCTGATCAAGAGCGACACCTCCTTCACCGCGGTCAAGCAACAGGCCGCGAAGGAGAAGGCCGCCGTGGCCGCCCGGCTCAAGGGCACCAAGTCCGCCGCCTCCGCGGTGCGGGTGCGGATCCTCAACGGAGGGGCCGTCGCCGGCAGCGCACAGGAAACTCTTACGTGGCTGCAGAATGATGAGGGCGTGCTCAAGTCCGAGAACGCGGGCAACGCTCCGGCGGCGCTCGCGAAGACGACCCTTGAGTACGCACCCGACCAGGCGGACCAGGCTCGCAGGCTCGCCGCCATCATGGGCCTCTCGGGGTCCGCGATGAAGCCGGGCAAGAGCGTGACGAATTCCCAGGGACTGCCGGCAATGACGCTGACCCTGGGCAAGGACTTCAAGGGGGCCGGCGTCCCGCTCACCTCGACCGCGGGGTCGACGCCGGAGGGGGTCCAGAAGTCCACGGCGGACAAGGTTGAGTGCGCCAAGTAAGTGACCACACGGGTCCGTTCCGCGTCTAACAGGGCGCGGGGCGGACCCGTGTGTCAGGGCGCGGCGTGGGAGGGGTGGGGACTTGACTCAGAGCGTGCGTGGGGAGGTGCCGGCGGTTGAGGACACGATGTCGCTCACGCCGGCGGACGGGAAGAGACCGTCGGAAGGAAAGGGGGACGCGGACGGGGACGGCGGCAGACGCAAGGGCCGTAGACGCCGGGCCCTGCGCTGGTCGGCGAGTGTCCTCGCGGTGGTCATAATCGGGACGGCCGGCGCCGGATACCTGTATTACGAGCACCTCAACCACAACATAAAGAAAGACCCCCTGAACATCGGGGACGAGAAGGACCGGGCGGCCGAGTCCAAGGCCAACGCGGCCGGGCAGAAGCCGTTGAACATCCTGCTGATCGGTTCGGACGCGCGGGACTCCGCGGAGAACCAGGAGCTCGGCGGCGCGAAGGACACGTTCAACACCGCGCCCCGCGCCGACGTACAGATGCTGCTGCACGTCTCGGCGGACCGCTCCAACATGTCGGTCGTGAGCATGCCGCGCGACACCCTGACGGACATCCCCAAGTGCACGGACCCGGACACCGGCAAGACGTACGCGGCCGAGACGGACGTCATCACGAACGACTCGCTGGGCCGCGGCGGCCCCGGCTGCACGGTGGCGACCTGGGAGAAGCTGACCGACATCCACATCGACCACTTCATGATGGTCGACTTCGCGGGTGTCGTGTCGATGGCGGACGCGATCGGCGGGGTGCCGGTCTGCGTGGACGCCAACATCTACTCGCACACCTCCTCCGGCAAGGGCTCCGGCCTGAAGCTGAAGAAGGGCACCACCGCGGTCAAGGGCAAGCAGGCCCTGCAGTGGCTGCGCACGCGCTACGGTTTCGAGGACGACACCGACATCGCCCGGACCAAGGCGCAGCACCAGTACATGAACTCGATGGTCCGGCAGTTGCGGGAGAACGCCACGCTGAGCAATCCGACGAAGCTGCGCAGCCTCGCCGAGACGGCCACGAAGGCGCTCACGGTCGACAACTCCCTCGGTACCGTCGCCGAGTTGTACGACCTGAGCAAGGAACTGAAGAAGGTTCCGACGAACCGCATCACCATGACGACGATGCCGTGGGAGTACTCGGGCAGCAGCGGCCGAGTGGTGCCCAAACCGACGGACGCCGACCAGCTGTTCCGGCTGGTCCGCGAGGACATCGCGCTGGACGGCAAGGACAAGAAGAAGACGGCGGTTACGGCGACCGCGGCGCCGACCGATCCGGCCGCCGCCGACGACAAGATCGCCGTCCAGGTGGAGAACGGCACCCGGACCGACACGACGAGCGCGGTGCGCGGGCGGGCGACCTCGGTGGCCCAACTCCTCGTCGGCAAGGGCTTCAAGGAGGCGGTGGCCGACTCCTCGACGACCCCCAGCCAGGCCACGACGGTCGTCCGCTACCCGAGCGCCGACCTGGAGGGCGACGCCCAGCGGGTCGCCAAGGCCCTCGGCATCCCGACCAGCGCGGTGAAGAAGTCCACGAGCGTCTCCGGGGTCACCCTGGTCGTCGGCGCGGACTGGAAAACCGGCACGAAGTACAAGGCCCCGGCGGCGGACGACAAGACCCCGACCTCGGCGGACGCCCTCAACGGTTCGGACACCACGGCGTGCATGCACGTCGACCCGAACTACATCTGGTAGCAGTCCGGGTCGTCGTGTGCGGCGGTGCTCGGTTCAGCTGCCGGTCGGGCTGAGCACCGCGGGGCGGCGGGACGCGATGACCCTGCGCGCAAGGGACTTGGGGCTGGTGAGGAAGCCGTAGCCCCAGGACATGTGCATGGTGGCGAGGGCCACCGGGATCTGGAGGCGGGCCTTGAGGGACAGGCCCTTGCCTGCCGGGAGCGAGCCGAGCGCGATCGCCGCGAGGTAGCCGCCGGGGACCAGGAAGCCCCAGGGCGTCAGGGCCGCGCCCACCACGATGCCGGCCGCGATCGCGCAGACGGCGGTCGGCGGGGCGAGGTAGCGCAGGTTGATCGAGCCCTCGTGGTAGCGGGCGACGACGTGCCGCCAACGCCCGTAGTCCTTGTACTGCTTGGCCAGCGCCTTCACCGACGGGCGGGGGCGGTACGACACCCGCAGCTCCGGTGAGAACCAGATCAGGCCGCCGGCCTCGCGGATGCGGAAGTTCAGCTCCCAGTCCTGGGCGCGGATGAACTCCTCGTTGTAGCCGCCCTGTTGCTCCAGGGCCTCGCGGCGGAACACCCCGAGGTAGACCGTCTCGGCGGAGCCCGCCTCCCCTCCCGTGTGGAAGGCCGCGTTGCCCACGCCGATCTTCGAGGTCATCGCGGCGGCGACCGCGTCCTCCCAGGCGTTCTCGCCCTCGGCGTGCATGATGCCGCCGACGTTCTGCGCGCCGGTCTCCTCCAGGAGGCGTACGGCGGTGGCGATGTAGTTCGGCGAGAGGATGCCGTGGCCGTCGACGCGGACGACGATCGGATGGCGGGAGGCCTTGATCGCGGCGTTGAGAGCGGCGGGCGTGCGGCCGGTCGGATTCGGGACGGTGTGCACACGCGGGTCTTCGCGTACGAGCTCGGCCGCGATCTCGTCCGTACGGTCCTTCGAGGGACCGAGGGCGATCACGACCTCCATCTCGCCGGCGTACTCCTGCGCGAGGATCGCTTGGACGGCTCCGCGCAGATGCCGCTCCTCGTCGAGGACGGGCATGATCACAGAAACGGCGGGGAGTCGCACGTCGGGAATGGCGTTCATAGGGGGCTCACGTTACCGCGAACGGGGGACACGGACGCGCCCCGCCCGGGCGTCTGCGGTGGTATCAGATCGTATCGGCCTACGGTGCTCAAGATCCCACGTACGGCCCTCGCGGAGGTGTCCCCCATGCCCACGCCACCCCGCCGCTCCCCCGCCGCCCGTCCACCGCAGCGGCGCCCACGGCCACCCGTACGACCGAAGAAGAAGCCGCGCTGGGCCATGCGGGCGGCGACCACGCTCTCCGTGGTCGTCCTCGCGTCCGCCGGGATCGGGCACGCGGTGGTCACCAGCCTCGACGCGGACATCGCCCGCGTCGACCCCTTCAAGGACATGAAGAACCGCCCGCGCGCGGGCCACGGCATGAACGTCCTGCTCGTCGGCACGGACGGCCGCGACAAGATCACCGAGCAGGAGCGGCGCCAGTACCACCTCGGCGGCGCGCCCTGCCACTGCACCGACACGATCATGATCGTGCACATCTCGGAGGACCGGGAGCACGCCAGCGTCGTCAGCCTCCCCCGCGACTCCTACGCCATGACGCCCCCGCACACCGACCAGACCACCGGCGAGCACCACGGCCCGCACCCCATCAAGATCAACGCGGCGTACGCGGAGGGCGGCCCGAACCTCACCGTCCAGACCGTCGAGTCCATGACCCACGTGAAAATCGACCACTACTTGGAGGTCGATTTCACCAGCTTCATGAAGACGGTCGACGTGCTGGGCGGGGTGAAGATCTGCACCGCCGAGCCGCTGAAGGACTCGTACACGGGTCTCGACCTGCCCGCCGGCACGCACACCCTGATGGGCGGGCAGGCCCTCCAGTACGTCCGCTCGCGGCACGTCGACGGCGCCTCCGACCTCGGCCGGATGAAGCGCCAGCAGCGTTTCCTGGCGGCGCTGATCGACCAGGCCACCTCCTCCGGGGTGCTGCTGAACCCGCTGAAGTTCCGCGACGTGACCCGCGCGGTGCTCGGCTCGGTCCGCGCGGACAAGGGCTTCGGCACGGACGAACTGCTCGATCTGGGGCGGGCGATGCGCAACTTCTCCCCGTCCTCCTCCGAGTTCACCACGGTCCCGATCGGTCAGATGGGATACGTCGTGAAGGGCATCGGCTCCACGCTGAAATGGGACCAGGCGAAGGCGGACAAGCTCTTCCAGGCCCTGCGCGACGACAAGCCCCTGGCCGTGCACAAGGCGCCGCGCGCCAACGCCGTGAAGGTGGACGTGGCCCCGCAGCAGATCCAGGTCCAGGTGGAGAACGGGACGGCGACCGGCGGTCTCGGCAAGCGCGTGGACGCGGCGCTGGCGGCGACCGGCTTCCGTACGACGCACGTGCCGACGAGCGCCGCCGACCACGCCGTACGACGGACGGTCGTGGTCTACGACCCCCGCTGGGACCGTTCCGCCAAGTCGCTCGCGGCGGCGCTGCCCGGGAGCGAGTTGCGCGCGGTGAAGGGGCAGGGGCCGGTGCTGAAGGTGATCGCCGGGAGTGACTTCAAGCAGGTCACACGGGTGCGGGCGACGGATGTGCAGCAGGGTGAGTTCGGGGTGGTGACCGGGGACGAGGTGGGGTGTTCGTAGCGAGACGGGGTCTTCTTAACGAAGTGGGGCGTTTTGTAACAGCACCGGCGGACGGGCCTCAGTCGTCGAGGCCCTCCGCGGCCCGCTTCTCGCGCAGTTCCATGATCGCGCGGCGGCGGGCCAGGCGGTGGGTGCGGCGGATCTGGGCCTCCTGGTAGCGGCGCTCGTCGCGCTCCGTCTCCGGGATCACCGGCGGCACCGCGCGGGGCTTGCCGTCGGCGTCGACGGCGGCGAAGACGAGGTACGCGGAGCCGACCTGGGTGGCCGGGGTCGACTCGTTCCACCGCTCGGCCAGGACCCGGACGCCGACCTCCATGGAGCTCCGGCCGGTCCAGTTGACCTGTGCCTTCACATGGACGAGGTCGCCGACGCGGACCGGTTCCAGGAACGCCATCTCGTCCATCGACGCGGTCACGGCCGGTCCGCCGCTGTGCCGCCCGGCGACGGCGCCCGCCGCGTCGTCGACCAGCTTCATGATGACCCCGCCGTGCACGGTCCCCAGCAGGTTCGTGTCGGCGTTCGTCATGATGTGGCTGAGGGTGGTCCGGGAGGCGGACGTCGGCTTGCCCGGCAGTTCTGTCATGGACGCCACCCTATGTGAGGGGACATCTGCGGACTTTGTGTTGGCTTCGCAACAGCAGTGCCCTGATTTTCCTACGACCCTTGTAAACGACATGGCCGCTACCTGCACACTGGGCCCCATGAACGATTGGCCCGAGGCATGGTCCGGCGACGACCGCGGCAATCAGTACGGACGCGGTAGCGCGAACGCACAGCCGGAAAGCGCACGTGTGATGCGCCAGGTACGACGCGGCCCGCAGGCTCCGCCGTACGGCGCCGGAGTCCCGCCGCAGCCGTCGTACACGGGCGGCCAGGGCTATGACGAGGGCCAGAACGGCTACGGCCAGGGCGGCTACGACAACAACGGGTACGACGGCTACAACACCGGCCAGGTCTACGGCGGTGGCGGCTCCGGCGGTCCCGAGGGCCCGGGCGGCCGTGGCCCGCGCCGGCCGCCGAACTGGCGCCGTCGTATCAAGTGGACCGCGATCACCCTGGTCACCGTGCTGGTCGTGACGTCCGTGGCGACCTACTTCTGGGCCGACTCCAAGCTGAACCGCGACGTCGACCTGTCGAAGGTGATCGACCGGCCGGAGGCGGGCGACGGCACGAACTATCTGATCGTCGGCTCCGACAGCCGCGAGGGGCTGACCGCGGCCGAGAAGAAGAAGCTGCACACCGGCTCCGCCGAGGGCAAGCGCACGGACTCGATGATGATCCTGCACGTGGGCGACAGCGGCGACACCCTGATCTCGCTGCCGCGCGACTCGAACGTGACGATCCCGACGTTCGTGGGGTCCACCTCCGGCAAGACGTACCCGGGCACGGGCAAGCAGGAGAAGCTCAACGCGACGTACGCGACGGACGGGCCGACGCTCCTCGTCCGCACCATCGAATACAACATGGGCCTGCACATCGACCACTACGTCGAGATCGGCTTCAACGGCTTCGCGGACATCGTGGACGCGGTCGGCGGGGTCACGATCGACATCGACAAGGGCTTCAAGGACTCGTACTCGGGCGCCGACTTCAAGGCCGGCAAGCAGACCCTGAACGGCGAGGAGGCCCTGGCCTTCGTCCGCACCCGGCACGCGTTCGCCGCGTCGGACCTCCAGCGCACGAAGAACCAGCAGAAGTTCCTGTCGGCCCTGGCCCACCAGGTGGCGACCCCGGGCACCCTCCTGAACCCCTTCAAGCTCTACCCGACACTGGGCGCGGGCCTGGACTCGCTGAGCGTCGACAAGGACATGTCGCTGTGGGACCTGGCGTCCATGTTCTGGGCGATGAAGGGCGTCAGCGGCGGCGACGGCACGTCCATGAACATGCCGATCTCCGGCTCCACCGGCGGCAACCTCATCTGGGACAAGGCGAAGGTCAAGACCCTGGTGAACGAGCTGAACAACGACCAGAAGGTCACGGTCTCCGGCAACTGACGCGACCGGCGGCACACGGCACGACGAAGGGGCCCTTGGACAAGGGCCCCTTCGTCACGTCAACTCCCTTGTGGCTACGGCAGGTTGCGCGCCATCACGATGCGCTGGACCTGGTTCGTGCCTTCGTAGATCTGGGTGATCTTCGCGTCGCGCATCATGCGCTCGACCGGGTAGTCGCGGGTGTAGCCGTAGCCGCCGAGGAGTTGGACGGCGTCGACCGTGACCTCCATGGCGACGTCCGAGGCGAAGCACTTGGCCGCCGCGCCCTGGAAGGTGAGGTTCTTGTCGCCGCGTTCCGAGGCCGCCGCGGCCTGGTAGGTGAGGGCGCGGGCGGCCTCGATCTTCATGGCCATGTCGGCGAGCATGAACTGGATGCCCTGGAAGTCGGCGATCGGCTTGCCGAACTGCTTGCGTTCCTTGACGTAGCCCTTGGCGTAGTCGAGGGCGCCCTGGGCGATGCCGAGGGCCTGGGCCGCGATGGTGATGCGGGTGTGGTCCAGGGTCTTCATCGCGGTGGCGAAGCCCGTGCCCTCGGCGCCGATCATGCGGTCGGCCGGGATGCGAACGTTGTCGAGGTAGACCTCGCGGGTCGGGGAGCCCTTGATGCCGAGCTTCTTCTCCGGGGCGCCGAAGGAGACGCCCTCGTCGGACTTCTCGACGACGAACGCGCTGATGCCCTTGGAGCGCTTCTCGGGGTCGGTCACGGCCATCACCGTGTAGTACTCGCTCACGCCCGCGTTGGTGATCCAGCGCTTCACGCCGTTGAGGATGTAGTGGTCTCCGTCGCGGACGGCCTTCGTCTTCATGCCGGCCGCGTCGGAGCCGGCGTCCGGCTCGGAGAGGGCGTACGAGAACATCGCGTCGCCCTTGGCGAGCGGGGTCATGTACCGCTTCTTCAGGTCCTCGGAGCCGGAGAGGATGACCGGGAGCGAGCCCAGCTTGTTCACCGCGGGGATGAGGGAGGAGGAGGCACACACGCGTGCCACCTCTTCGATCACGATCACCGTGGCCAGCGCGTCGGCGCCGGTGCCGCCGTACTCCTCGGGGACGTGGACGGCGTGCAGGTCGTTCGCGACGAGGGCGTCGAGGGCCTCCTGGGGGAAGCGGGACTCCTCGTCCACCGCTGCGGCGTACGGCGCGATCTTCGCCTCGGCCAGTGAACGGATCGCGTCGCGGAGCATGTCGTGCTCCTCGGACGGGCGGTACAGGTCGAAGTCAGCCGATCCGGCCAAGGTCTCTCACGCTCCAAGGACGCTGTGATCACAGTGCTAATTACCGTTAAGTAACCCAAATTTTAGGGGCCCGCCCACGGGAGGGATACGTGAGCTTGGCGACAGGGGGAAAGGTGCCCGGTGAGAGCGCCGGTTATGCTCGGGCGCGCATCGCCCCCGTACCCCTTCTGGAGCACTCATGGCCCTCAAGATCACCGTGATCGGCACCGGCTATCTCGGCGCCACGCACGCCGCGGCCATGGCCGAGCTGGGCTACGAGGTACTGGGTCTGGACGTCGTCCCCGAGAAGATCGAGATGCTTCAGCGGGGTGAGGTCCCGATGTTCGAGCCGGGGCTGGAGGGGCTGCTGCGCAAGCACGTCGCCGGGATCGAGGGTTCCACCGGGCGGCTGCGCTTCACCATGGACTGGGCCGAGGTCGCGGAGTTCGGCGACGTCCACTTCATGTGCACGAACACCCCGCAGAAGCACGGGGAGTACGCCTGCGACATGTCGTACGTCGACCGGGCCTTCGAGCTGCTCGCCCCGCATCTGACGCGCCCCGCGCTGGTCGTCGGCAAGTCCACGGTGCCGGTGGGTTCGGCGGACCGGCTGGCCGCCTACCTCGCCGAGCACGCGCCCGCCGGCGAGGACGCCGAGCTGGCCTGGAACCCGGAGTTCCTGCGCGAGGGCTTCGCCGTCCAGGACACGCTGCACCCCGACCGGATCGTGGTCGGTGTCCGCAGCGAGCGGGCCGAGCGGCTGCTGCGCGAGGTGTACGCCCCGCCGATCGCGGCCGGGTCGCCGTTCGTCGTGACGGACTTCCCGACCGCCGAGCTGGTGAAGACGGCCGCGAACTCCTTCCTCGCCACGAAGATCTCCTTCATCAACGCGATGGCCGAGGTCTGCGAGGCCGCCGACGGCGATGTCGTGAAGCTGGCGGAGGCGATCGGGCACGACGAGCGGATCGGCAAGAAGTTCCTGCGGGCCGGCATCGGCTTCGGCGGCGGCTGCCTCCCGAAGGACATCCGGGCGTTCATGGCCCGCGCCGGTGAACTCGGCGCCGACCAGGCGCTGACCTTCCTCCGCGAGATCGACTCCATCAACATGCGGCGCCGCGGCCAGATGGTCGAGATGACCCGCGAGGCACTCGGCGGCGGCTCCTTCCTCGGCAAGCGGGTCGCCGTCCTCGGCGCCACCTTCAAGCCCGACTCCGACGACGTCCGCGACTCCCCCGCCCTGAACGTCGCCGGCCAGATCCACCTCCAGGGCGGCCAGGTCACCGTCTACGACCCGAAGGGCATGCCCAACGCGCTACGGCTGTTCCCGACGCTCGGGTACGCCGACACCGCCGTCGAGGCCGTGCGCGGCGCCGATGTCGTCCTGCACCTCACGGAGTGGCGGGAGTTCCGCGAGCTGGACCCGGCGATGCTCGGCGAGGCCGTACGCGCCCGGGTGGTCCTGGACGGCCGTAACGCGCTCGACCCGGCGCTGTGGCGCAAGGCGGGGTGGACGTTCCGCGCGATGGGGCGTCCCACGGCATAGGCAGCCGTCCGGAGACGAGCGACGCCGGTCCGGCCGAGGCTCAGTCGGCCGGACCGGCGTCTGGGTGCATTCTGCACCACTGGGCTGTGCTCGGCGTCGTGACTGTTCAAGTCGCCTTCATTCAGGGCTACTTGGCACGGTAGCGGCGCATCTTCGCGCGTGCCCCGCAGACCGCCATCGAGCACCAGCGGCCCCGGCCCGCCGGGCTGCGGTCGTAGTACGCCCAGTGGCAGGTCGGCGCCTCGCAGGCCTTGAGGCGGGGCCAGGTGCCCTCGACCAGTGACCCGGCGATCGCCGCCGCCACCCGGGAGAGCAGGGGTTCAGCGTCGGCGGGGGCGAGGCGGGCGGAGCCGTCGTGGGCGTCGAGTTCGATCACCAGCGGGGCCCGCGCGAGGAGTTCACCGAGCGGGGTCACGTCCTGGTGCGCGGGGTGGCCCGCGTGGGCCAGCAGCGTGGCGCGCAGGGACTCGCGGAGTTCGCGGGCGTGCGGGACCTGGTGTGCGGTGAGTCCGAAGGGGGTCCGGCCGTCCTCCGTGTCGAGCGCGTCGGCTCCCGCCTCGATGTCCAGCGTGTTCACCAGGGCCTGGATCAGGGCCAGGCCGCCAGGCGCGGGAACTCTCTCACTCATGGTTGCGACCACTTCATGCTTGCGACGTTACCTCCAATGCGGGAGCATGCAGTAACCGTTACTGCATGACGCCATCTATGGGTAACTAGGAGGAGTCAGTCATGGCCATCGCCGAACTGGGCGCCGTCGTCCTGGACTGTCCCGACCCCCACGCGCTCGCCGGTTTCTACGCCGGGATCCTGGGCGGCACCGTCGAAGGGGACGACGACGGCCGCTGGGTGGACCTGAAGCTGCCCGCGGGGCGGTCGCTCGCGTTCCAGGAGGCCCCGGGGTACGTACCGCCGAAGTGGCCCGCGGCCGGCGACTCGCAGCAGTTCCATCTCGACCTCACCGTCACGGACCTGGACGCGGCCGAGAAGGGCGTCCTGGCGCTGGGCGCGACGCCGTTGGACACCGAGGACCGCTCGCGCGCGTGGCGTGTGTACGCGGACCCGGCGGGGCACCCGTTCTGCCTCTGCGCCTGCTGACCTCACCGCCACCGCCACCAGGGAGATCGCCATGCCCCCCGTCGCACATTTCCGTTCCACCGTGCTCGACTGCCCCGACCCGCTCGCGCTCGCCGCGTTCTACGCCGGGATCCTCGGCGGCACGCCCCATGCCGCCGACGACGAGTGGGTCGTACTCACCATCCCGGACGGTCCGCGGCTCGCCTTCCAGCGGGTGGCGGACTACACCCCGCCGGAGTGGCCGCGCGCGGACCGGCCGCAGCAGTTCCATCTCGACTTCGACGCCGGGTCGACCTGGGAGGAGATCGAGGCGGCGGAGAGTGCCGTACTGGCGCTCGGCGCGCGGGAGTTGGACAGGCAGGACAAGGAGGACTTCCGGGTGTACGCCGATCCGGCAGGGCATCCCTTCTGCCTCTGCCGGATCGACCACCCGTAGAACCCGGGGTGTTACCCGTCCAGCTCGGCGATCTTCGCCGTCGACGGCTCGCGGCGCTGCTGGGCGGCGCGGGCCGTGAAGTCGGCGCTGCGCAGGGCGCGTTGGACGTTGCCCCAGCTGAGCAGGGCGAGGTCGGGCTCGGACCAGCCGCGGTGGAGGAGCTCGGCGATGAGGTTCGGGTAGCAGGAGGCGTCGGCGAGGTCCTGCGGGTGGGCCGTACCGGCGTCGTACGTGCCGGACAGGGCGACGCACTCGCGGCCCGCGACCTCGTGGACGTGGTCGAGATGGTCGGCGACGTCCCGGACGGACGGCCCGGTCTGCTCGGCGGTGAGCGGCACCATGCACAGGCCCTTCGCGGCGCCGACCGCGGCGAGGAGTTCGTCGGAGAGGTTCGCCGGGTGCGGGCGCAGCGTGCGGGCGGCGGAGCGGGTGAACAGCACCGGCGCCTTCGAGACCGCCAGCGTGCGGCGGATCGTGCCGTCGGAGGCGCCCGAGAGGTCCGCGAGCACGCCGAGCCGGTTCATCTCGCGCACGACCTCCTCCCCGAACCGGGTCAGCCCCGCCTCGCTCGCCCAGGACACCCCGGACAGCGTGAGGACCCGTAGACCCAGCGCGTGCAGGGACCGCAGGATGCCGAGTGAGTCGCCGAGCGCGGCGGCTCCGGCGGGGCCGAGCAGCACGGCGATACGGCCGCAGTGGCGCACGTCGGTGGTCTCGCCGGCGGTGTACGCGAGGCGCAGGCCCTCGGGGTGGGCGCGGACCACCGTGTTGACCAGGTCGAGCTGCTCCAGGGTGGCGCCGACCGCCCGGTCCCCGGCCAGCCCCTCGGGCAGGTGCAGCGACCAGAACAGCGCGCCGACATGCCCCTCGCGCAGCCGCGGCACATCGGTGTCCACGGAACTCTCCCCCAGCTCCAGGTCGAACCACGGCAGATGCCGCAGCGCCCACGGCAGCCCGCTGTAGCCGTCCGCGACCGGATGCGCGGCGAGGATGGCGTGCGCGCGCTCCAGCGGGGCGGCGGCCGGGTCGGAGACGGGGTCGTACGGTTCCTCGGTGTCCGGCGGGAAGACCCCACCGGGAAAGGGCTCGTGGACCAAGTCGTCGAGCTCGCCGACCTCGGTCGTCGCGTGCAGTTGGTCCTGGAGGTCGGCCATGGCGGGCTCCGTACGTCGTTACGGCAGTACGGTCACCGTCGCACGCGGACGAGGGGGCTACCTGGTGAGCGGGGCGTTCGGGGTACGGGGGCGGAACGGCCGGTCGTGCGGAGGCCGTCCCGCCCTGATGCGAACCGCTCGGTCAGCCGTCCAGCGACTCGATCGTCGCGTTCGACGGCCCCCGCGTCGCCCGGATCCCCCGCGCCACGTCCTCCGCCGCGCCCAGCACCCGTACCGCGTTCTTCCAGGTGAGCTTGGCCAGGTCGGACGTGGACCAGCCTCGGTCGAGGAGTTCCGCGACGAGGTTCGGGTAGCCGGAGACGTCGTTCAGGCCGTCGGGGGTGAAGGCCGTGCCGTCGTAGTCACCGCCGATGCCGAGGTGGTCGATGCCGGCGACCTCGCGCATGTGGTCGAGGTGGTCGGCGACGGTGGAGACCGTGGCGACGGGGCGCGGGTTGAGTTCCTCGAAGGCGTGGTGCACCTTCATCGCCTCGGCGGTGGTCTCCAGGTGGTGCAGGCCGTGCGCGCGCATGTTGTCGTCGGCCGCGGCCGTCCAGTCGACGGCGGCCTGGAGCACGAACTTCGGTACGAACGTCACCATCGCCATGCCGCCGTTGCCGGGGAGGCGTTCCAGGACGTCGTCGGGGATGTTGCGCGGGTGGTCGCAGACGGCCCGGGACGACGAGTGGGAGAAGATCACCGGGGCCGTCGACGTGTCCAGCGCGTCGCGCATCGTCGTCGCCGCCACGTGCGAGAGGTCGACGAGCATGCCCTCGCGGTTCATCTCCCGCACGACCTCACGGCCGAACGCCGACAGTCCGCCGACCCCCGGTTCGTCGGTCGCCGAGTCCGCCCACGCCACGTTGTCGTTGTGGGTGAGCGTCATGTAGCGGACGCCGAGGGCGTACAACCCCCGTAGCGTGCCGAGGGAGTTGGCGATCGAGTGCCCGCCCTCCGCACCCATAAGGGAGGCGATACGGCCCTCCGCGCGCGCCGACTCCATGTCCGCGGCGGTCAGCGCGGGCGCCAGGTCCTGCGGGTAGCGGGCGAGCAACTGCCGTACGCAGTCGATCTGTTCGAGGGTCATCGACACCGGGTCGGGCAGGTCCGAGCGCACGTACACCGACCAGTACTGCGCGGCGACGCCACCCTCGCGCAGGCGCGGGATGTCGGTGTGCAGATGGGCGTTCTGGTGGACGGCGATGTCGCGGGCGTCGAGGTCGTAGGTGACCTGCTTGCGCAGCGCCCAGGGCAGGTCGTTGTGCCCGTCGACGACCGGGAACTCGCGGAGCAGCTCCCGGGCTCGGTCCAGTGACGTCATGCCTGTGTCCCCCGTCATCCCTGTCACTTCCCGAAGCCGAAGCCGCTGCCGCTCGCGCCCTCGACCTTGGCGCGCAGCCGCTTGCCCTTCTCGGTGGCCTGGTCGTTCAGCTCCTGCTGGAACTCCCTCATGCGGACGAGGAGTTCGTCGTCGTGCGTGGCCAGGATGCGGGCGGCGAGCAGGCCCGCGTTGCGCGCGCCGGCGACCGAGACGGTGGCGACGGGGACACCGGCCGGCATCTGCACGATGGACAGCAGCGAGTCCATGCCGTCCAGGTACTTCAGCGGCACGGGCACGCCGATCACCGGCAGCGGGGTCACCGAGGCGAGCATGCCGGGGAGGTGGGCGGCGCCGCCCGCGCCCGCGATGATCACCTTGAGGCCGCGGCCGTCGGCCCGCTCGCCGTACGTGATCATCTCGCGGGGCATGCGGTGCGCGGAGACGACGTCGACCTCGTACGCGATCTCGAACTCGTCGAGGGCCTTCGCGGCGCCCTCCATGACGGGCCAGTCGGAGTCCGACCCCATGACGATTCCTACGACGGGTCCTGCGACGGGGCTCATTCGGTGATCGTGCCTCTCAGATAGCCGGCTGCGTGACGGGCGCGGTCCAGGACGTCGTCCAGGTCGTCGCCGTAGGTGTTGACGTGGCCCACCTTGCGGCCGGGCTTCACGTCCTTGCCGTACATGTGGATCTTCAGCTGGGGGTCCCGGGCCATGCAGTGCAGGTACGCGGAGTACATGTCCGGGTAGTCGCCGCCGAGAACGTTACACATCACGGTCCAGGGGGCCCGGGTGCGCGGATCGCCCAGCGGGAGGTCGAGGACCGCGCGGACGTGGTTCGCGAACTGGCTGGTGATCGCGCCGTCCTGGGTCCAGTGACCGGAGTTGTGCGGGCGCATGGCGAGTTCGTTGACGAGGATGCGGCCGTCGCGGGTCTGGAACAGCTCGACGGCGAGATGGCCGACGACCCCGAGTTCCTTGGCGATGCGCAGGGCCATCTCCTCGGCGTGCAGCGCGAGGGCCTCGTCCAGGTCGGGGGCGGGCGCGATGACCGTGTCGCAGACGCCGTTGACCTGCTGGGACTCGACGACGGGATAGGCGACGGCCTGCCCGTGCGGGGAGCGGACGACGTTCGCCGCCAGCTCGCGCACGAAGTCGACCTTCTCCTCGGCGAGCACGGGGACGCCGGCGCGGAACGGGTCGGCGGCCTCCTCCGCGGAGTCGACGACCCACACACCCTTGCCGTCGTAGCCGCCGCGGACGGTCTTGAGGACGACGGGAAAGCCGTCCCCTTCCCCGGCGAACGCGACGACATCCGCAGGGTCGCTCACGAGCCGGTGCCGCGGGCACGGCACGCCGATCTCCAGGAGCTTGGCCCGCATCACGCCCTTGTCCTGGGCGTGCACGAGCGCGTCCGGGCCGGGGCGCACGGGGATGCCGTCCGCCTCCAGGGCGCGTAGATGCTCGGTGGGTACGTGTTCGTGATCGAAGGTGATCACGTCGCAGCCCCGCGCGAAGTCACGCAGCGTGTCGAGGTCGCGGTAGTCGCCGATGACGACATCGCCGACGACCTGCGCCGCGGAATCCTGAGGGGTGTCACTGAGGAGCTTGAATTTGATGCCGAGCGGGATGCCCGCCTCGTGTGTCATACGAGCGAGCTGCCCCCCGCCGACCATGCCGACTACCGGGAACGTCACTCCCCCAGGGTATCGGTCACGCCACGGCGGCCTGATTTCCGTACCTCTTACCGTTCTTTTCCGGGTCTCTTCCCGACCTGTGAGCGGCTTCGCGGGCGGCGGGGGAAAGCGGTGGTTAGCATGGCTGGGTCGAGAATCCGAGAAGACAGGGGCCCGCACAACCATGGAGCCTGGTTCCGAAGGGCCTTTCAAACGGCTAGCCCGCGAGGTCGCCAAGTTCGGCGCGGTGGGCGTGGTGGGCACCGTGGTGAACTTCGCGGTCTCCAATCTGCTGTGGCATCTGACCAGCCTGCAGGCTGTGCGCGCCAACGTGATCGCGACGATCGTCGCCATCGGGTGCAACTACATCGGCTTCCGGTACTTCACCTACCGTGACCGCGACAAGAGCGCCCGCACCAAGGAACTCAGCCTGTTCCTGGCGTTCAGCCTGGTCGGCCTGGTGATCGAGAACGGCATCCTGTTCGCCGCGATCTACGGCTTCGGCTGGGACAGCTCGCTGCAGCGCAACGTCTTCAAGGTGCTCGGCATCGGCATCGCGACGCTGTTCCGCTTCTGGTCGTACCGCAGCTGGGTGTTCAAGGCGCTGCCGGTGGAGGACGAGGAAGCCGGGGAGCCCAAGGCCTTCCCGGCGCCGCAGTCGGAGCCGGTGCCCCGCCCCAAGCAGCACGTGAGCTGAACCGCCCGCACCCTCAGCGGACCGTGGGCTCCTCGTCGTCCACGGGCAGCCGCTTGGCCGGCGGCGTACGCGACAGGAACAGCCCGAACACCGGCGGCTGCGCCTGCAACATCTCCAGCCGCCCCCCGTCCGCCTCGGCGAGATCCCGGGCGACGGCCAGCCCGATCCCCGTGGAGTTACGCCCGCTGATCGTCCGCTCGAAGATCCGGGCGCCGAGGTCGGTCGGGACCCCGGGCCCCTCGTCCGTGACCTCTACGACGGCCTGGTTGCCGGTGACGCGGGTGCGCAGGGCGACCGTGCCGCCGCCGTGCATCAGGGAGTTCTCGATCAGCGCGGCCAGCACCTGCGCGACGGCGCCCGGGGTGCCGACGGCCTGGAGATGCCGCTTGCCCGAGCTGACGATCGCGCGCCCTGCGCTGCGGTAGGCGGGCCGCCACTCGGCGAGCTGCTGCTGAATGACCTCGTCGAGATCGAAGGAGACGGCGGATCCGGTACGAGGGTCACGCGCGTTCGTCAGCAGCCGCTCCACGACATCCGTCAGCCGCTCGACCTGCGTCAGCGCGATCGTCGCCTCCTCCTTCACGGTGTCCGGGTCATCCGTGAGGGTGATCTCCTCCAGCCGCATGGACAGCGCGGTCAGCGGCGTACGCAACTGGTGCGAGGCATCCGCCGCCAGCCGTCGCTCGGCGGTGAGCATGCGGGCGATGCGCTCGGCGGACGAGTCGAGAACATCGGCGACCCGGTCCAACTCCGGGACGCTGTACCGCTTGTGCCGGGGCCGCGGGTCACCCGAACCGAGCCGCTCCGCGGTCTCCGCGAGGTCGGTGAGCGGCGAGGCGAGCCGGTTGGCCTGCCGTACGGCGAGCAGCACGGCGGCGACCACGGCGAGCAGGGCGACGGCGCCGATGATCAGCAGCGTCCGCCCGACCTCCCGGGTGACGGTCGACCGCGGCTCCTCCACGGTGACCGTCTCGCCCTCCTCGCCCTTCGCGGTGGAGCGGATGACGTCACCGGCCGGCTTGGTGCCCACCTCGATCACCGGGTCGCCCGGGATCCGGATCACGGCGTACCGATCCTCCGTGACCTGCGTCCGCAACACCTCGGAGTCGACGATCTCCGCCCCGAGAATCCGACTGTCCACGATGCTGGCCAGCCGCAACGCCTCGGAATCCACGCGCTCTTGAGCACTGTTGCTGATGGTGCGTGTCTCCACGATGACGAGGGACACACCGAACACGGCGATGACCACCAGCACCACGGCGAGGGTGGACTGAATAAGACGACGACGCACGGGCCCCTCCGGGCGGTGACTTTTTAAGAACCGGTGTGGGCAGCGCCCTTTTTAGGGGCGCGGGGAACTGCGCGACCAGCCACAGCCGGCCCGCACCCGCGCACCCACACAAGCCACCATGGCGACGACGCGCGTAAACCCGGCTAGCTCTTCTCGAACCGGAACCCGACACCCCGGACCGTGGCGATGTACCGAGGGTTGGCCGCATCGTCACCGAGCTTCTTCCGCAGCCAGGAGATGTGCATGTCGAGGGTCTTGGTCGACGACCACCACGTCGTGTCCCACACCTCGCGCATCAACTGGTCACGCGTCACCACCCGCCCGGCATCCCGCACAAGCACCCGCAACAGGTCGAACTCCTTGGCGGTGAGCTGGAGTTCCTCGTCGCCCATCCACGCCCGGTGGGACTCGACGTCGATACGGACGCCGTGCGTGGCGGGCGGCTGCGCGGGCTCGGCCGCGCCGCGCCGGAGCAGGGCCCGGACACGCGCGAGCAGTTCGGCGAGCCGGAAGGGTTTGGTGACGTAGTCGTCGGCGCCCGCGTCGAGGCCGACGACGGTGTCCACCTCGTCGGCGCGCGCGGTCAGGATGAGGATGGGGACGGTGTGGCCCTCGGCGCGCAGTCGGCGGGCGACTTCCAGGCCGTCCATGCCGGGCAGGCCCAGGTCCAGGACACACAGGTCGATGCCGCCCTGGATGCCGGCGTCGAGCGCTGTCGGTCCGTCCTCGCGCACCTCGACCTCGTAACCTTCCCGTCGCAAAGCGCGGGCCAGCGGCTCCGAGATGGACGCGTCGTCCTCGGCGAGCAGTACACGGGTCATGAGGTGATGGTAGTCCGCCTCGGACAGCGGTCGGGGTGTGATCGCCACGAGTGATTCTTACCTTGGGGCAAGTCGGATTCGCCGCGGTGAAGATTCCGGTCCGAACCTGTGCCTGTGGGATGCCATCCTTGTATCCACCTTAGAAAAGTCGCCCGCGGTTCCACTTCACCCTGTGATCGATGTCTCAAGTCCTTCCATTTCCGGCAGTGTCCTGCCGTATGGTGACCTGACCGCCTGTAGCGACACCGGGGACCTTTGGCGAGCATTTCCTGCTGAAGGTCTCTTTTGTGTGCGGGCTGGCCATTGCCAGCCTTGAAAGGAATGACCCGTGGCCGCCGGTGCCGGCCGCCCCCCCACAGCAGCAAGGAACGACCATGGCGTCCAGCCTGACGAAGGACTCGGTGACTCCGGGCACCCCCGGTTCCGAGAAGACCTTCTTCGGCCACCCCCGCGGACTGGCCACTCTCTTCATGACCGAGATGTGGGAGCGATTCTCCTACTACGGCATGAAGGCTCTGCTCCCGCTGTACCTGGTGGCACCGGGCGGCCTGCACATGAGCGCGGCCACCGCGACCGCGATCTACTCGGTGTACCTGTCGCTCGTGTACCTGCTCGCCCTCCCCGGCGGCTGGTTCGCGGACCGCGTCCTCGGCCCCCGCAAGACGGTCGCCGTAGCGGGCGTGATCATCATGCTCGGCCACCTCACCCTGGCCCTGCCGTCCTCGGGCACGTTCTTCGCGGGCCTCGGCCTGGTGGCGATCGGCTCCGGTCTCCTGAAGGCCAACATCTCGACGATGGTCGGCCACCTCTACGAGGGCCCGGACGACCCGCGCCGCGACGGTGGCTTCACGCTCTTCTACATCGGCATCAACATCGGCGCGTTCGCCGCGCCGCTGATGATCGGCACGGTCGGCGAGAACTACAACTGGCACCTCGGCTTCGCGCTCGCCGCGGTCGGCATGGCCATCGGCCTCGCCCAGTACCTGATCGGCACGCGTCACCTCAGCTCCCGCTCGGACATCGTCCCCACGCCGCTGTCCGCGGAGGAGAAGGCGACCACGCTCCGCAAGTCGGCGTTCTGGGCGGCCGTCGCGGTCGTCTTCTACGCGGTCGTCGGCTTCTCCGGCCACTACACGCTGAACTGGCTGCTGGTCCCGATCACGATCGCCGGTCTGCTGATCCCGGTCCTGGTCATCGCCCGCATCAAGCGCGACAAGGACCTCGACCGCTCCGAGCAGTCGAAGATGTCCGCGTACATCTGGTTCTTCGTCGCCGCGGCCGTGTTCTGGATGATCTACGACCAGGGCGGCTCGACGGTGTCCCTGTTCGCCGACTCCTCGGCGAAGAACACCATCTTCGGCTGGAACTTCCCGATCTCCTGGTACCAGTCGGTCAACCCGGTCCTCATCATGGCCCTCGCCCCGGTCTTCGCCTGGGCCTGGCTGGCCCTGGCCCGCCGCGGCAAGGAGCCGAGCACGGCGACCAAGTTC
Organism: Streptomyces sp. NPDC050528; assembly: GCF_044457795.1. NCBI lineage: Bacteria > Bacillati > Actinomycetota > Actinomycetes > Kitasatosporales > Streptomycetaceae > Streptomyces > Streptomyces sp. NPDC050528. The sequence continues at coordinate 51,669 of NZ_JBITHH010000005.1, forward strand.
GCGATGGGCCTGATCCTGATCGGCGCGTCCTTCTTCCTCTTCCTGGCCCCGCTCGCGATCGCCGACGGCGGTCACAAGGCGGCGGCGATGTGGCTGGTGGCGATCTACTTCGTCCAGACGGTCGGCGAGTTGACCCTCTCCCCCGTCGGCCTCTCCGTCACCACGAAGATGGCTCCCGCGAAGTACGCCTCCCAGATGATGGGCGTCTGGTTCCTGGCGGTCACGGCAGGCGACGCCACGACAGGCCTCCTGTCCATCGCCGGCGTAGACCTCAACAAGACGGGCATCGTCACGCTGCAGGCCGCCCTGGCGGTCCTCGCGGGCGCGGCGGTCTGGATGTACCGCAAGAGGGTCAGGGAACTCATGGGCGACGTCCACTGACGTTCGTCTACGGCAACGGTGACACGGGCCGCTGGATCCTTCGGGGTACGGCGGCCCGTGTCGTGTCCCGGCGTTTCTCAGTGGACGTTGGGCCACTCGCTTCTTTGCCAGGTGGGGATTCCCTTGCCTGAACTATGTCGGCGGCCTGTGTTGAGGGGCGCGTTCGCGTCTCGGCGGCACGCCGCCTCGGCTCAGCGGCCAACCCCGGTCGGGTGGTTGCGGGAAGCCGTAGGTAAAACTAACCACCCTCACGCCCATTGACTGGTTAGAAAAAACCCCGGCTTCCAGCAACCACCCACCCGCCGCTGGCCGTTGTCCCCACCCATCCACAGTTGGCCGCTAAGCCGAAGTGGAGTGCTGGCGAGACGCGGACGCGCACCCCTCAACACCGGCCGCCGACCCAGTACAGGCAAGGGTGTTCATGGCTGGGCCACCCATCCCTCGGGGCCGCCCGCTCGCTTCTGAAACGGGATTGCGGGAGACGAGTCAAGGGTGGAGCGCAGCGGAATCGGCGCAGCCGACGCGACCGCAGGGAGCGCCCTTTACTCGGCTCCCGCAATCCCGACACTGGACAAGAAGCGGGCGGCCAACCCGTACTTGTCAGCGCAGTCGCCTCCGCCCCGGCAGGAACGTGAACACCGCCACGCCGAGCAGGATTGCCGTACCGGAGACCAGGCCCAGCGCCTTCAGGCCGCCATGGCTGTCCGAGCCCGTCTCCGCCAAGCCCCCTGAAGTGGATGTCGACGATGACGACGTACCGCCCGATGTCGAAGAGCCGCCGGACGCGCCGCTTGCCTGTTCCGTCGTGTCCAGGGTCAGGGAGACCTCGGACTTCGTGGGGGTGCAAGTCGTCGTCGTGCCAAGGGCGTTGACCGTCAGGACGCCGGGGGACAGTGTCGACGTACCGCTCGCGCCCGGTTTGTATGTGCCGGTCAGGTCCGGGATCTCTATCGGGTCGCCGGACTTGATGGCGGCGGAGTTGGTCGGGCCCTCTACGTGGACCGTGCCCTTGTCCGCTCCGCCCAGGACCACCTCCATCGACGGCTTCACGGAGTCCGCAGGGATGTCGGCCGGGCTGTCCATCACCGACCCGTTGAACTTCACGGTGAGGGCGTAACTCCCGCCGTCCTTCGTGGCGTTGATCTGCACGGGAGAGGTCGCGTTCTTGTCGCCGATCGGGGTCTTGCACGCGTACGGGACGGAGACCTCCTTGCCGGTGAAGTCGGTTTGGCCGGTGCCAGTGCCGTCGCTCGCCGATGCCGAGGTCGAATCACTGGGTGACGCGGACTCCGACGTTGATTCCGACGCCGATGCCGAAGTCGTCGTCGAATCCGATGGAGTTGGGGACGTGCTGGACGAACTGCCGTCCCCCGCCGTCACATTGATCGTCGCCGACGGCGAAACCGTCGCCGTCGGTGTGCACTTCGTGTCCGTCGAGAACGCGTTGACCGTGTACGCGTCCGGAGTCAGCGTCACCGACCCCGCCGTCGTCAGCTTCAACGAGCCCTTCATGTCGGACAGGGTCATCACCGCGCCCTTGGGGATCGCCGGGTTCGTGCGCGGGCCCTGCATCGCGATGTCGGCGGTCTGTGCGCCGGCCGCCTTCAGAATCCCGGACGGCTGGACCGAGTTGGCGGGCAGGTCGATGATGTCGGGGTTCTTGGACGCGGCCTGGGTGAACTTCCAGACGACGTCGACCGTGTCGCCCACCTTGGCCGTGGCGGGCGCGGTGATCTCGACCTTGGTGGTGCCGTCGACCGGGTCGATTCCGGCGGGCGGCACGCAGTGGGTGGCGTAGGACACCTCGGCGGCCTGCGCGGACCCGGCGGTCAGGCCGAGCGCGAGGCCCGCGCCGCCGAGGACCAGCGCGAACGTGGCCGCGCCCGCTCTCCGTACACCGCCTCCGCCGGCCGGTATGACTCTCCTTCGCTTGCTCACGTAAGTCCCTTCCTGGTGGGAGTCGTCGGACTCGTCGGGCTGTCGTCGTGCGGTGCGGAGAGTCGACCGGCCGCCGTGCCCGGATCGGAGTCCGGGGTGAACCACGGCAGGGTCGAGGTCGTAGGGGCAGCTGCTTCCTGGGAGGCGGCCGCCTTGCCCAACTTCGGCATGCGCAGGGTGACTTGGGCGGGCATGTGCAGGGCCCTGTGCCGGGGCGGGCCCATGCTGCGGGCCGCCTTGCGTGGCCGTAGGCGATCCACCACGGCCATTCCGATGCGGAACACCGCCGCCGGTACGACCACGCAGACCAGGACCCAGAACAGGGTCACGCCCCAGGGGCGGCCGACGCCCCACGGTTCTTCGGCGAGTACCCGGCCGCCGTACTTCATCGAGACGGTGTAGTCGCCGTGCGCTCCGGCCGCGAGTTCGACCGGGAGTTTGATCTCCGCCTTTCCGCCGGGCGCGATCGTGCCGCTGAACTGCTGGTCGTCCCACTGCGGCGCGAACACCCCGTGGGAGGTGCCGACTTGGAACACCGGGTTCTTGACCGGGGACGAGCCCGCGTTGCCCACGGTGAAGACCAGCGTGCGGGACGGTGGTGCCCCGAACCAGGTCAGCAGCCCGCTCGAACCGTCCAGCCGGGTGTCGGAGAGGACCGAGAGGCGGCCGGCCGACGACTCCGCGGGGAGGGGTTCGACCGCGTGGCCCGCCACCTGGAACGCCGTGTCCGCCGACTCGCTCGCCCCCGTCACCGTCGCCACATGCACCACGCACGGGCACGGCACCGGCGGCTCCGACACCGGCAGCTTCTTGCTGAAGATGCCCTTGGCGTCGGTCGTCACGGCTCTACCGTCCGCGTTCGCACAGGAGTTGGTGCCGCCGATCACCCCGCGCGCCGGTGTCGCCTGTCCGCAGATCAGCATCATCAGCAGCGCGTGCGGCCGCCAGCCGCTCCCGGAGACCGTGAGCGAACCGCCCGTCCCCGCCTGCGGCTTGGAGAGTTTCACGCTGGGACCGACTGCCGCCGCGGCAGTCGTCGTCCCCGCCAACGGCAGCAGGAGCAGCGCGAGTACCGCCACCAGCGCCGGAATCCGCACCTTCCCGCTCACGTCCCCACTCCCGTCAACTCAGTCCGTGTGTACGGGGGTTCGGCCGCCTCGTCGCCTTCATCCGCACGGCGCCGTCGACGTAGTAGTCGTAGTCGTAGTCGTACGAGAAGCAGCGCTCCCCCGGCCGTCACCACTCCCCCGGCCCCCGCCACCACGCCCCACGGCACGAACCTCGTCGACACGTCCGCCGTGTCGTGGGCGCCGCCCGTCGCGGTGACCGTGAGGCGTACGTCGACCGCGTCCAGGGTGGGGTGGTCGGGCCAGGGTTCCGTCAGCTTCAGGCGTTGGCCCGGCGGGAGTTGGACCGGGAGGGTGCGGGGGGTGCGGTTCAGGACGGTGCCGAGGATGCCGGTGGCGTGGACGGCGAGTTTCGGGGTGAGGGGGGTCGTGCCGCGGTTGACCAGGTCGTAGGAGATGCGGTTGCCGTGGAACGCCACGTGTTCGACGGTCAGGGCCGACAACGCCGGGCCGGACACGTGGAGTTGGAGGCGTGTCGTCGCCTCGCGGCCGCTCGCGTCCCGCGCGGTGATCGTGGCGGTGTGGTCGCCGGGGGCCGCGGTCGCCGGGACGTTCACCGTGAAGGGGATGTCTGCCCGGGTGCGGGCCGGTACCCCAACTCCCGTGTCCGCGAAGGTGATCGGGACGCCCACAGCGCGCAGACGTACCGTGATCGGGCGGGCGGTCGGGTTGGTCACGGACACCGTGTCCTGCAAGGTCGTGCCGGGCTCGCCCTCCGCGTAGAACGTCGGGCGGCCGCCGCCCGCGGGCGCAACGGTCCATCCCCCGGCGGCCGTTGCGGTCGGTGTGGCCGTCAGGAGGGCGAGGAGGGACAGGCACAGGACGCGGGCGGTTGACAGCATGGGCGGCTCCATAGCCGATCGACGGCACTTCCCGGCACTTCGGCGGAGCGCCTAACGGCGGGTGTGGGCCGTCTGGTTGCGCCGGGTCAGCCACAGGGTGCCCGCCGCGCCCGCGAGCAGGACCGTGCCGCCGAGGGTGCCGAGGGCGATGACCGAGTCGTCGGGGCCGGTCTTCGGGAGCGTGCCGCTGGAGTCCGTACCGGTGCCGGTGCCGGTTGAACCGGTCGAACCGCCGGACGAACCGCCGGCCGCCGTGACGTCCAGCGTGAGGGACGGGCCAGGGCTGTTGGTGGGGGTGCACGTCGTCGTCGTACCGAGGGCCTTGATGGTGAGGACGGCCGCCGTGAACGTGACCTTGCCGGACGCCTTCGGGGTGTACGTACCCGTCAAGTCGTTGATTTTGATGGGGGTGTTGGCGGGGATCGCGGCCTGGTTGGCCGGGCCCGACACCGAGACCGTGCCGCTGTCCGCGCCGCCCACCTTGATGGTGGCGCTCGGGCTCATCGCGCCCTTGCCGAGTTCGACGGGGCTGGAGGAGACGCCCTTCTGCCAGGACATGGTGAGTTTGTAGGCGCTGCCGCTCTTGACGCCCTTGATGTCGATCGGCGATACGGCGGTCTTGACGCCGATGGGCGTCTGGCACTTGTAGTTGACGTCGACCACGTCGGCCCGGGCTGCGGGGGCGGCCATGAATACCGCCGAGCCGGCCAGGGCCGCGACGGACGCGAGCGCTGCGGTTCGTTTCTGGTACGACACGGTCCCCTCATTCCTGACGGCACATCAGATCGGCCGTCAAGGTACGCCCGGGGTCGTGAGGAGGGAAGACAAGGCGCACGCCGGAGTTGTGACGATCCGACGTGTGCGAAGGGGTGGCCGAGTGGAGAGGGTGACCGCAGGTAACCCGAGGTGGACGGGCGGCGGGCCAGGTCAGGGCTAGGCGGGTGCGCCCAGCTCCGCCCAGACCGTCTTGCCGGTGACGCCCGGGGCGCGGACGACCCCCCAGTCCAGGCAGAGCCGCTGCACGATGAACATGCCGTGGCCGCCGGGGCGGCCCGCGCGGTGCGGGGTTCTGGGGGCGGGCTGGCCCGTGCCGCGGTCGGAGACCTCGACCCGGATCACCTTGTTGTCGCAGGTGATCCACATCTCGTCCGGGCCCTCGGCGTGCAGACAGGCGTTGGTGACCAGCTCGGAGACGACGAGGAGCACGTCCTCGGCGGCGGCGCGCCGGTCGGCGCCCTCGGCGGGCAGCCAGCCCCAGGCGTACAGGGCCTGGCGGGCGAAGTCGCGGGCCAGCGGTACGACCCCGCTCTCGCCCGCGAAACTGAGCCTGCGGGTGTCCCGGCCCACGGCCGGTTCGGCGTCGTCCCCGACGGACGGCACGGAAGCGCCTCCGGCGGGCGCCTCCGCGGCGCCACCGGACTCCGGGCGGTCGCCCGGCGGGTAGGGCCGGGTGGTGCTCATCAGCGCTTCACCTCACCGATTCACCGGTTCACGATTCAAGAGTTGGTGCGTGTTCAAGGGTCAGTACGTGGATCAGGAGCATTTTCGTCGCTCTGCTTCTCGACAGGTTCAGATGTTCTCCTGCCCGAGCGAACCGGCAAAACACCCCTTACTCGGCACGGAAGACGAGGCACGGGGAATCCGCCGGTCGCACGGGGGGAGAACAGGGCTCAGCCGGACTCGTCGGCGAGGGCGGCCCCGAGGGTGTCGTGGACGGTGAAGACCGCATCCGCCCCTGTGATCTCGAACACGCGCGCCACCGCGGGCATCATCCCCGCGAGGTGCACTCCGCCACCTGCGGCTTCCGCCTTGAGGCGCGCGCCGAGCAGTACGTTCAGGCCCGTGGAGTCGCAGAACTCCAGCCGTGAGCAGTCCACGACGAGCCGTGCGTACCCATGGGCGAGCAGGTCCTCCAGTGGCTCCCGCAACAGATCGGCGGTGTGGTGATCCAACTCACCCGCCGGCGTCACGACAGCACTGAGGCCCTGTTTCCGCACCTCGACCAGAAGCCGGCCAGACTGTGCGCTGCCGACCGTCCCGCGGTCCATGCCGTCTCTCTCTCCCGAGGTCGTGGCTGTTGACGTTCGCCCTGGAACACTACGCCTTCCTCACACTCTCCGACACCCGAACAACCGCCCATAAATGGACATATGGGTACGCAATGCACTTGCGGCGGGCTCCGGAAAACGGGTAGGGCTAGTAGGGACAAGTATTTGGACATTCGATACGACCGACAAGTCAGGCGGAAAGGCCCGCCCGACGCGTCCGACTGTCGATACGACCGACCGACCGACACGACCGGCTTTGGAGGCGCCGCACTCCGCAGTGCACGCACCGGCTTCGGCAGCCATATGCCGAGAACGATGGAGGACGCCATGTCACCCCGGCTCGACGCATCGCCTACCCCTGCAGCGACGTCGACACCCCCACCGGCACAACTGGATCCCAATGCCATCGAGGGGCTCCCCGAGATCCCCCCGTACGACGAGGTCGGCGCCGTGGACGCACGAGCGCTCTCCAAGACCCTCTTCGAGCGGCTCGAATCGCTCGAAGAAGGCACGCACGAGTACTCGTACGTCCGCAACACCCTCGTCGAACTCAACCTCGCGCTGGTCAAGTTCGCCGCCTCCCGGTTCCGCTCGCGCAGCGAACCGATGGAGGACATCATCCAGGTCGGCACCATCGGCCTGATCAAGGCGATCGACCGTTTCGAACTCAGCCGCGGCGTCGAGTTCCCCACCTTCGCGATGCCAACCATCGTGGGAGAGATCAAGCGCTTCTTCCGCGACACCTCGTGGTCCGTGCGCGTCCCGCGCCGGCTCCAGGAACTCCGGCTCGACCTGGCCAAGGCCGGCGACGAACTGGCCCAGCAACTCGACCGCGCCCCCACCGTGGCCGAGTTGGCGGAGCGCCTGAAGATCTCCAAGGAGGAGGTCGTCGAGGGCATGGCGGCGTCAAATGCCTACACGGCGAGCTCACTTGACGCGCAGCCCGAGGAGGACGACTCCGAGGGCGCCCTCGCGGACCGCATCGGCTACGAGGACCACGGACTCGAAGGCATCGAGTACGTCGAGTCGTTGAAGCCCCTGATCGCCGAACTCCCGTCCCGGGACCGGCAGATCCTCTCCCTGCGCTTCGTCGCCAACATGACGCAGTCGGAGATCGGCGACGAGCTGGGCATCTCGCAGATGCATGTGTCGCGGCTGCTGTCGCGAACACTGGTGCGGCTGCGGAAGGGACTGACGGTCGAGGAGTAAGAACTCCCCTGGCCGTACGCCGGTATCGCCTGCATCTCCGGCGGTATCGCCCGTATCTCCGGTATTGCCTGTACTGAGCGCGGCGCGTGTGTGCGCCGCGCTCAGGCGTTCCCGGACGCTTCCGTACCACCCCCGGGGTTACCCACAGAAACCTCTTTCCCCACCGGCCTCCTTCCACCACTATGGTCACCCGGCAAACTGGCTGGTACGTCAGTACGGGCGTGAGGAGGCGGGTGAATGGTTCGCTCCGAGAAGGACGACGGCATACCCGGAGCGTCCGACGCCCGGCTCACGGAGTTACTGCGCGCGGACACGTCCACGGTCTACGCGGCCCTGCGGGAACTTCGCACCCGGCACCAGCCGTCCGTGCTCTCCTACGCCCGCCTGTGCACGACGAGCGAGTCGGCGGCACGGCAGCTGGCGGCACAGGCGTTCACCCTCGCGGCCCGCGAGACGGCACGCGGCGTGGACCCGTCCGTCCCCTGGCGGCACCAACTCCTGCTGCTGGCCGGGCGAGTGGCCGCGTCATGGTCCCGGGACGACCGCTCGACCGGCCTGGACCCCGGCCTCCTCCTGCTCCTGAACACGACGGACCCGGCACCTGCCATGCTCCCGGCGTTCCGCTCGCTCCCCTCCCGGACCCAGGGCCTGGTCTGGAACGGCGTCGTCGACCGGGAACCGGAGACCGTGACCGCCTCCCTCCTCGGCCTCACCCCCGAGGACGTCGCCCACGGCACCGGACCGGCCCTCCAGTCCATGGCCCAGGCCTGCCTGAAGACCCGCCTGGCCGCCTCCGACGACCCGCGCTGCGGTGACTTCCGGCGGCTGATCGAGGAGTCGGTACGCCCCGACAACCCCCGCGACAGCGCCGACCTGCACGCGCACATGGCGCAGTGCGTCCACTGCACGGGCGCGTACGAGGAACTGACGGCACTGCGGGACGCGCCGCGGGCGACGCTGGCGGAGGGGCTGCTGGCGTGGGCGGGGGCGTCGTACGCGATACGGGATCGCGAGGAGGCGAGGGGCAACGCCCGCGGGACTCCGGCGAGTTGGGCACCCTCGCGGCGTCGGCTGGTGCTGGCGTCGGCGGCGCTGGGGGTGGCGCTGGTGCCGCTGCTGTTCTTTCTGCTGCGGTCGGGCGGGGCGACGTCGCATCCGGGTGCGGCGGCGGGCGCGGTGGCGATCCCGTCGGGTCCGTCCGAGGTGACGGTGACGGCGACGGTCCCGGTGACGCCGTCGGTGTCCCCCGCCAAGTCGCCGTCCCCGACGAGGAGTTCGAAGCCGAGCCGCTCCGCGAGCGCGACACCCTCCCCGTCTCTGTCCCCGGCCACGCACGCGCCCGACGGCACCTCCGCGCAGATCGTGAACGTCTCCACGGGCCGATGCCTGGACATCCGCGACGGCGACCTGACGAAGGGCACGGATGTGATCACGGCGCCCTGCACCTCGTCCGGCACCCAGCTGTGGCGCGTCGACTCCGGGCGCGGGGTGGTGCAGTCCTCCGCCGACTCCGACCTGTGCCTGGACAGCCGGGGGTCCGTGGACAAGGGCGTCGGCATCTGGGAGTGCGATTCGGTGGACGGGAGCCACGGCGAGAACCTGCGCTTCACGGTGGACCCGGACGGGGTGATCCGCCCGGCGATCGCGATCCTGACGGGGATGACGCCGGACGGGGAGGAGGGGGTGTCACTGGTGCCGTTGAGTGGTGGTGCTGAGCAACGGTGGCGGGCGGGGTGAGATGAGGTGACGCCGGGTGGGGTGAGTGACGCCGGGTGAGGTGGGGGCCAACTACCGTTGCTCCGCATGACAGTTACCGCGATGGACATCACCGAGGACCTGATCCGGGACCTGTTGCGCGAGCAGCACCCGGATCTGGCGGACCGCCCCGTGGAGTTGGGCGCGCGCGGCTGGGACAACCAGGTGTGGCGGCTCGGCGACGATCTCGCCGTCCGGTTGCCGTGGGCGACGGAGAACGCGGACGCGCTGCTGCGCAAGGAGTACGCCTGGCTGCCCGGCCTCGCCCCGCACCTTCCCCTGCCGATCCCGGTCCCGCAACGCCTCGGTCAGCCCTCCGAACGGTTCCCGCGCCCCTGGCTCGTCACCACGTGGGTACCGGGCGAGCCGGCCGACCGCGCCCCCGCGACGCGCGGCGCCGAGGCGGCCGTAGCGCTGGCGGACTTCCTGACGGCACTGCACCGCCCCGCGCCCGAGGGAGCGCCGAAGGGACACGACCGCGGGGGCCCGCTGGCCGACCACACCGAAGGCTTCCTCCGGGGGCTCGCCTCGGCCGCCGACATGGGCCTGATCCCCGACCCGGAGGCCGTCCGGGCGGTCTGGGAGGACGCCGTGGCGGCACCCGAGTGGACGGGCCCGGCACTCTGGCTCCACGGCGACCTGCATCCGGCCAACATCGTGACCGCGAACGGCACGTTGGCCGGCGTGATCGACTTCGGCGACCTGTGCGTCGGTGACCCCGCCTACGACCTCGCCGCCACGTGGATCCTGCTGCCGGACGGCGCGACGGATCTGTTCCACGCGGCCTACCGCCCAACCCCCGACGCGGCGACCCTGCGCCGCGCCCGAGGCTGTGCGCTGATGCGTGCCCTCGGCGGCATCCACATCGGCCACGCCGGCGACCACGGCCGCCCCGGCGGCAAGTCCACGTGGGGCCCGCCGGCCCACGCCTCGCTACGACGGCTCACCGCATCGCCGACGGGAGGTTGAGAAACGGGCTCAACTCCCGGAGCGCGGTGGTAGGACGGGGACCGGCACGGCGGACACCGGCCGGGGCACGGTCCGAACGAACCACTGCGGAACGGGAGTTGGGCATGGCTGGAGAGACACGAGCACAGGCGCAGAACATCGACGAGGTCGTGGACACGCTGGCGGGGATCGTGCGGGAGGCGACCGTCGCCGGTGACCGGATCGGATACTTCGCGGCGTTGTACCGCCAGGTGACCGTGGAGATCCGTAAGGCCATCCACGCGGGGCAGTTCGAGGACGGTCCCCGGATGGACCGTTTCGACACGCTCTTCGGCAACCGCTACATCGACGCGTACAACGCCTGGCAACGCGACCGGAGCGGGCCGCGCTGCTGGCGCGAGACGTTCGGTCTGCTGTCCGACGCCGACACGGTGATCGTCCAGCACCTGATCCTGGGCGTGAACGCCCACATCAACCTCGACCTGGCCGTAGCCGCCGCGCGAACCACCCCCGGCGCGGACATCCACGCCCTCCAGCACGACTACCTGCTGATCAACGACATCCTCGCGGGGGTGGTGCTGGTGCTGGAGGACTCGGTGGGCGCCGTATCCCCCCTCCTGTCCCTGTTGGACAAGGTCGGGGGCCGCACGGACGAGCAGATCCTGGACTTCAGCATCGTCCAGTCCCGCCAGGAGGCCTGGTACAACGCGGTCCTGCTGGCCGGCCAGACGGAGGCGCAACGCGAGGTCACGATCGACCGGTTGGACGTCCGGGCGGCGGTACTGGCTCGACTGATCGCCCGGCCCGGGCTTCTTGTGCGGCCGGCGTTGGAGTTGATCCGGGGGACGGAGAGTGGGGATGTGGGGGCTGTTATTTCGCATTTGGATGGGGCGATGGAGCGGGCGGGTGCCCAGAAGGGGACGGGGTGAGGCTCGGAGTCGTGGAAGCAGCATCGCTGAGCTGGGTATCGCCGGCTCCAACTCCAACTAGCCGCACCCTCCTGCTGGTTGTAGGATTCTCCAATCAATGGAGATCTATGCAATGAAGATGGTGGATCGATGAGCTCGCAGGGCTCCGACGCATCGACCAGGCGGTGGCACGGTGTGCACAAGGCGCTCGCCGATCCGCTGCGCATCCGGCTCCTGGAAGCCCTGTGGGAGATGCCGCAGTCCGCGCGTGAGCTTGCCGATCGTGCGGACCTTCCGGCCGACCGGCTCTACTACCACCTGGGTCGGCTCGAACAGGCCGGGCTGATCGAGATCGCCGAATACCGTCCGCTGGCCCGCGGCAAGACCGAGCGGGTCTACGCCCCCGCGGTCACGGAACCCCCCGGCGATGCCGCGGGCCCGGAAGAGATGGCCGAGTTCCTCGGCTCGATGCTGGAGGCGACCCGGGCCGACATCAACGCCGCCTACCGCTCCAAGCAGGCCGGCGGCCGGCGGGAGGTCGATGTCCATCGCGGTGCGTTGCGGCTGACCGACGAGGCACTCGCCGAGCTGCGCGGTCACATCGAACGGCTCGCCACCCGGTTCGGAGACGGTGACGCCTCAGGGGTCTGGACACGGGTGGTCGTCGCGGTCGTCGACCTGCAGGACCGCCCGTCCCCGGACACCGCTGCACCTGAGCCCGAGCCTGCGCCTGAGAGGTCGTCATGAATGACAGCGAAGAGTCCCCCGCCGGCCCCGCCTTACGAGCTTCGGACGCCGAGCGCGACCGGGTAGAGGCGCAGCTGCAACACCACTACGCGGTGGGCCGCTTGACCCTGCCCGAGCTCGAAGAACGGGTGGCCGTGGCCTACGAAGCACGCACCCGCGATCAACTCGACGCCCTCGTACGGGATCTGCCGAGCGAGGTGGACGAACCCGCGTCCCCCACGCTTGTGATCGACTCCCGTCTGCTGATCATCCTGCTCTGCACTTCGCCACCTGCGGCACTCATCTACTGGCTCATCCGCCAACGGACGGCACGTCGAAGGAGGCCAGGGCTCTCGCCGACGACTACTGGCGCTGACGTTCCACGACGGTTGCCCTAGGGGCGCGTTAGGACCCGGGATCGGTGAACACGTGGTACGGCTCAGCAGGTGTCGCCGAACAGGTCTACCGCGTCGGTCACCTCTTGGGCACGGTCCAGCCAGGTGCCGAGTTCGTCCAGGTCCGTGGAGGCGAGGATGCGGTCGCGGACGCTGTCGGGGACGTCGATCCGACGCCGTTGGAGGGTACGCAGAATTGCGGCCGCCCATCCCTCGGCGCGCCCTTCCTCCCTGCCCTCTTCCCGGCCTTCACCCCGCACCTGCTCCGCCAGCGGGTGTCGCCAGAAGTACTGGATCGCCGTCATCAGGTCCCTCCACATCTGCTGGGCCTGGCGGTCTGCCAGGCATGAGTCGACGAACTGCACGAAGACCGCGGCACTGTCCGGGTCGATGGTCCGCAGGGCGGTGGCCAGGTTTTCCAGTATGGCGGCGGCCCTCGGCCCCTTGCCATGTGTCATCGCCGAAAGCACCGCAAGAGGTACGTCCTGTTCGGCCTCGCGTTCGTCCACGATCACCGGCACGTTGTCCGGGCCCAGGACGAAGGGGCGCACCGTCAGCGAGGGGCATCCGCGCACCCCGAGGTGGATCGGCTCCGCCGCCCAGCGGGCCGTGGCGTGGCTCTGGGTGATGACGATGAGTACGGGCTCGCAGTGGTACTTCTCGTGCAGGTAGCTGAGGTAGTACGGCCAACTGCCGCGTTTCCTCTTGTCGATATCGCCCTGCGATTCGACGACGAGGAGGTAGTCCCCTTCGTCGGTCTCTGCCCGGAGCAACGTGTCCACGCGTCTCTCGACCGGTTCGATCTCGGTGAGGTCGACGTTCATGGCGGCGAACTCACGGGGTTCGGGGAAGGGGATGCGTAACACGCTCTGCAGGGCGCGGGTGAGGAGCGCGGGGTCCTTCTGGAATATCCGGTGCAGCGCCTCGTGCGACGAACTGGGCACTACGCCACCTCCAGTTCGCACCACACGTACTTGCCGCGCTGGCCGTTCCTCGACAACGGCTGCCAGCCCCAGCAGTCGGCACATGCCCGCACCAACGCGAGCCCTCTCCCCGCCTCGGCGTCCAAGAGGTTCTCCAACTGGCCCGGCGGTTCCGGGGGTTCGGGGTCCGCGTCCCACGCTCCGACCCGCAACACCCCCGCCGACCACCGCACCCTGAGCATCACCGGCCCCTTGGTGTGCAGTACGGCGTTGGCCACCAGCTCCGTCGCGAGGAGTTCGGCGGTGTCCACGACCCGGATGAGGCCGTGCGCGGTGAGGACGAGGCGCAGGGTGCGGCGACAGACGGTGACGGCACGGCGGTCGTGCGGTACAGAGAGGGAGTACTCCCAGGGTTCGGGCTCGGCTTCGGTTGCGGTTTCGGTTTCGGGCATGGGTCAACTCCGGGGGGCGAGGGGGTTGTTGGGCGCGGGCGGTGGCATTGCCGCAGCCGTCATGGCAGGACGAAGCGGTGCGCTTCCGCAGCGTGTGCGTCGCATCACCGACAGTAGGGTGTAAATTCGTACCCTCGCAACCGCCTCGCGTAATCTGACCCCCGAACGAGGAGTCCCAGAGAGGCAGTTACTCGGATGACCATGCGGAACCAGCCCACCGCCCGACACGTGCGTCTGGGTTCGGAGTTGCGCAAACTGCGGGAGGCCGCAGGCAAGCCGGCCAAAGAGATCGCCGGGCTCCTTGGGGCAAGTTCGGCGCACATGAGCCAGATCGAAGCCGGTAGTTCGGCGATCAGCGAGGAGCGCCTACGCAGGCTGGCGGCTCACTGTGCTTGCACGGACGAGGAGTTGATCGAGGCTCTCGTGGCGATGGCGACCGAGCGCACCCGCGGGTGGTGGGACGAGTACAAGGGAGTCCTGCCCCAGGTGAACCTGGACGTGGCCGAGGCGGAGCACCATGCGAAGTTCCTGCGGGAGGTCGTCATCACGCACGTCCCCGGGCTGCTCCAGACGCCGGACTACGCGCGGGCGGTCTTCGGTTACATGCGCCCGGAGCTGCCGGAGAGCGAGCTGGCACCCCGAGTGGACCACCGGATGAAGCGGCGAGCCGTCATCGAGGGCGACAACCCGACACCGTACGAGACGATCATCCACGAGTTCGCTCTGCGCATCCGCGTGGCCGACCGCCAGGCCTCCATCGCTCAACTCCGCCGCATCCTGGCCGAGATCGAGCAGGGGCACGCCACCGTGCGCGTCATTCCGACCGACCAGGACGGCTTTGGCGGTGCCGACGCCTCTCTGATGTACATGGGCGGCCCACTACCCCGACTGGATACAGGGCTCCTCGACGCTCCCACCGGAACGATGTTCATCGATGCGCAGGCAGAGTTGAATCGACTCCAAACACTCTTCCGTAGGGTACAAGCGGCGTCGCTGGACCCCACGGCGTCACGAGACCTCATCCACCGTTTGGTGAAGGAGCTGTGAGGCCCACCATGACCCATGCCCTGCACTGGCAGAAGTCCACCTTCTCGGGTGGCGGCGAAGGCAACACCTGCGTCGAACTCGCCGCCACCCCCACCACCCTCCACCTCCGCGAGAGCGACACCCCTAACACTCAACTCAGCATCACCACCGCCCCGTTGGCCCACCTCATACGCGGCGTGAAGTCCGGGCACCCGTTCCACCCAACCGCCTGAACCGGGAGGACCCACATGCCCCAGCCCAGGCATTGGCAGAAGTCCTCCTTCTCTGAAGGCGGGGACGGCAACACTTGTGTCGAACTCGCTGCCACCTCACCCACCACCCTCCACCTCCGCGAAAGCGACACCCCCAACACCGAACTCACCACCACCCGCGCCCCGTTGACCCACCTCATACACGGCATCAAGTCAGGCCGATTCCCCACCTGACCACGCCCACGCCGGGGGGCTACCCCCACCCCGATCCTGGGGCACACCGCATCGCGCCCCACCGGACCCCGAAACTAGCGTTCAGCCATGACTTCGGCCCTGCGGAAGCACCTCGTCATGGCACTCGGTATCGCCACCCTGCTGGCCGCCGAGACGGGCATCGCCGTAGCCCAGCCCGCCGGCGCATCCCCCGCGGAGCAGCTGCGTCGGGACGCCAAAGCGATCCACGCCCTCGGGGTCAGCGGGGTGCAGGCTCGTACGGTCGCGCCTGACGGACGGGAGTCGGTCGCCATCAGCGGTACCGCCGACCTGGACAGCGGCCGCCCGGTCCGTCCCGACGGGTACTTCCGCATGGCCAGCACGTCCAAGACGCTGGTCGCCACCGTGGTGCTCCAACTGGAGGCCGAGGGCACGCTGTCGCTGGACGACACGGTCGACCACTGGCTGCCGGGCGTCGTGCGGAGCAACGGCAACGACGGCACCCGCATCACGCTTCGCCAACTGCTCCGGCACACCAGCGGAATTCACGACGACCTCCCCGGATACACCACACCGGAGGAGTACTTCCAGCAGCGCTACGACGTCTACAGCCCCGAGCAGTTGATCGCTCGCGCCATGGCCCACGCGCCGGACTTCCCGCCGGACGAGGGCTGGAGCTACTCGAACACCGGTTACGTCCTGCTCGACGCCGTCATCCAGAAGGCCACCGGCCGACCCGCCCACCAGGAGATCGACGACCGTATTCTCCGTCCGCTCGGCCTCAACCACACCCGGTGGGGCGGTACTTCACCCACCCTGCCCCAGCCGCACGCCAAGGCCTACCAGCTCTTCGGCCCCGGTTCCGTCGTGGACGTCACCGACCAGATACCGGTGGACCACGAGAACCTCTCGTACGTCACGACCACGCGCGACGAGAACACCTTCCTCCGCGCGCTGCTCGCCGGCCGCCTGCTGCCGCCGCGGCAACTCGCCGAGATGAAGCGAACCGTCCCCGTGAGCGCGGAGGTCCAACAGCTCTGGCCCGGCGGCCGATACGGGCTCGGCCTGGCCGAACGTCCCCTGAGCTGCGGCGGAACCTACTGGGGCCACGAGGGCGGAGACGGCGGCTACATCACCCTCAACGGCGTGACCGGCAACGGCAGTCGAAGCGTCGTGGTCTCCATGTCCGAAGCCCGCGGCGACACCCTGGACCACATCCTCGCCCAGGAGAACGCGGCCAGTGCCCTGATCGACCACGCGTTGTGCGCCGAGAGCCCCAACACCCCCTGATCAGAGCAGAGTTACCGGGTTGGTCAGAGCCGCCATTCCCCCACCGGGATGCCGCACCTCAACCCGGACGAACGCCGAGTCCATCGCGTCCACACGCCACTCCACCGCACCCACTCCCGTACCCGGCAACGAAGCAACGTGGACCTTCCCCCGCCCGGTGTGAAAACTGACCACCCCCGAAGGCACGCCACGCACACCCACCCGAGCCACCACCGGTCCGCCGCGACTCTCCAACTGCCCGCCGATCCCCACCCGTCGCTCCCCGCAGGACACCGTGAACGACAACTCCACGGCGGCAGACCCGGCGATCCAACTCCGCCCCGCACGAATCCCGGCCAGCACCGCATCCGTACCCAACTCCCCGGCCCGCACCACGGTGTGCGGAACGCCGATCTGGCCCGGCAGGTGAGTGTCACTGTTGCCCATCGCCGGCCGCCACCCGCCCCGCCGCCGGATGTCCGCATCGAGCCCCCGCCCCCACTCCGCCAACGCCGCCTCGTTGTCCGCCTGCCAGGGCAGGTCCGAACTCCACGGGCCGTTCCAGACCTCGACCACGTCGAACCCCTCGTACGGGTACAGGAACGTGCCCGAGTCGTACGGCGCGTGCGGATGGGCCGCCACGCACAGCCCGCCCCCGCGACGGACCTCGTCGAGATGCCGGTCGATCACCCCGTCCCGCACGCCGTACCGCCAGTCGACGACCTGCCCCGGTCGCACCCCCAGCGCAAGCCAGTGGCCGGTCCCGGTGGTGACCTCCTGGCCCGGAATCACCAGGAGGTCGGCACCGGCGTAACGGCTCCAAGTGCCGTGCGTATCCGCGTTGTTGTGTTCGGTCGCCGCCAGGAAATCCAGCCCGGCCGCGCGGGCCTCGGCGGCGAGACGGTCCGGTGTCAGTTCGCCGCCGTGCGAGCGCGTCGAGTGCACGTGGCAGTCGCCTCGGTACCAGCCGCTCGCCGAACCGGTCACCCGCGTCGGCGGGAACACGGCGTCCTCCAACTCCGGCATGCTTCTCCTCGCTTGTCGTTTCCATGGCAGGCCTGCCCGCAAGCGGTTCGTTCAAGACCCCGTGCGTGCCGCGACCGAGACTCTCCGTATGACCGATCAAACCTTCACCCCCGCGCTGGGCCGCTTCGCCCCCACCCGCTTCTACGATCCCGTCGTCGCCCTGATGCGTGAACGCCTCTGGCGCGGCCTGCTCGCCATGTACGTGGCGCCGCAGCCCGGCGACGTCATCGTCGACGTGGGCTGCGGCACCGGGTCGACGGCCCTGTTGCTGAACCGTGTCGAGCCGCGCGCCCGGGTCGTCGGCGTCGACCCCGATCCTGACGTGCTGAGTACCGCGCGGCGCAAGGCCGATGCCGTCGGGGTGGCGCCGGAATGGCGGGTCGGCATGGGCGACGCGCTGGAGGAGATGCTGGGTGCCGGCTCCGCGAGCGCCGTCGTCTCCAGCCTCGTACTCCATCAATGTCCGGTCGCGACGAAGCGCGCGATCCTCGCGTCGATGTACGCGGTACTGGCGCCCGGCGGCAAGTTGGTCATCGCCGACTACGGGCTGCAGCGGACCGGGCTGATGCGCCTCGCGTTCCGAATCGTGCAGCTGGCGGACGGCAAGGAGGACACCCAGCCGAACGCGGACGGTGTCCTGCCGAGGCTGATCACCGACGCCGGATTCCGCGATGTGCGCGAGGCCGAGACCGTGTCAACGATCAGCGGATCGATCTCGGTCTACGTCGCGCGGCGCGACTGACGTGCGCAGCACGGGCAGTACGGCCGACGGAGTCATCCCCAGCATCTCGCGCATCTGCCGGTTGAAGTGCGCCTGATCGGCGAAGCCGCCCGTGATCGCCGCGACGGCGAGCGGCCGGCCCTCGCGCAACGCCTCGACCGCGCGGACCAGCCGCTGCCAGATGCGCCAGCGCGGGAGTGGCATCCCCAACTGGCGCTGCGCCAGGGCCCGTAGCCGCTGCGGCGAGAGTCCGACCGTCGCGGCGAGGGCCGGCATTGGGACCCTCCGGTCCGCCAGGGCGCTCATCGCTTCCACCAGGCGTACGTCGAGTCCGCTCGACGGGCACGTCCCGGCGGGACGGACGTCGGCCTCGCTCAGGTCGTGCAGCTCGGGGGCGGCGGTGATGCCGTGGTCGCAACGGTCGCGCAGCCGGTCCGCGAACGCGCAGTGCGGTTCGACGAAGAACGTGCGCAGGTGCGGCGTCGCGAGCATGCGGTGCCGCACCATCGGCGGTACGACCAGGGCCACGGCGCGATGGTGGGTTCCGGAGCCGTCCACCATGGTCACCTCGCCCCGGACGGCGATGGCGACCTGGAACGCGCCGTGCCCGTGCGAGGCGTTGTCGGTCGAGGGGCCCGCGTAGAGCGCGTACCCCTCGCGGATCACGAACCGTGGCTCGGTCTCTCCCCTGGCCTCCACGCCGTCGATGGTGTCAGGCCGACACCACGACGGCGAGGGCACGGAGGGGAAACGGCCCACGGCGTTCGTCAGACCGCCCGCGTTCCGCTCCGCCACACCCCGCTCACCAACGGCACGCCCGGCCGGTACGCCAGGTGCACATGGCTCGGCGCGTCCAGCAGGACCAGGTCCGCCCGCGCCCCCACCGCGATCCGCCCCACGTCGTCCCGTCGCAGCGCCGCCGCCCCGCCCGCCGTGGCCGCCCACACCGCCTCGTCCGGGGTCATCCCCATGTCCCGTACCGCCAGCGCGATGCAGAAGGGAACGGAGGACGTGAAGGACGAACCCGGGTTGCAGTCCGTCGACAGCGCGACCGTGACGCCCGCGTCCAACAGGCGGCGCGCGTCCGGCCATTGGGCGCGCGTCGAGAACTCCGCGCCGGGGAGGAGCGTGGCGACCGTCGCGCCGCTCGCCAGCGCGTCCACGTCCGCGTCCGTGAGGTGCGTGCAGTGGTCGGCGCTCGCCGCGTCCAGTTCTACGGCGAGTTGGACCCCCGGGCCGTAGGAGAGCTGGTTGGCGTGGATGCGCGGGTGGAGGCCCTTCGCCTTGCCCGCCGTCAGGATGGCCCGGGCCTGGTCGCCGTCGAACGCGCCCTTCTCGCAGAACACGTCGATCCAACGGGCGTGCGGGGCGCAGGCGTCGAGCATCTCGCCGGTGACCAGGGACACGTACGCGGCCGGGTCGTCGGCGTAGTCGGGCGAGACGATGTGCGCGCCGAGGTACGTCACCTCGTCCGTGTGCGCGGCGGCGATACGGAGCGCGCGGGACTCGTCGGCGACCGTCAGGCCGTAGCCCGACTTCGTCTCGAAGGTGGTGGTGCCCTGGCGGAGGGCCTCGGTCAGGTAACGGGTGAGGTTCGCCTCCAGTTCCGCGTCGCTCGCCGCGCGCGTCGCCGCGACCGTCGTACGGATGCCGCCCGCGCTGTACGCCCGCCCGGACATCCGGGCGTTGAACTCCTGCGTGCGGTCGCCCGTGAAGACGAGGTGCGAGTGGGAGTCCACGAAACCGGGCAGGACCGCCCGCCCACCGGCGTCGACCCGATTGTCAGTGGCGGGTGCTTTGCTTGTTTCACCGGTCCACGCGATGCGGTCGCCGTCGATGACGACGGCCGCGTCCTGGATCAGACCGAGGGGAGATCTGTCACCGAGGGAGGGGTCGTTGGTGACCAGCGTGGCGATGTTGGTGATGACGGTGCTGCTGCTCATCGTGTCCTCGTGGGTGCGGGGATCGTGGGTGCGAGGGGCGGCGGTCGGCTCTACGCGCGCAGGGCTTCGACAGCCGCCGCGAGCGCCTGCGGTACGTCCGGTACGAGCGCGTGCGCCCCGTCGCGTACGACGTGCCGGCCGCCCACGATCGTGTGCCGTACGTCGGCTGCCGTCGCCGCGAATACGGCCGTCTCGGCGCCGAGCCTGGGCACCGGCCCCGCTGTTCTGACCGAGTCGAGGGCGATCGTCGTCAGATCGGCGAGGGCTCCTGCCTCGATGCTGCCCGCTTCGTCCCAGCCCAGCGCCGCGTGGCCGTCGGCCGAGGCCGCGCGGAGCAAGGCCGCCGCCGTCCAGTGACCCCTCGTGCGGGTGCGCAGGCGCTCGTTCAGCTCCATCGCCCGGGCCTCTTCGAGGAGGTCGATGACCGCGTGACTGTCCGAGCCGAGGGAGAGGGGGGAGCCTGCTCGTTGGAGGGCGACCGCGGGGCCGATGCCGTCGGCCAGGTCGCGTTCCGTGGTGGGGCACATGCAGGTGCCCGTCCCGGTCGAGCCCAGCAGCGCGATGTCCTCGTCCGTGAGGTGCGTGTTGTGGACGCCGGTGGTGCGGGGGCCCAACACGCCGTGGTCGGCGAGGAGTTGGGTCGGCGTGCAGTCGTGGGCCGTGCGGCAGGCGTCGTTCTCGGCGGTCTGCTCGGACAGGTGGACGTGGAGTGGGGCCCGGCGCTCCTCGGCCCACCTCGCGACCGTCGCCAACTCCCTTGCGGGGACCGCCCGTACGGAGTGGATGGCGGCACCGATCCTCGCGTGATCCCGTTCCTTGAGAAATGAACAGCGTTCCGCCCAGGCGTCCGCGCTTCCGTCGGAGAAGCGGAGCTGGTGGCGGTTGGGGGGCTGTCCGAAGCCGGAGGAAAAGTAGGCGGTGTCGAGGAGGGTGATGCGGATACCGGCTTCGGAGGCGGCGGCGATGAGGGCCTCGCCCATGGCGTTGGGGTCGGCGTACGGGGTGCCGTCGTGGGCGTGGTGCACGTAGTGGAACTCGCCGACCGCCGTGATCCCGGCCAGCGCCATCTCGGCGTACACCGCGCGGGCCAGTGCGTGGTAGGTGTCCGGGGTGAGCTGGTCGGCGAAGGAGTACATGAGCTCCCGCCAGGTCCAGAAGGTGCCGGAGCCGACCTGGACGGTTCCGCGCAGGGCGCGGTGGAAGGCGTGGCTGTGGGCGTTGGCGAGGCCGGGGAGGGTGAGGCCTCGGAGGGACTCGGCACCCGGGGGCGGGGTGTCAACTCCGGTGCGGACGGCGGCGATTCGGCCGTCCCTCACCTCCAGGACGACGCCCGGCTCGACGTTGGTGTCGAGCCAGGCGTGTTCCAGCCAGTACGTCCGCGTGTGGGGTGTGCCGGGGGATGTCACCTGCAGGCCAGCCCTTCCAGTACGTCGGCGAGTGCGGTCACCCCGGCCACGCAGTCGTCCTCGGCCGCGAACTCGGCCGGGGAGTGCGAGACGCCCGTGGGGTTGCGCACGAACAGCATGGCGGTCGGGATGCTCCCGGAGAGGATTCCGGCGTCGTGTCCGGCACCCGTGCCGAGGACGGGGACGGTGAGCTCCGTCTCCTTCCCCAGGACGCGGGCGAGTTCGTCGCGCAGGGTGTGGTCGAACTCGACGACGGGGGTGAAGGACTCCCGGACGATGTCGAGGTCGATGCCGTGCGCCTCGGCGTACTCGCGGGCCGCCTTCTCGATGCCGGTGACCACGGTGTCGAGGGTCTGCTGATCGGCGGCGCGGGAGTCGAGCCAGCCACGCACCAGGGAGGGGATGGCGTTGACGCCGTTCGGTTCCACGGCGATCTTCCCGAACGTGGCGACGGCGCCCGCGAGTTGGGCCTCGCGGCGGGCGGCGAGCACGGTCTCGGCGTACGACAGCATGGGGTCGCGGCGGTCCACCAGCCTCGTCGTACCGGCGTGGTTGGCCTCGCCCCGGAAGTCGAACCGCCAGCGTCCGTGCGGCCAGATCGCGCTGGCGATGCCGACCCGGTCGCCGGAGAGGTCCAGCGCACGGCCCTGTTCGACGTGGAGTTCGACGAACGCGCCGATACGGGCGAGCCGTTCGGGGTCGGGGCCGATGGCGTCGGCGTCGTAACCGGCGGCCGCCATCGCCTGCGGCAGCGTGACACCGTCGCCGTCGGTCAGCCGGTGCGCCTGCTCGACGGTGAGCTGCCCTGCGGTGAGCCGCGACCCGACACAGGCGAGCCCGAAGCGGGCGCCTTCCTCGTCACCGAAGTTCACGATGGCGAGCGGCCTGGTGAACTCCGCTCCCCTGCCCCGCAGTTCGTCGAGCGCGGCGAAGGACGACACGACACCCAGGGGACCGTCGAAGGCCCCACCGTCCGGCACCGAGTCGAGATGCGACCCGGTGACGACGGCGTCCCCGGCGGCGGGATCGCCCAGCCAGGCCCACTGGTTGCCGTTGCGGTCGAGTTCGTAGGTCAGGCCGCGTGACTTGGCCTGCTCCTCGAACCAGGCCCGGCACTCGGCATCGGCACCGGTCCAGGCGTAGCGACGGTAGCCGTGAGAGTCGGGGTGCCGGCCGATGGGGAGCAACTCGCGCCACATCTCGTGGAAGGAGGCACCGGCCAGGCCCTGGTGCCCGGCGCCGGCCGCTACCGCGCCGGGCTGTCCGGTGCCAGGGCCCACAGCCGCGCCAGGCCGTCCGACGCCAGGGCCCACAGCCGCGCCAAGCTGTTGGTCGCCGGCGGGCGCACCAGCAGCAGCCGCTACAGGCTGTGGGCAGGCGTTCCGCACGGCGGAACGGGTGGGCACAGCCGGACCCGCGCCCGGCGACGAAACCCCCGCCCCCACCGAAGAGTCGCCGCCCCGCTCATCTCCCGGAAGGGTCACGCGTCGCCACCCTCGCGCATGGGAACCCGCACGCCCCGCTCGTCCGCGACCCGCTCCGCGATGTCGTAGCCGGCGTCCACGTGCCGGATGACGCCCATGCCGGGGTCGTTGGTCAGGACGCGGCGGATCTTCTCGCCGGCGAGCTTCGTACCGTCGGCCACGGAGACCTGGCCCGCGTGGATGGAACGGCCCATGCCTACGCCACCGCCGTGGTGGATGGAGACCCAGGATGCGCCGGAGGCAACGTTGACCATCGCGTTCAGCAGCGGCCAGTCCGCGATCGCGTCGGAGCCGTCGAGCATGGCCTCGGTCTCGCGGTACGGGGAGGCGACGGAGCCGCAGTCGAGGTGGTCGCGGCCGATGGCCAGCGGGGCCGCCAGTTCGCCGGAGGCCACCATGTCGTTGAAGCGCTCGCCGGCCTTGTCGCGCTCGCCGTAGCCGAGCCAGCAGATGCGGGCCGGGAGGCCCTGGAAGTGGACCCGCTCCCCCGCGAGCTTGATCCAGCGGTGGAGGGACTCGTTCTCCGGAAAGAGGTCGAGGATCGCCTTGTCCGTCTTGTGGATGTCGGACGCCTCGCCGGACAGCGCGGCCCAGCGGAAGGGGCCCTTGCCCTCGGAGAAGAGGGGGCGGATGTAGGCGGGGACGAAGCCGGGGAAGGCGAACGCCCGGTCGTACCCGGCGAGTTGGGCCTCGCCGCGGATCGAGTTGCCGTAGTCGAAGACCTCGGCGCCGGCGTCCATGAAGCCGACCATCGCCTCGACGTGCGTGGCCATGGACTCACGGGCTCGGGTGGTGAAGCCCGCCGGGTCCTTCGCGGCCTCGTCGGCCATGTCCTCGAAGGCGATGCCCACCGGCAGGTAGGCGAGGGGGTCGTGGGCCGAGGTCTGGTCGGTCACGATGTCGATGGGGGCACCCTCGGCCAGCATCTGCGGGAGCAGCTCCGCCGCGTTGCCGAGGAGGCCGATGGAGAGCGGGCGGCGGGCGTCGCGGGCCTCGACGGCGAGCTGCAGGGCGTGCGCGAGCGAGTCGGCGCGAACGTCCAGGTAGCGGTGCTCGATGCGGCGTTCGATGGCACGCGGGTCGACGTCGATGCAGATCGCGACGCCGTCGTTCATCGTGACCGCGAGAGGCTGGGCGCCGCCCATGCCGCCGAGGCCGGCGGTGAGGGTGATGGTGCCGGCGAGGGTGCCGCCGAACTTCTTCGCGGCGACGGCGGCGAAGGTCTCGTAGGTGCCCTGGAGGATGCCCTGGGTGCCGATGTAGATCCACGAACCGGCGGTCATCTGGCCGTACATGGTGAGGCCGAGGGCCTCCAGGCGCCGGAACTCCTCCCAGTTGGCCCAGTCGCCGACCAGGTTGGAGTTGGCGATGAGGACGCGCGGCGCCCACTCGTGGGTCTGCATCACGCCGACCGGGCGGCCGGACTGGACGAGCATCGTCTCGTCCTGCTTCAGGGTGCGCAGCGTGCGGACCATGGCGTCGAAGGAGCGCCAGTCGCGGGCGGCCTTGCCGGTGCCGCCGTAGACGACGAGCTTGTCGGGGTGTTCGGCGACCTCGGGGTCCAGGTTGTTCTGCAGCATCCGCAGGGCGGCTTCCTGCTGCCATCCCAGGGCGCTCAGTTCCGTACCGCGGGGTGCTCGTACGGGGCGGGGTCCTGACATGGTCTGCCTCCTAGCGGACTGCTCTCAGCGGATTTCCTACTACAGCTATTCACATCCTGGCGTCGTGAATAGAACTAGTCAATACATGGAGGCGTCCTTGTGGGCAGGCTCTGAGTGTTTGGCTGGATCTACGAACCGATGGATGAGCCCGGCTGTACCGCCACGGGCGACGACACGACGGGGATGCGATGAGCGACGGAATCCAGGGTCACACGGACGGCACCGAACCCACCATGCGTCTCGGCACGGACCGCACCGCCCGCCGGGACGAAGCCGTACGGGCCGCCGTGGAACAGGGGCTGCTGGGCCCCGGCGCCCCCATCGCCGCCCTGCTGGACGTCACCGGCATCCGGGAGTCGGCGGCGGAGCTGCGGGCGGCGTTCGACGCGGTGACGGCGCCCGGGACGCCCGTACTGCACGCGTTCGCCGTGAAGGCGAGTCCGCTCGTGCCGGTGCTGCGGCTGCTGCACGAGGAGGGCATCGGCGCGGAGGTGGCGAGCCCGGGTGAGCTGGCTCTCGCGCGGGCGGCGGGCGTACGGCCGGAGCGGACGGTGCTGGACGCGCCCGCGAAGACGCCGGCGGAGTTGCGGGAGGCGCTGGCGCTGGGGATCGCCGTCAACGCCGACAACCCGCAGGAGCTGGAGCGGATCGACGCGCTCATGCGGTCGGCGACCAGCCGCTCCCCGCTCGGGATCCGGGTCAATCCGCAGATCGGCGCGGGCTCCATCGCCGCGCTCTCCACCGCCACGGCGACCTCGAAGTTCGGGGTGGCGCTGCGGGACGAGGGGGCGCGGGAGTGGGTGGTGCGGGCGTTCGCGGAGCGGCCGTGGCTGACCCGGCTGCACGCGCACACCGGGTCGCAGGGCATCCCGCTGGCGCTGCTCGCGCGGGGCGTCGCGGAGACGTACGAACTGGCCGAGGAGATCAACGCGCGGATCGGGCGGCCGCAGATCGACACGCTCGACATCGGCGGCGGGCTGTCGGTCAACTTCGGCTCGGACGCGACGGGTCCGACGTACGCGCAGTACGCGCGGCTGCTCAGGGAGGCGGTGCCGAGGCTGTTCGACGGGCGGTACGGGCTGGTCACCGAGTTCGGGCGGTCGATGCTGGCCAAGCAGGGGACGGTGGTGGCCCGGGTCGAGTACGCGAAGAGTGCCGGCGGGCGGCCGATCGCGATCACGCACGCGGGCGTCCAGGTGGCGACGCGGACGGTGTACGCGCCGCAGTCGTGGCCGCTGCGGATCGCCGCCTACGACGGGAAGGGGCGCCCCAAGTCGGGTCCCGAGGTGGTGCAGGACGTCGCCGGGCCCGCGTGCTTCGCGGGGGATCTGCTGGCCGAGGGGCAGGCACTGCCCCTGCTGGAACAGGGTGACTACGCGGCCGCGCTGGACACCGGGGCGTACTACTTCGCGGCGCACTACGCCTACAACTCCCTTGCCCGGCCCGGGATCTACGGCTTCGTGCAGGACGGTGCCGGGGGCGTGTCGTTCGCGACCGTGCGGGAGCCGCAGACGATGGCGGAGATCGTGGCCGAATCCGGCGGGGCGCACGCCGCCGCGCTCACCACCCTGCGGGCGCCCGGGCGCCGTTGACGCACGCCCGTGCGAGCAGGGTTCAACTGACCCATGCAACTGGTGTGAAAACGGGGTCAGTTGACCCACCTTAGTCACTCGGGGGCATGTTCCACCGGAAAATGCCAGATCCCTCACCCCTCGGCCACACGGTGCGTAGCTTCGTCGTCACTCAGCCGAACCGCAGGCGGGAGGGGAGCCACGGTGCCCGGAATCGACGAGTGCTTACTGGAGGCCATGCGACTGCCCGGTGCCCGGGGCGCCGCGCTGGTCGACTGGACGAGCGGGCTGGCCCTGGGCGTCGTCGGGGAGTCCCCCGGCGGCGACCAGGAGGCCAGTGCCGCCGAGGCCGCCGAGCTGGCGCGGCTGGCGGCGGAGCACCGGGCGTTCGCGTCCTTCGCGGAGGACGGTGAGGCGGCCGACGATCCTCCGCTGGAGGATCTGATCGTCAGCAACCGCGACAGCTATCACGTGCTGCGGTTCGTGCGGACGTCGTTCGACAGCAGTGTGTTCCTGCATCTGTGGCTGGCCCGCGCGGAGGGCAATCTCGCGCTGGCCCGCATCCGGCTCGGCGAGATGGCCGGACGGCTGGTGCTGGGATGACCGCGGTCAAGGCCACACCCACCACCCCGCCGCCCCGGCTGCCGACGCGCACCAAGTCCGATGCCGGCGAACGGGGTTGGGGCGGCGTCTCCCCGATGCTGACCCGGCTCGCCGCCGAGAAGGCCACCGGCGTCCTCGTCCGCGAGCGCGGCAGCCTCCACCTCGTCGACGGCCGGGTCGTGCACGCCGAGAGCCCGTCCGCCCCCGGCCTCGACCTGCTCCTCACCGCGCACGGCACCCTGCGCACCGAGGCCTGGGAGGCCGCCGCCAAGGCGACCGACGACCGGCACGCCACGACCCGACTCCTGCTGGACGGCGGCCTGTTGAGCCCCGGCGCGCTCGAACTGTGCCACCTCGGGGCGCTGTACGACGCGGCGTACTTCGTGCTCGCGCCGAGCAGCACCCCGGGCCGCTTCCGCTACGGCGTCACACATCCGCTCGGCACCGTGCGGCCGGTTCCGGTGGCCGCACTGGAGCGCGAGACGCTGCGCCGCCGCGATCTGCTGCACCGCGTCTGGCCGGACGCGGCGACGGACGGCGCGCCGCTGGTGCGGGCCGACCCCGTCGCACCCCCGCCGGTCACCGCCCGGCAGGCCGCGGTACTGGCCCGGGTGGACGGCGTCCGTACGGCGCCGGACATCGCGCGGGCGCTGGGCCGGCGGGCCTACCCCACGCTGCTGGACGTCCGGCGGCTGGTGTCGGCGGGGCTCGTGTCGCCCCGGCCGCCGACGCCCGCGGCCGCGACCCTGCCCGACGTCACCGATCCCGACATCACCTTGCTGAAGAGGCTCAGAGATGCGCTGGAGGCCCTTTGAGTGGCAGCGAGCACGCGCCGAGAGGAGAGAGCCGATGGCCTCCGAGGCCGAAATCCTCGACGAGCTGCGCCGGTTGAGAGCCCGCGTGCCGCAACTGACCGGGGCGCTGGCGGCGGGCGTCGACGGCCTCGTCCTCGCCCAGGACACCCCGGGCGTCGAGCCGGAGCGGGTCGCCGCGCTCACCGTGACGGCGCTCGGCGTGGCCGTACGGATGGCGGACGCGACCGGGCAGGGCGACTTCCGCGAGCTGATCGTGCGCGGGGTCTACGGCTATGTCGCGACCTACGCGGCGGGCCGCGGCGCCGTCCTGACCGTGCTCGCGCAGGACCGCGTCCACGTCGGCCGACTGCTGCTGGAGGGCCGCCGCGCGGGGGCCCGGATCGGCGAACTGATCGACGCCGAGGCGGCCGCGGCCGAGGCCGAAGCCGTCGTGCCCGAGGAACGGACCGACGCGGCGCCGCCCGCCAAGGCGCCCCCCAAAACCACCACCGCACGAACGAGAACAGCGCGCGCACCCCGCACCACCACAGGCACCAACGCGCGCACCACCACGGAAAGTTGAACGGACCCAAAGGAGCACTGTCATGGCCAACACCGAAACCTCCCTCAAAGAGGCGCTGACCTCCATCGAGGGCGCGACCGGCGTCGCGCTCGTCGACTACACCAGCGGTATGGCGCTCGGCACGATGGGCGGCAGCAAGACCTTCGACCTCGGCGTCGCCGCCGCCGGGAACACCGACGTCGTGCGCTCGAAGCTGCGCACGATGGAACACCTCGGCCTGAAGGGCGAGATCGAGGACATCCTGATCACGCTGTCCAGCCAGTACCACCTGATCCGCCTGCTCAAAGGGCGCGGCGGCAACGGCCTCTTCCTCTACCTGGTGCTGGACGCCGGCCGCGCCAACCTGGCCATGGCCAGGCACCAGTTGAAGAAGATCGAGGCGGACCTGGAGGTCTAGCCGGACCCGGGTCAGGCAAACACGTCGCTACGGCGGCGCGCCCCGCCCGGGGTCGCGTCGCCCGCGGCGATACCGGTGGAGCGGTAGCCCTTGACCGGCTTGCCGGCGGGGGCGCCGTTGCGCTGGTTCAGCCAGTCGACGCGGATCCACAGCAGCACGTCGTCGGCACGCTCACGCCGACCCAGCCAGGCCGCTTTCAGTCGCAGCCCGGTCCCGGCACCGGCGAGCAGCATCCCGCCCGCGGCAGGCACGGCGAACGAACTCGCCAGCGCGACGGCAAAGGCGAGAACGAGCCACCAGCGGTGCGCGCGACGCCAGTTCCGTACGCTCACCGCGCGGTCCTGGAGCACGTCGTGCTTCCCGGCCCGGGCGGCGGCGCGCGCGAGGGCGGTATACCGCTTACGCCGCGAGTACGACACCACGATCGCCGCGATGATGAACAGCGCGGCCCCGGCCATCACCCCGATCCGGCGCCCCGTGATCCCGGGCAGCAACACCCCGACACCCGCCGCCAGCACCCCGAACCACCACATCGGGGCGGCCCCGGCCCGCACGACGACCGCCACCCGCGCCAGCCCCTGAACTCTCCGATCTCCGCGTGCCACGTCCCGCCTCCTGGTCGTCCCGGCACAGTTCCGTAGTGCGGGGAGACTAGTGAGCAAACGTGAGACGAGTCTGAGAGCACGGCAGCAAGGGCGACTTTTTCAGCTGGGCCAGCAGAGACCCCTTAGGGGCGCGGGGAACTGCGCGACCAGCCACAACGCACCCGCACCCGACAACGCCACCCACGCCCCCAAACACAACACCCGTCACTCCACAAACAACCCCCGCGCCGCCGCCCGCACATCGAACTCCTCAAGCCTCGCCTGCGCATCCGGAAGGTCGTCACACATCGCCTCAAGCAGCACCCGCCCCAGCAACATCGGCGCGCAGGCCGTGTCAAAAGCGAGACCCGTACCGACAGCGGCCGGAATCAGCAGATCGGACACCTTGGCAACGGGCGCGAACGCCGAGTCCGCAACGGTGACGACGGTCAGACCCGCCTCCCGCGCATACGCCAACGTGTCGACAACCTCGCGAGGATGCCGCGGCAGCGCAAAGCACAGCAGAGCCGTGGCCCCGGCCCGAACCGCCGCATCGATCCGGTCGTGAATCATCGTGCCGCCCTCGTTGAGCAGCCGTACGTCCGGATGGACCTTCGCGGCGAAGTACGCGAAGCCGTACGCCTGCGAGGCCGCCGCGCGGAGCCCGAGGACGGGCAGCGGACGCGACGCGGCGAGGAGGCGACCGGCCTTCGCGACCGGCCGGGGGTCGGCCAGTATCTCGGCGAGGTGCTTGAGGTTCTCGATCTCGGCCTCTACGGCCTGCTGGTACTCGTTGTACGACGCCGTGTCCGGGGCCGACTCGGAGGGCGCGACCTCGCGGAGGTGTTTGCGCAGCGCCGGGTAGCCGTCGAAGCCGAGGGCGACCGCGAAACGGGTCACGGAGGGCTGGCTGACGCCGGCGAGTTCGGCGAGTTCGACGCTGGAGAGGAACGGCACGTCGGCGGCGCGGCGCACCATGCTGTGCGCGATGCGCCGCTGGGTCGGCGTGAGCCGGTGCCCCTCGAAGAGCGCCTGCAGCCGTGCGGCCGGGCTGTCGGTCACCCCCGCACTCCCGTCCGCGGCCCCACCCACACGCTCGTCCACGCCCCTGTCCTCGCTCATACCGTGCTCCCCCTCCAGATCTCGGTGAACCGGTCCAACAGTCCCGCCGCCGCCGTCACATCGTCCGTGAGCGGCCGGTCCGCCGTCCCGTCGTCGAGCACCGATTCGGCAAGCTCCAGCGCGCGGCCGACCGGGAGTTCCGGGTCGGGCCGCAGGTCGCGCTGGCGCAACGCCCGTACGGCGGCGACGAGTTCGCAGCCGACGACGAGACGGTACGCGCGGCAGGCGCGCAGTGTCTGACGTGCGGCGAGCGAGGCGAAGCTGGCCTGTTCCTCGACGCCTCGGGAGAGTACAGCGTGCCCGAGCGAGGCGGGAGCGGAGAACGCCCGCAGATCACCGAGGGCGGCGGCAGCGGCGTACTCCAGGATCATCACGCCGGAGGACGCGGCCTCGTTGTCCGCGAGGAATGGCTTGAGCCGGGTGAACGCGGGCTCGTTCAGCGAGGAGAGCCGGGAGGTCGAGAGCCGGGCGACCTGGGTGAGCGCGAGCCTGAAGTGGTCCAGGGCGAGGACGAGTTGGGCCTGGTAGAAGCCGCCGTGGTGGTAGGCGGTCATGTCCTCGGCGGAGATGAACGGGTTCTCGGCGGCCGCGTTGATCTCGATCGCGAGCACCTCCTCCAACGCGTCCGCCGCGTCATGCGCGGGACCGTGGATCTGCGGCAGACACCGAAACCCGTACGGGTCCTGAATCCGCCCAAGGGGAGGAGTGGGCCGGTCCGCGGCCCCGATCAACTCCCGCATGCGCCGGGCGACTTCGGTCGACCCCCGATGCGGCCGAGCGGCATGCACAGGCGCGGCATACGGCTCGTGCGACCCGTCGACAGCGAGCAACGAGAGCGCCCCGACGACCTGCGTGGCCCCGATAAGCCCGCGCAACTCGTGCAGGGCCAGGGCGGATTGGCCGAGGGTGAGCGCGTTGCTGCTGATCATCGCCAACGCGTCGTTGTTGTCCAGGGGTTGGGGCTCGGGGACGCCCACAAGAGCGGGACCGCCAGAGAGACCGGGACCGCCGAAGACGCTCCGCCAAGGATGCTCCCCCACCAACGCCAGCCCCACCTGAGCCAGCGCCGCGATGTCCCCCGTCCCCACCGACCCGAACTCGTTGACGACCGGATACACCCCGTTCTCCAGTGCCTCGCACAACGCCGTCACAACCGTCGGCCGCAGCCCCGCACCCCCGGCCAGCAACTGGTTCGCGCGGACGGCGAGCATCGCGCGGACCTCCCGCGCCGGGAGCTCGTCGCCGATCGCGCCCGCGTGGCTGCGCAGCAACCGCAAGCCGTGTTCGGCCGCCGCCTCCGTGGGCACATCCTCGTTCCGGTTGGCGCCCACGCCCGTCGAGCGGCCGTAGACGCGGCCCGTCGCGGCGATCTGGCGGGCCGCGTCCCAGGACTCCGTCGCGCGCTTCATCGCGTCGGTGCCGGGGACCGGCCGGGCGTCCCCGTCGGCGAGGCGTACGACGTCGGTGACGCCGAATCCGACCCCGTCGAGGACGACCAGATCGGTGCCTCCGGACAGCGCCACATCAGAGGCGTCCACGATCTGAGACGACATAAGGTGACGAACTCCCATCAATCAGGACACTCGATCTTGCCTGCCGGTCATCCGTTACCTCGGATTAACGCGGAGACATTGACAAACTATTCAGACACCGAGAACTCTGCATGACGTTATACAGCCGGGCAAGGGACAACTCATGATCCAGTTCGACGCGGTCCACAAACGCTTCCCCAACGGCACGACAGCAGTTCACGACCTCTCCCTGGAGATGCCGGAAGGCGGGGTCACCGTACTGGTCGGTTCCTCCGGTTGCGGCAAGACGACCACCCTTCGGATGATCAACCGGATGATCGACCCGACCTCGGGCGTCATCAAGGTCGGCGGCAAGGACGTCACCCAGCAGGACGCGGCCGAACTGCGCCGTTCCATCGGGTACGTCATCCAGCAGTCGGGCCTCTTCCCGCACCGCACGGTGCTGGACAACATCGCCACCGTGCCGCTGCTCCTGGGCCACGGCCGGAAGAAGGCCAGGGCCCGCGCGGCCGAGCTCCTTGAGACCGTCGGGCTCGCCGCCGACGCCGGGAAGCGCTACCCGCATCAGCTCTCCGGCGGCCAGCAGCAGCGCGTCGGCGTGGCCCGCGCGCTCGCCGCCGACCCGCCGGTGCTCCTGATGGACGAGCCCTTCGGCGCCGTCGACCCGGTGGTCCGCACCCAGCTCCAGGACGAACTCCTGCGCCTCCAGAAGGAGTTGAACAAGACCATCGTCTTCGTCACGCACGACATCGACGAGGCCGTACGGCTCGGCGACCGCATCGCGATCTTCCGCACCGGCGGTCACCTCGTCCAGTGCGCGGCCCCCGCCGAACTCCTCGCCCGCCCGGCCGACGACTTCGTCGCCGACTTCCTCGGCGCCGAACGCGGCCTCAAGCTGCTCTCCCTCACCACCCTCGCCGAGGTCCCGCAGGGCCCGGCCCCCGAGGGCGACACCTGGACCCTGGTCGTGGACGAGGCCCGCAAGCCCCTCCACTGGGCATCCAAGGGCGCCGAGATCCCCGTACGATCGCTCCAGGACGGTGACTCCCTCCTCGCCGCCCTCAACGAGTCCGTCGCCTCCCCGAACGGCCTGATCGCCCGCGTCGACGCGAACGGCGTCCTCACCGGCGTCTCCTCCCGCGACGACATCCACACCCACGCGGGCCAGGCGCACGCGGAAGCGCGGGTGGCGGCGTGACCGTCGACTGGTCGTGGATCGGCGACCACACCGACGACCTCACCAGCCTCACGTTCTCGCATCTCCAGGCCGCGATGACCGCCGTCTTCCTCGGCCTGCTGATCTCGCTCCCGCTGGCGGTCGTGGCCCACCGCGTCCGCCCGCTCCGGGGCTTCCTGCTCGGCCTGTCGAACGTGCTCTTCACGATCCCGTCGATCGCGATCTTCGTCCTCCTGCTCCCGATCAGCGGCCTCACCCGTACGACCACGGTCATCGGCCTGACGGTCTACACGCTGGTCGTGCTGCTGCGGAACACGGTCGAGGGCCTCGACTCGGTCCCCGCGAAGACGAAGGAGGCCGCGAAGGCGATGGGCACGCGCCCCCTGCGCACGCTCCTCACCGTCGAACTCCCCCTCGCGCTCCCGGTGATCATGGCGGGCGTCCGTATCGCCACGGTCATGTCGATCTCCCTCGTCTCGGTGGCTACCTACATCGGCGACGGCGGCCTCGGCCAGCTCTTCACCGACGGCTTCCAGCGCGACTTCCCGACGCCGGTGATCGTCGGCGTCGTCCTGACCCTGCTCCTGGCCGTGGTGGCGGACGCCCTGCTGGTCGGCCTCCAGTACGTGTTGACCCCCTGGAAGAGGCGGCGAGCCTGATGTTCGAACTCTTCAAGAACCTCGGCAAGTGGCTGACCAGCGGCTCCCAGTGGGCCGGTTCGGACGGCATCGCGCACCGCCTCGCCGAGCACCTCCAGTACTCGCTCCTCGCGACCCTCATCGCGGCCGCGATCGGCCTCCCGCTCGGCCTGCTGATCGGCCACACCGGCAAGGGCGCGTTCCTCGCGATCAACCTGGCCTCCTTCGGCCGCGCCCTGCCGACCGTGGGCCTGGTCGTCCTCGTCTTCCTGGCCAGCGGCCTGTCGATGTGGCCGGTGTACATCGCGCTGGTCGCCCTCGCGGTCCCGTCGATCGTGACGAACACCTACGCCGGCATGACGGCCGTGGACCCGGACGTGAAGGACGCGGCGCGCGGCCAGGGCATGCGCGGCCACCAGGTCCTGTTCCAGGTCGAGTTGCCCCTCGCGCTCCCCCTGATCATGACCGGCCTGCGCCTCGCCCTCATCCAGGTGGTGGCCACGGCGACCATCGCCGCCTACGTCTCGTTCGGCGGCCTGGGCCGCTACGTCTTCGACGGACTCGCCCAGCGGGATCTTGTGCAAGTGCTGGGCGGGGCGGTGCTTGTTGCCGTTGTCGCCATCGTGCTGGACCTGGGCCTGTCCGCCCTCCAGCGCTTCCTCTTCCGCCACCGCACCGCCTAGGAAAACCGGGAACTCCGAAATGAACCGTCGCACTCTCCTCGGCGCCCTCGCCGGAACGGCCGTCGCCGTCCCCGTTCTGTCCGCCTGCTCCAGCGGCGTCACCTCGCTCGACGGCGGTGGCTCGGCGGGCGGTGGCAGCGCCTCCAGCAAGAACGGCGTCACCATCGGCACCGCCAACTTCACCGAGAACCAGGTCCTCGGCTACCTCTACGCCGCCGCCCTCGAAGCGGCCGGTGTGAAGGTCAAGGTCCGCCCCAACCTCGGCACCCGCGAGATCGTCTTCCCCGCCCTCAAGAGCGGCGACATCGACCTCCTCCCCGAGTACCAGGGCGCCCTGCTCACCTACCTCCAGCCCAAGTCCAAGGTCGCGGAGCCGGGCGAGATGCAGAACGCCCTCACCCTCGCCCTCCCCTCCGGCCTCCAGGTTCTGCCCTACGGCATCGCCGAGGACGCGGACTGCTTCGCCGTCACCCGCGCGACCGCCAGGAAGTACGGCCTGACCTCGCTGGCCGACCTCGCGAAGCACAACGGCAAGCTGACCCTGGGTGCCTCCGCCGAGGTGAAGACCCGTCAGGTGGGCGTCGTAGGACTGAAGGACGTGTACGGCGTGGAGTTCAAGGAGTTCAAGTCCCTTGATTCCGACGGGCCGTTGGTGAAGGGCGCGCTGAAGAAGGGCGATGTGGACGTGGCGAACCTGTTCACCACCGACACCGACATCAAGGCCAACGACTGGGTCGTCCTGACCGACCCCAAGACCCTGATCCCCAGTCAGCACATCGTCCCGCTCATCGCCGACCGCGTGGCCGACCCCACGGTCCGCAAGGCGCTCGCGCGGCTCGGGAACATCCTCACCACGGCCCAGCTCACCGAGCTGAACCGCCAGGTGGACAAGGACAAGAAGGACCCGGAGGACGTGGCGAACACGTACGCGAAGCAGCACGGCATCACGAAGTAATGGCACGCTGATGATCTGACGAGGGATCAGTCAAGTGTCGTTAAACCGGCACTCTCGGTAACTGATCGCATGCGTAGGGTGATTTCACGCTCACCACCTGAGGAAACGCATGGCCTCGAACCGCAGGGCCTTTCTGACGGCCACCGCCGTCGGCGCGCTGGCCGCCACCCCTACGACCGCCACCGCCGCCGTCGGCCCGCAGCCCCACCCGACCACCGCCCCCGCCGCGCTCGCCGAACTCCTGGACGGCAACCGCCGCTACGCCACCGACCACTCCCGCCACCCGGACGAGAGCCGCCGCCTCCGTCACCAACTGGCCACCGCACAGCACCCGTTCGCGGTGATCGTCGGCTGCATCGACTCCCGGGTGCCGCCGGAGCTGGTCTTCGACCAGGGCCTCGGCGACCTGCTGTGCATAAGGACGGCCGGCGAGGTCCTGGACGAGGCGGTGCTCGCGTCCATCCAGTACGGGGTCGAGGAACTACACATCCCCCTGGTGCTGGTGCTCGGCCACGAGCGCTGCGGCGCGGTCGCGGCGACCCTCGCGCACCTGGAGACCGGCGCCCCCGTCCCCGGCCATCTCGCGCTCCTCGTCGACGAGATCAGCCCGGCCGCGCGCCGCACCCGCGCCCTGCCGGGCGACTGGGCCGAGCACACCATGCGGGCCCACACGGCCTGGGTCCGGGACGCGATCCGCGCCGACCCCGCCTTCACCTCCGCGCACGTCGTCGCGGCCCGCTTCGACCTCGACACGGGCCTCGTGTCGCTGCTGCCGTAGTCCTCAACTCCCGCTGCGGCAAGCCCACTTCACCCCCCACGCTCCTGACGCGAAGAAGCTCATGAACATGAACGGCGTGCTCTCCGTCCTGCCCTCCCCCGCCGACTTCCGCACCATGACCCGCGCCCCGCGCCGCGACCTCCTGTGCGGCCTCACGGTCGCCGTGGTGGCCCTCCCCCTCGCCCTCGGTTTCGGGGTGACGTCCGGTCTCGGCGCGGCCTCCGGCCTGATCACCGCGATCGTCGCGGGCTCGCTCGCCGCGCTGTTCGGCGGCTCCGCGCGCCAGGTCAGCGGGCCGACCGGTGCGATGACCGTCGTCCTCGTCCCGATCGTCCACGAGTACGGCGCGAACGGCGTCCTGACGGTCGGTCTGATTTCCGGCTTCATGCTCCTCGTGCTCGCCTTCGCCCGCGCGGGAGCGGCGATGGCCTACGTCCCGGCACCCGTGATCGCCGGTTTCACCATCGGCATCGCGTGTGTGATCGGGCTCCAGCAGGTGCCGTCGGCGCTGGGCGTGCCCACCCCGAGCGGTGACCAGGTCGCGGTGGTCGCGGCGCGGGCGGCGGAGGAGTTCGACGCGACCCCGCACTGGGCGGCGCTCCTGCTCGCCCTCGGCTCGGCCGCGCTGATGCTGGCCGGGGCGCGCTGGAAACCCACAGTTCCCTTCTCCCTGGCGGCAGTTGCCGTGGCGACGATCGTCTCGGAGGCGCTGCACCTGCACGTCACCCGCCTGGGCACGCTCCCAGCGTCGATCCCGGCCCCGTCCCTGGCCTTCCTGGACGTCTCCCGGGTCCCCTCCCTCCTCCTCCCCGCAGCGGCGGTAGCGGCGTTGGCCGCCCTGGAATCCCTCCTGTCGGCCTCCGTCGCGGACGCGATGCGCCCCGGCGAGCGCCACGACCCCGGCAAGGAACTCTTCGGCCAGGGCATCGCCAACCTCGCGGCCCCGCTCTTCGGCGGTGTCCCGGCGACGGGCGCCATCGCCCGCACCGCCGTCAACGTCCGCACCGGCGCCACCTCCCGCCTGGCCGCGCTCGCGCACGCCGTGATCCTCGCCGGGATCGTCGCGGTCGCGGCGCCGCTGGTGGGCCGTATCCCGCTGGCCGCGCTGGCCGGAGTGCTGCTGGCGACGGCGATCCGCATGGTGGAGACGGACGCGGTCCGCGCGATGGCCCGCTCGACGCACGGCGACGCCCTGGTCCTGGTCCTCACGGCGGCCGGCACCCTCGCCCTCGACCTGGTGCGCGCGGTCCTCATCGGCCTCGGCGTCTCGGTCCTGCTCGCCCTGCGCGCGGCGATGCGCGGCACCCGCCTGACCCCGGCCACGACCGACGAACTCTCGGACACCTCCGGCACGGTGACCTACCGCTTCGACGGCCCCCTCCTCTTCGCCGCCGCCCACCGCTTCCGCCGCAGCCTGGCCGACGTCCAGGACGTGACAGCCGTAGACCTACGCCTGTCGGGACTGACGGCGGTCGACGCGACGGGTGCGCTGGCCCTGAAGGATGCGGTGGGCGAGCTGCGGGACCGGGGGATCGAGGTCAGCATCACGGGCGTCGAGCACGGTCATCGCCGGGTGCTGGAGTCGCTCGGGGTGCTCCCGGTGAACCCGACTTCCAACAGGGGGGCTATCCCCAGTGCGGCGGGCGCGGCGGCTCCCTAACCTGAGTCGCATGACGGGAATGGATGCGAACGACGTCGAACTCAAGAAGGAACTCAACGCCACCCTGCAGGCGCGCAGGGAACTCGGCGACGAGTACGAGTCGGCGTTGGTCGACTCGTTCCTGGAGAAGATCGACCAGCGGATCGACGGCGCGGTGGAGCGCCGGGTGCGCCGGCAGCTGGCCGAGCAGCAGATGGTGGTCGCCCGCGGTTCACGCGGGCCCAAGGCCGCCAACGACTCCTGGGGCGAACGCTTCGGCTTCGGCATCGTCTCGATGGTCCTGGCGATCCCGCTGTCCGCGATCGGCGGCGGCATCGCCCACCTCCCCGGCCTGCTGGTGGCCTGGGCCGGCATCGTCGGCGTCAACGTCGTCCAGGCTGCCCGCACCAACCCGGGCCTCTTCGGCGTCCGGCGCCACAAGTCCTCCCAGGACAGCGAGTGGGAGGACTGACCGTCCCGGTCACGCCTGGCGGGTGGGCAGCACCACGATCTGCCGCAGATTGACGTGCCGGGCGCGGCTCGCGGCGTAGGCCACGACATCGGCGACCTCCTCGGGTGCCAGTCCGCCCAACGCCCCGAACAGCTGGTCCAGTTGGGCGGCCATCTCGGCACTGTCGACGTGCGTCCCCAGCTCCGTGTCGGTCAGCCCCGGCTCGATGTTGGTGACCCGCACGTCACGGGGCCCGAACTCGCCGCGCAGCGACTGGGAGATGTAGGTGACGGCGGCCTTGGTGGCGCCGTAGACGGCGTAGGCGGGGAACGTGACGTGCGCGCCGATGGACGAGATGTTCACCAGGTCGGCGCTACGACCTTCCCCGGCCGCCGCCACCAGGTCCCCCGTGAAGGCGCGGATGACCCGCAGCACTCCGGTGACATTGGTGTCGAGCATCCGCCGCCACTCGTCGATCCGCCCTTCGTCGACGGGGTTCGGCAGCATGACACCGGCGGCGTTGACGACCAGGTCCACGGCCCCGTACGTCTCGTGGATGTGCGCGGCGGCCGCCTCCGCGGACGCGTCGTCCGTGACGTCGGCGACGACCGCGAGGGCCTGTCCCCCGTCGGCCCGGATCTTCCCGACGATCGCCTCCAGCCGCTCCCCGCGCCGGGCCAGCAGCGCCACCCGGGCCCCGTTCGCGGCGAGTTGAACGGCGACGGCCTGCCCGATCCCGCTGGCGGCCCCGGTGACGACGGCGGTACGTCCGGCCAGATTCTCGTACGACATGAGGTGCTCCTCGGTGAGGTGGCCGGCGGGGCGGTTCCCCGGCGGCACTCACCACACTGGTCCGGTGCGGCGGGGCTACCCAGGGATGCGTTTTTCCTGGGTCTGGCAGTACCAGGCTGAAAAGCGCCGATGACGTGGTGACCGCGCGGGGTCGGGGCCGGTGCGTGCAGGAGGATCGCGGCATGGACTCCTTCGGCAATGCCCCGACCTTGCGAGCGCCGCGGTTGCGGCCCGGAGACCGGGTGCGGATCGTCGCCCCGGCCTGTCCGCCCGGACGGGAGCATGTCGCCCGTGGCGTCGAGGAGTTGACGGCGTGGGGGCTCCGGGCCGAGGTGGGTAAGCACGTCTTCGACCAGTGGGGGTACATGGCCGGCCGGGACGAGGATCGCGTCGCCGACCTGAACTCCGCGTTCCGTGACCCGGGGGTCCGCGCGGTGTTCGCGGCCATGGGCGGCAAGGGCACTTACCGCATCGTCGACGACCTGGACACCGACGCACTGCGCCGCGACCCGAAACCGGTGATCGGCTTCAGCGACATCACCCACCTCCACCTCGCCCTCTGGGCCCGCTGCCGCCTGGCCTGTCTGCACGGCCCGTTCCCCAACGCGAGCGACGCGTGGTGCGGGCCCGAGTCCGCCGACGCCGTCCGCCGCGCGCTGATGACCACCGACCCCGTCACGCTCCACCGGGACGCCGGCCAGGCCAGCGCGGCCGTCACCGTCGAGGGCACCGCGACCGGCGTCCTGCTCGGTGGCAACCTCAGCGCGATCCGCACCGAGACCGGCGCGGGTCTGCCGAGCCTCAAGGGCGCGATCCTCTTCCTCGAACACCAGCGGGGCACCGGGCTCGGGGAGGTCGACCGCGCACTGACCCAACTGACCCGCGCCGGGGCCCTGGACGGGCTGCACGGTGTCGCCCTCGGCCAGTTCATCGGCTTCGAGCAGGACACCGGCGACCCGGCCCTCGGAGGCTGGGGCATCGCCGACATCCTGCGCGACCGGCTGACCCGCCTGGGCGTTCCCGTCCTCGGCGGCCTCCCCGCCGGACACGGCGCACACCCGCCGACGATCCCGCTCGGCACGCGGGCGACGATCGACACGGCCGAGGGAACCCTGACGGTGGAGCCGGCCGTCGTGTGACGGTCCCCCGGCTTCCCCGCTCCCCCTCCTCGAACACGGCACTAGCATCGAACCCATGGACGGGGACATCGGAGACTTCCTGCGCTCACGCCGTGCTCGTATCCAGCCCGAGGAGGTGGGGCTGGCCTCGCACGGGCGCCGCCGCGTCCCCGGGCTGCGCCGCGAGGAGGTGGCGCAACTGGCCGGGGTGAGCGTCGACTACTACATCCGGCTCGAACAGGGCCGCGGACCCAGCGTGTCCGACGCGGTGCTCGACGCGATCGCCCGCGTCCTGCGCATGGACGACACGGAACACGCCTACCTGCGTACGGTGGCCCGCCCCCGGCGCGGCAAGAAGGACCGGACGCCCGCACCCCGGATCCGCCCCGGCGTCCAGGTACTGCTGGACGGCATGGACCGCATGCCGGCGTTCGTACTGGGCCCGCGGATGGACGTCCTGGCGTGGAACACGCTCGCCGACGCGCTGAGCGGCTTCAGCCGCATGCCCCCGGCCGTCCGCAACATCCCGCGCCACGTGTTCCTCGACCCGGCCTCGCGCGAGCTCTACCCCGACTGGACCGCTGTCGCCGAGCAGGCCGTCGCCAACCTGCGGGTGACCTCCGGCCGCGACGGCGACGACCCGGAACTGAGCGCCCTCGTCGGCGAACTCTCCCACCAGAGCGAGGACTTCCGCCGCCTGTGGGCCGACCACGAGGTCAAGGAGTGCGCCTACGGTGTGAAACGCGTCCGGCACCCCGTCGCGGGCCTGCTGACCCTGCCGTACGAAACACTGGCGGTACCGGGGGAGTTGGCGCAGACGATCGTGGTCTACACGCCGGAACCGGGTTCGGAGACGGCGGAACGCCTTGCGCTGCTGGGGAGTTGGGCCACTACGGGGCCGGCAGGGCCTGCGAGGCCGTAGCCGATGTGGCCGTGAAAAAGACTATGCGCGGGGACCGCCGCACCCCCCGTTGCCGGGAGGGCGGGACGACGGCGGTCCCCGCGAGGGACGCGTGCCGGGTCAGGGCCGGGCGTGCGCGTCCTAGGCGTCGGTGGAGGTCCGGGAGCCGCTCCGGAGGTCCGTGACGCCGTTTTTGTGTCGGCGAGGCGGGGAGCCGCTCCCGCCCTGCCGACATCCACTAATCTGCCCGACGCTTGTTAAGCGTGTGCTGCGTGGACGTGACGCCCTCGTACCACTTCCGCGAAGTCCACCGTTCTGGTGGACAACCGCAAAGTCGCCGTCGACACGGCCCGTTCACCGGACGTTTGCTACTGCTTCCCGCCCTTGGCGAGGAAGGACAGCAGGTCCTGACGGCTGATGACACCGGTCGGCTTGCCCTCGACCAGGACGATCGCCGCGTCCGCGGCACCGAGCACGGTCATCAGGTCGCCCACCGGCTCACCGGAACCGACCTGCGGCAGCGGGGCCGACATGTGCTTCTCCAGCGGGTCGGTCAGGGAGGCGCGCTGGGTGAACAGGGCGTCCAGCAGCTCCCGTTCGACGACCGAGCCGACGACCTCCGCCGCCATGACGTCCGGGTGACCGGCACCCGGCTTCACGATCGGCATCTGCGAGACGCCGTACTCGCGCAGCACCTCGATGGCCTCGCCGACCGACTCTTCCGGGTGCATGTGCACGAGGGAGGGGATGGCGCCGTGCACCTTGTCGTTCAGGACGTCGGCGACGCGGGCGCTGGGACCCTCGTCCTCCAGGAAGCCGTAGTCGGCCATCCACTCGTCGTTGAAGATCTTCGAGAGGTAGCCGCGTCCGCTGTCGGGGAGGAGTACGACTACGACGTCGTCCGGACCCAGCCGCTCGGCGACCCGCAGCGCGGCGACGACGGCCATCCCGCAGGAACCGCCCACCAGCAGCCCCTCCTCCTTGGCCAGCCGGCGGGTCATCTGGAAGGAGTCCTTGTCGGACACGGGGACGATCTCGTCGGCGACGGTCCGGTCGTAGGCGGTCGGCCAGAAGTCCTCACCGACACCCTCGACGAGATACGGCCGCCCGGACCCGCCGGAGTAGACGGACCCTTCGGGGTCGGCGCCGATGACCTGCACCCGGCCCTCGCTGGCGTCCTTGAGGTAGCGCCCGGTGCCGGAGATGGTCCCGCCGGTGCCCACACCCGCGACGAAGTGGGTGATCTTCCCCTCGGTCTGCTCCCACAGTTCGGGGCCGGTCGAGTGGTAGTGGGAGAGGGGGTTGTTCGGGTTGGAGTACTGGTCGGGCTTC
Source organism: Streptomyces sp. NPDC050528 (assembly GCF_044457795.1). Classification (NCBI taxonomy): domain Bacteria; kingdom Bacillati; phylum Actinomycetota; class Actinomycetes; order Kitasatosporales; family Streptomycetaceae; genus Streptomyces; species Streptomyces sp. NPDC050528. The sequence goes on from NZ_JBITHH010000005.1 coordinate 93,932, forward strand.
CAGGCGCCCGGGGTCTCGCGGACGAGGCGGTCGGAGACGTTGTAGTACGAGTCCGGGTGCTCGGGGTCCACGGCGGTGGGGCAGACGACCACTTCGGCGCCGTACGCGCGCAGCACGTTGATCTTGTCCGTGGACACCTTGTCGGGGCACACGAAGATGCAGTGGTACCCCTTCTGCTGGGCGACGATGGCCAGGCCGACGCCGGTGTTGCCGCTGGTCGGCTCGACGATGGTGCCGCCGGGCTGAAGCTCCCCGCTCTTCTCGGCCGCCTCGATCATGCGCAGCGCGATGCGGTCCTTCACGGATCCGCCGGGGTTGAAGTACTCCACCTTGGCGAGCACGGTCGCCTGGATGCCCGCGGTCACGCTGTTGAGCCTCAGCAGCGGGGTGTTGCCGACGAGGCTGATCATCGAGTCGTGGAATTGCACCGTTGTCTCCGGTTGCTGCAAAGAAGTGTCGTGAATGGTCCTGTCAGCGTAAGGCCCGTTCGGGGGGTCGGGTCGCAGGAGATCGGCGGGGGCGACCGGTGCCGGTGAACGGGGTCCGGTGCACCCCGAATCCACGTTCACCGCCTGTTGAGATTGGGCGACGTGCAGTTCGGGGCAAGGAGTGGATGACGGCTTAGAGGAGGTGGCGGCGACGTATGACGAGGATGTCGAGGGCGCGGGTGGCCCGGCGGATCGCGGCCGGCGCGGCGTACGGCGGTGGCGGGGTCGGGCTGGTGGGCGCGGCGGCCATCGGGCTGGTGCTGGCCGAGGTCCGCTTCGTGAAGCGCCATGTGGGCAACGGCCACGCGCCGGGCAGCAACCATGTGCCGAGCGCGGACGGCCGCTACGGCAACGGCTACGACACCCCGGGTGAACCCCCGCTCCGCCTGACCATGCTCGGCGACTCGACGGCGGCGGGCCAGGGCGTCCACCGGGCGGCCCAGACCCCGGGCGCGCTGCTGGCGTCCGGGCTGGCGGCGGTCGCGGAACGCCCGGTCGAACTGCACAACGTGGCGTTGCCCGGCGCCCAGTCCGACGACCTGGACCGCCAGGTGGCACTGGCCCTCGCGGACACCACCCGGGTGCCGGACATCTGCGTGATCATGATCGGCGCGAACGACGTCACCCACCGCATGCACCCGACCCGCTCGGTCCGTCACCTCTCGGCGACGGTACGACGGCTGCGCACGGCCGGCGCCGAGGTGGTCGTCGGCACCTGTCCCGACCTCGGGACGGTGGAGCAGGTCCAGCAGCCGTTGCGCTGGCTGGCCCGCCGGGCGTCCAGACAACTGGCGGCGGCCCAGACGATCGGCACAGTCGAACAGGGCGGCCGCACGGTGTCGCTGGGCGACCTCCTGGGCCCCGAGTTCGCGGCGAACCCCCGCGAGCTGTTCGGCCCGGACAACTTCCACCCCTCGGCGGAGGGGTATGCCACGGCGGCGATGGCCGTCCTCCCGACGGTCTGCGCGGCCCTCGGCCTCTGGCCGGCGGAAGAGGACCGCCCGGACGCGTCCCGCCGCGAGGGCTTCCTGCCGGTGGCGCGGGCTGCGGCGGAGGCGGCTTCGGAGGCGGGTACGGAGGTCACGGCGGCGATGCCTACGGGGCCGCGTGGGCCGTGGGCGTTGCTGAAGCGGCGGAAGAGGCGGCGGGTGCCGGAGCCGGAGGCGGCGCCTTCGAGTGCGTCGGGGGTTTGAGGGCGGGGGGCGTCTTCCAGCGCCTCGGGCGTCTGGGCGCGGGGCAGCGCCCTCCAGCGCGTCGGGCGTCTGAGGACGAGAGGGCACTCTCCGGCCCGTCCGGCGTCTGAAGACGAGGAGGCACCCTCCAACCCGTCCGGCTTTTGAGCCCGAGGCGCCCCTTTCAGCTCGTGGGGTGTTTGAGCCCGAGCAGACACCCTCCAGCCCGTCCGGCTTTTAAGCCCGAGCCGACACCTTCCAGTCCGTCCGGCTTTTAAGCCCGGGCAGGCGCCCTCCAGCCCGTCCAGCGTCTGAGCCCGAGGCGGCATCTCCCAGCTCGTCCGACTCTTGAGCCCGAGCAGGCACCCTCCAGCCCGCTCCGGCTTCTGAGCCCGAGCCGACACCCCCCAGCCCGTCCGGCGTTTGAGGACGAGGCCGTTCAGGCCGATGGGGGTCTGGGGGCGCAGCCCCCAGGGGCGGCCGGTCCAACCGAGCCGTACCCCTTGCCTGGTGGGTGGGCACAGGCCCGGGGGTCCAGGGGGCGGAGCCCCTTGGGACGGCCAGTGTGCCGACCCGCACCACTCGTCCGCCCGACCGCCGGAGGCCCAAGCAAGCGCTTAGAAAACTGCGGCACGGGTCACACCGCGATCCCCGTGACCTGCGCCATACGTGCGGGTAACTTCGCAAGGAAGCCGTGCCAGTCCCCCGCACCTCACGCCGTACGAACGCCAATGGAGCCGTGATGCCCGAAGCCGTCATCGTCTCGACCGCCCGCTCCCCCATCGGCCGCGCCGTCAAGGGCTCCCTCAAGGACCTGCGCCCCGACGACCTCACCGCCACGATCATCCAGGCCGCCCTCGCGAAGATCCCCGAGCTGGACCCCAAGCTCATCGAGGACCTGATGCTCGGCTGCGGCCTCCCCGGCGGCGAGCAGGGCTACAACCTCGGCCGGATCGTCGCCGTACAGATGGGCATGGACCACCTGCCGGGCTGCACGATCACCCGTTACTGTTCCTCGTCCCTGCAGACGAGCCGCATGGCCCTGCACGCCATCAAGGCCGGCGAGGGCGACGTCTTCATCTCGGCCGGTGTCGAGATGGTCTCCCGTTACGCCAAGGGCAGCTCGGACGGCCTCCCCGGCACCACGAACCCGATCTTCGACGAGGCACAGGCCCGCACCGCCGCCACCGCCGCGTCCGAGGGCTCGACCTGGCACGACCCGCGTGAGGACGGCCTGCTCCCCGACCCGTACATCGCGATGGGCCAGACCGCGGAGAACCTCGCCCGGATCAAGGGCGTCACCCGCCAGGACATGGACGAGTTCGGCGTCCGCTCGCAGAACCTCGCCGAGGAAGCCATCAAGAACGGCTTCTGGGAGCGCGAGATCACCCCGGTCACGCTGCCCGACGGCACGGTCGTCAGCAAGGACGACGGGCCGCGCGCCGGCGTCACCCTGGAGGGCGTCTCCGGCCTCAAGCCGGTCTTCCGCCCCGACGGCCTGGTCACCGCCGGCAACTGCTGCCCCCTGAACGACGGCGCCGCCGCGGTCGTCATCATGAGCGACACCAAGGCCCGCGAGCTCGGCCTGACCCCGCTCGCGCGGATCGTGTCGACCGGCGTCTCCGGCCTCTCCCCCGAGATCATGGGCCTGGGCCCGGTCGAGGCGTCCAAGCAGGCCCTGGGCCGCGCCGGTCTCACCGTCGACGACATCGACCTGTTCGAGATCAACGAGGCGTTCGCCGCCCAGGTGATCCCGTCCTACCGCGACCTGAACATCCCGCTGGAGAAGCTGAACGTGAACGGCGGCGCGATCGCCGTGGGCCACCCCTTCGGCATGACCGGCGCCCGCATCACCGGCACGCTGATCAACTCCCTCCAGTTCCACGACAAGCAGTTCGGTCTGGAGACGATGTGCGTCGGCGGCGGCCAGGGCATGGCGATGGTCATCGAGCGCCTCAGCTGACCAACTCCCCGTAGTCGTACGGAAACCCACCGTCACCCTGTGGCCCGGAACCCAGTAACCACCTGGGTTCTGGGCCGATTTGTGATCCAATCTCCCCCAGGATGTGACCTATCTCCCTTCGAAGGGGGATTTTCCCAGGTCAGGACCGTTTCACCACCAAACATCGGGCCCAAAGTCCTGCCCGTTTCGTGACGTTACGCACTGACAGCTGGTTAGTCCGCCCTTCAAGCTGATGTAGGAAGTCGGGGGTCGACTTTGAACCGGGAGTACGTCAGTGAGCGCCATGCCGATCGCTTTGCTGCTCACCACGGCCGCCACAGGCGCCGTGGGCGTCGCCGTCCTGCGCACCCTCTTGGTGCTCCGTCGCCAGGTAGCAGCCCTGCACACCGAACTGGCCGAGGGCCGGGCCGCCTCCGTACGGGCGCTCGTACCCGCCGCCCGCACCCACACCGACGCGGACGAGATACGCGCCGCCGTGGCCGAGGCACTGGCCGAGGAACGGGAGCGGGAGCTGGCCGAGGCGCGCGCCTTCTGGGCCGCGCAGGAAGCCCGCGACACCGAGGTGCCGACCCTGCTGGGTCTGCCCGACAGTGAGCTGTTCCTGCCCCGCCAGAGCGACTTCGTGGGCCTCGAACCGCTGGAGCCGGTCACCGAGTTCTCGGCGGACGCGGACGAGTTCGCCGGCGAGTCCCCCGAACTGGCCGCGGCCCGCCGCCGCCACCCGTCCCACCCGGACTTCGTCCCGGCGCAGTCGCCGGTGGCGAACGACCACGAGCGCACGGTGGCGACGCTGGAGGAGCTGGCCGAGTCCGCCGTAGAACTGGCCGACGTCCGACCCGGCCCCCTGGGCACCCTCGATGTCTACGTCTTCGTCGACGGCACCACCCTCTGCATGACCCCCGGCCACCGCGAAACCGCCGAACGCCTCGCCGCGGCCCTCCACGCCGGCGAAACCCCGTTCCTCCTCGGGGGCTCGGGAGTCTCCGGCGCATACACGTTGACGTTCGCGTGCGGCGAGGAAAACGTCTACATCCTGGCGGACAGGGTCATAGCGTCGCTGTGATGCCGGGGGCGTCCAGGTACGTCGTCGGGTGCGGGCGAGTGGGGGCTGGTCGCGCGGTTCCCCGCGCCCCTAAAAGAACACGGCCGGCCTGCGTTTTTAGTCTTTAGGGGCGCGGGGAACCGCGCGAGCAACCACAACGGACCGCAAGCCGAAAACGACGGGCCAGCGTCTTTAGGGGCGCGGGGAACTGCGCGACCAGCCACGACGCACCGCAAGCCGCCAACTCACCTCAGACCCCCGCCCTCTTCTGCGCCTCCGCAACCAACCCCACCGCTCGCTCAACCTCGGCGTCACTCACCAGCACAACCGCCAAGTCATGCACAGCAACGGTGATTTGATCAGCCGCAGCGAACATCCCCGCATCCGGCATCTCCCGAGCCTCCCCCGAGGGATCCTCAACCCGCTGCGCCCACAGGGCAAACTCCCTGGCCAGCCCCAAAGCCTCGGCAGCGGCACCCCTCTGCAACCGACTCTGCGGCGCAGCCCTGAGCCGGTCCGCAAAGTGATCCACCGCTTGAGTCAACCGCGTCGTATCCACCACGCCGCGAGACTACGCGCCGTACCGGGACTGTTGCCAACGGGCGAACGCTCAGGCACGGTGACCTGAAGGACCGGCTTACACCCCATGCGTCCGGAGGCGCCGATGTCCCAAGTGTTCTCCCAGGAGACCCACCGTAATCTGCTCGCCCGCATCCCCCACTGCACCGGTCGTGAAGTGTCCGACTGGCTGCGCACCGTCGACGAAGGCCCCGCCCTCTTCCGCTTCGAGGAGAAGGTCAGCTGGCTCCGCGCCGAGCACGACCTCGCGTACGGCCACGCCAAGGCGATCATTCACGAGTACGACCTGAGGAGGGCCGCGCGCAAACTGCTCTAGGCGCGCACCACAGACCGACCCATCACGGACACGGACATGACGAAGGGCCCCGGGAACGAACCCGGGGCCCTTTCACGCGAGCGGGCGGAACCACCGCCGTACCGCCGCTGGTTGTCGCCGCTAGTTGTTGCTGTTCAGGATCGAGATGAGCCGCAGGAACTCCATGTAGATCCACACCAGCGTCAGCGTGAGCCCGAAGGCCGCGAGCCAGGCCTCTTCCTTGGGCGCGCCGTAGGCGATCCCGTCCTCGACCTGCTTGAAGTCGAGGGCGAGGAAGCACGCGCCGAGGATGATGCCGACGACACCGAAGAAGATGCCGAGCGGGCCGCTGCGGAAGCCGAGGCCGTCACCGCCGCCGAACACCGCGAACAGCAGGTTCACGACCATCAGCAGCACGAAGCCGAGCGCGGCCGCCATCACGAAGCCGTAGAACCGGCGGTTCACGCGGATCCAGCCCGCGCGGTACGCGATGAGGACGCCGGCGAAGACCGCCATCGTGCCGATCACGGCCTGCATGGCCGCGCCGCTCGCGATGCGGTTGTCGACGACGCTGGAGACGACGCCGAGGAAGACGCCTTCCAGCGCGGCGTACGACAGGATCAGCGCCGGGACGGGCTTGCGCTTGAAGGACTGGACGAACGCCAGGACCATCGCGACCAGCGCGGCGCCGATCCCGATGCCGTACGAACGGTTGATGTTGGCGTCGTCGACCGGAAGCAGCGCCCAGGCGAGGGCGGCCGTCACGATCAGCGTGCCGAGGGTGGTGCCGGTGCGCAGGACGACGTCGTCCATGGTCATCCGGCCGGTGGTGGCCGGGGCCTGGGGCGGTGCGCCCTGCTGCAGGTCCTGCTGGGCGTACGGGTTCTGCGCGTACGGGTTACCGCCCGCGTAGGGGTTGCCCTGCGTACCTACGGCGGGGCCCCCGGCCTGCGGCGCGGTGTTGAAGCCCGCGTAGCCGTTGTCGCGGCTGAACCCCCGTCGCGAGAAGACCGGGTTTCTGCTCCTCATTTCACTCCTCCATGGCCGCCTCGCGCGGCCTTGGCCTCAAGAGTAATAGGTAGGCAAAGGATTGACCCTACCTCTTGGGGAGGATCTTCCCCTCGTCCTGCCAAGGTACGCGGTGTGCCGCACCCCCTGCGAACACTGGTACCAAGCCGTGACGCCCCCCTTAGAGACCCCTTATCCCCGTTCATCGAACGGGAACCCGGTGTACGCCTCCGCAAGATCCGTCTCGGCCGCCCGCGAGGCCGCGATCCGCTCCAGCCGGGCCAGCTGAAGCCGTCCCTCGAAGGGCGTCGCGTCGGGCGCGCGGTGCAGGAGGCTCGTCATGTCGTAGGAGAACCGCTCGGCCTGCCACACCCGCCGCAGACAGGTGGCGGAGTACTCGTCGAGCCGTTCGTCGCTTCCCTTGTCCTTCTTGTACGTCAGTGCCCGCGCGAAGGTGACGACGTCGCCGACGGCGAGGTTGAGGCCCTTGGCACCGGTCGGCGGCACGATGTGCGCGGCGTCGCCGGCGAGGAAGAGCCGCCCGTACCGCATGGGCTCGTGGACGTACGAACGCATCGGGGTGACGGACTTCTGCGTGATGGGCCCGCGGTCGAGCGTCCAGCCGTCCTCCGTCTCGAACCGCCGCTCCAGCTCGTCCCAGATCGCCTCGTCGCTCCAGCTCTCCGCGTCCGCGCCCTCCTCCACCTGGAGGTAGAGACGGGAGATGGAGGGCGAGCGCATGGAGAGGAGCGCGAAGCCGCGGTCGTGGCGGGCGTAGACCAGCTCGTCGTGGGAGGGCGCGACGTCGGCGAGGATGCCGAGCCAGGCGTAGGGGTACGACCGTTCGAAGACGCGGGTGAGTTCGGCGGGGATCGCGTTGCGGGCGACGCCCCAGAATCCGTCGCACCCGACGACGTAGTCGCAGTCGAGGACGTCCTCGCGCCCCTGACAACGGAAGCGGACGCGCGGGCTGTCGGTGTCCGCGCCCTCCACCCCCAACGCCTCCGCCTCGAAGAACAACGGCCCGCCGTCGGCGAGTTGAAGGGCGATCAGGTCCTTGCACACCTCGGTCTGCGCGTAGACCGTGACGCTACGGCCGCCCGTGAGGGCCGGGAAGTCCACCCGGTGCCGCTTCCGGTCGAACCGCAGCTCGATCCCGTCGTGCCGCAGCCCCTCCCGGTCCAGCCGCTCACCGGCGCCCGCCGCGCGCAGTACGTCGACCGTGCCCTGCTCCAGGATCCCGGCGCGCTGCCGGTGCTCGACGTACTCCCGGTCCCGGCTCTCCAGGACGACGGAGTCGATCCCCTCGTTGTGCAGCAGCCGGGCGAGGAGGAGCCCGGCGGGGCCGGCTCCGATGATGCCGACGGTGGTACGCATCGGGAGTTCCCTTCGCACTGATCGAGTCGCGCTGATCGAGTTGATTTGATCGAGTTGATCGAGTTCGTCAGGTGAAATTCTCTTCACCTCGTCGATACGTCTCAAGTCTCCGACCGCACGGGTCACCTGTCAACGGTCCGGTTCTTTCCGGTCCCTCCGCCGATAAAGGCTGGCCCGCACCCCGTCCCGTACCCCAGAATTCCCGGCGTGACGGACACGGAATCCACCGAAGAGGCAACGCCGGACGGGCTGTTGGGCTGGTGCCTGGTGGCCAACGTGGCGCGGGAGACCTCGCACGGCGACAGCGGCCTCGACATCCAGCACGGCACGAAGCACTTCCGCGCCGGCACCCTGCTGTGGCTCCCGCCCCACCGCTGGGACCCCGGCAGTGGCCGCCGTCCCGCGGTGGGCCGGCACCGGGGCAACACCCGCCGGTACGTCCACATGATCGTGCGCACGGACGACCTGGAGAACTTCCGGGTCAAGGGTGTCTACAGCGAGGCCCTGGTGCGCGGGCTCAACGGCTACGGCCACGACCCGGCCGCCCCGCGCACCCTGCAGAACCCGTGGTCCCGCGAAGAGGCCCAGAAGCTGGCGGACGCCTGGAGCGGCCGGCGGGAATCACTCTTCATCGAAGGCCGCCCCTACGCCCACCCGCGGATCTCCGTCCCCAACCCGCCGCCGATGGAGATCCAGATCGACGGCGAGACGCTCCACCTCGCCCGTTACGGTCTCAGAGGCGCGCATTACAGCCGCCGACTCCCGCCGGTGGAATGGACTCCCGAGCCGTGACGTCCAGAGCGTGGAAGTAACACAACGCTCTCGCCACTCACTCCCAGTAACTGCGATGGTGCCCGGAACCGGACTTGAACCGGTACGCCCGCGAAGGGGCAGCGAGGTTTAAGCTCGCCGTGTCTGCATTCCACCATCCGGGCAGGCCGTGGGCTCCGCATCGAGGTCACGAGCCTATCGGGACGCGCGTCCCCAACAGCGGGCAGGCGGACCGATGTTGTCTTATTTTATTGATGTCTGAGGGTGCATCAGACCACGGAATGCGCCATCAGCACTTGCCAACAGCCTTGCGTGCGGTCTGGGGCCTCGTATGCGGAATGACGGAATTTCACCGCCCGAACGAGGGTGCTCCACCGGTTCTTGACGTGATCGTTCACAGAGGTCGGTCCAGGGGTCGTACCGGGGGTCGTCACGGGTGTCGTCACAGGGGCCATCTCGGGGGTGGTCCTCATCCCCAGGTATGACACCGCTGAGCGCAGTCCGACTGAAGGCTGCCCCCGGAACCGGAACAGCGGCTGACTACACGGCGCGATGGGGCCGAGAAGATGGATGGCGTATCCAGCAATGCCGTCAATACCCCCGTCAATGCCGTCGTCCCGACAGGAGCACCCTCCGTGACCACCACCCCCATCGCCGACCGGACCACCTCCGTGGCCGCGCGTGCCACGGATCTTTCCAAGATCTACGGACAGGGCGAGACCCAGGTGGTCGCCCTCGACCGGGTCTCGATCGCCTTCCGGCAGGCCGAGTTCACCGCGATCATGGGTCCTTCGGGGTCCGGCAAGTCCACGCTGATGCACTGCGTCGCCGGTCTGGACACGTTCTCATCCGGTTCCGTGCGGATCGGTGACACCGAGCTGGGCTCCCTGAAGGACAAGCAGCTCACGAAGTTGCGCCGGGACAAGATCGGTTTCATCTTCCAGGCGTTCAACCTGCTGCCGACGCTGACGGCCCTGGAGAACATCACGCTCCCGATGGACATCGCGGGCCGCAAGCCGGACAAGCAGTGGCTGGACTCGGTGATCACGATGATCGGCCTCGCCGACCGCCTGAAGCACCGGCCCTCCCAGCTCTCCGGCGGCCAGCAGCAACGCGTCGCCGTGGCACGAGCGTTGGCCTCCCGCCCCGACATCATCTTCGGCGACGAACCGACCGGAAACCTCGACTCGCGCTCCGGCGCCGAGGTGCTGGGCTTCCTCCGCAACTCCGTACGGGAGCTGGGCCAGACGGTGGTCATGGTGACCCACGACCCGGTGGCCGCGGCCTACGCGGACCGGGTGGTCTTCCTCGCGGACGGCCGCATCGTCGACGAGGTCTACGAGCCGACGGCGGACTCGGTACTGGACCGCATGAAGCAGTTCGACGCGAAGGGCCGCACCAGCTGACGTCCGACGGACCTTGAGTGGACCCTCGTGACGGTCCCTCAACTCGCCGTGCTGGCAACCGACTTCGCCACCCGGGCCGCCGGCTTCACCGCCGGAGTTTCGACCCCGCACCGCCGGGGTCTCGACTCCGCCGCCCGGGATCTCGACTCCGCCGCCCCGGCCTCAACTCAGCTGCCCCAGAACCGACTTCACCACCCCGACACCCGACTTCACCACCGGGCTTCCGCACCGCCGCCCGGGACCTCGACTCCATCACCCCGGCCCTCAACTCGACCGCCCCAGACCCGACTTCACCACCCCGGCACCCGGTCCACCGCCGGCGCACCCGACCTCACCGACCGGACAACCGACCTCGCCGCGCCGGCGCCCGACTCCACCACCCCGGCCGCGATGTCAGAGCCCCGGCCCCCGACCTCACCGCCGAGGCCTTCAACTCCGCCGCCCCGGAGCCGACTTCACCGCCCCAGCCGGCCCCTCGTAGACCTGGACTGAGACAACCCATGTTCCGTACCGCCTTGCGCAACGTACTCGCGCACAAGGCCCGGCTCCTTATGACCGTGCTCGCCGTGATGCTCGGCGTCGCGTTCGTGTCGGGGACCCTGGTCTTCACCAACACCATCTCGAACGCCTTCCAGAACAGCTCGGCCAAGGGTTTCGACCAGGTCGACGTGGCCGTCCAGCCCAAGTCCCAGGACGACAAAGGCGACACGGTCGGCAAGACGCCCGAGCTGACCCAGGCCATGCTCGACACCAGCGCCAAGGTGCCGGGGGCCGCGTCCGCGACCGGGGTCGTCAAAGGCTTCACCGCCATCGCCGACAAGAAGGGCAAGCTCATCGGCGGCGGCTTCCAGTCCGAGGGCGGGAATTACTGGGGCAGCAAGGACGCCCGGTATCCGCTCAAGTCCGGTGCCGCGCCCCATGGTTCGGGCGAAGTCGCCATCGACTCCGAGACCGCCAAGCGTGCCGGGTACAAGGTAGGCGACACCGTGCGCATCTCCGTCGACGGGCCGGTGCTGACCCCGAAGATCACCGGCATCTTCACCACCGACGACGGCAACGTCGCCGCCGGCGGCAGCCTCGCCCTGTTCGACACCGCGACCGCGCAGAAGCTGTTCGGCAAGGCGGGGACGTACGACGAGATCGATGTGAAGGCCGCGGACGGGACCAGTCAGGCCGCGCTGAAGGCGCAGCTGGACAACGCCCTGCCGAAGGGTCTCACCGAGACCACCACCGCGAAGAAGCTCGCCGACGACCAGGCCGAGGCGATCGCCTCGTCGATGAGCGGGCTGAAGTCGGGGCTGCTGGTCTTCGCGGGGATCGCGCTGTTCGTCGGTACGTTCATCATCGCCAACACCTTCACCATGCTGGTCGCCCAACGCACCAAGGAACTTGCCCTGTTGCGCGCGGTCGGCGCCTCACGCCGGCAGGTCACGCGGTCGGTGCTGATCGAGGCGTTCGTGGTCGGCGCGGTCGCCGCGGTGGCCGGTCTGCTCGCCGGTATCGGCATCGGCGCCGGGCTGCGCGCCCTGATGGGCACGATCGGCGCGACCGTCCCGGACGGCCCGCTGGTCATCACCTCGAACACGGTGCTCAGCGCCCTCGCGGTCGGCATCCTCATCACGATGCTCGCCGCCTGGCTGCCCGGCCGCCGCGCCGCGAAGATCCCACCGGTCGCCGCGATGAGCAGCCTGCACGCGACGGCCACCACCAAGTCGCTGGTCCTGCGCAACACGCTCGGCGCGCTGTTCTCCGGCGCGGGCATCGCGGTCGTCCTCGCGGCCACCACGATGAGCGGTTCGGACGGTCAGGCGCCCATGGGTGTGGGTGCCGTACTCCTGATCATCGGTGTGTTCATCCTGACCCCGCTGCTGTCCCGCCCGCTGATCGCGGCCTCGGCCCCGGTCCTGCGGATCTTCGGGATCTCCGGCAAGCTCGCCCGCCAGAACTCGGTGCGCAACCCGCGCCGTACGGCCGCCACCGCCTCCGCGCTGATGATCGGCCTCACCCTCATCACCGGCATGACGGTGATGGCGGGCAGCCTGCAGCAGGGCATCGACAAGATGGCCTCGTCCGCGATCAGCGCCGACTACATCGTGTCGATGGCGAACGGCAACCAGCTCTCCCCGGACGTCGACAAGACCCTCACCACCACGTCCGGCATCACCGCCAGCAGCCCGCTGCGCAACGCCCCGTCGCGCATCGACGGCAAGACCGAGTTCCTGACCGGCGTCAACGGCTCCGCCATCGGCAAGCTCACCGACCTCAAGGTCGACAGCGGCACCTTCAAGGTCGCCGGCACGCAGGTGGTCGTGGACGACGACACGGCCAAGTCCTATGGCTGGAAGGCCGGTTCGACCTTCACCACGCACTACGAGGACGGCAAGGCGCAGCAGCTCACCGTCTCCGCGGTCTACGAGGGCAACGCGCTGATCCGCGGCATCATGCTCGACAACGCGACCCTCGCCCCGCACCAGACCGACCCGGCCGACATGCAGATCCTGGTCAAGACGGCCGACGGCGCGTCGAGTGCGACGAAGGACAAGCTGGAGAAGGCCCTCGGCTCCAACCCGGCGGTCAAGGTCCAGGACAAGAAGGACCTCTCGAACAGCATCGCGCAGGTCTTCACCCTCATCCTCAACATGGTCTACGGCCTGCTCGCCATGGCGGTGATCGTCGCGGTGCTCGGGGTCATCAACACCCTTGCCATGTCGGTCTTCGAGCGCTCGCAGGAGATCGGGATGCTGCGCGCGATCGGCCTGGACCGCAAGGGCATCAAGCGGATGGTCCGGCTGGAGTCCCTGGTCATCTCGCTCTTCGGCGGGGTGCTCGGCATCGGGTTGGGCGTGTTCTTCGGCTGGGCGGCAGGTGAGTTGGTCGGCTCGAAGATGGCGACCTACTCGCTGGTCATCCCCTGGGCCCGGATGGCGCTCTTCCTGCTCCTCGCGGGCACGGTCGGCGTCCTGGCCGCCCTGTGGCCGGCCCGGCGCGCGGCCAAGCTGAACATGCTGTCGGCCATCAAGTCCGAGTAGCGGCACATGAGTCGGGGGGGGGGGGGGGGGGGGGGGGGGGGGGGGCGCGCGGGGGGGGGCGGGGGGGGGGCGGGGCGGGCCCCCCCCCCCGCCGCCCCGC
>NZ_JBITHH010000005.1:107171-705182 GCF_044457795.1 Streptomyces sp. NPDC050528
GCGGCGGGGCCGGGCCCCCGGGGGCCCCGCGCGGGCGGGGGGCCGCCCCCCCCCCCGCCGGGCCCCCCCGCCCGCCCCCCCCCCGCCGCCGCGGCCCCCCCCCCCCCCCCGACTCATGTGGTCAGTTCCAGGTTCGGGCGCGCAACGGCATCCCGGAGTTCCCGCCGTCGGGGGTGCGGACGGCCAGGACCTGGTTGACGCCGATGCGGTTGCGCTCGAAGGCGAGTGCGGAGGCCGCCATGTACAGGCGCCAGACCCGGGCCCGGCCGGCCCCGGCGAGCTTGGCGGCGCGCGCCCACTCGGCTTCCAGGTTGGCGACCCAGCGGCGCAGGGTGAGTGCGTAGTGCTCGCGGATGACCTCGACGTCGCGCACCTCAAGGCCGGCGCGCTCCAACTGCCCCACCGTGGTGCCGATCGGGGCGAGTTCGCCGTCGGGGAAGACATAGGAGTCGATGAACTCGTCGATGTGGTACGAGGATTCGTCGCGGTGCGGGCGGCGGGCGATCTGGTGGTTCAGGAGCCGCCCGCCGGGTTTGAGCAGCGAGTGGAGGACCCCCGCGTACTCCAAGTACCGCTCGGCGCCCACGTGTTCGGCCATGCCGATGGAGGAGATGGCATCGTAGGGGCCGTCGGTGACGTCCCGGTAGTCCTGCACCCGGATCTCCACCTTGTCGGTGAGTCCCTCGCCCGCGACGCGCTTACGGGCGTAGGCCGCCTGTTCCTGGGAGAGGGTCACGCCGACCACGCTCACGCCGTACTCGCGGGCCGCGTGGATCGCCATCGAACCCCAGCCGCAGCCGACGTCGAGGAGTCGCTGACCCGGCGTCAACTCCAGCTTGCGGCAGATGAGTTCGAGCTTGTCGCGCTGGGCGTCCTCCAACGTGCCGTCCGGGGACTCCCAGTAGGCGCACGAGTAGACCATCGAGGGGCCGAGGACGATCTCGTAGAAGTCGTTGCCGACGTCGTAGTGGTGGCTGATGGCGCGTTTGTCGGTGCGTTTGGTGTGGAGGTGGGCGCGGCTGCGGCGGACCTCCTCCGGGGGCGGGGCGGGCGGCAGCGGGAGTCCGGCGAGCTTGACCAGTCCGCGGGCGGCGGACCGTACGTCGGGGTCGCGCAGGGCCTGGGCGAGGGTGCGGGCGTCCTCGCCGCGCTCCCACACCAGCTCGGACATCGTGTCGAGAGCGGCGTACAGGTCGCCTTCGATGCCCAGGTCGCCGGAGACCCAGGCGCGGGCCATGCCCAGTTCGCCGGGCTTCCACAGGAGTCGGCGCAGGGCACGGCGATTGCGTACGACCAAGGTCGGCGCATCGGGCGGCCCTGCCTCGGAACCGTCCCAGGCGCGGATGCGCACAGGGATGGGGGTTCCCAGTAGCTGTTCGAAGAGGGATTTGAGCCGCAGCGCGGCATCAGCCATGGCGCACACCTCCGTGACGCGGATCCCGGAATTGTCCATCACTACGTAAACACCGGCCAGGCCCGATCGCAGTCCTGCTTGAGCGTTACGAGTAAGCAAAATAGATGTAGCAGCCATGAAGGTGACACGTGCAGCACGCCGAAGGGGCCGCCCGCACCACGGATGGCGGACGGCCCCTTCGGGGTTACTGCTTCTTACGTCTTCTCGCGTCGTCAGAGGTGACCGTGGACGGTCAGGAGGCCTTGGCCTTCGCTTCAGTCTTGCCCGCAGCGGGCTCGGCGACAGCGGCCGGAGCCGGCGCCGGCTTGGCGGCCTCGTAGAACTCCTCGCGGGGGTTCTCCATGGCGCCGAGCGAGACGACCTCGCGCTTGAGGAACATCGCGAGCGTCCAGTCGGCGAAGATGCGGATCTTGCGGTTCCAGGTCGGCATGGCCAGACCGTGGTAGCCGCGGTGCATGTACCACGCGAGGCGGCCCTTGACCTTGATCTTCATCTTGCCCATGACGATCATCGCGACGCCCTTGTGGAGGCCGAGGCCCGCCACCGCACCCTTGTTGGCGTGCGAGTACTCCTTCTGCGGGAAGCCCCGCATACCGGAGATCACGTTGTCGCCGAGGACCTTCGCCTGGCGCAGCGCGTGCTGGGCGTTCGGCGGGCACCAGGCGTTCTCGACGCCGGCCTTGCGGCTGGCGATGTCGGGGACCTGGGCGTTGTCGCCGGCGGCCCAGACGTAGTCGGTGCCGGTGACCTGGAGGGTCGGCTGGGCGTCGACGTGACCGCGCGGGCCGAGCGGGAGGCCGAAGCGGGACAGGACCGGGTTCGGCTTGACGCCGGCCGTCCACACGATCGTGTTGGAGTCGACCTCAAGGCCGTTCTTCAGCACGACGTGACCGTCGACGCAGGAGTCCATCGAGGTCGAGAGGTAGATCTCGATCCCGCGGCTCTCCAGGTGCTCCTTGCCGTAGAGGCCGAGCTTGGGGCCGACCTCCGGGAGGATCTTGTCGGCGGCGTCGACGAGGACGAAGCGCATGTCCTCGCGGGAGACGTTGGTGTAGTACTTGGCCGCGTCCCGGGCCATGTCCTCGACCTCGCCGATGGTCTCCGCACCGGCGAAACCGCCGCCGATGAAGACGAAGGTGAGCGCCTTGCGGCGGATCTCCTCGTCGGTGGTGGAGTCGGCCTTGTCGAGCTGCTCAAGGACGTGGTTGCGCAGGCCGATGGACTCCTCGATGCCCTTCATGCCGATGCCCTGTTCGGCGAGGCCGGGGATCGGGAAGGTGCGGGAGACCGCGCCCATCGCGATGACGAGGTAGTCGAAAGGCAGCTCGTACGCCTCGCCCACGAGGGGGGCGATCGTGGCGACCTTGCGGTCCTGGTCGATGGTGGTGACCCGGCCGGTGAGGACCTCCGCCTTGGGCAGGACGCGTCGCAACGGGACGACGACGTGCCGAGGGGAGATGCTGCCGGCGGCGGCTTCGGGGAGGAAGGGCTGGTAGGTCATGTACGACCGGGGGTCGACGACCGTGACGGTCGCCTCGCCGTAGCGCATCTTCTTGAGAATGCGCCGAGCTGCGTACAGGCCTACGTACCCACCGCCTACTACGAGGATCCTGGGACGCTCCGTGGTGCTCATGCCATCGAGTATCCACCTGCCCCTGGGGGGTCGCTCGTGCGCCCCTTCACAAGCTTCGGTGGGGGGTGTGTTATCCTCCGCGACTCGCATGATCCAGGTCACGTCACGGGCGGGGAACCACGGGTCGGTTCGCCCCGTTGTCAAGGCCGCGTGAGCTGCCGCTCTGCCCCTTCGACCCCCCTGGACCACACCTCCACGACACCCTCCCGAAACTCCCCCGAATCACTCCCGCACCGCCCCCCGGAACACGCTCCCAGCCCCGCCGAGACCCCGGAAGGGCCAACCGGGGCAGTCTCGTCGTCCAACAGGACAGAATTCCTTGTGAAGAACTTCACGAACTTTCTTACGGACACGTTCCGAAGGGGGTCCGCGAGCGCCCCTGCTCCCGCTCATACGTTATATGGGCTGCTCAGGAGTTTAATACCGGCGGGTAATAATTCGGGGTCGCGAGGGTCCCGGAGCGCGCCTTCTCCCCATACTCGGAAGCATGGCCGTCTACGACACGCTCGGCACGACGTATGCCAGGACCCGGCGCCCGGACCCACGCATCGCCGCGCGGATCCAGGCCGCGCTCGGGGACGCGGAGGACGTGATCGACGTGGGCGCGGGCACCGGCTCCTACGAACCGCCGCACACGCTGCTCGCCGTAGAACCCAGCCGGACCATGCTTGCCCAGCGCCCGCCCGGGTCCGCGCCCGCCGTGTGCGCGGTGGCCGAACGCCTGCCGCTGCGCGACGACGCCGCCGACGCCGTCATGGCGGTGCTGACCGTCCACCACTGGACCGACCTCGCGGCCGGTCTCGCCGAACTCCGCCGGGTCGCGCGCCGCCGCGTCGTCGTCCTGACCTGGGACCAGCGGGTCTTCCGCGAACGGTTCTGGCTGGTCCGCGACTACCTCCCCCAGGCCGCGGCCTACGACGACACCCGCGCCGTCCCGCCCGAACGGCTGGCCGCGCTGCTCGGCGGGGCGCGGGTGGAGACCGTCCCGGTCCCGCACGACTGCACGGACGGGTTCGGCGCGGCGTACTGGCGCCGCCCGCACGCCTACCTCGACCCCGAGGTGCGCGCCGGGATCTCCATGCTGGCGCAGACCGGGGAGGACGCCCTCGCGCCCGGCCTGGCGAGGCTCGCCGACGACCTCGCGACGGGCCGCTGGCACGAGCGGAACGCCGATCTGCTCGCGCTGGACACCGTCGACGTCGGCTACCGGATCCTGGTGGCGGACTTCCGACCCACGCGTACATCAACCGACCTACATGTGCGCCAACGGCCGTAGATCCAGGCCCAGTCGGGAATGAAGCCGCGGACGTCGCATGTTGTGCAGCCCCGACCGGGTCTCCCCTCCCCTGGGAAGAAGGCACGCCCCATGACCTCCACGCCGAGCACCATGCGCGCCGTCCAGCTCTCCGGCCCCGGCCCCGTGGAGAACCTGCGGCTGACCACGCTCCCCCTCCCTCCCGAGCGGGACGGGTGGGTGCGGATCCGGGTCGAGGCGTTCGGGGTCAACCGGTCGGAGTTGAAGCTGCGGCTGGGGGTGAGCGAGGGCGTCAGTTTCCCCCGGGTGCCGGGGATCGAGGCCACCGGCACGGTCGACGCGGCTCCGGCCGGCAGTGGGCTGGTGCGGGGGCAGAAGGTCGTCGCGATGATGGGGGACATGGGGCGGACCTACGACGGCGGGTACGCGGAGTACACGTCGGTGCCGCCGGCCCAGGTGATCCCCGTCGATACCGAGCTGCCCTGGGAGGTGCTGGGCGCGCTGCCGGAGATGGTGCAGACGGCCTACGGCTCGCTCACGGTCGGGCTGGACCTGCGGCCCGGCCAGACCGTGCTGATCCGGGGCGGCACGTCCTCGGTGGGCCTGGCCGCCGCCGCGCTGGCGACGTGGCGCGGAGCGACGGTGCTGTCCACGACTCGCCGCCCCGATCGCCTGGCTCTGCTGAAGGAACGGGGCGTGGACCACCCGCTCCTCGACACCGGCGAAGTCGCGTCCGCCGTACGGGAGTTGTATCCGTCCGGTGTCGACGCCGCCCTCGACCTCGTCGGCACGCCGACCCTCCCCGACACCCTGCGCGCGGTACGCGTCCACGGCACGGCCTGCTTCGGCGGCAGCCTCTCCAATCAGTGGACGGTGCGGGACTTCTCCCCAAATGAGTACCTGCCGAGGGGAGTTCGCCTCGCGGGCTACTTCGGCGACGCGTCCGACCTGCCTCCAGCGGTGTTCCAAGAGATCCTCGACGCGGTTGCCACCGGCCAACTCGCCTTCCCTGTAGACCGGGTGTACGACGGACTGGAGCAAGTACCGCAGGCCCACGGGGACATGGAGCACGACCGGGCCACGGGGAAGCTGGTGGTGCGGGTCCGGCACCAGCACGCCGGCCTCTGACTCGATGCCGGGGTGCGCCCGCGTCCGCCCTTGCCTAGCGAGTGGAGACGAGGGCGATCAGAGCGATGAACAGCCCGAGGATTCCGGCGATCTCGGCGGCCACCGTCAGCATGGGACGCCGCCCCGCGGCACCGTCCGGCGAAGCCGCGGAAGGGGTACGGCCCCCTTGGTTGTGTGTCTGTGGGACGCGCGGCGGAACGGTCGGTCCTGTCCCGGCCTGACGTCGCGCTCGGGCACGTCGATTGCCGGAACGAACCGATGCCCAGATCAGCAGCCCGATCAGGACGACGATCACGATGGCCAACGGCATCACTGCCATCATCCGCACCCCCCGTCGCACACGTTCCGCTCACCGACCACGGGTCCGTGAACTCCCTGCACCGACTATGCCCGACGGGCGATGCGGCCAAGGGGCGAATCTCATTGAGCTTCGACCCTTGGCATGAAGAGACCCCGGCCAGAGACTCCAGCCACTTCCCCCAGCCTGTTGCCTCAGCCGCCCTGCTTGCCCGCCCCGGCCTCTCGCGCCGCCTTGAACGCGATCCCGTCCAGGATGTCGTGCTCGCTCACCACGACCTCGCTCGCCCCGATCCGCTCCATGATCGAGAGGAGGACGAGCGCGCCCGCGCCGATGACGTCGACGCGGCCCGGGTGCATGGAGGGGATGGCGGCGCGTTCGGCGTGGGTGGAGCGGAGCAGGGACTCCGTGATCTCGCGGACCCGGTCGTAGGAGACGCGGGAGTGGTGGATGGCCTCCGTGTCGTACTCGGGGAGGTTCTGGGCGATCGCCGAGACCGTGGTGACCGAGCCGGCCAGGCCTACCAGGGTGCGGGCCTCGCGGAGGGGGACCGTCTCCTCGGCGAGGTCGAGGGCGGCCTCGATGTCGGCGCGCATGGCCGTGATCTGGTCCGGGGTGGGCGGGTCGGTGACCTTGCCGTCGCGGACCAGGTGGCGCTCCGTCATGCGGACGCAGCCGATGTTCACGGAGCGGCCGGCGCGGACGGCGTCGTCGCCGACCACGAACTCCGTCGAGCCGCCGCCGATGTCCACGACCAGGTACGGCTTGGCCAGGTCGTCGCGGCCGGTGAGTTCCGCGGTCGCGCCCGTGAAGGAGAGTTCCGCCTCCTCGTCGCCCGTGATCACCTCCGGTTCGACGCCGAGGATGTCCAGGACGCCGCGGACGAAGTCGTCGCGGTTCGAGGCGTCGCGGGAGGCCGACGTGGCGACGAAGCGGACGCGTTCCGCGCCGAGTTCCTTGATGATCGCCGCGTAGTCACGGCAGGCCGCGAACGTGCGCTCCAGCGCCTCGGGGGCCAGCCGGCCGGTCTTGTCGACACCCTGGCCGAGCCGGACGATCGTCATCCGCCGGTCCAGGTCGACCAGTTGACCCGTCGCCGGGTCTACGTCTGCCACGAGGAGGCGGATCGAGTTCGTACCGCAGTCGACGGCGGCGACGCGGGTCACTGGTCGTCCTCCTTCGACGCGACGGGCTCCTCGCCGGTCGGCGGTACCCCGGGCACGGTCACGCACGGGCCCTTCGCCCACCACTCCGGCAGCATCGCGATCGCCTCGTCGCCGAGCGGGTTGACGCCCGGGCCCGCGGCCAGGGAGTGGCCCACCAGGACGTGCAGGCACTTCACGCGGTCCGGCATGCCGCCGGCGCTCGGGAAGCCCTCCAGGACCTCGATGGCGTCACGGCGCGCGATGTAGTCCTCGTGCGCGGCGCGGTACGCGGCGGCCAGTTCGGGGTCTGTCTCCAGCCTCGCCGTCATCTCCTTCATCACGCCGTTCGCCTCCAACGTGCCGATCGCCGAGGCGGCGCGCGGGCACGTGAGGTAGTACGTCGTCGGGAAGGGGGTGCCGTCGGGGAGGCGGGGGGCCGTCTCCACCACGTCCGGCTGTCCGCACGGGCAACGGTGCGCGATCGCGCGCAGCCCGCGCGGCGGACGCCCGAGCTGCTGCTTGAAGGCCTCGACGTCGGCGTCGGTGGGCTCGGTGCGCGGAGTGGACGGCGGGGGCTTTTCCATGACTGTCTTCAGGACGTCTTTCTATGGGTCAGTTCTCGCTGGTGGTTCTGGCTGCTGGTGCTCACTGGTCGGACGCGTCGGACTTGTCGACGCCGTCCCACACGTTCGCGTACCAGGGACGGTCGGCCGCGCCCAGTTCCGCGCGCGACTGCTTCGCCGCGTCCGGGTCGATCACGATGTAACCGGTCTCCCCCGGCATCACATAGTGCAGCCGCTGCCGGATCTGCTGCTCCGCGTACGAGTCGTCCTGCCAGCGTGCCTTGAGGTCGCGGAGCTGCTCGACGCGCTGGCGTGCCTGGTCCTGCTGCCGCTGGAGATCGGAGATCTCGGCGCGCTGGGAGACGTACTGCCTTATCGGGTACGCCAGCGCCACGATCAGCGAGCACAGCACCAGGGCGAGGAGGGCCGCCCGGCCGGTGAGCCGGGAGCGGCGGGCCTGCCGTTTGGTCTGGGAGCGGTAGACACGGGCCGCCGTCTGCTCGCCGAGCAGCTTGAGCCTGGTCGCGGTGGAGAACCGGTCCCGGTCCTTCACGGCCATGTCCCGCCTCCCCTTCACACGTGCGTACGTCCCCGCACACGGTACGGGACCGGGTGCGGGGACGTACGTACGACTGGCTAAGGATTGACCCGGTGGATCCCCGGGGTCAGCCCGATACCGCTCAGCCCTTGAAGCGGGGGAACGCGCTGCGGCCCGCGTACTCGGCCGCGTCGTCGAGGATCTCCTCGATGCGCAGCAGCTGGTTGTACTTGGCGACGCGGTCCGAGCGGGCCGGGGCGCCGGTCTTGATCTGGCCGCAGTTCACCGCGACGGCGAGGTCGGCGATGGTGACGTCCTCGGTCTCGCCGGAGCGGTGGGACATCATGCACTTGAAGCCGTTGCGCTGGGCCATCTCGACGGCGTCCAGGGTCTCGGTCAGCGAGCCGATCTGGTTCACCTTGACGAGCAGGGCGTTGGCGGTGCCCTCCTCGATGCCGCGGGCGAGGCGCTCGGGGTTGGTGACGAAGAGGTCGTCGCCGACGATCTGGACCTTCTCGCCGATCTTGTCGGTGATGACCTTCCAGCCGGCCCAGTCGTCCTCGTACAGCGGGTCCTCGATGGAGACGAGCGGGTACGCGGAGACGAGCTCCTCGTAGTACTCGGTCATCTCGGCGGCCGAGCGGGACTTGCCCTCGAACTCGTACTTGCCGTCCTTGTAGAACTCGGACGCGGCGACGTCGAGCGCGAGCGCGATCTGCTCGCCGGGGATGTAACCGGCCTGCTTGATGGCCTCGATGATGAGGTCGAGGGCGGCGCGGTTGGACTCCAGGTTCGGGGCGAAGCCGCCCTCGTCGCCGAGGCCGGTGGACAGGCCCTTGGTCTTCAGCACCTTCTTGAGGGTGTGGTAGACCTCGGCGCCCCAGCGCAGCGCCTCGGAGAAGGACTCCGCGCCGATCGGGGCGATCATGAACTCCTGGATGTCCACGTTCGAGTCGGCGTGCGAGCCGCCGTTCAGGATGTTCATCATCGGAACGGGCAGCAGGTGCGCGTTCGGGCCGCCGAGGTAGCGGAAGAGGGGGAGGTCGCTGGCCTCGGACGCGGCGTGCGCGACGGCGAGGGAGACGCCGAGGATGGCGTTGGCGCCGAGCGAGCCCTTGTTGTCGGTGGCGTCCAGGTCGAACATCGCCTGGTCGATCAGGCGCTGCTCGGTGGCGTCGTAGCCGACGAGCTCCGGGCCGATCTGCTCGATGACGGCGAGGACGGCCTTCTCGACACCCTTGCCGCCGTAGCGGTTGGGGTCGCCGTCACGCAGCTCGATGGCTTCGAAGGCACCCGTGGAGGCGCCGGACGGAACGGCGGCACGACCCGTGCTGCCGTCGTCGAGGCCGACCTCGACCTCGACCGTGGGGTTGCCTCGGGAGTCCAGGATTTCCCGGGCTACGACGACGTCGATGGACGGCACGAGCATCTCCTTCTTGGGTTCTGACGCGGCTACGGCAACACCGCAGCGGCTCTGCGAGACGAGCCTAACCGGCTCGGGGCGATTGGCCATCCGGTCGGCCGCCTGATGGACAGAACCGAGAGTAAATTGTTTCCGAACGGAACAAAGAGTCCGGTAAAAATGCGCGCGGCTTGCAGAAGCCGGGCACAAAAAGCCCCGCCCCGGTGCGTACGGGGGAACACGCACCGGAGCGGGGAGCCCGTGGGGGACGGGGGTGACCCTCACGAGGTCTCCATGATGGAGCCCACGGATGTGAGGGCGCTGTGGTTCAGCTGAGTACTACTTAAGGTGGAGCTGCTGACCCGGGAAGATGAAGTCGGCGTCGTCGATGATGTCCTTGTTCAGCTTGAACAGCTGCTGCCAGCCGCCCTTCACCTTGTGCTTCTCGGCGATGGAGCTGAGGGTGTCGCCCTTGACGACCTTGTACTCGCCGTCACCCTTCTTGACCTTCTTGCCGGTCGGGGTGGTGACGGTCTTCTTGGCCGCCGGGCGCTCGGCGGAGCGGGAGGCGGTGGTGTCGCTCGTGGAACGCTCGGTGGTGCTCTTCGAGGAGCTGGTGCCGGACGAGCTGTTCGAGGAGGAGCTGGAGCTGCCGCCGGAGTAGGAGGCGCTCGACAGGCCGGTGCCGCAGGTGGGCCAGGCGCCCTTGCCCTGGGCGGCGAGAACCTTCTCGGCCACGGCGATCTGCTGGGACTTGGAGGCCTGGTTCGCGGTCGCGGCGTAGGCGGTGCCGCCGTACGCGGCCCACGTCGAGGCGGAGAACTGCAGGCCGCCGTAGTAGCCGTTACCGGTGTTGATGGACCAGTTGCCGCCGGACTCGCAGCTGGCGACCGTGTCCCACTCGGACGCGGTGGCGGCGGAGGCGCTGCCGGTCGCCATGAGCGGGGCGGCTATCGCGACACCGGTGACGCCGGCGAGCGTGGCGACGCGGGTGGCCTTGGACGGACGGCGGTGCTTGCCCTTGCTGGAAAACAGCATGGAAAATCCCAATCCCCTCACCGACGCCTGCGAGGTGAGCTGTCGGGTTCGGGCCGTGTGAGTTGCCCGGCCGCGCACCTCTCGGCGCACGACTTCACCCCAAGCCGCACCCGGCATCAACTGCCGGGCCCGGCGCTTACCTTGGGTCCCCCGCTCCTGCCTACGGCGCTTGACGCGACGACTGTTCCCGGAGGCCGCTGGCAGGACTCGGCGTTGCGGCAACCGGACGCTCGTGGTGACGAGCGGCCTTGACCGTAGACAGAGAATCCACGGGATTTCAAAGACGATCAGGCCTTCTGAGACTCATCCCACACTTTGATCAAACCGGACATTCCCGAGCGAAGCATGACGCGAACTCCCGCCGCCCTCTTGCTAGTTTTCGTCCGCTTCCGTGCCGACATCCAAGGTCTGACCGGCGGCGATCTGGGTCGGATCGGCGCCTATCACCTTTTTGTTCTCGGCGTAGAGTGCACGCCATCCGCCGTCGAAGCCAAGGGAGTCGGCGATGGACGCGAGGGAGTCGCCGGCGCGGACGGTGTACGTCTGCGGCGTCACACTTTCCTCGGCACTCGCCCCGCGGTGCTTCCCGGCACTCTGCTGACTGCTCCCCTGCTCGCCGGAATCACCGAGCGCGCCGGTGTCGACGAGGCTCGACTTGCCCGCCGCCTGGGCCGAGTTGTCCGATTCGTCGAGCTTCGGGGAAGCGGCGACCGAGTCGTCACCGGCCGAAGGAGTGGCGGACTTGTCGGACTTGGCGGAGTTGTCCGTCGCGGTGGGCGAGGGGCTGTCGCTCGACGAGTCGCCGGACGCGTCGGAGGTGCCAGACGTGCCGGACGAAGTCGAGTCCGTGACGCCGGAGTCGGACAACCCGGAGGAAGTGGACGGGTCGGACGAACCGGAGTCCGCGTCGGAGTCGGACGAACCGGTCGGGGTGCCCGACGGGGAGTCGCTCGCGAGGCCGGTGTCGACGTTCGTCGAACCCGAGGTGGTGGTGAGGCCGGAGAGCAGCGCGCAGGTCGTCCAGGCGGAGGTGCCCTTGTCGGCGAGGATCTTCTCGGCGACGGCTATCTGCTGGGAGCGGCTGGCCAGGTCGGCGCTGGGCGCGTAGTCGAGGCCGCCGTACTTGTCCCATTCGTCCTGCGTCACCTGGAGGCCGCCGTAGTAGCCGTTGCCGTCGTTCTCGCTCCAGGAGCCGCCGCTCTCGCAGTTGGCCACCTTGTCCCAGGTCGTGCCGTCGGCGGCGTTCGCCGCGGCGGCGCCGAGGAGCGGGATGGCGATGGCGGAGCCGGTGACGCCGGCCGCGACGAGGAGTGCCGGAGCCTGACGGGGGCGACGGTGACGACCGTTCCCGGAGAGCATGCGGAGGCCTTTCGCGTGACAGCGGGGGGACCGCGCGGCGGGGGGCGTGCGGGGTGGTGCGAGGGGTGGTGCGGGGCGCCGCGCTGGTAGGTGAACGTATCCACAGTCGATCACTTGTCACAAGTTAATGCCACGGAGATCACGTGAAGATCACAGAGTTGAAGAACTGTCACTTTCGGGTTTAGGGCGCTGGATGACCTGTTCGGGCTTGGGGTTCGCGGGCTCTGACCACCCCGTTCAGGGGCGCTCTGGGGTGAACTCCACGGGGAGGGTGCGGAGTCCGCGCATGATGAGGCCGCCGCGCCAGCGCAAGTCGGCCGGATCCACGGCGAGTTGCAGGTCGGGGAGGCGGGTGAGGAGGGTGGCCAGCGCGGTCTGGCCCTCCAGGCGGGCGAGCGGGGCGCCGAGGCAGTAGTGGATCCCGTGGCCGTAACCGAGGTGTTGATTGTCACGCCGCCCGAGATCGAGCACGTCGGGATCGGCGAACCGTTCCGGATCACGGTCCGCGGCGGCGAGTACGACGAGCACGGGGTCGCCGGCCGCGATGTCCTCCCCGCCGAGCGTGAGCGGCCGGGTGGCGAACCGCCAGGTGGCGAGCTCCACCGGGCCGTCGTAGCGCAGGAGTTCCTCTACGCCGGTTTCGAGGAGGTCGTGCTCCCCCGCGGCCAGGGACTTCTCCAGGCGGGTGCGCTGGTCGGGGTGGGTGAGGAGGGCGTACGTGCCGTTGCCGATCAGATTGACGGTCGTCTCGAACCCGGCGAAGAGGAGGATGAAGGCCATCGCCGCGGCCTCGTTCTCGGTGAGGTGCTCGCCGTGGTCGGAGGCGCGGATGAGGCCGGAGAGGAGGTCTTCGCCGGGGGCGGGGGCGGAGGCGGGGGTGTCGGAGGGGTTCCTGCCGGGTTGCTGAGCGGGGGCGCCGGAGAGGTTCGCGTCAAGGTGCGGGGTGGGGGCGTCGGTCAGAGCCTCGCGCTTGCGGTGGATGAGTTCGGCGAGATAGCTCCGCATCTTCTTGACGGACCGCGCGACTCCGCCTCGCGGCCCGCCCCCGTGACGGATCATCATGCCCGCCCAGTCCCGGAAGTCGTCCTGGTCCTCGCGGGGGACGCCGAGGAGGTCGCAGATGGCGTAGATGGGGAGCGGGAAGGCGAAGTCGTGGATGAGGTCGGCGGAGCCCTCCGCTGCGAACCGGTCGATCAGATCGTTCGTCAACTCCTGCACCCGGGGCGCAAATTCGGCCACCCGCCGGGGTGTGAACGCCTTGCTGACCAGTCGTCGGAGGCGCGTGTGGTCCGGCGGGTCGATGTTCAGCAGATGCGTCATCAACTCGGCCTTGCGCTCACCCGGAATCCCGGTCTTGCCCTTGGCGTGCGCCGGTTCGTCGTGGTGAGCGGGGTTCTTGGAGAGGCGCGGGTCGGCGAGCGCCTGCTTGGCATCGCCGTAACGCGTGACCAACCAGGCCTCGACCCCGCTGGGCAGGCGGGTCTTGTGCACGGGGGCGTGTTCGCGGAGCCAGGCGTAGGCGGGGTAGGGGTTGGTGGCGAATTCCCAGGTGAAGAGTTCGGGGGCGGGGGTCCCGGGATCCGGCGGGGTGGGGTGGCTGGGCTGGTCTGTCACTCCTTGACGGTATCCGGGGTGGGGGTGCGCTCGGCGAGGGCATTCAGGGCAGCGGGGTGTCCCATGTCGGCGGCTTTGCGGTACCAGAGCTTGGCTTCTTCGGGGTTGCCCTGCTTTTCGAGGAGGGTGGCGAGTCGGTAGGCACCGTAGGAGTCGCCGGACTCGTAGGCCTTCTCGTATTGGGCACGGGCTTCGTCGAGGTCGCCCTGCTTCTCCAGTACGACGCCGTAGTGGGCAATATCGAGGGGCCAGTCGTCGGTGTCGCTGAAGTAGGTCGCGACATCCGCCAGGGCCGCAGGCTCGCGCTTCAACAGTGCTTGCGGGTAACTTGCCCGCTCATTGCCGTCTCCCGCCGCGCGACCCAGCCACACCTCGGCTTCGTCACGCTCGTTGCGCAGGAGATGCCACAAACCCAGGCTCAGGGCGACCCCGGTATATCCCACGGTCGCCGCCTCGAAGTAGCGACCGCCGGCGGCCTCGACATCCCCCTTTCCGAACAGCACATCGCCCAAGCGGTGCATGGCCTCCGGGTTCCCCGCCTCGGCCCCGTCCCACATCCACCCTTCGGCTCGCTCCAACAAGAGCTTTCCGAGCAGCATTGCCGCGTCACCGTCCCCGGCTTCGGCGGCCGACTCCAGGAAGGGTTCCGCCTCCCTGCTCTCGCCGCGCTCCACAAGCAGCCGCCCAAGGTACCCAGCGGACTCGACCCACCCCGCCTCCACTGCCCGTCGGAACCACGACTCGGCCTTCTCCCCCTCCCCAAGGCTCTCTTCGAGCAGGCCGAGGGCGTGCATGGCCGACGCGTCCCCCGTCTCGGCCTTGCTCAGATATGCCGTCCGTGCCCTGGCGGCAACGCTCTCTACTTCGTACATCGCCGGGTTGGCCCGCGCCTCCTCCAGCGCGTACCCCCACACCCAGTCGGCGACGGGCGGGAACGTCTCGTCCTGGTCAGCCGTGTACACGAAATACGGCAACACGTCCGCGAACGATCCCTTCGGCCGTTCGCTCCACCTCAGCAGGCGCAGCACCCCGTACCGCTTCCGCCCGGCCCACTCCCAGGCGTCTTCCAGAGACTCCCGCTCCAGCCCCTCGACGTCGTACCTCTCGTGCATCATCACCAACAGGTCCTGCGACAAAGGCCCCTTCAGCCCGCACCGGGCCAGATCCACGGCCGCCCGTACCAGCGCGTGGGCGCGAGGGTGCCGCTCCCGGTTCGGGGCAAGTTGCCAGTCGTTCCAGAGGCGGGGGCCGATGGCGAGGTAGGTGGCGACTCCCACCGTGCCGCTCTCGCGGGCAGCCTCGACGAGCCGGGGATCACCCATCTCCTCAGCACGCTTCCGTTCGGCGGGCCCCCAGACGCGAGGAAGTTCAACGAGCTGCGCCAGGCCCAGCAGCCGGCTCTGAGCGGACGTCCTCCGGGCGTGCTTGGCGTAGGCCTCCTCCCGCATCGTCGCCAGTACGACCGCTTCGAGCCCGGTCAACTGGCCCAGCAGTCTCGGCTCCAGACCACCGTTCCCGAGATGCACGTCGAGGTCGTCCAGCCAGACGACACACCGCTCCGCCCGGCCCCGCAGCAGCGCGGGCAGCTTCCGTAGGTCTTCATGCTGGGCGGGCGCGAACACGCGGTATTCGGGGAGTACTTGAGCCATCGCAGCCAGGGCGGTACGCGACTTGCCCGAGTACGCCGGACCAAGGACGACCACCAATCCGCCCTCCGAACGCGCCTGCTCCAAAGCCGAGTCGACCATCCCGTCCTGGTCCCTGCGTACGTACGGCGGCAACGCGGGCAGCCCCTTCACCCGGCGGGTCGGCCGGACCCCGTGTGTACGCGGCTCGACGTCTTTCACCAACGGCCAGTCGAGCGGGCCTGGTTGGGCGTCACCCGAAGGCGGGACTGCGCCGTACGTGTTGTTCACGTGCTGGACGCCGACGACCTGCCCGTTGAAGGTGCTGAGGCGGAAGTCGAGGAGGTCTCCGCCGGTGGGCTCGGGGGGTAGGGGCAGGGGCGCCGGCCGTCCGATGTCGACAAGTGCTCCGTCGCTGGGCGCCAGCAGCACGGACGGGAGCAACCGATCGGTGAGGGAGCGGAGTTCGCTGGCCGCCGCGACGTCGGACGGCCTCCCGATTCCCTCGCGCAGCTGGCGACGCCACAGTGCCATCCGCTCCTCGCTGGGGGATCGTCTCCTCCCCCATTGGACAGCGCCGATAGCCCCCGCATACGCGTCCAGTCCGCGCCGTCTGAACCAGGTCACAAACTCGCTCTGGACCGCGGCCCAGTCAGGCGAGCCCAATCCCATCGCCAACACATCGGCCGCCTCGTCAGCCAGCCGCTCCAACTCCCCGTCGTCCACGCACTCCCCCACACCCGAACCCGTCCCTGCCCCAACACTCCCCACGGTACTGAGCCCACGCCCCCGAATCCGCCCCTCGGAGCGACCTCACCCGCCCTACTTCACCTTCACCGTCCGGCCCCGCTCCCCGACTCCACCTCCCTGATCGCATCCCGATAAGCCCGCCCCGCCGCCCGCAACGCCGCCTCCGGATCCACCCCGTCCGCCTCAGCCCGCACAGCCAGCGCCAGCAACTCGTACCCGATCCCTATGCCGGCGTCCCCCGTAGGCAACGTCACCTCAAGTCCCGCCGTCCGCACACGCGATGCCAGCTTCGAGGCGAGGGCCAGGGCGGGCTGGCCGATGGGGATGCCCTCGGTAATAGAGGTACGGCGCTTCTCCTCGGCCTTCGTGCGGAGCCAATGCGCCTTCACGTCCTCGGGAGTTGAAGCAGTCTCGTCGCCGAAGACATGGGGGTGACGGTGGATCAGCTTGGTGATGATGCCGGCGGCCACGTCGTCGATGGAGAAGGGGGCGTCGGGGTCCTCCTCGGCGATGCGGGCGTGGAAGACGACCTGGAGGAGGACGTCGCCCAGTTCCTCGCGGAGTTCGTCGCGGTCGCCCTCCTCGATCGCGTCGACGAGCTCGTATGCCTCCTCGATGCCGTACTTCGCCAGGCCTTCGTGGGTCTGCTGCGAGGACCACGGGCACTCGGCGCGGATGCGGTCCATGACCTGGACGAGGTCGAGGAGGCGGGCGCCCGGGAGGTCGTAGGAGGCGGGGAGGAGTTCCAGGTCCGGCATCTGGACGCGGCCGGAGCCGGCCAGGCGGGCCAGGCCGTCGGTGAGGGTGGGCTCGCCCTCGCCAGTGGCCACGACCACCACCGTGGAGCCGTCCGCGCAGTCCGCGACCAGTTCCTCGGCGGTCGGGGACTCCTCGTCCACCCGTATCCCCGCTTCACGGAGATACGGCAGCTGCGGATGCGCGCCGTCCCCGCACAACACCAGGTCGGCGTCGTGCAGCGCCTGCCACGCGGGCCAGGACAGCAGGCCGGGGGCGACGCGGTGGCTGGTGGTGAGCAGGACGATGCGGCCGGGGGCGGAGGCCGGGTTGCCATCGGGGGCGGAGCTGGTTGCGTTCACCCACCGAACGTAACCCACGCCGCCGACAGCCCCGGAGTTATCCACAGGCCGACGAGCGGCCCTGTTGTCCACAGGCCCGTCGGCGCTCCCGCCAGTACCGCACACTCACCGGCGCTCAACCCCGCCGTACCGTTACGCCGGCCAGGCGGTCACACCGGTCACGCGAGTCACACCGGTCACGCCCGTCACGCCGACTGCTGAGTCCCCGCCGCAGTAACTTCCCGCACCCACGGCGTCTTCGCGTCCACCCGGCTGCTCTTGGCCACGTCCCACGTGCCGTAGCGCGGATTCAGGTCGACGTGGAGTTCCTTGGAGGCGGTGGAGAGGGCCTTCCAGAAGGCCGGCTGGGTGGTGTCGGTGCCAAGTTTCGCGGCGAGTTTGCGGCCCTCCACCTGGAGGCGGAGGTTCTCGTCGAGTCTCTGCGGGGGGACGCCGTACTGGGCGAGCCAGGTCGCCTCCAGGGCCTTGGAGCCGCCCGCCTGCTGGGCGAGGCCGGCCCGCATGTCCTGGATGTCCTTGCGGGTGACGGTGACTCCGGCGTCCTGGGCGGCGCGGTGGACGACCCGGTCGAAGACCATGCCGTAGAGCGTCTCACGGGTGAGGCCGCCGGTGGTGGCGACGGCGCGCTCGTACTGTGCCTGGTTCTGTACGGACGACCGCTGGGCCGTGCGCACCTCGTTGACCCTGCTCTGCAGCTGCGCGACGGTGATGCGCTGGCCGCCCACGACGGCCGCGGCACCTGGGTGCGCATCGTTTCCGCAGGCGGTCAGGGCGGGGGCCGCGGCGGCGATCACGGCGGTGAGGACGAGCGCGGTGCGACGGCGGCGGTGCAAGGGAGCCTCCCGTTGGAGATTGTGCGACGGTGCACAAAGTCTTGCGGTGATCGATGGTAGGCAGTGGGTCGCCTGGGGCCAACCCATTCGACCAACGATTCACCAGGACTTCGGGCACCGGCACGCACGCGTGAGGCTCGGGCGCGGGACTCAGCCGGTGATCGCGACCGGCGCGTCCCACGTGTCGCGGTCCACGGTGATCGTGTAACCGCCGCGGGTCTCCTTGCTGTTGACCAGGTACTGGTGGGCGCGGCTGTGGTTGGTGAACTGGGTGGAGCCCCAGGGCCAGTCCGAGGTCGTGGTGTACGTCTTGTCCCAGAGCGCGTACCAGAGGTTGCCCGGCAGGTCCGTCTTGTTGGTCGCCGTCGCGATCGCCTTGGCGCTGGAGCTGGAGAAGCCGTAGAGGCCGCTGCGGTAGATCTTGGCGTGCAGTTCCTTGTCGAAGGCGCGGACGTACGTCAACACGGCGTTGTTGCAGGCCGTGTTGGTGATGTCGTACGACTCCATGTCCAGGTAGACCGGGCTGCCGGCCTTGAAGCCGAGCGCGGCGGACTTGGCCACCGCGTCGTCCGCCTCGGACTTGCCGACGGCCGCGGCGGTGGAGGCGCTGATCTTCACCGAGCCGCCGGAGCCGCAGGACGGCTGCGAGCCGACGTAGAGCGGGATGAACTTCCAGCCGACCGTGGTGAGGGACTTGACCCAGGAGGCGGTGAGGTTGGGCTGGCTGCAGCCGCGGTTCTTGCCGCCGATGTAGACGGCGGCTGCGCCGTAGGCGCCGTCGGTGTGCCAGGCCTTCATCGCGGCGAGGGAGGGGGCGGCGCAGGTGTCGAAGGCGCGGCCGGTGTAGGTCTTCTGGGCGGGCCAGGTGGTGGCGGCCATCGAGTTCGTCGCGGCGATACCGCCGCCGGCGACGACGGCTGCTCCGGCGACGCCCCAGGCTATGTATCTGCGCTTCTTCGACTGCCTGTGCTCGGACATGAAAGACCCCACCCCTGGTTTACACGTGCTGGTTCGTACGAATCTGGCAAAAGTGAACCGCAACCTATCCGGTGCAGCTCATGCGTTCGGGAAACTCCGCCCCCAGAAGATCACAACGTTCTCCCAGGGAACGGCAAAAACTAGCCGCGCACCTGCCCCAGCCACTGCAGGGTCCGCCGGATGTCCGCCGCGAGCGGGTGGCCGGGGCCGTGCCTGCGTTCGACGTCGACCAGGAGGCGGGCGAGGGTCTCGTGGGCCGCGCCGCGGTCGCCGAGGGCGAGCAGCAGGTGGCCCATGCGGCGGCGGACCTCGTGGGCGAGCTCGGGGTCGCCGGCCATGTACTGGTTCTCGTAGTACGGCAGCAGCGCGCGGTACTCCGTGAGGGCCGCCGCCGGGTCGCCGAGCGACTCCAGGCACTGGGCGGCCTCGTAGCGGTAGCGCAGGGACTGCGGGTCGGACGGACCGGCCTCGGCGGCGCGTTCGTCGGCGAGGCGGCGCAGTTCGGGCAGCGCGCGCCGGTACTGGCCGTCGTCCATGAGTGTGGCCGCGTACTGCTTGCGGAGGGTGCGGACGACCGGGGAGTGCACGCCGTGCTGCTCGGCTGCGGTGGGCAGGATCGCGCCCAGGATGTCGACGGCCTGGGTGATCCGGCCCTCGCCGAGCAGCCGCTTGACCTCGTCGACGGCGGCTGCGACATCGCGTTTCTCGGCGGCGGGCGGTGCGAGCGGGGCGGGCTGCGGCGCGGGGGTGCGGGCGCGGTCCGGCCAGGGGGCGTGCGGGCGCAGGAACGGGCGCGTGGGGTCGAGCGGCGCCCCGCTGGGCATCCCGCGCGCGGGCAGCAGCAGCGCGAGCCGCTCGTAGACCTCCTGCGCGGAGCCGGGGCGGTGCTGCGGGTCCTTGGCGAGCAGGTGCAGGACGAGCGCTTCGAGGGACTCGGGGACCTCGGGGCGGATGTGGCGGACGGGCACCGGCGGCTCGTACAGGTGCCGGTGCAGTACGCCGAGGGCTGTGGAACCCGCGAACGGCACGTCCCCGCTGAGGAGTTCGTGCAGGACCACGCCGAGCGCGTACAGGTCGGTGTACGGGCCGACCGCGCCGCCCATCGCCTGCTCGGGCGCCATGTAGGCGGGCGATCCGATGGGTGTGCCGGTGTGGGTGAGGCGGGTGGTGTCGGCGTCCATCACGGAGGCGACACCCAGGTCGAGGACGGTGACCGTGCCGTCCTGCTTCACCATCACGTTGCGCGGCTTCAGGTCGCGGTGGACGATCGGCACGGCGTGCACCGCGCTGAGCACGGCGCACAGTTGGGCCGCGACGGCGACCGCCCACTGCCAGGGGTACGGGTCCTGCTCGGCGAGGTGGTCGGAGAGGTCGGCGCCGTCGATGTACTGCATGACGAGGAACAACTCCTCGCCCTCGCTGCCCGCGTCGTGCACCGTGACCAGCCCGGGGTGGTCGACCTGGGCGGTCACCCGGCACTCGCGCACGAAGCGGCGGCGCAGCTCGTCGGCCTCCTGACCGGCCACCTTGTCGGGGCGCAGCAGCTTCACCGCCACGCGCCGGTCCAGGCGCCGGTCGTAGGCCGTCCAGACCTGGCCCATGCCGCCCTGCCCGATCAGCGTGGACAGCTCATAGCGGTCCGCGACGACCCGTCCCGCCGTCGCGGTCACTTTCCGCCCTCGTCGTGCTTGCGCAGGTAGTCACTCAACTCGTCCAGTTCGGCCCGCACTTGGTCGATGCGGGCGGGCGCGGGGCGCTGTCCCGGCGGCGGGGTGGACATCGGCGGCTGCGGCACGGGCGTGTGCGGCATGGGCGGCGGGGTGTGCTGCTGCGGCACGGGCGTGTGCGGCATCGGCGGCGGGGTGTGCTGCGGCGAGGTCGTCGCGGTGTACGGCGACGGGGGCTGCGCGGGCTGCGGATAGCCGTACGCCGGGGACGGCTGTCCGGCGTAGGCGCCCTCACGGAGCTGCTGGAAGTGGCGTATGTCCGCCGCCAGGTAGTACGCGATCGACGCCACCAGGGTGCCCAGGAGCAGGGTGATGCCCAGATAGCCGCCGGCGGTGTGGACGTCCTCGCCGGGCTCGGAGCCGAGCAGCACGAGGCTGAGGATGTCCGCCGCCAGCGCGGCCACGAACAGGCCCCAGTCCAGGGACTTGCGGGTCACGATGGCCAGCCGCAGCAGCATCGTCCAGGCCAGGAACCCGATGCAGAACAACGAGATCCCCACGAACAGCACGCGCACGAGGACCAGCGCCCCGGTGGGCGGCGGTGGCTTCGCCGGCTGCGGGTAGCCGTGGCCTTGCATGGCTGCTCCTGGTGCCTTCGGAGGGCGTACGGGTTCGCGGCCGGTGCGCTCCGGGATACGGGCAACACCGGTCGTCCGATTGTCGCTTCGAGCGTATAGGCCGACACCGACAAGCGGTCCCGGGTTGTACCGAACCGTTGTCGTGCCGATCACATAGTGATCGCTCCCGTACTGCATCGCAGGTGCCGGCGGGTGCGCACTCCTACTCAGACCCGTACACACTTCTACTGAGGCGGACACGAACTCCTACTCAGGCATGACCGTGCCGTCCGTGAGGCCGTCGTACATGCCGCGCACGAGCTGCTCGCCGAGCCGGCCCGCCTGCCGCAGTGTCCGCTCGAAGTCCTCCAGGGCGCGGAACCGTGCTCCGTAGCGGCGCTGTTCGTCCAGGGCGAGGCGGGGCAACTGGAGCCTGCGGACGTCGAGTCGGGTCGCCGTGGACGCGTAGCTGCTGGCCTGGCGGTTGTTGGCGGTGCCGCGCAGGAAGCCGGCGAGGAACCACGGGTCCAGCGCGCCGGGATCCGGCCGCAGGAGGACGAGGCTGCGGCCCAGGGCGGCGCCCGCGGTCGTGTCGTCGATCACGCGCGCCATGGAACCGCCGCCGAGCACCGGGACGACGACATCGCCCACCTCCGTGAGGACGGCGTCCTCGTCACTCTCGGGGAGGAGACCGGAAGGCGCCGTTCCGGCGAGGACGTCGTGGTCGGTGAGAACGGGCACACGCGCGTGGCCGCCGTTTCCGCCGGTACGCATCACCAGGGCGCCCCCGCGCGCGAGTTCACCGATCGTGGTGTGCGGCCAGCGCGTGGGCCGCTCGGAGTCGGTGGAGTGCTCTACGGGTGGTGGAGTGAGGTCGGCGGTCAGCCGGAGCGTCTCACCGAGCCGCTCGCGGACGGCCGTGAGTTCGTCGGCGCCGTCGGCCGCGGTCGCGGGCGGGAGATGGCGGGCGGGGGCCAGGTCGACGTCGTCGTCGAGGAGTTCGATCACCGGCACGGAACGCGCCAGCCCCGGCTTCTCGTCCAGCCGCCCTGCCCGGTCGAACGCCTTCCAGGCGTCGAGCACCGCCCCCCGCACAGCCTGCCAGTCCGGCCCGCCGCGCCCCTCGGTGGCGAACCGCCCGGTGTCCACCAGCAGCACCTCGGGCTGCGCGGCGGCCCGCTCCGGCCGCCGCAACACCCACAGGTGCAGCGGGATGTTGTACGGCGGCGCCGCCCCGATCGGCAACGCTACGACCGCCTTCAGCGCCCCGCGCCGCAGCAGGTCGGCGCGGATCCGGCGACCGGAACGCCGGGAGGCCGCGGCCGGCGGCATCAGCAGCACGGCCGTACCGCCGTCCTTGAGCCGGGCCAACGCGTGCTGCACCCAGGCCAGTTCGGACTCGTTGCGCGCCGGGAAGCCGTACTCCCAGCGGGGGTCGTAGGCGAGTTCGTCGTGGCCCCAGTTGCGCTCGTTGAACGGCGGATGGCACAGGACGACGTCCGCTCGCAGCGCCGGGTACGCGTCGGCGCGCAGGGTGTCGCCGGTCGTGGCGCGGACGGTGACCTGTGCGCGCAGGGCGAGCCGGAGCGCGGTGAGCGCGGCGAGGTCGGGGGCGTTGTCCTGGGCGTACAGCTCCTGCCCGGGGCGGGGGGTGACGGCTCGCAAGAGGGCGCCGGTGCCGCAGGCGGGGTCGAGCGCGGTGCCGGCCGGGCCTGCCGACTGGGCCAACTCGGCCATCAGGCGGGCGAGTTCGGTCGGGGTGAGCGTGTACTGGCGCGGGTTGGCGTCGAGATGCCGCCCGAGCAGGAACTCGAAGGTCTGGCGTGCGCCCAGCTCGGCGGCGAGTTCGGCGGTGCCGCGGAGGAGGGGGGCGGAGGGGAGGAGTTGGGGGCCGGTGGGGGTGTGAACGGCGGGGGCGGCGTTCGCGGCGAGGGCCGTGTTCACAGGGAGTGCGGTGTTCACGGGGGCCGGGGGTGTTGTCGGGTCGGCCGGGGTGTTCACAGCGTTCCGGGTGTTCGGGGCGGCCTGCGTGTTCGGCGTGTTCACAGCGTTCACGGCCGACGGGGTGTGCACCGAGGACGGCGGCCCGGAGGCGGACGCGGAGACCGGCGGAGCGGAGAGCGAGGCAGAGGCGGACGCGGACGCCGAGGCCGGTGTGTTCACAGCCGCGGCGGCGCTTCCCTCCCGCCCCCTGTGAACACCGCGGCCGCGCACCGCACCGAAGCGCGGCACGAGCACCTGCTCCAGCGCGCCCGGCAGCATCGCGGCCATCCGCTCGTCCGAACCGGCGCTCACGTCCAGCCAGACGGTGGGGCGTTCGTGGATGAGCAGCAGGGCGCAGCCCGCGTACACCAGGGCGGTGACCGGGCCCTCGGGGTGGCCGACGAGTTGCTGCCAGACCCGTTCGCGCAACGGGACTTCGGCGAGTTTCCCCTGCTTGCGCAGCCAGGACTCGATCTCGGCGAGGGCGAAGGCGGGGCTGGTCTCGGTGCCGCCGACCGGCTTGGGGAAGTCGGCGTGACGGCGGCGCCAGTTGCTGACGGCGGCACGGCCGACGCCGGCGAGCCGTGCGATACCGGCGGCGGTCACCTCTGTCGCGTTGTCCTGCACTCGCCCCACTCCCCTCGTTGCGCCGGCCTCGTCGCGTCCGCGTTGCCTCTGTCGCGCAGTTGTCGCGCAGTCGCGTCTTGTGGCCGGGTCGCGCCCGCCGTTCGTCTGTGACGCCGAGCATACCGACGCATGCATGATCTACCCCTTCACGCCCGTGTACACACCATGCCCCGTGAATCGTGTTGACTCGGTTCACAGCCTCTGCTCTTATTGACCCAGCGAACGAACGGCCGCCGGAGGGAGGCGGCCGCCGCATCGGGGAGGGGACAGCCATGGGGATGAAGGGCAGGCTCACGCTGAGCGCTGTCGTGGGGGTCGTCGTCATCGGGGTCGTGTCGGCGAACGCCAACACCAGTGGCGGGGGCGGCAGTTCGGGCAGCGGGGCGGGCAGTAGGTCGGCCAACGGGTCCGGCAGTGGTGCCAGCAGCAGCGCCAAGGGCTCTTCGGCGTCCGCGGAACACCGGGCCGCCACCAAGAAGGGCTCGGCCCGGACCCAGGCCGCCGCCGCGAAGAAGAAGGCCGCGTTCGAC
Organism: Streptomyces sp. NPDC050528; assembly: GCF_044457795.1. Lineage (NCBI taxonomy): Bacteria > Bacillati > Actinomycetota > Actinomycetes > Kitasatosporales > Streptomycetaceae > Streptomyces > Streptomyces sp. NPDC050528. Next base: position 131,266 of record NZ_JBITHH010000005.1, read on the forward strand.
GGGGACGGCGACTTCCGGGTCGGCGCGGACATCGAGCCCGGCACGTATCGCACCAGCGGCAACACCGACGGCACGTGCTACTGGGAGCGGGCCAAGGACGCCTCCGGCGACACGGACTCGCTGCTCGCCAACGACAAGGTGAGCGGCGCCGGTTACGTCACCGTCAAGGCCACCGACAAGATCTTCAAGTCGAGCGGCTGCAAGGACTGGCAGGCCGTCGCCCCGAAGGCTCAGGGCTCCCCCGCCACGAAGATGGCCGGCGACGGCGGCATGTTCAAGGTCGGCGCCGACATCGCCCCCGGCACCTACAGGTCCACCGGCAACACGGACGACCTGTGCTATTGGGAGCGCGCGAAGGACGCCGAGCACGACCCGGACTCGGTCCTCGCGAACGACAACGTGACCGGCACGGCCGTCGTCACGATCACCGCGAAGGACGCCTACTTCAAGACGACCGGCTGCAAGGACTGGACGAAGACGGCCTGACACCCGAGCCGGGCTGACGCACGCGCCCCTCTCGCCGGTTGCACCGCTCTCCTCTGCCTCACCACTCTCACCACCCTCGCGCCGCGCAACGGGACTCGACCTCCCGAGCGACGCCCCGCGCCGGGCGCTGCCGTCCCACGCCGACTGCGCCGACGGCACTCCGCCCGCCCGCGCACCCATCTGCCCTTCGGCCCGCCCGGCACCTCACCGGACCCCGCTTCGGGGCACCCCCTCACTTGGTCACCGCCGGACCTCTCACCACTCACCTCCAACCACTTCACCCAAGGAACTGCCATGCGTCGTACCGCACTTGCCGCTCTCTGCCTCACCGCCGTGGCCGCCGCCGGACTCACCGGGTGTCTGCCCGGTGAGGTCAAGGCGGACAGCAAGCCGAAGGGACCGTTCGCCGGGCTGACCGGTGGCGAGATCGCCGACCGGTCCCTGACCGCCACCACCGACGCCTCGTCGCTACGACTGAAGGGCGACATACCCGACGACGAGAGCGGCGGCACGATCCTGATCGACATGGCGCTGGACAAGAAGGGCGAGTGCGCCGGCACGCTGAGCCTGGACGGCAAAGGCAAGGCCGACATGATCAAGGTCGGCGACACCATCTACATGAAGTACGACGAGGCGTTCCTGCGGGCGCAGAGCGACGGCGAGTCCAAGGCGGACACCGATGCGGTCGTGGACATGATGGCCGGGAAGTGGACCAAGATGTCCGCGAAGGGCGAGGACGCCAAGGACATCGCGAGCTTCTGCGACCTGAACTCGATGCTCGGCGACGCCGCGGACGGCAACTCGGACGCGACGCGCGGCAAGACGACCACGCTCGACGGCACTCCGGCGATCGCCCTGCACGAGAAGGACGGCAAGGACACCTACACGCTGTACGTGGCGACCCAGGGCAAGCCCTATGTGCTGCGCATCGACAGCGTCTCCGCCAAGGACCCGGGGACGCTCACGTTCGGCGAGTACGAGAAGCCGGTGGCGGCGACCAAGCCCACCGGCAAGATCCTGGACCTGGACAAGCTGGGCAGCTGAGCGACTGACCCCGGGGCCACTGAGCCGCTGACCCACCAAATCTCCCGCGGCTACGGCACGTTCACGGGGCGTGCCGTAGCCGCGGGTCCAGTTCGTCAAATCGAGGCCGCCAAGTCGAGGCCGCCAAGTCGCGCCCGTGTCTGCTCAGTTCGCATGGAACCTCGCCGGCGCGTTCGTCGGGTTGCCCCCGGTCGGCAAGGCCTGCTTGGAGCAGGTGGAGAGGACCTTCACCATCGCGGCCTTCTCCGCCGAGGTGACCCACAGCCCGTACTTCTTCTTCACGGCGACCTGCGCCGCGACATACGTGCACCGGTACGCCTTGGGCGGCACCCAGGTCGCCGTGTCGCCGTCGCCCTTGCTGCGGTTGGGGCTGGCGCCGACGGTGAGGAGGTTGAGCGGGTCGTTGGCGAGAGCTATCCGCTTGCTGGCGTCCCAGTACTTGGCGCCCTTCTGCCAGGCGTCGGAGAGGGCGACCAGGTGGTCGATGTCGACGAGGCTGGCGCCGCGCCTGTAGATGACTTCCTTGCCGGAGTACGGATCGGATTCGAGGACGCCGTACGACACCTTGCAGTCGCCGTCGGTGAACTTCACCTGCTTCAGGTCCCGTTTGAGGATGTCGTCCCTGGTGTCGCAGCTGTTGGAGTCCGTGTCGGCCCAGGCGGTGCCGAACCGTTCACGGGAGTAACCGGTCTTCGGCGCACGCCCCTTCACAGGCAGAGCCTCGGCGGCGGTCAGGGCCGCGCCCCCGCCCGAACCCGTGCCGGCACCTCCACCGGCCGTCGCCTGGGGCCCGGAGTCTCCCGTTCCCGTGGTGTCCGTCTTGCATCCGGCGACCGACAACATGACCAGGGCGGCAATGGCCGCCCCACCCCTCAGACGCATCACGTGCGCCCCTCCCCTTGCTCACCCGGCCCCGCCCCTGAGAGGGCGGATATTGCCTGGTCCCACGGTAGCGGCGGACGCGTCCCGGGCATACGGGACCTAAGCCCGTACGGCACGCAACTCGCCTGTATCGAACCGGTGGAACAGGCCGAAGTACCGGCTTCCCTCACCCCCTCTCCTTACTCCCCTTACTCCGCCCCGGATTTCACGCTCTCTCAGACCGCCAGACCGCCAGACCGTCAGGCCCCCTCCCCCCTCCCCCCTCCCCCCTCCCCCCTCCGCCCTCCGCCCTCCCTCAGACCTTGCCGATGCCCAACGTCGACTCCGAGGGCAGCAGCCCGGACCCGAGTACGGCGACCCAGAACTCCCCCAGCAGGTCGGCGAGTCGGTCGGTGTCGGCCCGGCCGAGGAACTGCCATGGCGCGGAGGCCAGTTGGTCGGTGCGGTGTTCGACCTCCTGGCGCAGATCGCGGCCCGCCCGGGTCGCCGTACCCCTGTCGTCTATGACGCCTCGGGCGACCAGCCGTCCACGCGCCGCCGCCCACTCCTCCGGGCTCCAGCCCCGGCTCTCGAAGCGCTGGACGGAGGCGGCTCCGATCGCGGCGAAGGAGACCAGGGACTCGACCGGGTCGAGGCCGGCGACGAGGAGGGCGGCGAGGTGGCCGTCGCCGCGGTGTTCGCGCAGGATCGTCGCCGCCTGCCAAAGCTGGAGGTGGGGTTCCGCGGGCCAGGCCAACTCGGCGTTGGCAGCGGCGAGGGGGCGGCCCGCAGTGTTCACCGCCTCGGCGGCGCGGCGGGCGAGGGCGGCGGCCTCCGCCAGTTCGGGGCTGTCGACGCGGTCACCGAATATCGCGCGGTACGCCCGGTCCATGCCGCGCAGCCTCGCCTCCAGGACGGCGTCCGGGCTCGCGACGCTCCACGCCGAGTCCATGTGTTCGGCGACCATGCGGGGGCTGAAGCTGTAGAAGGCGGAGGTCACGCGCTCACTGCCGACGGGCCCCAACGGCGCGGCACGCAACGGGAAGTAGCTCGGCCAGCGCTCCCCGGTGTCGTATCCGAGCGCGGCCGCCTCCTCGAAGACCTCCGGCGCGTAATACAGCACCGCGTGCAGCGGTTCGAGCAGATGCCAGAGCTGGCGCACTCGGCCGAGCTCCACGGGGACAGGACTTTCCGCGACAGCGGGACTTTCCGCGGTCTCCGCTCCCCGCACGTTCTCCGACATGGCGTAACTCCTCGTCGCGTCCCGGCAATTCCACAACTTGACACTGACTAGATTGCCCCACCCGCCCGAACTTGTCAATGCCTAGATTCCGCGTACGCTGCTGACCATGAGCACAGCCAAGACTTCCGGTGACAGCCGCCGCCCCTACCACCACGGCGATCTGCGCCGCGCCATCCTCACCGCCGCGCTCGACGTCATCGCCGCCGAGGGCCCGTCCGCGCTGAGCCTGCGGGATCTCGCCCGCCGTGCCGGTGTCTCGCACGCGGCGCCGGCGCATCACTTCAAGGACCGCACGGGGCTGTTGACGGCGATCGCGGCGGAGGGCTTCGGGCTCTTGGCGAGCGCGGTCGGGGAGGCGGCCGACCTGAAGGACGCGGGCGTCCGCTACGTACGCTTCGCGCGCGAGCATCCCGCGCACTTCCAAGTGATGTTCGCGCCCGAGCTGTTGCGCGCCGGCGACCTCGAACTCACCACGGCCCGCGCCCTCGCCACCGACGCCCTGCGCCACGCCGTCTCCGCCGTACCCCCCGAGGGCCGCGGCCCCGACGCCCGCCTCGCCGGTGTCGCCGCGTGGTCCCTGGCACACGGCTTCGCGACGCTGCTACTGGGCCACAACCTGGACGGGGCGGTGGGCGAGCGCGATCCGGAGGAGGTGTTCCGGGTGATGGCGGGGATGCTGTTCCGCGCGAGCTCAGCCTGACGCGACCGACGGGCGGGCGCCGTTACGACCCCCTACGCCCAGCCCGACCGGTCCCCTTACGGCTCCCTGCGCCCCGGCCGACCGGCCCTCTCCTACGAGTACCTACGACCCCAGGATCGTCGCCAAGAACTCCCCCGCCCACCCGAGCAACTCCCGCCCGACCAGCGGCTTCCCGCCCACCTTGGCCGTCTTCGGGCGTGGCACCAGCACCTGGTGGGCGGCCGCCTTGATGACGGTGCCGGGGTAGAGGCGCTTGAGGCGCAGTTCCTGGGACTCCCTCAACTCCACCGGTGCGAAGCGGATGTTGGTGCCCTGGAGGACGATGTCGCCGACGCCGCACGCGCGGGCGAGCATGCGCAGGCCCGCGACCAGCAGCAGGTTCTCCACCGGCTCGGGCAACTTGCCGTAGCGGTCGACGAGTTCCTCGCGTACGGCCTTGATGTCCTCCTCCGTGTTGGCGGAGGCGATGGACCGGTAGGCGGAGAGGCGCAGGCGCTCACCGGGGGCGTAGTCGTGCGGGACGTGGGCGTCGACCGGGAGCTCGATCTTGACGTCCAGGGGCGGCTCCTCCTCGACCCCGCCCTCCAGGGAGGCGCGATAGTCCGCGACGGCCTCGCCTACCATGCGGACGTACAGGTCGAAGCCGACGCCCGCGATGTGGCCGGACTGCTCGCCGCCCAACAGGTTTCCCGCGCCGCGGATTTCGAGGTCCTTCATCGCCACGTACATGCCCGCGCCCATCTCCGTGTGCTGGGCGATCGTGGCGAGGCGCTCGTGGGCCGTCTCCGTCAGGGGCTTCTCCGGGGGGTACAGGAAGTACGCGTAACCGCGCTCGCGGCCACGGCCCACCCGGCCCCGGAGCTGGTGGAGTTGAGACAGACCGAAGTTGTCACCGCGCTCCACGATCAGCGTGTTCGCGTTGGAGATGTCGATGCCCGACTCGACGATCGTCGTCGACACCAGGACGTCGAACTTCTTCTCCCAGAAGTCGACGACCACCTGCTCCAGCGCCTGCTCCGACATCTGGCCGTGGGCGGTCGCGATGCGCGCCTCCGGGACGATCTCGCGCAATCGGGCCGCCGCGCGGTCGATCGATTCGACGCGGTTGTGGATGTAGAAGACCTGGCCCTCGCGCAGGAGTTCGCGGCGGATCGCGGCGCCGATCTGCTTCTCTTCGTAGGGGCCGACGAACGTCAGCACAGGGTGACGCTCCTCCGGGGGCGTCGTGATCGTCGACATCTCGCGGATGCCGGTGACCGCCATCTCCAGGGTTCTGGGAATCGGGGTGGCGGACATCGTCAGGACGTCGACGTTGGCGCGCAGCTTCTTCAACTGCTCCTTGTGCTCGACGCCGAAGCGCTGCTCCTCGTCGACGATGACCAGGCCGAGGTCCTTGAACTTGGTCTCGGAGGAGAACAGGCGGTGGGTGCCGATGACGAGGTCCACGGAGCCCTCGCGCAGGCCCTCCAGGGTGGCCTTCGCCTCCGTGTCGGTCTGGAAGCGGCTCAACGCCCGTACGTTGACCGGGAATTGCGAGTACCGCTCGGTGAACGTCCCGAAGTGCTGCTGCACGAGCAGCGTCGTGGGGACGAGGACGGCGACCTGCTTGCCGTCCTGGACGGCCTTGAAGGCGGCCCGTACGGCGATCTCGGTCTTGCCGTAGCCGACGTCGCCGCAGACCAGCCGGTCCATCGGGACCGACTTCTCCATGTCGTCCTTGACCTCGGCGATCGTGGTCAGCTGATCCGGGGTCTCGGCGTACGGGAACGCGTCCTCCAGCTCGCGCTGCCAGGGCGTGTCCGGGCCGAACGCGTGCCCCGGGGCGGCCATCCGGGCCGAGTACAGCTTGATGAGGTCGGCCGCGATCTCCTTGACGGCCTTCTTGGCGCGCGCCTTGGTCTTCGTCCAGTCGGCGCCGCCGAGGCGGTGCAGGGTGGGGGACTCGCCGCCGACGTACTTGGTGATCTGCTCCAGCTGGTCGGTGGGGATGTACAGCCGGTCGCCGGGCTGGCCGCGCTTGGCGGGGGCGTACTCGACGACCAGGTACTCGCGCGTGGCGCCCTGCACCGTGCGCTGCACCATCTCGATGTAACGGCCCACACCGTGCTGCTCGTGGACGATGTAGTCGCCCGCCTCCAGGGTGAGCGGGTCGATGGTCTTGCGACGGCGGGCCGGCATCCGGGCGCCGTCCTTGCCGGCGGCCTTCTGCCCGGAGAGGTCGGTCTCGGTGAGGACGGCGAGCTTGAGCGCCGTATCGACGAAGCCGTAGTCGATCGAACCCGTCGCGACATGGACCACGGAGGGCTCGATGGTCCCCAGGTCCGTCTCCAGGCGGGCCGCGACGCCCTCGGTACCGAGGACCTCGACCGTGCGGGCGGCGGGGCCGTGGGCCTCCGTCACGAAGACCGTGCGCCAGCCGTCCGCGAGCCAGCCCTTGGTGTCGGCGAGAGCCTTCGCGGTGTCGCCGCGGTAGGTCTCCGGGGCGTGCATCGCGAGCTTCAGGGTGTCGGCGTCGAGCTCCTCGTCCGCCGCGAACGGCGACACCGACCACCACATCATGTCCAGCTCGCGCGCCCGGTCCCGTACGTCCGCGATGGCCCACAAGGAGGCCGCGCCGACGTCGATGGGCGCCTCGCCACCACCGGCGGTGGCCGCCCAGGAGGCCTGGAGGAACTCCTGCGAGGTGGCGACCAGATCGGACGCACGCGTGCGTACCCGCTCCGGATCGCATACGACGGTCATCGCGCCCTTGGGGAGCACGTCGAGCAGCAGTTCCATGTCGTCGACGAGCACCGGAGCCAGCGACTCCATGCCTTCTACGGCGATGCCCTCGGCGATCTTGTTGAGCAGCTCGCCCAGTTCGGGGTGCTGTTCGGCGAGGGCACGCGCACGCGTGCGGACGTCTTCCGTCAACAGGAGTTCACGGCAGGGGGGTGCCCACAGGCCGTGTTCGGCGACCTCCAGGGAGCGCTGGTCGGCGACCTTGAAGTAGCGGATCTCCTCGACGTCGTCGCCCCAGAACTCGATGCGCAGGGGGTGTTCCTCGGTGGGCGGGAACACGTCCAGGATGCCGCCGCGTACGGCGAACTCGCCGCGCTTCTCGACGAGCTCCACGCGCGCGTACGCGGCGGCGCCGAGCGCGTCCACGATCGTGTTCAGGTCGGCGGTCTGGCCCGTCCGCAGGGCGACCGGCTCCAGGTCTCCGAGCCCCTTGACCTGCGGTTGCAGCACGGACCGCACAGGCGCCACGACGACGGAGACCGGGCCCGTCTCCGGGTCGTCCGCCCTCGGGTGGGCCAAGCGGCGCAGGACGGCGAGGCGGCGGCCCACGGTGTCGCTGCGCGGGCTCAACCGCTCGTGCGGGAGAGTCTCCCAGGACGGGTAGTCCACGACTCCGTCCGACGGGAGCAGCGAGCGCAGGGCTGCCGCCAGGTCCTCGGCCTCGCGTCCGGTCGCGGTCACCGCGAGGACCGTACGGCCGGTCTCGCGGGCCAGCGCGGCCACGGCGAAGGGGCGGGTCGCCGGGGGGCCGACCAGGTCGACGTGCATGCGGTTGCCGTCGGTCGCGGCGCGGGTGGCTTCCGCGAGGGCGGGGTCCTTGACTACGGCGTCGAGCAGACCGTGCAGGCTCATGGAGGGCTTTCCGTCTGAGGGTGGGCAACACGAAGGGCCCGACGCGGAGGGTGGGCCGGGGGGTATCCAGCGTACGTCGGTGCGTCGGCTGGCGCCGGGGCTGTGGATAACCTCGCTTTTCCGGCACCCCGCGCTGGTATTGACGCCCAGGGGGCTCCGCCCCCTGGACCCCCGGGCCTATGCCCACCCACCACCCGACTCGGTCCGCCACAAAGTGACCCCCCTAAAAACAAAAACAACAAACCCGGCGCCAAGAAGTCCCCCGTGACTTCTCGGCGCCGGGCCTGCCCCCGTTGGACAGTGGCTCTGTGGACAGTGGCTCGGTGGCTCGGTCGGCTACTCCGTGGCGATCGCGTTGAGGACGTTCATCCGCCCCGCCCGGAACGCCGGGATCAAAGCGGCGAACAGTCCCACGAACGCCGAACCGATGAAGACCGCGATGATCGTGCCCCAGGGAATCTCCAGGACCTTCAGCCCCTCCAGAGCGAGCAGCTGCTGGGCGGTCGCACCCCAGCCCATCCCCAGCCCCAGGCCGAGCAACGCTCCGAAGAGGGCGATCACGACCGACTCCATGCGGATCATCCGGCGGAGCTGGCGACGGGACATGCCGATCGCTCGCATGAGGCCGATCTCGCGTGTCCGCTCGACGACCGACAGGGCGAGGGTGTTCACGACCCCCAGGACCGCCACGATGATCGCCAGAGCCAGCAGACCGTAGACCATGTTCAGGAGCTGGCCGATCTGGTCCTTGAGTTCCTGCTTGTAGTCGGTCTGGTCGCGTACCTGGTACTGCGGGTAGGGGGCCATGGCCTTCTTCAGGGCCGCGTACGCCTGCTTCTCCTGGCCGTCCTTGGCCTTGGCGAACATGATCTCGTTCGGCGGGACCTTGTTGGCCGGGAGGTACTTCTGCATCGTGGCGATGCTGGTGTACCGCGCCCCCTGGTCGATGGCCACGTCGTCGTCCGTGATCGCCGCGACCTTCAGCTTCGCCGTCTCGCCGCCCTTGAAGGCGACGGAGAGGGTGTCACCGACATGCACTCCGTGCTTCTTGGCGTACTTGGAGCCGACCGACATCGCGTTGGTGCCGTAGGCCGCGGACAGGTCGCCGGCCGTGGTGGCGCGGCGCAGATCCTGGGCGTAGGACGGGTCGGCGGCGGTGATGCCGTCGGTGTCCTTCTGGCCGTCGGGCGAGGTGAGGGTGGCGTCGATGTCCTTGTAGCGGGTGACGTGGACGAGGTCCGGCGCCTGTTCCATCGCCTTCTCGGCCTGCGGCACGATCCGCTGGTTGCCCTGGACGATGAAGTCGGCGCCGACGGACTTGTCCAGCTCGCTCGTCGCCGAGGCGACCATCGAGGAGCCGACCACCGACAGACAGGCGACCAGCGCGAGGCCGATCATCAGGGCCGCACCCGTAGCACCCGTACGCCTGGGGTTGCGGAGCGCGTTGCGTTCGGCCAGGCGCCCCACCGGCCCGAAGGCCCGCAGCAGGACCACACTGATGACCCGTACGACCCCGTTGGCCAGCAGCGGACCGATGATCACGAAGCCGATCAGGGAGAGCACTACACCCGCCCCTAGTACCAGCGAACCATCCGTCGCCTTCTTGGCCGTGGCCGCCGCGAACAGAGCCGCGACACCCGCACCCGTCAGGACCAGACCGATCAGGCCGCGCACCCAGCCCGCCTTGCCGTCGGCCGGCGTACCGGCGTCGCGCAGTGCGGCCATCGGGGAGACCTTGCCCGCCCGGCGGGCCGGGAGGTAGGCGGCGAGGACGGTGACGATCACGCCGAGGAGCAGGCCCAGCACCGGGGTCGTCCACTTCACCGTCAGGTCCCGGGTCGACAGGTCCATGCCCGCCGCGCTCATCAGCTTCATCAGGCCTACGGCGATCCCGACACCGGCGCCGACCCCGAGGATCGAACCGACGATCCCGAGCAGGGTCGCCTCGACCAGCACCGAGCGGTTGACCTGCCCGCGGGAGGAGCCGATCGCCCTCATCAGGCCTATTTCGCGGGTCCGTTGGGCGACCAGCATCGAGAAGGTGTTGATGATCAGGAAGATGCCCACCAGGAACGCGATCCCGGCGAAGCCGAGCATGGCGTACTTGATGACGTTCATGAACTGGCCGACGCCCTGGCGGTTCTCGTCGGCGTTCTCCTTGGCCGTCTGGATCTTGTACGTCCCCGACGACTGGAGGGTCTGCGCCACGTTCTGCTTGAGCTGACTGTCCGTCACACCGCTCGCGGCGGTGACGCCGATCTGGGTGAACCGGCCGGTGGCGCCCAAGAGTTCGCGCTGCGCGGTGGCGGTGTCGAAGTAGACGACGGCCGCACCGGGGTTGGTCACCTTGAAGGTGGCGATGCCGACGATCCGCGCGGTGAAGTCACCGGTCTGCGAGATGGTGCGCAGCGAGTCGCCCAGCTTCAGGTGGTGCTTGTCGGCGGTGTCGGCGTCGACCATCGTCTCGGTCGGGCCGCGCGGGGCGTGTCCGGAGGTGATCTCCATTGAACGCAGGTCGTTCTTCGTCCAGTTGCCCGCGATGGTGGGCGCTCCGGTCGAAGAGCCCATGTTCTTGTTGGCGCTGTTGACGACGGTCACGTTCATCGAACTGACGCCGCCCTCAACGGACTTGACGCCGGAGGCCTTCGCCGTCCGCGCCAGCACAGAGGCCGGCAGCGACTCGGGCAGTCCGTTCTGCGGGGTGCCGCCGTCGGCCTTGGCCGCCTTCGGCAGGACCGTCACATCGGACGCGGTGGCCGCGAAGAGCTTGTCGAACGTCGTGTTCATCGTGTCCGTGAACACCAGCGTGCCGCAGACGAAGGCGACCGACAGCAGGACGGCTATCGCCGAGAGCGCCATCCGCCCTTTGTGCGCGAAGAAGTTGCGCCTGGAGGTCTTCATGACGGTCATGACGTACGCCCCCGCGCGTCGAAGTCCTTCATGCGATCGAGGACGGCGTCGGCGGTCGGCTTGAACATCTCGTCGACGATCCGGCCGTCCGCGAGGTACAGGACGCGGTCCGCGTACGACGCGGCCACCGGGTCGTGCGTGACCATCACGATGGTCTGCCCGAGGTCGTCCACCGACCGGCGCAGGAAGCCCAACACCTCAGCGCCCGCACGGGAGTCGAGGTTTCCGGTCGGTTCGTCGCCGAAGATGATCTCGGGGCGGGCCGCCAACGCCCGTGCCACGGCGACGCGTTGCTGCTGACCGCCGGAGAGCTGGTTGGGCCGGTGCTTGAGCCGGCTCGACAGACCGACCGTCTCCACGACCTGCGCCAGCCACCCCTGGTCGGGCTTGCGGCCGGCTATGTCCATCGGGAGGGTGATGTTCTCCAGCGCGTTCAGCGTCGGCAGGAGATTGTACGCCTGGAAGATGAACCCGATCCGGTCCCGGCGGAGTTGGGTGAGCCTCTTGTCCTTGAGGCCGGTGATCTCGGTCTCGTCCAGGTAGATCTGCCCGGAGGTCACGGTGTCGAGCCCGGCGAGGCAGTGCATGAGCGTGGACTTGCCGGACCCCGAGGGGCCCATGATCGCGGTGAACTGACCGCGGGCGATGTCCACGTCGACATGGTCGAGGGCGACGACACGGGTCTCCCCGGCTCCGTACGCCTTGACGACCTGCCGCGCTCGCGCGGCAACGGCCGTACGCCCTCCAGTACCCCCGTGCCTGGGAATGGTCACAGCCGATGTCATGGTATGTCTCCTAAGTCGGTCGGCAGCAGAGCGTGCCGGTGCCCGGTCGATGCGGTTCAACTGGTTACGTCAACTGGTGACGACGATGAGTCTGTCGGTGGGAGGGGGTCCGGCGCGCTGGTGCTCAGCGCAGTCTTTCCCGGGGGAAAACCCCACCCTCCTGGGTTCGGCCTGCCGCCCCCCAGCGGCATAAAGCCAGGTTAAGGACGACCCCCTGCCCTTCTCCTCCTCCGTCGGTACGAACCGTCCCCGGGTCGTAGTACGGAGAGACCCCTAGGGGCTCTCCACCGTCGGGTGGAGTCGATCTCGGGGGCCGGTCCACCCAGTGACCCGGCCAGGTTCCGCCCTGCCGCTACGTGAGGGTCAAGTGGGAAGCTGGTGCGCGGCAGATAGATGCAAGGGGAAAGGAATCCTGTGGACCAGGGGGACAGGGACAGCGACACCGAGATACGACCCGAGGCGGCCGGGCAGCCCACGCCCACGCCTCCCGAGCAGCCCACGCCGGCCCCTCCCGACCGGCGCAAGCGCGCGGTCGTCGCCGCCCTCATGCTGGCGATGGCCCTGGCCGCCCTCGACTCCACCATCGTCTCGACCGCCGTACCGCAGATCGTCGGCGACCTCGGCGGCTTCTCCGTCTTCTCCTGGCTGTTCTCGGGCTATCTGCTGGCCGTGACGGTCACGCTGCCCGTCTACGGCAAGCTGTCCGACACCTTCGGCCGCAAGCCGGTGCTGATCACCGGCGCGGCGGTGTTCCTCGCGGGTTCGCTGCTGTGCGCGGTGGCCTGGAACATGGGCGCGCTGATCGCGTTCCGGGTAGTACAGGGCCTGGGCGGCGGGGCGTTGCAGGGCACGGTGCAGACGCTCGCCGCCGATCTGTACCCGCTGAAGGAACGCCCCAAGATCCAGTCGAAGTTGTCCACGGTGTGGGCGGTGTCGGCGGTCGCGGGCCCGGGAGTGGGCGGACTGCTCGCCGCGTACGCGGGCTGGCGCTGGATCTTCCTCGTCAACCTCCCTGTCGGGGCAGTGGCGTTGTGGCTGATCGTCCGCCACCTCCACGAACCGGAACGCGCCCGCACCTCCCGCCCCCGCATCGACTGGGCGGGCGCACTGGCCGTGTTCGCGTGCGGAGGCGTACTGATCACGGCCCTCGTGCAGGGCGGCGTCGCGTGGGACTGGCTCTCGGCACCCTCAATCGCCTTGTTCGCCACGGGACTTGCGCTGGCCGGAGTGGTCGTCACGATCGAACGCCGGGCGGCCGAGCCCATCATCCCGGGGTGGGTGTGGCGGCGCCGTACGATCGCGGCCGTCAACTTGGCTTTGGGCGCACTGGGGTTGCTGATGGTGGCGCCGAGCGTGTTCCTGCCGACCTACGCGCAGTCGGTGCTCGGGCTGGCACCCGTGGCGGCCGGATTCGTGCTGTCCGTCTGGACGTTGAGCTGGCCGGTGTCGGCCGCGTTGAGCCAGCACGTGTACCGGCGGATCGGTTTCCGCAATACGGCGATGCTCGGGATCGGGGCGGCGACGCTGATCCTGTTCGCGTTCCCGTTCCTGCCGTATCCGGGCGCGGCCTGGCAGCCGATGGTGCTGATGCTGCTGCTCGGCGCGGCCCTCGGGCTCTTCCAACTCCCGTTGATCGTCGGGGTGCAGTCGACGGTCGGATGGGAGGAGCGGGGTGTGACGACCGCGTCCGTGCTGTTCTGCCGCCAGACCGGTCAGACGATCGGGGCGTCCGTCTTCGGGGCGGTCGCCAACGGGGTGCTGGCGTCCCGACTGGGCGGCGCGAGCGACCTGGACTCGGTGACGCGGGGCCTCGACGGGGGTGCCGTCCCCGAGGCGACCCGGCGGGCGATCGCGGACGCGGTGCACGCGGTGTACATCGGCGCGGGCGTCGCCGCCGCGGTGGCCTTCCTGGTGCTGCTGTTCCTGGCACCGCGACGGTTCCCGGTCCTCAAGGAGCAGTGAGGGGCCGGGTAGTTCAGGAGACGGTGGCGGCGGGCGGAGTCCAACGGCGAGTGGGAGAAACCGAGTTGGGGACGCCGTAGTCCTTCTTGAGCTGTTCCGGGATGGCGTAGTGCATGACGCGGCCGCGGGTGAGGGAGGACAGTTCCAGGACGGTGGTGAGGTGGCCGAGGCGGTCCAACGCCCAGGCGCCGAGCGGGGAGTGGTCCTCGATGGTCTCCAGCACGCCGAGGAGGTGGGGCACGGCCTTGACGAGCGTGTCCCAGCGGGTGCGCGGCACCTGGAGCCAGTCGGCACAGGTGTCGCCGACAAGGTGGCGGATGAGGGCGGAGACGATCGGGTCGAAGAAAGTCCCGGGGACGACCTCCTCGTAGAGGTCGATGAGCTGGCGGGTCAGGTGGGCGCCCTCCTCGGACGGGCCCATGTGCCGAACCATGTAGAGGTCGAGGAACTGCCGTGCTTCCTCAAGGGACTTGGGGACCACTTCCTGGTCGACGCCGAGCATCGCGCCGACCACACGCCAGGCGTAGTAGTAGGCCTCCGCGCCCTCCGTCGACATGTGGATGCCGAGGCGGTGCAGGCTGTCCAGGACGAGCATCGAGAAGAACATCTGCCCGCCGATCATGTCCTCCTGGCAGATCGGCGTGCCCAACTCCCCTGCGTCCCAACGGTTTTCGCGCAGGAGGTGGTGGCGGATGGAGGCGTGCAGAAGGCGGACCTTCTGTACGGCGGGGAGGAAACGGCTGCCGGACTCGAAGGCGTCGGGCTGCATCAGATAGACGGTGAACTGCCCGGTCTCCGCCATGCGTTTGGACGGGTACTGCAGCCCGTGGCTGGCCGACAGGAGTTTCGCCACCGGCGGGACGACGTAACAGGCGGGCATGGAGGCGAAGGACAGCGCGGTCGAGATGTGCACGTTGTTGTCGATGAAGAACAGCCGGGCCCGCTCCATCTCGTCCCAGTCGACCCAACTCGGCGGCGCACTCGTCGCGTTGAGGTACTCCAGGGCCACAGCGGGCAGGCCGTCCGGCAGCGGGGCTCCGGCGACGGACACGTAGCGCATGAGGGTGTTGAACTTGCCCACCTCCCCGCGTTCGAAGAGCGCGGCGACGGTCGCGTCGGCGAGTTCGTCACCGGCCCGGCGCAGGCCGTCCATCGACGTCTCGGTGTAAGTCACGGTGGGCTCCTGGGAGTTCGCGGTCACGGGTCAGGACAGGCGGACCGTCGCCGAGTGCGCGAGCGCGGTGAGCGCGGCCTCGGCGGGGGCGGGGACGTTCATTTCCTGGAGGGCGTCGAGCGCTTCCTCGACCCGGGCGGTGATCATGCCCTCGACGCGGCCGGGCGCCTTCAGCCGGCGCATCGTCTCGCGCACCGTGTCCAACTCCACGCCGTCCAGTCCGCGTTGGCCCATGAGCGCACGCAACCGCTCCCGGTCCTCGGCGCCCGCGGCGCGCCAGGTCTCCGCGAGGAGGGCGGTGGGCCGGTGGCCGCGTACGTCGTCGGCGTTGGCCTTGCCGGTGTGTTCCGGGTTCCCGAAGAGACCGAGAAGATCGTCCCGCAACTGGAAGGCCTCGCCCAGCGGCAGCCCGTACGCGGAGTACCCCTCGCGCAGCCGAGCGCCGGCTCCGGCGAGGGCGCCGCCGATCAACAGGGGTTGTTCCACGGTGTACTTGGCGGTCTTGTACCGGATCACCTTCAGGGAAGCGGCGGTGTCCGGCTCGGCGCCGGTCCGCAGGATCTCCAGACACTCACCGGCGATCAACTCCCGTGCCAGCACGGCCCACAGCGGGCGGGCCCGCCCGAGATACGCGGCCGGCAGCCCGCTGGTGGTGAACAACTGCCCGGCCATGCCCATCAGTTGGTCCCCGACCAGCATGGCGAGGGAGCGGGCGGCCGCGACGGCTCGGGGACGACGGCGTACGGCGGTGCGCAGCGCGATGTGGGCGGTGGGGCGGCCGTGCCGCAGCGGGCTGTCGTCGATGAGGTCGTCGTGCACGACCGCGGCGGCGTGCACCAGCTCCATCGAGGCCGCCGCCCGCACCAGCGCGTCGCTGTCGGGCTGCCCCACCGCGCGCCAGCCCCAGTAACAGAACGCCGCCCGCAGCCGTTTGCCGTCCACGACCGCGGCCTCCAGCTGCCCGGCGACCGGCTCCAGCGCCGGGTCGATCTCCGCGAACCGCTCGGCCTCCTCGGCCACGAACCGCTGCAGCACCCGGTCGACACGGCTCTTGAAGGCGGCCGGTTCCCAGCGCTCAGACGCCATCGGCGGCGGCCTGACGGGCGAGGGCGTGCCGGGCGAGGGTCTCCAAGTGGGCCGGGGGCACGGCGGTGTACCGGTCGAGCACCAGGCGCCCGCGCGCCGCGAGTTCGTGCTCGGCGTCAGCCGCCAGCTCCGCGGCGTCCGAGCGGCGCAGCAGCCCCCGTACGGCCCCCAGGGTCGAGCCCACCACGGACCCCACGGCCGACCCCACCGCGCTCACCGTCAGCCCGGCGAACCCGGCCACCAGCAACAACGCCCGCTCGTCCAGACCCTCGTGCCGTTCCGGCGCTCGCGTCATGCCACTCCCCACCCGTAGTACTTCCGGGCGACTCCGATCACCCGCCCTCCTGTCAGGATCGCGACACATCGGGCGGACGAGAGGAGAAACTCACGATCGAGTGATCACTTCGCTCGACCGTGCGGACGGCACCGCCGGGCCCGCCTGCGACGTTCCCGGGAAACCCGTCAACCCGGACAACACCCGAGGTCAGCGCCCGATTGACGCGCCAGGCACGCAACGACCGCGCACCGACCGCCCAGTTCGGCGAAAAGCACCCACATCCCCCAACCGGCGAGTAACATGCGTGACCCGCTCCGCCCAACTCCCTGCGGTCCGCCGCCACGGACCCGAGCCACGCAAGGAGCACGGGATGTCCTACGACCCGTACCCTCCGCACGATGCGTACCGCCCGGTTGATGCGCATTCGTCACCCGACCCGTACACCCCGTACGACCCCGACACCACCGCCAACTCCCCCTACACCCCGTACGACCCCGACCCCGCCCCCTACATCCCGTACGACCGCACACCACCCCCGACACCACCCCCACCCCCCTCCCCACCCACCGTCACCTACCCCTGGCAACCACCCCCGCCTCCACCCGAGCGCCGCCGTCTCCCCCCTCGCCCCGCCCTCGGCAACCACAGCGATCTGCGCATCCTGCGCGGCGCGTACCGCCGTCAGCGCCGGGTGGCGACCGCCGCCGCGCTCGGCTACTTCTGTCTCTTCCTCGGCCTGTCCGCGTTCGCGCCCGCCCTGATGACGAGCACCGGCGCCGGCGGCGTGCCCACCGGCCTGCTGCTCGCGCTGGTCCAACTCCCCGTCACCTGGCTGGCGATAGCGCTCTACGAGCGCACGGCCCGCAGCCGCGTCGACCCCCTCGCGGACCGCTTCCGCAGACAGGCCGAACTGGACGCGAGACGGGAGGCGGCACGATGACCGGGACAGCCACCGCGACCACGGTGACCGGGATGACCGGCCTCAGGGACTCCTCGCAGACCATGTCACTGGTCGCCTTCACCACCGTCGCCACGATCACCCTCCTGCTCTGCGTGATGACGGGCCCCGACCGCGACGACCTCGACGAGTTCTACACGGGCTACGGCTCCCTCTCCCCGCTGCGCAACGGCCTTGCCATAGCCGGTGATTACATCTCCGCGGCAAGCGTGCTGGGCACGGGCGGAGTGATCGCCCTGTTCGGCTACGACGGCGTGGTCCTGGCCCTGAGCACAGCCCTTTCCCTGCTCCTGCTGATGTTCCTGCTGGCCGAACCGCTGCGCAACGCGGGCCGGTTCACGATGGGCGACGCGCTCGCCCGCCGGATGCCGGGCCGTTCGGTACGGATCGTCGCGTGCACGGTGACGATCATCGCGCTGCTGCCGCTAATGCTGGTCCAACTCGCGGGCGCGGGACAGCTGTTGGCGTTCATCCTCGGCTTCTCCAGCGACTTCCTGCAGACCGGCTGCATCATCGGCCTGGGCGCGCTGATGATCAGCTACGCGGCGATCGGCGGCATGAAGGGCACCGCCCTCATCCAGATCCTGAAGATCGTGATGCTGCTCGGCTCGGGAGCCGTGATCGCCGTACTCCTACTGAACCGTTTCCACTGGGACTTGGGCACCTTCTTCGACACGGCGGCACAGCGGAGCGGGGCCGGACCGGCCTTTCTGCACTCGGGACTCGAGTTCGCGGGCGGCCCAAGTCCCCGCCTGGACATGATCAGTTCACAGCTGACGGTGGTGATCGGCGGCGCCTGCCTGCCGCACATAACGATGCGCATGTACACCGCGTCGAGCGCGCGGCAGGTGCGGCGGTCGATGTCGTGGGCGGTGTCGGGGGTGGCGCTGTTCGTGGTGATCGTGACGATCATCGGCTTCGGCGCCACGGCACTGATCGGCCGGGCGACGATCGCGCGGGCGGACCCGCAGGGCAACACGGCCTATCTCCTGGGCTCACGGGCGGTGTTCGGGCCCGACCTCTCCCCGACGGAGACCCTCCTCTTCACCACCGTGACCACGGCCGTCTTCCTCACCCTGCTCGCCTCGGTCGCCGGGATGATCCTCGCCTGCGCCAACTCCCTTGCCCACGACGTCTTCGCGACCCGGGTCCAGGAGATGCCGGTCCGCCGCGAGATGACGCTGGCCCGCTACTCGGCGCTGGCGGTGGGGATTCCGGCGATCGTGCTCGCGACACTGATCCAGCACAGGGGCCTGCAACCCCTCGTCACCCTCTCCTTCTGCCTGGGCGCCTCGGCGATAGCGCCCGCCCTCGTCTACAGCCTCTTCTGGCGCCGCTACACCCGAACAGGCCTGCTCAGCACGCTGGTTGGCGGCACCCTCGCGGTCCTGCTCCTGATGCCGGGCACGAACCTGGTCTCCGGCTCGCCCACCGCCGCCTTCCCGAACGCCGACTTCAACTGGTTCCCGTTCACCACGACGGGCCTCGTCACGATCCCCCTCGGCTTCGCCTGCGGCTGGCTGGGCACGGTCGCCTCGGGCCGCCGCAAGGAGGAGGAACAGCGCCGCCGCTACGACGCGTTGGAGGGCTGGATCCTGGCGGGCGCGGTACGGAGGAGGAAGTGAGCGCGATCGAAGGGTACGTTCGCGTCGGCTCGTCCCACGGAGCAATAGCTGCGATCCATGTCCTGCGCACTCTGACTGGTGGCAACGGCCCCTGAGCTGCACCTGCCGAGTTCTTCGCGGAGAGTCGCGGCCTGTACTCATTGGGCGACTGGCACAGCTGACGTCATATCTGCCATCGCCCCAGGTCCCACTGCTTCCTTCACCCGGAGACGTCGATGGACGCATGTGGCCGAGAAGAGTCGACCAGTCGCGGTGAGGGCTTCTCGCAGCGTGCCGGGGGAAGGTCCTCCAGCCCCGGTCCCTTTGCGATGGACGAGCCGCAAGCGACGCTGTCGTTCACGCCGTGCCTGGAACTACTCCTCCATCTCGACCAGTTGGTGCAGCGCAGCGGCCTGTCTGGGGCTGGGAGCGCCCGCCCATGCGCACGCCCCCTCTCCGTGGCCAGCCCCGTCCTCCCGACTCAGTCCCACCGTTTCGCGAACTCAGCTCCGGCCAACAGATCGCGAGTCCGGACAACGGGGTCGTCAACCCCCATGGCCTCCATCACATCTGCAACGGTTGCCTCGTATTTCCCCTTCCTTTTGGTGACACGGCAGGGGAATCGACCTGCCCTGACCAGCCCAGGTGCCTTGGATGCATCAAGTCCGAGTAGATCTGCCACCATCCGCA
Source organism: Streptomyces sp. NPDC050528 (assembly GCF_044457795.1). NCBI lineage: Bacteria > Bacillati > Actinomycetota > Actinomycetes > Kitasatosporales > Streptomycetaceae > Streptomyces > Streptomyces sp. NPDC050528. The sequence continues at coordinate 150,679 of NZ_JBITHH010000005.1, forward strand.
AGGGCATGGGGTCGGCAAACCACTGCGACATCCGCTTCGCGCTCACTCGCTTTCCTCCACGTTTTCGTTCTCCCCGGATTCCTCGGATACGCCGAGTTCGCCTTCGGCCATCCCCTCCGAACCGGCGGCCAGGAACTTGTCCAGGATGCCGAGACGATGCAAGGTCGCACCCGTACGTTCGCCACTGATTCGCTCCCGCAACGACGCGTCCATCTCGCCAACTGCTTCGATGCCTGATTCATCCCGCAGCGGCGAGTAGTCGTCGTGGTGGATGCCCGCGCCGGCGACAAGACTCTGCGGATCCTTCGTCCGCTCCGCCGGATCCGCCCGTTCCACGGCCCACGCGGCGGCATAAGCGGCTCGGACCACCTGGTCGCGGATGTCGTCACTGTCGGCTGCGGCGGCCAAGCCATACAACGCACCGACCACCATCGCCGACCTCACGTCTGCCACATCGACGCACAGCCTCGTCGATACTTTCGCAGCCGACTTCCGCAGGTAGGGCACAACGAAGTACAACGCGAGCAACTGACTCCGCCGAGCCAGATTCGGCACGTCGCTTTGGGCATCGCGCCCGACACATCGCCACAAGGCGTCGCGCAGCGCACTATCGACGGCATCTCGCGCAGCTGCCTCCTTCGCCTCCGAAAGAGTGAGGTGCTCGCTCACCGAGCACCTCTCGCCCAGTTGATGAGGACAGACCAACTGCCCACGAAGGAGCTGCGAAACCTGCAACTCAATCGACCTGAAAAGGTCTGCCGACGGCACCAAGGACACCGTTCACCTCCTGTATTCCTTCTACTGGCGGCAGAAGGCTCACCAGAGCGCAGGACTCCTATCCGCGCTCACCAGCGGATGCGCCGGTAAGGATGAAATGCGCAATGCGCCGGATTGGAGAAGGTGCATCCCAGCGGCCCTGCATGAGGCACCTTGTCACCCGCCCCGTTCACCTCGGCCGACCGAAGCAAGCTGGAACGATTCCCCGGCGCATACAGCAGCATCGGAGCCGCCTGGTCAACACCGTGCGAAACCCGCACATTTGCACCCGCCGGGATTGACCCTCCCGTTTCGCATGACCAGCACAACAGTCAGCCATGAGCCCCTCGTGAGCTGCACATGACCCGTTCTTTGCCACACCACCACCTCGACTCCCGCTGTTCACCGCTCCTTTCCAGACTCTGCACGTCCGAGCGTGAAGGTCCCCCTGCATCAGCGGGAGTTGAGCATGAGCCACGGCCACAGTCACGGCGACCACGGTCACCACCACCATCACGGAGACGGCGACACCTCGTCACTGCCGCCCGCCCTCGACACGTCCATACCCGACTCCGACTTGACGCCCAGTCAGCTCTCGCGCAGAGGCATGCTGCGCCGAACGGGCCTGCTGGGCGCGGGACTTGCGGCGGGCAGCGTGCTCGCCGGTGCGGGGGAGGCAGCCGCGTCGGTGCAGCAGGCGACCCAGCAGGCGTCCCAGAAGTCGCGTGGCGGTGGCTACTTGTGGCTGGCCGGCGACCACCACATCCACACGCAGTACAGCAGCGACGCGAAGTACCGGGTCATCGACCACGTACGCCAGGCGAACGCGCACGGCCTGGACTGGATGGTCATCACCGACCACGGCAGCGTCGCGCACGCCAAGATCGGTGTGGAGAAGGTCAATCCGGACATCGTCGACGCCCGTGACCAGACCGACGACACCCTCGTCTTCCAGGGCCTGGAGTGGAACATCCCGGGCGCCGAGCACGGCACGGTGTTCGTCCACCCCGGCTCCAACGAGGTAGCCGTACTCAAGGAGTTCGAGAACTCCTTCGACGGCAGCGTCAAGAACGCGAGCGGCAACTCGCCCGCGAACGAGGCCCTCGCGATCGCGGGCGTCAACTTCCTCGCCGACCAGGTCCGCCGCCGCAAGGTCAAGGACGCGCTGTTCCTCGCCAACCACCCGGCGCGCAAGGGCATTGACTCCCCGCACGAGATCCGCGGCTGGCGCGACGCGCAGCCCACGATCGCGGTCGGCATGGAGGGCGCCCCCGGCCACCAGGCGGGCGGCATCCCGAAGCCGAACGGCCCGGGCAGCGGACGCGGCATCTATGACAACAGCCCCAGCGCCGACTCCTTCCCCGGGTACCCGCTGGAGAGTTACCGCACCTGGGGCGGCTTCGACTGGATGACATCGACGGTCGGCGGCCTGTGGGACAGCCTCCTCGCCGAGGGCAAGCCGTGGTGGATCACCGCCAACTCCGACTCCCACAACGTCTACGCGGACACGGCGGTACGCGGCCCGGGCGGCGACTTCAACGCCAACGGCCGCTACGAGGACCCCGTTTACGGCACCGGCATCAGCCTCACCGACACCGACTTCTGGCCCGGCCAGTACTCCCGCACGCACGTAGGCGCGGCCTCCTTCTCGTACAAGGCGGTCATGGACGGCATCCGCGCGGGCCGCGTCTGGGTCGACCACGGCGGCCTGATCAGCGGCCTGGACGCCCGCCTGTCCTACGGCGGCCGCGAGGTCACCCTCGGCGGCGCGCTGCACGTACGCCGAGGCGCACAGGTGGACCTGACCATCAGGATCAGCCTGGCGAACGGCCCCAACTGGGCCCAGTTCCAGCCCAAGTTGGCCCGAGTCGACGTCATCCAGGGCGACGTCACCGGCCCGGTAACGGACAAGGACACCTTCGCCACCCCGAAGACAAAGGTCGTCAAGTCCTTCGAGGTCGACAAGTCCACCGGCACCGTCCGCCTCACGTACTCCCTCGGCCGCCTCGACAAGCCGGTCTACGTCCGCCTCCGCGGCACCGACGGCAACCGCACCGCCGTAGGCATCAACGGCGCATCCGTAGACCCCGTAGGCCCCGCGATGGACGTCCTCGGCGACGCCGACCCGTGGAAGGACCTCTGGTTCTACTCCAACCCGATGTGGGTCCTCCCCTCATGACCACCCCGTACGACCCGTCCGGCGTCCACCCCGTCATAGGGGTGGACGCCGGCACGGCGACCCTCCGCGAGGCGGACCACCTGATCCGGGACCTGGCGATCACACTGGGCCTTCCACCCGGGACGGTCGCCTGCACCCACCTGATCCGGACGGAGACGCGGAGGGGGACGGCGATCTCGCTTGCCCTGCCGGAGAAGGGTTCAGCGGAGGATGCCTGGCAACGACTCACGGCAACGGAGATGGGCGCGGCCCTGGACGACCGTAGACACGGTCCCGCGGAGGCGGCCGCCCTGGCCGCGGCCGAACACACCGCACGCCGGTCCGGCCGAGCCGTTCTCTTCCCCGGCTCGGATCAACTCACCGGCACGGTCACGGTGGCCGACCTCCTGCAACTGACGGCGATCGACGGGGTGTTCGTGGTGGGCGCCACGTGGGGCGAAGCTCCGGACCCTGTCACACCCGTACACACCCAGGACCACGTACGCCCCGAATGGCGCGAGGGCCAACTGATCCTGGCCCTGGTCCCGGCGGCAGGCAACGCCCTGGCCCCCTTCGAGGTCCCCAACCCGACACCGTGCTGCGCGGATCACCCGTGACTTAAACCGCCGACCAACCCCGACCTACCTAGGGGCGCGGGGAACTGCGCGACCAGCCCCCACCGGGCCCGCACACAACCACAACCGCGCCCCAGTTCACATCACTCCGCCGCAGCCCGCCCAGTAAGCGCCGTCAAACTACTCCGCACATGATCCATATGCGCCTGCACGTCATCCCAGGTCTCCCCATGCTCGCGCAGCACCCGCTCCGTATCCCGAGCAACCCGCTCCGCCCGCACCCGAGCCTCCGCCACCACCTCAGCCGCCCGAGCGGCCGCCTCCTCCTGCAGCCGCCGATCCGACAACTCCGCCTCGGCAAAAGCCTGTTGAGCCTCCCCCAACGCAGCCTCCGCAAGAGCGACGCGCTCGGCATACTCCGCATCCAGAGCCGCCGCCCGGGACGACGCCTCCCGCTCGGCCGACGCCCACCGCTCCTCGTGCTCCTTCGCCTGCTCCCCCAACATCCCGGCGGTACGCTGCCGCACCTCACGCAACGCGGACAACGCCTCGGTCCGCCCCTCCTTCACCTCCCGCCGAGCCCCGATCCGAATGTCATCGGCCTCGGCACGGGCGGCAAGCAGCAACTGCCGAGCCCGCTCATCCGCCTCCGCGCGGAGCGCATCCGCCTGCTCCCGCGCCCCCTGAAGCACACCCGAGGCGCACGCCTCGGCCTGCGCAACCTCGGCTTCCGCCGCACGCCGCGCGGAATCCCGTAGAGCCGCGGCCTCCTCCACCCCCAGCTGGAACAACCGCTGCGCCCGCTCTCCCAGCGCCTCGTACGTCTGCGGAGCCAGCCGGGAAACGGCAACCCGCATCCGCTCGGCCTCCGCCTCCATGTCCTTGGCGAGGACGGTCAGCCGCGCGGCCCGTTCCCACGCGGCGTCCCGGTACTGCGAGATCGCCGCCGCGTACGCGTCGACCTGGTCGGGGCGGTAGCCGCGCCCCCGTACGGCCACGAAGCCACGTGGTGACACCGATGCGCTGCTCATCCTGGAACCCCTCTCCATCCGACGGACACGACATGATGATTTGCCGCATATCTTGATGGATCGGGCGGAAGTGTTCATAACGCGACACTCCGCAGACAGGTAACGGGCATCAGGCAACGCAAAAGGGCCGACCCCGATCACACGACCGGGCCCGGCCCTTCAACACAGCTCAATACAGCCTGTTCAGCGGATCGGGGTCACAACAACCCGTCCCACATCTGCTCCAGCAACACGGACCACCAGCTCTCCGGCGACCCCAACGCCGCCGGATCCAGCGAAGCGAGCTGCGCCTGGAAGTCGACGGTCCAACGGCCCGCCTGCTCCTGGTTCAACCCGTACCGCAGTCGCCACATCCGTCCGAGCAGCGCCAGACAGCGCGCGAACTCCGGCAGCCCCGTGTTCACGAACTGCGGCGGTACGGGCGCCCCGCCCGGCCCCGCCTCCACGGGCACGGCGACGATGTTGGCCGTGCCGTACTGGACGCAGATCGCGCGGCCGAAGTCGCTGCCCATGACGAGGTACGAGCCCGCGTCGGCGGACGGCCGCACCCCGCGCTCCTGCGCGAGTTCGGCCAACGTCGGTACGGGGCGACCCGGTTGGGCCTGCGCCCAGAAGAACGGGCCCATGTCCATCGGCAGCCCCGCCGCGACCAGCGTGTGCGCGACGACCGGCGGTACGCCCTGCCGGGACACCGCCGCCTGCTCGAACCGGAAGACTCCCGGCCCGAACGCGCCCGCCAGTTCCTGCGCGATCGCCTCCGGCGGGATCGGCGGCGTCGGCTGCACCGGCGGCAACGGCGCCCGCACCGGGGCGAGTCGGGCCGGCCCGTCGGCGACCTGGTGCAACTCGCCCTGGTGGGCGAGGAGTTCACGCATCCCCTGCTGCCGGCTCGCGTGATCCGTACCGTACGGCGCGATGCTGGCGATCCGCGCCTGCGGCCACTGTTCGCGGATCATCCGCGCGCAGTACGCGCCCGGCAGTTCGCAGGACTCCAACTCCGTGTGCAGTTCGAGGACTTGGTCCGGCGGGATGTTCATGCCGCGCAGCTCGTGGAAGATCTGCCACTCCGGGTGCGGCGTCCCCGGCGCGGACCGCCGGATCAGCTGCTGCTCGGACCCGTCCGGCGCGCGGTACCGCAACACGGCCTGATAACCCGGTCCTACGGTCGGCTGCCCCTGCTGCGGATAACCGTAGGCAGGCTGCTGCTGCCCCGGGAACGGCTGCCCCGGCGCGGGCATGGGAGGCATCCCCTGACCGGGCACGGGCTGCCCCGGCGGCGGCATCGCACCGGGAGGCACCGCACCCGGCGCCATCGGCTGCGGCGGAGCACCCGGCGGCATACCGGGAGCGCCCAACGCACCGGGCGCGCCCGGGAATTGCGGCGGCGGAGGCACACCGGGCCCACCCGCAGGCGGCCCGGCGAGCATGGTCTCCGCGTGATGCACGGCACCATGGGCACCCCCCTGCGAACCGGGGCTGCCGGGAGCGCCGGGAACCCCGGGCGGCTTGGGCGCACCCGGAACCCCGGGTACCCCAGGGGCACCCGGCGACTGCGGAGGCCGCGGCCCGGCAGCCCCAGGCCCACCCTGCCCAGGGTCGGCAAACATCGTCGCGGCATGGTGCACCTCACCCGGAGGAGTACCCCCGGGAGTATTCGGCGCGCCGGGCACACCCGGCGGCTGCGGAGCACCCGGACCCCCGGGACCGCCCGAACCTCCAGGCCCCTCCGGCCCGAGCCCAGACACCATCTGCGTCGCCACATACCCACCGGGCGGCGGCGGAGAAGCCGGCGGAGGCGAGGCAGGCGCACCACCCGGCCGCGCACCCGGAGTCCCCGGCGCACCCGGCGGAGGAGGCGTGGTCGACCCACCGCCCCGGCGCGGCGGAGGCGCCGCCTTGCTGGTCGCGGCGTCGGCGATGTCCCCGGCATTGGGCGCGAGCGCCCGCCCCGGCACCCCGGGCCCACCGGGAGGCTGAGGCACATTGCCACCGGGCCCCTGGGGATACCCGTACGACGACGGAGCCGGCGGAGGCGCACCCTGCGCACCACCAGGAGCCGACGCGGCACCCGGCGCACCGGGCCCCTGCGGATACCCGTACGACGACGAACCCGGCGCACCACCACCGGAGTTGGAATGGGAATTGGAGTCGGAGTCGGACCCGTCCAGCGCCGGGGACAGTGCCGTACGCGGGAGTTGACTGCCCCCGGAGATCAGCGCGGTCTTGGCGTCGGGCGGGGTGTTGTCCTCGGGCTCGCTCAAAGGCGGCGCGAAGACGGTCGCGGGCAGCGGCACCGAACGGTCCTCGCCGGCATCGGCGTTGGTGTCGGTCCCCGCCCAGGGAGTAGCCCCGGCAGGCACGGCGGGCGCGTCGTCCGACACCCCGGACCCCCCGGCATCCGGCCAAGCGGAAGCGGCGGGCACCCCGGCCTGAGTCTCCGGAAGCGAACTCCTCGCCGAACCATGAGCGGACGAACCATGAGCCCCAACCCCCGCACCTGCACCCGGAGTTGAACCTGGAGTCCCAACTCCCGCACCTGCAGCCGGAGTTGATCCCTGAGCCCCAACCCCCGCCCCACCGGCCGAAGTTGACGAAGAACTCCCTCGCCTGTCCGGAATCCCCAGCTTGTCGGCGGCCTCCTGCAACCACTCCGGCGGACTCAGCAGGAACGAGGTCTGGTTGAGGTCCACCCGGGCGGCCGGAGCCGCCGGTACGGCGTCGGCGACCTCGTCGGCGCGGCCGTACTCCTCCTCGTAGCGGCGGATGACCTCACCCACCGGCAGCGAGGGCCACAGCGTGGCCTCGCCGCTGTCGCGGGCGAGCACCATCCGCTGCGCGCCGCCGTCCGAACGCGGTCCGTCGGCGCGGTCCTCGGCCCAGATCACGAAACCGAGGTCGAACTCCCGTACCCGCACCTCGCGATGCTGGTACGACGGCACCTCGCCGTTGATCCACTCCTCGGCGCGCTCCTGCGCCTGTGCGAAGGTCACCATCGTTCAGCTCACTCCCCCACCGCAGGCGCCGCGGACGACACCGGAACGGACTGGGCGAACCCGCCGTCCACCATCAGATTCGCCACCGTCTCCAACTCCGGGGGATTTCCCGCGAGTCGGGCGAGGAACTGGTCGAAATCGTCCCCGGCACGCAACAACAACCGCTCCACGCGGTCGGCCGGCGCCTGCGACGGATCGACGTCGCGGGCATCGTCGTAGGCGCAGAACCAGACCGAGCCGATCGCCTGCCCCTTGACCTTCACCGCGAGCAAGCCGCCCTGGACGAAACCGACGCCGAGATAGTCCTTGGTGAGGTGGTCGCGCAGACATTTGTTGACATACACAAGGTCGTTGACGGCGGCCTCGTCACGCACCGTGAAGAACGGCTGGTCGACCAGGAGCCCCAACTCGGCGTCCAGGGCGGTGCCGATGGGCGCGGAGCCGCCGGCCGCCTTGAGGAACGAGCGGTAGGCGCCCGGGAGTCGGTAGCCGAGGTCCTCCTCGACACCCTGCACCTGCGCCTCGGTGACCGCCAGCGTCGACTTCGGCAGTCCGAAGTGCGCGGGGCGGGTCTCCTGGAGCGGGCGGGTTCCACGCTTGGTGTGGTCGACGGCGGCCGTGGCGATCCCGCCGTGGTGGCGCAGCAGCGCCTTCACGTCGACGGGGACGAGTTCGAGGCGCCGGGTGCCGACCACGTGGTGCCAGGTCCAGCCGTGCGGGGTGGCCACCGCGGGCACGGTGTCCCACAACTCATGACCGGTCGCGGCAAGCGCAGCATTCGCCGACACGTAATCCGTCAGCCTCAGCTCGTCGACTCCGAACCCCTCCGGGGGCTCGGCGATCTCGGCCGCAGCACGCGCGTACGGCGAGAAGTCGGGATAGCCGTGCTCGTCCATCCGCACCCCTCGCGGGTGACGGGCCGCCCGGACCGGGTCCGGGAAGTGCACGACCTGCCCGGCGTAGGCCGCGTTCGGTGGCACGGCTCGCTGCCCGAGCCGACCTGTCGTCATGGCGGTTGCCCCCTGCGGCATTCAGTACGATTCACAGCGGGCCAAATATCCAACTAGCCCCACTACGCCCCGTATCGACTGTCTCGTCTTCTTCTTGTTCTTCTTGACGTCTACGTTCGACCGTCTCCCCGCATGTCTCCACGCGTGGATCGCGGTGCGGACAGCCTATGCCGTACGGCGACACCGGTCACCGGCAGCGGTGAGCCGCACCCGCCCACCGCACCTGTCACCGAACGCACCGCACTCGTCACCGGACCTTCACTTCCGTGACCTGCCGTCACCCCGTCGTGACAGCCCGCCGAAGCCCTGGCGTGTCGCACCGCCCCAGCTACCGCACCAGCCACGGCATTTGGCACTCTGTGACCCGCCGGGGGATGCTCGGGAGGGGATGACGATCATGAACGCGACGCAGACGGGACCGCACACCGGGGCGCAGACCGGACCTTCCGGCGACCCCCGGGTCGGCTGGAGCGCCACCGAGGCACGGCACACACCGGCCCTCAATCACCGCCGTGACGGCATACTTCCGACCGTCGCCGCCGCCCTCTCCGTCCGCGGCGCCACCACCCTCACCGGCACCGCGGCCCGCGGCGACCAGCCGCCCGCGCTGCACCCGCTGGTGCAGGACTTCCTGGACACCCTCACCAGCACCCAGCGCGACCGCTTCACCGGCCGCTGCGCCGAGGCGATCCTGATCTCCCGCCACATCACCGCGGCGGACGAGGCCCGCAGCAAACGCGCCGCCCGCAAGCCGATGACCAACGGCGAGGCCCGCAAAACCCTCAAGCAGGCCAAGCTCACCGCCCGCCGCATCCGCGAGGACGGCGACCCCCTGCACGGCAGCTTCGCAACCCCCTGCCAAGCCTGCACAGCCCTGAGCGCCCACTTCGGCGTCAGAGTCGTAGACCCCACGACGGAACCGGCCTGACACCCAACCCCCGTAAACCCCAAGGAACTTGAGCACCACAGCACCACAGCACAACCACAAGAACTCGGCACCACCGCACCACGACACAACCGCACGAACTCCGCACCACCGCACCACCGTCCCTGACGCCGACGATCGAAGGCAGATGCAAGCCGACCGCGACCGCCACTACTCCACGCGCTTCTCCGTGCCCGTCGACGCCGCCCTGCGCGCCGCCGGCTGGCAGCCCGGCCGCTGGGACATAAAGCAGGCCGAGATCTGGGCGGACACCCTGCGCGACCACACCTCGCCCGCGGGACACCAGCACGCCGTGTTCCCGGCGGCGGTCGAGGCCTGGGCCGAGTTCGGCGGCCTGCGCATCACACCTTCCGGCCCCGGCCGCCAGATCTCCCCCGTGGCGCTCCACCTGGACCCACTGCACGGCCTCCACATGGCCCGCACCCTCGGCGACCTCGGCCGAGCCCTGGACACCGACGTCAGCCCCCTGGGCGAGGAGCCGGACACCCAGTCCCTCCTGGCCATCGACACCGAGGGCCGCGTCTACGCCCTGGACCACACGGGCGACTGGTACCTGGGCCCAGACATCGACCAGGCCCTAGCCACCCTGATCTCGGGCATAGAGCCGGTACGACTCACAGCGGGCTGACCGGAGCCAAGCGACGCGCAAGCCGCGTACGGCGAGAAGGCGACGTGTCGGGGGGTGTCCGCCCGCAGCGGTCGGCGCTCAACACCACCACACTCTTGAGAAACGCCCCCGCGCCGATCCGAGGACGGAGACCCCCCGGCGCGGCGCCGACCCAAGACAAAAGCCCGGCGTACCACAACGCACCCGCACCCAGCCACAAAGCCGCACCCCGCACCACCTAGGGGCGCGGGGAACTGCGCGACCAGCCCCCACCGAACCCGCACCCGACAACTCAAGCAGCCGGAATAACCGCCGAAACCCGAAACCCCCCGGCGTCCGTAGGCCCCGAAACAAACACCCCACCCAACGCAAGCACCCGCTCCCGCATCCCCACCAGCCCGTTCCCCCCAGAGGGCAACCGCGCAGCCGCCGCAGACGCCAACTCCGGCGGCGGCTCATTCTCGACCTGCATAGCAATCTCGGACACCCGATGCGCAAGCCGCACATGCGTCTTCGCACCGGCCGCGTGCTTATGGACGTTGGTCAACGCCTCCTGCACCACCCGATACGCGGTCTGCTCGATCTCCGCCGCGTACGACCGACTCTCACCCTCCACCGACAGATCAACGGCCATCCCGGCCGCCGCCGACTGCCCGAGCAACTCGTCCACGTCAGATAGACAAGGCCCGTCCCCCGCCCCCTCGTCCTCCACGGCCCGAGAAGCCGCAGCCGCCGCCGCAACCCCCACCGCGACGAGCGGCACAGCCGCCCGCTCACGCGCGTCCCGACTGTCCCCGCTCCTCAACACCCCCAGCATTTCCCGCAGTTCGGTGAGCGCCTGCCGCCCCATGTCCCCCACGAGCGCCGCGTTCTTGACGGCTTTCTCGGGATCCTTCCGGGCAACGGCCTGCAGCGCCGCCGCATGCACGACCATCAGACTCACCCGATGCGCGACGACGTCATGCATCTCCCGCGCGATCCGGGTCCGTTCCTCACCCCGGGCCCACTCGGCCCGCTCCTCGGCACGCTCCGCGAGAAGCTGAAGCTCCCGCTCCAGACTGTCCGCCCGCTCCCGGAGACTCTCCATCAGCCGCCGCCGGGCACCCACGTACATACCGAGCAGAACAGGCGGCGCGGTCATCCCGACCGCCGTCGTAATGGAAGCGAACGGAACGAACCAGTCCCCCAGTTCCCACGTCCCCCGCTGCATGTCCTGCCGTACCCGCACGAACATGACGATCAGCATGCCGAGGAAGGACATCCCGGCCAGCGACCCGATGATCCGGCGCGGCAACTCAGAAGCAGCCAGGGTGTACAGCCCCACGATGCCCATCAGGTAACCCATCTGGGCCGGGGTGATGGCGATGGACACCAGCACAACGGCGATCGGCCACTTCCGCCGGACGATCAGCGCCGACCCGGCCAGCACCCCGAAGACGACTCCCACCGCGGCCGGAATCCCCGCGTCGTGCGCGAACCGAACCCCCTCCGCCCCGCACTCCGCGGCGGACCCCGCCGCGAGCCCCGTGTCCAGCACCGCACTGCGCCACCTGGTCCACCACCACGGCCCTCCCCGGGCCGTGGCATGGTCTTCCCCCGTCGTGGTCATGCCTCCAGCCTACGGGCGTTCAGGCCCGCTTTTCCGGCGAGTTTCCGCGACGTGCCTCCGCCACGGCGCGTACCGAACCTCCGCCACGACACGTATCGATCAACACCACAGCGCGTAATCGAACAGCCACGAAACCGATCACCCACGACAAGTCCCGTCGCACGGAGGGCATCCGGTACGGCATAGTGTTCTGTGCCCACTCGGCGACCAGACTAATTGTCCGGTTCTACGAGTTTGATCCCCCGTGGTGTAATTGGCAGCACCGTGGCTTTTGGTGCCATTTGTCCGGGTTCGAGTCCTGGCGGGGGAGCAACAACCTTCTCCAGTACCCCACTTCGGGCCCTGACAGCACTGTCAGGGCCCACTCTCATGTCCCCCATGAAACGCCCCGGTATCCTGCGAATGTCCACCCCCCAGCATTCCGAAGCCGAAGGGCAAATCCGTGAGCGCCATTCGCCCGGCAGCCGTCGTCGTCCTCGCAGCGGGTGAGGGCACCCGTATGAAGTCGGCCACACCGAAGGTCCTGCACGAGCTCTGCGGCCGGACCCTGGTCGGCCATGTGCTGGCCGCCGCCCGCGAGTTGGAGCCGGAGAACCTGGTCGTCGTCGTGGGCCACGCCCGCGAGCAGGTGACCGCCCACCTCGGCGAGACCGACCCCGGCGTACGGACCGCGGTCCAGGCCGAGCAGAACGGCACGGGTCACGCCGTACGCATGGCGCTCGAAGAACTCGGCACGGTCGACGGCACCGTCGTGGTCGTCTGCGGAGACACCCCCCTCCTCCGCGGCGAGACTCTCCGCACCCTCGCCGCCAACCACACCGCCGACGGCAACGCGGTGACGGTCCTGACCGCCGAGGTTCCGGACGCCACCGGCTACGGCCGCATCGTCCGCGACGGCGCCTCCGGCGCGGTGACCGCGATCGTCGAGCACAAGGACGCCTCCGACTCGCAGCGCGCGATCCGCGAGATCAACTCCGGAGTCTTCGCGTTCGACGGGCAGTTGCTCGCGGACGCCCTCGGCAAGGTGCGCACGGACAACAGCCAGGGCGAGGAGTACCTCACCGACGTCCTCGGCATCCTGCGCGAGGCCGGACACCGGGTCGGCGCCTCCGTCGCGGGCGACCACCGCGAGATCGCCGGCATCAACAACCGCGTCCAGCTGTCCGAGGCGCGCCGCATCCTGAACGACCGCCTGCTCACCGAGGCCATGCTCGCCGGGGTCACCGTCATCGACCCGGCGACGACCTGGATCGACGTCGACGTCACGTTCGGCCAGGACGCGATCGTCCACCCGGGCACCCAGCTGCACGGCACCACGCACATCGGGGAAAGTGCGGAGGTAGGTCCCAACAGTCGACTGAAGGACACCGTCGTAGAGGCCGGTGCCCGCGTCGACAACACAGTCGCCGACAGCGCACACGTAGGAGCACAGGCGACCGTAGGCCCGTTCGCCTACCTCCGCCCCGGCACCCGCCTGGGCGCGAAGGGCAAGATCGGCACATACGTCGAGACGAAGAACGCGTCGATCGGCGAGGGCACGAAGGTCCCGCACCTCTCCTATGTCGGGGACGCGACGATCGGCGAGTACACGAACATCGGTGCGGCAAGCGTGTTCGTCAACTACGACGGGCAGGACAAACACCACACCACCGTCGGATCGCATTGCCGGACGGGTTCGGACAATATGTTTGTGGCACCCGTCACGGTCGGGGACGGCGCGTACACCGCCGCCGGCTCCGTGATCACCAAGGACGTACCGCCCGGTTCGCTGGCCGTGGCCCGTGGCCAGCAGCGGAATATCGAGGGTTGGGTCGCCCGCAAGCGCCCCGGCAGCGCGGCGGCGAAGGCCGCGGAAACGGCTTCCCGCCAGGGCGAGAGCGAAGACTGACCGGAAACGGGTGCGTCGAACACGGCGTACCGTGATAAACGCACACCCAGTTGATAACCCTCTGAGGAGACAGTGCTGTGACCGGGATCAAGACGACCGGCGAGAAGAAGATGATGTTCTTCTCCGGCCGCGCCCACCCCGAGCTTGCCCAGGAGGTCGCCCAGCAACTGGGTGTCGGGGTCGTCCCGACGAAGGCCTTCGACTTCGCGAACGGCGAGATCTACGTCCGCTTCGAGGAGTCGGTGCGCGGTGCGGACTGTTTCGTGATCCAGAGCCACACGGCTCCGATCAACCAGTGGATCATGGAGCAGCTCATCATGATCGACGCCCTCAAGCGCGCGTCGGCCCGCTCCATCACCGTGATCGTCCCCTTCTACGGCTACGCCCGCCAGGACAAGAAGCACCGCGGCCGTGAGCCCATCTCGGCCCGCCTGGTCGCGGACCTGATGAAGACGGCGGGTGCCCACCGCATCCTCACCGTCGACCTGCACACCGACCAGATCCAGGGCTTCTTCGACGGCCCCGTGGACCACCTCTTCGCCCTCCCGCTCCTCGCGGACTACGTGGGCTCCAAGGTCGACCGCAGCAAGCTGACCGTCGTCTCCCCGGACGCCGGCCGCGTGCGCGTCGCCGACCGCTGGTGCGACCGCCTGGGCGCGCCCCTCGCGATCGTGCACAAGCGGCGCGACAAGGACGTGGCGAACCAGGTCACCGTCCACGAGGTCGTCGGCGAGGTCAAGGGCCGCGTCTGCGTCCTGGTCGACGACATGATCGACACCGGCGGCACGATCTGCGCCGCGGCGGACGCCCTGTTCGCGCACGGCGCGGAGGACGTCATCGTGACGGCCACGCACGGCGTGCTCTCCGGCCCGGCGGCCGACCGCCTGAAGAACTCCCGCGTCAGCGAGTTCATCCTCACCAACACCCTCCCGACCCCGGGCGAACTCGGCGCCGACCTCGACAAGATCACGGTCCTGTCGATCGCCCCGACCATCGCGAGCGCGGTCCGAGAGGTCTTCGAGGACGGCTCGGTCACCAGCCTCTTCGACGAGCACTGAGACAGCCCCTCACAGACCGATCCGTAGATCGATTTCCGGTACGGCCTCCCCGCCGAGTAAGCTGCCACAGTTGCTCGGCGAGGGAGGCCGTACCAGTTCTCGGGTACGGCGGTCCGTTATCGACGCGCTCTTCGTAGCAGGCCGATGTTCGGCCGGGTGACCACCTTCCCCGACTGTTCTACGAGGAGTGACCATGGCCGACGTCAAGCTCGCCGCCGAGACCCGCACCGAGTTCGGCAAGGGTGCCGCCCGCCGTATCCGCCGTGACAAGAAGGTCCCCGCCGTGGTCTACGGCCACGGTGTCGACCCGCTGCACATCACCCTGCCGGGCCACGAGCTGCAGCTCGCCCTGCGTACCCCGAACGTCCTGCTCACCCTGGACATCGAGGGCAAGACCCAGCTCGCGATCCCGAAGGCCGTCCAGCGTGACGCCATCAAGGGCTTCCTCGAGCACGTCGACCTGCTCACCGTGAAGAGCGGCGAGAAGGTCACCGTCGAGGTCTACGTCCACACCGAGGGCGAGCTGGCCCCGGGCTCCTTCCTGCTGGAGCACGTGCTGAGCACGATCACCGTCGAGGCCGAGGCCACGCACATCCCCGAGTCGGTCACCGTGTCCATCGCGGGCCTGGAGGCCGGCGCCTCCATCGCCGCCAAGGACATCCCGCTGCCCAAGGGCACCACGCTGGCGATCGACGAGGACGCGGTCGTCCTCCAGGTCCTGGCCGCCCAGGCCGAGGAGGCGTCCGCCGACGCCGAGGCCGAGAGCACCGAGGCCTGATCCTCACCGCTCACCGTTTCGTCAGCCGCTGTTCCCACCGGGAGCAGCGGCTGGCGCGTATCAAGGAGACATGGACGTGACGACCGACGCCAATGCCCCCTGGCTGATCGTGGGACTCGGCAACCCCGGCCCCGAGTACGCCAACAACCGGCACAACGTGGGCTTCATGGTGGCCGACCTGCTCGCCGAGCGGATCGGCGGCAAGTTCAAGCGGGCCGGCAAGGCACAGGCGCAGGTCCTGGAGGGCCGGATCGGCGCCCCGGGTCCGGCGAGCCGCCGAGTCGTCCTGGTCAAGCCGACCTCGTTCATGAACCTCTCCGGCGGCCCGGTCAACGCCCTGCGCGACTTCTACAAGGTGCCGCTCGCGAACATCGTCGCCATCCACGACGAACTGGACATCGACTACGGCACCCTCCGCCTCAAGCTCGGCGGCGGCGACAACGGCCACAACGGCCTGAAGTCGATGACGAAGGCGATGGGCCCGGACTACCACCGGCTGCGCTTCGGCATCGGACGCCCGCCGGGCCGGATGCAGGTGGCCGACTTCGTCCTGAAGGACTTCTCTTCTACGGAGCGCAAGGAACTGGACTTCCTGGTGGACCGCGCGACGGACTCGGTCGAGTGCCTGGTGAGCGAGGGCCTGGAGCGGGCGCAGAGCGCGTACAACTCCTGACCCGCCCGACTTGCCCGACTCGCCTGAATTACCCGGATAGCCCGGCTTAACTCTCTTGTCCCGCGCGGGAGTTGACCGCGCGTGCGGGTATGGCCAATGATCCCCGCCATGTCACCCGCAGCCTCCGCATCGCCCGGCGCCTTCGCCGCCCTGAACTTCGGACGGCTCGCGGCGATGGGCACGGTCACCGTGCTGCTCCTGATCGCCGGGGTGTGGGGCTCGTGGCCGACCGCGCACAACGTGATGCTCACCAAGGGCCGCGAGACCGGCACGATCCAGGTCACCGCGTGCGCCGACGACACCTGCACCGGCCCGTACACCCCGGTCTCCACGGGATCGAAGGCCCGCGCCAAGGTCGTCATCGACCACACGGTCGCGGTGAAGAAGGGCCAGACGTACGCCGTGGTCGTGAAGCCCGGCACCGACGAGGTCATACGCTCCGGCCCGGCCGGCATCCTCTACGCCTGGGTCCCCCTCGGCGGCGCCCTGTTGCTCGCCTCGGTGGTGGTCGCGGGCGGCCTGCGCCTGACCCGGGCCGCGTGGGTACTGGCCGGGTCGGGGTTCGTACTGCTGACGGCGGCGTTCCTGGCGCTGTGAACGGTCGTAGGACATAAAAGTGCCCCCGAGCTTCTACGACAGCTCGGGGGCACCCCTGGTTCTGCTGAACGGCCGTTGGGTCAGCCGGTGTTGCGCAGCCCCGCCGCGACACCGTTCACCGTGAGGAGCAGGGCCCGCGAGAGCAGCGGGTCCGGGTCCGCCCCCGCCGCCGCCTCGTCCCGCTGACGCTTCAGCAGGGTGACCTGGAGGTACGAGATCGGGTCGAGGTAGGCGTCGCGGATGGTGAAGGTCTGCTTCAACACCGGGGTGGCGTCGAGGAGTTCGGCCTCGCCAGTGACGCGGAGGACCTCGGCGACGGTCAGGTCGTGCTCGGCCCTGATCGTGTCGAAGACGTGCTTCAGCTCGTCCGGGACGAGGGTGTCGACGTAGTGCTGGGCGATCCGCAGGTCCGTCTTGGCCAGCGTCATCTCGACGTTGGAGATGAAGTTGCGGAAGAAGTGCCACTGCCCGTGCATCTCGTCGAGCACGGTGTCGAGGCCGGCCTCGCGCAGCGCCTTCAGGCCTGAGCCGACACCGAACCACCCCGGCACGATCTGCCGGGACTGGGTCCAGCCGAACACCCACGGGATGGCGCGCAGTCCGTCGAGCGAGACGCCCGAGCCGGGGCGGCGGGAGGGCCGCGAGCCCAGGTGCAGTTCGGCGAGCTGGTCCACCGGCGTGGAGGCGAGGAAGTACGTCGGCAGGTCCGGGTCCTCGACGAGCCTGCGGTAGGCGGAGTGGGCGGCGTCGCTGACCACGTCCATGGCCGCGTCCCAGCGGGCGAGCGCCTCGTCGGACTGGCGGGGCGAGGTGTGCAGCGCGGAGGCCTGGAGGGTGGCGGCCACCGTCAGCTCCAGGTTCTCCCTCGCCAGGGACGGCACCAGGTACTTGTCGGAGATGACCTCGCCCTGCTCGGTCACCTTGATCTCGCCCTCCAGGGTGCCCCAGGGCTGGGCGAGGATCGCGTCGTGGGACGGACCGCCACCGCGGCCGACGGTTCCGCCGCGACCGTGGAAGAGCCGGAGCCGGACGCCGTAGCGGTGGGCCACGTCACGCAGACGCCGCTGGGCCCGGTGGATCTCCCACTGGGACGTCGTAATGCCACCGAACTTGGAGGAGTCCGAGTACCCGAGCATGACCTCCTGGACGTCCCCGCGCAGCGCCACGAGCCGCCGGTAGGACGGGTCGGAGAGCATGTCCTCCAGGATCGTGTCGGCGGCCTTCAGCTCGTCCGTGGTCTCCAGCAGCGGGACGATGCCGACCTTCGCCCACCCGGCGTGCAGGTCGATCAGCCCGGCCTCGCGGGCCAGCACGGCGGCGGCGAAGACGTCGTCGGCGCCCTGGCACATCGAGATGATGTACGACTCGATGACCTCGGGCCCGAAGACGGCGAGCGCCTTCTTGACCGTCTCGAACACACCGAGGGTCTTCTCACCGGCCGCGTCGACGGGCGCGGGAGTCGGAGCCAGCGGCCGCCTCGACCGCAGTTCCTTCGCGAGCAGCTTGGCGCGGTACTCGCGGGGCATGTCGGAGTACCGCCAGGACTCCTCGCCGAGCCGGTCGAAGAGCTGGCCCAGCGCGTGGTGGTGGGCGTCCGCGTGCTCGCGTACGTCCATGGTCGCGAGCTGGAGGCCGAACGCGCCGAGCGTGCGGATCGTACGGTCCATGCGGCCGTCGGCGAAGAGGCCGCCGCGGTGGGCGCGCAGGGAGGTCTGGATCAGGGTGAGGTCGTGCAGCAGCTCGGCGGTGCCGAGGTAGTCGCGGCCGTCCTCGTGCGGGGTGCCCTTGGCCAGGCGGGACTTGGTGTTCTCCAGCTTCTGCCGGATGCAGGTGGCCTTGAGGCGGTACGGCTCCTCGGCGTTGAGGCGCTTGTAGCGGGGGCTGATCTCCGGCAGCCGCTCCAGGTCGGTCTGGAGGGAGCCGAGCAGCTCCTCCGTCGCACCCGTGTAGCGGATGGAGTTGGAGAGGAAGCCGCGCAGCTCGTCGATCGTCTCCAGGGCGTCGTTGATGCCGTGCTCGTGCTGGAGGATCAGGACGTCCCAGGTGACCTGGGGCGTGACGTTCGGGTTGCCGTCGCGGTCGCCGCCGATCCAGGTGCCGAAGGTGAGCGGGCGGGTGTCGTCGGGCAGCTTGACGCCGACGCGCTCCAGCTCGGCGGTGAGGTCTTCGAGGACGTCACCGACGGCGCCCGCGTGCAGCTCGTCGAGGTAGTAGATGGCATTACGGGCCTCGTCGGCGGGCTCCGGCCGTACGACCCTCAGCTCGTCGGTCTGCCACACCAGGTCGATGTTCTCGGCCAGACGGGTGTCGTAGCGACGGCGGTCGGACTCGATGACCGGGGTCTCCAGGAGCGTGGCGATGCGCCGGAGCTTGTTGAGGACCGACCGGCGCGCGGCCTCGGTGGGGTGCGCGGTGAAGACCGGGCGGACGTTCAGGTTCTTGACCGTCTCGCGCAGGTGGTCGGGGTCGGCGTCCTTGAGGCGGTCGGCCGTACGGGCGAGGAGACCGCCCTCGGCGGCACGGCGGGCGCGCAGCTCGCGGCCGCGGTGGACCTGCTCGGTGACGTTGGCCAGGTGGAAGTAGGTGGAGAAGGCGCGGACCAGCTTCGCGGCGGTCTCCAGCTCTATGCCGCGCAGCAGCTCGGCGGCGGCCTCGCCGTCCTCCCGGGTGAGGCGGCGGACCTTCTCGACCAGTTCGAGCAGCTCGGGGCCCTCCTGGCGGACGAGGGTCTCGCCCAGGAGATCGCCCAGGCGCCGGATGTCGGCGCGCAGCGCACTGCCGGTCGAGGTGGTGCTCGTGGTCAGGTCGTCGGCACTGCTCACAGGTGCGGCTCCTTGCAGTGTTTGAAGCTCGTCTGGAGGGAACCCGGACGGCGGTCCCGCGGCGGCTGCCGCATACGGGACGGACATCCGGGAAGAAAACAGAGCGGACCGCGCTGTCCGACCGACACCCAGGATAGGTGTCCACTCTGACGCGCGGTCTCACGGGCTTCGTCCACCGGTCGACGCGCTGCCATACTTACGTCGCCGTAGGTTACGGAACCGTAGGGATGTCCATGCTGAACTGTTGCTGCCCGGCTCCCGCCGTCCGACGCTCCGCCTCCACCTCCGAACCCCCCAGGGGACGCCCATGACCACGAGCTCCGATGTGATCGACGACGCCCCGCGGGCGAACGACGACGGCACTCCGCTCCCCGCCGCCACCCTGGGCGGCGAGAGGAAGGGGTCGCTGGAACAGATCACTCTTCTCCTCTTCATCACCGTCCCGTTCCTGGCCCTGCTCGCGGCGGTGCCGCTGGCGTGGAGCTGGGGCGGCGTGAGCTGGCTGGACCTCGGCCTGCTGGTGTTCTTCTACTACCTCGGCTGCCACGGCGTGACGATCGGCTACCACCGGTACTTCACGCACGGCTCCTTCAAGGCGAAGCGCCCGCTGCGGATCGCCATCGCGATCGCCGGGTCGATGGCGGTCGAGGGGCCGCTGGTGCGCTGGGTCGCCGACCACCGCAAGCACCACAAGTTCTCCGACGCGGAGGGCGACCCGCATTCGCCGTGGCGCTACGGCGAGACCGTGCCGGCGCTGATCAAGGGCCTGTGGTGGGCGCACATCGCGTGGATGTTCGACGAGGAGCGCACCCCGCAGGACAAGTACGCGCCTGACCTGATCAAGGACAAGGCGATCCGGACGATCTCCCGCCACTTCATCTACTGGACGATGCTGTCGCTCGCGCTGCCGGCGCTGATCGGCGGGCTGGTGACGATGTCCTGGTGGGGCGCGTTCACGGGCTTCTTCTGGGGCTCGCTCGTCCGCGTGGCCCTGCTGCACCACGTCACCTGGTCGATCAACTCGATCTGCCACGCGGTCGGCAAGCGCCCCTTCAAGTCCCGGGACCGCTCGGGCAACGTGTGGTGGCTGGCGATCCTGTCCTGCGGCGAGTCCTGGCACAACCTGCACCACGCCGACCCGACGTCCGCGCGGCACGGTGTGGAGCGCGGCCAGCTGGACTCCTCGGCACGGATCATCCGCTGGTGCGAGCAGCTCGGCTGGGCCTATGACGTGCGCTGGCCGTCACGCTCGCGTATCGATTCGCGCCGTATCTCCGGTACGGACGGCTCTCGGCCCCGGAAGGAGTCGGCGGAGGCGGCATGATTGACGCCGTGGCGACCGATCCCAGCAGCACCCCGAGCAACGAGAAGCCCCGACGCGCGCGCCGCACCCGGATGACGGGAGCGGAACGCCGGGCGCAGTTGCTGGAAGTCGGTCGCACGCTCTTCGCGACGAAGGGCTTCGAGGCCACGTCGGTGGAGGAGATCGCGGCGAAGGCCGGCGTCTCCAAGCCGGTGGTCTACGAGCACTTCGGCGGCAAGGAGGGCCTGTACGCGGTGGTCGTGGACCGCGAGATGCGCCGCCTCCTCGACATGGTGACCAGCTCCCTGACGGCCGGCCACCCCCGCGAACTCTGCGAACAGGCGGCCTTCGCCCTCCTCGACTACATCGAGGAGTACACGGACGGCTTCCGCATCCTGGTCCGCGACTCCCCCATCCCCCAGTCCACGGGTTCCTTCGCGTCCCTGATCTCGGACATCGCGACGCAGGTCGAGGACATCCTGGGCCGCGAGTTCAAGAGCCGGGGCTTCGACGCGAAGCTCGCTCCCCTCTACGCCCAGGCCCTGGTCGGCATGGTCGCGTTGACCGGCCAGTGGTGGCTGGACGTCCGCCGCCCGAAGAAGGCGGAGGTCGCCGCGCATCTGGTGAACCTCGCGTGGCACGGGCTGGACGGGTTGGAGTCGAAGCCGCACTTGATAGGGCGCCGGAAGAGCTGAGAGCGCGCGTCCGTACGGAGCGTGAAAGGGGCCCCTGCTGAAGAGCAGGGGCCCCTTTCGATGCGCCGGTTTTCGGTGCGCCCTGTTCCCAGGGCGACGGCGTTCGTGAGGCGAGCGGGCGTCAGCGCTTGAACGCGTCCTTCGCCTTCTCCTTGGCCTGCCGAGCGTCACCCTTGGACTTCTCGGCCTGGCCCTTGGCCTTCATGGTCTCGTTCCCCACGGCCCGGCCCACGGTCTCCTTGGCCTTCCCCTTGGCCTGTTCCTTCTTGGCCTTGGCCTTCTCGTCCTTCGCCACGGTTCATCAACTCCCGGTCGGATCGGTACTCGGAACTCTGTACTCGGCGCCACGACCCGGGTAGCCGCGACGGCAGGGCGCAAACACCGATCAGACGTCGGGCTCCAGGAACTCCAGCCGGTTCCCCACCGGATCCTCGGAGTAGAAGCGCCGGTGCCCAGGCAGGTCGTAGTCCCAAGTGACGGACGCGCCAAGGGACTTGAGCCGGGCCGCGTACGCCTCGATGCCGGTCACGCGGAGCCCGGGGTGGGCCTTCTTCGCGGGCCGGAAATCGGCCTCCACGCCCAGGTGGAGCTGGACCTCCCCCGCCCCGAACCAGCACCCGCCCCGCGCGGCCAGCACAGCCGGCTTCGGGATCTCGGTCATCCCGAGGACGTCGACGTAGTACGCCCGCAGCGCGTCCTCCGCCCCCGCCGGCGCCGCCAACTGCACGTGGTCCACCGCCGCGAGCACCGCTCACACCTCCTTGCGGGCCACCGCGAACAGCCGCCGGAACGGGAGCACCGTGCCGTAGGCCTGCGTCGGGTACGCCTCGCGGAGGAGGTCGCGGTACTCCGTCACGAACGCGTCCCGCGCCTCCGGGTCGTCCGCCAGGGCCGTGAGAGCCGGGCGCAGGCCCGTGCCCTTGACCCAGTCGAGGACCGGGTCCTCGCCAGGGAGGACGTGCTGGTACGTCGTCTGCCAGACGTCCGGGGCGCAGCCCAGGCGGGCGAGGCGGTCGAGGTAGACGCCGGGGGTGTGGACCGAGTCCTCACGGCGGAGGACCTCGCCGAGCCGTCCCTTCCAGCGCGCGCTGCCCGCCAGTTCGCGCATCAGGGCGTGCAGGGGGGCGTCGATGTTGTCCGGGATCTGGAAGGCGAAGGTGCCGCCGGGGGCCAGCGCGGCCACCCAGTCGCCGAAGCGGTCCAGGTGACCCGGCACCCATTGCAGCGCCGCGTTCGACACGATCAGGTCGTACGTCTGGGTCGGCACCCACTCCGCGGCGTCCGCGTGGGCGAAGTCGAGGCGGCCGCCGCCGGGGGTGGGGCCGGCGTAGGGCTCGGTCTTGGCGAGCATCTCGGGTGAGTTGTCGTAGCCGGTGATGTGCGCGGTGGGCCAGCGGTCGGCGAGGACCGTGGTCACGTTGCCGGGGCCGCAGCCGAGGTCGGCGATCCTGGGCGCGGCACCGGGGAGGTCGGTGACGCGGGCGAGGAGGTCGGCGAACGGGCGGGCGCGGTGGCCGGCGTGGCGCAGGTACTGAGTGGGGTCCCAAGTCGTCATGGCTCTACCTTCCCGCCCACATATCTTGATGTCAAGAGACTTTCGACCAAGAGACTCCCGCTCAAGAGGCTTGATATCAAGAGACTTCATGTCGACACAACCACTACACTGATCGTCATGGAGGACGAGGTCGATCGGCTTGTCGCAGCGTGGCGCCGGGAGCGCCCCGACCTCGACGTGGAGCCACTTGAGGTGCTCAGCCGGGTGAGCAGGCTGGCCCGGCATCTGGACCGGGCCCGGCGGCTGGCGTTCGCCGAGCACAGCCTGGAGCCCTGGGAGTTCGACGTGCTGACGGCGCTCAGGCGCGCGGGCAGCCCCTATCAGCTCTCCCCCGGCCAGCTGTTGACGCAGACCCTGGTCACGTCCGGCACGATGACGAACCGTATCGACCGGCTGGCACAGAAGGGCCTGGTCGAACGGCTCCCCGACCCCAGCGACCGCCGGGGCGTGCTGGTCCGCCTCACCGAGGAGGGCCAGGACCGCGCGGACCAGGCCCTGGCCGGCCTGCTGGCCCAGGAGCGCGCGATCCTCGCGGAACTCTCCCGCGCCCAACGGGGCGAACTGGCAGGCCTGCTACGCCAGTTGACCGCCCCGTTCGACAACATCCCCGGCTAGGCCGACGGGGCCGACCGCCGCGACGGGGCACGGGACGCCCAGCACCTACAGAAACAGAACCAGAACCCTTCCGCGCCCAGCGGGGCGAACCGGCAGGCCTGCTACGCCAGTTGACCGCCCCGCTCGACAACATCCCCGGCCAGGTCCACCGGACCAACCCCCGCACGCCTCGCCAGCGCCACCGCCGCGAGGGTCGAGTGGACGCCCAGCTTGCCGAGCACGTTTTGCATATGCGTCCGGACCGTGTGCGGGGAGAGGAACAGTCGCTCGGCGACCGCCTTGCGCCCCAAGCCGGCCACCATGCAGCGCAGTACTTCCCGTTCCCGGGGAGTCAGCGACTCCACCAGGCGCTCGCTCTCGGTGCGGTGTTTGCGTGCGGCCGTCAACTCCCGTAGGACGCCGGTCAGTAGGGCGGGTGGCAGGTGCGTCTCGTCGCGGAGCACCCCTCGGATGACGGTTAAAAGCCTGGACAGCGAGCAGTCCTTGGCGACCCAGCCGGATGCCCCGGCCTGCAGGGCCAGCGCGGCCCGGCGCGAATCGTCCTTCTCCGCCAGCACGACCATCCGCACGCTCGGCTGGGCCGAACGGACCCCGGCGACCAGGGAGATCCCGTCCACCAGCCCGTCCTCGTTGCCCGCCTGAACAGGGACGGCGGGCCGTACGCCGGGCACATTGCCGCCCAGGTCGGCGTCCACCAGCAGGACGTCGAATCTGCGGCCCTCGGCGTTCGCGCGCTCCATGCAGCGCAGCGCGGCGGGACCACTGCCGGCCGCGGACACGTCGACATCGGGCTCGGCCGCCAGTGCCGCGGCGAGCGATTCGGCGAAGATGCGATGGTCGTCGACGACCAGGACTCGGATGCGAACCACGAAACCCCCTTCCCCAGGCTCCTGGTGGAGCAGGGGATACCTCATCGTCGGGAGACGAAGCGATGATTGCGGGTACGACGCCCGGGAGCGGCCCGCGCCGCACGGCCGCCGCCGTGCAGTCACTGCTACCCCCACATCGGGCGTCGTACCCGACTTGTCTCGCCCCCTGATCAGCACCGGCCCCCACCGGTGCTGTTCACAGCGTACGGCCGGGGCGCGGCAGCGGAACCCAATTTGCAGAACTGACTGTCCGGCGCGTTTATGGTGAGCCGCATGTTTCGTATTGAGACGGAAGTCGACAGAGAGCGACGCGATCTGCTCCGCGCCCGGCTGCTCGAAACCAACACCGCCGCGTCCCCGGTGCTGCGCGCGCTGCGCGGGACCCCTCGCGAACGTGAAGTTCCGCTCCACGTCTGGGCGTTGGACGCCGAGGGCGGGCTGGCGGGCGGGGCGGTCTGCCACACCTGGGCGGACTGGCTGCATGTGACGTACCTGTGGATCGACGGCCGCCACCGCGGCGCCGGGCTCGGCTCCCGGCTGCTCGACGAGGCGGAGCGCGTCGCCCGCGAGGAGCGCGGCTGCGGGGCGGCCCGCCTGGAGACCTGGGACTTTCAGGCGCCGGGGTTCTACAAGAAGCGCGGATACGACGTGGTGTGCGTGATCCCGGACTACCCGCCGGGGGTGACCGAGTACACCCTTACCAAAAACTTGAGGTGAACGAGGCGCTCAGCCCAGTCTCATACTCTCCCCTTACCGTGCCCGCCATGAGCATGCTGCGGAAGCTGAACTCCAAGCTGGCCGAGACCACCGGCTACCAGATACGCCGGGTGCCCCCGCCGCCCGGGGCGACGACCGCGGGCTCGCTCGGGGCGGTTCCCGCACCGCGCGGTTCCCGTCCCGCACGGCCCGAACCGATCGCCGCGGCCGTGCCGACGGTGGATCCGGCGGTCGACCGGTTGCTGGAGCGACCGGTGTTCATCTTGACCTCGGTGCGGTCCGGATCGACGCTGCTGCGCATGATGCTGGGGGCGCACTCCCGACTGCACGCGGCGCACGAACTCCATCTCACCGGTATCGAGGTCTACTTCAAGTCGGGCACCCCCACGGAACGGTCCCTGCGGACCCTGGGTCTGGGCCACGAGCAGCTGGAGGCCCTGCTCTGGGACCGTGCCCTGCACCGTGAACTGGTCAAGTCCGGCAAGCAGTTCATCGTGGAGAAGACCCCCGGCAACGCCTTCCAGTGGCAGCGCATCGCCGAGACCTGGCCCGACGCCCGCTTCGTCTTCCTGCGCAGACACCCGGGCGCGGTGGCCCGCTCCTGGCACGAGGCGGTACCGGACCGCACCCGCGAGGAGGCAGCCGAACGCGTCCTCAAATACATGGAGTCCATGGAGGAGGCCCAGGCCGAACTCGGCGGCCACACCCTCCGCTACGAGGACCTCACGACCGACCCGGCCGCCGAACTCCGCTCCATCTGCGCCTACTTGGACCTCCCCTACGAACCCGGCATGACCGACTACGGCAGCAGCCTGGAGGGCGCCGTCCTCGGCGGCGGCTTCGGCGACTGGAACGACAAGATCCGCTCCGGCCAGGTCCAACCGGACCGCCCGGCACCGACGTTGGAGGAGATCCCGGAGGTGCTGCGGGCGATGTGCCGGGCGTGGGGATATCTCTGAACCACCCGGCGGCGCGGGGCTGTGTCATGCACGGCTCCACCGCGCGGGCGCGACCAGCCCCCCACAAACCCGCAGACCAAGAACGACCCGATCGCCCGCAGGCCGCGCCTCACCCGGAAGACACCACTCGGCTCGGGTGTGCGGCCGAGACGGTCACGGAGCTCGGCCCAGCCGACCACGTGACCCCTCCCCCGCCGCACACCCGGATGTCACACGCTCCCGACCACCCGCAGGCCGCGCCCCAGGCTCACTCCACCCGTCGCGCCCCCGCCGAAGGCACCGCCGGGAACACGCGCGGAGCGGTGTAACCCGCTGCCGCGAACGCCTCCTCGACCGCCTTCGTGACCGTGTCCGTGTCCGCGGCCTCGACCAATACGATCGCCGAGCCGCCGAAGCCGCCCCCCGTCATCCGCGCACCCAGCGCACCCGCGCCGACCGCGGTGTCGACCACGAGGTCCAACTCCGGGCAGGAGATGCGCAGATCGTCCCGGAGGGAGATGTGGCCCTCCGTGAGGATCGGGCCGATCGCCCGTACCTCTCCCGCGTCCAGCAGGCCGATGACCTGGTCGACGCGGTGGTCGTCCGACACCACGTGGCGGACGTAGCGCTGGATCCGTTCGTCGGAGAGGCGGGCCAGGGACGCCGACAGATCCTCGTACGCCACGTCCCGCAGGAAGGGGACGCCCAGCTGGCGGGCGCCCTCCTCGCAGCCCTCGCGGCGTTCCGCGTACGCGCCGTCGCCCAGGGCGTGCTTCACGCGGCTGTCGACGACCAGGAGCGAGAGGCCCTCGGACGCCAGGTCGAACGGGATCTGACGGATCGACAGGTCGCGGCAGTCGAGGTGGAGCGCGTGGCCCTCCTCGCAGCAGGCCGAGGCCGTCTGGTCCATGATCCCGCAGGGGACGCCGACGAAGTCGTTCTCCGCGCGCTGGGAGAAACGCGCCAACTCCGGCCCGGACAAGCCCAGTTCGAAGAGGTCGTTCAGAGCCAACGCCGTGACGACCTCCAGCGCCGCCGACGACGACAGGCCCGCGCCCGTCGGGACCGTGGACGACAAGTGGATGTCCGCGCCGGTGACTTGATGGCCCGCCTCGCGCAACACCCACACCACGCCCGCCGGGTAGGCCGCCCAGCTCGTGTTCGTGCGCGGGGCCAGCTCGTCGACGTGCAGTTCTACGACCGGGCCCTCGATGTCCGCCGAGTGGAGGCGCAGGACGCCGTCCGTGCGGCGGGACACCGCCGCCACCGCCGTGTGCGGCAGGGCGAGCGGCATCACGAAGCCCTCGTTGAAGTCGGTGTACTCGCCGATCAGGTTGACCCGGCCCGGCGCGACCCAGACGCCCTCGGGAGCGGTCCCGTACAGCTCCTCGAAGCCCTCACGTACACCCACGGTCAATCCCCTAGCCCTTCGATCAGTTCGATACGTTCTGCGCGAACGCCCACGCGTCCGCGACGATGCCCGCGAGATCCGCGCGGGACGGGTTCCAGCCGAGGCGCTCCTTGGCCCGGGTCGCCGAGGCCACCAGGGTCGCCGGGTCGCCGCCGCGGCGCGGGGCCACGACCTCGGGGATCGGGTGCCCGGTGACCTGGCGGACCGTCTCGATGACCTGGCGGACGGAGAAGCCTTCGCCGTTGCCGAGGTTGCAGATCAGGTGCTCGCCCGGGGTCGCCGCCTTCAGCGCCAGCAGGTGCGCGTCCGCCAGGTCCGCCACGTGGATGTAGTCACGGACGCAGGTGCCGTCCGGCGTCGGGTAGTCGTCGCCGTAGACCGAGATCGCGTCGCGCTTGCCCTGCGCGACCTGCAAGACGAGGGGGATCAGGTGCGACTCGGGGCTGTGCCGCTCGCCGCAACTCCCGTACGCACCGGCCACGTTGAAGTAGCGGAGGGAGACCGCGCCGAGCCCGTGGGCGGCCGCCTCGCTCGTGATCATGAAGTCGACCGACAGCTTCGACGCGCCGTACGGGTTCGTCGGGGAGGTGCGGGCGGTCTCGACGATCGGGACCTCGTCGGGCTCGCCGTACGTGGCCGCCGTAGAGGAGAAGACGAGCTTGCGGACGCCGGCCTCGCGCATGGCGGCGAGGAGGGCCATCGAGCCGCCAACGTTGTTCTCCCAGTACTTCTCGGGCTTCACGACGGACTCGCCGACCTGGGAGAACGCGGCGAAGTGGAGGACCGCTTCGTAGGAGGAGTCGAGCCACTTGGCGGCGTCGCGGATGTCGCCCTCCACGAACGTGGCGCCCGCCGGGACGCCCTCGCGGAACCCCGTCGAGAGGTTGTCCAGGACGGTGACCTCGTGGCCCGCCTCCAGCAGGTGCTGGGCGACCACGCTGCCGACGTAACCCGCGCCGCCCGTGACCAGGTACTTACCGCTCATCAACTCGCTACCTCTCGCAGTCGCTGTGCCGCGAACTCCGGCGGCACGTCGTTGATGAACACGCTCATGCCGGACTCGGAACCCGCGAGGAACTTCAGCTTGCCGGACGTACGGCGAATGGTGAAAAGCTCAAGGTGGAGCGCGAAGTCGTCGCGGCTCACCCCTTCGAACTCCTCCAGCGTGCCGAACGGCGCCTGGTGCCAGGCGGAGATGTACGGCGTCGGAGGCTCGCCCTCACCGAAGATCCGGTCGAAGCGCCTCAAGAGTTCCAGATAGACCTTGGGGAACTCTGTGCGGGCCGCCTCGTCGAGACCGAGCAGATCGGGCACCCGGCGCTTGGGGTACAGGTGGACCTCGTAGGGCCAGTGCGCCGCGTACGGCACGAAGGCCGCCCAGTGTTCACCCTCAAGGACGACCCGCTCGCCGGCGAGTTCACGCTCCAGGACCGAGTCGAAGAGGTTCTCACCGCCCGTCGCCTCCTTATGAGTTGCGAGTGAGCGCAACATCAGCGCGGTGCGCGGGGTGGTGAAGGGGTAGGCGTAGATCTGGCCGTGGGGATGACCGAGCGTCACACCGATCTCCTCACCGCGGTTCTCGAAACAGAAAACCTGCTCGACGGAGGGAAGATGCGACAGCTCCGACGTCCGGTCGGTCCACGCGTCGAGGACGAGGCGCGCCTGCTCCTCGGTCAGCGAGGCGAAGGACGCGTCGTGGTCGGAGGTGAAGCAGACCACCTCGCAGCGCCCGGAGTCACCGGCCAGCGAGGGGAAACGGTTCTCGAACACCGCGACGTCGTACGACGAGTCAGGGATCTCGCTGAGCCGGTCGCCGGTCGTCGGGCAGAGCGGGCACTGGTCCGCCGGCGGGTGGTAGGTGCGGCCCTGGCGGTGGGAGGCGATCGCCACCGAGTCGCCGAGCAGCACGTCCCGCCGTACCTCCGAAGTGGTGACCGTGCGCTCCAGCGGGCGTCGGTCCACCGCGTCGCGCACGGTGTCGTCCCGCAGGTCGTAGTAGATGAGCTCACGACCGTCGGCCAACCGGGTCGAGGTCTTCTTCACGCCGGGCTCTCCATCCGTACGTACATCCACGCCGCTTTCCAGGGCTTCACACAGAACTAAACACATCAAACCACCAATCCCCCCAGTCGTCACCATCAAAATCAAACAAAGAACACCAACCAAAGACATCGAACAGACATCAACCAAGGTGAGCGCTTGATGCAGAGTCTGCAGACCCCCACCTCTCTCGCCGCGGAGCTCCGGCTCCCCACCAACGGGCTCGACTACACGATCCTGGCGATCTACTTCGTGGTCGTCCTCGGGATCGGCCTGGCCGCCCGCAGATCGGTGAAGACGAGCCTCGACTTCTTCCTCTCCGGGCGTTCCCTGCCCGCCTGGATCACCGGTCTCGCCTTCATCTCGGCGAACCTGGCCGCCACCGAGATCCTCGGCATGGCCGCCAACAGCGCGCAGTACGGCGCGTACACCGTCCACTGGTACTGGATCGGCGCCATCCCCGCCATGGTCTTCCTCGGCCTGGTGATGATGCCCTTCTACTACGGCTCGAAGGTCCGCTCGGTCCCCGAGTTCCTGCTGCTGCGCTTCGACAAGGCGGCACATCTGCTGAGTTCGATCCTGTTCGCCTTCGCCGCGATCCTGATCGCCGGCGTGAACCTGTACGCCCTCGCGATCGTCGTCGAGGCGCTGCTGGGGTGGCCGCAGTGGGTGGCGATCGTGGTCGCCGGTGCGTTCGTGCTCGCGTACATCACCCTCGGCGGGCTGTCGTCGGCGATCTACAACGAAGTGCTCCAGTTCTTCGTGATCCTGGCCGCCCTGATCCCGATCTCCTACCTCGGCCTGAAGAAGGTCGGCGGCTGGGACGGGCTGACCCACAAGCTGGACGCGACCCACGGCCACAACTTCACCACCGCGTGGGGTGGCACCGGCATCGGCAGCGTCAACCCGCTGGGCGCGAACTGGCTGACGATCGTGCTGGGGCTGGGCTTCGTGCTGTCGTTCGGCTACTGGACGACGAACTTCGCCGAGGTGCAGCGCGCCCTCTCCGCGAAGAACCTGTCCGCGGCTCAGCGCACCCCGCTCATCGCCGCGTATCCGAAGGTCTTCATCGTGTTCCTGGTGATGATCCCGGGGCTGGTCGCGGCGGCGCTCGTCCCGAAGATCGGCACGAGCGGCTCGGACCTCCAGTACAACGACGCGATTCCGTACCTGATGCAGGAGTTGCTGCCCAACGGCGTGCTGGGTATCGCGGTGACGGGGCTGCTGGCGGCGTTCATGGCGGGTATGGCGGCCAACGTGTCGTCCTTCAACACGGTGTTCACGAACGACATCTGGGCGAAGTACGTGGTGAAGGACCGCGAGGACGAGTACTACGTCCGCTTCGGCCGCCTGATCACGGTGATCGGCGTGGCGGCGTCGGTGGGCACGGCGTTCCTGGCCTCGTCGTTCTCGAACATCATGAGCTACTTGCAGACCCTGTTCTCCTTCTTCAACGTCCCGATGTTCGTCGTCTTCATCGTCGGCATGTTTTGGAAGAAGGCGACCCCGAAGTCCGGCTTCTGGGGGCTGCTCGCGGGCACGGTGACGGCGATGGTGAACTACTTCTGGATCTACAAGCAGGGGATCATCTCCATCCCCTCCGACCAGGGCGCGAACTTCGTCTCCGCGATCGCCGGGTTCGTGGCCGGCGCGGTGGTCATGTTCGCCGTCTCCCTGTTCACCCAGCCGAAGTCCGCCGACCAGCTCCAGGGCCTTGTCTACGGCACGACGTCACCCGGCATGACCGAGGCGCCGGCCGCGGGCGACGACGCGTGGTATCGCCGACCCGCGCTCCTCGGCTGGGGCGCGGTGATCCTGGCCGCCGTCTGCTACATCCCGTTCTCGTTCTAGTCACGGGAGGATTGAGGAACCATGTCTGAGAACTCCGGACGCTCCGAACACTCAGGTCGCTCCGAGCACGATGTCCAGCGCGAGGTCAGTGAGCTGGAGGGCAAGTCGACGACTGCGTCCCGGCTGTTCGATCTTCGGCTGATCATCGGTGGGTTGTTCGTCGTCTACGGCGTCATCGTCACGATCGCCGGGATCAGTCCGTCGCAGGCCACGCTGGACAAGGCCGAGGGCGTCAACATCAACCTGTGGACCGGGATCGCGATGTTGCTGCTGGGGATCTTTTTCCTGGGGTGGCTGAAGCTGCGGCCGGTGCCGCCGGTGAAGGTCGAGGTCGCGGAGGAGGAAGAGGGGGCTTAGGTCCTCTGCCGGGTGCGGGTGGGCTGTGGCTGGTCGCGCAGTTCCCCGCGCCCCTAAGGTAACGGCGCTGGCGGAGTTGGGCAGTTGACCTGCACCGGTCGCGCCCGCGCGGCGGAGCCGCACATGTCACAGCCCCGCGCCTGCCTCTGGCGGATCCCACCGAGGAGGAAGAGGGGGCTTGGGTCCTCTGCCGGGTGCGGGTGCGTTGTGGCTGGTCGCGCAGTTCCCCGCGCCCCTAAGGTAACGGCGCTGGCGGAGTTGGGCAGTTGACCTGCACCCGTCGCGCCCGCCTCTGTCTTCACCGAGTTGCCAAGCAGACCCACCCCGGTCGCGCCCGCCCGGCGGAGCCGCACATGTCACAGCCCCGCGCCCCTGGGGCAAACGCGCTGGCGGTGTTGGGGAGTTGGGCCGCACGCGGCGGAGCCGTACATCCATACAGCCCCGTCCTTCGGGTTGATCTCGGGGGCCATCAGGGGATACTTTCGATACGCAACCGTAGCGTAGCGGAAGTGGGGCGGGCACTCTTGGGTGGGGCATCTGGTGGGCCGCGTAGTGGTGGGGCGGACGTCGTGGCCGGTATGGGGCGGCCGCGGGATGCTCGGCGGGATGTGGCGATCCTGGAGGCGACGTTGTCGCTGCTGACGGAGCTCGGGTACGAGCAGTTGTCGATCGAGGCGGTCGCGGGGCGGTCGGGGGTCGCCAAGACGACGATCTACCGTCGTTATCGGGACAAGGCCGAGTTGGTTGCCGCGGCGGTGGACTACCGCTCGCATGCCACGCCGCCCTCGCCCGCCACGGTCGGCCTGCGGGAGAACCTGCTCGCGCTTGCCGGGTGGCTGGCCCGGGAGATCGCCGAGCAGGAGATCGGGCTGCTGGGGGCGCTGTTCGCGGGGATGCGTGGGGACCCGCGGCTCGCTGAGGAGATGCGGCGAATCCTGCGCCGGGACGAGGCGGCGATGACCGACGAGCCGTTCCGCAAGGCGATCGGGGACGGCGAGCGGTTGACTCCCCGGGCCGCCGAGCTCTTCGCCGAGATCGCTCCGGCGGTCATCGTGCACCGCGTGGTCGTCGCGGGCGAGCCGTGCGACGAACGCTTTGTCGAGCACCTCGTCGACGACATTCTTCTGCCGTTGCTGCTTGAGGACCGCTGACCGCTGACCACTGACCACTGACCGCATAGGCAATCCCCTAGGCAATCCCCTTCCGTGCGTACCAAGTGCGGCGGGTGTGACCAGTGAAAGGGCATTCATCATGATCGTTGTCACCGGGGCCACGGGCGCGCTGAACGGCGCCACTGTCGAGCACCTTCTCAAGCGTGTTCCCGCGGAGCGGATCGGCGTCAGCGTGCGCGACGTCGGCAAAGCGCGGCACTTAGCCGAACGCGGAGTGCGGGTGCGGCAGGGCTCCTACGCGGATCCGGTCGCCCTGCGCCACTCCTTCGAGGGTGCCGAGCAGGTCCTGCTCGTGTCCTCCAGTGACCCGCACGCCGACCATGTCGGCCTGCACCGCGTCGGCATCGAGGCTGCCGTCGCGGCGGGAGCCCAGCGCATCCTGTACACCAGCCATCAGGGTGCCGGGGCCGACAGCCCCTTCCGCCCGGCCCGCGATCACGCCGCGACCGAGGCGCTCCTCGCCGAGTCCGGTGTCGCCTGGACCTCGCTGCGCAACGGTTACTACGCCCACAGCGTGCTCTGGCTGCTCAGCCCCTGGCGGCAGACCGGCGAGATCGCGGCTCCGGCCGACGGCCCGATCTCCTGGACCGACCGCGCCGACTCCGCCGAGGCGGCAGCCGTCATCCTGGCCGGTGACCGGAAATTCGACGGGCCGGTCACCCTCACCGCGCGGCAGGCCGTGACCCTCGCCGACGTCGCCGCGATGGCCTCCGAGATCAGCGGCCGCGAGGTCAGGCGAGTCGTACTGGACGACGAGGAGTGGATCGCGGACAAGGTCGCGAAGGGCATGCCGGAGGGGATGGCACGGATGATGCTCACCCGATACCAGGCCGCCCGCCAAGGCCGCTTCGCCGGCGTCGACCCTCTCCTGGGCGAACTGCTCGGCCGCGAACCCCGCGTCGTCGCCGAGCAGTTGGAGCACGACAGCACCGGCTGACGGATCGCCGAGGCGAGGGAAAGGGGCTGGGCAGTGGCAGTGGCAGTGGCAGTGGCAGTGGCAGTGGGCCGGGAGTGATCAGCAGGCGGCCGTACGTACTCGGGGGGCTCGTCAGGACGCCGCTTCGCCGGTCAGTCTTCTGAGTGCGATGGCCTGGCTGCCGCGAACCCGGCGACGTCTGTCGCGACCGTCACGCGAGTGAGCAGGACGAACACGCTTGCCGCGGCCGGCGACACCGCGGCGAGTGCGCATGCCGCGAGGGCGTTCGCCGCGAGTACGAGTCGCAGGTTCCACGTCGAGGGACACGACGCCGGCCCACAGAACGACAGCGCCGCCGATGCCGGCGACGACGAGTGCCGGCAGCCCGACGGCACTCGCGGTGAAGGGCGCGGTCGAAGCCACCGTCAGCCCGAGGAGCAGGCAATACGGTGCGTCGGCGCGGAGACTCAACCGACCGAGCCGATTCCCGGACATGCGCGGAGGCCAACTCCCGCCCGGCGCAGCCGTACAGCCAAGTTGGCCGACGGCCCTCGCGCCCCTACAGGTCCGGCCCCGCCGAGTTGTTCACCGGCCCCGCCCGGTCCAGCAGGCCCGTCCGCGCCGCCAGGGCCGCCGCCTCCAGCCGTGAGCCCACCCCCAGCTTCATCAGGACCCGCTGTACATGCGTGCGCGCCGTCGACGGAGCGATGCCCATGCCCGCCGCGATCAGGCGGGTGTCCTCGCCGTCGGCCACCCGGACCAGGACCTCCACCTCCCTCGGCGTCAGCATCTGCAAGAGCCGTTGGCCCTCGTCGTCCGGCTGGGCCGCCGGGTTGAGCAGCTCACTGAAGGCGCCCTGCAGCAACTGCGGGGCTACGGCCGCCTCGCCCGCCCTCGCCTTCATGATCGCGCGCTCCACGCCCTCGATGCGCTCGTCGTGCCGGACGTAGCCCGAGGCTCCCGCCGCGAACGCCGCCGCGATGCCTCGCGGGCTCGGGACCGGGCCCAGGACCAGGACCGCCACCTGAGGGCGTTCTCGCTTGATCTTGACCACCGGGTCGAAGATGCCCGGTTCCGCCGGTGTCGCCGTGCCCAGGAGGCACACCTCGGGCGCGCGGGTGATCACCAGCTCCGCCGCGCCCGCCGCCGGTGCCGCCGCCGCCAGCACCCGGTGTCCCCGTAGCTTCAGTGCCGAGGCCAACGCCTCGGCGAGCAATCGGTGGTCGTCGACCACCATCAGCCGCACTCCCATCGAGCAACCCCCCAGTCCCCCCAATGGATGCCCACTATGGATGCCCACCGGTCCCCAAGGACAGAGGGCCCCCAGCACCCCCGCCCTTCATGCCCCCGGAAGCTACACGCTTGTTCGACGTTGCGCTGCCCCTACCGGAGAGAAGTGCCCCGGAACGACTGACTTTTTCGCATTCCTCGTATTCGGGGGTGTTGAGCGGTACGACCCCGGCCCCGTCCCTGAGCAGGGGCGGGGCCGGGGTCGTGGAGACGGTCGTGTCAGCTGCCGGTGCCGAACGCGATCGCCAAGTCCTTGTCGCCGGTTGACGACGACGAAGCCTTGTCCGCGTAGACCGCCGACATGTAGAGGTGGCCCTCGCCGTAGAGGATCTCCGCGTAGTCCGGGAGGAAGGTGGTCTCCGCCGCCCGTACCGTCTCGGTGCTCGGGTTCTCCAGCAGCTTGGTCTCCTTGAAGGAGGTGCCGTCGATGCTGACGATCTGGCCGCCCTTGTTGTACGGCGGGGACTTGTACGCGATGACGTTGGCGCCGTCCATGCGCAGCGGGGTGATCGTGTAACCGTCACCCGCGTCCGCGCGCTGGCCGGTCTGCTTGCCGGTGGCGAGGTCGAAGGCGACGATCTCGTTGGTCTGGCTGTAGGAGTCGCCCGAACCGTCGTGTTCCTCGGTCGGCACGTACAACCGGTCGTTCCCCACGGCCAGTTCGGTGCAGTACTCGACCCGCGTGATGCCGTCGCAGCGGCCCGCGTACTGCTTGCCCGGCGCCGGGATGTGCGAGCGCAGGGCGCCCGTCTTGTTGTCGATGGAGAAGAAGTCCGAGATGCCGCTGCCGTCGCCCGCGCTGTCGCCGACGTCGGCCGCGACGACCAGCGGGTCGGTCGACACGATGCTCGCGTACTCGATGCCCTCGGCCATCTTGTAGTCCGAGATCACCTTCCCGGAGACCGGGTCGATGGTCTGGATGTGCAGCACGGGCGCGTCGTACGTTCCGCACCGGCGCACCGCGACCAGCTTGGCGCCGCCGCCGTAGCCCGTGTCGTAGCAGTCGGCGACCTTCGGGCTCCACAGGACCTTGCCGGTGGAGATGTCGAAGGCGGCGCCGCCGTCGGTGCTGCCCACGGCGACCGTGTTCGCGCTGACGGTGACGTTCTCGAAACTGATCGGCTGGTCACCGGAGTTGGCGGTCTTCGTCCACAGCTTGGTGCCCGCGTCGAGGTCGATCGCGGCGATCTGGCTGCAGCCGTGCGAGGGCTTGTCCTTGGTCGGCATGGCGGGCTCGTAGAGGATCGCCGTCTTGTCGTCCGTGGTGATGTGCTTCGTGGCCTGGCAGACCGGGCCCGGGAGCTTGATCGTCCACTGCTTCGCGCCCGTGTCGCGGTTGTAGCCGACCACCTCGGCGCTGCCGGTCTTGGCGTACACCTTGTCGGTGAGCCAGGAGCCCGACGTCACCATCGTGTCACCGACCTTGGGCATCGGGACCTCGAAGAGGACCTTGGAAGCGGTGTCGGCGGGCACCTTCTCCTTGCCGCCGGACGTCGTGCCGCCCTTGCCGTTCGTGCCGCCCGTGGTGCCGCCGGCGGTCGCGGTCTTCTTCGTGTCGTCGTCCTTGTTGCCGGACGACGACGCGTACCAGATCCCGCCGCCGACGATCAGCGCGATCGCCACGACCGCGGCGGTGATGATCACCGCCGGCGCCCCGAACTTCCGCCCGCCGCCGCCCGGTTGGCCCGGCTGCGGGTGCAACGGCATGGTCGGCTGGCCCGGGTAGCCGTAACCCGGCTGCTGGCCATAGGGGTTGGGCTGCTGCGGCTGGGCGTACGGCTGTTGCGGCTGGGCGTACGGGTTCGGCTGCTGGCCCGGGTAGCCGTAGCCGGGCGGCGGGGCCTGCGGGGGTCCCTGGGGCTGCTGCGGGGCCTGGGGTGCCTGGGGATAGCCGTAGACCGGCGGCTGTTGGGGCGGAGGGGACTGCGGGTAGCCGTAGCCCGGCGGGGTCTGTGGGGGCTGCTGCGGGGGCTGGTCCTGGGGTGGGCCGAAGCCGCCCTGCGGGGGCTGGTTCGGGGGTGGGGGTGGGGGCTGGGTCATGACGAGTACCTCGGGGAAGACGGCGGGCGGGGAGAAGTCGGGGTCTCACTTGCCGTACGCGAGCATCAACTTCTCCTTCGTGTCGTCATTGCCGTTCAGCCGGGTCGACGAGATGTAGAAGCGTCCGTCGACGTAGTCGATGGCCCGGGAGTAGAAGCTCGACTCGATCTGCGCGGTGCCGGACGGCATCTGCAGCAGCTTCGTCGGGGTGTGCGCGGAGCCCGTCGTGGGGATGGACACGACCTCGCCGCCCGCGGTGTACGACGCCTCGACATAGGCGAGGAGCTTGCCGCCCTGGAGCTTGATCGGGAGCATCGACACGGATCCGGGCGACTTGACGCGCCACTTCTCCTTGCCGGTGGCCAGGTTGATCGCCACGATCTCGTTGGCGCCGGTCGTCGCGTCGGTCGGCAGGTACAGGGTGCTCGCGTCGACCGCGAGGCCCTCGCAGTCCTGGAGGTCGTCGATGAACGACGAACCGCACGAGGGCGCGAACGCGGCCTTGGAGTCGACCTGCGAGCGGACCGAACCGTCGTCCTTCAGCGTGGAGATGTTCCAGTGCTTGTCGTCCGAGTCGGTCATGTAGAGGACGACCGGGTTCACGGAGTAGACGTGGCCCACCGTCCAGCCCTTGGGGATCGACTTGGTCCACTCGACCTTGCCGGTCGCCGGGTCCAGCTCCTGCACCTCGTCGTGCTCGGTCGAGGAACCCGCCCCGCAGGACGCCACCGAGATCAGCTTGGCGCCGCCCGCGAACCCGCTCGGGAAGCAGGCCGCGCCGTACTTCTTCTTCTCGTAGAGCTTCTTGCCGGTGTCGACGTCGTAGGCGATCCCGGACTGCGAGCGGCCCACCATCAGGGTCTTGCCGGTGACGGACAGCCCGATGCTGAGCACGCTGTCGAAGAGGTCGCCGTCCGGGACGACCGCCGTCCAGCCCTTCTCGCCGGTGTTCAGGTCGAGTTGCTGGAGCTGGTTGCACTTGGCGTTGTCGCTGACACCGCTCTCGTACGCCACGACGATCTTGCCGTCGGCCGACTGCTGCGAGGTGACCGCGCAGATCTTCTGCGGGAAGGTGATCGTGGGCCAAGTGGGGTTGCCGTTGCCGACGTTGTAGGCGACGAGTTCCTTGTACGCCGCCTTCACCGCCGTCTTGCCGGTGATCCACATGCCGGGGGCGTCGGCGCCGGAACCGGGCGCGTCCGGCGCCTCCTTGTACCAGAGCACCTTCGCCTCGCCGGACTTGCGGCCCTCGTTGAGGTTCTGGGGGTCCTTGCCGCCGTCGCCGCTGCCGTCGCCGGGGTTGGCGGGGTCGTCGACGGTACCGCTGCCGGACGGCGTGGGACTGTCGCTCTTCTCGGCGACCGGCTTCTTGTCACCGCCGCCGCTGGTGACCGCCCACACCGTGCCGCCGACGACGAGGAGTCCGGCCACGGCGGCCGCGATCACGAGCGCGGGCTTGCCCTTGAAGGGGCCGCGACCGGAGGGCGGGGTCGGAGGCGGGGCGAACTGCGGTGGGGGCGGCGGGTAGCCGTAACCGGGCTGCTGACCGTACGGCCCCGGCTGCTGCGGCTGGCCGTAGGGCCCGGGTTGCGGCTGAGGCTGAGGCTGAGGCTGACCATACGGACCAGCCTGTTGCGGCTGTTGCGGCTGTTGCGGCTGTTGCGGATAGCCGTACGGGCCGGGCTGCGGTTGCTGCGGGTAGCCGTAGCCGGGTTGGGGCGTCGGCGGAACAGGAGCCCCGAAACCCCCGGCCGGTGGCTGTGGCGGTTGGTTCGGCGGCGCTCCGTAACCGCCGGACGGCGGCTGTTCGGGCGGCTGAGTCATCAGCGGTTCCCCCTCGTTCACTGATTTTTAGCCACGCCCCGAGGCTCGCGAGGGACCCGGAGTCGTATTCAACAGTGCTCAGACAGTTCTCAGACGGCCCTTTCTATCACTGAGCTGTCCATGAAGAACGGGCCGGTTCACCCCTGTTCCCAAGGGAGGACCGGCCCGTGACGGAGCCGTTATGCGCCTTCACCCACCCTTCACGCGTCCTCGGCGAGTTCCAGCCACCGCATCTCCAGCTCGTCCCGCTCGCCGCTCAAGTCCCTTAGTTTCGCGTCCAGTTCGGCGACTTTCGCGAAGTCCGTGGCGTTGTCGGCGATTTGGGCGTGCAGCTTGGCCTCCTTCTCGGAGACCTTGTCCAACTGCCGCTCGATCTTCTGCAGTTCCTTCTTCGCGGCCCGCTGGTCGGCGGCGCTCACGGCCGACGCGGTCTTCTCCACGACGGGGACGGCAGCGGCGGCGACCTCCTCCATACGGTGGCGCCGCTCCAGGTACTCGTCGATGCCGCGCGGCAGCATCCGCAGGGTCGCG
Organism: Streptomyces sp. NPDC050528; assembly: GCF_044457795.1. Taxonomy (NCBI): domain Bacteria; kingdom Bacillati; phylum Actinomycetota; class Actinomycetes; order Kitasatosporales; family Streptomycetaceae; genus Streptomyces; species Streptomyces sp. NPDC050528. The sequence goes on from NZ_JBITHH010000005.1 coordinate 190,304, forward strand.
TCGCCGAGGAGGGCGTACACCTTGTCGGTGGTGCGCTCGACGAAGAACCGGTCGTGGGAGATCACGATCATCGACCCGGGCCAGCCGTCGAGGACGTCCTCCAGCTGGGTCAGGGTCTCGATGTCGAGGTCGTTCGTGGGCTCGTCGAGGAAGAGGACGTTGGGCTCGTCCATCAGCAGCCGGAGGAGCTGCAGCCGGCGCCGCTCACCACCGGACAGGTCCCCGACCGGCGTCCACTGCTTCTCCTTGTTGAAGCCGAACGTCTCGCACAGCTGCCCGGCGGTCATCTCCCGCCCCTTGCCGAGATCGACGCGCTCCCGCACCTGCTGCACGGCCTCCAACACCCGCAGCGTGGGCTTGAGTTCGGCGACTTCCTGCGAGAGGTAGGCGAGCTTCACCGTCTTCCCCACGACGACCTTGCCGGCCGCGGGCTGGGTGTCGCCGTCGCTGCGGGCGGCCTCGGCGAGGGCACGCAGCAGGGAGGTCTTGCCGGCGCCGTTGACACCGACCAGGCCGACGCGGTCGCCGGGGCCGAGGTGCCAAGTGATGTGCTTCAGAAGGACTTTGGGCCCGGCCTGGACGGTCACGTCCTCCAGATCGAACACGGTACGGCCCAGCCGCGAGGAGGCGAACTTCATCAACTCGCTGGTGTCGCGCGGCGGCGGCACGTCAGCGATCAGTTCGTTGGCGGCCTCGACGCGGAAGCGCGGCTTCGACGTACGGGCGGGGGCGCCGCGGCGCAGCCAGGCCAGCTCCTTGCGGACCAGGTTCTGCCGCTTGGTCTCCTCGGTGGCGGCGATGCGCTCGCGCTCGGCGCGGGCGAAGACGTAGTCGGTGTAGCCGCCCTCGTACTCGTAGACGTCGCCCTTCTGCACGTCCCACATCCGCGTGCAGACCTGGTCCAGGAACCACCGGTCGTGCGTCACGCAGACGAGCGCGGAACGCCGCTCGCGCAGATGCTGGGCGAGCCAGGCGATGCCCTCGACGTCGAGGTGGTTCGTGGGCTCGTCCAGGACGACCAGGTCCTGGTCCTCGATGAGCAGCTTGGCGAGCGCGATACGGCGCCGCTCGCCACCGGAGAGCGGACCGATGACGGTGTCGAGCCCCTGCGGGAAGCCCGGCAGGTCCAGCCCGCCGAAGAGTCCCGTCAGTACATCGCGGATCTTGGCGTTGCCCGCCCACTCGTGGTCGGCCATGTCCCGGATGACCTCGTGGCGGACGGTCGCCTCCGGGTCGAGGGAGTCGTGCTGCGTGAGGACACCGAGGCGGAGTCCTCCGGAGTGGGTGACGCGGCCGGTGTCGGACTCCTCCAACTTGGCGAGCATCCGGATCAGGGTGGTCTTGCCGTCACCGTTACGGCCCACGACCCCGATCCGGTCCCCTTCGGAGACACCGAGCGAGACACCGTCGAGCAGGGCACGGGTGCCGTACACCTTGCTGACGTTCTCGACATTGACCAGGTTGACGGCCATTTCTCTCCTGACAGGGGGGACGGTCAGCCTCCCAGGGTAATGCGCGGGGGGAGGGTGACGATCCGTGCAGGTCAGGTGGGGTGCGTTGGTTGTCGGCGGCGACGTGGACGGTGGTCAGGCTGGGCGCAGCTCGTCGAACGCGGCGCTCACATGGGAAGGTCCGTATGCGGCGAGTGCCCAGAGAGCGGTGATCCTCGCGGCACCGGTCCACAGGTTCTCGGCGGCCACGGGCGGCCGGAAGGCGTGGATGTTGAGCTGTCGCTCCGCGAAGGGGTGGTGGTCGAGGTAGCGCAGGCCGCCGGTGCCGCAGAGATAGGTGTCGGCGCCGACGGCGGTGGTGAGGTCGGCCAGACGTACCGAACGGTCCGAGGAAGCGGCGAGGTCGCTGCTGCGCACGATGGTGCCGCGCCAGCCCAGGAGGTTCAGCAGGGCGCGGGTGGTGGCCTCGGCAACGGCCGCTGTGCCGACGCCCTCGGCGAGGGAATGGACGGCGGGTTCGAGTGAGGCATGCAGCAACTGCCAGTGGGGGCTGGCGTGGTAGTGCTGCGCGGGCAGTTGGCCGAGGCGGCGGGCACTGCGCTGCGGGTCGGCGAGTCGGGCATCTCGGATCAACGTTGCGCGGCCGTACGGGAGATGGGTTTCGACGGACAGCCACTGCTGCCGTTGCGGGTCGTCGAGTGCGGCGAGGCGAGCGCGGTGTTGGTAGTCGCGGCGGACGAACTGGACGTCGTCGAGGACCACCCAGACATCGGCCGTGTAGAGCTTCGCCAGAGTGGAGAGACGGGGCAGGAGGTTGGGCTGGTGGACCGCGCACGAGCGCACCGGCTCCGTGCTTGAGCGCGCGGCGCTGTCAGGCGGGCAGGAGCCAGCTGTCGTAGCCGCGGGAGCGGAGACGGTCGAAGGCATCGCGGACCCTTTCCGGGACGTGCTGCTCGATGGCGAAACCGCGCTTGGGGTACTCCATCACCCTCTCCATGTCGCCCATGAGCATGTCGATGAGCTGCTTCTCGTCGGCGTGGGTCGTGACGTACTCGTCGAACGACAGCCGCTGGGAGACGCAGACCGGCTCAACCTCGGGCCACAGCTTGCGGCAGGTCGCGTAGGCGCGGCGCTGCATGTAGGGCATGGAGATCAGCAGCAGAGTGGTCACCGCGATACCCGCGTTCTCCAGCACCTCGCGGGAGAAGCCGATGTTCTGGCCGGTGTTGGTGGCCTTCGGCTCCAGAAGGATCGCCTCGTCCGGCACTCCGAGGGAGAGCGCGTGCTCGCGGTAGTGGACGGCCTCGCCCCGGGGAAAACGGTCCCTGGTGGCGTCGCTGGTGTCGCCGGTGAAGGCCACGACCGGGAACATACCCGCGTGGTACAGGTCGGCGGCGGCGCCGGCCACACCGAGATCGAGGCTGCCGAGGGCGATCGCGGCGGAGCAGGGCCGCAGCTCGTGACCCATCTGGTGGAAATCCCAGAGCGCGCGGGCGTCGGCCCGGTCCGCGTCACTGATCGTGGCCTCCTGACGGTCGGTCACGTGTACTCCTCGCTGGTGCGAACGGTCTTGATGCTGCGCAGTTGGTGTTTCAGGCCGTATCGGGTGGCGATGCCCGAGGCCCGGTCGAGCACGGCGTGCCCCCCACCGCGAGTGACCGGGTCGGTGAGCAGGATGTGGGCGTGCGCGGTCTCGATCTGGACGCGCTGGAGCGGAGTCTCGAAGCGTCCGTTGCTGCGGGCCGCGTCGATGTAGGTCAGGGCCCGAGTGAGATCGCCGACACCGCGGTGGGCCAGCGCGAGCTTCTGCTGTGCGGTCGCCCAGTCCTCCGGTTCTTCCAGTTCCTCGAACCACCTGGCCGCCTGGCCCATGACGTGGATGGCGAACTCGTTGTCGCCGCCCTTGGACAGGGAGGTGCCGATCCACAGCATGGCTCGGGCGCGGTCGGCCGGGGCGAGCCTCTCGTCACCGGCGAGTTGCTGGTAACGGGTGGCCGCGGCGGTGAGGCGTCCGGCCATTTCGGTGACCACGGTGAGGGAGAGTTCGACCTGCGCGGCTCGACGGGGGATGTCGAGTTCGGTGAACACATCGTGGGCGTCCGAGTAGAGCCGCCTGGCCGTCATCAGATCCTGAAAGGTGCCCTGGAGGCGGCGCAGGTCGCCGGACAGGACCAACGAGCGCCCGTACAGGTACAGGCCCCGATCGTCGAGATCGCCGGGCTGGGCCCGACCGAGTCGGCGGTCCAGCAGGGTGGCGGCGAAGGCGAAGTCCTGACGGTCGAGGCACACCACGATCCGCTCCAGATCCTCCGCCCAGGTCTCGTGGTCCGCGTTCGCGGGGGACGGTGTTCCGCTCGGCCGTCGGCCCGGCGGGCCCGGGACGAGAAGTTGCTCGAAGCGGGCCCGCGCGGCGGCATCGGCGCGGGTGAGGGCTGTATCGAGGATGGCCTGCGTGTCGGGCCAGGGACGGGTGGCCGTGCCGAACTTCTCCCACTTGGAGACAGTGCGGATGCCGACGCCGAGGTGCGCCGCATAGGTACGCACGCTCATGCGCAGCGCCTGCCGCAGCAAGCCGGCCTCGCGGCCGGTCCATTGACTCACGCTCACCTTGGGGCGCCTCCCTCCTGCCGCCATGGAAGCACGGACGGCGAGCGAGGGGCCGCGGAAGTGCCACAAGGGTGCAACAGCCGTTCCTTCCCGGCGGACCGAGGGTGCGTCAGGCTCGGATGGTTCCACCCGCCCACTCCGTTGCGGAGGCGTTTCCGCGTGATCCACCCGCACCGAGAGCCACCGCGGCTTCCTGCAACCGACCCGAACCAACGAACACGAGCGCTGTGCGGCAAAGGAAAAGTCCGTTCCCCTGAGCACACCGACCCGGCCCACTGCCGAGACACCGAAGCGTGACGAGGAGCGCGGGCGCGGCCTGCGACTGGTCGAAGCTGTCGCCGACGATTGGGGCGCCGAATTGGTGCACGGCGGGAAACGCGTGTGGGCCCACCCGACCGCAGAGGCACCCCGGTGACCGGCTGTCGGTCGATGGCCGCCTCCCCGTCCGGCAGTCTGCCCACCCTGCTCGACGTGACCAGCCTCCGGCCCCGTCAGCAGCAGGCCATGGACTGCGTCCTGTGCAACACCCGCTCGGGTATCACCCGCCCCGGCCTGGGCCACGTACGCCACCGCGGGAGACCCTTCCGCCAGTGGGCCCGCAACCCGGCCTGTGGGGGCCTGCGTTGAGCGACCCTCAGGTCCCCGGGCCCGTCCACCGTGGCGGGTCGCCGCAGGTCGAGGCCGTCGCCCTGGTGCTTGTGGTGCTTGTTCTCGGCGGCGTGCTGCTCGCCGTGGCCCTGTAGTTCCCGGCAGTACGCCGTACCCCGCGAGCCCACGTAAGAGGGAGCCGTAGAAAACGACCGAAAGATGAGGAGACCCATGCAGGCCTCAGCGCCCGATCGGGCCACCCCCTGGGGTGTCAGCCGTATGAAGCCGTTCCCTCCTGCCGAAGTGCTGCCCGTTGCCCGCGCGGTCCTGGACGCCGAGTCGCAGACCGCCGTGTGGGTGGACCCCGACGGCACCCTGGTACCGACGCTGGACAAGCACAAGCGGTCGGAGACGTCGAAGGAGACGACAACGAAGACGAGCATGGACGGCAACTCGGACGAGGGCAGCGACCAACAGGGAGACAGTGACTGATGGCCGTGGGTGGGCCGGCCGTCCTGGTCGTCACGCGCCTGGACGATGCGACAGCCGACGAGGTGATCACCGAACTCAACCGGCGCCGGGTGCCCGTGGTACGACTGGATCCCGGGGGCTTTCCCGAGACGGTCGGCGCGGCAGCGGTGTTCGACAGCATCGGGCCCAGAGGCACCCTGACCACCGAGACCCGCACTCTCGACCTGGACAGCGTGCGCTCGGTGTACTGGCGGCGGCCCACCCCCTACACCGCCGACCTCGCCATGAATGAGCAGACCGCACGCTGGGCCGTGGCGGAAGCCCGCCATGGACTCGGCGGCGTACTCGCCGCTCTCCCCGGCGCCCACTACCTGAACCATCCCTGGCGCAACCGGGATGCCGAGTACAAACCGGCGCAGCTGGCGGCTGCTGCCCGCTGCGGCCTGACCGTGCCTCCCACCTTGATCACCAACGACCCCGACCGAGCACGTGCGTTCACGGCCGAGTACGGGCCTGTGCTCTACAAGCCACTTCGGGCAAGCGACTACGCCGACGTCGAAGGCCGGTCGCTGACGGTGTGGATCGACGACGTCACCCCCGACCAGATCGACGACCGGATTCGCCGCACGGCTCACCTGTTCCAGCAGCGGGTGAACAAGACCGCCGACATCCGTCTGACCGCCGTCGGCAAGCACCTGTTCGCCGTCCGGATCGACGGCTCTCCCGGCGTCGACTGGCGACGCCACTACGACCGACTCACCTACACACCCATCCCCGTCCCGCCCGAGATCGCCAAGGGGGTGGAGGTCTACCTCGACGTGTTCGGCCTGGTCTTCGGCGCCTTCGACTTCGGCTTGGACCCCGATGGCCTGTGGCACTGGTACGAGTGCAACCCCAACGGCCAATGGGCCTGGTTCCCCGACCACATCACCGACCCGATCACCGCCGCCCTCGTCGATCAACTCCAGCACGGAGGCCACGCATGACCGCCGACCCGGCCCAGCTCCGCCGCGCCCTCGCCGCAGCCGTCCCCGTGGAAGACCCCGCATGGCGTACCGCGCTCGAAGCCGTCCCGCGTGAACTCTTCCTCGACGAAACGGTGTTCCGCCCGTCCGGCACCCAGTGGGAGCCCGTACGACGCCACACGAGCGGCGACGACGAATGGCTCCGCCTCGTCTACCGGGACACCACGTGGGTCACGCAGATCGACGGCATCGCCGCCACCGACGCCCCCGGACCACTGACCGGCCGCCCCACCTCGTCCAGCACCTTGCCCTCCCTGATCGTGCGCATGCTCGACCTCGCCCGCATCCGCGAGGGTGACAGGGTGCTGGAGATCGGCACCGGCACCGGCTACTCCACCGCCATCCTCTGCCGGCGCCTCGGCGACAGGAACGTGTACTCCATCGAGTACGACCCGCACCTCGCCGCCACGGCGGCCGGTCACATCCACGCCGCCGGATACTCCCCGACGCTGGTCACCGGAGACGGACTCGCCGGGCACAAGGAAGCCGCCGACTACGACGCGATCGTTGCGACCTGCGCCGTGCGGCACATCCCTCCCGCCTGGCTGCACCAGGTCCGGGACAGCGGAACGATCACCACCACCGTCAGCGGATGGATGCTCGCCTCCGGCCTCATCAGCCTCACCGTCCACGACGACGGCACCGCCACCGGCCGCTTCGCCGCAGACCACATCGGCTACATGCTCGCCCGCCCCCACGAACGCCCGCCCCGCCCCACCTACTACCCGCACCCGGGCCACACCCGACCCGCCCGCCTGAACCCCGGCCTCCTCAACGACTGGACGGGCCACTTCCTCGCCCAACTCGCCGCGCCCTCCGCCGAACTCATGACCACCGGCGACGGTGTGATCCTCGTCGATGTCGCCACCGGCTCACAGGCTTGGACCGAACCCACCGGCAAGGGGTGGCAGGTACACCAGCACGGCCCTCTGCACCTGTGGGATGCCGTAGAGAGCGCCCTCACCACCTGGCAGGACGCCGGAGCGCCCCCGCAGTCCGACTTCGGTATGACCGTGGAGGCCGACGGCACCCAACGCGTCTGGCTTGGGGAACCCGACGGACCCGCTTGGCGCCTCCCGGTCTGAACGTGAGCACACAGGACGGGTGAGGCGCGATCCAGGCTGCCGCCCAGAAGCATCCCCTGCTTCAGGGCGGCAGCCTCCTCCCCCTCAGCTCAGCGGGCCGCCGCTGCCCGTACCTCGCTCAGCAGGTCGTACATCGTCTGGCCCGGACAGTCCGTCTGGAGCCAGTCCCTGTGGCCGCTGATCGTTTCGTTGTCCTTCTTTACGCCGTTCACCGGGTTGGTGTAGGTGATCTTCGCTTGGGGGTCGAGGCCCTTGAAGCGGGTGATGACCTTGATCAGGCGGGTCAGGGAGGCCTTTGCCTCGTCTGTCGGGGCCTGGGACACCAGGTTGCCGATCAGGGCGATGCCCAGGTTGCCGGAGTTGAAGCCTGCCGTGTGGAAGGCGGTGACCAGGTTGCCGTCGGTGTTGAAGGCCGGGACGAGGTCGTCGCCGGAGTAGCGGCCCTCGTAGATCACGCCTGCCTCGTCGATGAGGAAGTGGTAGCCGATGTCGCCCCAGTCGAGGGTGATCGCGTGGTACTCGTAGATGCCGCGGACGGTCGCCGCCGGGTCCGGATCCGCGTTCGGGGTGTCCGTGTGGTGGACCGTGATCGACTGCAACGGGTAGTACGCCTCGGGCGAGTTGACCTTGCCGTCCTTGTACCGCTTCGACTCGTCGGCGCCCCACGCCGGGCGCGAGAGGTAGCGGACGCCTCGGACGCGGGTCGCCTCGGACGGTACGTGGAAGGTGTGGTCCGGGCCTCGGGTGCAGTCGATGGCGACCGAGCGTACGTCCGTCGCGCCGGCCGGTGCCTTGACCTCGTAGGTCGTGGCCTCGTCGGCCGCCACCAGCGCCGTACCGCCGTTGTCCACGGTCGCGCAACCGGTGCCGGTCTGCTGCCAGTCGCCGTCCGCGAGGCGGATGCCGGCGCCGTCGGGGGCGCCGGTCCAGCGCAGGCCGACGTAGGACGCGGCGAAGGTCGTGGTGGCCGGGGCGGTGCCCGTGGCGGTGGCCGAGCGGGTGGCCGGGAACGTCTCCGGCTTGGTGCCGGTGGGGGCGGCGTCGGTGCTCGTCGAGTCAGCGTCGGAGCCGGAGTCGGTGGCCGCGAAGACCACCGGGGTCAGGGCGGCCCCGGCGGCTACGGCTCCGGCGGTCCCTATCGCGCCGCGACGCGAGAGGGACCGCTTCCTGCGGTGGGACGGGGTGGGGGACGACGGGGTGGGGGCGTCGGACACGGAACGGGCCTTTCCAGCAGTGCACTTGACGTATCAAACGAACCTATCCGTCCCATCCGCCCCACCTGTACAGCGATTGCGGTACATCTGTGTGGAGATGGTGGGGAGGGGTGGGTGGAGAGGGGATGGCGGGAAGAGTCCCGCTCAGGCGCCCGCCCCGCGCAGCCGTTGCTGCGGGACCAGGGCCGCTGCCGGTGCCAAACCCCGGCCGCCCACCGCCTGTTGCTCGCCCACCGGCATGTCGTCGCGCATCAGGGTCTCGGGGATGAGCACCGCGGCCGTGACGCCGCCGCTCGACGAGTGGCGTACCTCCACGCGCAGGCCCTGCCGCTCGCGCAGCCGGTTGACCACGAACAGGCCGATCTGCTTGGCGTCGAGGAGGTCGACCTTCTCGGACTGGATCTTGCGGTTGGCGTCGGCCATCGCGTCGTCCTTCATGCCGAAGCCGCTGTCCTCGACCTCGATGAGCACGCCCTCGCGCATCCGGGCCGCGCGTATCTGCACCTGGGTGCTGGGCGGTGAGAAGGCGGTGGCGTTCTCGACGAGTTCGGCGAGCAGATGGATCACGTCGGCTACGGAACCGCCGGTCAGCGACACCTTCGGTACGGCCCAGATCTGGACGCGGGCCGAGTTCTCGATCTCGGCGACGGCCGCGCGCAGGATGTCGGACAGCGGGATCGGGTCCCGCCAGCCGCGCCCGGGCGCGATCCCTGACAGGATCAGCAGGCTCTCGGAGTGCCGGCGCATCCGCGTGGCCAAGTAGTCGACGCGGTAGAGCTCTTGAAGTTCGGCCGGGTCGCGCTGCCTGCGCACCATCGCGTCGAGCAGGTCGAGTTGGCGGTGGAGCAGGACCTGGCTGCGGCGGGCGAGGCTGACGTAGACCCCGGAGATCCCGCTGAGGAGTTCGGCGCGTTCGGAGGCGGCCTTGAGGGCGGCGCGCTGGACGGCGGTCAACGCGGTGCCGACCTGGGCGAGTTCGTCGCCGGCGAGGCGGCGCATCGGGGCCTCGACGTCGACGTCGACGCCCTGGCCCGCGTGCAGTCGGCGCATGGCCTGCGGGAGGCGGCGGCCGGCGACTTCGAGGGCGGAGTTGCGCAGGTCGAGGAGTTCGACGATGAGGCCGCGGCCGACGAGCACGGAGACCAGCAGCGACAGCAGCACGCCGACCAGGCCGAGCACGACGGCGACCCCGGAGGCGCCGAGCGTGTCCCAGCCGAACGGGTCGGCGGCGGCCGTGGCTCCCGTACCGGCCTTCGTCTCGGCCGTACCGAGCCCCTTGAGGACGCCGCCCACGGTGGCGTCCCAGCCCTTGAGGAAACCGGCGGACGCGGCCGGGGTGCCGGGGCCCGCGCTGCTCACCCGGTTCTCGATCGCCTGGAGTTGGCTGTATCCGCTGCCGTCGAGGACCGTGCGGTACGCCGTCCGGTGCTCGGCCCTGAGGTCGGCGACCGCGGGGGCGAGCAGCTCGCGCTGGGTGGCTACGGCGCCGACGAACTGCGCGTACTGCTGCTTCGTCAACTCGCCCCCGGCGCCGGCGGCGCCGAGCAGCGCCTGTTCGCGGGCGACGGCCTCGCGGGCCCGGGACAGTTCGAGCACCACGCGTGCCTCGGAGGCGTCGGCGGCGGTCTTGTCGCCGGTGAGCGCGCCGGTGACGGAGAAGCCGTGCTCGACGATCGCCGAGTAACCGCTGTACGTGGCCGTCGACTTGGCGCCCTTGGCGGTGGCCTGTGCGCGCAGCGCCGCGAGGCCGTTGGCGTCCGTCTCCAGCCTGTCGATACGGCCGGGCAGCGTGGAGTCGATGAGCGCCGCGTCGGAGCTGGAGGCGTTGACTCCGTCGAGCAGCGCGGCGGCGGCCCTGTCGGTGGCCTTCGTGGCGCTCGTGAAGGCGCCGGGCGCGTCCGCGTGCCGCAGGGCGGCGGTCCGCTCGGCCTGCACCGCGGTGACGAACTCGGCTACGGGGGTGAGGAGTTCGGAGTTGACGTCCTTGGCTGTCTCGGTGGCCGCGATGCTCGACGCGGTGGTGACCGCGGCGAAGCCCCACAGGGCCATCAGGGACACGACGGGCAGCATCAGCAGGGCGACGATCTTCGCGCGGACCGATCTGGGGCGCAGCCGGGCTGGCGTGCGGAGGACACGCATGGGGACCTCGTTCGGGGAGTGCGGGGGTGCAGGGGGTGCGGGGAGTCGGAGTCGGCCCGGACCGGGGTGGGGGTGGGTGGCTGGGGTTGTGTGCGGGGTGCGGGTCGGTGGGAGCTGGGCGCGCAGTTCCCCGCGCCCCTGGGGGGGGTGGGGATCGGCGAGGTGAGGACCTGTGCCGGGGTGTCGTGGTGGCAGGTGTGTCGCCGTCGGGTGGCCGAAGTCGGTTTAGACCGTGGCTAGTTCGACCTCGCGGAGCAGCTCCGCCGCGAAGGCCGACTCGTGGCGCTTGCCGGTCGGGGAGAGGGCGACGTACGCGGAGGCCAGGAAGAGGAAGGAGCCGAGGACGACCGCGAGCGGGAAGATGAACTCCGTGGCGGTGGCGCCGGCCAGGGTCGCGCCGCTGGGGGCGAGGGCGACGCTCACGGCGTACATGCCGGTGTAGTGCATGCTGCTGACCGCGAGCCCCATGACGAGGGCGGCGAGGGTGGCCAGGACCGGGCCGCGGACGATCAGGGTGAGGGTGAGCGCGGCGGTCGCGGCGACGATGGCGATCGCGACGGAGGCGATGACGAGCCGGGGGTCGTAGTCGATCGTGCCGTGCAGGTCGAGCGCGGCCATGCCGGTGTAGTGCATGGCGGCGACGCCGAGGCCGGTGCCGATGCCGCCGAAGGCGACCGACGTGACGCGGGAGCGGCCGTAGCCGGCGGTGAAGACGCCGGCGGCGACCACGCCGATGGACATCAGCAGGCTCAGGACGGTGAGCGGGACGTCGTAGCGGATGGGGGTGCCTTCGACGCTGAAGCCGAGCATCGCCACGAAGTGCATGGTCCAGATGCCGGAGCCGATGGCGACGGAGGCGAGCGTCAGCCAGTTCCGTTTGGAGGCGCCGTCCGCCTCAAGTGCCCTTACGGTGCAGCGCAGTCCGAGGGCGGCGCCGACGCAGGCCATCGCGTAGGAGAGGACCGGGGTGACCCAGCCCGCGCTGAAGTGATCCATGTGGCCCATGGGGAGGTTCCTCTCGGGCGTGGCGCGGCGAGACCGCGCGCGCAGGGAGTACCGCCGGTAACGAGGACCGGGGTTGGCTGATCATGCCAGCCGTAACCCTGGGACATAGGGCGCGAAAGGGACCTCGGGGTTGATTGGTGAACATTAAATCAATGTGGTTTGGATTACACCGAACATGCGTATTTTTGCAGGTCAGGCGGGTGTTCCGTGGACCTCGTGTGAAGGTCGGTCGATCACGGTCGCCCCCGCCGCCGGACCCGTCGCCGTACGGACCGTCCGGCAGGTCCCGGACGCCGTCAACGCCTCCGCCACCTTCGCCGCCGACGCGGGGTCGCGGACCAGGAACGCCGTCGTCGGGCCCGAACCGGAGACCAGCGCGGCGAGGGCGCCGGCGGTGCGGCCCGCGGCGAGGGTGTCGGCGAGTTCCGGGAAGAGTGAAAGGGCCGCCGGCTGAAGGTCGTTGGAGACGGCGGCGGCGAGCGCGTCCGGGTCGCCCTTCGCGAGCGCGTCGAGGAGAGGCTGCGAGGCGACGGGCTCGGGGATGTCGATCCCCTCGCCGAGCCTGTCGAACTCCCGGAACACCGCCGGGGTCGACAGCCCGCGCCCTGCCATCGCGAACACCCAGTGGAAGGTCCCACCGGTCTCCAGGACGGTCAGCTTCTCGCCGCGCCCGATGCCGAGTGCCGCGCCGCCGACCAGACTGAACGGCACATCGCTGCCCAACTCCGCGCAGATGTCGAGCAGTTCGGCCCGCGAGGCCCCGGTCCCCCACAACGCGTCGCACGCCACCAGCGCGCCCGCCCCGTCCGCACTGCCCCCCGCCATGCCGCCGGCCACGGGAATGTCCTTGGCGATGTGAATGTGCACGGCGGGACTACGGCCGTACCGCTCCGCGAGTGCTACGGCCGCCCGCGCCGCCAAGTTCGTACGGTCCAGGGGGACTTGGTCCGCGTCCGGGCCCACGCAGGTGACCCGGAGTTCGTCGGCGGGGGTCACGGTGACCTCGTCGTACAGGCCGACGGCAAGAAAGACGTTGGCCAGGTCGTGGAAACCGTCGGGGCGCGCGGCGCCCACCGCGAGCTGGACGTTGACCTTGGCGGGGACGCGAACGGTGACGCTCACTTGCCGGGCTCCTTGTGCTGGGCGTTGGCCTTGGTGAAAAGCGGGGCGGGGGTGGTCAGTTGCCGGGTGCTCCTGGCGGGCATCGTCGGTTCAGGCGTCGCGGGCGGGCGCGTTTTGCCCGGCGGGCGCGGTGTGGTCGGCGGGCGCGTCCTGCCCGGCGGGTGCGGTGCGGTCGGCGGGCGCGTCCTGCCCGGCGGGTGCGGTGCGGTCGGCGGGCGCGTCCTGCCCGGCGGGTGCGGTGTGGTCGGCGGGCGCGGTGCGGTCGGTGCCCGTCTCGCCTTCAGCGCTCGCCATGCTCTCGGCACCCGCCTTGCCCTCGGCACCCGCCTTACCCTCGGCGCCTGGCTCGGCCTCGGCGCCCACCTTGCCCTCGGCACCCGCCTCGGCCTCAACGCCAGCCCTGCTCTCGGCACCCGCCCTGCTCTCGGCACCCGCCTTGCCCTCGGCGCCTGGCTCGGCCTCGGCGCCCACCTTGTTCTCCGCGATGCGCGTGAACTCCTCGACCGTGAGCGACTCACCCCTCGCCTGTGGGGACACCCCGGCGGCCACCAGTGCCGTCTCCGCTGCCGCCGCCGAGCCCGCCCAGCCCGCGAGTGCCGCCCGGAGGGTCTTGCGGCGTTGGGCGAAGGCCGCGTCGACCACGGCGAAGACCTCGCGGCGGGTGGCTGTCGTCTTCAGGGGCTCGGGCCTGCGGGTCAGGGAGACCAGGCCGCTGTCCACGTTCGGGGCCGGCCAGAAGACCGTGCGGCCGATGGAACCCGCGCGCTTGACCTCGGCGTACCAGTTCGCCTTGACCGACGGGACGCCGTACACCTTCGAACCGGGCGGGGCGGCCAGGCGGTCGGCAACCTCTGCCTGGACCATCACCAGGGTGCGTTCGATGGTCGGGAAGTGTTCCAGCATGTGGAGCAGGACCGGTACGGCCACGTTGTAGGGGAGGTTGGCCACCAGCGCGGTCGGGGGCGGGCCCGGGAGCTCCGTCACCTGCATCGCGTCCGAGTGCACCAGCGCGAAACGGTCCGCCCGGTCCGGCATCCTCGCGGCCACCGTCGCCGGGAGTGCGCTCGCGAGGGTGTCGTCGATCTCCACAGCGGTGACCCTGTCGGCGACCTCCAGCAGCGCGAGTGTGAGTGAACCCAGGCCGGGGCCTACCTCCACGACCACGTCGTCGGGGCGGACGTCTGCGGTGCGGACGATGCGGCGGACCGTGTTTGCGTCGATCACGAAGTTCTGGCCGCGTTGTTTTGTGGGGCGGACGTTCAGGGCGGCGGCCAGTTCGCGGATTTCTGCGGGGCCTAGGAGGGCGTCGGGGTTGCTGCTCACGTTCCTAGGTTACGGGTCCGTTTTCGGCTGCCGCGCCGTCGTGGCTGGTCGCGCAGTTCCCCGCGCCCCTAGGGGGTGGGGGCTGCGCCCCCTACCCCCTCATCCCTCGTCGCTCAGCCGTGCAGCCTCGTCCCGCAATGCGGCCACGGGCTCGAACCCCTCCGCACATACAGCCTCTTCGCCCTGAACGTCTGTTCCTCCGCGCTCGCGTCCTGCGGGCGGCCGCTCCCGCCCAGGCTGTGCCAGGTGTGGGTGTCGAACTGGTAGAGGCCGCCGTACGTGCCCGAGGGGTCCACCGCGCCGGGGCGGCCGCCGGACTCGCAGGTCGCCAGGCCGTGCCAGTTCAGTTGGTCCGCGCCCTGGACCGACGTGGGCATCGGTTTGGTGCCGACCTTCACCAGCTGCGCGCGGGGTTCGCGGACCAGCTCGTCGTCCACTCGCCGGGGCTTCTCCTTGACGCCGTTGACCGTGCGGAGGGTGTACGTGACCCGGCGCAGACCCGGCTGGCCCGCCCGCTCCACCACCTCCGTGCCCTTGAACAGGGTGGGGTCGTCCTTGCGCTCGACCTTGAAGGGGATCGACTCCTCGCGGACCTCGCGCGTGCCGGTGACGCGGAGGACCGTGATCGTCTGGCCGTCGCGCGGGAACGTGGCCGGGGGGACCGACGTCGTGTCCTCGCCGTGCAGGCCGATGCCCGCCTCCTGGACCGCCTCGCCGACCGTCGCCGCGTTGGTGCGGATCGTGCGGGCGCGGCCGTCGGCCATGATCGTGACGGTGCGTTCGGTGCGGACGTCGAGGGCGAGTCCGGCACGGCCGATGGGCTGGGAGCGGGACGTCGAGAGGTAGGCCCCCTCCGCGCGCACGCCGAGTTGTTCGAGGGCGCCGTCGACCGTGCGTGCCGTGGTCCACACCTCGCGCCGATGACCGTCGATGGTGAGCCGCACGGGGCGGCCGTAGCGCACCGCGACCTCGTCGCCGCTGGCGAGGGTCGCGTCGCGGCCGGGGGCGACCACGTCGTGGGCGCCTACGTCGACGCCCTGCTGGGCGAGGAGTTCGGTGACGTCGTCGGCGAAGGTGTGCAGCGTGCGCGGCTTGCCGTCGACGCTCAGCTCGATCGCCTTGTCCTTGGCGACGAACGCGGTCGTGCCGCCGGCGAGGAAGGCGACGACCAGCGCCTGCGGTACCAGCCTGCGCATCGCCGAGCCGGAGTCCGTGCGGTCGGCTCTTCGGCGACGGCCGTGCCGCGCCGCCGGTTCGCTCTCCGGCTCGGCGGTGCCCGCCTGGCGCGGGAACACGGGTTCGTACGCCTCGTAGGCGGGGCGGTACGTGTCCTCGTACACCTCGGTGGGCCCGTCGGTGTACGCGTCGGCGCGCACACCGCGGTCGTACGTCTCGTACGTCTCGTAGGTCTCGTAGTTGCTCACGCCGACACGCTCCAGAAGGCCACGGGGGTCCGGATCGGGCCAACAGAACCTAGCGGAGTGACCGTCACTCTCCAAAGCGACGCGGCTACCCAGAGTTGTGTTCGATGACGTCCTGAGGATGTGTTCCGTGCGGCCCCGAGGGCTCAATAGGCGAACGCCCGGGCCGTGTTGGCCGCGAGCGCCGTCGCCAGCTCGTCCTCCTCGATGCCCCGTACGGCGGCCATCGCGCGCACCGTGACCGGAATGAGATAGGGCGCGTTGGGCCGTCCGCGGTACGGCGCCGGGGTCAGGAAAGGCGCGTCCGTCTCCACCAGGACCAGCTCCAGGGGGGCCACCGCCAGCGCGTCCCGGAGATTCTGGGCGTTCTTGAAGGTCACCGTGCCGGCGAAGGACATGAAGTACCCGGCGCGGGCGCAGAGTTCGGCCATGTCCGCGTCGCCGGAGTAGCAGTGGAAGACCGTGCGCTCGGGGGCGCCTTCCTCCTTGAGGACGCGGAGCACGTCGGCGTGGGCGTCGCGGTCGTGGATGACCAGGGCCTTGCCGTGCCGCTTGGCGATCTCGATGTGCGCGCGGAACGACTGCTCCTGGGCCGCCTTGCCCTCGGGGCCGGTGCGGAAGTAGTCGAGCCCGGTCTCGCCGACGCCCTTGACCTGCGGGAGTCCGGCGAGGCGGTCGATCTCCGCGAGGGCTTCGCCCAGGGCCGCTTGGCCACCGGGTACGCGCGCACCCTGCCGGGACCAGCCGTCCGGGTCGCCGTGGACTATGCGCGGGGCTTCGTTCGGGTGCAGGGCGACCGTCGCGTGGACGGCGTCGTACCGGGCGGCCGTCTCGGCGGCCCAGCGCGAGCCCTTGAGGTCGCAGCCGACCTGTACGACCGTGGTCACGCCGACCGACGCGGCCTTGGCGAGCGCCTCGTCCACCGTGCCGGACTGCATGTCGAGGTGGGTGTGCGAGTCGGCGACGGCCACCCGGAGGGGCTCCGGGAGCGGCGGCGCCGCGTTCTTCTCGCTGCCGCGTTCGCGGGCACTGTCGCTGGAGGAAGGCATGCCCCGATCCTACGAAAGGGGCATGCCCGCCCGGTCGTCGGAGCCGGTCAGCTCGCCTTGCGGTGGAACGGGTGGAGGAGGTCGGAGAGGTGCCAGTGGTGGTCCCGGTGCTCCGGCAGCGGAGTCACGGGGGCCTCGTCGCCCGCGTCGCCCTCCGTGGCCGTAGCGTCCACCGCTGCCGGGCGGGGCCGCGGCGGCGCGTACTGCCGCTGTGCCGCCTCCCGTACCGACGACACCTGGCCCGCGCGCATGATGCGGACGACATGCCCGTCACAGTTGAGGCAGGCGGGCCGGCTGAGCGGTGACGGCACGACCTGACCCTCCGCCACGTACATCACGAACTGGTGGCCGTCGGTGTCGACGTGGTGCTCTATCTCGTACGACTGCTCCCAGCCGTGCCCGCACCGCATGCAGGCGAAGGAGTACGACTCGTTCACCACGGCGGTGGCACCGCCCCGGAGGCCGGTCTGCCCTGCGATCTCACTCATGCCAGCTCCTGCTTGCTTTCCGCTGGACAAGCGCCCCCGGCGAGGGGATTCCCCCCGGAATCCCGTTGGAGGCGAGGGACGGGTGCGTCCCTTCGTCCAGTGGACGCCTCCGGCAGGGCGAATGCATCAGTCCTGTCGACTGTTGGAGGCGATTTGGACTTTCCTTGTCGAATCGCCCCGCGAAGCCGGTCCGGCTTTTGCATTCGCGGACGGTGCTTTGCTCCGCCATGGGGCGCGCGCTCATAGGAACAGCGCCCCGCTCAGAGGAACTCTTTACGCAGGTCAGACAGGCTTTTGCGCACTCTTCGCCGCGACTACGGCATCGAACACCTCGCGCTTGGGAACGCCTGCCTCGACGGCCACGGCGGCGATCGCTTCTTTGCGCCGCTCCCCCGCTTCCTCACGCACCCGAACCCGCCGTACGAGCTCGTCCGCGTCGAGTTCCTCGGCCTTCTCGGGGGCGCCCTCGACGACGACGGTGATCTCCCCTCTCACACCTTCCGCGGCCCACGCGGCCAGCTCGCCGACCGGCCCGCGCTTGATCTCCTCGTACGTCTTCGTCAGCTCGCGGCAGACGGCGGCCCGGCGCTCGGCGCCGAAGACCTCGGCCATCGCGGCGAGGGTGTCGTCGAGCCGGTGCGGGGCCTCGAAGTAGACGAGGGTGCGCCGCTCGCCCGCGACCTCCCGCAGCCGGGACAGCCGCTCGCCGGCCTTCCTCGGCAGGAACCCCTCGAAGCAGAACCGGTCCACCGGCAGCCCCGACAGCGCGAGCGCGGTGAGCACGGCGGACGGTCCCGGTACGGCGGTGACCTTGATGTCCTGCTCCACGGCGGCGGCGACGAGCCGGTACCCCGGGTCGGACACGGACGGCATCCCGGCATCGGTCACGAGCAGCACACGCGCGCCGCCGAGCAGCGCCTCCACCAGCTCCGGTGTCCGCGCGGCCTCGTTGCCCTCGAAGTACGACACGACCCGGCCCTTGGGCTGCACCCCGAGCGCCTGGGTCAGCCGCCGCAGCCGCCGGGTGTCCTCGGCGGCGACCACGTCGGCACCCGCCAACTCCTCGGCGAGGCGCGGCGGGGCGTCCGCGATGTCGCCGATGGGGGTGCCGGCAAGGACCAGAGTTCCGGGAGCAACTGTCACGTTTCCATCCTCTCAGGGGAGAGAGGCGGGACTCACACAGACCTGTTCCCTACGATGGCGCGGTGACCAGTACCGCGTCCTCCACGGACATCCGGCAAGGGCAGGCCCCGCAAGACCAGCGGCCGTCGTGGCAGCAGCGGCTGCGCCGATTCGGCTACACGGCGGGGCCCAGAAGCGACGTACGCGACCGGCTGGTGCCGCCGTACGCGGAGCCCAGCCCGCGGCTGTGGGCGGCGCTCGGCTTCTCGCCGGCGCTCGTCGACCGCATCAACCGCTGGTCGGGCTGGGGCGGTCCGCTGCTGGTCACGCTCATGGCGGGCGTGATGCGCTTCTACCACCTGGGCAGCCCGAAGGCGGTGATATTCGACGAGACGTACTACGCGAAGGACGCGTGGGCGCTGGTCCACCGCGGCTTCGAGGTCAACTGGGACAAGAACGCCAACGACCTGATCCTCCAGCACAACGGTCACGTCCCGATCCCGACCGACGCGGCCTACGTCGTGCACCCGCCGGTCGGCAAGTACGTCATCGGCCTCGGCGAGCTGATCTTCGGCTTCAACCCGTTCGGCTGGCGCTTCATGACGGCGCTGCTCGGCACCCTCGCCATCCTGATGCTGTGCCGCATCGGCCGCCGCCTGTTCCGCTCCACGTTCCTGGGCTGCGTCGCGGGCGTCATGATGTCCCTCGACGGCCTGGCCTTCGTGATGGCCCGCACCTCGCTGCTCGACGGCGTGCTGATGTTCTTCGTGGTGGCGGCGTTCGGCTGCCTGCTCCTGGACCGGGACAGGGCGAGGGCAAAACTCGCCGCCGCACTACCCGTCGACGCCGACGGCCGCGTCCGCCCCGACGCGCACATCGCGGACACCCTGTTCCTCGGCCTGCGCCCCTGGCGCTGGGCGGCGTGCCTGCTGCTCGGCCTCGCCATCGGCACCAAGTGGAACGGCCTCTTCTACGCCATCGCCTTCACGCTGATGACGCTGCTGTGGGACGTCGGCTCCCGCAAGGTCGCGGGCGCGAGCAACGCGTACGTCGCGGTCCTGAAGTACGACCTGTTCCTCTTTGTGATCATGGCCCCGGTCGCATTCTCGGTCTACGTCCTCTCCTGGCTCGGCTGGATCCTCTCCCCCGCGAACGGCACCGGCGGCTACTTCCGCAACTGGGCCGCGACCGACGGCAAGGGCGGCTTCTGGAGCCAGTTCATGCCGGACTGGGCACGCAGCCTGTGGCACTACGAGCACGAGGTCTACGAGTTCAACGTCGGCCTGCACTCCCCGCACACGTACATGTCCAACCCCTGGAGCTGGCTCGTCGACGGCCGCCCGGTCTCCTACTTCTACGAGTCCCCGTCCCCCGGCTCGGACGGCTGCCCGGCAAGCGCGGGCGAAAAATGCGCCCGCGAGGTCCTGGCCATCGGCACCCCGCTCCTGTGGTGGGCGGCCTGCTTCGCCCTCCTGTACGTCCTGTGGCGCTGGGCCTTCCGCCGCGACTGGCGAGCGGGCGCGGTCGCCTGCGGCGTCGCGGCCGGCTACCTCCCCTGGTTCATGTACCAGGACCGCACGATCTTCTTCTTCTACTCCATCGTCTTCCTGCCCTTCCTGTGCCTGGCAGTCGCGATGCTGATCGGCGCGGTCATCGGCCCACCGGGCTCCAGCGACACCCGCCGGGTCGCGGGCGCGGTGGGCGCGGGCGTACTGGTCCTGCTGATCACGTGGAACTTCATCTACTTCTGGCCGCTGTACACGGGCACGGCGATTCCCATCGACCAGTGGCGCTCCCGGATGTGGTTGGACACCTGGGTGTAGGCGAAGAGGGAGTAGGCGAAGAACGAAGAACGAAGCGGGAAAACGGGGGACGGGACGACATGGACGATCACCTTGACGCGGCGATCAGAGCGCTGGCGTGGAACTCGGCGACACCGGGCAGTGTGCTGCTCCGGCTGCTCAAACTCGACCACCGGGACGTGCGGCGAACCATCACCTGGCGCTCCGGCATGCCGCCGGAGGTCGTGGACGCGATCCTGGCGGACCCCGATCCGCGGATCCGGATGGATTTCGCCGACAGCGCCACCGCCGACGCGGCCCAGCGCGCCCGTCTCATCGACGATCCGTCCCCGAAGGTCCTGCTCGCTCTCGCCTTCGGGCCGACGCCGTACCGGCTCCCGGTGGAACCGCTGCCCGACTGGGCGTACGAGCGGCTGCTGAAGCACCCGGACGAGCGCATCAGTTGCGGGACCGTCGAGTCGCACCTCGTCCCCACCCGTCTCCTGGCCGGCCTGGCGGACCATCCGCACCGCGTCCTTCGCGCCGCGGCCTGCCGTGCGTGGGAGGAACTGCCGCACGCCACAAGGGAGTCGCTGCTCCGGGACGACGATCTGAAGGTACGGCAGGCCGCCGCGCTGCGCGTCTGCCGTGAGGACGCGGACCGGACGGCGTGGCTGGTCGAGAGCCTCGGCGACTCCTGGTCGGCGAGCAAGGTGCTGCGGACCGGGCTGCTGAGCCGCGAGCTCGCCGAGCGGATGGTGGCCGAGCCGAACCCGTCCTCGGTGGCCGCGAACCCCTCCCTGCCACCGGATCTCGTACGACAGCTGGCCGTCCACCCGGACCCGCGCGTCCGGCTCGCCGTCTCCGCCCGGCCGGAACTGACGGAGGCGGAGCGCGCGGCCGTCGACTACACCGTGGAGCCCGAGGCGCGCCTGGACCCGCTGGACTGGGTGTGGGACGCCCGCGAGGACGTCGAGGTCCTGCGCCGGTGCGCGACATCCGCGCACATCTGGCTGCGCCGCAGCGCCGCGGTGTGCCCGGCGCTGCCCCCGGACATGGTCGAACTCCTCGCCCAGGACGAGGACTTCGCCGTACGGCTGCTGCTGGGCGAGTTCCATCCCGAGCCGCCGCCGGAGCTGCTGCTCGACCTGTATCTGCACGGCACCCACCGTGCCGTGGCGATGCTCATCGCCAAACCCCGGTTCCCGTCCGAGGGAATGGCGGCCCGGTTCCTGGACTCCCCGGATCACCAGCGGCTGGCGTTGCGTGATCCCGCGCTGACCCCGGAGGACGTGGACCGGCTCAGCCGTGAAGGGCCGCGCGGGTCGGCCGCCATGGACCCGCGACTGCCGCAGGCCAGGATCCGTGAGCTGCTCGCCGACCCCGAGACGGTCGGTGCCGTCGCCGGCAATCCCGCTCTCCCCGTCGAGGACATGCACCGGCTCCTGGACGCCGCCGGGGTGCCCGCCTGATCGCTCGTCGGAACGTTCCGGCCAGGACGACAAGCGGACGGTCTCTGTTGAGACAACAAAAGGCAACACCCCTCACAGCTTTCCCCCACGCCACTTACAGTCGAAGGACTGATAACGGGGAGGGACAGGGGCATGCGCAAGGGGGTAAAGGCCACCGTCATCGGCAGTGTGTTCGCCGTGATGGTGGGCGGGGCGGGGTACGGGGCGTTCAACGTCGTGTCCGCGCTGGGGGGTTCGGACGGGGTGGCCGGGGTCGGTGGGGCCGACGCCAAGAAGACCGGGCCGCCCAGCAGCAGTGAGGTCGAGGAGACGACGAAGAAGTTCTTCGCGGCCTGGGAGAAGGGGCAGTCGGTGACCGCCGCGTCGTTCACGAACAACGACGCCGCCGCCGACCCCGTGCTGGAGTCCTACAGCGGGTCCGGTCACATCACCCAGGTGAAGATCACGCCCGGTACGGCGACCGGCGCCACCGTGCCGTTCACCGTGAAGGCGACGGTGTCGTACAAGGGCATCTCCAAGCCGCTCAGTTACCAGAGCCGGCTGACCGTCGTGCGCGGGAAGACGACCGGGCGGGCCCTCGTGGACTGGCAACCGGCCGTCGTGCACCCGGAGTTGAAGGCCGGCGACACGTTCGTCACCGGGGAGTCCGCGAGTCCGGCGATCGAGGCCGTGGACCGGAACGGGGCCGTGCTGACGAAGGAGAAGTATCCGTCCCTCGGGCCGATACTCGACGAGCTGCGGTCCAAGTACGGTGACAAGGCGGGCGGTACGCCCGGGATCGAGCTGGCGATCAAGCACGAGCTCGCGGACTCGGCCGACACCACGCTGCTCACCCTGGAGAAGGGCAAGGCCGGCAAGGTGCGCACGACGCTCGACGCGAGCGCGCAGGCCGCCGCCGAGAAGGCCGTGACGAAGTACTCGGAGTCGTCCGTCGCGGCCGTACAGCCGAGCACCGGCCAGATCCTGGCCGTCGCCAACAACCGCAACGACGGCTTCAACGCCGCGTTCCTGGGCCAGTTGGCGCCCGGCTCGACGATGAAGATCATCAGTGCCGCCACGCTCATCGACAACGACATCACCAGCATGAGCGGCGCGGCGCCCTGTCCGCCCACCGCCACCTGGCAGAGCCAGACCTTCAAGAACCTGACGGGCCTCGCGCCGGACGAGAACGCGACGCTCGCCGACAGCTTCGCCCGCTCCTGCAACACGGCGTTCGTGAAGTTCGCCGACTCGGTCAAGGTGGACTCGCTGACCAAGGAGGCCGAGGACCGCTTCGGGCTCGGCCGGGACAACTGGAAGACCGGCATCCCGTCCTTCGACGGCTCGGTCCCCGCGTCCGGCGGCCCGGACACCGCGGCCAACCTGATCGGCCAGGGCCAGGTGCAGATGAGCCCGCTGAACATGGCGTCGGTGACGGCGACCGCGAAGACGGGCACGTTCCGCCAGCCGGTGCTCGTCGCGCAGAGCCTCGACGACCGCCAACTGGCCACCGCGCAGGGCCTGTCGGCGAGTACGTCGGCCCAGCTGCGGGCGATGATGAACCGCACCGCGACCAGCGGCACCGCGGCCGGCATCATGGCCGGGCTCGGCGGCAGCATCGGCGCGAAGACGGGATCCGCCGAGGTCGACGGGCAGACCAAGTCCAACAGCTGGTTCACCGGCTACCGCGACGACATCGCCGCGGCGGCCATGACCCAGGACGGCGGCCACGGCATCGACGCCGCCGGCCCGATCGTCCGGGCGGTACTGGCGGCAGGTGGCTGATCTCACTCCGCGGGGAAAGTGAACTCACCCGCACAGGACGGGACTCTAGGCTGTGCCCCGTCGTTGGGGTGTGTGAGGGCTGAGGGCCAGAACGACGGCGGCCCAAAGGGATTCGCGGAGGATCGGGAACTGTGGGCACGAGGGGCAAGAAGAAGGTCGTCGCCGAGAAGCGCAAGGCGAGACCGGCCGTGGTCGGCGGGGTGATCGCCGTGGCCGTCGTCGGCGCGGGCGTCGGCGCCTACGCGCTGTACGACGGCGGTGCCTCGGCCGAGGCGCGCACGTCAACCACCGCCGACCACAAGGCGATCAAGACGGGCCCGCTGTCGGCGACCGAGATCCAGACCACCGCGAAGCGGTACCTGGCCGACTGGCAGCAGGGCAAGGTCGCCCAGGCCGCCGCCACGACCGACAAGTCGACGGCGGCCGCCGCCCTACTCACCGGGTACACGAAGAACGCCCACATGAAGGGCATCACCGTCACCGAGGGCACCCCCACCGGCGCCAAGGTGCCCTTCTCCGTGAAGTGCACGGTGTCGTACAAGGGCATCAACAAGCCCATGTCGTACGCGAGTTCACTCACGGTCGTGCGCAGCGCGAAGGACGGCAAGCCGTACGTCCAGTGGCACGCCTCCGTCGTCCACCCGGACCTCGCGGACGGCGACACCCTGGTCACGGGCGAGTCCGGCACTCCGCCGATCAAGGCCTACGACCGTGACGGCGGCGAGCTGACGGTCGCCAAGTACCCGTCCCTGGGGCCGGTGTTGGACGGGCTGCGGGAGAAGTTCGGCAAGAAGGCCGGCGGCAAGGCGGGCATCGAACTCCAGGTGATCCGGGGCAAGAAGTCCAAGCAGTCCGACAAGACCCTCGTCGAGCTGAGCAAGGGCACCCCGGGCAAGGTGAAGACGACGCTCAGCCCGACCCTCCAGGCGGCGGCCGAGACACAGGTCAGCAAGCAGAAGAACTCCTCGGTCGTGATGATGCGCCCCTCGACCGGCGAGATCCTGGCCGTCGCGAACGCCTCGCACGGCTTCAACGTGGCCTTCCAGGGCTCCCTCGCCCCCGGTTCCACGATGAAGATCGTGACGTCGACGATGCTCTTCGAGAAGAACCTCATCACCCCGGACGCGTCCCACCCCTGCCCCAAGACGTACAAGCTGGCGGGCTGGACCTTCCACAACGACGACGACTCGGAGATCAAGAAGGGCACGTTCAAGATGGCCTTCGGGGCCTCCTGCAACAACGCCTTCATCAACTTCGCGCCCAAGCTGTCCAACAGCGACCTGACGACGGAGGCCCAGCAGGTCTACGGCCTCGGCATGAACAACTGGGCCATCGGCGTCCCCACCTTCGACGGCTCGGTCCCGGTGCAGAGCGGCGCGCAGATGGGCGCCTCGCTGATCGGCCAGGGCGGGGTCCGCATGAACCCGCTGAACATGGCGTCGGTCGCCTCCACCGTCGACACGGGCACCTTCCACCAGCCGTACCTGGTCTCCCCGACGGTCGACAACCGCACGATCGCGAAGGCCTCGCGCACGATGTCGTCGACGACCCAGGCCGAGTTGAAGGAGGTCATGAAGTACACGGCGGACTACGGCACGGCGGCCCAGGCGATGTCCGGGCTCGGTCCGGACTACGGCGCGAAGACCGGCTCGGCGGAGGTCGACGGCCAGAAGAAGCCCAACGGCTGGTTCACCGCGTACAAGGGCGACCTCGTCGCCGCGGGCGTCGTCCAGGCGGGCGGCCACGGCGGCGACACGGCGGGCCCGATCGTGGCGGCCCTGCTCAAGCTGGGCAGCAGCCTCGGCGGCTGAACCCCCGTGCCCCTACGGGGAGTTCAGGTCCCGACGGGGAGTTCAGGTCCCGACGGGCGTGCTGGCCGCCGTATAGGTCCGCCGCAGGAACCGCATGATCGTCTTCGTCTCGAACTGGACGACGGAGACGCCCTGTTCGGAGTGGAACTCGACCACGGCCTGCACCCGCCCGCACGGCCACACCCGCACCTCGCCGCTGCCGGCCGGGGCTCGCAGCCCCTCCTCCAGCAGGTCGCGGTCGAAGGTCCATTCATGCGGTCCGGGCAGGCCGATACGGACGGCTCGGGGATCGGATTCAGGGTCGTACCGCAGGACGACGGGGACCGCGTCTCGGTCCAGCCGGTCCACGTCCTCGTCGGTGACGATATGGGCTCGCGCGTACTGTTCGACTACGGACATCGGGCGGCCCCTTACGCTGAGTGACCTGTGTGAAAGCTATGCATCCGCTTCCACTACCCAAATGTCGCACATTTTCTCGGGAGCGCCCCTCGGGGCGACAGATCTCACATACCGGCAAGAGACTCCCTCGCTCTTGCAAAGGACTCGCAACAGCCATCTAAAATCATCCCGTGCATGTGCCTGACGGATTCATCGACGCCCCCGTATCCGCCGCGACCGGTGTGGTCGCCGCGGCCGCCATCGCCGTGAGCCTGCGCGGCGCGCGCCGCGAACTCGACGAGCGCACGGCACCACTCGCGGGCCTGGTCGCCGCGTTCATCTTCGCCGTGCAGATGCTCAACTTCCCGGTCGCGGCCGGCACCAGCGGCCATCTGCTGGGCGGCGCGCTGGCCGCGATCCTGGTCGGCCCCTACACGGGCGTCCTCTGCGTCTCGGTCGTCCTGCTCATGCAGGGCATCCTGTTCGCGGACGGCGGCCTGACCGCGCTCGGCGTGAACATCACCGACATGGCGATCACGACGACAGTCGTGGCCTACGCGGTCTTCCGCGGCCTGGTGAAGGTGTTGCCCCGCACCCGCCGCTCGATCACGGCCGCGTCCTTCGTGGCGGCCCTGCTCTCGGTCCCGGCGGCCGCCCTCGTCTTCACGTTCCTCTACTCCCTCGGCGGCACGACGGACGTCTCCCTCACCAAGGTCGCCACCGCGATGATCGGCGTCCACGTCCTCATCGGCATCGGCGAGGCCGCGATCACCGCGCTGACGGTCGGCGCCGTGATCGCCGTACGCCCGGATCTGGTCTACGGCGCACGCGGTCTGGAGCAGCGCCTCAAGCTGCGCGTGAACGGCGAACTCGTGGACGCGCCAACGCGGTTGGAGCCGGTCGCGGCCCGTGGCACCTCCCGCCGCAAACTGTGGATCACCGGCCTCGCCGCGTCCCTCCTCCTCGCCGGTTTCGTCAGCTTCTACGCCTCCTCGAACCCCGACGGCCTGGAGAAGGTGGCCGCCGACCAGGGCATCGACCGGCAGGCGAAGGAGCACGCCTCGGCGGACTCCCCGCTGGCGGACTACGGCGTACGCGATGTCGACGACGCCCGGCTCTCCGGCGGCCTCGCGGGCGTGATCGGCGTGGGCGTCACGGTCGTCGCGGGCACCGGCGTCTTCTGGGCGGTCCGCAAACGCCGTAGCACCTCGCAGGCGGCCTGACATGGGCGCGGGCCACGCCCACCGCCTCTACCGGCACGGCCACTCCCCCGTCCACGCGCTGCCCCCGCACACCAAACTGGCCGCCGTCTTCGCCTTCGTGGTGATCGTGGTCTCGACCCCGCGCGAGGCGATGTGGGCGTTCGGCGTCTACGCCGTGCTGCTGAGCCTGGTCGCGTACACGGCCCGCGTCCCGGCCGGCTTCCTGCTCCGCCGCCTGCTGATCGAGATCCCGTTCGTAGCCTTCGCGGTACTGATGCCCTTCGTGGCGGAGGGCGACCAAGTCACCGTCCTGGGCGTCCAGTTGAGCGTGAATGGCCTCTGGGGCGCCTGGAACGTCCTGGCGAAGGGCACGCTGGGCGTAGCGGCCTCGGTCCTCCTCGCCTCGACCACCGAACTACGCGAACTCCTCCTCGGCCTACAGCGGTTGAAGCTCCCGCCCCTCCTAGTCCAGATCGCGTCCTTCATGATCCGCTACGGCGATGTCATCACCGACGAGATGCGGCGGATGCGGATCGCCCGCGAGTCACGGGGTTTCGAGGCCCGGGGCATCCGCCACTGGGGTGTGCTCGCGAAGTCGGCGGGCGCGCTGTTCATCCGCTCCTACGAACGCGGGGAGCGGGTCCATCTGGCCATGGTGAGCCGGGGTTACGCCGGTTCGATGCCGGTGATCGACGAGGTGACCGCGTCCGGGGCGCAGTGGTCGTACGCCCTCGCACTGCCGTCAGCCGCCCTTGCCGTATGCCTGTTGGGATGGACGCTGTGATGGACGACGTTGTGACCCCTTCTCTCGAAGTCTCGGGCCTCGCCTTCGCCTACCCCGACGGCCAACAGGCCCTGTTCGGCGTCGACTTCACCGTCGCGCGCGGTGAACGGGTCGCCCTGCTCGGCCCGAACGGCGCCGGCAAGACCACCCTCGTGCTCCACCTCAACGGCATCCTCACGGCCGGCGCCGGGACGGTGACGGTGGCCGGACTCCCTGTCGGCAAGCGGCACATGGCGGAGATCAGGCGCCGGGTCGGGATCGTGTTCCAGGATCCCGACGACCAACTCTTCATGCCGACGGTCCGCGAGGACGTGGCGTTCGGCCCGGCGGCGGCCGGGATGAAGGGCGCCGAGCTGGAGCAACGGGTGCGTACGGCACTGGAGTCGGTGGGGATGGCGGACTTCGCGGACCGGCCCCCGCACCACCTGTCGTTCGGACAGCGGCGGCGAGTGGCCGTGGCAACCGTCCTGGCGATGGAACCGGAGATCCTCGTCCTCGACGAGCCCTCCTCCAACCTCGACCCCGCCTCCCGCCGTGAACTGGCCGACATCCTGCGGTCGTTGGACGTCACGGTCCTCATGGTCACGCACGACCTGCCGTACGCACTGGAGTTGTGCCCGCGCGCGCTGATCCTCAGCGAGGGCGTGATCGCGGCGGACGGGAAGACCGGCGAACTGCTCTCCGACGACGCGTTGATGCGGGCGCATCGCCTGGAGTTGCCCTTCGGGTTCGACCCGCGGTCCGTGACAATGGGCGCGTGACGAACGAGGACCATACGGATGCCGGGTCGCTGCTCCTCGACGAGCAGTTGTGCTTCGCGCTGTACGCGGCCCAGCGGGCGCTGACGGCCGCATACCGCCCCCTCCTGGAGGAACTGGAGCTGACCTACCCGCAGTACCTCGTCCTCCTCGTCCTCTGGGAGCACGGCGAGACCCCGATCAAGGACCTCGCGACCGCCCTCCACCTCGACTACGGCACGCTGTCCCCGCTCCTCAAGCGCCTGGAGTCGGCGGGTCTCGTCCACCGGGAGCGCGCGGCACACGACGAGCGCTCGGTGCTGGTCGCGTGCACGGAGCGGGGTGCGGCCCTCAGGGAACGCGCGGCCCGGGTGCCGGGTGCCCTGCTCGCGGCGACGGAGCTGGAGATGCCGGAGGTCGTACGCCTGCGGGCGGAGCTGTGGCGGCTGGCTGAGCGCGCGGAGGCCGCGGCGGACCGGGCGCGCTGATCCCCTGACCCGCTGACCTCGGGTTACCGACGGTCCACACCCCCTGCTGACCCACACCGACCTACTCGCCAGTATCTTGTGCACGATGTAGTTGCGCGCTCTCGTGTGTCCTTGTTTCCGCCCCGGGGGAGGTCCCGCCATGACCGACGACACAGCTGCCACCACTGACACAGCTGTCGACACCCGCCCGACGAAGATCATGTACGTCGCCGAGGCCACCGCCCACGGCGGCCGGGACGGCTTCGTCAGCAGCCAGGACGGCCAGCTCGCCCTCCAGGTCGCGATGCCCCCGGCGCTGGGCGGCGACGGCAACGGCACCAACCCCGAGCAGCTCTTCGCGGCCGGCTACAGCTCCTGCTTCCACAACGCGCTGGTCCTGGTCGGCCGTAGGGCGGGCTTCGACCTGACCGGTTCCACGGTCGCCGCGAAGGTCGGCATCGGCCCCAACAAGCAGCGCGGCTACGGCCTCGCGGTCGCCCTGAGTGTGTCCCTGCCGATCCTCGACCCGGACATCGCGGCGAAGCTGGTGGACGCTGCGCACGAGGTCTGCCCGTACTCGAACGCGACCCGCGGGAACATCGACGTCACGATCCTGCTTGGTTGAGGTAGGACAGCGGGTCGGCGGAACCAGGAGTGCGGACGTGGACGTGAACGGCGTGGTGGCCGAGGGCTTCGAGCCGGTCAGGGACGCGTTCGAGGCGAACTTCGAGGCGCGCGGCGACCGGGGCGCGGCCGTGACGGTGTACCGGCACGGGCACCGGGTCGTGAACCTCTGGGCAGGCACGAAGGACGTGGACGGCACCGCTCCCTGGGAGCAGGACACGGCCCAGATCGTCCGCTCGGCGACGAAGGGCGTGGCAGCCGCCGTACTCCTGCTGCTGGCGCAGCGCGGGGAGCTGGACCTGGATGCTCCGGTCGGCGAGTACTGGCCGGAGTACAAGGCGGCCGGCAAGGAGCACACGCTCGTCTGGCATCTGCTCGCGCACCGCGCGGGCGTGCCGGTGCTGGACCGCCCGCTGACCCCGGAGCAGGCCGCCGATCCCGTGCTGAGTGCTACGGCGATGGCGGCGCAGGCGCCGGTGTGGGAGCCGGGCGCGGACCACGGGTATCACGCGCAGACGTACAGCTGGCTGACCGGTGAGCTGGTGCGGCGGGTGACGGGCCGGTCGATCGGCGCGTGGATCGCGGACGAGATCGCGGGGCCGGTCGGGGCGGACCTGTGGGTGGGCCTTCCGGAGAGCGAGGCAGGGCGCGTGGGCCGGGTCGCGCAGCTGGAGGCCGTGACATCGGACACAGGCGTCCTCCGCACCCGCCCCAAGCGCTCGGTCTCCGAGGCGTACGCGAACCCGGACTCCCTCACCCGGCGCGCGTTCGGGGCGATCACGCCGATGCCGGACGAGAACGACCCGGCGTACCGGGCGGCCGTACTCCCCGCGTCGAACGGCATCGCGACGGCGGACGGACTGGCGCGTTTCTACGCGTCGCTGATCGGCGAAGTGGACGGCGGGGTACGGCTGTTCACGCCGGAGACGGTGCAGCTGGCGCGCGCGGAACGCTCGTCGGGCCCGGACCGCACCCTCGTGATCACCACCCGTTTCGGCCTGGGCTACATGCTGCACGGCAGCGCGTCCCCGCTCCTCTCGGAGGGGTCCTTCGGCCACCCGGGCCGGGGCGGCGCGCTGGGCTTCGCCGACCCGGAGTCGGGCATCGCGTTCGGCTATGTCACGAACGGCTTCCGCAAGAGCGTGACGGCGGACCCGAGGGCCCAGGCACTGGTGCGGGCCGTGCGCGCCTCCCTCATGTAGCACACTGGTACGACCACGGCAGCCACCACCACCGCTGCCGTTCACGGCCGACGGGCAGGAGGACAGACATGCGCTGCTGCCTCTCCGCTCCCTTCGCGACCCTCGCCGCCCTCCCCACGCCCTACGACGTCCTGCGCTCCGGCGCCCTCCTCGTCCCCGCCCTGCTGCGGGCCGCTCCCCCGCGCGGCCGGGGCCGCTCGCTGGCCGCCGTCCACCTGGAGCTGGTCACGCTCACCGAGGACCGCGCCATCGTCACCTGGCACACCGGGATCCCGGGCACCGACGACGGCCTCGGCCACATGCTCCCCGCGGTCACGGAGGGCGAGGTCGTCTACGGCACCCACCCGGGCCACCTCAACCGCACCGCCGCCGAGGACCGGCCCACCGCGCACCACCAGGTGGAGCTGACCGGTCTGGAACCGGGACAGACGTACTACTACCGGGCGCGTTCGCGGGGTGTCCCCGCCCTGCCGACCCCGCTGCACCACGTACGCGGCAACGCGGTCGGCACCTCACGGCACGGTTTCGGGGGCACGCGGACCGGGACGTACTCCTTCACCACGCCCCAACCCCCGCCCGGCAGACACCTGTTGTCGATCGCCCTCTGCAACGACCTGCACCTCGGCGAGACCACCGCGGGGCTGGTCTCCGGGGTCCCCGGCATGCGCGGGATATCGCAGGCGGCGGGTCTCGCGGCCTACCCGGAGATCATGAGCCGGGCCCTGGTCGAGGAGGCCCGGCGGCGCGGTGCGGACGTGCTGCTGGCCGCCGGGGACCTCTCGGCTGGCGGCGGGCCCCGGGACGTGGCCACGGCGCGGCGCATCCTGGACGGCTTCGGGACGCTCGGCCGGGACTACCTCGTCGTACGCGGCAACCACGACCGCCCACCGGTCCACTGGGCCGACCCCTTCGGCGACACGTTCACCAGCACCGGCACCCCCGGCTACTTCGCCCACGACCTCGGCGGGCTGCGCGTCCTCGGCCTCGACACCTACCACAAGGCGGGCAACGGCGGCGACGCGGGCGGGCTGGGCGCCGAGCAACTGTCGTGGTTCCAGGCGCAGTTGAGGGAAGACCCGGACCGGCCGACGCTCGTCTTCGGCCACCATCCGCTGACGGTACGGGACTCCGTGTTCCCGGTGACGCGGGGCCAGAGCCTCGACCGGAAGCAGGCCCGCGCGATCGTCGACGCGTACGTCTCGGCGCCGGGCGTCTTCCTGCACCACGCGGGCCACACCCACCGCAACAAGCGGACCGTCCTGAACCGGGCCCCGCACGTCGTCCAGCAGGAGGTCACCGCCGCCAAGGACTACCCCGGCGGCTTCTCCCTGCTGCGGATCCACTCCGGCGGCTACGCCCTCAACCACTACAAGGCCGGTGCCGCCGAGGCGCGCGAGTGGGGCGAGCGGGCCCGGCGCGTGGCGGGCGGGCTGTGGCCGCACCACGCGCTGGGCCGCTCGGCCACGGACCGCAACAGCGTCCGCGCCCACGACCTGTCCGGGGTCGTGCCCCGTCAGCCGTCGGACTCCGACGACGGGAGGTAGGCGCCGGGCACGTCGTTCGGCGCGTAGACCTTCTTGTCGCCGGGGTACGGCTTGGTCCAGTTGTGGGTCTGGTACCAGGTGTAGCGGTTCATCTGGGTGGGGTTGGCGTAGTCGGGCACGGCGTTCGGGCCGGTCAGCCGCTGGTGCGAGGCCCAGGTCTTCCACTGGGCGGCGAGCTTCTGCTCGGCCTGCGGCACCGCGACGGACGTCGGCGCTGCCGCCGCCCTGGTGTCCTGGGCCGCCGGGGTGTCCGAGCCGCAGGACGGCTGGGGGTTCACGCCAAGGGTCAGCGAGGTGCGGTTGGGCACCGCCGTGAACGGTGTGTCGTCGGCCTTGCTCGTGAACGCCCCGTACATCGGGGTGGCCGCGCTGTCGAGCTGGTTCATCGGGTGGATCCCGAGGATCTGCTCGACGGTCCGCACCATGGTGATCTGCGAGTAGTAGTGGCTGTCGACCGTGCCGTGCTCGGCGTACGGGCTGATGACCTGGACCGGGGCGCGGTGGCCGTCGACGTGGTCGAGGCCGGCCTGGGAGTCGTCCTCGACGACGAAGATCGCCGAGTCCTTCCAGTACGTGCTGTGGGTGATCTCGTCGACCATCCGGCCGACGGCGAGGTCGTTGTCGGCGACCTCGGCGGCGGCGTTGGCCGGGCCGCCGGTGTGGTCGTTGGAGAACCAGAACATGTTCAGGTTCGCCGGGCCGTTCTTCTCGAAGTCCTGCTTCCAGATCTGCTCTTTGTAGATGTCCGGGACGTCGAGGTCGAACAGCGGGAAGCCCTGCACCGACACGTCGTTGAGGGAGGGGATCGCAGAGCCCGTCTTGATCGGGTACGCGGTCTGGGCCCCCGTCGCGGCCATGTTCTTGCTGTCGCAGTACAGGTTCTGCCAGTTGGCGCCGGCCGGCTTGGTCTCCAGGGACTGGAACTCGCCGAAGTCCTTGACGCTCTTCCCGGCCGCCTGCGCGCCGGTCCAGATGAAGCCGGACTTCTGGTGGCCCAGCACGTCGTTCTCGGTGTCGTAGCTGCGCGTGTACTCGCCGGCCGAGGACTCGGTGTACTCCGGGTTGTCCGACTGCATCAGCCAGTTGTGGCCCTCGGCGGAGTTGGTGCCGATGTCGTAGAAGTTGTCGTAGAGCCCGAACTGCTCGGCCAGGGCGTGCTGGTTGGGCGTCACGTTCTCGCCGAACTGGGTGAGCGCGGCATCCCCGTTGCCCTGCGGGAGGTCGCCGTAGACCTGGTCGTAGGTGCGGTTCTCCTTGACGAGCAGGAAGACGTGTTTGATCGTCGAGGGGTCGCCGATGCGCGCGGGGACCGGAACGGCCTTCGCGTGGCTCTTGGCCCTGGCCGTGGTGACGGAGCCGGGCGTCCAGCCGTTCTGCCTGAAGACCTTGGCGGTCTGCGACCGGATGGTGAGGTCGCTCGGCAGCGTGAACTGCGTGAGGCTCGACGTCGTGTCGTGGGTGTTGTGGCCGGCGGCGTCGGGGCGGAGGGCGTCCACACCGCGGGTGTTGGAGACGACGACCTGCTTGCCGACGGTGGTGATCTCCGAGGGGAAGTAGTCCGTGGGGAGCAGGCCGACGTAGCGGGCGGGCTGCTGCGGGGAGGTGTAGCGGTAGACGGCCACCGCGTTGGCCCGGCCGAGCGTGACGAGCAGTCGGCCGTCACCCGTGAGGGTCACCGCGTTGGGCTCGTAGCCGACCGACGCCTCGGGCCACGGCTGGGTGCCGATGGTCTGCACGACCTTGCCCTTGCGGGTGTCGATGACCGAGACGCTGTTGTCGGCGGTGTTGGTGACGAACACCGCGCCGTTCTTCGCGTACACGGCGGTCGGGTGCAGTCCTACGTCGATGGTTCCTACGGCGGCTGCCGGGTCCGCCGTGTCGATGACGCTGACCGTGCCGGTGGTGCTGGCGCCGGTCTTCGGGTTGGCGACGACATCGGTACCGTAGGAGTTGATGGTGGTGTCGCCGGGCTTCGCCGGGCGGCCGCCCTCGTTGCTGACGTACAACGTGCCGCCGACCAGGGCGATTCCACGCGGGGCGTTGCCAACTGCCCAGCTCTGCTTGATGGTTCCGGTCGCCGTGTCGATGGCGACGACCTTGTTCTGGCCGTTGACCGCGGAGTACACGGTGGAGCCGTCCGCCGAGAACACGGCCGCGCCGACGAGGGCCTGCTTGGTGCCATCGGCCGCTATCGGTACGGCGGTTGGGGCGGAGAGGGTGCCGTCGGCGGCGACCGTGAACTTCGTGTAGCCGTTCGCCTGTCCGAGCCACAACTGCTTGCCGTCGGGCGAGTAGGTCGGGCCTTCCTGGCCCACGGCCGCGCTGGTGATGCGCAGGTCGTCCGCCGCGTTGGTGCCGATCTTCTGCTTGACCTGCCCGGTCGCGAGGTCCATGACGATCAGGGAGGCATCGCCGTCGGTGACCGAGGCCGCGAGGTGGGTGCCGTCCGGGCTGACCGTCGACGACATGATCTTGCCGTCGTTGACGACGGTACGGCTGCCGTACGGCTTGATGTACTGGTCGCTGGAGATGACCTGGCCGTTGGCGGTGGTCTGGCCGACCTGCTCGGTGCCGAACCGGTATGTCGAGGCGACCGCGGTGCCCGTGACACCGAGGGCGACGGCGATACCGGCCGTCACCAGCACGGCACGGCGGCCGACGCGTCTGCCGAAGAGGTTGACCTGCTCCTTCTCACTGACCCGGCGTTGCCGCGTTACCTGCATGGACCTGTCCCTTCGAGGTGGTGTCGAGCAGGTCGACATTGCCGTCGAACTGCCACAACGGATTCGGGGTGTCCCCGGTCGAACTCCGCACCAGGAAGTAGCCGTTGACTTCCTTCGGCCCATCGCCGTCGGCCACGTACCGTCCGTCCGGACCGATGTCGAGCTGGTAGATCGCCGTCCCGGTGACCGCGACACCGGGGAGGTGCCAACTCACCACGCAGCGCCAGTCGTTGCCGGGTCCCTCCTGGGCGGCCTGCCCGTCGCTCTTGGTGCAGGCCGCCGAGGTCCGCAACTGCGCCTCGGTGACGGCGGGGCGGTGGAGCTGGCCGGTCTGCATCCGGTAGAGGTGGGCGAAGGCGGTGGCGAGGGACCGCTGGACCTTGTCCTGCTCGATCCCGGAACCGGTCGAGGGGGTGGCCACGGCGACCACTCCGACGGTGAGGGCGGTCAGCGCGGCGAGCGGCAGCAGGCCTACGGTGAGCGCGCGGCGCCCGGATCCGTCGTAGGCCGGGTTGGTGAAGTCCCGCCGTACGAACAGGAGATAGGCCAGTGCGGTCGCCAGGGCAGCCCACACCAGGCTGACCGCGACGCCGATGAGGAGCGGGGCGAGCTGGGCCGGGCTGGTGAACAGGCCGTTCCAGGAGATGAAGGCGTAGCCGGGCAGGGCGAGGCGGACGGCCACCGGCAGCGGCAGCATCTGGGCGACCTGCATCGCGAGCGCGACCAGCGGAGGCAGCAGCAGCCCCATCGGGGACCGCCCCAGCGCGACCGACCCGAGGAGTCCGATCGCGGCGAGGGCCAGGGTGGGGGCGAGCGCGCAGAGCCACGCGAGCAGCACCCGGCCGGCGGCGTCCCCCGGCGCCAGCAGATGACCGTCGAGACCGACCAACTGCCGGTTCCCTACAGTCAGTAGCCCGCCCACCACGCTGGAACCGACCAACCCGGCCACCAGCATCAGGATGACGGTGAGACTGGCGAGGGCCTTCGCCGCGAAGATCCGCCGGGGCGAGCGGACCGCCACCAGCAGATGCCGCCAGGTGCCGAGCCGGTCCTCGGCGGCGAACACGTCACCGGCGACGACCGAGGTCAGCAGCGGCAGCGCCCAGGTGCCCGCGAACCCCAGCACCACCAGCGGCCCGGCCCACCCCGTGGCGAGCATCCAGCGCCCGAAGAGCGTGTCGGAGGGCAGCGTGCTCTGCTGGCTCACTCCCGCGACGAAGAGCGCGGGCGCGACCCAACACGCGAGCACCAGCAGCCGGATCCGCCACTGCGAGACGAGCTTGACCAGTTCGAAGCGGTAGGCGCGCGCGACCGGAACATGCCGGGTGACGGCGGCGGGCCGTATGGCGGTGGCAGTCATCCCGCGCCCTCCCGGCGCTCGGTGAGGGCGAGGAACGCGGCCTCAAGTGGCGATACGACAGGGGCGAGTTCACGCACCGCGACCCCTGACCGCACCAACCCGGCGACGAGTTCATCGAGAGCGGGCACCAGGGCGCGCACGACGAGGACCTCGACGTCCTGCTGAACGCCGTCGAGGACCCGTATCCCGGCCGTACGGTCGGCCTGCCGGCGGGCGGCGTCCGGGTCGGAGGTCCGCAGCCGGTAGTCGAGTTCACGGTTCTCGGCGGCGAGCTTGCTCAGCGGCCCGGAGAACACCACGCGTCCGGTGTCGAGGATGGTGACCTCGGCGCACAACGCCTCCAGGTCGTCCATGTGATGACTGGAGAGCACCACGCTCGTGCCCTCCGCGGCGAGCCGGTTGAGAACGCGGTGCACGTGTCTCTTTCCGGCCGGATCAAGGCCGTTGGCGGGTTCGTCGAGCACGAGCAGCCGGGGCCGGGTGAGCAGGGCGGCGGCGAGCCCGAGCCGCTGCCGCATGCCGAGGGAGAAGCCGCGGGCCTTGTCGTCGGCGACATCGGTGAGCCCGACCTGGTCGAGCACGTCGTCGATCCCCGCGGTCCGCGCGTCCTCGCCCCGGAGTCCCGCCAGCGCGACGAGGTTCTGCCGGGCGGTGAGCGACGGATACAGACCGGGCGCGTCCACGAACCCCGCGACGCCGTCCGGCACGGCGAGCGCACGCTCCACCGGCGTGCCCAGGATCTCCAGCCGGCCGCGATCGGCGACGGCCAGCCCCAGCAACAGCCCGAGCAGCGTCGTCTTCCCGGCGCCGTTCGGTCCGACCAGTCCGTGGATCTGACCCTGTGTCACATCCAGATCGACGCTGTCGAGTGCCACGACCTCGCCGAAGCACCGGGTGATCCCGCCGGCCCGGACCGCGTGGAGTGTGTCCATGAGGCCCCTTCTCTTTCTTAATCCTCAGGGACCCTAGGGACAACACACATCCCGGACACAGGCAGTTGACTGAACGCCCGGGGAACGGATCGTCAAACCGACGGCAAGCCGGGTAAAAGGACAGTCTGCGCGGGCCCCGTCAACCCGCCCGCAGCATCACTCAATCGCCATCCGAAGTACTGGCGAGGTGACGTTGCAGGTCTATGTGCCGAAATTGGTAGACCGCTCCCACTTGGCGCAGTACGCCCCGGTACTGGTGAGCATCGGCCAAGAACGCCATGAGGTTGCGGGGAAGGCTGCGACGGAGGGCAAGGTGATACTGGACCGACGCGAATGCCCCCCAGGCGGTCTTCGTGAAGGCGACGGTCAAGCCGATCCACAGTGCGAATGCCAAAGCAATGATCTGACCGACCACAAAGCCACCATTCACGACTACCGGTACCCAGATACCAAGACTCGCCGTAGCGGTGACCGCCAGCGTGAGGGCCCAGAAGGTGCGCCGGTCTCGCGACCAGAGCGTCATGGGGCCAACCTCCAAGGCGGTGTCAGCGGCTCTGGTCCCCAGCCCGAAGGTGATGAAGATGGACAGTCCCACCATTCCGGCCAGAGGAAACGACCAGTGAGCAACCGTCATCAGGAAAAGAGCCGCGGCCGCCCCTGTGACCAACCAGAGCCAGTTCGGCGCCCACCGCAGCCCGGACGTGGGGCGACGCAATTCCGTGTCGAAGGCCAACCAGCCCGGCATCGCAAGGAGGAACCCGAGAAAGACTCCGAGAACGGCACCCACCAGTGGGGCCAGGATCATGACGAGAATATTGGCCCGTGCCCAGACCACGAAGGCAAGGGAGAAGGCAGCGAAAAGCGTGCCGAAGAAGAGGCATATGCCCTGAGTGACCAAGACTGGAATACTGCGCCGGGTAGCGCGCGGCAGCTGCCACCAGGACAGATCGGGTGTGCCGTTGAAGGCCAGGTAAAGATGGCGCGCCAGAAAGACAAAAGTCATCTGAGCCTGTTGCGGGCTCCACCGGCTGGGATGGCGTGGATGGGATCGGTAGGCGGCCGGAATGAACGCGGAGAACAGATGCGTTTCGACGGCGGCGCGCGTGGGGAACCGGGAAGTGTCGCACAGCTCTCCGGGGTAAGGCAGATCCTCGTGGCTCTCGCCGGCGCGGGGGTTGTATATGGTGCGCGCCAGGAACAGCATGAGCGGGGTGCGCAACGCCGCGCCGACCGGTGTCTCGGTATCCAACCGATCAGCGACCTGCTCCCAGCGGTCTGCGGCATAACCGCTCCCACCCGCGTCACGCCGCAGGTATGCCAAGGCATCGGCAACCTCTAGTGGACGTAGTTCGATTCCCGCCGCTCCCGCCAGCCTGACCGGAAACCCGGAACGGGGACGCACCACATTGCGGTATTCACCAACACGGCTTGAGAGCACGACCGGATGCCCGAACGGAAGCGCTTCATTGATCGCGCTGAGAGCGGCGCTCCGGAGAGGAGAGGCGATCTCGTCGAAACCGTCCAGGACAGGGAGAATCAGCCGGTTGTCCAGCAGCGCACGAGCACGATCGATCTTCCCGAATCGCGCAGGGGCCGATTCGGCCAGGTTGGGATAGTCGGCCGCCAGTCGCTGAGACATCCAGGCATAGAGGTCCTGCCTCGTGGGATTCCAAGTCGCCAACGGAAACAAAACAGGAACGGCCGCGACGGCATCAGTCGCGGTGCTCGCCATACGCCTCTGAAGCAGCCCCAACAAGAGGCGCAAAAGAAGAACCGTCTTGCCTGCCCCAGGCTCCCCCAGCACCAACAGCCGATTCGTGGGCACCTTTTCTGCGAATGTGAGCGTGATTTCGGCCCCGGTCCCCTCCAATTGCTCAGGAGAGGCCGCCCATTCACCAGGGGCAGTACGGGGCCCGCCGGGCCAATCGGCGGCAGTGGTCCGCAACAGCGACCATTCTTCGACCAGATCCTCCGGGGCCGCTCTCCACCCCACCGCCATGGGGTAGGGGTCATTGACGCGCCGTACCCGGGCCTCAGCCTCCCACTGACTTTGCACGGCCTGAGCCAAATGCTCCGCGATCTGATCCAGAGGCAGCTCGGCCTGGCGTTCCGCGCCCGTACGGAAGGTCACCCAGGACATGAACAACGGAGCCAATGTGGGTAACAGCGAGGCCGCAGTGGCAGCTGCTCCGAGCTGAAAGTGATGGGCGAACCACAGCGCACCTCCCATCCCACCCAGCGCAAGAACCACATAGACCGCGCTAACGTTCCGTGTTCCGGTTCTCCATTCCCCCATGGCCGTCATCATCCCGCTCGCGCCGATTCGACGGAAGACAAAGGGGCATTCGACGACTCGCGCAGGGCGACGAACAGCGGTGTCAGGAGGTCTGCTCGCGCACATCCACCAGGGTGGCACCGGCGTAGGCGACAAGTTCCTTGGGCTCCATGGGGAACACGGCATGCGGATTGCCGGCGGCGGCCCACACAACGCTGTGCGCGAGCAAGGACCGATCGGCCAACACCCGTGTCTTCGTACGGTGTCCAAAGGGCGGCACGCCCCCGATGGCATACCCGGTCGTCTCCCGTACGACGTCCACCTTGGCCCGCGTGACCTTCTCGACCCCGAGCTCCCGCCGAACGAGCTCGACATCCACGCGGGACGCCCCGTCCATGAGCACGAGCACGGGAACCCCGTCGGCCGCGAAGATCAGGGACTTGCAGATCTCGCTCAACTCGCACCCGATCGCTGCGGCGGCCTCGGCTGCGGTGCGGGTGGCGTCCGGGAAGCGCCGGATACGACCGAGGAGGTCCGCGAGCCCCAACTCCCTTAGTGCGTCGGCGAATCGGGGGTTGGCGCCGGTGTTGTCGTCTTCGGTGTTGTTCATGCTCATGTGGGCACGGTAGCGGTGGGTGTACTGGGCCTGCGACCGAGTTCCGACCGTCGGACCGCCCGCTTCTTGTCCAGTGTCGGGATTGCGGGAGCCGAGTAAAGGGCGCTCCCTGCGGTCGCGTCGGCTGCGCCGATTCCGCTGCGCTCCACCCTTGACTCACCTCCCGCAATCCCGTTTCAGAAGCGAGCGGGCGGCCCCGAGGGATGGGTGGCCCAGCCATGAACACCCTTGCCTGAACTGGGTCGCCGGCCGGTGCGAGGGGGCGCGTCCGCGTCTCGCCAGCACGCCGCCTCGGCTCAGCGGCCAACCGTGGGTGGGTGGGCAGGTGGGTGGTTGCGGGAAGCTGTCGGCAAAACTAACCACTGTGATGTGCCATCACTGGTTAGAAAAGCCCCCGGCTTCGGGAGAGGGCGGGGGCCGGGGGCGAGGTGGCGCGCCGCCGTCCCGCCAGCACGCCGGGCCGGCTCAGCGGCCAACGGTGAGTGGGTGGGCAGGTGGGTGGTGGGTGGCGGCTCTGGTCTGCCGGTCGGGCCCTCCCGGGACACCCGGTCCGCGGAAGTGTGACAGTCCAAGCGGAAGTGTCACACTTCCCAGCCCCACCCATCCCCACCCCCACCCCCATCCCCACCCCCATCCCCGACGCTCACCCCCAGCCCTGCCACCTCTGGAGGCTGGAGGCTGGGGTCTTTTCTAACCAGTTAAAGGGTGTGAGAGTGGTTAGTTTTACCTACAGCTTCCCGCAACCACCCACCCGCCGCTGGCCGCTGAGCCGAGGCGGCGTGCCGCCGAGACGCGAACGCGCCCCTCAACACCGGCCAGCAAGGCAGTACAGGTATGGGCATACGCACCTGGCCACCCGTCCTTCCGGGCCGCTCGCTCGCTTCTCAAACGGGCTGGAGCGGCCCTAGTCAAGGGTGGCCCGCAGGGCCATCGCCGAAGGCGACGCGTAGCGCAGCGAAGCGCCCTTTACTCGGGCCGTGGAAGCCCGACACTGGCCAAGAAGCGAGTGGCCCTACGCCCAGGTGACTTCTTTTGCCTGAGCTACAGCAGCCGTACGACCTGGCGCCTCGTGGTACTTCCAGTACAGATTCGTGTGGGCGATGACCTGCTCCGGCGGCGGCGCACCCCAACGGCTCAAGTCCGACGTGGTGTGGGCATCGCTGACGAGTGTCACGTCGTAGCCGCGTACGAAGGCGCCGTGGATCGTGGAGCGGACGCACGCGTCGGTGGATGCGCCAGTCACCACCAGGCGTCCGACCCCGGCCTCGGCCAGTACCTGTTCCAAGGACGTGCCCTCGAAGGAGTCGGGGTAGCTCTTGGGGACGAGGGGTTCCGGGTCGAGGCGGGTGAGTTCGGGGACGTACTGCCAGGCATCGCTTCCCTGGGGCACGTTCTCGTCGGAGTGCTGGATCCAGACGACCGGCACGGATTCCTTGCGGGCCCTGTCGACGAGTCCGGCGATGTTGGCGACGACCTCGTCACGCGCGTACGCATCGGCAACGACGCCGACCTGCACGTCGATCAACAGCAAAGCGGTGTTGGGACGTTCGGACAGAGTGGTCATACCCCGGGAGGTTAGCGAGCGGCCGAGATGTGGGTGAGGAAGTCCGCCCAGGTCGCCATCCCCACGGTGAGATGAGCGTCTCCAACTCCGACTCCGGTGCACTTGGAGTCCCGGACATGGATCACGGCGGGGGCTACGGCCACCTCGACGCAGTCGTTGATATCGCCGCTGTCGCTGTAGCTGCTCTTGAACCAGTGGAGTTCTGGCGTGTTCATAGTCTCCCCAGCGCTTGCTCGATGAAGGCCAGCGACTCCCTGGGCGTGAGAGCCTGCGACCGGATCATCCCATGCCGCATTTCTAGGATACGAAGATCCTTGGGGTTTGAGACCGGGCGCCCATTGAACGCGCCGTCGGAACGCCCCACAGCCGAGCCATCAGCGAACTTCATCACCTGAATCATGCCGTGCACCCCGCCGTGCTCCTCGCTGTCGGTGGGCATGATCTGCAGCGAGACATTCCGCAACTGTCCCACCTCCAGCAGGTGTTGGAGCTGTCGACGCAACACAGCCCTGCCTCCGTAGGGACGTTCCAGCGTCACCTGTTCCTGGATGAACATGAGCATCGGCGCCGGCTCCCGCTGGAAGATCGCCTTCCTCGCCATACGTGCGGCGATTCCTCGCTCCAGCTCATCCGTGGTGTACGGGGGCAGCACCATCCCGAACAGCGCTCGCGCGTACTCCGGCGTCTGCAACAAGCCGTGCAGGTTGTGGTTGTTGTAGACCAGTACCTCAACGGCCCGGTCCTCCATCTCCTTCAGCTCCCGTACCTTCTTGGGGTACTGAGCCTTCTGCATGTCCTCCATGTACGCCCTCAGATGGCCGCCCGCGCTCACGAACGGATCCACCCGGTCCAAGAACTCCGGCCTGGGAATCCGCACCCCCCGCTCTATCTTCCGGATCATGTCCTCGCCGTAACCCATGGCGACTGCCACGTCGGACACCCGTAGCCCCGCCAGCTCCCGGAAGACCCTGAGCATCCGACCGACCGCCTGTACCAACGGCTCGATCTCGTCCCCCGGTTCGACATCCCAACCGGCCTCGTCCTCAACCTCGTTCATGCCCCACCTCCATCGCGCTTCCGTACCCGTACAACCGACGAGACAGCCGAGACAGCGCGGGACAAAGCCAGGACAGTCACGCTACGCACCAGCGCCATCACTCACCCAGGGAAGCAAAACCGGCCACGCTGAGTGACATGAATCAAGAAATCGCCGCCCCACCCAACTTCACCGTCCTCCTGTCCCCCACCCCTCGCGGCGCCCGCCTCGCCCGCCTTCTCGCCACAGAGCAACTCCGCGCCTGGAACGTCCCGTTGGACCGCGCAACCCAGATCGTCGCCGAGCTCGCAGCCAACGCATCGACCCACGGACGCGTAACCGGACGGGACTTCCGGCTGACCCTGTACGTCGTCGCCGGGACCCTCCGTATCGAGGTGTCGGACACGCGCGGCGATCGACTCCCCCGGGTCCAACTCGAAGAGCCCAGTGCCGAGTCGGGGCGGGGGTTGCTGCTGGTGGAGGCGTTCGCGGACCGGTGGGGTGTGGCTCGGGGGCCGTATCCGAGGAAGACGGTGTGGGCGGAGGTCAAGCTCGCACCGGTCGTGCCCCTCGTACCCTGCGATCAAGGGAAGCCGCGCCGGAATCGTCGTACGGGAGACGCACCATCATGAGTACGCCACCGCCCACCGTTTCATCACCGACCGTTCGGATCGGCGTGCTCGTTCCGCTGAGTCGGCCCGGGTGGGTGGAGGCGGGGCAACACCTGCTCGCCGGGCTGGAGTTGGGGGTTCGGGAGGTCAATGAGGGGGGTGGGATCGCCGGGGTCCCTCTTGAGCTGGTGGTTCGGGACACTGCCGCCGATCCCAAGAGGGCCGTCGCGGCCGTAGACGAATTGGCCGGTCTGGGGGTGGTCGCGCTGGTCGGGGAGTATCACAGCGTTGTCGCTCGGGCTGTTGCTGCC
Organism: Streptomyces sp. NPDC050528; assembly: GCF_044457795.1. Classification (NCBI taxonomy): domain Bacteria; kingdom Bacillati; phylum Actinomycetota; class Actinomycetes; order Kitasatosporales; family Streptomycetaceae; genus Streptomyces; species Streptomyces sp. NPDC050528. The sequence goes on from NZ_JBITHH010000005.1 coordinate 233,608, forward strand.
AGGGCGGATGCTCTTGGGGTGCCGTTTCTGTGTTCGTCGGCTGTTATCGACTCGCTGACCGAGGGGCCTTCGGAGTGGGTTGCTCGGATTGCTCCGGCTCAGTCCCATGGGTGGCGGGTCTACGCGGACTTTCTGCTCGGTGCCGGGCATCGTCGGGTCGCCGTCGCTGCCGAACCGAGCGTGTACTGGGCCTCCGGGGCGGAGATTCTGCGTAACTGCCTTGTCCCGCACGGTGGTTCGGTCGTCGAGTTCGACATGCGGGCGCTCAGTCCGGAGGCCTTGTGCCAGGGACTCGTGGACAGTCGCGCTACGGCTCTGCTTCTTCTCGTCGGGTATCCGGAGCCGGCCGTGTCGATCGTCCGGTGCGTTCGGCGGGATCCGCGGCTCCGGGAGATGTTGGTCGGGGCTCCTGCCGGGCAGCCCGAATTCGCCGAGTGGGGTGGGGTGTTGGGAGAGGACGGCGCCTCGGTTCCGTTTCTGCGGTATCTGCCTGATCGGCTCGGGGCGCTTGGGGTGCGTGTCGAGGCTGGGTTGCGGGAGCGGTTGGGTGGCGCGCCCTCGTTCGTTGCCTTTGAGGGGTACGACGCCGTTGTCGTGCTTGCCGATGTGTTGCGTTCCGGTACCGCCGTGTCCTGGTCGCGCGTCGCCGTCGAAGGTACGCGCGGGGCGATCTCGTTCTCCCGGGGGCCGGGGATCGGCGTGTGGCAGTGGGTCTGGGCGCCGGTTCAGGTTGTTGACCGGGATCCGGCGGAACCCGGTCGTTTTCGGGTGCTGCACACCGGGTGAGTGACGGGAAGACCCCGGCGCCGAATGAACGGGCCGGGGTCCACTTGAGCCGTAGCCAGAAGCCGTAGCTAGAAGCCGTAGCTAGAAGGCCTACCTAGAAGCCGTAGCTGGAGGTCAGGCGCGTACCAGCTCGCGGTCCTCGTCGGGGTCCGAGTCCTTCGAGTCCAGCTTGCGCAGGCCCTCGCCCTCGACGTCCACGTTCGGCAGGATCCGGTTCAGCCACTTCGGCAGCCACCATGCCCGCTGGCCGAGCAGCGCCAGTACCGCCGGGACGATCGCCATGCGGACCACGAACGCGTCGAAGAAGACGGCGATCGCGAGGCCGAAGCCGATCATCTTGATCATGGATTCGCTGGAGCTGATGAAGCCGGAGAACACCGCGATCATGATGACGGCCGCCGCGGTCACCACCCTCGCGCTGTGCCGGAAGCCCGTGACGATCGCCTGGCTCGGCTTCTCGCCGTGGACGTGGGCCTCGCGCATGCGGGTCACGAGGAACACCTCGTAGTCCATGGCCAGTCCGAAGACCACGCCGACCATGAAGATCGGCATCATCGACATGACCGGGCCGGTTTCCTCCACGCCCATCAGGCCCGACAGCCAGCCCCACTGGAAGACCGCCACCACCGCGCCCAGTGCTGCCATGACCGACAGAAGGAAGCCGAGGGCCGCCTTCAGCGGGACCAGGATCGAGCGGAAGACCACGATCAGGAGCAGGAACGCCAGGCCCACCACCAGGATCAGGTACGGGATCAGCGCGTCGTTCAGTTTCTGCGAGACGTCGATGTTCATCGCCGTCGTGCCCGTGACCAGAACCGACGAGTCCGTGTCCGCCTTCACCTCCGCGCCCGCGTCACGGATGCCGTGGACCAGGTCCTCGGTCGTGACGGACGACGGCTTGGAGTCCGGGACGACGGTGATCGTCGCGGTGTCGCCGTCCTTGTTGAAGGTCGCCGGGGTGACCGTGGTGACGTCCTTGAGGGCCTTGATCTTGTCGGTCACCGTGGTGACGTCGGCCTTCGGGGTCTTGCTGTCCTTCGCGTCGACCACGACCATCAGCGGGCCGTTGAAGCCGGGGCCGAAGCCCTCGGACAGGAGGTCGTACGCCCTGCGCTGGGTCGTGGACGTGGGCTGCGAACCGTCGTCGGGCAGGCCCAGTTCGAGGGAGGCCGCGGGGATCGCCGCCGCGCCGAGTCCGATCACGCCGAGCAGCAGCACCGCCAGCGGGCGTCGTACGACGAAGCTCGCCCAGCGGGTGCCCATGTTCGGGCGGGCCGACTTCTCGGCGGACTTGGCGCGTCCGCCGCCCAGGAGCTTGCTCTTCTGGCCGGTCGGCTTGATCTTCTTGCCGGCGTAGCCCAGCAGCGCCGGGATCATGGTGAGTGCGATGAGGACCGCTATCGCGACCGTGCCGGCCGCGGCCACGCCCATCTTCGTCAGCATCGGGATGTTGACGACCGCCAGGCCGACCAGGGCGATCACGACCGTCAGGCCCGCGAAGACCACCGCCGAACCCGCCGTACCGACCGCTCGTCCGGCCGCCTCCTCGCGCTCGCGGCCCTCCGCCAGCTCCGCCCGGTAGCGGGAGACGATGAACAGGGCGTAGTCGATGCCGACCGCGAGGCCGATCATCATCGCGAGGGTGGAGGTGGTGGTGCCCAGGTCGAGGGCGCTCGCCAGTGCCGTGATCGTCGAGACACCGATGCCTACGCCGATCAGGGCCGTGAGCAGCGGGAATCCGGCCGCGAGGAGTGAGCCGAAGGTGATGACCAGGACCACGGCGGCTATCGCGATGCCGATGATCTCCGTGGAGCCCGTCTCGGGCGTCGCGGTGAGTGCGTCACCGCCGACCTCGACCGTGAGTCCGGAGGCCCGTGCCTGCTGCGCGGTCTCCTTCAGGGCGTCCTTCGACGCGTCCTTCAGCTCCATGCCGGAGACCTTGTACTTCACGGAGGCGTAGGCGATCGTGCCGTCCTTGCTGACGGCCTTGCCCTTGAAAGGATCGGCGACCGAGACGACCTCGGAACCGTCGCCGAGGTCCTTGACGGTCTTCTCGACGGTGGCCTTGTTCGCGCCGGAGTCGAGCTTCTCGCCGGCCGGGGCCTTGAAGACGACCCGGGCGGTGGCGCCGTCGGCGCTCATCCCGGGGAAGCGCTGTTCCAGAAGGTCGAAGGCCTTCTGGGCCTCGGTTCCCGGTACGGAGAAAGAGGAGGCGCCGGCCGCGGGCGCGCTGGCCGCACCGACTCCCGCGAGGGTCAGCAGCGCTATCCATAGAAGGGCGACGTAGTGCCGTCGCCTGAAGGCGAGCCGGCCGACTTTGTAGAGGAACGTGGCCACGAGGGCGTACTCCCGGTCAGGTCGTGGGGTTCTTCGGGGCAGGGGTGATCGACCGGTTGGGGACACGGTTGATCTGCCCGACGACGTGAGCGGTTACGTCAGGTGGGCGTGCTGTGGGTGAGTCAGGTGGTGACGGGTACGCCGAGTGCGGGGAGCACGACGGCGTCGATGTACGAGGTCAGGTAGTCCCGGGTCGGCGGCAGGTCCTCGATCACCGTGCGGGTGGCGAAGGCGCCGATCATCATGTGCACCACGAACTCCAGCGCGGGACAGTCCGCACGGACCTCACCCCGGTCGATGGCGCGCTGCGTCACGCGCTGGAACTCTTCCATCTCCGGCTCCACGAGCAGTTCGCGGAACGCCTGGAGCAGCTCCGGGTCGTTGTGCGTCGCCATGGCCAGACCCCGCATCAGCGCGGAGTTCTGCTCCATCCGGCAGTCGTCCTCGCGGGCCACCATGGCGTGCATGTCGCCCCGGAGTGACCCGGTGTCGACATCGGTGGTCCGTCCCGGCTTACTGTGCCGCACGGCCTTGGCCACCAGCTCGGCCTTGCCGCCCCACTGGCGGTAGAGGGTCGCCTTGCTGGACTTGGTGCGGGTCGCCACGGCGTCCATGGTGAGGGCGTCGTAGCCGACCTCCCGGAGCAGGTCGAGCACGGCCGCGTACAACTCGGCCTCACGCTCGGGCGTGATGCGACTGCGACGCGCCGTTGCGACTTCAGTCATGCCACTCACCTCTCCGGATCCGAACGACACGGTTTCGTACCTGCTTCGTACGTCATGAATGTAGCGCACTCACCAAAGAAACGAAACCGTTTCGTACGTGTGCTGAGTCACCCCGGCCATTTTTCATAAGTTGCTCCGGTCCGTCCCGCGGAAAAGCATAGGGAGGTGAGCTATCTGCGCCTGCCGCACCTCAGTGGCGACCTCCTGAGCTTCGTGGCCGAGGACGACCTCTGGCTGGCCCCTCTCGACGGCAGGGGCCGCGCCTGGCGGCTCACCGTCGACCGTACGAAGGTCGGCCACCCCCGCTTCTCCCCCGACGGCCGCCACATCGCGTACACGAGCTGGCGCAGCCTGGTGCCCGAGATCCATCTCGCGCCGGTCGAGGGCGGCCCGGGCCGCAGACTCACCTACTGGGGCAGCCCCGACACCCAGGTCTGCGGCTGGACCCCCGACGGCGACATCCTCGCCGTGGCCTCACACGGCGAACCGTTCTCGTACTTCACCTGGGCCCACAAGGTCCCCACCGACGGCGACCCCGGCGGCCGCCTCCCCTGGGGCCCGGTCTCCGACATCCAGCTCGCCGACATCGGCGGCGAACGCCAGACCCTGCTCCTCACCGGCACCCCACCCCACGAACCGGCCGCCTGGAAGCGTTACCGCGGCGGCGCGATGGGCCGCCTCTGGCTGCACGGCCGCCGCCTGCTCGCCGACCTCGAAGGCCACCTGCACTCCCCGATGTTCGTCGACGGCCGCATCGCCTTCCTCTCCGACCACGAGGGCATCGGCAACCTCTATTCCTGTTCCTACGACGGCTCCGACCTCCGGCGCCACACCGACCACGACGCCTTCTACGCCCGGCACGCGGCCAGCGACGGCACCCGCGTCGTGTACCAGTGCGCCGGCGACCTGTGGCTCGTCGACGACCTGTCCCCTACGTCGACCCCGCGCAAGTTGGACGTGCGGTTGAGCGGCCCCCGCGCGGGCCGCCGTACGTACCAAGTCCCCGCCGCCCAGCACGTCGACGGCATCTCGGTCGACGAGACGGGCCGCGCGAGCGCGGTCGTCGTACGCGGCAGCCTGTACTGGCTCACCCACCGCGACGGCCCCGCCCGCACCATCACCGACACCCCGGGCGTACGGGTCCGCCTCCCCGAGATGCTCGGCTCCGGCGGCCAGGTCGCCTACGTCACGGACGCGGACGGCGAGGACGCGATCGAGATTGCCTACCTCCCCCGCGCCTCCGGCGAACGCGAGCCCCGCCGACTCGCCTCCGGCGAGGTGGGCCGCGTACTGGAGCTGGTGTCGGACACGGCGGGCGAGCGCCTGGCCATCGCGGCGCACGACGGACGACTGCTGCTACTGGACGCGACGGAGGAGTCCAACGGCGAAGTGACAGAGCTGATCTGCTCGATCAACGGCCCGGTACGGGACCTCGCCTTCTCCCCCGACGGCAGCTGGCTGACCTGGTCGCACCCGGGTATCGGCCGCTCCCTCCGCCAGATCAAGATGGCCCGCATAAAGGACCGTTTGATCGTCGACGTCACCAACGGCCGCTTCGAGGACGAGAATCCGGTCTTCACGCGGGACGGCCGCTACCTCGCCTTCCTCTCCTGGCGCGGCTTCGACCCCGTCTACGACGTCCACACCGGCGACCTGTCCTTCCCGCTCGGCTGCCGCCCGTACCTGGTGCCGTTGTCCTCGGCGACCCCGTCCCCCTTCGCGCTGACCCCGGAGGGCCGCCCGGCCGCCGGGGGCCTGGACGCGGCGGAGGACGACGAGGGCGCGGACGGCGCGGTGACGGTGGAGGTGGAGGGCCTGGAGAGCAGGGTCACCCCCTTCCCCGTCTCGGCCTCCAAGTACTCGGCGCTGTACCCGGTTTCGGGCGGCGGCCTGGTCTGGCTGCGCTGGCCGATCTCGGGCGCGCTGGGCGAGACCTTCGCCAACCCGGACGACACCAGCGGCCGCCCGACCCTCGAATACTTCAACATCAGCAAGGCGAAGAAGTCCGAACTCGTAGACCACTTGGACTGGTTCGCGGTGAGCGGCGACGGCTCCCGCCTGGTCGTGGTCGACGAGGACGAACTACGAGCGGTCCCCTCCACAGAGTCCGGCGACGGCGACTCGACGGTCTGGATCGACCTCCGCCGCATCCTCCACGAGGTGGACCCGCCCGCCGAATGGCGCCAGTCGTACGAGGAGGCGGGCCGCCTGATCCGCGCGTACTACTGGGACCCACAGATGTGCGGCATCGACTGGACCGGGGTCCTGGACCAGTACCGCCCCCTGGTCGAACGAGTCGCCTCCCCCGACGACTTCGCGGACCTACTCCGCGAAGTCCTGGGCGAGTTGGGCACGTCCCACGCCTACGTCACCCCGTCCCGCCGCAACGAGGGCCCGCCCCACTACCAGCGCCGCCAGGGCCTGCTGGGCGCCAACTTCGTGCGCAGGGAGGGCGGTTGGACGATCGCCCGCATCCTCCCCGGCGAGTCCTCGGACTCCAAGGCCCGCTCCCCCCTGGCCGGCACAGGCATCCGAGAGGGCGCGATCCTGACCCACGTGGACGGCCGCCCGGTAGATGAACTCACGGGCCCGTACCCCCTGTTGGCAGGCGCAGGCGGCACGACAGTCGAGCTGACCTTCACCCCGGCGGAAGGCGAAGGCAGGGCCCGCAGGGTCGCCGTAGTCCCCCTGATCGACGAACGCCCCCTCCGCTACCAGGACTGGGTGGCCAAACGCCGGGCCGTGGTACGGGAGTTGAGCGGCGGCCACTGCGGCTACCTCCACATCCCCGACATGGGCGGCTCCGGCTGGGCCCAGTTCAACCGCGACCTGCGCCTGGAGGTGTCCCGCCCGGCCCTGATCGTCGACGTACGCGGCAACGCGGGCGGCCACATCAGCGAGCTGGTGGTCGAGAAACTCACCCGCACGATCCTCGGCTGGGACCTGACCCGCAACGCCCAACCGGTGTCCTACGCCTCAAACGCCCCCAGGGGCCCGGTCGTTGCCCTGGCCGACGAGGCAACCTCCTCGGACGGCGACATGATCACAGCCGCCTTCAAGCTGCTGAAACTAGGCCCGGTCGTTGGCCAACGAACCTGGGGCGGAGTCGTCGGCATGACCGGCCGCCACCAACTCGGCGACGGCACGGTGATCACGGTCCCGATGAACGCGGCCTGGTTCGACGCATACGGCTGGTCGGTGGAAAACCGAGGCGTAACCCCGGACTCGGAGATCCTCCGCACCCCATTGGACTGGGCAGAGGGCCGGCACGCGCAGCTGGACGACGCCATCAAACTGGCCCTGGACCTCCTGGCCATCCACCCAGCGGCAACCCCGCCGGACTACAGCGCGGTACCGGACCGTTCGAGGCCCAAACTCCCCCCACGCTCTTGAGAGACAGCGGGGCAACTCACCTAGGGGCGCGGGGAACTGCGCGACCAGCCCCCACCGGCCCGCACCCAACAACGAAACGTGGGACGCCCCAAAAAACACAGGGCGCCCCACGCAATCAGACCTCAACTACACGTCGTAGTCCTGGTCCATCTCCCGATCCATCCGCTCCCGCGCCCCCTGCCCCGCACGCTCAGCGTCCTCGTCCGGCCGCTGACCCCGGTCCCGCGCCTGGTCCTTACCCTGGTCCATACGCTCCTTGGCCTTGTCCGCGAGGTCCTTGGCCTTGTCCTGGAACTGGTCCTTCATACCCATGTGGGTTCACTCCCGTAGTGGGGGGATTGGCCCTTGGTCGGGCCTCGACCAGATTTACACGCCAGGACAACACTCGCATTTCGGTCAGCTACGGTCAGTGACGCGCGCTTCCTCATCCGCCGCCCCACCTGCACCAACAAGCCCCGACCGCATCCCTTCCAACCGCGCCCCGAACCTCCGCATCTCCCGCTGCCCGACCGCCCCGATAACCCCCGGCAAATACCCCCGCACCCCCTGCATCGACCGCAACCACCCCTGCCCGTACACATGACTGGCCCGCCGCTCGATCCCCGCCACGATCCGGTCCACCGCCGGCCCCAGCGGATACGTCTTGTTCGCCGGCCAGGGCAACCGCTCCCTCAACTCCCGCATGACCGCGTCCTGATCGACCCCGCGCACCATGTCCGTATCGGTCCACGACAGATACCCGACCCCGACCCGCACACCCTTGTACCCGACCTCGGCCCGCAAGCTGTGCGCATACGCCTCGACCCCCGACTTGGACGCGCAGTACGCGGTCATCATCGGCGCCGGCGTGATCGCGGCCAGCGAGGCGATCTGCAGCAGATACCCCCGGCTCTCCATCAGCACGGGCAGAAACGCCCGCGCGGTCACCGCGGACCCGATCAGGTTCACCTCGATCACCCGCCGCCAGGCGACCGGATCGGAGTCGAGAAACGGCCCGCCGGTCGCGACCCCCGCGTTGGCGACGACGATGTCGACCTTCCCGAACCGCTCCTTGACCTCGGCCGCGACGCGAGCCATCGCCTCGTGGTCGGTGACGTCGGCGTACCAGTGACCGCTGTCGGTGTGCAGCCGTTCGGAGACCTCCTTGAGCGCGTCCGGTTCCAGCCCGACGAGCGCCAACTTGGCCCCGCGCGCGGAGAGTTTGCGGGCGAGCAGCTCGCCGACCCCGCGCGCGGCCCCGGTCACGACCGCGACCTGCCCTTCCAGACTCACCTTGCCGCTCATGTGCCCTCCTTGACCTGATCGCCCTGGTGGAACTGCGCGTATGTCGCGGCCAGTTCACGGATCTTCGCGCTGACCAACTCGGGCGCCTCGACGGGCGTCATATGGCCGAGCCCGGGAAGTTCGGTGATCCCAACGCAGTTGGGCAGCGCGGCGACCAGCGCCCGCGCGTGCACCGGCGGCGTCAACCGGTCCGCCGTCCCGACGAAGACGGCCGTCGGCACCGCCAACTCCCGTACGCCGTGGTCGAGATCGAGCGAATCGAGCACCCGGGACCACGCGTACCGCACCGCGCTCGGACACGCGTGCACGATCCGTGCGCACGCCTCGACCATGTGCGGGGCCGAACCGGGGCCCATCGTCCCGTACTTGAGGATCCGCCGCGCGGCCGGCGTGACCGGCCCGAGCGGCGCCCGCGTGCCGAGCACCTTCCGGGTCAGCCAGGTCCGCGTCCGCCCGGCCCGCAACGGCACCACGCGCGATTCGTCCACCAGCCGCGAACTCCCCGTACTGCACAGCAGAACGGCCACCGCGTGCTCCCGGAACCGCGCCCGCGAAGCAGCCGCCAGGACCGCCATCCCGCCCATGGAATGCCCCGCGATCACGACCTTCTCCCCGGGCGCGAGCGTCTCCTCCAGTACGGCTTCCAGGTCGTCGGCGAGCGCGTCGGTGCTGTGCGCGACGGCCGCCGGACTGCGCCCGTGGCCCCGCTGGTCGTAGGCGATGACACGGTGGTCGACGGCCAAGTCCCGTATCTGCGCTGCCCAGAAGGCCGTGGAACAGGTCCAGCCGTGCGCGAGGACGACGGCGGGCGCGTCCTCGGGTCCGTGCACCTCGACGTGCAGCCGGGAGCCGTCGGCCGAGGTGGCGGTGAGTTCGCGGGCGGGGACGGGCGGGGCGTACGGCCCGGACGAGACGTGCATGAGACGGCTCACGCGTCCACCACCTCCGTCGACGCCTCCGCCTCCGCTTTCCTCTCGGCCTTCGCCCGGATCACCTCGTACTCCGTGAGGTCGACTCGCCTGGTGGCCTTGCGGAATTCGGCCGTCGTGCCGGGCCAGATGGTGGTGTTGCGGCCGGACGCGTCCATGTACCAGCTCGTGCAGCCGCCGGTGTTCCACACCGTGCGCTTCATACGTTCCTGCACGCGCCGGTTCCACGCGCTCACCGCGCTCGGCCGGGCGTCGAGGGCGACGCGGCCGCCCAGGACGTCCAACTGCCGTATGTAGTCGGCGAGATAGTTCAGCTGCGACTCGATGATGAAGATCATGGAGGAGGTGCCGAGGCCGGTGTTGGGCCCGATGACGGTCATCCAGTTCGGGAACCCGGCCGCCGAAGAGCCGCGCAGCGCCTGCATTCCGCCCTGCCACGCCTCGGCGAGCGTGCGCCCGTCCGCGCCGACGACTCGTTGGGCGATCGGCATGTCCGTGACGTGGAAACCCGTACCGAAGACGATCGCGTCGACCTCGGCCGTGGTGCCGTCGGCCGCGACGACCGTCTCGCCGCGGATCTCGCTCAACCCGCTTGCCACGACGTCGACATTGGGCTGGGCGAGCGCCGGATAGTAGGTCCGGGAGAGCAGGATGCGCTTGCAGCCGATGCGGTAGTCGGGGGTGAGTCTGGCGCGCAGGGCCGGGTCCTTGATGGCGCGGGCCATGTTCTTCTTGGCCAACTGCTCCACCAGGACCAGCTCGTTGGGCCGCTTGGTGAACGCCGTGGTCTGCAACTCCCTTATGCCCCACAGGAGTCCGCGCCGCGCCTGGGTGGTGAAGGGCAGCGCGCGGTGCAGGGCGCGTTCGGCGCCGCTGATGGGGCGGTCGACGCGGGGCATGACCCACGGCGGGGTGCGCTGGAAGAGGGTGAGGCGCTCCACGTCGGGCTGGATCTCCGGCACGATCTGGATCGCGGAGGCGCCGGTGCCGACCATGGCGACGCGCTTGCCGCGCAGGTCGTAGTCGTGGTCCCAGCGGGCCGAGTGGAAGACCTTGCCGGGGAAGGAGTCGAGCCCCGGGATGTCCGGGATCTTCGGGTCGGACAGCGGCCCGGTGGCGGAGACGACGAGGTCGGCGGAGTAGGAACCGCCGCTGGTCTCGATGTCCCAGCGCAGCCGCTCCGCGTCCCAAGTCGCCGTCTTGACCTCGGAGTTGAAGCGGATGTGCGGCCGGATCCGGAAGACGTCCGTGACGTGCTCCAGGTACGCGCGGATGTGTTCCTGCCCGGAGAAGGTGCGCGGCCAGTCGGCGTTCGGCGCGAAGGAGAACGAGTACAGATGGGACGGTACGTCGCAGGCGCACCCGGGATAGCTGTTGTCCCGCCAGGTCCCGCCCACGCTGTCGGCGCGCTCCAGGACGACGAAGTCGGTTATGCCCTCGCGCCGCAGCCGCACCGCGGCCCCCAGCCCGCCGAACCCGGACCCGATCACCGCCACCCGTACATGCTCGTGTTCGGTCATCCCGCGCCCTTCTCATACGACTATGAGACCGCGCCAGTGAACACTGGCGCAATCGGAGCGTAGGGCAGCTTCGTACTCATGGGTAGGGGGCGGTGCAAGGAAAGTTACCGGGGGTACGACGTAGGGTGCGGGCGTGGCGGAGAAGGCGGAACAGGCGGAACCGGCGGAGAAGCGCGAGTACCGCATGGAGGAGCTGGCCGAGCAGGCCGGCATCACGGTGCGCACCCTGCGCTTCTACCGCGAGCGCAAACTCATCCACCCGCCGCGCCGGGACGGCCGTATCGCCTGGTACGACGAGACCCACCTGGCCCGGCTGCGCACGATCTCGGCGCTGCTGGAACGCGGCCACACCCTCAACGGCATCGCGGAACTCGCCGAGGCCTTCGACCACGGCCGCAACGTGGGCGAGCTGCTGGGCCTGGGCGCCCCCACCGAGGAGACCCCCGTGCGGCTGACCCCGGAGGCGCTCGCCGACTACTTCGGCGACCAGGCGACCCCGGAGAACTTCGCGGCCTCACTCGAACTCGGCTACCTCGGCACCGACGGCGGCGAGATCGTCCACATCAGCCGGCGGCTCCTCGACGTCACGGCCGCGCTGGTGCGCGAGGGCATCCCCCTCGCCGACGTCCTCGCCGCGGGCCGCCGCGTCCGCGAGCACACGGACGCCCTCGCCGAGCTCTTCACCGACCTGGTCATATCCGAGGGCCGCACGGCGGAGGACCTGCAACGGCTGCGACCGCTGGCGAAGAGCGTCGTAGAGGCGGAGTTGTCGATGGCGATGGACCGCCGACTGCAAGGCGGGGGCGACCGGGGACCTCAGCGGCCGTAGACCGCCGTCAGGGTCAGGGACCTTCAGAGGTCGTAGACCACCGTCACCGGTGCGTGGTCCGACCAGCGCTCGTCGTGTGTGGCCGCGCGCTCGACGTAGCCCTTGACCGCCTTGGCGGCGAGGCCGGGCGTCGAGACGTGGTAGTCGATGCGCCATCCGCTGTCGTTGTCGAAGGCCCGCCCGCGGTAGGACCACCAGGAGTACGGCCCCTCGACATCGGGATGCAGGCCACGCACGACATCGACATACGCCCCGTCCTCCGCGTCGAAGACCTGGCCGAGCCATGCCCTCTCCTCGGGCAGGAAGCCGGAACTCTTCTGGTTGGCGCGCCAGTTCTTGAGGTCGGCGGGGTGGTGGGCGATGTTCCAGTCACCGCAGACGACGACCTCGCGCCCGTCGGCGGCGGCCCGCGCACGCAGCCCCTTCAGATAGGCGAGGAACTCGCCCATGAAGCGCACCTTCTCGTCCTGCCGCTCGGTGCCGACCTCGCCGGAGGGCAGATACAGGCTGGCGACGGTGACCCCGGGGAGGTCGGCCTCGACGTAACGACCACTCCCGTCGAACTCGGCCGACCCGAAGCCGACTTGGACGCGGTCAGGCTCGCGGCGGGTGTAGAGGGAGACGCCCGCGCGCCCCTTGGCGGCGGCCGGGGCATGCACGACGTGCCAGCCCTCGGGGGTGCGGACATGCTCCGGCAACTGCTCCGGCTCGGCCCGCACCTCCTGGAGGCAGAGCACATCGGCGGAGGTCTCCGCGAGCCACTCCACGAAGCCCTTCTTCGCGGCGGCCCGCAGTCCGTTCACATTGACAGAGGTCACAGTCAGCACCCGGGCACAATACCGGCACACTGGACGGGGCCCGGATTCCCCCACCCGGACCTTCGCAGACTCTCCCTACGCATAGAAGTACGATACTCGGCATGAATATACGACCCGTCTCGTTCGACCACCCCGACGCCGTCAAGCTGAACGACCAGGTCCAGGAGGAGTACCACGTCCGCTACGGCGACGGCGGCGACGCCACCGTCCTGGACCCGTCGGACTTCACCCCGCCGAACGGCGTCTACCTCATCGCCTACGACGAGCACGACGACCCCGTCGCCACCGGCGGCTGGCGCTCCCAGGACGCCAACGGCGAGGGCAACGAGGACGGCGACGCCGAGCTCAAGCGCATGTACGTCATCGAACAGGCCCGCGGCCTGGGCCTCGCCCGCCGCATGCTGGCCGCCCTGGAGGACAACGCCCGCACGGCCGGCCGCACCCGCATGGTCCTGGAAACCGGCACCAAGCAGCCGGAGGCCATCGCCCTCTACACGTCCAGTGGTTACGAGCCCTGCGTGAAGTTCGGCTACTACCGCTTCCACGACGACAGCCGGTGCTTCGCGAAGACGCTGTGATGAAGACGCTGTGATCGCGGGCAACGCAAAGATCCCGTCCGATCTGACGATCGGACGGGATCTCGTTGCTGTGTGGACCTGTGGGGATTTGAACCCCAGACCCCCTCGATGCGAACGAGGTGCGCTACCAGACTGCGCCACAGGCCCTTGCAACGAGTGAAACTCTAGCATCCCCGTCAGGGTGCTTGGAAATCCGTTCCTTGCCTGGTCACTCGTTGGCGGCGCGGGGCCGTTCGCCGTCCTCGTACTGGTCGAACAGGGGGGTCCGGCCCCGCTCACGGGCGCGACGGGCGGAAGCTGCGCGACGGGCGTCGGTGCGGCCGTCCGGCGTCGACTTGTCGTCCGACGGGTCCTCCGCGTCCTCGTCCCGGGCGTCCTGCGCGTCCCGGGCGTCGCGGTCGTCGCGCGCCGCGGACTGCGCCTCCTGCTCCGGTGCCACGGAACTGGAGCGGGCCGAACTCCACGCGTCCGGCGCCCCGAGGTCCACGTCGGACGTGGCGCGCGGCGCGACCGGCGCGGTGACGTACGTCGGCAGCGGGACCGGTACCGGGTCCCAACTGTCGCCCTGGCCCGGCCGACGCTGCCGCTCGCGCTGCTGGTCGACCCACTCCGCGTGGTCGGTCTGCTCGACGAGGGCGCGACGGTCGGCGGCGAGCGCGGACAGCCCGGGGTCCGTCTCCGGTTCCGGGCCCTCCTCGGCGTCGTCGATCCCGGCGTCCACGGACGCGCGCCGCCGCGGCTGACGCTCCCTCAGTCGCTGCGCGGCGACCTCGGCCCGGCGCCGGTCCATCTGGTAGGCGAAGCGGCGGCGTTCCTGGGTGCGCAGGTAGGCGATGTACCCGCTGAGCAGGATCGCCGGTACGCCGGGCGCCCAGAGCAGGCCGAGCCCGCCGACCGCCGCGACGATCGCGCCGAGCGTGAAGGCGAGGAAGAGCATCACGGTGGTACGTCTGCGGCGCGCGAGCACCTTCACCCGCCGGGCGCGCGCTGCCGCGGCCTCCTCGGCGGGGCTGCGCCGTACGACCGGAACGCGCTTGCGTGCGGGCGCGGGTGCGGACTTGGGCGCCTGGGCCGGCGCGGAGGCTTGCTGGGGTACCGGCTTGGACGTCTGCTCACGCGCCGGTTCGCGGACCGGCTCGCGCGCCGCTTCCGGCCGGTCCTGGTTCTGCTGCCGGACGGGCGCGTGCACCTGGGGACGGGCCGGGGGCATGGCGAAGGCCCGGACGTCCACCGAGTCGGTGACGGCGTCCGGCACGACGGCGCTGGGCTCCTCCTCCTCGGCGGAGCGCGCCCGCAGGTCCTTGGCGTACCGGCGCTCCATTCCCGCCCGTCCGGACAGCAGCCGGATGGCGGTGCTGAAGCGTTCCGTCGGACGGGCCTCGTTCAGCTCGTCCTGCCTACGGAGCCACATCGGCACCAAGTAGGCGGCCCAGGCCCCGACAATGACTGCGTAGATGAGGCCGCTGCTGCTCACGCCTCACACGGTAGAGGGGTTTGCGTGAGGCCATCTGCCAATTGAGCCGGTGTGTCGCACGATCTGGCTGATATTTCGAGCTTTTTTTGTGACCGATGCGATCAACAGGCCGCGGAGTTGGCGAATTCATTGCCCCAAGACGGTCATCCGTCGATCACTTTCGAACACATATTCCATTTCCGGGCCTCCGGAACTTCCCACCGCTACGCCCGCGTTCGAGCCTCCGCGTTATGCCGGATTGTCGTGCGGGGTGCTCCTGGAGCGTGCCCGCTGCCAGCGGGCCAGCAACCCCTCGGGGACCTCTTCCGCGGTGAGCGCGAAGACGAGGTGGTCGCGCCAGGCGCCGTCGATGTGGAGATAACGGGGTCTGAGGCCTTCCTCACGGAATCCGAGTTTCTCGACGACCCGGCGGCTGGGTCCGTTCTCCGGGCGAATGCAGACCTCGATGCGGTGCAGTCCGACGGCCCGGAAACAGTGGTCCACGACGAGCGCCACGGACGTCGGCATCACTCCGCGCCCGGCCACCGACTCGTCCACCCAGTAACCGATGTGGCCCGAACACATGGAACCCCAGGTGATCCCGGCGACCGTCAACTGCCCGACCAGACGCCCCTGGTATTCGATGACGAACGGCAGCATCCGGCCCGAGTTCGCCTCGGAGCGGAGATGCCGGACCATCTGCCGGTACGTCGGCCGGTGCGCGATCGGCCCGCTGGGGGTGGGCGGCGGGATCGTCGCCTCCCAGGGGCGCAGCCAGTCCCGGTTGCGCCGGTTGACCTCGCGCCAGGCCCGCTGGTCGCGGATTTTTATCGGCCTCAGGACGATGTCGCCGTCCACCAGCACGGCGGGCCAGGATGGGCTGTTCAGCTCGCACCCCCACTGGTGTCGGCGGGTCTGGGGTGATCGCCGCCTCGGATCTGGTCGACGGCGTGCGCCAGCAGGGGCTCCAGGACGGCGAGGCCGTCCCTCACCCCGCCGGTGGACCCCGGCAGGTTGACGATCAGTGTGCGCCCGGCGACTCCGGCCAGGCCCCGGGAGAGCGCCGAAGTCGGCACCTTGTCCCGGCCGTACGCCCGGATGGCCTCGGCGATGCCCGGCACCTCGTAGTCGATGACCGCGCGGGTCGCCTCGGGGGTGCGGTCGGTGGGCGAGATGCCGGTGCCGCCGGTGGTGACGACGGCGTCGTAACCGGCTTCTACGGCGGCCCGCAGCGCGGCCTCCACCGGGTCGCCGTCGGGAACCACCTGCGGGCCCTCGACCGCGAAGCCGAAGCCCTTCAGGCCGTCGGCGGTCAGCGGGCCGCCCTTGTCCTCGTAGACGCCGGCGGCGGCCCGGTTCGAGGCGGTGATCACCAGGGCGCGGTACTGCGCGGGCAGGCCGGCGTCGGGCGTCATGTCCGGCTCCAGTCGCCCGACTTGCCGCCCGTCTTCTCCTCCACGCGCACGTCCGTGATGACCGCTCCCTTGTCGACCGCCTTGACCATGTCGATCACGGTGAGCGCCGCGACGGAGACCGCGGTGAGGGCCTCCATCTCGACGCCCGTGCGGTCCGTCGTCTTCACGGTGGCCCGGATCCGTACGGCGTCGTCCGCGACCGACAGATCCAGTTTCACACCCGACACCGACAACGGGTGGCAGAGCGGGATGAGGTCCGGGGTGCGTTTGGCGCCCATGATCCCGGCGATGCGCGCGGTGGCCAGGGCGTCGCCCTTGGGGACACCCTCGCCGCGGAGCAGTTCGACCACGCGGGGCGAGACGAGGACGCGTCCGGTGGCGGTGGCGGTGCGCGCGGTCACGTCCTTGCCGGACACGTCGACCATCCGGGCGGCGCCCGCGTCGTCGATGTGTGTCAGTCGGTCGTGCGCAAGGGGTCCAGGGGTGTCCCCCTGGAAAGGCTCAGTCATGCTGTGTGGCGCTCCCGGTCCGGGCGTGTTGTGCGCGACACGGTACCGCCAACCAGGAGTACTCAGCCGAGCAGGACCACTTCGACCTCGGTGCCGGGCTCCACGGACTCGACGTCCTCGGGGACGACGATCAGCGCGTCGGCGAGCGCGAGGGCCGCGACCAGGTGCGATCCGGCGCCCCCTACGGGGGTGACCTCGCCATCGGCGTACGTCCCCCGGAGGAATTGCCTGCGCCCCTTCGGGGAGGTCAGCGCCTTGTCCGTGGTGAGGGTGGCCCGGGTCCTCGGACGGTGGACGTCGTCCAGGCCCATCAGGGCGCGGATCGCGGGCCGGACGAACAGCTCGAAGGAGACGTACGACGACACCGGGTTGCCGGGGAGGGCCAGCAGCGGGATGTGGTCGGGGCCGATGGAGCCGAAGCCCTGGGGTTTTCCGGGCTGCATGGCGAGCTTGCGGAAGTCGATCCCGGCGCCCTCCTCGTCCTCGTCGGCCACGGAGGACAGCGCTTCCTTGACGACGTCGTACGCCCCGACGCTCACGCCGCCGGTGGTGACCAGGAGGTCGGCGCGGACGAGCTGGTCGTCGATGGTGGAGCGGAGGGTCTCGGCGTCGTCGGCGACGGCACCGACCCGGTAGGCGATGGCGCCGGCGTCGCGGGCGGCCGCGGTGAGGGCGAAGCTGTTGGAGTCGTAGATCTGGCCGTCGGCCAACTGCTCGTCGGGCTGGACGAGTTCGCTGCCGGTGGACATCACGACCACGCGCGGACGGGGGCGCACGCGGACCGTGCCGCGGCCGATCGCGGCGAGCAGGGCGATCTGCGGGGGGCCGAGGACGGTGCCGGCGTCCAGGGCGCGGTCGCCCGCCTTCACGTCGCTGCCTTTCGCGCGTACGTGCGCGCGTGCCTCGGCCGAGCGGTACACGTGCACGTGCCCGCCGGCACCCTCGGGAGCCTGGCTGCGGGCCCGCATGCCGGTGACCGGACCGCCGCCGAGGCCTCCGTCGGTCCACTCCACGGGGACGACGGCCTCCGCGCCGGGCGGGAGCGGGGCGCCGGTCATGATGCGGGCGGCCTCTCCCGGGCCCACGTGGAGCGGCTCGGCCCGGCCCGCCGCGACGTCGCCGATCACCGTCAGGACGGCCGGGAACTCCTCGCTCGCGCCCGCGACGTCCGTGACCCGCACCGCGTACCCGTCCATCGAGCTGTTGTCGAAGGGCGGGAGCGAGACCGGCACCGTGATGTCCTCGACCAGGACGCAGCCCTGGGCGTCGAGCAGTTGCAGCTCGATGGGTTCCAGGGGGCGGACGGTCGCGAGGATGTCCTCCAGGTGCTCGTCCACCGTCCAGAGGTGGTCGGGCCCTGCGGTGCGGGTCGCGGCGGTGCTCAACGTTGCTACATCTCCTCGGCTACGTAACTGCGAAGCCAGGCCCGGAAGTCCGGTCCCAGGTCTTCACGTTCGCACGCGAGTCTGACAATGGCACGCAGATAGTCGCCCCGGTCGCCGGTGTCATAGCGGCGGCCCTTGAAGACGACACCGTGCACGGGGCCGCCGACCTTCTCCGCGGCGGTAGCCGCTGATGTATACGTGGTGGCCAACTGCTGGAGGGCGTCGGTGAGTTGGATCTCGCCGCCGCGGCCCGGCTCGGTCTTGCGGAGTATGTCGAAGATGTGCGGGTCGAGGACGTAGCGGCCGATGATCGCGTAGTTCGACGGGGCGTCAGCCGCGTCCGGCTTCTCGACCAGGCCGGTCACCTTGACGACGTCGTCGTCCGCGGTGGCCTCCACGGCCGCGCAGCCGTAGAGGTGGATCTGCTCCGGGGCGACCTCCATGAGGGCGACGACGCTGCCGCCGTGCTGCTCCTGGACCTCGACCATGCGCGCGAGCAGGGGGTCACGGGGGTCGATCAGGTCATCCCCGAGGAGGACGGCGAAGGGCTCGTGGCCGACGTGCGGGGCGGCGCACAGGACGGCGTGGCCGAGGCCCTTGGGGTCGCCCTGGCGGACGTAGTGCATGGTCGCGAGGTCGCTGGACTCCTGGACCTTGGCGAGCCGGCTCGCGTCGCCCTTCTTCTGGAGGGCGGATTCGAGCTCGTAGTTGCGGTCGAAGTGGTCCTCAAGGGGGCGCTTGTTGCGCCCGGTGATCATGAGGACGTCGTCGAGCCCAGCCGACGCGGCCTCTTCGACCACGTACTGGATCGCGGGCTTGTCCACGACCGGCAGCATCTCCTTGGGAGTTGCCTTCGTGGCCGGCAGGAACCTGGTGCCGAGACCGGCTGCGGGAATGACAGCCTTGCTGATCCTGGGGTGCGACTGAGTCATGCCCGAACCTTATCCGGTGCCTTTGTGCAGAATCTGTGGCTCCGGTTAAAACGCTCTCATATGAGCACATTAGGAAGGGTACGGGTGGGACCTGTGCGTCACCTAGGACATGAACCTGAGCCTGACAAGCGAATGTTGCGGCGAGAGTTCCTCACGGTGAGGAACAGGTTGACGGCCGATGACGTACGGGAGGCCGCCGCAGCGCTCGCCCATCGCGCCCTGGAACTGCCCGAGTTGGCGCACGCTCGCACGGTGGCGGCGTACGTCTCCGTGGGAAGCGAACCCGGAACGCCCGCACTCCTGGACGCACTCCGCGCGCGGGACATCGACGTCCTGCTCCCGGCGCTCCTCCCGGACAACGACCTGGAGTGGGGCTCCTACGACGGCGAGGGCTCGCTCGCGCTCGTCCAACACGGCGGAAAGATGGCCCTGTTGGAGCCCTCCGGGAAGCGGCTCGGTCCGGACGCCGTGACCGGCGCCGACGTCGTCCTGCTGCCCGGCCTGGCGGTCGACGGGCGCGGGATGCGCCTGGGGCGCGGCGGGGGGTCGTACGACCGCGTGCTGGCGCGGCTGGAGCGGGCGGGCGCGCATCCCGCGCTGGTGGTGCTGCTGTACGACTCCGAGGTCGTCGGGCACGTGCCTGCGGAGGCGCACGACCGGCCGGTGCGGGCGGTGGTGACGCCTTCGGGTGTGCGGCGGTTCGCGGGAACCTGAACGGGAACCGAAATGGCCCTCCACGCACGCGTGGAGGGCCATTTCAGGTTGTTCGGTTGTTCAACGAGTCACGGTTTCAGCACCAGGGTGTCGCTCGTGCTGCCGTCGACCGCCTTGGACGAGAACGACCAGGGCAGCAGTTCACCGTCGACCCACTTGCTGGTCTGGTCGGTGTAGTGCGCGCTGTAGGCGTGTCCGGAGGCGCCGGTGAGGTTGATCCACTTGGACTTGTCGAAGTCGTCGAGGTTGACCACCATGCGCATCGACGGCACCCACACGACTCCGTAGCCGCCGGCCGCGTTCCAGCCGGTCGCGTTGACCGTGGCCTCGCCGCCGCTGAGCTTCCAGGGGCCGCGGTTGAGGACGTACTGGACGATGCCGGGGCCGTCGGTGCCCAGGGTCTGGTTCTTCAGGAACAGGCGGTGCAGCCGGCCCCAGCTCCAGGTGTCGATGTCCTTGCCGAGCTTGGCGGTCAGCTCCCAGCGGGCGTCGATCATGGCGCGCTTGAACAGCTGGTTCATGTTGCTCGCCGACGGGCGGTTGCCCGAGGCGGGGGTCTTCCACCAGTCGTTGTTCGGGTCGTCCATGAGCTTGCGGACGACCTCGAACCAGCGGTCGCCGCCGTCCGGTTGCGCCTCGTCGGCGTCACGCTCGCCGCACTCGCGCACCTTCGTGTTGTCCTCGTCGGCGGGACCGGTGGTGTCGACCGGCGAGACGTACAGGCACTGGCCCTTGACCCGCAGCTCCTTGGGCAGCTTGTTGCCGAAGGCGAGCTTGAGGATGTTGCGCCAGACCGAGTTGAAGTAGGCGGCCGCCGCCGAATCGGCGTCCTGGGTGTAGTCCCAGCCCTCCAGGAGCTTCTGCGCCTCGCGCACGTCCGGGTCGGGCTCGTCGATCTTCAAAAGCTTGGGCACGAGCAGCTTGGCGATCTCGCTGCTGTCGTCGAGCTGCATCTGCCGCATGTCGTCGGTGGAGATCTTGCCGCCGCCGTCGATCTTCGACTGGATCAGATCGGTGATGCGCTGGCTGCGGGTGCCGTAGCCCCAGTCCGTGGTGAGCGTGTACGGGTACTTGTCCTTGTCGATCACGGCCTGGTTGGCGGTGACGATGTAGCCGCGCTTCGGGTCGTACTCGTACGGCAGGGCGGCCTGCGGGATGTAGCCGGTCCAGTCGTACTTGGGGTCCCAGCCGGGCACCGGCAGCGAGCCGTCGCCCTTGCCGCGGATCGGGATCTTGCCGGGCAGAGTGTAGCCGATGTGGTTCTTGGTGTCGGCGTAGACGAGGTTCTGCGAGGGCACGTCGAACTTCGCGGACGCGGAGCGGAACTCGCTCCAGTCCGACGCCTTGTCGATGGCGAAGACGGCGTCCATGGTGGTGCCCGCGTCCTCGGCGGTCCAGCGCAGGGCGATGCCGTAGCCGTCCCCTCTGTCGGGGGCCGCGGTGTCGACGGCGGCCTTCTTGCCGACCTTCACGAGTTCGTCGTTGCGGTCGGACAGCAGCGGTCCGTTGTTGGTCTCCCGGACGACGATCTTCTTGGAGGCGCCGCCGGCGACCTTGATGGTCTCCGTGCGGGTCGTGAAGGGCTTCGTCGTGCCGTCGTAGAGGTAGCCGTCGCCGGAGAGCTTCTCCAGGTAGAGGTCGGTGACGTCGACCCCGGAGTTGGTCATGCCCCAGGCGATGTCCTGGTTGTGGCCGATGACGACGCCGGGCATGCCCGCGAAGGTGTAGCCGCTGACGTCGTACTGGCACTTGCTGGAGACCGCGCGGCAGTGCAGGCCCATCTGGTACCAGACGGACGGCAACGAGGCTTCCAGGTGCGGGTCGTTGGCCAGGAGGGGCTTGCCGGTGATGGTGTTCTTCCCGGCGACGACCCAGGAGTTGGAGCCGATGCCCTGGCCGTTCACGCCGACGGCCGTCGGGAGGTCGTCCAGGACGTTCGAGAGGCCCGCCAGCTGGCTCGTGAGGGCCGATCCGGACGAGGACGACGTCGAGCCCGTCGTGCCGCTCGTGGACGTGCTGGAGGAGCTGTCGCCGCCGTCGAAGGTCTTGGTGTACTCGTCGTACTCGCCCTCGGTGACGATCGGCTGGTTGCGGCTGTACGGATACTCCGGGTACAGGTCCGCGATCTGCTGGGGGCCGAGGCGGCTGGTCATCAGGGCGCGGTCGATCTCGTCCTTCATGTTGCCGCGCAGGTCCCAGGCCATCGCCTTGAGCCACGCGACCGAGTCGACCGGGGTCCACTTCTGGGGCTTGTAGTCGTTCTTGAAGCCGAGGGCCGCGTACTCCAGGGAGATCTCTTTGCCGTCCTTGCCCTGGAGGTAGGCGTTGACTCCCTTGGCGTACGCCTGGAGGTACTTCTTCGTGGAGGCCGACAACGTGGTGTCGTACTCCTTCTGAGCCACCCGGTCCCAGCCCAGGGTGCGCAGGAACTCGTCGTTCTTGACCTGGCTCTTGCCGAACATCTCGGACAGCCGCCCGGCGGTCATGTGCCGGCGCACGTCCATCTCGTAGAACCGGTCCTGCGCCTGGACGTAGCCCTGCGCCATGAACAGGTCCGCGTCGGAGGACGCGTAGATCTGCGGGATGCCGTAGCTGTCACGCTTGACGTCGACGGGCCCGGAGAGGCCGTCGAGCGTGATCGAACCCGTGGTCTGCGGAAGCGAGGCGCGGACCGTGCTGATGGACCAGTACGCGCCGTAGGCGATGCCCCCGATGATGGCCATTACCAGAACAAGCACCAGTAGACGGGCTTTGCGCCCCTTTTTCCTGCCGGACTTGCCGGGCTTATGACCCGATGAGGCGGTGGTGTTGGGGGGCATCGCTGTCCTTGCTGTCCTAACGCGAGCGGCAGGGCGGGCTGTGCTTTTGACTGAGCGCTGGAGCAACCATAGGCGCAGGGTCCCCAGCGACTTGACGCGGAGTCGGGTACCGACGCGGACGGGCGTTCGATCTTGCCTCGCGAAGTGTCAAGAAAGCGTCAAGAGTTAGGTAAGGTAACGAAGTACTTGGATGCATGGCGCCGCAGCCTCGCGTCCCCTGTACATGTGCTGCCGCCCTGCACGCGCGTCAGCCGAGGAAGGGAAGGCCACTGACTGTCCACCACCTCGACCAGCTGCTGCTCGTCTGCTCGCTCGTCCTGCTCGTCGCCGTCGCGGCGGTCCGGATCTCCTCGCGCAGCGGGCTCCCCAGCCTGCTCGTGTACCTGGGCATCGGCGTCGCCATGGGCCAGGACGGCGTCGGCGACATCCACTTCGACAACGCCGAGCTGACCCAGGTCATCGGGTACGCGGCCCTGGTCGTGATCCTGGCCGAGGGCGGCCTCGGCACGAAGTGGAAAGAGGTCGGGCCGGTCCTGTCGTCCGCCGCCACCCTGGCGCTGGCGGGGGTCGCGGTGAGCGTCGGCGTCACGGCTGCGGGCGCGCACTATCTGGTCGGTCTGGACTGGCGGCAGGCGTTCATCATCGGGGCGGTGGTGTCCTCGACGGACGCGGCGGCGGTGTTCTCCGTGCTGCGCCGGATCCCCCTCCCCGCGCGCGTGACGGGCACATTGGAGGCCGAGTCCGGCTTCAACGACGCCCCGGTGGTCATCCTGGTCGTCGCCTTCTCCACGGCCGGCCCGGTCGAGCACTGGTACGTGCTGGTGGGCGAGATAGCCCTGGAGCTGGCCATCGGCGCGGCCATGGGCATCGCGGTGGGCTGGCTCGGCTCCTGGGGGATGCGGCACGTGGCGCTGCCCGCCTCCGGTCTCTACCCGATCGCCGTCATGGCGATCGCCGTCACCGCGTACGCGGCGGGCGCCCTGGCGCACGGCAGCGGCTTCCTGGCGGTCTATCTCGCCTCGATGGTGCTCGGCAACGCCAAGCTGCCCCACTGGCCCGCCACGCGCGGTTTCGCCGAGGGGCTCGGCTGGATCGCGCAGATCGGCATGTTCGTCCTGCTCGGCCTGCTGGTCACCCCGCACGAGCTGGGGGACGACGTCTGGCCCGCGCTCCTCATCGGCCTGGTGCTGACGATGGTGGCCCGCCCGCTCAGCGTGGTGGTGAGCCTCACGCCGTTCCGGGTGCCCTGGCAGGAGCAGACCCTCATGTCCTGGGCCGGGCTGCGCGGCGCCGTGCCCATCATCCTGGCGACGATCCCCATGGTGAACGGCGTCGAGGGCAGCCGCCGCATCTTCAACATCGTCTTCGTCCTGGTCGTCGTCTACACCCTCGTCCAGGGGCCGACGCTGCCCTGGCTGGCCCGCAAGCTCCGGCTCGGCGAAGGCCCGGAGGCAGCCGACCTCGGCATCGAATCGGCACCCCTGGAGCGGCTGCGCGGACATCTGCTGTCCGTCGCGATCCCCGAGGAGTCGAAGATGCACGGCGTCGAGGTCAACGAACTGAGGCTGCCGGCCGGGGCCGCGGTCACCCTCGTCGTACGCGACGGAAAATCGTTTGTTCCGTTGCCCTCGACGGTCCTGCGACGCGGCGACGAACTCCTCGTGGTCGCCACGGACCCCGTCCGGGACGCGGCGGAACAGCGGCTGCGCGCGGTGGGTCACGGCGGCAAGCTGGCGGGGTGGCTGGGCACGGACACCACGGGCGCCGGTCGTTAAGGGCATGTTTCGTACGGTTCACACGTTCACCAATCGCAGGTGAACGCACGCGTGGTGCCCGTTTTCACAGGCACACCGGGCCTGATCACCTGTACGATGAAGGCACATTCTGATCGAATCAACTCTGCCTGAAGCAGTGCTGGCGCGACCGTATGGCGGCCGAATCCCTCTCCGCGTGGGCACCGGTATCTACCGCAGTTCCGCGCAAGAGGACAGTGCTCGGCGCCCTCCGCACGGGGCGCGCCACCAGGTGGCAGAAAGGCACGGGCCGTGGCATCCACGGTCACCTCCCGCCCGGGATCACGTCCTGGATACGGGCAGCTGCTGCGCACGCGCGGCGCCTGGACGTTCCTGCTCCCCGGCTTCGCCGCACGCCAGCCGTTCGCGATGCTCACCATCTCCATCGTGCTGCTCGTACAGCACACCACCGGCTCCTACGGCGCTGCGGGCGCCGCCGCGGCCGTCACCGGCGTCTCCATGGCCCTGTTCGCGCCCTACAGCGGACGGCTGGCCGACCGCCACGGCCAGCGGGCCGTCCTGCTACCCGGCGTCCTGGTGCACACCCTGTCGGGCCTCACGTTCACGGCCCTCGCGCTCGGCCACGCGCCCCTGTGGGCGCTGTTCGTGGCGGCCGTGCCGACCGGCGCCTCGGTGCCGCAGATCGGGCCCATGGTCCGCGCCCGCTGGGGCGTGAAGCTCCAGGACTCGGCGCTGGTGAGCACGGCGGCCGCCTTCGAGTCCGTCACCGACGAACTGACCTTCGTCTTCGGCCCGTTGCTGGCGACCGCCCTGTGCACCGCCGTGAACCCGGCCGCGGGCCTGATCACCGAGGCGGGGCTCACCCTGATCGGCGGTCTGCTGTTCGCCGCCCAGAAGAGCACCCAGCCCACGGTGACCGTCACCGCCGGGCACGCACGCGTGGAGCACGTTTCCGCACTGGGCATCCCCGGGGTGCGCGTACTGATCGTGACCTTCCTGGGCATCGGTTCCGTCTTCGGCGGCATGCAGGTCTCCCTGGCCGCCTTCACCGAGTCGATCGGCGAACCGGGCCTGAACGGCGTCCTCTACGGCACGTTCGCCGCCGGCAACATGATCTCCGGGCTCGTCTGTGGTGCCGTCGCCTGGAAGGTCGCCCCGCAGCGCCGCCTCCTGGTCGGCTACGCGGCGCTCGCGCTGACCGCGTCCGCCCTGTGGACCGCGCACTCGGTGCCGCTCCTGGCCGCCCTCGGTCTCCTGGTCGGCATGTGCATCGCGCCCGCCCTGATCACCGGCTACACGCTGGTCGAGGGGCTCGTCCCGGCCGGCGCCCGCACCGAGGCCTTCACCTGGCTGACCGGCGCGGTCGCCCTCGGCCAGGCGGCCGCCGTCACGGTCGCCGGACAACTGGAGGACCGCCTGTGGGGCGGCGCCGGTTTCCTGGTCCCGATGGTCGGCACGGTGCTCGCCCTGGGGACCCTGGTGGCCCTCCGCTCGCGCCTCGCGACCCGGCCCCGCAGCCGCACCGTGGCACGTGGCGTCGGTCACCGCGTGCCGGTGGCAGTGGACTGATCCCCGGGAATACGTCACTATGGACGCTCGTTAGCACTCATTGAGTGAGAGTGCCAGGAGGAAGACACAGTGCCGACCTACCAGTACCAGTGCACCGAGTGCGGCGAGGGCCTTGAAGCGGTCCAGAAGTTCACCGACGACGCGCTGACCGAGTGCCCCAATTGCGGTGGCCGCCTGAAGAAGGTGTTCTCCGCGGTCGGCATTGTCTTCAAGGGCTCCGGCTTCTACCGGAACGACAGCCGCGGCTCCTCGTCGAGCAGCTCGCCGGCCACCCCGAAGCCGTCGACGTCCTCGGACTCGAAGCCGTCCACCCCTTCGACCTCGTCCTCGGACTCGAAGTCGAAGTCGTCGAGTTCGGGCTCCTCGTCCAGCAACAGCTCCGCCGCGTAGGACTCTTCACCGCGGGACCCTGTCGTCCACGACGACGGGGTCCTCGGCGTTTCCGGAGCCGCCGCCTGTGCCCTTTCGGCGACGGCTAGGGTGCTGGTCATGGCGAACGCAGAGATCGGCGTAATCGGCGGCTCCGGCTTCTACTCGTTCCTCGACGACGTGACCGAGATCCAGGTGGACACCCCCTACGGACCTCCCAGCGACTCCCTCTTCCTCGGTGAGATCGCCGGCCGACGGGTCGCCTTCCTGCCCCGGCACGGACGCGGCCACCATCTGCCGCCGCACCGCATCAACTACCGGGCCAACCTCTGGGCGTTGCGCTCCGTCGGAGTGCGCCAGGTCCTCGGCCCGTGCGCGGTGGGCGGGCTGCGCCCCGAGTACGGGCCGGGCACGCTGCTGGTGCCGGACCAGCTGGTGGACCGCACGAAGTCCCGCACGGGCACGTACTTCGACGGACTCCCGCTGCCCGACGGCTCGGTGCCGAACGTGGTGCACGTGTCGCTGGCCGACCCCTACTGCCCGACCGGCCGGGCGGCCGCGCTGAAGGCGGCGCGCGGGCGGGACTGGGAACCGGTGGACGGCGGCACGCTCGTGGTGATCGAGGGCCCGCGCTTCTCGACCCGCGCCGAGTCCCTCTGGCACCAGGCACAGGGCTGGTCGGTGGTCGGCATGACCGGCCACCCCGAGGCGTCGCTCGCCCGCGAACTGGAGCTCTGCTACGCGTCGTTGACCCTCGTCACCGACCTCGACGCGGGCGCCGAGACCGGCGAGGGCGTCTCCCACGACGAGGTGCTGCGGGTGTTCGCGGCCAACGTGGACCGGCTGCGGGGCGTGTTGTTCGACACGGTGGCAGCGCTGCCGGAGAACGGGACACGGGACTGCCTGTGCGCGAACGCGCTGGGCGGGATGGACCCGGGCTTCGAGCTGCCGTAGCTGCCGCAGCCGCTGCGGCTGGGGATTCGGAGAGGGCTGGGGATACGGAACTCCCCGTTCGGGTGAGGGAGTTGTCCACAACCGACGGGTAACACACGGGCTCCGGCAGACCTCGGCGCCTTGCCGCATCGTGGGGACCGCAAGCCGATCCCTCGTCGCAGGTGGTGTTCCCATGTCCCTCTTCCCTCCCTCCCCTCTCTCTTTCACGACCCCGTCGTCGGGTACGGATTCCTTCCCGCGCCCGCTGGGCACCGACGCCCCGCCCACCTGCGAGGTCCCGCACTTCGCGCCGGTGCGGGTGCGCGGCGGTCGCTGTCGACTGCGCCGGCTGCTACGGCACCGGAGGCGGGCCGTGGCGGTCGGGCTCGCGGTGACCGCGGCCGCGCTGCTGGCGGCGGGCCCGCGGGACACGGCGGAGGCACGGCACAGCGAGCGACCGCGGGGACATCCGGTGGCCGACCCTGTACGGCAGCGCCGGGCGGTGGAGTGGGTGTCGGCGCCGGTGCGGATCGCCGACGCCGGCACGGTCCGGCTGTTGCGGGCCGGTGACCGGGTCGATGTGATCGCGGCCGAGGAGTCGGCGGCGGGCGGTGACGCACGGGTGGTCGCGCGCGGGGCGCGGGTGACGAAAGTGCCCGAGCCGCTCGAAGTGGCGGACGGCGGTGGGGCGTTGGTGGTGCTGTCGGTACCGCGCTCGACGGCGGCGCGACTGGCCGGCGCGAGCGCCACGGCACGGCTGGCGGTGACGGTGTGCTGATCGGCCGGTTGGTCCGTGCGCTGGTCCGTGAGGTGAACCGCGCCTGTCGGCGTCTCGGCGACTTGCTGTCAAGTCCCTCGTTCGAGTTACTGAATTGGACAGGGCGGCCGGGCCTTGACGTAGGTTGCGGAGCTGTTGGTTCCACCCCCTGCACGTGCGAGAAGAGGCTCCGAGTTGAGCGAGAAGAAGAAGGAATCGGGCGTCTGGCAGGGCTTCAAGGCCTTCCTGATGCGCGGGAACGTCGTCGATCTGGCAGTCGCGGTCGTCATCGGCGCCGCCTTCACGAACATCGTCAACTCGGTGGTGAAGGGGATCATCAACCCGCTCGTCGGGGCGATCGGCACACAGAACCTGGACACCTACAGCTCGTGCCTGAGCAGCAGTTGCTCGGGCGACAAGGGCATCCAGCTGATGTGGGGCTCGGTCCTGGGAGCCGCCCTCAGCTTCGTGATCACCGCGGCGGTCGTCTACTTCCTGATGGTCCTGCCGATGTCGAAGTACATGGCCCGGGTCGAGGCCCAGCGCAAGGCCAAGGAGGGCACGCAGGAGGTCATCGAGATCACCGAGCTGGAGGTGCTCAAGGAGATCCGCGACGCGCTCGTCGCCCAGCGCGGCGAGGGACACCGGGAGCCGTAACCGAGGGCTCGGGCAGGGGCGGCGGCTCGACTGCGGCCGACGACTCAGATGTGGTGGGGCGGCTTCTCGTCGAGGAAGCGCTTCAGGTCGGCCGCGCTGTCACCCTCGGGCCGCTCGCCCCACCCACGGTCCGTGTCGTCCGAGGACGGCCGGCTCAACGGGTCGTCGAAGACCAGCGCGGGCTTCGGATCGCGCGGTTCGGGGGCGGGGGCGGTACTCATGCCTCCAGGGTACGGCCCCCGGCGGACGTTATCTGCTGTGCTTGCCCCCATGACGTCCGACACCCACAGCACTCAGCGCGCTCAGCACCCCCGGCGACCCCTGAGCCCCCTGCGCCCGCTCACCGCCCGAGGCCGGGACGAGCCGCACCGGGTCGCCTCACCGCTGGAGCTCTTCTTCGACCTGTGTTTCGTCGTGGCCATCGCACAGGCGGGCGTCCAGCTGGCGCACGCCGTCGCGGAGGGGCATGCGGGCGAGGGCGTCCTGAACTACGCGATGCAATTCTTTTCGATCTGGTGGGCCTGGATGAATTTTTCCTGGTTCGCCTCGGCCTACGACAACGACGACGTGCTGTACCGAGTCGTCACCCTGGTGCAGATCGCCGGCGTCCTGGTCCTCGCCGCCGGGGTCTCGCGGGCCTTCGAGCAGCACGACTACCTGGTCGTCTGGCTCGGCTACGTGATCATGCGGCTGGCGATGGCCACGCAGTGGCTGCGGGCAGCGAAGGACGCGCAGGGCCCGGAGAGAACCATGGCGGTGCGGTACGCGGCCGGCGTGCTGCTGTGCATGGTCGGCTGGAGCGGGCTGGTGGTCGCGCCGGAACCCGCACGGGCATGGGTGTTCCTCGTGATGGTGATCGCGGAGCTGTCCGTTCCCCTCTACGCGGAGAAGGACTTCTCGACGCCCTGGCATCCGCACCACATCTCCGAGCGGTACGGGCTGTTCACGATCATCGTGCTGGGCGAGACGATCGCGGCGGCGACGGTAGCCGTGAAGTCCGGGGTGGACGAACACGACGCGCTGGGCGAGCTGCTGCCCATCGCGGCCGGCGGATTGCTGATCGTGTTCGCGGCCTGGTGGATCTACTTCGTGGTGCCGATCCACGGCCACCTTCGCTCCAGTCGGCAGGCGTTCCTGTGGGGCTACGGCCACTACCTGATCTTCGCCTCGGCGGCCACGATCGGCGCGGGCCTGGAGGTGGCGGTCACCCAGGCGGTGGGCAAGGCACACATCTCCACCCTGACCGCCTCCGCAGCGGTGACCCTGCCGACGGCCCTGTACCTGCTCACCGTATGGGCGCTCCACGCCCGCCACTACAAGGTGGGCCTCACCCAGCAACTGGTCCTCCCGCTGGCCGCGTTGCTGGTGCTCGGCTGCACCTTCCTGGGCCACTGGGCGGTACTGGCGGCGGGATTGGTATCGGCACTGACGGTAGCGACCGGAGTGACCTTGACGGCCCGGACGGCTGCCGCCGAGGAATCCGGGACCGGGACCGAGACCGAGACAACGGCGACGGCGGGCTGACCACGACCGAACCGATCGACCGCACGAGGCAGAACGCCACCGAACCCACCACCGAGGCCCAGCCGACCGACACCGAACCAACCACCATCCCTCAGCCGACCGCTGGCGAAACAGGTGCCGAAGTCCAGCCGACCGGGACGGGAACGGTGGCCCAAGGTGGGCCGAACGAGCCCGGATCACCGGCGCGCACCGGGCCGACAGTCCCCGAATCGGCGGGGTGCTGGGCAAGACTGACTCCCATGACAGTTGACGCGTTGACGGATGTGGCCGGGGTTCGGGTGGGGCATGCGACGCGGTCGGGGGACGGTTGGCTCACCGGCACCACCGTCGTGCTCGCGCCGGAGGGCGGAGCGGTGGCAGCCGTGGATGTACGCGGCGGCGGCCCCGGCACCAAGGAGACGGACGCGCTCGACCCACGCAACCTGGTGCAACGGGTCGACGCGATCGTGCTGACCGGCGGCAGCGCGTACGGGCTGGACGCAGCGTCCGGGGTGATGGCCTGGTTGGAGGAGCAGGGGCGCGGGGTCCGGGTCGGCGTCGATCCGCGGCACGTAGTACCCGTAGTACCCGCGGCCTGTGTCTTCGACCTGGGCCGGGGCGGCGCCTTCCGGGCCAGGCCGGACGCGGCCACCGGCCGGACCGCGGTCGAGGCGGCGGCGATCAGCGGACCCGGGGTGCGGGTGCGCGAAGGGAGCGTGGGCGCCGGTACGGGGGCTGCGGTCGGGCAGTTGAAGGGCGGGGTAGGGACCGCGAGCATCGTGCTGGAGTCGGGGATCACGGTGGCGGCGCTGGTGGTGGCCAACGCGGCCGGGTCGGCGACGGACCCCGAAACGGGCGTGCTGTACGGGGAGTTGTTCCAGGGACGCGTGCAGTACCCCGAACCACACATCCACGAGGCAGCCCGCCTGCGCCTGGCCGAGGCCGCCGCGAAGAACGCCCCTCCCCCACTGAACACAACACTCGCGGTGGTAGCCACGGACGCCCAACTCACCAAGGCGCAGGCGCAGAAGCTGGCCGGCACAGCACACGACGGCATCGCACGCGCCGTACGCCCGGTACACCTGCTGAACGACGGCGACACGGTGTTCGCACTCGCCACCGGAACCCGCCCACTCGACGCCGAGAACCCCCTCGCGCTCAACGCCGTCCTCGCGGCCGGCGCGGAGGTCGTAACCCGAGCGATCGTGCGCGCGGTACGCGCCGCCGAGCCGGTGGACGGCCCCGGCGGGACATGGCCGTCGTACGAGGAGCTGTACGGGAGACGGTAACCAGCCCTCTGGAGGTTGGGATCTTTTCTAACCAGTCAAGCATCGCGACAGTGGTTAGTTTTACCCCCAGCTTCCAGCACCCACCCACCGTTGGCCGCTGAGCCGAGGCGGCGTGCCGGCGAGACGCGAGCGCGCCCCTCCACGCCGGCCCCCAACACCCGCCCCGCGCCCCGCATATGTCCCGGTTCTGTCACCGGACGGCGTCCATGAGGAACGCAGGGAACCCGTACAGCCACGCGCCCCCTCTTTGTCCACGCATCGCAGCGGATCACGCACACGCAACACGCATCTCGTACACCACACGAACCTGGAGCAGCCCGTGACAACGCCGGACATAGCAGCGCGGCGCGTACTGGGGGCCATCGCCGCCCTGGTGGTCGGCACCCTCACCCTCAGCGCGTGCGGCGGCAACGCCAGCGCGGACGCCAACACCGACGGCAAGGCCGGCGGCGGCACGACCGCGAAGACGTCCACCGCGAAGATCACCATCTCCGCCAAGGACGGCGCGACGAACGCGTCCATCAACTCCACCGGCGTACAGGTCAGCGGCGGCACGCTGACCGACGTGAAGATGACGGTCTCCGGTTCGGGGGAGGCCGTGGACGGCGCGATCGCCGCGAACGGCACGAGCTGGAAGCCGAAGGAGCAGTTGGAGCGCGGCACCAAGTACCAGATATCGGCGACCGCGAAGGACTCCAGCGGCAAGACCGCCGCCGCCAACTCCATCTTCACCACGGTCACTTCGAGCAACAGCTTCATCGGGACGTACACCCCGGACAACGGGACGACGGTCGGTGTCGGGATGCCGGTGTCGTTCAACTTCGACAAGGTGATCAGCGACAAGAAGGCCGTGCAGTCGCACATCACGGTCACGTCGAGCAGCGGGCAGCAGGTCGTGGGGCACTGGTTCGGGGCGCAGCGGCTCGACTTCCGGCCGCAGGACTACTGGAAGGCCGGTTCCAAGGTCACGATGAAGATCGACCTGGACGGCGTGCAGGGCGCGAACGGCGTCTACGGCGTGCAGAAGAAGACCGTGAGCTTCACCATCGGCCGCTCCCAGGTCTCCACGGTCGACGTGAACACGCAGACGATGACGGTCGTACGCGACGGCCAGACGCTCAAGTCGCTGCCGATCTCCTCCGGCAGCCCCGAACACACCACGTACAACGGGCAGATGGTGATCTCCGAGAAGTTCACCCAGACCCGGATGAACAGCCAGACGGTCGGTCTGGGCGGGGAGTACGACATCCCGGACGTGCCGCACGCGATGCGCCTGACCTCGTCGGGGACGTTCATCCACGGCAACTACTGGTACAACAAGTCGAATCCGCCCTTCGGCCAGACGGGCACCAGCCACGGCTGTGTCGGGCTCGCGGACGTCCAGGGCGCGCAGGGCGCCACGAACGCCGCCTGGTTCTACGACAACTCGCTCATCGGGGACGTCGTGATCGTGAAGAACTCCCCCGACAAGACGGTGGCCCCGGACAACGGGCTCAACGGCTGGAACATGGCGTGGAGCGAGTGGACCGCCGGAAGTGCCGCCTGACCGGCGGGTTTTGACGGAACTTCGGGCCGCGCGGGAACATCTCGCGCGGCCCGCGCGTTTTCCCGGCACACGTTTTCTCGGTTCACAGGAATGATGTCCGACCGAGGGGCTACGGTATGCACCCACAAGGTGACATGCAGCAACGCCGGGAGAAGCCTTGAGCGTTCCGTACGACACGGCAGCGTACGAACAACCCGAGTCGCCCGAGTCTCCGCAAGAGCATCTCGCGCGACTCCTCGGCCGTGCCCTGAACTCCTTCGAGCTGCCGGACGAGACGATAGGGCGTCTCGACTGCGCGCTGGCGCACGACAGTTCGCTGCACTCGGCGCACCACAGCGCCGGCCTGCACCGGGAGACGTACCGGCACACGTGGCTGCTCGCCGACGGTTCGGCGCTCACTCTGTGGGAGCTCGTCCACAACACCGTGCTGGGCAAGGACACCCAGCACGAGGTGTACGTCGACGAGGAGGAGCTGCGCGTCGCGACCGCGCGGCTGCCGCTGCCGCCGGACACACCGGAGACCCCGGACTTCGACCTGCCGGTGATGGTGCACCTGGCGCCGTTCCCGGAGCCCCGGCACACCTATCTGGCGGACGACTCCGCGGACCACGCGCGCCGTTTATTGCGCCGGGCGGAGAACGCGGACCGGCCGGACGCCGAGACGGCCGCGCTGTTGGAGACGGCGTTCGCGCACCAGATCACGCAGGCCTTCGGCCGCCCGTTCCGAGCGGGCCGCGCCGCGGTGTGCTTCTCGCTCTACGAGCACGCGTTCCTGCTGCAGGACGGCGCGGAGATCTCCCTGTGGGAGGTCGAGCACACGGCGACGCCGGACGGCCGTCACATGTGCGAGGTGTACGTCAGCGAGGACGCGGCCCGGGACGCGATGGAACGCCGGGCCGCGCAGGTTTCTTGACAGCCCCGAGTTCCTCAACAGCCCCGAGCCGAGCCGCTCAACGCCCGTCGCTGAGCTGTCGTACCAGACCCGCGAAAGCGTCCCGCTCCGCCGGGGTCAGTTCGACGGACTCCAGGTGCGGAGGGGTGTCGCGCTGGGGCGGAAGGCCGTGGAGCGGGTGGGCCGCGTGCCAGGCGGTGGGCTCGACGAGGGAGCGGCGCAGGAGGCGCGTCAGGCCGAACACCCAGGCGACGGTCGCCAGGGCGAGAACGGCCACACCGGTCAGCTGGAGGATCGAGACGTGCTCAGGCATGCGTTCCAGTAGACACCACGGTCCGGGACCGTGGTCCCGGACCGTGACGTATCTCGCAGTTGCCGTGAACACCTCACAGCGGCCCAAAAGAGCCCAGACAGAGGCCGGACGGAGGCCGAATCGCGGCTAGACGGCGACCGGCTGCTTCTTGTCCGCCGTAGGAGCGGATATGTCCTCCGGTGCTCCGGGGGCCACACTGCCGGCAGGCGACTTGCGCATGCCCTTCAGTACGACGACCAGGGCCGCGCTGACGCACATGCCGACCGCGATGGCGATCAGGTAGAGGAACGCGTGGCCGATCAGCGGGACCACGAAGATGCCGCCGTGCGGGGCCCGCAGGGTCGCGCCGAACGCCATCGACAGGGAACCGGTGATCGCGCCGCCCACCATCGCGGACGGGATGACCCGCAGCGGGTCGGCCGCCGCGAACGGGATCGCGCCCTCGGAGATGAAGGACGCGCCCAGAACCCAGGCGGCCTTGCCGTTCTCGCGCTCGGTCTCGGTGAAGAGCTTGCCGCGCACGGTCGTCGCCAGGGCCATCGCCAGCGGCGGGACCATGCCGGCCGCCATCACCGCGGCCATGATCTTCATCGCCGAGTCACTGGGGTTCGACACCGCGATACCGGCCGTGGCGAAGGTGTACGCGACCTTGTTGACCGGGCCGCCGAGGTCGAAGCACATCATCAGGCCGAGCAGGGCGCCCAGCAGGATGGCGTTCGAGCCGCTGAGGCCGTTGAGCCAGTCGGTCATGCCCTTCTGGGCGGAGGCGATCGGTTTGCCGATGACCACGAACATCAGGAACCCGACGATCGCCGTGGAGATCAGCGGGATCACCACCACCGGCATGATCCCGCGCACCGCCTTGGGGATCTTCACCTTCTGGATCGCCAGCACCACACCACCGGCGATCAGACCGGCGGCGAGACCGCCGAGGAAGCCCGCGTTGATGGTGGAGGCGATCATGCCGCCGACGAAGCCGGGCACCAGACCCGGCCGGTCCGCCATGCCGTAGGCGATGTAACCCGCCAGGACCGGGACCAGGAAGCCGAAGGCGACGGCGCCGATCTGGAACATCAGCGCGGCCCAGCTGTCGGTCTGCGTCCACACGAAGTGGTCCATGACCGAGGGCGCGGACTTGATCTCGTAGCCGCCGATCGCGAAGCCGAGGGCGATCAGCAGACCGCCCGCCGCGACGAACGGGACCATGTAACTGACGCCGGACATCAGCCACTTGCGGAGCTTGGAGCCGTAGCCCTCGCCCGCCTCGCCGCCGCGTTCGACCGGGGTCGGCGCGGATCCGCCGGTGACCTCGCCGCGCTCCGCCTTGCCGCGGACCTCGGTGATCAGCTCGGCGGGACGGTTGATGCCCGCCTTCACGCCGACGTCGACGGTCGGCTTGCCGGCGAAGCGCTCCTTCTCCCGTACGGGCACGTCGTGGGCGAAGATCACGGCGTCCGCCGCCGCGATCACCGCCGGGTCGAGCCGGGTGAAACCGGCCGAGCCCTGCGGCTCCACGACGAGTTCGACACCGGCGTCCCGGCCCGCGTTCTCCAGCGCCTCGGCCGCCATGTAGGTGTGCGCGATGCCGGTGGGGCAGGAGGTGACGGCGACGATACGGAACGGCTCCGCGTCGGCGTCGGGCGCGGGCGTGGTGCTGTCCGTGGCGGCGTCGGCGGAGGCCGCCGCCGACGTCGCCACGGAGTCTTCGGAGGTGCTCGCCGCCGGGGTCTCGTCCCCGCGGATCAGCGCCGCCGCGCTCTCCGCGTCGCCCACCGCACGCAGCGCGGAGGTGAACTCGGCGTTCATGAGCTGGCGGGCCAGCGCGGAGAGGATCGTCAGGTGGGCGTCGTCGGCACCGGCGGGCGCGGCGATCAGGAAGATCAGGTCCGCGGGGCCGTCGGGGGCGCCGAAGTCGACGCCCTCGGCGCTGCGCCCGAAGGCGAGCGACGGCTCGGTGACGTACTCGCTGCGGCAGTGCGGGATGCCGATGCCGCCGTCCAGGCCGGTCGGCATCTGCGCCTCGCGGGCGGCCACGTCGGCGAGGAAGCCCTCCAGGTCGGTGACCCGGCCCTGGGCGACCATGCGCTCGGCGAGGGCACGTGCCGCCGCCTCTTTGGTATCGGCGGACAGGTCGAGGTCGACCAGGTCCGCGGTGATCATCTCGCTCATCGCGGGCTCCTTCGCACGCGTATCGCCCGGGGACTGCCGTGGGCGGGGGTGGGGACGGGGACGGGGGTACTACGGGACTGCCGGAAGGGGGCGGCCGTTAACAGGGAGCGGGGGTGGGCGGTCGTAGCGACCATGAGCGCGCTCATGTCACCGGCTCCGTCAGGACGCGGTCCACCGGGACGTCCGCCGTGACCGTGACCGCGGCCGGGTCCAGGTCGGCCGGGGTGGGCATCACGCTGCCGGGGAGCTGGACGGCGGCGGCGCCGTGGGCGACCGCCGAGGCCAGGGCCTCCGGGCCGTGGCCGCCGGCGATCAGGAAGCCGGCCAGCGAGGAGTCCCCCGCACCGACATTGCTGCGTACGACGTCGACGCGCGCGCTGCCGAACCAGGCACCGGAGCCGTCCACGAGCAACTGCCCGTCGGCACCGAGACTGGCGAGGACGGCACCCGCGCCCAACTCCCGTAGTTCTTCAGCCGCCTTGACCGCGTCGCCGACGGTGGCGAGGGGGCGGGAGACGGCCTCCGCGAGTTCCTCGGCGTTGGGCTTGACGACGTCGGGGCGTTCGCGCAGGGCCTCGATGAGCGCGGGGCCGGAGGTGTCGAGCGCGATCCGGACGCCGGCTGCGTGTGCGCGGGCGACCAACTCGGCGTACCAGGACGGCGCGAGGCCGCGCGGGAGGCTGCCGCAGCAGGCGATCCAGTCGGCGTCACGGGACTGCTGCCTGACCGTCTCCAGGAGCAACTCCTGTTCGGCGGCGGTCAGTTCGGGCCCGGGGGCGTTGATCTTCGTGAGGACGCCGTCCGCCTCGGCCAGCGCGATGTTCGAGCGGGTGGCCCCGGCGACCGGGACCGGCGCGACCTCGATGCCCTGTGCGTCGAGCAGGTCCGCGACCAGCGCGCCGGGAGCACCGCCCAACGGCAGGACGGCGACCGTACGGCGGCCCGCGGCAGCGACCGCTCGGGAGACGTTGACGCCCTTGCCGCCCGGGTCCATGCGCTCGCCGGTGGCCCGTATGACCTCGCCGCGGTCGAGGGAGGGGACCTCGTAGGTGCGGTCGAGGGAGGGGTTCGGGGTGACGGTGAGGATCATGCGCGCACTACTTCCATGCCGCCGCGCTCCATGGCGGTGGCGTCTTCAGGGCTCAGCCCGGTGTCGGTGATCAGCAGGTCCACGTCGCTCAGGGCGCCGAAGCGGGCGAAGTGCTCCTGGCCGTGCTTGGCGGAGTCGGCGAGCAGCACCACGCGGCGGGCGGCGGTCATCGCCGCGCGCTTGACCGCGGCCTCGGCGAGGTCGGGGGTGGTCAGGCCGTGCCCGGCGGAGAAGCCGTTGGCCGCGACGAACACGACGTCGGCGCGGATCTCGCCGTAGGCCCGCAGCGCCCAGGCGTCCACGGCGGCGCGCGTACGGTGCCGCACGCGCCCCCCGACGAGGTGGAGCTGCATGCCCGGGTGGTCCGCGAGGCGGGCCGCGATGGGCAGCGAGTGCGTGACGACGGTGAGCTCGGCCTCCAGCGGGACGATGCCCGCGAGGCGGGCCACCGTCGTACCGGCGTCGAGGATCACCGTGCCCTGCATGGGCAGCTCGGCGAGGGCCGCCTTGGCGATCCGGTCCTTCTCGTCGGCCGCCGTCGACTCGCGCTCGGCGAGGTCCGGCTCGAAGTCGAGCCGCCCGGCGGGTATGGCACCGCCGTGCACCCGGCGGACGAGTCCCGCACGGTCGAGGGCCTTCAGGTCGCGGCGGATCGTCTCCGCCGTGACCTGGAACTCCTCGGCCAGCGATACGACGTCCACCCGGCCGCCGTCACGGGCCAGCCGGAGGATCTCCTGCTGCCGCTCCGGTGCGTACATGTCCGTTCACCTCCGACCTGTGCCCGAACTTGTGGTTTCGCTCGGAGGCTACGCCCGGATTTCCGGAAAGTAAACAGGTTCGGGCATGGGGTGGACATGAACGGGCAGAGGGGATCTTTTTCGGGGGCACCTTGCGGTGTCTTCGGGGAGCGGCTTGGCGGAGGGGCTTGGTGGAGAGGCCCAGTGGAGGAGCTTGGTGGAGAGGCCTCGGTGTGGGGTCAGTTGTGGCGCAGGTCCTTGATCCGCTGCTCGGCCGCGAGGATGGCGTGCGCCAGCTCGTCGCGGGCGGCCTCCTGGCGCATCGCCTGTTCGAGCCGGGCGCGGTGCTCCGGGAGGCCGACGCGTACGGCCGGGCCCTGCGCGGGCAGCGCGGTGGCGACGTAACCGCGCACGCCCTCGACGACCCTCGTCAGCTCGAACCGGACGCCCGGGGTGTGGTCGGCTATGCCCGCGAGCATCTTGCCGATCGTGGCGATGTCCTTGAAGTCCTCGGCGACACAAGGCTTTTGGGCGAGGCCGCACTGCGCCGCGTAGAGGTCGGCGAGCCACGCGACGGGCTTGTCGTAGTCGGTGTTCGTCTCGTCCTTGCGGCGGATCTTCTTCGTCCAGGCGAAGACCTGCCTTTGGTGCCGGTAGGTCAGCGCGGTGACGAGCGACGCGACGAGGGCGGAACCGGCGGACACCAGAAGGGTGCTGATCATCATGCGGTGATCCGTTCGGGATGAAGCGCGAGCGGGGAGGGTGAACGGTGCGCCGGGCGGGGTCAGGCCGCGGCGGCGAGGTGGCGCAGCGCGTCGACGTCATGGACCAGGAACTTGCGGTACCGGGCCTCGACGATCCCGTGGTAGCGCAGGGTGCGGAGCGCGTTCTCCGTTGTGGATACGGCGAGTTGGAGCGCGGCCGCGATGTCCTTCTGGCCCGGGCCCGTGATGGTGATGGTGGTGGAGCCCGCCCGGGGGTCGGGGGAACCCGCGGTGTCGGCGAGATGCGCCAGGAGGGTGCTGGTGCGCTCCAGGGGCGGCCGGGTGGTCAGGGTGTAGACGAGTTCGTCGCTGCGGTTGCGGTCTTCGAGGCTGCGCAGGAGGGCGGCCTTGATCTTGGGCCGGTTGCTCAGCAGGACGTTGAAGCGGCGCGCGCGGCAGGGGATGACCACGGTCCTGGTCAGGCACCGGGTGCGGACGGCGGAGTCGGGGGTGATGAGCTTGGCCTCGCCGACCAGCTGGCCGCCGCCCCGGAACCGGGTGACGGCGGGGGCGCCGTCCCAGTCGCCGAGCGGGAAGCGGTCCTGCCGCACGACGCCGTCCCAGATCATGTAGACGTTCCGGTCGTCCGGCTCCATCGGCAGGTACTCGTCCTGGCCGAAGCTGCGGCCCCGCAGGTCGTCCTCCAGCAGAAAGCGCCACTCCTCGGCCGACAGGCGCCGCAGGAAGCTGCCCGCCGGCTTGTTCTCGTGGCCCATGAGAAGGTCGGTCGGCCGGTTGGTGTCGGCGGTCGAGGGCACGCTCACTCCCCCGCTCCGGCGGCCGTGACGGCGCGTGAACCGGCGTACACGCCCTGGAACGCGCGGTGGTGACGATGTGTCACGAGCAGGGTGCCGCGGGAGCCGCGGCGCGACAGCGGGAATCCGCCGTCGTCGTTGACGGTGCTCATCCAGTCCAATCCTCTTGGCGGTTACACAGGGGAACCCCGCTGGTCAGCGAGGTTCCGGTGGTGGGTCCGGAACGTTCCGGGAGGTACGGCACCGCCCGGCTGGTGGGGCCCGGCGGGTGGAAGCGGGTGGAAAGAGTGCGCGGGATAGACCGTACCCCTCGCCATGAGCCAAGAGCCAGTCGTGTTTTCGATGGCGCGCGCCGAGAATGTAGATCGTTTCGGGAACCCCTGCCTGTGGGGCTTTATTACAGAAGATCACGGGTAATTCGGAGGGGAAAGAAATTGCCCTTTACCTACGCCCCTATCGCGGCCGCCCGACCATTCGCACCCTCCCCAGGCGTGCGACCGGACCCTTCCCGGGTAGCCGAGATATGACGTCCGCACAAACCGACGGCAAAAACGAGAGGCCCCAGGGCACCACCCCTGAGACCTCCCGAAATGGTCCGGACCCACCAAGGATCAGACCGGTGCCCAGTAAACACCACGGACGCCGTTTGGGTCACTCCCCGTCTGCCGACAATGGGCCCCCGACACCGGATGGCCAGGCGAAACCCCCTACCGTGGGGATTGTCACCGACAGCACACCTCTCCACACAGGCCGTCGGGACGCCTTGACGGGCCGCGTTCTTTGTCCCCTTTATCCAGGCGAGAACAAGGCGCTCAGCCCGCTCACGGGTACATGACAGCGTTATCAAATGATTGCCATCGATCAGGAGTAAACAGATTCCGCCAACATGAGCCCGCCAGGCCGGCGCGTCCACCAAACAGAAGCCCGCCCGGCAAAACCGGCGGAGCGCGTCACTCCGGTCCGCTCGATTAACCGGCGGCCGCCGGAGTAATTAATTCTCGCGAGGCAATCCAGGACGACAGGGAATGCGGTGAGCGCGGCCGGCAAGCGGAATCCTGAACGGAAATCAAGAGTTCGCCGCCGCACATCGTAAACGTCGACTAATGAATAAGGCCACCGCTCTCGGCACCGCGCCGGCACCCTCGCCGCACACGCCCGGCCGAGCGCCCCACCTTCACCTTACGTACTGTCAGTTTTCTTACGGCACAGGCCAGTTGGGCACACGAGACACCCGAAGTCGGCGTGTTCCGCACAGAACAGATCATTCGGGTACGTACTACGGCGTTCGGCCCGCAGTGCGCCGCCGAACCGCCCGGCGTACGCCTCCCCCCGCGCACCGGCGTACGCCATCACCCGACGGTTTGCGTCGAGCGCCCCGCCCCCGTACTGCCTCGGGGCGGGGCGCTGTCGTACGACATCTCGTGGGGCGGTGGGGGCGTCAACTCCCGCTCGGCGCCGCCTCCTTGGCCGCCCGACCCGCCGCCTCCCCCGCCGCCTTCCCCGGCAGCGCGAACATCAGCAGGAAGATCGCGCCCATCACCGCGGCCACCCAACCCAGCGCGTTCTGGAAGGCGTTGACGAACGCCGGCCCCACCTCCGCCGGGGTCAGCCGGTCGCCGATCGAGCCGAAGAAGACCACCGACACCAGCCCGAGCCCCAGCGCATTGCCCATCTGCTGAACGGTGTTGATGAGCCCGGACGCCGAACCCGCGTGCTCGCGCGGCACTTCGGACAGGATCGTGTCGGTCAGCGGAGCGAAGATCAGGCCCATACCGGCGCCCATCACGACCAGCGGAAGCGCCATCTGCCAGGAGGCGATGGCCAGTTGGTACCGGTCGGCCTCCCACAGGTACAGCAGCACGCCCACGACCATCACCAGCGCGCCGGTCTGGAGCACATTGCGTCCACCCAGCCGCGGCACCAGCTTCTGCACGGACATCCCGGCCGCCACCGAGACCGCGATCGAGAACGGCACCCCGGTCAGCCCCGCCCGCAGCGGGCTCCAGCCCAGCCCGATCTGCATGTACAGCGTCCAGACCAGGAAGAAGATGCCGAGCCCGATGCCGAAGACGGTCTGGACGGCGATGCCCGCCGCGAAGCTCTTCACCTCGAACAACGACAGCTCGACGAGCGGCGAACCGTCCCGCGCCGCCTTCCGCCGCTCGTACGCCACCAGCGCGGAGAAGACCCCGATCGAACCGGACATCGACACGAACCCCCAGGCGGGCCAGCCCAGTTCGTCGCCCCGGGTGAGCGGATAGAGCAGCATCAGCAGGCCGAGGGTGACCAGGCCGACGCCGACGAGGTCCAGCTTCAGGGCGCGCGGAGCCTTGGACTCGGTGATGAAGCGACTGCCGAGGATCAGGCCGGCGATTCCCACCGGCAGGTTGATCAGGAAGATCGGCCGCCACTCCAGCCCGAACAGATTCCACTCGGTGAGCAGCGCGCCGAGCAGCGGACCGGAGACAGCCCCGAGCCCGACGATCGCACCGAACAGCCCGAACACCTTGCCCCGCTCGTGCGCCGGGAAGGTCGCGTGCACGATCGACAGCACCTGCGGCACCATCATCGCCGCCATCCCACCCTGGAGGATGCGCGAGGCGACCAGCATCTCCGGGTTCGCGGCGAAGCCGCACAGCGCGGAGGCGAGCGTGAAGCCGCCGATCCCGACGAGGAACAGCCGCTTGCGGCCGTGGATGTCACCCAGCCGCCCGCCGGTGATCAGCCCGGCGGCGAAGGCGAGCGCGTAACCGGCCGTTATCCATTGAATCTGGCTGAACGAGGCGCCCGCGTCCCGCTGGATCGACGGGATCGCGACATTGACGATCGTGACGTCGACGAGGTCCATGAAGGCCGCGGTCATCACGATCGCGAGGGCGAACCAGCGACGCCGGTCACCCGCGTCGGCCACGGAGGCCGCGGGGGCCTCGGAGGCTGGGCTGTCCACAAGGGTTTCGGTGGAGGTCATGGCTCGAAGCTATGACCCTATTAGGTCAGATCGTGTCCTAGTTCTACGGCATCCTCGAACTCATGACGACGGACACCCCGGCCCGGCTCCTCCAGCTCCTCTCCCTCCTCCAGACGCCCCGCGAGTGGCCCGGCGGCGAGCTGGCCGACCGGCTCGGGGTCTCCCGGCGCACGGTCCGCCGGGACATCGACCGACTCCGCGAACTGGGCTACCCCGTGCAGGCGACGCTGGGCTCCGACGGCGGCTACCGGCTCGTCGCGGGCAAGGCGATGCCCCCGCTGGTGCTGGACGACGAGGAGGCGGTGGCGATCGCGGTCGGCCTGCGCGCGGGCGCCGGACACGCGCTGGAGGGCGTGGACGAGGCGTCCGTACGGGCCCTGGCGAAGCTGGAACAGGTACTGCCCTCGCGGCTACGGCACCGGGTCGCCACCCTCCAGGCCGCCACCACCCCGCTGACCAGCGGCGACGGCGCGAGCATCGCCCCCGAGACGCTGACCGTGATGGCCTCGACGGTCGCCGGCCGGGAGCGCCTGCGCTTCGCCTACCGCGCCAAGGACGGCACCGAGTCCCGCCGCCTGACGGAGCCGTACCGTCTCGTCTCGACCGGCCGCCGCTGGTACCTCGTCGCCTACGACCTCGACCGCGAGGACTGGCGGACGTTCCGGGTCGACCGGGTGAGCCAACCCTTCGCGACCGGGGCCCGGTTCACCCCGCGCGAGCTGCCCACGGGAAGCGCGGCGGAGTATCTGCGGCAGTCCATGCACCGGCGCCAGGAGACGTACGAGTACGCCGTCACCTTCGCCGCCCCAGCCGAGGTCGTCGCGGCCCGGATCCCGACCTGGCTCGGCACCCCGGAACCGCTCGACGAGCACAGCTGCCGGC
Source organism: Streptomyces sp. NPDC050528 (assembly GCF_044457795.1). Classification (NCBI taxonomy): domain Bacteria; kingdom Bacillati; phylum Actinomycetota; class Actinomycetes; order Kitasatosporales; family Streptomycetaceae; genus Streptomyces; species Streptomyces sp. NPDC050528. The sequence goes on from NZ_JBITHH010000005.1 coordinate 276,981, forward strand.
TGCGCGCCACGACCGGCGACGCGGTGGACTGGCTGGCCGTACGGCTGGCCATGCTCGGATGCGAGTTCGCGGTGGAGGGGCCGGATGAACTGGTGCGGTGTGTGCGGGAGTTGGGGGAACGGTTGAGCCGGGCGGGCGGCGGGGGCGAGTCACGGGGTGCGCCTCTGGAGCCGCGTGCGTGAAGGGCGTTCACCGGTCGCCTCACGTACTCGGCTCCAACTCCCCCCAGGGGAAGTCCCGTAGCGCCCGCAGGTTCCGCAGCGCCAGTTCCGTCGGTCCCGCCGCCGGACTCCCTTGCGCCTCTTCGGCCGCCCAGCCCTCAACGGCCGTGCGTACGGCGGCACTTGCCACGGCGGCGGCGAAGCGGAGCTCGGGGGAGGGCGGGGAGGGAGCCGGGGCGGGGTCGGTGCCGTCGCCGCCCTTGGTGAGGCGTTCCAACAGGATCTCGCCGAGGGTGCGTTCCGCGGCCTGGCAGACCTCCGCCCACACCCGGCGCAGGGCGGGGCTGGATTCGGCCATGCCGATCAACGTGCGCACCCAGGTCCAGGAGTTGATGGAGACGCCCACCCCCGGGGTCAGCGTGTGGCGTAGCCCGTGTTCCAGAGCCTCCGGCACCGACAGTGCCGCCGGGGCCGCGCGGACCGCCTCCGCCCAGCGCTGGGCGCCGGCCGCGTAGAGCGGGGCGACGGCCTCTTCCTTGGTGGCGAAGTAGCGGTAGAAGGTGCGGGGCGCGATGCCGGCGCTCTGGGCGATGTCCTCGGCGCGGGTCGCCCGCAGCCCGTGTTTCACGAAGAGTCCAGCCGCCGCCCTGGCGATCACCATCCGGGTCTCGGCCTTGCGCCGCTCGGTCAGCGAGAGCGGGGCGGAGGGGGAGGCGGGGGACGCGGGGCGGGAGTCCGGCGCGGGGTTGGTTTTCGGTACGGGATTGGAATCCGGTGCGGGGTTGGAATCCGGTGCTGGGGTGGGGCTGCTCACATCGGCAGGCTATGCCGCTGTGGCACAATCTGCCATTCGGCGGGCCACCCCGGGGTTCAGGTACGGGGTGCCCCGCCGTCCCAGCGTGCAGGTGCCGTCCGCACCCCGCGGCATCCCTCGGCACCCCTCGGCAAAAAAGAACCGGGCCCCGGCGCCTGGGGGGATAGGCGCCGAAGCCCGGTTCGGGAGAGTCCCGGCGCCGGGGGGGATTGCGTCGGGACTTGGCTCAGGGGGGCTCGGGGCGTGGCCCCGGACCCGAACTCCTGGGCCCTGAAGTCTTGTTCCCAGGGCCCAACACGTTGAAGCGGCGTTACACAGCCATGTTCGCGCGGCCTTCCGCCACCCGGCGTACGCGGTCCGTCGCGCACCCGGTTGGCAGTACGCCCCGGGGTCCGGATCCACCGGGCCGGAGGCCGAGGGCTCACGCCCCCGGCACAACTCCCGCCACGCGCACGACCGCTCCCGCCGCGCTCACGACCGCTTACGCCGCCGCGTCGAACCCGGTCTGGCTCGCCAGCTTCTTCAGTTCGAGAAGCGCGTGCTTCTCGATCTGGCGGATCCGCTCGCGGGTCAGCCCGTGCTCCTTGCCGACCTCGGTGAGCGTGCGCTCCCTGCCGTCCTCCATGCCGTACCGCATCTTGATGATGGAGGCCGTGCGCTGGTCGAGGCGGCCGATCAGGTCGTCCAGTTCCTCGCTGCGCAGCAGGGTCATGACGGACTGCTCGGGCGAGACCGCCGAGGTGTCCTCCAGGAGGTCACCGAACTGCGTGTCTCCGTCGTCGTCCACCGACATGTTCAGCGAGACCGGGTCACGGGCCCAGTCCAGGACGTTGGTCACGCGCTCCGGAGTCGTGTCCAACTCGGCCGCGATCTCCGCGTGTTCGGGCTCCCGCCCGTTCTTGCGGTTGAACTCGCGCTGCACTCGGCGGATCCGGCCCAGCTCCTCCACGAGGTGGACGGGGAGGCGGATGGTCCGGGACTGGTCGGCGATGGAGCGGGTGATGGCCTGGCGGATCCACCAGGTCGCGTACGTCGAGAACTTGAAGCCCTTGCGGTAGTCGAACTTCTCGACCGCGCGCACCAGGCCCGCGTTCCCCTCCTGGATCAGGTCGAGGAGGGGCAGACCGCTACGGGGGTAACGGCGGGCCACGGCCACGACCAGACGGAGGTTCGACCGGATGAAGACGTCCTTGGCACGCTCCCCTTCGGCGACCAGGGCCTCCAGCTCGGCGTGGGTGGCGTCCGCCTGGGACTTCTCCTCGCCGTCGAGGACCTGGCGCGCGAACACGCCCGCTTCGATGGTCTGCGAAAGCTCGACTTCCTTGGCGGCGTCGAGCAGCGGTGTGCGCGCGATTTCGTCGAGATACATGCCGACCAGGTCGCGGTCGGCGATCTCGCCGCCATGGGCGCGAACACTGCGTGCCACGCCGGAGGTCTCGCCGGAGGCGGACTTACGACGGGCGACGGCACGGGTTGCCATGCGTGCTCCCTTGCGATGGTGGGTCAGCAGGTGTTCGTCGGATGCTCGGGCACTCTCTTCGTGACTCTTCTCGTGTGCCCTGCATCTGATGGAAACAACGACTGGAATCCGGACAGAATTCCCGACCCACTCCCCTATTTTTCTGATCTTGCAGTACCCTGTCCGGCCACAAGGGAGGTCCGATGCCGTCGGAACGTACAGAGGTGCAGGTCAGGCCAGGAGTCGAGAGCGACCTCGATGCCCTCACCGACATCTACAACCACTACGTACGCGAGACCACGATCACCTTCGACACCGCTCCCTTCACACCGGAGGAGCGCCGTCCTTGGCTGCTCTCCCACCCTGAAGACGGTCCATACCGGCTGAAGGTTGCCGTGGACGGGACCTTCCAAGGAAACTCACAGCGAATCCTCGGCTACGCCACATCCAGCCCTTACCGGGCGAAGCCGGCCTACTCGACCTCCGTCGAGGTCACGATCTACCTCGCCCCCGACGCCGGCGGGCGCGGTATCGGAACGCTGCTCTACAAGGCCCTGTTCGCCGCCCTGGCGGACGAGGACGTGCACCGGGCGTACGCGGGCATCGCACAGCCCAACGAAGCGTCCACGCGGCTGCATGAACGCTTCGGGTTCCGGCACGTCGGCACCTACGGGGAGGTGGGCCGCAAGTTCGGCCGCTACTGGGATGTCGCCTGGTATGAGAAGGAGTTGTAGCCCTTCCCGAAGGGAAGGGCCTCTTGTCGCGGGCTCAGCCGAACTGCACCGACCGCTTCGCCATCCCCATCCAGAACCCGTCGATCACGGACGGGTTCACCGACTCCCGCGCGTCCAGCTCGCCGGCCGCCTCCGCCGCGCCCATGGCGACGAACAGCGGGGCGAAGTGCTCGGTGCGGGGATGGGCGTAGCGTCCGGCCGGTGCCTTGTGGAGGAAGTCCAGCAGGCCGTCCCAGTCGCGGGACTCCAGTGCCCGCCTGCCCCAGTCGTCGAACTCGGAGGACCAGGTGGGCACTCCCCCGCCGGTGTGGCGCAGCGCGGCGAGGTTGTGGGTGAAGAAGCCGGAGCCGACGATCAGGACGCCCTCGTCGCGCAGCGGGGCGAGCTTGCGGCCGATGTCCATCAGCTTGGCCGGGTCGAGGGTCGGCATCGACACCTGGAGGACCGGGATGTCGGCGGCCGGGAACATCTCGACGAGCGGGACGTACGCCCCGTGGTCGAGGCCGCGGTCGGGGACGTCCTGGACGGGGATGCCCGGGGCGCGCAGCAACTTCCGTACGGACTCGGCGAGTTCGGGGGCGCCCGGAGCGTCGTAGCGGACCTGGTAGTAGTGCTCGGGGAAGCCCCAGAAGTCGTAGACCAGGGGGACGGGGTCGACCGCGCCGAGGGCGAGGGGGGCCTCCTCCCAGTGGGCGGAGACCATGAGGATCGCCTTGGGGCGGGGGAGGTCGGCGGACCAGGCGGCGAGTTCGCCGGGCCAGATCGGGTCGTCCGCGAGGGGCGGGGCGCCGTGGCTGAGATACAGGGCGGGCATGCGCTCCGGTGCGGCGGTGGACATGACGGTCACTCCCCAGGGTCGAACCTTGATCGAACTCGATGCTTGAACTCTCAAACTTCCTGTGCGAGAGCTTACGCCCCATTTGTTTAACCTTCAAGGAGCGCTCTCGTACAGTGGAGCGCATGAACACGGCATCCGCACCCGCACTCGCTGAAGAAGTGGCCCCCGCTGACGAACCCCGCTGGCTCACCACCGAGGAGCAGCACGTCTGGCGCTTCTACATGCACGCCAGCACCCTCCTGGAGGACCATCTGGACCGCCAGCTGCAGCGTGACGCGGGCATGCCGCACATCTACTACGGCCTGCTCGTGCAGCTCGCCGAGCACCCGGACCGCCGGCTGCGGATGACCGAGCTGGCCATGAACGCGAAGATCACCCGCTCCCGCCTCTCGCACGCGATCGCGCGCCTGGAGAAGAACGGGTGGGTGCGCCGCGAGGACTGTCCCTCCGACAAGCGCGGCCAGTTCGCGGTGCTGACCGACGAGGGCTACGGCGTGCTCAGCCGGACCGCGCCGGGCCATGTGACCGCCGTACGGCAGGCGCTGTTCGAGCGGCTCACCCCGGAACAGCAGAAGTCCCTCGGCGAGATCATGGAGATCGTCGCCGAGGGACTTCAGCCGAACGAAGCGGGCGCGGATCTGCCCTGGCTCCGCTGAGCCGCTCAACTCAGGCGAGAACCAGGGCAGTTCCTGGGAGTCGTGCCTACGGGGCGTCCCCTTCCCCGTAGGCACGGATGGTGCGAAGGGGGTACGACCGGGCCGGGCGCCGTCAGTGGGCGACGACCGGGATCTTGAAGTCGTCCTCGACGTCGTCACCGGAGGCGACCGGGTCGGAACCCTGCTTGCCGGCGTTGACGAGGACCCCGACGATCACCGCGGCCGTCACCAGCATGCCGACGGCGAACCAGATGGCGTTGGTGTAGCCGTGCACCTGGCCCTGCAGCGCGACGAGCTGCTGCTGGGTCTTGGAGCTGCCCGCACCGGCGATGTGGTCCTTGATGTACGCGGTCGTCGCGGACGCGGCGATCGTGTTCAGCAGGGCCGTACCGATCGCGCCGCCCACCTGCTGCGAGGTGTTGACCATCGCGGAGGCGACACCCGCGTCCCGGGGCTCGACGCCCAGGGTGGCCAGGGACATGGCCGGCATGAACGCCGTACCCATGCCGAGACCGAGCAGCAGCATCGCGGGCAGGATGATCGAGGCGTACGACGAGCCGATCTCCAGCTGCGTCATCAGGAGCATGCCGACCGCGGCGACCAGGAAGCCGGGGCCCATCAGCAGACGGGCCGGCAGGCGGGTCATCAGGCGGGTGCCGATCTGGGTCGAGCCGACCATCATGCCGACGATCATCGGCATGAAGGCGAAGCCGGTCTTGATCGGCGAGAAGCCCTTCACGACCTGGAGGTAGTAGGTGAGGAACAGGAACGTGCCGAACATCGCGATGATGGCGATGCCGAGCGAGAGGTAGATACCGCCGCGGTTGCGGTCGGTGATCACGCGCAGGGGCAGCAGCGGGGCCTTGACCCTGGACTCGACGATCACGAACGAGACCAGCAGGACCGCGGAAGCGATGAAGAGCGCGATGGTGGAGGAGTCGCCCCAGCCGTTGGACTCGGCGCGGGTGAAGCCGTAGACGAGCGAGACCAGGCCGAGGGTCGACAGGAGCACGCCGGGGATGTCGAGCGGGTTGCGGTTGCGGCCGCCGGCCGGCTCGCGGATGACGAAGTACGCGCCGAGCGCGGCGACGATCGCGAACGGGATGTTCACGAAGAACGTCCAGCGCCAGTCGAGGTACTCGGTCAGCACACCGCCGAGGATGAAGCCGACGGCGCCGCCGCCACCGGCGATCGCGCCGTAGATGCCGAACGCCTTGGCACGCTCCTTGGCGTCCGTGAACATCACGGCGAGCAGGGAGAGCGCGGCGGGCGCGAGCAGGGCACCGAACGCGCCCTGGAGGGCACGGGCGCCGAACATCATCGCGCCGGTGGTGGCGACACCGCCGAGCGCGGACGCGGCGGCGAAGCCGGTCAGACCGACGACGAAGGCGCGCTTGCGGCCCCAGAGGTCGGCTATACGGCCGCCGAAGAGGAGGAGTCCACCGAAAGCGAGGGCGTAGGCCGTAACGACCCACTGCCGGTTGCCGTCGGAGATGCCCAGGTCGGTCTGGGCCGACGGGAGGGCGATGTTCACGATGGTCGCGTCCAGCACGACCATCAGCTGGGCGAGCGCGATGAACGCGAGCGCCTTCCAGCGGTTGGAATGGGCTTCGTGCTCGGCGGCCTCGGAGGCCTTGTCGAGAGCGCCTGGGGCGCTTCGAGCTGTTTCAGACATGGCGGTACCCACTTCGGGACTTCGTGACGGAAAAATGGTGTCTTCGGGGACGGCTTGTCGCCGGTTCGTCGGCGCCTGCCGGGAGCTTGGTATCGGAGTTGGGACTGAGGTGAAGCGCTGAACTAATCGGTGAGGACTAATCGATCAGGGCTGCCGGAGATCCTCCATGGTCGCGGCCGTGCCGGGCAGGACCGAGCGGGCCGGGGCCCGGAGTCCGTCCAGGAACAGCTGCAGGTGTCGGTGTACGAAGCGGTCGGCGCTCAGGCAACCCGTGCCGGCCGGCGGCCGGCTGAGCTGGGCCACGGCGACCATCAGATCGCCGACTCCCACGTCGGACCGGAGCTGCCCGGCCCTCCTGGCCCGTTCCATGACCTCGTCGATGAGCTCCTCGACCCGCTTGCGCGCGGCCTCCAGGTCCGGGTGGAACTGGTCGAAGGTGCTGGAGATCATCGGGCACAGCGCGCTGATCCGCTCGTCGGCGGAGACGTGCACGAAGCGCTCCAGCGCGGCGAAGGCGTCGCCGCTCTCGTCGAGCGCCTGCTCCGCGGCCTCCGCCGTACGGTCCATGACCGAGACGACGACCTCGCGGACGAGGGCGTCACGGTCCGGGAAGTTGCGGTAGAGCGTGGCGTTGCCGACGCCGGCCCGGCGGGCGATCTCGTCGAGCGGCACATCCGGGCCGAACTCGACGAACATCTCGCGGGCGGCGGTGACGATCCGCTCCCGGTTGCGCAAAGCGTCGGCGCGCGGCCGGGTCACCTTTCGCTGTACGGGGGTCGCGGTCGTCACGGCGTGCTCCTGAAGGTCTTGGACTGCTGAGGCGATCCGGGGACCGAATCCCCGTTTCGCTCGGACACATGGCTAAACGGGGAGACGCTCCCCGGTTATTTCCACCTCCGCGATTGTTCTGATGTGACCTGAGTCACAATCGCCGGGATCCCGGTTTGGATCTCCGTCCGGCGCCCTCGCGGGGCTGCCCATTCGGCCCCCTACCAGCGAGAAACACACGGTCGGTCTCCTCCAGCGCGCGCCCTCGCACCTCACGACACAGGGTGATCGAAAGGGTGCAGCCCGAGACCGGTGGCTGCCGTTGGCGCGAAGGGTCCCTGCATGCAGCCCAGCCGTCGGATACGCCCGCGCCGCGTGGCCGCCCTCGCGTCCGTGACCGTCCTGACCCTCGCGGTCAGCACCTCGGCCGGTACCGGACACCTCACCCCGGGCGCCATGACGGCGGCGGGCCCGGTCGCGCTCGCCCGTACCTCCGCACTCGGCCCCTGCATGATCAACGGCCCCGTCGACATCCAGATGTCCGAGGGCATCCCCACCCCCGGCGGCTACTCCCGCTCCACCGGCACGGTCCACGCCCTGACCCTGATGGTCGACTTCTCCGACGCCCCCGGCCAGGGCAGCGCGATGGACCGGTACCGCGAGTTCTTCCCCAAGACCCAGGAGTGGTTCGCCACCAGCTCCTACGGCCGCCTCGACTACCGCCCCGAGACCCCGGTCGACCACTGGCTCCGCATGCCCAAGCCCTTCAAGTCCTACGGCATAGAGCGCGGCGCGCCCTTCGACCCCGGGTACCGGCAGCTCGTCCAGGACATCGTGGCCGCGGCCGATCCGACGGTGGACTTCCGGCAGTACGACCTCCTGAACGTCCTGGTCACCCCGAACGCGGGCCCCTCCGCCCTGGACACGGTCCTGTCGGTGACGTTCGCGGGCAACACGGAGGCCCCGGTGGCCGACGGCGTCCCGGTCTCCAACGCCTCGTTCGTGTACTCCCGCCAGGACGACGGCTCCGGCTCCTACTCCCAGACCGGCTACCGCGTCCTCCCCCACGAGAACGGCCATGTCTTCGGCCTGCCCGACCTCTACACCCAGGAGGGCGGAGGCGCGGTCGGCCACTGGGACATCATGAGCGAGGACTGGGGCGCCAACAACGACTTCCTCGGCTGGCACAAGTGGAAACTCGGCTGGCTGGACCCGGCCCAGGTCAACTGCGCGATGACCAGGGGCACTTCGGAGTACACCCTGACCCCCCTGGAACGCCCCGGTACCGACGGCACCCGCCTGATCTTCGTACCCCTCACCCGCCGCACGGGCTACGCCCTGGAACTGCGCACCCGCGAGGGCAACGACGAGGCGGTGTGCCGCCCGGGCGTCCTCATCTACAAGGTCGAGGCGGACGTCGACACGGGAATGGGCCCGGTAAAGGTCTACGACGCCCACCGGAACAGCGGGGGCTGCACCCGCAGCCCCAATGTCCACGCCGAGCTGTCGGACGCCCCGTTCACGGCGGGCGAGACCTTCGACGACCCGACGCGGGGGATCCGGGTCGCGGTGACGGGGGCGGATGCGGCGGGGGACTATCGGGTGACGGTGACACGGAGGCGGTAGCCGTGCGGGGCGCGGGCTTACCGTAGGGCTGCCGAGACCGCCGTACCGGAGAATCGATGCCCGCAGAGATCACGATGGACGACCGCAGCGCCGCCGTGCCCGCCGAGGCGGTCGCGCCGTTGATCCGGGGGGTCGCCGTCCTGCGGCAACTGACCGAGGCGGGTGGGGTGTTGAGCCTCAGCGGGCTGGAGCGGGCCACCGGGCTCGCGCGGTCCACCGTCGACCGGATCACCGCGACGCTCGCTCGTATGGGGTACGTCCGTCTCGACGGGCGGGACGCGGTTCTCACACCTCGGGTCATGGAGCTGGGCAACGCCTATCTGGCCGCGCTGCGTCTGCCCGCTCTCCTCGACGCCCGTGCGGACGCCCTGGCCGACGAGTTGGACGAGTCGGTGTCGTTGGCGGTGGGCGACCGGGACGGTATCCGGTTCATCCACCAGGCCACCCGCCGCCGCGCGATGTCCCTCAGCTTCCGCATCGGCGACCTGCTCCCGGCCGAACGCACCGCGCCGGGACCGCTGTTCGCGACGGAGTGGACCGACCTGGAGTGGCGGCGCTGGCGGGAGCGGCGGGCCGCCGATCCGGAGGACATGGGGTTTCCGGCCGTTCCCCAACGGCCGTCTCCCGGGCCGGACTTCGAGCGCTGGACCGCACAAGTGGGCCAGGACGGCTGGGCGTTGGACGACCAGCTGATCGAACCGGGGTTGGTGGCGGTGTCCGTGCCGGTGCGCGATCCCCGGACCGGCGGGATCGCGTGCGTGGCCAGCGTCGTGAGCCATACGAGCCGGCACACGGCGGACGACCTGCGTAACTCCCTTCTGCCCAGGCTGCGTTCGGCGGTGCGGGCGATGGAGAACGACCTGCGCGAGGCCCCGGACGCCGAACCGCCGGCCGCCTCCCCCACGGGCCTCGCGACCTGGACGGGCGCGTCCAAGCAGGAACTGGGCCGGGAGTTCGTCGAGTCCCTGGCCCGGGGGCTGACGGTCCTGACGGCGTTCGGGGAGGGCCGCGCCGAACTGACCCTCACGGAGGTCGCCCAGGCGACGGGGTTGGCGCGGGCGACAGCCCGGAGGGCGTTGATCACCTACGAACACCTGGGGCTGGTGACCCCGTCGGGCGACCACCGTTTCGCCCTCACACCCCGGGTGCTGTCCCTCGGCTTCCCGCCCCTCTCCCGTACGACCCTGCCCGAGCTGGCGCTCCCCCACCTCACCGCCCTCGCCGCCCGCATCCACGAGTCGGCGTCCCTCGCGATCCTCGTCGGCGACGAGATCCAGTACACGGCCCGGGTCGCGACGAGCCGGGTGATGAGCGTGAACATCGCGGTGGGCACACGGTTCCCGGCGTACGCGACGGCACTGGGCCGGGTGCTGCTGGCCGACGCGCCGCCGAGGGAGCACGAGTTGCGCCCCCTGACCCCGCGCACGCTGACCGACCCGGCGGCGCTGGCCGCGGCGCTGGAGACGGTCCGTACGCAGGGATACGCCCTGGTCGACGAGGAGTTGGAGGCGGGGCTGCGCTCGATCGCCGTACCGGTCCGCGACCGTACGGGCCGGGTGGTGGCCGCGCTGAACACGGCGACCCATGTGACCGGCCGCACGGTCGCGGAGTACGTCCGGGACGTGCTGCCCGAGCTGACGGCGACGGCGGGCGCGATCGAGGCGGACCTACGGGTGGCGGGCCGCTTCACCAGGGTGTCGGCGGCCTGACCCGGGGCCCGGGCAGCTCACTCAGGACGAGCCGACCGGCACCTCGCCCGTCTTGTCCGTGACGCCAACTCCCAGGAGGGCGGCGTCGGTTGTGCCGAGGTAGACGAGGCTCGACGCGTCGAAGACCCAGGCGTAGCCCTTCGGGGCACCCTTGAACGTGAGGCCCACGCCCTCCCGACCCGCCGCATCCTTGACGTGGTCGACGACGGTCACCCCCGGGAGCTTGGCGGTGGCACGGTAGATCGCGGCGCTGAGGTCGGGGAGCAGGGTGGCCTCGTCGATGATCGCGCCGAGGTTCTCGACCACAACTTCCGTGCGGCGGGCCGCCGTTACGTTCCCGGCGTCCCCGGAGAACTTCTTCAGCAGTGCGTCGGGATCGGTGGGCAGGGCCTGGAGCTGGCGGAAGGTCAGGTATCCGGTTCCCTTCATGTCCATGGTCATCTTCTGGGAGGGGTCGGCGACCGCCACGCCCTTGCGCAGACCGTCCCGCTTGCCGTCCACGGAGTTCCACTGCTCCTGCCGGACGGCCCCGTTGTAGGACTTCGGCGTGAACGTCCCCTTGTGCCGGGCGAGTTCATCGGCACTGCTGAAGTCGACGCCCAACTCGGCTGCCGAACCTTGGGACTTGGTGTAGATGTACTGGTCGTCGCGGGCCGAGACCACCGGGCGGTCGGCCGCCGCCAGGGCGATCCGGTCCAGCAGTCGCGTGGCCTTCCGCTGGTCGCCAACGGTGACGCTCGAGGCGGTCGTACCGTGCCTGCCGCCCTGCGCGCTGCCGACCGCGACCACGCCCAGGCCCACGACGGCGGCCAGGGCCAGCGGCGCGGCGACGAGAACGAGGCGCCGGCGGACGGCGGACGGACGTGAGGTGGTCGTCGTAGTCGTCGTGACGGACCGCTCGTGGCTGGTCTCGTGCTCGCGGGTGATGTGCTGCATCAGGTGTTCCCTCAGTACGCGGTGGCGGTCCTGAGCGAGCACCGGACGGCCCGGCGCGGGCAGCAACTCGGCCAACTCGTGGTGATCGAGCGGCTGATCGCGTCGTAGCGGGTCGGTGTTCATCGCTTCGTCTCCTGCGTGGACCGAGCCGCCTGGTGGCGGCTACCCGGTGACTGTCCGACCGCGGCCGGGCGTTGCACTTCGCTGTTCCTCAACGTGCCGTTCTCGCGCCGGAGTTCGAGTTCGGTGAGCTTGCGCAGGCGCTTTCTCGCGCGCGAGAGCCGGGCCCGTACGGTGCCGACGGCCACGCCCAGGGCCTCGGCGGCCGTGGCGGCGTCCAGGCCCTCCCACACGCAGAGCGTGAACACCTCGCGCTCGCCGCGCCGCATCGTGCTCAACGCCCGTTGCGCGGCGGCCAGTTCCTCGCTGTCGGCCAGGCGCCGGGTCACCTCGTCGGCGAAGTCCGGCACGGGGTCGGGCGGCGGAATCCTGCTGAGCGCGGCCTGGTGTCTGCGCGCCGCCCGGGCGGTGTTGCGCGTGACGTTGGTCGCGATCCCCAGCAGCCACGGGCGCAGGCTGTCGTCACCGGGAAGCACGCGCTCGCGCAGCCGCCACGCCTCCAGGAAGGTCAGCGACACGATGTCGTCGGCCGTGCCCCAGTTGCCGGTCATCCGGACGGCATGCCGGTGGACCACGGCAGCGTGCTCGTCGAAGAGGTGCCTGAACGCGTCCGGTTCCCCGGCTCGCACACGGGCACGCAGTGAGTTCTCCACACCCTTCCCTGTCCGCCGCCGGGACCGCGCTGCGGTGACCCGCGTCACATCATGACCACGCCCCCGACTTCCGGGAGAGGTATGGTGCGGGTCACTCGAACTCCCCCTGCCCTACGGACAGTTCCAGGCATGACGCACACGCCCACGACCGCCGGCCCGACGCCCCGGCGGATCACCGCCGTACGGACCCGGCCACCCCGCCGGGCTCCAGCTGGACCTCGGGCTGTGCGCGGCCGCCCTGCGCCTGGCCTGGGCGAGCCTGCGCCTGGTGGAGAACCCGGTCCGGTTCAGCGCGGCGCTGCGCCACAGACCGACGACGGCGGCGGCCCTGGGCCTCGGCCGTGCGACACCTTGGCCACCCCGCTGAAACCGATGAAGAACCCGCGGCGGGACCGGACGGCGGGCTGCGAGCGCGTCTACGACCGCCTGGCCCGCGCCGCCGACCACGTGGCCGTCCTGCTCGACACCCCGCGGCCGATCGGCCCCTGTGCACCCTCGACCGATCAGCGCCCCCGTACGCCCCACCCCCGTACCCCCATCCCCGCAACCCGCGTCCGCCCACATCCGCTACCCTGTCCTTGGCCAGTAGTCGGTATGCCGCGTTGTCCGCCCAAGCATCGGTGCGGGGGCCGGGGCACCGTCACTGACCAGCCGCCTTCGTAGCTCAGGGGATAGAGCACGGCTCTCCTAAAGCCGGTGTCGCAGGTTCGAATCCTGCCGAGGGCACAACGCGTTACATCGCCGACCTCATCGCGATGGCCGTATGCACAGCGTCACTTGCCGCCTGCGGCAGATCATGACGAGCGCGTCGCGCCGGTCATACGGCTCCGGTTCGGTGAGGAGGCGACGGCGGTCCCCGTGTCTCCGGCTCCCCGCGTTCGCTGTTCGGGGTCCTGTGTGCCGGACTTCGTTCCCGGGACCTCCACCAGGAACATCGCCGCGACCACGAGGGCGCCGCCGACAAGCGTCGAGGCCGTGAGGCGTTCGCCGCCGGCGAGTACCGCGAACAGGCCCGCGAAGACCGGTTCCATGGTGAGGATCACCGCGGTCCGAGTCGCCGTCACCTGCTTCTGGGCCCATGTCTGCACCATGTAGGCGAAGGCCGAGGCCAGCACCGCCGTGATGAGCACCGCCGTCCACGCGCTGCCGCTCTCCGGGAGGCGCGGGCCGCGCGGGAGGGTGCCGATCAGGCACATCACCGAGGCGGTGGCCAGTTGGACCACGGTGAGGGCGTAGGCGTCGCGGCCCGGGGACCAGCGGCCCAGGGCCAGGAGATGCAGCGCGAAGCAGGCCGCGCACAGCAGGGTGAGCGCCTCCCCCGAGCCGAACGAGACGCCGTTGAGCGTGATGAGCGCCAGGCCGGCGGTCGCGGTCAGGGCCGCCGCCCACGCGAGCGGTGAGAGGTGCTGGCGGAACAGCAGCCGGGCCAGCACCGGGGTGAGGACGACGAAGAGGCCGGTGAGGAATCCGCTGACGGCCGCCGAGGTGTGCTGCAGGCCCAGGGTCTGCAGGATGTACGCCATCCCCAGCAGGAAACCGGCCCCCGCTCCGCGCCCCACCGTGCCGCGGTCGAGTCGGCGGACGACCGAGGGACGGATGGCGAGCATCACCACCGCGGCGATCGCGAACCGCCAGGTCAGGAAGGAGAAGACGGGCGTGCCCACGGTCGCGTCCTTGACGACCAGGAACGTGGCACCCCAGACCGCCGTGACGAGCAACAGCCCGATCACGGCGCCGAGTTGTAAGGTGCTGCGGGTCTGCCGCAGCCGGAAGCTCCTGTTCATGACGGTCCTTTCGTCCGGGCGACGGCCGCAATGTCGACCGGGCACGACCGCTTGGGGCAGTCGTCCAGGGAACACATGCGGCAGATGCGCTGTCCGTGATCGGCGTCGGTCGTCAGATGGGCCAGCATCCGTTCCAGGAGACCGGTCAGTACGGTCCGTTCGTGCGGCCGGAGCACGGACATCGCGTCGCTCATGAGGCCGCTCCGCAGCTCCAGCAGCGCCTCGGCCTCCCGGGTCCCCTCCGGGGTGAGGACGATGGACACCTTCCGGCCGTTGGCACCCGGCTCCCGTCGCGCCTTGCCGTCGCGCTCCAGCCGGTCCACCAGCCGGGTCGCGGCGGACTGGGTCAGCCCGAGCGGGCCGGCGATCCGGTCCAGGCCCGCACCGGGCTCCTGCAACAGGTAGGTGAGAGCGGCCGGAGTGGCCCCGCTCTGTCCGGACGCGCTCTCGCTCGCCGCCCGCTGCGCGTCGCCCAGCGCGGTGACCAGGGCGGCCAGCAGGTTCTCCGTACGCCGGTCCGTGGAGTTCTTACGGCGGTCCGTGGAGTCCATGTCCATCTCCATGTCCATGAAATCCACCATGCATGACTCATGCATGAGTTTCAAGATGGCCCCACGGTCATGTCAAAGGCGGCACGCGCATCCCGCTCTCCCCGCGTACCGCCGAGCCACTCCCGCCGGCCGCTCGCAGCGCTAGGAGACCCCCGCCGTGTCCACGGACTCGGCGCCCTCCCCCGTCTCCGCGAGCGCCCGGTTCCGCCGGACCGACGACCAGAAGGACCAGCCGATCAGGACGACCCCCACCAGACCCGTGATGACCTCGTTGATCTGGTACTGGATGGTCACCATCAGGATCACCGCGAGCGCGCCGATCGCGTAGTGCGCGCCGTGCTCCAGGTAGACGTAGTCGTCGAGCGTGCCCTGGCGGACCAGGTACACCGTCAGCGAGCGGACATACATCGCGCCGATGCCCAGCCCCAGCGCCATCAGCACGATGTCGTTGGTGATGGCGAACGCGCCGATCACTCCGTCGAAGGAGAAGGAGGCGTCGAGGACTTCGAGGTACAGGAACATGAAGAACGCGGCCTGGCCTGCGAGGACGACCGCCGAGCGCTCACTCTCCTTCTCCCGTTCCTCCTCCGCCTCCAACCGGTCCTCGAAGAAGCCCGAGAGGCCGCCGACGATCATGTACGTGATCAGGCCGGCGATGCCCGAGATCAGAACCGTCTGCGCCTTGTCCGCGTGGGCGCCGCCGTGCTGGTGGGCGTGGGTCGCGAAGGTCATCGAGGTGATGAGGAGGACGATCAGGGCGATGCAGACCGACAGCATGTCGACCTTGCCCAGCTTGGCCAGCGGGCGTTCCAGCCAGCCCAGCCACTTGATGTCCCGGTCCTCGAAGATGAAGTCCAGGAAGATCATCAGCAGGAACATGCCACCGAAGGCCGCGATCGCCGGGTGGGCGTCGGTGACCAGCTGCTCGTAGCGGTCCTTGTCGGTCAGGGCCAGGTTGACCGCGTCGTACGGATTGAGCTTGGCGGTGACCGCGACGATCACGACCGGGAAGGCGAGCCGCATGCCGAAGACGGCGATCAGGACGCCGACCGTGAGGAAGATCTTCTGCCAGAAGTCCGACATCTTCTTCAGGATCCCGGCGTTGACCACCGCGTTGTCGAAGGACAGCGAGATCTCCAGGACGGCCAGGATCGCGATGACGCCGAACGCCGTCCAGCCGCCGTACCAGACTCCCAGGGCCAGGCCGAGCGCGGTGACCGCGAACGACCAGCGGAAGGTCTTCAGAAGCACGGGGTGCCCCTTCCTGTTGTCGCGCGGTCGCCCGCGGGCCGGGCCCCAACAGCCCCGACCATCATCGGCGTTGTCTACCACGAGCGCCTGTCGTACGGGTGACGGGGCAGGCCCCGGGAGCGCGGAGGGGGCCCTGGACCGAAAGGTCGAGGGCCCCCGTACCGGCATACGGCGCCGTCACTTCTTCGGCGGCACCTTGCCCGTCGTGCGCAGCGTGCCCACCGTCTTGAGCAGGCGGTCCGCCGGGTCGCGCAGGGACTGGTGGGCCAGGACCGTGTTGCGCAGGCCGCGGACCGGGCGGCGCCACAGGCGGTGGGCCGCGGCGACCGGGTGGGGGCGGGTGGCGAAGCCCTCGCCGACGCGCAGCTCGCGCGTCTTGAGCCAGTCCTTCCACTCCTTGTCGCCGCGCCCCAGGTCCATCAGGCGCACACCGTGCCGCCCGGCCTCCTCGGCCATCCTCAGATGCATGATCAACCCCGGTGAGTAGTACCGGAGTTCGGGGTCGTACGCCGTGAACCAGGCCGCGAACAACGTGCGGGACGTCGGCCCGAAGTGGGCCGCCACGGGACGGTCACCGGCGTAGAGAACGGACAGGATCCCGGTGAAGTGTTCCTCGCGGACGCGGAAGAGATGGTCCACCAGGTCTACGATCCACGGGCGCGCGAAACGGTCCATGCGGCCGGTCCTGCGGTACTGGGCCGACTTCCAGCGCATCAGCGTGTGCAGCACCTCGGGGTCGCGCTCGTCGTAGACGAACCGCATCTCGCCGAGGTCGCGGCCGAGGCGGCGTTCCTTCTTCAGCGTTGTCTTGGCGATGCCCGGGTACGCGCCGCGCAGCCACTCGGGGTAGGGGATCTCGCCGTCGCCGTCCTTCAGGTCGATCACCGGGGACGCGAAGGTGCCGGTGACGTAGCGGCCGAACGGCTGTTGTTCCTCGACGAGATGGTCGAACTCGAAGACCGACAGGCCGCAGGCCCGCAGGAGTTGCTGGACGTCCCAGGTGACACCGGGTCTGTGCACCAGGGCCTGGCAGTCGGAGAGGCCCAGGCCGATGGCCCGGCCGACGCCGACGGGGTTGCGCTCGTACGGGAAGAAGCCGACCGGCTCCCCGCCCTCGTGCAGAACCGCCACCTGCGCACCGCCGCGGTGCCGGCCGACGCCGTCCGCGAACTCCGGTGCCAGAAAAGGGTTCGCGTAGTCCGGCGACTCGTCCATCGCCTTGTGCCAGGCCTGGCGGAGCGTCGTACCGAGCTCCTCCGGTCTGTGGATCGTGATGTCCGCCTTGCTGTTGGATCGCATGGGCGACCGTCCCCCCACTTTCCCCCACGACGCGTCGTCCGCGTCCTGCCTACCTGTTCCAAGGTACGACGAGACACGAACAGTTCGGCAGGGCTCAAACGTCGCGAAACAGTACGCACGGCGTCAAGGATGCCCGTGGTCACGGAAACGCACGGATCACCCTTCCCCGGTACAACCGCCCCGGAACGTCGGTGAACCGCAGGTCCAGGCCGACCCCGTCACGCTCCGCGTGCAGATGGAGGTGGGGCTCGCTGGTGTTGCCGGAATTGCCTGTCTCTCCTATGAGTTGCCCTGCGCGCACCGTGTCGCCCCGGCTCACCGTCAGTGAACCGGGGCGCAGATGGGCCAGTTTGACGATCTCCCGCCCGGTGTCGATGAACACGTGGTTCCCGTACGGGGGTTGATGGCGGGCGCGTCCGCCGGGCCGCGTGTCCTGGTCCTCGATCGCATCCTCGACGGAGACCACCCGTCCGTCGCACGGCGCCCGCACGGCCCGCCCGTAGGCGGCGAACGCGGTCAGCTCGTGGTCGTGGCGCGTACGGGTGCCGTAGCGGCCCAGGCCCACCAGGTCGACCGCGCCCCGCTGTTCGGGGAATCGGGCGTGATGGTTGAGGGGCCGGCCGCCGCCCTGCACGACGTACCACTCCCCCTCCAGCGGAAACCGCAGCGGCTGGGAGAGAGGGGCGTGCCAGGTGTGCGTCCGCGCTACGGCGACCAGTACGACGAGGGCCGTCAGTAGTACGACTCCGGCCGCGAGTCCCAACACGTCGTTCCCCGGCGGCAGTTCGGGCAGTCGGGACGCGGAGGTGAGGGCGGCTGCGGCGGTTCCCGTCTCGATCGTGCGGCGTGGGAGGCGGGGTTGTCGGGCGGGGGCGCCGAGGCCTTCGGTGAGGACGAAGCAGGTGGCGAGGATCGTCAGGTCGGTGAGCCAGGTGGTGCGGTTGGGGGCGGTCCAGAGGGAGGCGGCGTTCCAGAGGGCGAGGGCGATGATCAACAGGCCTGGGGGCAGGCGGAGTCGGCGGGGTGTGGGTTGCTCGGGTTGGGATGGCTCGGGCTGGGTTGTCTCCACGGAAACCTCATGGTGGGGCGGGCGTTGGGAAGGGCCGGGGAGGGGGTGGGGGGCTCAGGTTGTGTGCGGGGAGGCGGGTGGGTGGGGGCTGGTCGCGCAGTTCCCCGCGCCCCTTAGGGCGTTGGGGTTCGCGGGGTGTCAACCGTCTCTCCTCTTAAGCCATTTGAGCCTCCGGGATCTCTCCCCGCTCCTGTCGGCCCAGCAGGGCCAGAGTCAAGGTCACCGCTACCGACGCTACGGCCACCAGGGTCATCGCCGTTGCCGGGGAGGTGAGTTGGGCGATCGTGCCCGCTAGGGCCGCGCCGATGCCCTGCATGGAGAGCATGCCTGCGGAGCGCAAGCCCAGGGCGTGGCCTGCTAGTTCGGGTGGGGTGAGTTTCATGAGGCGTTCCTGGAGGACGAGGCTCGCGCCGTAGCCGATGGAGGCCAGGCAGACCGCGGTGGCGGCCCAGGGCGTGCGCGGGTGGAGGGCGAAGAAGAGGTACGGGGTGGCCAGGAGGAGGCGGAGGGGGATGTCCAGGCGGGCTCGGAGGGTGGGTGGGGTGAAGCGGCCCAGCGTCAGGTCGCCCACGAACATGCCCAGCGCCGCGCTCGCGAACAGCACGCCCGCGGAACCGGAGTCGTAGGAGACGTAGAGGGATTCGCAGCCGACGATCAGGCCGTTGGGGACCCACATGCCGAGGTAGGTGAGGCGGCGGGGGCGGGAGGACCACAGGAGGGCGTTCGTGCGCCAGGTCGCGGTCACCGACGGGCGGCCCTCCGCTCGGGGTGGGCGGGCGGTCAGGCCCAGGCGGAGGACCAGGGCCGTCGTCGCGTACAGCGCCGCCGCGAGGAGCAGGCAGACGCGGGGGGAGAGAAGTGTCAGGAGGGCTCCGCCTGTTGCGAAGCCTGTTACCTGCATCAGGCCCGAGGCCATGTTGAAGACCGAACGGCCCAGCAGATAGCCGTCCTTGGACAGGATCTCGTTCAGCAGGCCGCCGCTCACCCCGCCGGCCAGCGAGGCGATCAGGCCCTGGAGGAACACGATGCCGAAGACCGCAGCGATCGGTAGACCGGGGAGTGCGAGCAGGGCCGTACAGGCGGCGAAGGCGGTGTTGATGCCGGTCAGGGTGAGCCTCGGGGGCAGGCGGTCGGCGCCCGAGAGGAAGAAGGTCGCGCCGAGCATCTGGGCCAGCTGCGGGCCGAACATGCTCACGGCGGACAGTAAGGGGGACTCCGTCGCCTTGTAGACGAGGGTGGCGAGCGCCAGGCCGCTGATGGTCAAGGCCGCGTTCTGGGCCGCGAAGGAGAAGAAGAACGGGGTGTACTCGGGGGTGCGGAAGAGCTCGCGGTAGCTGCGCATGCGGGGAGTCTGCGGGGGCGGGAGTGGGGGTTCTATTCTTTCGCGCGGACGCGAAACACGGGGGGTGCGCGGGTGGGGTTGTGGCAGCTCAACGCGGACACCCTCGCGCGGAGCCGGTTCGTGTTGTCGTCGTTCGCGGAGACCTTCGCCGCGCTGAGACTGCTGCACGCGGGGGTGGGCGCGCACCCCGGTGAGCAAGTGTGGCTGCGGAATCATCTGCCGGGATATCAAGGGCTGTTGGCGGCCGAACCGGTCACCGGGGCGCTGGTGCGGGCCGCGCTCGGGCGGTCCTGGATCGCCGACTTCTTCTGCCCGACGCAGACCGACCGGGAGTCGTTCGCCGAGACCGTCGCCCGAGTGCGTACCACTCCCCCGGCCACCGCCCGTGCGCATCTCGGCGTCTCGCTCGCCGGGCCGCTCCCCGCCGCCCTGGACCGCGACGATCTGCCCGAGCGGGCGGCGCGTGTCCTGGAGTACGTCTGGGAGGAGACCGTACGGCCGTCCTGGGCGCGGCGACGACGGGTGCTGGAGGCCGATGTGGTCGCCCGGACCGCGCAGGTGAGCCAGGGCGGCTGGGCGGCCGTGCTGGACGCGTTGCGGCCGGGGCGGACGCGGTGGCTCGGGGAGAACCGGCTTCAGATCAATCTGCACGAGAATCCGCCCCGGGAGATCTCCGGCGCGGAACTGCTCCTCATGCCCGTCACACCGCAGGGCGGGTGGGTGTCGTGGGAGGAGCCGGACCGGTACGCGATCGTCTACCCGTGTGCGGGTGCCCTCGCCGACCATGGTTCGCATGCGGTGCCGGCGAGCCTGGGGGCGCTGCTGGGCCCGGCGCGGGCGGTCGTGCTGACGCTGCTGGGTTCGCCGATGAGCACCAGCCAGCTGACCGCCGTGACCGGGCAGGCGCTGGGTTCGGTGGGGCGGCATCTACGGGTGCTGCTGGACGCGGGGCTGGTGGAGCGGCGGCGGGCGGGGCGGTCGGTGCTGTATTCGCGGACGGCGGCGGGTGAGGTCGTGGTGAAGGCGGCGGGGCTGTGAGCGCGGGGGTCTGCGGGACCGTAGCCCCGTATGGGCCCCGTGGGGAGAACGACATTTACCGGAGTTAGCATCCGGTTATGACGACTACAGAGAACACGGGTCCCCTCGGTGTCGAGATCGGGTCGCTCAAGGGCGGCTCGGCGGACCTCTCGCAGTACGCGGGCAAGGCCGTCCTCGTCGTGAACGTGGCCTCCAAGTGCGGGCTGACCCCCCAGTACACGGGCCTTGAGCGGCTCCAGGAGCGGTACGCGGCGCAGGGCTTCACCGTGCTGGGCGTGCCCTGCAACCAGTTCCTCGGGCAGGAGCCCGGCAGCGCCGAGGAGATCGCCGAGTTCTGCTCGGCGACGTACGGCGTGACCTTCCCGCTGACCGAGAAGGTCGAGGTCAACGGGGACGGCCGGCACGAGCTGTACGACCGCCTCGTCGGCTTCGCGGACGGCGAGGGCCACACCGGTGACATCCGCTGGAACTTCGAGAAGTTCCTGATCGGCCGCGACGGCACGGTCGTCGCCCGCTTCTCCCCGCAGACCGAGCCGGAGTCGGCGGAGGTCGTGGCCGCGGTGGAGAGCGCCGTCGCCTAGGACTGTCGTAGGCAGTCCAGCACTGTTGTAGGCAGGTCAGGACTGTCGTGGGCAGGTGTTGACCTTGCCCCTGGGGCAAGGCCGAGCGTCCTTCTCGCCGGGCGGACAGAACCCGCCCGGTGACGGAGGATGCGAGGGTGGACGACGATCTGCTGACCATCGGTGCGTTCGCGGCCAGGGCACGGCTTTCGGCCAAGGCGCTGCGGCTGTACGACCGGCTCGGGCTGCTGGCCCCGGCGCACGTCGACGAGGTCAGCGGTTACCGCTACTACCGCGCCGACCAGACCGAACGGGCCCGACTCGTCGCGCTGCTACGGCAGTTGGACATGCCGTTGGCCCGGATCGCCGAGCTGGTCGAGGCCGAGGGGCCGGACGCGGCGGAACTCCTCGCCGCGTACTGGACGGACGTCGAGACCCGGATCGCCGGGCAGCGCACGCTCGCCGAGTACCTCCGTGCACGCCTTTCGGGGAGGAGCTCCGAGATGTACGAAACGTTCGTGGTCGAGACGGTCGAGGTACCGGAACAGGTACTGATCACCGAGACGAGGCACACCCTCGCGGACGAGTTGCCGACCTGGATCCCCGCCTCGCTGGGGCGACTTGAGGCGGCGGCGGAGGAGTGCGGGGGCGTGAGCGCGGCGCCTTTCGTCGTCTACCACGCCGAGGTGTCGACGGAGAGCGACGGCCCGGCCGAGGCCTGCGTACCGGTCGCGGACGAGGCGGCGGCGCGGGCGTGGGCGGCGCGGCAGGGGCGGGCCCGGCAGACGGCGGTCCGCGTGGAACCCGCGCGGACGCTGGCCTACACCCGGATCACCAAGGCGCAGGTGGCCCATCCGCAGATCATGGCCGCGTTCGAGGCGGTTGAGCAGTGGGTGGCCGGGGAGGGGCTGCGGTATGCGGGGCCGTGTCGCGAGGTGTACTTCGCGGAGTGGGGGGCGGCGGGGGCCGAGGACCCGGTGTGCGATGTGGCGTTTCCGGTGGAGTCCCCGGTGAAGTGAGTCGCCGCCCGGTCTACGGCGCCGGGAACGAGCCGAGCCCCCTCGGCCAGGACGGCGGGCCAGTCGAGAGGGCTCTTCTTGAAATGCTCGTGCTGCTTGCACTACGTGTCGTGCATGAACTGCACTGTGCTGCTTATGGAGTTGTGAAAGGTGAATCAGCCGCATCAGTGAAGGTCGTGCGCCCCCCGCGCGACATCTGCCACGAAGGCGTTCCACGAGTCGGCGGGGAAGGCCAGCGCCGGACCCCCGTCGACCTTGGAGTCCCGTACGGCCATGGCCGCGAGAACCGGCGACTTGACCTCGACGCATGCGCCGTTCCCGGTGGAGTACGAGGACTTGGTCCACTTGTCCGCGGCGCCCTGACGAATTGCCATTTTTGCTCCGGTTATGCCAGTTGATGAGTTGCTGTCACCGCGCGTCACGTCCGACCACGAACGCATCGGACGTACAACACGGTTTGCGCCAAAGCCTGTTGCTCGATGGCGTGATCGACGCTACTCGCCAACATCGGCGGGCGGAGTGGCCATTCACTCGACCGGGTGGCATATACCCCTGGTGTCTTCCATCCCGCCCGGCGGAAGGTGTACTGTGCGGCACCTTCCGCCGGAGGGACCCTCGACACGCGTGATTCTCAGCGCGCGTAGTCCTTCGCGATGTCCGCGATGAACTGGCGGGACTGCTCCACGTTCAGGGCCTGCGCCCTCAAGTGCTCGTACATCACGCTGTACTTCTGGACGTCGTTCGCCTTCTCCAGGTACAGGTCGCTGGTGACGCCCTCGATGTAGACGACGCTGGAGTCCGCCGCGTCGGGGAACTCCAGGATCGCGTACTGCCCGTTGAGCCCGGGATGGGCGCCCATGTCGAACGGGATCACCTGCACGGTCACGTGCGGCAGCTGGGACTGCTCGACGAGATGCTCCAACTGGTCCCGCATCAAAGAGCGGTTGCCGACCACGCGACGCACCGCGGACTCGTCCATCACGGTCCACAGCCGCAGCGGGTTCTCCGGCGCGGAGATCCGTTCCTGCCGGCGCAGCCGTACCTGGACGCGCTTCTCGACATCGGCCAGGGCCGTCTCGGGCAACGCCCCGGTGATCAGCGCCTCGGCGTACTGCCGGGTCTGCAACAGGCCCGGGACGACCTGGGGATCGTAGACGCGCAGGCTCGCCGCGTCCGTCTCCAGTCCGATGTAGACGCTGTACGGGATGTCGCCGAAGGAGTGCCACCAGCCTTGCTGGCGTGAGTCCTTGGCCATTTGCATGAGCGAGTCGACGATGCGGACGTCCTCGACCTCGTAGACCCCGCACAGGTCGCGGACGTCGCGCTGGCTGATGCTGCGCCGGCCGTTCTCCAGCCGGCTGATCTTCGACTGCGACACCAGCAACCGCTCGGCGACTTCTTCGGCCGTCATGCCCTTGAGCTCGCGGAGTCGACGCAACTCCTGGCCCAACCGGCGTCTCCTGACGGTGGGATTGACACTTGACGCCACGGGAACGTGCACCTCCGGCTGCATGCCTCTACTTGCCACTGCTGACTGCTGCGTGCTGCTCACTGCTTGCCACGCGCTTGCCACTTTGCGTATCTGCTGTTGAGCAGACTGCCACCAAGGTGGTTTCTACCGCTGGGAAACGGTGGATATGCGGCAGGTACGAGCCAGGTTCGGGTTGCCCGAGGCGTCAGCGAAGGCGTCCGTAGATGCGGCCGAGCGGGGTGGAGAGACGTTACGTCTACTCCACCCCGCTCGGACCAGCGGCTCCCGAACCGGGTCTTGGGGACTGCGGTGCGGCGTGTACTGCGGTGGTGCGGTGTTCGGTCCTGCGATGGTGCGGTCCTGCGGTGGTTCGGTCGTGCGGTCCTTCGTGATGCGGACGTGTGCCGTGGTACTGCGGCTCAGTGAGCCACGGCGCGCGCCATGGTGCCGCGGTGCGGCTGCATCGGAACACCACGAGCCGGTTCCGGTGGCCTTGATCCGGGCGCGGCCTGACGGCCG
This sequence comes from Streptomyces sp. NPDC050528, assembly GCF_044457795.1. Classification (NCBI taxonomy): domain Bacteria; kingdom Bacillati; phylum Actinomycetota; class Actinomycetes; order Kitasatosporales; family Streptomycetaceae; genus Streptomyces; species Streptomyces sp. NPDC050528. The sequence goes on from NZ_JBITHH010000005.1 coordinate 301,033, forward strand.
GCCGGGGCCGGGCTACGGCGTGGCTGTGCCGCCACTCCGTTCTGGACGTCCATCACGGCGTGCGCCACGAGTCCGCCCATGGGGTCGTGCCTGATCAGGTCCCGCAACCGGGAGCGGGACGAGCGTCCCTCGTTACCCGGATACAGGTGTTTGCCGAGACCGACCGCGTGCGCCAGTGCGGCGAGCGCGGCTGTCCGCGGGTCCGGTGGCACACCGGTGCGGATCGCGGAATCGAGTCGGCCCCTGATCTCGCGGCTGATCTCGTTGTCCGTCGCCTGATAGCGAGTCGTCGGCAGCACCCCGCACATCTGTCCCGCCACGGCATGCACCATGCCGCACCGCTCCAGATGCGAGAGGTAGGTCTGGCGAAGTCCCAGTCGGGGCCCGCCAATCCAGTTCACCGCACGTACGGGAGCGCCACGCCTTCGCAGCAACTCCAACGCGCAGTCCAAAGTCGGATCTCCGGTCGGCCGTGGTACGACCACGGCGATACGATCCCCGTCTGGGGCTATCCGTCCGGCCAGCGCCAGCTCCACTAGCTGCGCTCCGGCCAGACCGAGGTCGAGCGACTGCGGCTGCGCAGTGGTACCCGTGGCCGGGTCCAATGCCAGCAGTAGAAGCTCTTCCGGAAGAGTTCTGCGGCTCCTGCCCATCCATGCCTCCCCGCGTGGATGAATGACAGGGTGACCCCTCTCACATTGGTCTGTCGAGGGTGCGTGACCGCTTCGTAGTGGAACCGGTAGGTATGTCGTTCTCGTCTACCGGTGGGGTTAAGCCCGCACACAGGACACTGGTACATGGTTCGGACAGTGGTGTTGATGCGTTGTCCGGACTGCGGGTAAGAGATTTTCCAGCTGGCCGCCACCTGGCTTCCAGCTGATTTTTTAGCTGTTTCTGTAGCCAATTCAGCTAATTCGGTTATCTCGGTCGGTTCGGTTGACGCACGCTCCGCGTGCGGCGCATGGAGGAGGCATCGGTGGCGGGCGAGTCCCCCGACAGGTCGAAGCAGCGCGAGTCGTCGGCAGAACCGACGCCGGGGAGCGCGAGTCCGGTTCCTGAGGCCAGGGGCGAACGCGATCCCCGGTTGGCGGTGGCCCGCGAGGACGCGACACGCTCCGCGTCCGCGTCGCCGTCCACGGGGCAGCGGGGTGGTGTGGACACGGCGACGAAGATCTTCTCGATCCGTGAGCTGCGGGACCCGGAGGCAGACGCCGCGGGCAACGCCGTTGGTGAGGCCGGTGGTGACGCCGGTGAGACCTCCGAGGACGCCGATACGCAGAACCCTTCCGCCAAGTCCGCCATGTCCGCCCAGTCCGCCAAGGGCGGGTCGGAGGGCGATGCGCGGTTGCGGGCGGCTGTGGCGGCGTGGGTGACGTCGGGGTCGGCCGGGGAGAGGCCGGGCGGGGTGGATGGCCCCGAGGGTGCGGAGACGCCGGCCGGGAGTGAGGCGGTCGAGGTGCCCGAGGGCGAGGAGGAGTCGGCCCGGGGTGAGGTGGCTGACGCGGCTGAGAGCGCGGAGGGCGCTGCCGCTACGGCTGATGGCTCCGCCGGCGGCTCCAAGGACGCGGAGACGCTCGCCGGGAGCGAGGCGGCTGACATGCCCGAGGACGCGGAGGGCGCTGCCGTTACGGCCGATGGCTCCGCCGGTGACTCCAAGGACGCGGAGACGCCCGCTGAGGGCCCGGAGAGCGGGGATGCCGAGGGCGCGGGGGAAACTTCCGTGGCCGAGGCTGCCAAGGGCGCTGAGAGCGGCCAGGGGGCCGATGCGGGTGCCGCTGAACCCACCGCGGGCGATTCGGCTGACGCCGGGGCCGAGTCCGAGGGCAGCGGCGACAGCGACGGCGATGCGACCGAGGGTGAGCAGGTCGCTGACGCCAGTACCAACTCGTCGGAGGACGACTCCGCGGTGGACGCGGCTCCGGGGGCTGTAGCTGCCGACAAGGCCGATGCGGATAAGACGCCCGTGACCGCGCCTTCCGGCGAAGCCGACGCGGTCGCCGACTCGATCCCGGAAGCCACCGACACCGGCTCGGGCGATGCCCCCAAGGCGGGCGTGACCGCTGATGCCGGGATCGCGGAAGCCGAGGTGGACGAAGCCGAGGCCGACGCCGCCCCGGAGTCCGCCGAAGGCGAGACGCCCACCGACGCGACCGGAACGAAGCCTGACGGCCGCCCGGAAGCCACCAGAGGCAAGACGGCCACTGGCGTAACCGAGCCGAAGACCGACGCCCGTCCGAGGCCCGCCGAAGGCGAAGCGCCCTCCGACGCGACCGAGCCGAAGACCGACGACCACCGGACGTCACCCGAAGGCAAGACGCCCACCGACGCACCCGAGCCGAAGACCGACAGCCGCCCGGAAGCCGCCGAAGGCGAACCCGCCCCCGGTGCAGTGGCCGCCGAAGGCGCCACGGGCGCGGATCCCCGGACGACTGACGCCCGCACCGGCACCGAAGACGCCGCCCCCGCCACTGCCCCCACCGGCACCGGCACCGAAGCCCCCGCCCCCACTGGCACCGACGCCCCGGACGCCACCCCCGACCCACAACCGCAAGCCGCCACCGACGAGCAACCCCCGAAGGGGCCACCCGCACCCGACAACGAGACCCGCACGGGCGGTGCGGGTGGGAAAACACAAACGGCCGAGGGCGAAGCCGAGGCCGTCGATCACCCCACCGCCGTCTTCAAGGCCCCCCGACCGCCGAAGCCCCAGGTCGACCAGCCCACCACCATGCTCAAACTGGGGGCAACAAAGACCCCCGAGTCCGCCCCCGAGCGCACCAGCAAGTTCGTCGCCCTCAAGCCCCTCGACGAACCCCGCACGCCCCGCAGGGACACCCCCGGCAGGGACACCGCCCGCCCGGACGCGACCCGCCCCGTCCCCCACGTCGGCCCGGAACACACCACCCAGCAACCGCTCCCCCCGAAGCCCCCGCTGGACCTCCTCGCCGAACTGACCAACACCCCCCCACCCCCGGAAACCCCGGTCCGCACAGCGATCCGCAGGGTCAAGATCTGGACCCCGCTGGTCATCCTCCTGGCCATCGTCTTTGCAGTAGTACAGGCCGTACGCCCCCTCCCCGCCCCCTCCCTCGCCCTCACCGCCGAAGACTCGTACACCTTTGACGGCAGCAAGGTGAACCTCCCGTGGCCCAGCGAGGGCCAGGGCTGGATGGACGTCAACGGCATCGGCACGATGGGCAACTTCGGCAAGCAGACCCCGGTCGCGATCGGGTCCGTGGCGAAGGCGATGACCGCGTACATCGTCCTCAAGGACCACCCGCTGAAGGCGGGCACCGAGGGCGAGAAGATCACCGTCGACGCGACCGCCGAGAAGGAGGGCGGCTACGACAAGGACGGCGAGTCCACGCTCAACACCGTGAAGGCCGGCGACGTCCTCACGGAGAAGCAGGCGCTCTCGGCGATCATGATCCCGTCGGCGAACAACATCGCGCGCCTGCTGGCCCGTTGGGACGCGGGCAGCGAGGCGGCGTTCATCAAGAAGATGAACGACACCGCGAAGTCACTGGGGATGACGAACACGACGTACACCGACGCGTCCGGTCTCAAGGAGACCACCGTCTCCTCTGCCGAGGACCAGGTGAAGCTGGGCAACCAACTGGTCAAGATCCAGGCGCTGATGGACATCACCAAGCTGCCGAGCTGGATCGACCCGTCCGGCAAGAAGTGGACCAACTACAACCGCCTGGTGCCGTACAACAACTCGCTCGGCATCAAGACCGGCACCACCACCGCGGCCGGCGGCAACCTGCTCTTCGCCGCCACCAAGGAGGTCGGCGGTGAGACCGCCGTCGTCGTCGGCGCGATCCTCGGCCAGCACACCGCGCCGATCATCGACACGGTCAATGCGGTCAGCAAGACGGCGATGCTCGCGGCGCAGGACGCGATGACCTCGGCGAAGATCCTGAAGAAGGGGACCGTGGTCGGGTACGTCGACGACCAGCTCGGCGGTCACACGCCGGTCGTCGTCACCAAGGACGTCGCGGCGGTCGGCTGGGCCGGCCTCAAGGTGAAGCTGTCCTTCGCGCCCGACGACGTACCGCACACCGCGAAGGCCGGCACCCAGGTGGGCACGCTCACCGTGGGCGACGGTTCGAGCGGTGCCGTCAAGGTGCCGGTCGCTCTCCAGAAGGATCTCGCCGAACCGGCCTTGACCGCGAAGCTGACCCGCCTCGGCTGACCCACGAGGCGATGCACGTCACCGCGCGCGTCACCGCACCCCGTCGGCGGGCCCCCACCCGGGAGCCCGTCGGCGGGGTGCGTGCTAGCGTCGCGAATCGGGGCAGGTCGCCGGTCGGTGAGACGCGGCGTCGAACAGGCCGGGAACGGGACAGAACGCGGCCGAGAACAGAAGACGGGACACGGGGAGTGCCTTCAGGTGGCCACAGCGGAGCCGACACGTGCCGACGATGCCGATCCGGGCCCGGTAGCCGGCCCGCGAATACAGCTGCCCGCACACCGCACGGGCGACGACGCGACAGCTAGCGCAGGCTCCCGGAGCGGCCGGTGGGCGCGGCTGATCGACAGCCTCCGCGCCCCCTTCCTCCGTCACCCGGTGATCGGCTTCACGCTTCTCTCCGGCGTCCTGCACGTCGTCTGGTTCTTCACGTTCGCGAACAGTGGCGGCGACCTCGCGGCCCAGGACGCCTGGGCGGAGTTCGTCGGCCGGCACCCGGACTCGGCGTACAACCTCGCCTGGTACGGCGGCATGCACCCGGTGTCGTACAGCGTGGTCTCGCCGTATCTGATGTCGGTGCTCGGTGTCCGTACGACGATGATGATCGCCGGCACGATCTCGGCGGGCCTGCTCACCATGATCCTGATCCGCAGCCGCTCGGTGAAGAACCCGCTGTGGGCCTCGCTCGCGGGGGTCTTCGCGCTGCTGTGCAACGCGGCGTCGGGCCGGGTGACGTACGGCCTCGGCCTGGTCTTCGGCCTCGGCGCGGTCGCCGTCGTCTTCTGCTGGCCGTACCGCTGGCGCTACAAACGCTGGGCGAAGGCCCTGTGCGCGGCCCCGCTGGCCGCGCTCGCGACCATGTCCTCGCCGGTGGCCGGACTGTTCGTGGGCCTGGTCGCCGTAGCCCTCTTCCTCCAGAAGCGACGCCCGGGTGCATGGGCTCTCGGCCTCGCGCCCGCGGCCGTAGTGGCCGTGTCCGCCTGGCTGTTCCCGTTCTCCGGTACGCAGCCGATGCTGTTCGGCTCGATGATCCTGCCGCTCGCGTCCGGGGTGATCGTCTACTTCCTGGTGCCGCGCGAGTGGACGACCGTGCGGATCACGGCGGCCGTGTACAGCATCGGCGTCATCCTGGTCTGGCTGGTCAGTTCGCAGATCGGCTCGAACATAAGCCGGCTGGCGATGCTGTTCGCGGGGGTCGCCCTGATCGCCGCGCTGCCCTTCGCGGTGCCGCGCTCGCGCAAGTGGTACGCGATCGCGCTGGCCTTCGTCGGCTTCAACGGGTGGATCGGCTTCAAGTCCGTCGACGACGTCGTCAACACCGCCCCGGCCGCGTCCTGGTCGCACGAACTCGCGCCGCTGGTCAACGAACTCCAGGAGGTCGGCGCCGAGCGCGGTCGCGTCGAGGTCGTCCCGGCCCGCTCCCACATCGAGGCCTCCGCGCTCGCGCCGTACGTCAACCTCGCGCGCGGCTGGAACCGCCAGGCCGACATGGAGCGCAACCCGCTCTTCTACGACGACACGCTCAACTCGGCGAACTACCACGAGTGGCTCCAGCGCTGGGCCGTCCACTACGTCGTCCTGCCCAAGGACAAGCCGGACGGCGACGGCGGCGAGCGCGAACGGGCCCTGGTGCAGCGTGGGATGCCGTATCTGAAGCAGGTCTGGGGCGACACGAACTGGCAGCTGTTCCAGGTCACCGACCCGGCACCGCTCGCCGAGCCGAACGCGGTCGTGGACCGGGCGGAGCAGGGCGAGTTGACCATCGAGGTGAAGAAGAAGGGGCGGATCCTCATCCGTATCCCGTACTCGCCCTGGCTGAGCATCGTCGACGCGAAGGGCAAGAGCCTCAAGCCCCCGCAGGAGACGGACGCGTCGAAGCACCGGGCCGAGGGGACGCCGAAGACGTACGACAACCCCAACGGGTGCCTGATGGAGACGGCGGAGGACTCCAAGGGCGACAAGTGGACGATGCTGCTGGCACCGAAGACGGGCACGTATCGCCTGGCGGCGCCTTACCAGTTGCCCCGGGGCACGCCATGTCCGGACGAGTTGAAGTAACAGTCAGCGGAGTTGGTCCACGTACCTGTCCGTGCCCGGCACCGTGGGAATGAACGGTGCCACCAACTCCACCCGCCCCAGGCCCGATTCGGCCACCGGCGCTTCGAGGTCGGCCAAGTGCTCCTCCCAGCAGTCCCGGGGATCCGTCTCCAGGAACCACAGCAACGTGAGCCGGGTGTCGACCCCTTCGACCTGCTTGACGTAGGTCATGCGGTCGCCCGGGAGTGGGGTCGGCCGGAAGACGGTCACCATGGCGGCCGGTGATCCCGCGAGTCGCTTGGGCAGGTGCCGGGAGCGCAGCCACTCCAACAACTCGGCGCGCTGCTCCGCCGATTCACTGTCCACGACCTCCAACACCAGCCCGGCGTAAGGGTGGTCGAGGGCGTGGAAGTCCCTCGGGCCCGCCGCGCCGTCGCGGTAGACGGTCGCCTCGTGGTCCTGGAACGCGGTGAAGACGTGGGTGCGGTCCTGGTAGACGCGGCCGTCGCGGTTGAGGCGTTTGTTGATGCCGACGGTCCACTTCATGTGGTCGTCGTAGCGGCCCTCGGTGACCCAGTACGTGGAGAGGTAGCAGCCGGCGGTGACGGGCTGAGCGATCGCCGACTTCTCGGGGTAGCGCAGGAGTTGGAGGTCGCGAGGGGCGACCCAGCGGCGGCCCGCGTACATCCAGGGCATGGCCATCGCGCCCGCGTAGTAGTGGTCGTCCTCGTACCAGCGGTTGTACGCGTACTCGTGCCCGGGATGCGGTTCGACCATGGTGATCAGCGCATGCCCCGGCCGGACTCCGTACGGTCCTACGGCGGCCAGTTCGGCGTACACGTCGCTCCGGGTTTCCTCGCTCACGTCGCTCCCCTTCCGTCCTCCGCCGGTCGCCCATACTCTGACGCCCCGTCAGATAAATCGCCAGACCCGGGAGGGATCGGATGTCGCTGCTCACCGGCAAGACCGTCGTCGTCTCGGGGGTCGGGGCCGGACTCGGCCACCAGGTCGCCGCTGCCGTCGTACGGGATGGGGGCAATGCCGTGCTCGGCGCGCGGACGGAGGCGAATCTCGCCAAGTCGGCCGCCGAGATCGATCCGGACGGTACGCACACGGCGTACCGGGCGACGGACATCACCGACGAGGCGCAGTGCGAGGCGCTCGTGGCGGTGGCGCGGGAGCGGTTCGGGCGGGTCGACGCGGTGGTCCAAGTCGCCGCGTGGGACAGCTACTTCGGCGGGATCGAGGACGCGGACTTCGCGACCTGGGAGTCCGTGGTCGGCGTGAATCTGCTGGGGACGCTGAAGATGACCCGGGCCTGTCTGCCCTCGCTGAAGGAGGCGGGTGGGGGGTCGGTCGTGTTCATCGGGACCCAGTCCGCCGTCGCCGCGCCCTCGCAGGTGCGGCAGGCGGCCTACGCGGCGTCCAAGGGGGCGCTGACGAGCGCGATGTACTCGCTGGCGCGGGAGTTGGGGCCGTATCGGATCCGGGTGAACACCGTGCTGCCGGGGTGGATGTGGGGGCCGCCGGTGGAGGCGTACGTGCAGTTCACCGCGCACACCGAGAAGGTGCCGGAGGCCGAGGTGCTGAAGCGGCTGTCCGACCGGATGGCATTGCCGGAGCTGGCGACGGACGGGGATGTGGCCGACGCGGCGGTGTTCCTGGCGTCGGAACGGGCGCGGGCGATCACGGGACAGTCGTTGCTGGTCAACGCCGGGGAGTTGATGCGGTGAGTTCATGTAGGTGAACGCGGAACATCAATCCGAACGATTTTACTTCCCCTTGACCGTGCGCTTACTTGTCGTGCTCACGCGCGACCGCCCACGATGAGCCCCGGGCTGAACCGGCTCAATCGTGGGAGGGCGCATATGAACGGGCTCGACTGGGCCGTGCTCATCGGCTATTTCGGCGTGATGGTGGCGATCGGCGTGTGGTCGCACAAGCGCGTCGACAACGTGAGCGACTTCTTCACGGCCGGCGGGAAGATGCCCTGGTGGCTGTCCGGCATCTCGCACCACATGTCGGGCTACAGCGCGGTGATGTTCACCGGCTACGCGGGCATCGCCTACACGTACGGCGTCACGTCCTTCATCACCTGGTCGTTCCCGATCGCGCTGGGCATCGCCATCGGCTCCAAGCTGTTCGCGCCGCGCATCAACCGGCTGCGCTCACGGCTCCATGTGGCGTCCCCCCTGGAGTACTTGAAGAACCGCTACAACCTGAAGACCCAACAGGCCCTCGCCTGGTCCGGGATGCTGCTGAAGATCGTGGACGTGGCGGCCAAGTGGGCAGCAATTGCCACCCTGTTGTCCGTCTTCACGGGTGTGTCCCTGAACCAGGGCATCCTCATCACCGGCGCGATCACGGCCGTCTACTGCACGATCGGCGGCCTCTGGGCGGACGCGTTGACCGAACTCGGCCAGTTCGTCATCCAGTTGCTCGCCGGTGTCTCCATGTTCGTGGCCGTCGTACTGAAGTTGAACGACAAGGGCATCGGATTCCTCGGCGCCTGGGACGAACCCGCCCTCCAGGGCCACGGCAAACCGCTCGTCGGCCCCTACGGCACGGTGTTCCTCCTCGCGTTCCTCTTCATCAAGCTCTTCGAGTACAACGGCGGCATGCTCAACCAGGCCCAGCGCTACATGGCCACCAAGAGCCCCTACGAGGCGGAGCGTTCGGCCCGGCTGTCGGCCGCGCTGTGGCTGATCTGGCCGACGGTGCTGTTCTTCCCGATGTGGATGTCGCCGCTGCTCGTCCACGCGCAGAAGCCCGACGGCTCCGACTCGTACGGCCTGATGACCGAACAGCTGCTGCCGCACGGCCTGTTGGGGCTCGTGGTCGTCGGGTTCTTCTCCCACACGATGGCGATGTGCTCGTCCGACGCGAACGCGATCGCGGCGGTCTTCACCCGGGACGTGGCACCGGTCGTATCCGCCAAGGCCCGTGCGTGGAACGACCGTTCGGGGCTCATCGCGGCCCGCGTGACCACGGTCGTCTTCCTCGGTCTGTCGATGGCGGTGGCCACCCAGGTCAACTCGCCCACGTTCAAGGACATCATCACGGTCGTCATCAAGTGGGTCGCCGGTCTGATGGGGCCGATCGCGATCCCGATGATGCTGGGGCTGCTGCGGCCCTTCCGCAAGTCCGGTCCTACGGCGGCGCTGACGAGCTGGGCGGCGGGGCTGTTCGCCTTCTGGCTGGTCAACTACCCGATCAACTGGGAGGTGGACGGCGGGGTCCCGCTCCAGTACCAGGTGTCGATACCGCTGGCCGTGTCCCTGGTTCTCTACATCCTCATCGGTTATGTGAAGCCCGAAGACACCCCGGAGCGGGACGCGTTGATCGAGAAGATCAACGGGGGCGGGGACGACGACGGGGAGGCTGCGGCGGTGGCGGTACCGGCGCAGGCGCAGGCGGGTGCGGGGGACGACGTGGTGGGCAGCCAGTCGTAGCTACGGCTACGCGCCTCTGGGGTATCTGGCGATCCACCCCGGGGCGGACCCGGCGGGCCCGTGCAACGCGGGCCCCTGGGTCATCTCCACCGCGAAGTCATCCGCGAGCACAAGCAGGGTGGGACGGCCCTCCAGTTCGGCCAGCCAGGCCGGCGGGAGGGCCGTCTCGCCGTGCAGCGCGCCGAGCAGGCCGCCGGTGAGCGCCCCGGCGGTACCGGACGGTCCGCCGTGGTTCACGGCCAGACACAGCCCGTGCCGTACGTCCTCCCCGACCAGCGCGCAGTAGACCGCGCCCGCGAGCACGCCTTCCGCGCTGCCCTCCCCCACGAGTTCCTCGACCCGTGCGGAGGTGGGCATGCCCTGGCGTACGGCGCCGAGGGCGCGCTGGAGGGCGATGGAGACGGGCTGGTGTCCGGGGCGGGCGGCGAGCAGGGCGAGGGCTCGTTGTACGGCGGCGTCGAGGCTCTCGCCGCGGGCGAGGCCGTGCACGATGACCGCGTAGGCGCCGGCGGAGAGATAGCCGACGGGGTGTCCGTGGGTCTGCGCGGCGCACTCCACGGCGAGTTGCATCACGAGCTGGGGCTCCCAGCCGACGAGCAGCCCGAAGGGCGCGGAACGGGCGGTGGCCTCACCCCCGGCCTCCCCCGGATTCTTGGGCGCGTCGAGCGTTCCCATCCGCTCGTCCCCAAATCCCAGCAGGCAGGCCCGAGTTGGGTCACGCCGCGCGTAGAGCCACTCCTCGCGCGCGAGCCATCCGTCGTCCTTACGACGTTCATCGGGGCCCCAGTCGTGCTGGGTCGCGGCCCATCTCAGGTACGCCCGGTGCAGATCGGTGGGCGGATGCCAGGCGCCGGTGTCGCGCCTGACCTGGGCCCGGATGAGCCCGTCCACGGTGAAGAGGGTGAGCTGGGTGAGGTGCGTGACGGCGCCGCGGCGGCCGTAGCCGAAGGCCAGATCCACGACGCCCTCCGCGCCGTAGGCCTCCCGGATCTCGTCCATCGCGAGGAGGTCTACGGGGGCGCCGAGGGCGTCCCCTACCGCGGCCCCGAGCAGCGTCCCGCGCACCCGGCTACGGAAGTCCTGCTGCTCGACCCGGCCCCAGACGGCCGTGGTTGCCGTACTCACCAAGGCCTCCTCGGGCTCCGTCCGTACGTACGAGTCAGTTCAGCACTGTAATCGAACGGGGACGGTGGGTTGAGGGGGTGGATCGGTATATGCGGAGTTGGACATACCTGGGTTGGCCGCTGAGCCGACCCGGCGTGCTGGCGAGACGCGACCGCTGAGTGGGTGGGGGTGGGGGGTTGCTGGAAGCCGTAGGTCAAACTAACCAGTAAATGACCCGTTGACTGGTTAGAAATGACCCCAGCCTACGGAGGCCTGCCTCGTCCTTCGCGTTTCTACTGGTGCACGGCGGCTTGCAGTTCGCGGACGCCGGTTGTGCGTGGGTGGCGTTCTGCGAGTTCGTGGACGATGTTGCGGATCGCGGGGCGGTCTCGGACCTCTGCGGGGCTGGCGCGGTATGCGGAGAGCAGTGCCTGGGCGGTTTGTTCGGGGCGTTGCCATGCCCACCAGGCTCGGGCCATGTCAGTGCCGAGGCGGGCCTTGCGTTCGGCGGTCGGGAATTGGGCGGGGCGCAGGTTCTTGCCCGCTTCCAGGGCCGCGCCGGCGTCGCCGAGTGCCCAGTGGACTCCGACCGCGTACAGGTCCACGGCGGCCGGGCTGATGGGGAACAGGCGTCCTGGCGGGGCGGTTTGGGGCAGTCGGCTGGCGGCGCGGCGGGCTTCCTCGGTCATCGCGAGGGCCTCGGCGCGGTGGCCGGCCCAGGCGGAGGTGTAGGCCAGGGTGCAGAGCATCTGCGCGTACGCGGACGCCGACGCGTCGGAGCGTAGGCCGGTCGCCTCCACGCCGGAGGCCGCTGCCGACATGAGGCCTTGGGCCTCCTCGCCGCGGTTCTGGTGGCGTAGCACGATCGCCAACTCCCGTACTGCGGCTGCCGATGCGAGCGGCGAGCCGGAGACCTCGGCCCAGGTGCGAGCTCGGTCCGCGGTGAGTCGGGCCTGCTCGTAGGAGCCGAGTTTGCTCAGTACGGCTGCGGCGAGGCTGTAGACCGAGGAGAGGCGGGCCTGGTCGAGTTCCCGGCGGGAGGAGGCGGCCGCGTGTCCGTCGGCGATGAGGCCCGGCAGCGCGGCGAGCAGGCGGCCGTGCGTGCCCTTGTCGTACAGCTCGCGGGCCGTGGCCAGCCTGGCGTCCAGCTTTCCGGTGCCGGTCGGGCCGGGGGTGTCGGCCAGGGCCTCGTCCAGTCCGAGCAGCAGGGCGGCCGGTCCGGCGGCTGCCGTGGCGGTGAGCAGCGTACGGCGGCGCATCGGGTCCTCCTCGGCGTGCGGACTGGCCGTCACTCTAGTGGCCGTCGATACCGTCGGGGTGGGTGGCGCGAGAGAACTCACCAGGACGTGTCGCGGAACGCCGACTTCGAGGGCGGCGCGATGGACCAGGGTCAGGTCGACGACCCGGGTGCTGCGTTCCAGCCGGGAGACCGTGGCCGGTGAGCAGCCGAGCCGGTGGCCGAGGGCGGCGAGGGTCCAGGAGCGGTGTTCGCGGCCCAGGCGGATGAGCGCGCCGGGACGTCGTTGTGCGGCCAACTCGCGTGCTCTGGTGCTGTTCCAGAGCGGGTCAACGGGCACGGGCCCCTCCCACACCGCACGGCTGGGGCCCATCACGCTACGGGCGCGGAGCGGGGCCGTCGAGGCCGCTTGCACAACGTGCAAAGCCCTTGCGTGGAAAGCGAGTTGATCGCCTCCGGCGGGTGAGGCGCGGTGTGCTGGGCTCAGCGCCCCGAACCGCGGGGCACCGTCCGACGGAGGCATCATGACAACGGCTCTCGTGCACCTGATGACCCACCCGGCCCGCCCGACCCGCTCCGCACGCGAGGTCGTGCCGACCGAACTGTGGGACAAGCAGGTCGGACTCCTCGTGCGGGACCACCCGTACGACTCGGCCATGGCCGGCCGGGTTCTCGACCAGGGCTACGCCTACCTGCTCACCGCGATGAGGCACCGGGGCGAGTCCCTGGAGCTCACCCCGAGCACACTCGTCGACATCGGCGTCCACACGATCACCCTCGACACCGTGGCCTACGCCGAACTGTGCGACCGCTTCAACGGCGGACACCTCCTGCACCACGTACCCAGGTCCGAGAGGAAAGCCGAGAGGGAAGACGAGAGGAAACACAACGGCTCGGTGACAAGGACGGCCACCGTCATCGCGTCCGACGGCTGGGCCGTCGACCTGCCGCTGTGGAGGGATGCAGAGGAGTGCGGCCCCTGCCACCCGGGCGGCGACTCACACTGACCGAGAGGTACGGCGGGCCCGGTGCGCGGGGAAGGAAACTCTCATGACCACCCCCACCTCGCGCACCGCCACCCTTCTCACCACGACCGTCGCCCTCTGTCGTGATCATCGTGTGGGAGACCCTTGCCGCGCTCGTGCTCGTCTACGGGACCTGGTTGTGGGTCCGGCGCGATGACGGGCGGGCGCGGCGCTTCTCCGTGCGGCTGACGGGCGAGCGGTCCGCTACTTGACCACGATCACCTTCGTGCTCGTCGTGCCGAAGGCCCACAGTGCCGCACCGTCCGCCTTGCCCATCCGGACCCCGCCCGTCTCCTTGCCCGCCGCCGGCGGGGGCGAGGAGCCGTCCACCGCGTTGGAGAAGGCGATGTTGAGGCCGGACTTGGTGGCGAAGTAGACGATGTTCTCGATCTGGACGCCGTCGGAGCCCGTCGTCGCGTCCTTGCGGACCGACACGGTGTATGTGCCGGGGTCGGGGCTCACCGTGCCCGGCCAGACCGCGAACGTACGGGCCGCCTTGTCGCTCGCGTCGACCAGCCAGACCCGTTTCTGGCCGACGGCGTAGACGATGCGCCGCCCGGTACCGGAGGAGGCCGGTACCGCGGCGGCCGTCGCGTGCGGCTTCGGGGACGTGGACGCGTGCGCGGACGCCGAGGCGCTCGGGCGGGCGGCGGACGCCTTCGGGTGCGGGCCCTTGTTGGCCTGGACGGCCAGGACCGTGACCGCGGCGATCGCTCCCACCGTCAGACCGGTCACCCAGACCTTCGAGGCAGGCACGGGCACGCATCTCCTCAGCTACTCACAGCCCCCACATCCCGATCGAACAGGGGTCGGATCATCGTACCGGCCCCCCATCCCGACGCCTGACCTCTCCGCCCGCGCCCGCCCTCAGTCCAGCACCGGCAACAGCTCCGGCAGATGCCCGTCCGAGACGGAAGCGGTCCGCTGCCGTTCCTCCGACACCTCGCCGTAGAGCGTGGTGCGCGGCCTCGCCGGCCGACCCGCCAGTTCCGCTACGGCGACCAGGTCCCGCACCGACTTGTACGAGCCGTACGACGAGCCCGCCATCCGCGAGATCGTCTCCTCCATCAACGTGCCGCCGAGGTCGTTCGCCCCGGAGCGCAGCATCTCCGCCGCCCCCTCCGAGCCCAACTTCACCCAGCTGGTCTGGATGTTGGGGATGTGCGGGTGGAGGAGCAGCCTCGCCATCGCCACCACCGCCCTGTTGTCCCTCATCGTCGGGCCGGGGCGAGCGATCCCCGCCAAGTACACCGGCGCGTTCGTGTGGATGAACGGCAGCGTCACGAACTCCGTGAAACCGCCCGTGCGTTGCTGGATGGAGGCCAACGTTCGGAGGTGGCCCAGCCAGTGCCTCGGCTGGTCCACGTGGCCGTACATCATTGTCGAGCTCGACCTGATGCCCAACTCGTGCGCCGTCGTGACTACTTCGATCCATGTCGCCGTCGGCAGCTTGCCCTTCGTCAGGACCCAGCGGACCTCGTCGTCGAGGATCTCCGCCGCCGTGCCGGGGATCGTGTCGAGGCCCGCCTCCTTCGCCGCCGTCAGCCACTCGCGGATGGACATGCCCGTGCGCGTCGCGCCGTTCACCACCTCCATGGGGGAGAACGCGTGGACGTGCATCCCGGGGACCCGCTCCTTCACCGCCTTCGCGATGTCGAAGTACGCCGTGCCGGGCAGGTCGGGGTGGATTCCGCCCTGCATGCAGACCTCAACTGCCCCGACTTCCCAGGCCTGTTGGGCGCGGTCCGCCACCTGGTCCAGGGAGAGTGTGTACGCGTCCGCGTCGGTACGGCGCTGCGCGAAGGCGCAGAAACGGCAGCCCGTGTAGCAGACGTTCGTGAAGTTGATGTTGCGCGTCACGATGTAGGTGACGTCGTCGCCGACCGCCGACTTCCTCACGTCGTCCGCGATCCGCGTCAACGCGTCCAGCGCCGGACCGTCCGCGTGCAGCAGCGCCAGCGCCTCCGCGTCGGTGAGGCGAGTGGGGTCGTCGGCCGCCGTCGCCAGCGCCTGCCGTACGTCCGTGTCGATGCGCTCGGGGACCATGCCGGGCGCCGCCGCCTCCCGCAGGGCGCCCCAGTCGCCGTAGACCTCGTCGAAGTCGTCACGGCGGTCGGACGTGCGGCCCTCCGTGTCGATCGTCGTGTGGAGGTCCGTGCGGCCGGATGACACGAAGGCCTCTTCCGGCTCCTGCCACGCGTGGCCCTCGACCTTCGCGTCCTCGCGCGCCAGGCCCGTATCCGGGTCCGCCAGTGCCCGCACGTGCGGCAACAGGCGCGGGTCCAGCCAGGGTTCGCCGCGGCCCACGAACTCCGGGTAGACGCACAGGCGTTCGCGGAGTTCGAAGCCCGCCTCCGCCGACTGCTCGCGGAGCAACTCGATCTGGGGCCACGGGCGTTCGGGGTTCACGTGGTCGATGGTGAGGGGCGAGACCCCGCCCCAGTCGTCGATGCCCGCGCCGATCAGGCGCTTGTACTCCGAGTCGACGAGGTTGGGGGGGGCCTGGATGCAGGCCGCCGGGCCCATGATGTGGCGGGCCACCGCGACCGTCGCCACCAGCTCGTCCAACTCCGCGTCCGGCATGCCGCGCATCGCCGTGTCCGGCTTGGCGCGGAAGTTCTGGATGATCAGTTCCTGGATGCCGTGGTACGACCTCGACACCTTCCGCAGCGCGAAGAGGGAGTCCGCGCGCTCCTCGTACGTCTCGCCGATGCCGATCAGGATGCCCGAGGTGAAGGGGACGGACGAGCGGCCCGCGTCCTCCAACACCCGCAGGCGTACGGCCGGTTCCTTGTCCGGGGAGCCGTAGTGCGGGCCGCCGGGCTCGGACCAGAGCCGAGTAGCTGTCGTCTCCAGCATCATGCCCATGCTCGGCGCGACCGGCTTGAGGCGCTGGAAGTCCGTCCAGGTCAGCACCCCGGGGTTGAGGTGCGGGAGCAGGCCCGTCTCCTCCAGGATGCGGATGGAGATGGCGCGGACGTACGCGATCGTGTCGTCGTAGCCGTGCGCGTCGAGCCACTCGCGCGCCTCCGGCCAGCGGTCCTCGGGCTTGTCGCCGAGGGTGATCAGGGCTTCCTTGCAGCCGAGTTCGGCGCCGCGACGGGCGATGTCGAGGACCTCGTCGGGGGACATGAACATGCCGTGGCCGGCGCGGCGGAGCTTGCCGGGGACGGTGACGAAGGTGCAGTAGTGGCACTTGTCGCGGCACAGGCGGGTGAGGGGGATGAAGACGCTCTTCGAGTACGTGATCACGCCGGGGCGGCCGGCCGTCTCCAGGCCCGCGTCGCGCACCCGGGCGGCGGACGCGGTGAGGTCGTCGAGGGCCTCGCCGCGGGCCTGCAACAGCACGGCCGCTTCCGTCACGTCGAGGGCGACGCCGTCACGGGCGCGTTTGAGGGCGCGACGCATGGAGTTCTCGGTCGGGCCGGTTCCGGAGCGCGCGGGAGTCGTCATCCTTCGAGCATACGATCGGTCTGATCAGGCCAAAGAGGGACGCCCGATTCGTTTCGGCCGGGCAGATCGTTACACGGTGTCACTGGTAGGGGCAGCACCCCACCCTCCCCGTACCGGCTCCGGCCCTCGCCCGTGCCGACTCCTGTTTCCCGACACCCGCCGATTCCCTGTCCTTGCACGGGAGTTCACAGCCGACTATCAGAGTCGTACGGGTCACCTCCGCGCCATCCCTGTCACTCACGACACCCCGGGAGCAGCAGCATGTGCGACGACGATCACGGAAACGCCCTCAACCGACGTGCACTGATCGTGACGGGCGCCACCGCCGCGCTTACGTTGGGAAGTGTGACCTTCGCAAGCGGTGCGGCAACCCCTGCAAGCGGTACCCAGGAGACGCGGACGGTCCGGGGCACGCTCCCGACCGGTTCGCCCGACTATGTGTATGTGCCCGTCGAGGTCCCCACCGGGGTCAGTGAGCTCAAGGTGGCGTACACCTACGACAGACCGTCCGTCCCGGCCGGCACCCAGGGCAACGCGCTCGACATCGGCATCTTCGACCAGCACGGCACGGACCTCGGCGGCCGGGGTTTCCGGGGCTGGTCGGGCGGCGCCCGCACGGAGTTCTTCCTCCGCGTGGACGACGCGACCCCCGGCTACCTCCCCGGCCCGGTGCACGCCGGTACCTGGCACATCGCACTCGGCCCCTACACGGTCTCCCCGCAGGGACTGTCGTACGAGCTCACGATCACGCTCACCTACGGCGAACCGGGCGCCGCCCCGCAGCCGGTGTACCCGCCGGAGCGGGCGAAGGGGCGCGGGCGGGCCTGGTACCGGGGTGACTGCCACCTGCACTCCTGGTACTCGGACGGGCGCCGCACCCCCGCCGAGATCGCGGCGCTGGCGCGGGCGGCGGGCCTCGACTTCATCAACACCTCGGAGCACAACACGACGTCCTCGCACCCCCATTGGGCCTCCGAGGCGGGCGACGACCTGCTGATCATGCTGGGCGAGGAGGTGACGACGCGCAACGGTCACGTCGTCGCCCTCGGCACCGAACCCGGCGCCTTCATCGACTGGCGCTACCGGGCCCGCGACAACCGCTTCGGCCGGTACGCCCGCGAGATCCGCCGCGCCGGCGGCCTGGTCGTCCCCGCCCACCCGCACGCCACCTGCATCGGCTGCGCCTGGAAGTTCGGCTTCGGCGAGGCGGACGCGGTCGAGGTGTGGAACGGCCCCTACACGCCCGACGACGAGGTCGCCCTCGCCTCCTGGGACGCGACGCTGGTGGCCTCGGTCCGCGACAACCGCGCGTGGCTCCCGGCGATGGGCAACAGCGACGCCCACCGCGACCCCGACGCGGTCGGCCTCCCCCAAACCGTCGTCCTGGCCGACGACTTGACGAGGGATGCGATCCAGGACGGCCTCCGCGCGGGCCACTCCTACATCTCCGAGTCCAAGAACCTCTCCCTCACCTTCACCGCGACGGGTGGGCGGGCCCAACACGCGGGAATCGGCGAGCGGTTGGGGGTCGACGCGGACACCCCGGTCACGGTACGGCTGGAGGCCACGGGCGCCCCGCGCTGCACCGTTCGCTTCGTGACCGACCAGGGGGTCCTGTTCACCAGCGATCCGCTGCCGGTGGGCGGGGCGGGGAGCGTGGAGTGGCATACGACGGCTGCCTACGCGGCGTACGTACGGGCCGAGTTGAGGCATGAGACGGCGGCGGGGACGGTACCGGGGGCGCTGGCGGCGCTCACGAACCCGATCTTCCTGGGTACGGGCGGCGGCAAGTGATCGTCCCGACTGCCTAGGACGTCCCGTCGCCCAACTCCACGACTACGGCCGCGTGGTCGGTCGGCCACACCCCGTCGACCGGCCCGTCGCCCGCGCGCCGTACGCCCCGCACATGCCCGAGCCCGCCCTTCCCGGTCGGTTCCACGAAGACGTAGTCGATACGGACGCTCGGCCCGAACGTCCCCGCGACATAAGGGTTCCTGAGATCCCAGGTGACCGAGGGCGCCCCGGGTTCGGCGAAGTCCCAGGCATCCATGAGGACTTGACCGGCAACGGGCGGCGCGGTCCGGTACCCACCGAACAACCGGACCTCGTCCGAGTCGGGCCAGGCGTTGAAGTCCCCGGTGACGACAGCCGGAAAGGGCCCCTCTCCACGGTGCTCGGCGACGAACTCCGCGAGTGCGGTGACCTGTTGGCACCGTACGGCCGAGGCCTCGGTGGCGGAGGAGAGGTGGGCGGTGAAGAAGGGGATGCGGTGACCCGGCGCGTCGAGCCCCGCGTACAGCGCGAGCCGGCCGCCGTCTCCATCGCCCGGCGGCAACGGCAGTACGGCCCGCTCGGCGACGGGCCAGCGGCTGAGCACGGCGTTGCCGATGCCGACGGTCGGATCGCCGAGCCGTCGCTGCCAGAACCCGGGGTCGTGGGAGGCTCCCCAGGTCCAGTGCATACCGAGTTCCGAGGCGAGCCATGCGGCGAGGTTCACACCCTCGGCATCCCACACCTCCTGCAACCCGACGACATCGGGATCGAGCTCCCGCAACACGGCCAGGATCGCCTTCTGCCGGGCCTCCCAGGGCCCGTACCGCCACCACAGGTTCCATGTCACTACGCGCACGCGATCATTGAAGTCCACGCCCCGTCCGAGCAACAGGAGATCC
Source organism: Streptomyces sp. NPDC050528 (assembly GCF_044457795.1). Lineage (NCBI taxonomy): Bacteria > Bacillati > Actinomycetota > Actinomycetes > Kitasatosporales > Streptomycetaceae > Streptomyces > Streptomyces sp. NPDC050528. The sequence goes on from NZ_JBITHH010000005.1 coordinate 320,208, forward strand.
GAGAAAGATGCCGACACCGAACCCCGAGGCCAAGTACCGCACCATCAGCCGGATCCAACGCGTGCTGAACTCGGTCACCCGCCACCTCCCCACCCAGACCGTCCTGGAGACCACGGGCCGCGTCTCCGGCCAACCCCGCCGCACCCCGCTCGGCGGCCGCCGTATCGGCAACACGTTCTGGCTGGTCTCGGAGTTCGGCGAGCTCTCCCACTACGTCCGCAACATCAAGGCGAACCCGAAGGTACGGGTCCGCATCATGGGCCGCTGGCACACCGGCACGGCCCACCTCCTCCCGGACGACGACCCTCAGGCCCGCCTGCGCACCCTGCCCCGCTTCAACAGCGCGGCGGTGAAGGCGATGGGGTCGAGTCTGTTGACGGTGCGGGTGGATTTGGGGGACTGAGCCCACATAACCTGCGCGTATGTGGAAAGGCGCCGCCCAACAGGCCTGCCCGGAGGCGGAGTTCGACGTCCCGGTCGATGCGCCGACCCTCCGCGCGGCAGAGCTGCAACTCGGTCGGCGGCTCCCCGCCGCGCTCGCGGACCTGCTCCAAGAGACGAACGGCATCCGCGGCTCCTACGGGCTCGACACCGTCTGGACCCTGGAACGGATCGTCGCGGACAACCTGCGCTTCTGGTCGGACCCGATGTTCGCCGACCTCTACATGCCGTTCGAGCCGCTGCTGTTCTTCGGCGACAACGGCGGCGGCGACCAGTTCGCGTTCGTGCGCGTCCCCGACGGGCGGCCCGACGTCTTCGTATGGGAGCACGAGGACGACAGCCGCCGGTGGGTGGCCCGGGACCTGCGCGACTACCTGGACCGTTCCCTCAGGTCCGAGGGCGACGACTGGTATCAATGACCGGCCCGAAAGACGTCACCCCGCCCACACAATCGCCTGCACCTCGCTGTACGCATGCAGCGCGTACGACCCCACGTCCCGCCCCACCCCGCTCTTCTTGAACCCCCCGAACGGCGCCTCCATGTTGCGCCCCACGGTGTTGACCCCCACCCCGCCGGCCCGCAGCAGCCGCGCCACCCGGAACGCCCGGGCCACGTCCCCCGACCACACGTAGTCGATGAGGCCGTAGTCGCTGTCGTTGGCGAGGGCGACCCCTTCCTCCTCGGAGTCGAAGGGGACGACCACGACGACCGGCCCGAAGATCTCCTCGCGGACGACCCGCATCTCGGCGCCGCAGTCGGCGAGGACGGTGGGTGCGACGAGGAACCCCGGTCCGGTGGACGGCCGTTCACCACCTGCTACAACCACCGCGCCCTCCTTCCGGCCCAGTTCGACGTACGACTCGACGCGCTCCCGGTGTGCCGCCGAGATCACCGGCCCGACGACCGTGTCCGGCAGGCGCGGATCGCCCACCTTCAACGCCCCTGCGTACACGGCCAGTTGCTCGACCAGCCGGTCGTAGATCCCGCGCTGCGCCAGCACCCGCGTAGGCGCCGTACAGATCTGCCCGCTGTAGAAGGAGAACGTCGTCCCGATCCCGGACACGGCAGAGGCGAGATCCGCGTCGTCGAAGACGACCGCCGCCCCCTTCCCGCCCAGCTCCATCAACTGCCGCTTCATGCCTCGCCCGCACACCTCGGCGATCCGCTGCCCCACAGCCGTAGACCCGGTGAAACTGACCATGTCGACGTCACCGGACTCGACCGCGGCCTCCCCCACCTCCACCGACTGCCCGTTGACGACGTTCACGACCCCGCGAGGCACCCCGGCCGCCTCCAAGGCCTCCGCCATCCGGTACACGGACAACGGATCCTGCGGCGCCGGCTTCACCACCACCGTGTTGCCCATGGCGAGGGCGGGAGCGATCTTCCCGGCAGGGTTGGCCCACGGGTTGTTGTACGACGTGATGCAGGCGACAACACCCACCGGCTGCCGCACGGCAACCGCACCCATGACAGCCGCCCGCCCGAACGGCCCGGCCTCGTTGACCTGCGGCGCGATCGCCCACTCGGCAGGTTCGACGGTCGCGTACCGCCGGAACCGGGCCGCGGCGACGCCCACTTGCATGCCCCGCGCGGTCCCGGTCGTGGCGCCGCTCTCCGCCTGGGCGAGCTCGGCGTACGACACGAGCCCGCGACGGATGAGATCAGCCGCCCGCCCGAGAATCGCCGCCCGCTCCTCGGCCGACGTACGCGACCAGGGCCCGAACGCCTCCCGGGCAGCGGCGGCAGCGGCGAACACCTGTCCCCGCGAGGCCTCCGGCGCCCACCCCACGGTCTCCTCGGTAGCGGGATCGACCACGGCGTAGTACCCACCGTCAGGCTCGACCCACTCCCCGCCGACGAACAACCGCTGCCCGCCCGCCACTTGAGAGCCCGCCCCGGAACTCACCTCGTGCTCACCGTCCTGGTGTCCCGCCCCGACCGCAGCACCCGCCCGGGCACGTTCCCGCTCACCACGTCGTCCCGGATGGCCTCAACTCCGTTGACCCACACGGCTCGTATCCCGATCACCTTGGAGTCGAGACGCGGACTGCCGCCCGGCAGGTCGTGCACCAGGGTGGCCTTGCCGGCGTCGATCCGTTCCGGGTCGAAGAGCACCAGATCCGCATGCCACCCCTCCCGCAACTGCCCCCGCTCCCGCAGCCCGAACAACCGCGCCGGATCATCGGTGAGCATCTTCACGGCCTGCTCCAACCCCACCAACTTCCGCCCCCGCAAACAGTCCCCGATGAACCGGGTCGTGTACGGCGCCCCGCACATCCGATCCAGATGCGCCCCGGCATCGGACCCACCGAGCAACACGTCCTCGTGCTGCCAGGTCTCGGCCCGCAGCGCCCAGGAGGCGGGGTCATTGTCGGAAGGCATCGGCCAAAGAACCGTACGGAGTTGGTCAGCCGCGCAGATCTCGACGAGACACTCGAAGGCCTCCTGCCCCCGCTCGGCGGCGATGTCCTTGACCACCCGCCCGGTCAGCCCCTCATTGGCCTCGCTGTACGTATCCCCGATCACATACCGCCCGAAGTCGGCGAGCCGCCGAAAGACGCCCGCCTCCTTGCTGTTGGCGTTCCGCAGCATCTCGGCCCGTACGTCCGGCTCCCGCAACTTGGCGATCCGCTCGGGCACGGGCAGGCTCAGAATCGGTCCCCACCCGGGTATCAGGTTCAGCGCACAGAACGTACCGAGGGACATGTTCATCGGCGTGAGAATCGGCATGGTCAACGCGACGACCCTGCCCCCGGCCTTCCGAGCCCGCTCACTCGCGAACAGTTGCCGAGGTACGCGCTCGGGAACGGCGGCATCGATGGTCAACACGTTCCAGTTCAACGGCCGGCCGGCCACCGCGCTCATCTCGACGAAGAGATCGATCTCCGCGTCACTGAACTGATCGAGACACCCCGCGACGATGGCCTCGATCTGTGTCCCTTCATGCTCCCCAACAGCCCGCGAAAGCGCGATGAGTTCGGCAGGCTGCGCATGCCGCGAGGCAACCGGCTTCCCGTCCCCGTCCGAGTGGGTGGAGGACTGCGTGGTGGAGAAACCCCAGGCCCCCGCGTCCATGGCCTCGTGCAACAGCCGCACGATCTGGGCGAGTTGCTCCTCACTCGGCTGCCCACCGACAGCCTCCGGCCCCATCACATACCGGCGCAGCGCACAATGCCCCACCATGAAGCCCGCGTTGACAGCGATCCGCCCGTCAAGAGCGTCCAGATACTCCCCAAAGGACGACCACGTCCAGGGCGCCCCTTCTTCGAGAGCAACCAGCGACATCCCCTCAACCTTGGACATCATCCGCCGCGTGTAATCGGCATCGGCAGCCCGGGAAGGATTCAACGGGGCAAGCGTGAAACCACAGTTGCCGGCGGCGACGGTGGTAACTCCGTGGTTGAGGGACGGCGTGGCATACGGGTCCCAGAACAGCTGGGCGTCGTAGTGGGTATGGGGATCGACGAACCCGGGCGCGAGGACGAGGCCGGCGGCGTCCTCCGACGTCCGGGACTCCTCAACCACCGTCCCGATGACGGCAATTCGCCCGTCCCGTATACCGACGTCGGCGACAAACCCGGCCGCCCCCGTCCCATCAACGACGGTGACACCTTTGATGACGTGATCGAGCACGAGCCTTGCCTCCTCAAGCATGCGATGCGCTGACCGACCTGCTTTTAGGGGCGCGGGGAACTGCGCGACCAGCCCCCACGCCCCCGCAGCCGCCGTACAACCTCAGGCCGTCTCCCGGAACCGCGTAGTCCGGTGAACAGGATCCGTGTCGATCTTCGGAACCACGTGCTCCCCGATCAACCGAATCGTCTGCAACGTCTCCTCCTTGGGCACCCCCACCGGCAACCCAAAGCTCAACTGATCCGCCCCCGCCTGCTCCCACCGCTTGCACTGAGTGAGCACCTCATCCGGATCCCCACAGATCAACAGCTCCTCTTCCACGAGGAGTTCGACAAACTCCGGCGTGTACTCGGGCAGGGTCTCCGGCCACACCGGGAACCCCTCAGGCCGAGGAAACGTGTCGTGGTACCGGAACACCAGCGAGGGCAGATAGTGCAGCCCCCCACTCGTGGCGATACGAATCGCCTCGTCATGGGTCGGCGCACAGATCGCCGTCGTGGTCACCATGACGTTGTCGTTGACGAACGCCCCCACCGGCTCGGCGTTCACGATCGCCGTCTTGTACTGCTCCAGCACCCACTCCATGTCGGACACCTTCTGGATGCTGAACCCCAGCACCCCCAGCCCCTTACGGGCTGCCATCGCATACGACGGCGGCGACCCGGCGGCGTACCACATCGCGGGGTGCGCCTTCCCGTACGGCTTGGGCAGGATCTTCCGCGGCGGCAACTGCCAGTGCTTGCCCTGGAATCCGACGTACTCGTCCTGGAGCCACATCTTGGGGAACTCGGCGATGGTCTCTTCCCAGATCTCCTTGGTGTAGTTCATGTCGGTCACCCCCGGTATGAACCCGAGGATCTCGTGCGAGCCGGCCCCGCGCCCGCTCCCGAACTCGAAGCGATTACCGGTGAGATGGTCGAGCATCGCGACCTTCTCGGCGACCTTCACCGGGTGGTTGACCTGGGCGAGGGGGTTGAAGATGCCCGACCCGAGGTGGATGCGCTCGGTGGCGTGGGCGAGGTAGCCGAGGTAGACGTCGTTGGCCGAGAGGTGCGAGTACTCCTCCAGGAAGTGGTGCTCGGACGCCCAGGCGTACTTGAAGCCGGACTTGTCCGCCTGGATGACGTACTCGGTCTCCTCCATCAGCGCCTTGTGCTCGGCCAGCGGGTCCGTCTCGGCGCGCTTGCCCACGTATCCCTGTACAAAGAGCCCGAATTCCAAGGAGGTTCACCGTCCCAGTCCAGATGGTCCCTATGAGTGCTACGACTTTCTGACGTAGCGTCAGATTCGTCAATAGATGACGCCCCGTCAGATGCCCCCGCGTGCTGTCGGATGACGTCAGATGACGCTGACCCCGGCCAGCCAGCCCCCGTCGATCACGAACGGCTGCCCGGTGATGTAGGACGAGTCGTCGGAGGTCAGGAAGAGTGCCAGGCGGGCGACCTCCGCCGGCTTCCCGATCCGGCCCAGCGGCACGAGCTTGCGGTACAGCTCGTCGAGGGCACTGGACATCGCCTCGACGTCGGCGTCCGGGTCGAGTTGGGCCGGGTTGGACATCGCCGTGTCGATGGCACCCGGGCACATCGCGTTGACCCGGATACGCCGGTCCGCCAACTCCAGCGCGGCGACGCGGGTGAGCCCGAGGATCGCGTGCTTCGTCGCCGCGTACGTCCCGACCGCCGCCATCCCCGTCACCGCCGTGTACGACGCCGTATTGACGATCGTGCCGCCGTCCTCCATTGCCGCCGCCACGGTCTTGATCCCGAGAAAGCAGCCGACCTGGTTCACCCGCACGACCTGCATGAACTCCTCAAGGGGCGTGTCCACAAGGGAGTTGAACCGCAGGATCCCCGCGTTGTTGACCAGCCCGTCGATCCGCCCGTACGTCTCCTTCGTGGCCCCCACGGCGGCACTCCAGTCCGCCTCATCACCGACATCGAGATGGACGTAGGACGCGGACTCGCCCAACTCCTTTGCCAGTGCCTCCCCTTGCTCGTCCAGCACATCGGCCACGACGACCTTCGCGCCCTCGGCCGCGAACAGCCGCGCCTCCTGCTCCCCCTGCCCACGCGCCGCTCCGGTGACCAGAACGACACGCCCGTCCAGCTTGCCCATGCGGGCCTCCTCGGGATCGGTGGATGCGGGGCATCGTAGCGCCGCAGCTGACGGAGCGTCAGATAGCAGGAAGGCCCTTGCACAAGCACACTGCGAGCACACCGTGAGCGCACCGCAAGCACTTCGCGCGTGCACAAGCGCACTTCAAGTGACCGCGGAGTAGGGACATTTGACTCTGTCCATACCTCGGCTTGGCTCCAACAATTCCTGTCATGGCAAAGAGGAGATTGCGCAACAGGAAAGTCAGGTACGTGGCGATCGGCGCGGCACTCGCCACCGGAGGGGTGGTCGTCGCCCTGCTGCCGTCGGCGAACGCGGCCGACGCGAAGCCCCCGGACCAGATCATGACCATGTGCGAGAGGTCCGCCGTGGTCAACGGCGAACAGCGGTCCGTGGAGGATTTCGGCGGCGCCTTCGCGGACGGTTTCCAGGCCGACAACTGCGACTACGTGGAGACGAATTTCGAGACCTTCGACGGCCCCACCGAAAAGGCGTCCATCGACTTCCCCAACTGTGAGCCGAACGCCACCGATCCGGCCAAGGTCTCCATCACCTGGTCGTCGACCTCGGCACAGGGACAGGGCACGTACGTCTCCACCCAACAGGGCGCCGCGGGCGGCCTGTTCGGATTCCTGAGCGGGGCCTGGGCCAAGCACAAGGGCACCCTCGACATGACCGTGAAATCGGCGACGGCCGGGGACACGGAAGCGCGGGACGTGCCGGTCGGCAAGGTGCTCCACATGGAGTTCACGCCCAAGTTGCAGCGTATGACGGGTGAATGGCGGGTGCGGATCAACGCCCGGGAACAGACCACCGTCCTGCCCGCCAGTCCGGAGCAGAACTTCGTGGCCCCGGACGTCGTCGAGGGACCGGTCATCCTGCCGGGCGCGGCCGGCGCCCCCGGTGTCGTGGACGGCACCTCCAAGGCGGTCCTGGAGGACTGCTGAGCCGACAGCCGGCCCTCAAGTAACCCCAGTTCACAGCCATTTGACCCGACCTCCACCTCCACCCTCACCCCCACCGGAGATCCCCATGACCCAGACCCCCCGCCCCAGAAGCCACCGGAGCAAGAAGAAGCGCATCACCCTCGCCCTCGCCCCCGTCGCGGCGCTCGCGGTGATCATCCCGCTGATGAACCAGGCGAACGCCGCCACCCCGTCCGAAGTGAGCGCCGACTGTTCCGCGGACTCCGACAAACTGGCCAACTGCGAGTTCGTGGACGTGCAGTTCAAGGCGAACAGCCTCGGGCCCAACGAACGCGTCTCCGCGGTGTCCGACAACTGCGGTTCCACGAGCACCGCGACGAAGACCTTCAACGTGAGCACCTCGGTAACGAGAACCCTTCAGGTGGAAGAGGGAACCGTCACCGAGGCCGGTACGAAACTCGGCAACTCGCTCTTCGAAGTCGGCCTGGAATTCAGCACGTCGACCATCAACATCACGCGTGACGACAAGACGACCACCCTCGCCTTCAACCGGACGGACACCGTGCAGGCGGACAGCACCGCCTTCTTCATGTGGTCCGCCAAGCGCACCGATGTGAGCGGATTCCTGAAGGCGACGTACAAGGAGGCACAGGACGGCCAGACGGTGTTCTTCTCGCCCAGCGAGGGTGCCGCCACCGTGCACGTCTTCTATCCGCAGATCCTGAACAACGGAACGCCCGACGGGCGCCTTTGGCTGCGGAATGTGAAATGCAACACCACCGCGGCCGACACCGTCCCGAACTCCACGAAGGCCCTCCAGTCCGAAGAGGCCGGATTCGGCCAGGGCGGCGCCAATGTCACCGACGTGGAAATACCGCTGTCGGAGGTCCCGGCACCCTGATCCCCGGAAAGGGATTCCGGCCAGGCGTTCCCGGATGTTCCCGAATGTTCTCAGGTGCGAAGCACGGGCGTGGCTCCCAGCCACCGCAGGACCGCGTCCGTGCCGCTCCTGGCGTCCAACTTGGCATAGATGTTGCTGAGGTTGTTGCGCACGGTCTTCTCGCTCAGCCGTAATCGCTGCCCGATCTGCTGCGCCCCCAGACCGGTCGACAGCAGCTCCATGATCTGCTGCTCGCGCGGCGAGAGCAGCGCGCGCAGCCGCTCCATCGCGTCGTCGGTCGCGGCCATCCGCCGGGCTCCCTCGCGCAGGGCGGCGGTCGCCGACGGAGAGAGGTAGGAGTGCCCGACGGTGGCCGCCACCATCGCCGAGGACATCATCTCGGGGCAGTGGTCGCCCTCGACCAGATAGCCCGCTCCGGCCCGGAACACCTCGACCACCGCTTCGGTGTCCCGGCGCGGACTGACCACGACCGCCGGGACCTTCCGGGTGCGGAGCACCTCCAACAGCCGCGGAAACGACACGGCCGGATCCTCGCAGTGCAGCACGACGACGTCCGCCGTGGTCTCCGCCAACCCCTCGTAGGGCGGCGGGACATGCACCACACGCTCCACGTACGGATCGTCCGGGGGCGGCCAGTTCTCATGCGGCCAGGTGACCCCCGCAGAGGCCACGGCAACTACGAGTCGCTCGGAGGATCGCACTTCGGAGGTCCTTCCGCCGGAGCCAAAACGTCCGTACGTCTGTACATACGCGGCTCGGCGTAACCGTGTTCAAACAGGCCGTGATCAAAGTCGTGACGAGAGTCGTGACGTGATGAGAGTCGCGATCAGAGCAACGGTCCCACCTCGGTCCCGAACTCGCTTATTTGGTCCGTGAGTTCAGCTCGGTCACGGCACCGGAACCGCACCTGGATCTGGTCCACGCCCATCTCCCCGTAGGCACGCAGGGATTCGGCGAGGACCTCGGGCGCCCCGGTGAGCGTGCGCCGCCCGACCTCCCACCCCGGATCACCCACGTACAGCGGCTCGGTGATTGCCCCGAACACGAACGGCCCCTGGATCGACGCTTCTTCGCGCAGTCGCCGTATCCGCTCGATCTGCGCGGGCAGCTTGTCGCGCGGGTCGCCCTGCGGCAGCCAGCCGTCCGCCTTGAGCGCGGCCCGGCGTACGGCGGCGGGAGACGATCCTCCGACCCAGAGGGGGACGTGTTCCTGGGTGGGACGCGGCCGCTGCCCCAGCCCCTCGAAGTCGTACAACTTGCCGTGGTGCTCCGGGAATTCGTCCGGTCCGAGCGCGGCGCGCAACGCGTCGATCGACTCGTCGAGGACGAACCCGCGCCGCTCGAAGTCGACGCCCAGCGCCTCGAACTCCTCCTGTACGTGCCCGGCGCCGACCCCGAGGATCAGCCGGCCCCCGCTGAGGTGGTCGAGGGTGGCGTACTGCTTGGCGGTGAGCAGGGGGTGCCGTAGGCCTACGACCGCTACATGGCTGAGGAGTTGGACGCGTTCGGTGACGGCCGCGAGGTAGGAGAGGGTGGCGACGGGGTCGTACCAGATCGTGCTCATGGCGGTGGCGAGGCGGCGCGGGACGCCGACGTGGTCGCAGCCCGCGATGTAGTCGAAGCCCGCGCGGTCGGCGGCCCGGGCGATCTCGACGAGGTCGGCGGGGCCCGCGTCGGCCTCCCAGGGTTCGGCGTAGATGGTGCTCTGGGACTGGACGGGCAGCTGCAACCCGTAGGCGGGGCGCGTCACTTGGGGCCTTCCCAGAGGCCTTCGGGCGTCAGGCCCAGCAGTTCGATCGCGTTGCCTCGTACGATCCGCTCGACCACGTCCGGTGCCAGGTGCCCCATCTGTGCCTCGCCCACCTCGCGCGACTTGGGCCAAGTGGAGTCGGAGTGGGGGTAGTCGGTCTCGTACAGCACATTGCCGACGCCGATGGAGTCCAGATTGCGGAGCCCGAACGCGTCGTCGAAGAAGCAGCCGTAGACGTGCTCGGTGAAGAGTTCCGACGGCGGGCGGTGGACCTTGTCGGCGACGCCGCCCCAGGCTCGGTTCTCCTCCCAGACGACGTCGGCGCGCTCCAGGATGTAGGGAATCCAGCCGATCTGGCCCTCGGCGTACATGACTTTGAGGTCCGGGAAGCGCTCGAACTTGCCGCTCATCAGCCAATCCACCATCGAATAGCAGCAGTTGGCGAAGGTGATCGTCGACCCGACGGCGGGCGGCGCGTCCGCCGAGGTCGACGGCATCCGGCTGCTGGAGCCGATGTGCATCGCGATGACCGTGCCGGTCTCGGCGCAGGCGGCGAGGAACGGGTCCCAGTCGTCGGTGTGGATGGAGGGCAGGCCGAGGTGCGGGGGTATCTCGGAGAAGGCGACGGCGCGGGTGCCGCGGGCCGCGTTGCGGCGGACCTCCGCCGCGGCCAACTCCGGGTCCCAGAGCGGGATGAGAGGCAGGGGGATCAGGCGGCCCCGCGCGTCCGGGCCGCACCACTCCTCCACCATCCAGTCGTTGTAGGCGCGGACGCAGAGCAGGGCGAGTTCGCGGTCGGCGGCCTCGGTGAACGTCTGGCCGCAGAAGCGGGGGAAGGTGGGGAAACACAGCGCGGACTGGACGTGGTTGACGTCCATGTCGGCGAGCCGGGACGGAACGTCGTACGACCCCGGACGCATCTGCTCGTAAGTGATGACTTCGAGCTTGATCTCGTCCCTGCTGTAGCCGACGGCGGTGTCGAGGCGGGTGAGGGGGCGGTGCAGATCCTCGTAGACCCACCAGTCGCCGATGGGTCCGTCGTCGCCGATCTCGCCCATCACGGGCTTGAACCGGCCGCCCAGGAACGTCATTTCCTTCAGGGGCGCGCGGACTATGCGAGGGCCGGTGTCCAGGTATTTCTTGGGCAGCCGGTGCTGCCAGACGTCGGCGGGCTCCACGGTGTGGTCGTCGACGGAGATGATCAGCGGGAGGGTGGCCTGGTCGGTTTCCTGGGGGTTCTGGGTGTCCATGGCGCTCACGGTAGCGCCGATCTGACGGCCCGTCAGCTAGCTGGATACGGGTTCGGGATGCTCGGTTGTGTGCGGAACTGTGCGCAGGCCGTGTGAGAGCCTTGTGATATCCCGCGCGGCCACCTGTGAGCGGTGTCTCCGAGAGCTGACGCATCCGCTCCGGACAAGGCAAACTGTCGTAGTTATCAGGCTTGCCTAGGGGGAACGGCGATGGACGGTGGACCGCGAGTACCGGAGCAGCGGCGCCCCGACTCCGACGAGGAGTCGAGCGCGCTGCGTTTCAGCGTGCTCGGTCCGGTACGTGCCTGGCGGGGCCCTGTCTCACTGCCCATGGGATCCCCGCAGCAACGCGCGCTGCTGGCCGCGCTGTTGCTGCGCGAGGGCCGCACGGCGACCGCCGGGGAGCTGATCGACGCCCTGTGGGGTGACGACCCTCCGTCGCAGGCGCTGGCCGCGGTGCGGACGTACGCGTCCCGGCTGCGGAAGGTCCTGGACGCCGGGGTCCTGGTCAGCGAGTCGGGCGGGTATGCCGTACGGGGGCTGCCCGAGGGCGCGTTGGACGTGGCCGAGGTCCACGATCTGGCGAACGAGGCGGAGAAGGCGAAGTCGGCGGGTGACCTGTGCCATGCGCGGGACGTGCTGGGCCGGGCGCTGGCGCTGTGGGACGGCGAGCCGCTGGCCGGTCTCCCGGGGCCCTACGCGGAGGCGCAGCGCGTCCGGTTGGAGGAGTGGCGGCTCCAACTCCTCGAATCCCGCCTGGACATGGACCTGGAGCAGGGCTGCCACGCGGAGGCCGTCAGCGAGTTGACCGCCCTCACCGCGGCCCACCCGCTCCGCGAACGCCTCCGCGAGCTGCTCATGCTCGCCCTGTACCGCTCCGGCCGGCAGGCGGAAGCCCTGGCCGTGTACGCGGACACCCGGCGCCTGCTCGCCGACGAACTGGGCGTGGATCCGCGCCCGGGCCTGCGCGAACTGCAACAGCGCATCCTCCAGGCCGACCCGGGCCTGGCGGAGCCCTCCGCACCGGCGGCGGAGACCGCGGTGGCACCGGTCCGCCCCCACCAACTACCGGCGACGGTCCCGGACTTCACCGGACGCGTGTCCTTCGTGTCCGAACTGAGCGACGTCCTGGCATCGGCCGAGGGCCGCGTGATGGCGGTGTCGGCACTCGCGGGAATCGGCGGAGTAGGGAAAACAACCCTCGCCGTCCATGTGGCCCACCAGGCCCGATCCGCCTTCCCCGACGGCCAGTTGTACGTCGACCTCCAGGGCGCGGGCTCCCGCTCGGCCGAACCGGAGACCGTACTGGGCGCGTTCCTGCGGGCGTTGGGCACCGCGGACTCCGCGATACCGGACTCGCTGGAGGAACGCTCCGCGCTGTACCGGTCGGTGCTGGACGGGCGACGGGTGCTGGTCCTGCTGGACAACGCGCGGGACGCGGCCCAAGTACGCCCCCTGCTCCCCGGCACGGAGGGCTGCGCGGCGCTGGTGACGTCCCGGGTGCGGATGGTGGACCTCGCCGGGGCGCATCTCGTCGACCTCGACGTGATGTCCCCCGAGGAGGCGCTCCAGCTCTTCACGAAGATCGTCGGCGCCGAACGGGTCGCCGCCGAACGGGAGTCGGCCCTGGACGTGGTCGCGGCCTGCGGCTTCCTCCCCCTGGCGATCCGCATCGCGGCCTCCCGCCTCGCGGCCCGCCGCACCTGGACGGTCTCGGTCCTCGCCGCCAAACTCGCCGACGAGCGGCGGAGGTTGGACGAGCTCCAGGCCGGCGACCTCGCCGTGAAGGCCACCTTCGAGCTGGGATACGGCCAGTTGGAGCCGGCGCAGGCGCGCGCGTTCCGGCTGCTGGGCCTCGCCGACGGACCGGACCTCTCCCTCGCGGCGGCGGCGGCGATGCTGGACCTCCCGGTGGAGGAGACCGAGGACCTGCTGGAATCCCTCGTAGACACGTCACTTGTCGAGTCGGCGGCTCCCGGGCGGTACCGGTACCACGATCTGGTGCGGCTCTACGCGCGTGCGTGTGCGGAGCGGGACGAGTGGCCGCCGAGCGAACCGGCCACCGCGCTCTCGCGGTTGCTGGACTTCTACCTGGCCACCGTCTCGGGCGTCTACCTCATCGAACGGCCCGGCGACCGGCTGGTGGACCACCTGGAGCACACCGACCATCCGGGCCTCGTGTTCTCGGACCGGCACACCGCGCAGGACTGGCTGTACGCCGAGGCGGTCTCCCTGCTGGCCTGCGTCCGGCAGGCCGCGCGGGCGGGGACGCTCCGGCGGGCCGTGGACGTCCTGTGGGCGGCGGTCGACCTGGCCGAGTCGGGTACCAACTCCAAGGAGTACGAGGCCGTCGCCGAACTCCTGCGCAACACGGCGCGGGAGGCCGGGGATCCCCACACGGAGGCACGGGCGCTGACGCTGCTGGCCTTCGTGCACCACATCTCCGGCTCCCGGTTCGACGTGGCGCTCCAAGAGGCCGAGCAGGCAACCGAGTTGGCCACTCAGGCCGACGACCCGCTCACCTGCTGCTGGTCCTCCAACATCAGCGGTGTGGTCGCGCTCTACCAGAACCGGCACGAGGAGGGCGCCGCCCACTTCACCCGGGCCATCGAGAGCTTCCGCGTGCTCGGGGACCGCCCCGGCGAGGCGAGCGCCCTGTGCAACCTCTCGCGCATCCACCTGGCCACCTCACGCACGGCGAGCGCGGTGGCCCTGGCCCAGCAGGGCACCGCGATGTACGACGACATGGGGCACGATCTGCGGGGCGCCAACGGCCGGTACGCCCTGGGGCTCGCCCTCACGCAGAGCGGCCAGCTGTCCGAGGCGACCGAGTGCCTCAACCAGGCGCTCCAGGTGTTCCGGGACAGCCGGCAGCGCCTGTGGGAGGGCATGACCCTGTTCCGGCTCGCCGAACTCGACCTGGCGGCAAGCCGGCCCGCCCAGGCCGCGGTCAACGCCGAGGCGGCGCTGACCCTGTTGCGCGGTATCGGCGGCGATTGGCGGCGCGGGAACGTCCTCACCGTGCTGGGCCGCGGCCTCGCCGGCATCGGGCAGCCCGGCCGCGCCCAGGTGTGCTGGCGCGAGGCCCTCGACCTCTTCGAAACGCTGGGAGCACCCGAGGCGGACCAGGTCAGGGGCCTGCTGACGCCGACGGCCGCCGCCTGACACCGACCGGATTCGTCCTCTCCGCACGGACGTTCATCGTTCGTTTATCGCGGTCCGACACTCTCAGCTGTGTCGGGCCGTCGCGTCGGGGGGCAGACGGAACGGCGGTCGGCCGGGGATCTATGGTGAACCGGCCCTGAGGATCCGTCCGGCAGTTCTCGGGGGAGTTGCCGGGCGGATCCCGCCCAATCACCGCACGTAACAGGGGAGCCAGTGAGATGAGCGACGACAACAGCACCGACAACGTCCACGCCACGGACGAGCCGACCACCGTGACTCCGGACAACGTCCACGCCACGATCGGGCCCGTCACCGTGAAGAACGTCCACGCCACGGGCGAGCCGATCACCGCCGCCCTCGACGAGGACACCGACGCGTCGACGGACAACGTGCACGCCACGGGCGAGCCGGTCTGACCGGCTGCACCGCACGGGGGATCGGCCGCGACGGCACCGGGGGGAGCCGTCGCGGCCGATGTGTGTCCGAGGGGGGTTGGGTTCGAGGGGCTGGGTCCGGGAGGCTGGTCCCTCACCGCCCCCGCAACTCCCCCTTCACCACCTTGCCGCTCGCGTTCCGGGGCAACTCCCCCACGAACTCCACCACTCGCGGCACCTTGTAGTTCGCCATCTCCCGCCGCGCCCAGGCGATCAGGTCGTCGCCGGTCAGCGTCACGTCCGGCCGCCGCACGACGTACGCCTTGCCGACCTCGCCGAGCCGCGCGTCCGGTACGCCGATCACCGCCACGTCCGCGACATCGGGATGGACGCCCAGCAGCTGCTCTATCTCCGCCGGGTACGCGTTGAAGCCGCCGACGATGAACATGTCCTTGATCCGGTCGGTGATCCGGAGATTACCCGCCTCGTCCAGGACGCCGACGTCACCGGTGCGCAGCCAGCCGTCCTCGTCCAGCACCTCGGCCGTGGCCGCCGCGTCCTCGTAGTAGCCCCGCATGACGTTGAAGCCCCGGACCAGCACCTCGCCCGGGGTACCGGCAGGCGCCTCCACCCGGACCTCCGTGCCCGGGATCGCCCGCCCCGACGTCGACGCGATGACCGCGGGATCGTCCCCGCGCCGGCACATCGTCACGATGCCGCTGGCCTCCGAGAGGCCGTACGCCGTGAGGACGGTCCCGACTCCCAGCTCGCCCCGCAACCGTTCCACCAGCCGCAACGGCACCACCGCCGCGCCGGTCACCACGAGCCGCAGCGCCGAGAGGTCGTGCGCGTCGCGGGCCGGGTGGTCGAGGAGGGACTGGTGGAGCGTGGGCGGACCCGGGAGGACCGACACCCGTTCCGCCGCGATGTTCGCGAGCACCGTGTCCACGTTGAACACCGACTGCGGGATCATCGTCGCGCCCCGCATGAGGCAGGCGATCACGCCCGCCTTGTAGCCGAAGGTGTGGAAGAAGGGGTTCACGATCAGGTACCGGTCGCCCTGCCGCAGCCCCGCCAGGTCGCTCCAGATCTCGTATCCCCGCAGCGTCTGCGCGTGCGTGATCACCGCGCCCTTGGGCCGGCCCGTCGTACCGGACGTGAAGATGATGTCCGAGACCGACGTACCGTCCAACTGCCCTTCACGCTCGCGCACTTCGTCCTCCCCCACCCCCTCCCCGCCCGCGAGAAAGTCCTTCCACGTACGGAAGTCGGCGGGCGCGTCATCGGCCAGCACCACCACCTGCTCCAGCGCCGGCAGCCCGGGCAGCGGACCGTCCCCGGCCCCCTCCCCCGCCGCGCGCCGCAGCGACGCCACGTACGACGTCCCCAGGAACGTCCCGGTCACGAACAACAGCCGCGCCCCGCTGCCGCGCAGCACATACGCGGCCTCGCTCCCCTTGAAGCGCGTGTTCAGCGGCACGAGCACCGCGCCCGCCGACACCGCGCCCAGCGCCGAGACGATCCAGTCCGTCGAGTTGGGCGCCCAGATGCCCACCCGGTCGCCGACCTCCACGCCACTCGCGATACAGGCGGCCGCCGCACGTTCCACCCGGGCGCCCAACTCGGCGTAGGAGATGCGCGTCCGGCCCTCCACCACCGCCTCGGCGTCCGCGTACCGTGCCGCGGCCGAGCGCACCAGGCCCGGGATGCTGCCCCACTCCACGTCTCCGCGCATGAACGGCCTCCCCACACCCGATAGCTGACTACCCGTCAGATTAGCTGTAGCCTGACGCCCTGTCAGCAGCCCCGGTGTCACGCGGAGGTGCACAGAGCATGGCCGGACAGAGCATGGCGGGACGGAGCACGGCGGGGCTGAAGGACGCGACCGCCATCGTCGGGATCGGTCAGACCTCCTTCGCCAAGCAACTCCCCGAAGACGAGCGGACCTTGGCGTGTCGGGCCGTACTCGCCGCTCTCGACGACGCGGGGATCGCCCCGGGCGAGGTCGACGCCCTCGCCTCCTACACGATGGAGGAGACCGACGAGGTCGAGCTGGCGAAGGCGGTCGGCTTCGGGGACCTGACCTTCTTCAGCAAGGTCGGTTACGGGGGCGGGGGTTCCTGCGCGACCGTCGCCCACCTCGCCACCGCCATCGCCGCCGGACAGGCGACGGTCGGCGTGGCCTGGCGGTCCCGGAAGCGCGGCAGCGGGGCGAGACCGTGGACCAACACGACCCGCCAACTCCCCACCCCGGCCCAGTGGACCCGCCCCTTCGGCCTCCTCCGCCCCGCCGACGAGATCGCCATGCTCACCCGCCGCTACATGTACGAGTACGGCGCCACCCGGGACCACTTGTTCAACGTCGCCCTCGCCTGCCGGAACCGAGCCAATCAGAACCCCGCCGCGATCATGTACGACCGCCCCCTCACCCGCGAGATGTACATGACCTCCCGCTGGATCAGCGAACCCCTCTGCCTCTTCGACAACTGCCTTGAGACGGACGGGGCGTTGGCCTGCGTGATCGTCTCCCGCGAACGCGCCCGCGACTGCCGGCGCACCCCGGTCTACGTCCACTCCGCCGCCCAGGGCCTCCCCGCCCAGCACCACGGCATGGTCAACTACTGGAACGACGACCCCCTCACCGGCCCCGCCTGGACCGCCGCCCGACACCTGTGGAAACACGCCGACTTCACCCCGCAGGACGTCGATGTCGCCCAGATCTACGACGCGTTCACCGCCCTCGTCCCGCTCTCCCTGGAGGGCTACGGCTTCTGCGGACGCGGCGAAGGCGGCGCATTCACGGAGGGGGGCGCGCTGGAGATCGGCGGCCAACTCCCCCTCAACACCGGCGGAGGCGGCCTCTCCGAGGCGTACGTCCACGGCTTCAACCTGATCAACGAGGGCGTACGGCAGTTGCGCGGCACCAGCACCGCCCAGGTCCCGGACGCCGCCACCTGCCTGGTGACGGCGGGCGAGGGCGTCCCCACCTCCGCCCTGCTGCTCACGAAGTGAAACAAGGAGTCGACCGCCATGCTCACTCCGCTCACCGACGACGACGGCGCCCCCTTCTGGCAGTACGCCCGCGAGGGCGAACTCCGCGTCCAGACCTGCGCCGACTGCGACGAACCCCGCTTCCCGCCCCGCCCCTGCTGCCCCCACTGCCAGTCCTTCGCGAGCGAGTGGCGGCAGGTCAGCGGGCGCGGGCGGGTGTGGTCGTACGTCTTCCCCCACCCCCCGCTCCTCCCCGACTACGCCGCCGTCGCGCCGTACAACGTGGTCGTGGTGGAGCTGGTCGACGCGCCGCGGATCCGGCTGGTCGGGAATCTGGTCACCGGACCCGGGGCTGCCCTCAACTCCCTTTCCCCCGACCGGGTTCGGATCGGGGCGCGGGTGCAGGTCGTGTTCGACGAGGGCGGGCTTCCGCAGTGGGTTCTGGAGCGCTCATGACTCTCCCCGCTCGCCCCTCTCTCCCGGCTCTCACCACGCTCACCGTCTCCGTCGACCAGGACACCGGCGTCGCGGTCGTCACCCTCGACCGGCCGCGCAAGCTCAACGCGATCGACCTCGCGACGGCCGCCGAACTGGCGTCCGTGTGGCGCGAGTTGCGGTTCGACGACTCCGTACGGGCCGTCGTCCTCACCGGAGCCGGGGACCGCGCCTTCTGCACCGGACTCGACCGGGACGCGGTCGTCCCGCAGCCCAACTCGCCCTACATGCAGGACGATCCGCTGCTCCACATCGGCCCGAAGGCGAACGACCTCTGGAAACCGGTGATCTCCGCCGTGCGCGGGATGGCCTGCGGCGGGGCCTTCTATCTGCTCGGCGAGAGCGAGTTCGTCGTCGCCGACCCGACCGCCGTGTTCTTCGATCCGCACACCACGTACGGCATGGTCAGCGCGTACGAGTCGGTGCTGATGGCGCATCGGATGCCGTACGGCGAGGTCGCGCGGATGATGCTCATGGGGACGGCCGAGCGGATCTCCGCTCGGCGGGCGTACGAGCTCGGGCTGGTCTCCGAACTCACCGAGCCCGGGCGGGCGTTGGAGGCCGCCGTGGCCTGCGCGACCGTCATCGCCGGGTATCCGACCGAGGGGGTCCAGGGGACCGTGCGGGCGTTGTGGGCGGCGAAGGAGGCGGCGCGGGCGCAGGCGTATGCGCAGGCGCCGCCGCTCATCGCCCTCGGCAATCTCCCGACCGAACGGCAGGCGGAGTTGTTCGCCGGCCGGAAGAACGGCGGCTTCCGGACCCGGTGAGCGTCAGGTCCCGGCGGTGGCCCTGGGGTCGACCTCGCAGTGGTCGACCGGGGTGGAGGTGCCGAGCACGCGCACCCGGACGGTCGCCCTGCCGTTCGCCGGGACCTTCACGTCCGCGTAGTTGAAGTCGACCTCGTTGTCCTGGGCGTCCTTGAAGGTGACGTCGACGGAGAAGGTGGCCTTGCGGCTGTTCGGGTTGCTGACCTCGACGGTCGCGTACTGCTTGGTCGCCGTCGCGCAGCTCACGAGCTTCGCCGTACCGTCCCGCAGGCTGATGCCGCTGCCGGAGGTGGCCGTAGAGGTGGGTGTGGAGCGGTAGTTGGGCCGGTGGGTGTAGGAACTGCCCCCGGACGAACCGCCTGTCGAGCCGCCCGACGACGAACTGCCGGACGATGTCGACGTGTCGTGGTCCTGGCTTGAGCTGCTGCACCCGCCCCCTCCCCCACCACTGCCGCTCCTGTGACGGCTGGTGCTGTGGTGCCGTCCGTCGGAGAAGCCGGTGAGGGTGAGAACCGTCAGTGCCAGTACCGCCGTGAGTTTGAGCCTGCGCCCCCGCGTATGCATCCGATCATGGTACCCACCTGCACCAACCGGCCCCGCTCACGCGGTCCTTGCGGTGCCCGTGCCCTTCTCCGCGTCGAGGGCGTACACGCAGCGGTCCTTGCTGCACGCGTACACGACCCCGTCCCGGACGACCGGCGCCCCGGTGATCTCGCCGCCGGTCGCGAGCTTCCAACGGAGGCGGCCGTCATCGGACTTGAGGGTGTAGAGGAGGTGGTCGGTGGAGCCGAAGTGGATGCGGCCCTCGGCGACCGCGGGGGTGCCCACGATGTCGCCGCCCGCCTGGAAGCGCCACTTGGGTGTGCCGGTGACCGCGTCGAGCGTGTACAGCCCTTTGCCGCTGCCGACGTGGACGTGGCCCGCGGCAACGAGGACCGGTTCGATCGACGCCCGGGACTCGGTCGCGATACGCCAGCGGTCGCGGCCGTCGGCGGCGTCGAGGGCGTAGACCGTGCCGAGGTAGTCGGCCAGATAAATCCCGCCACCTGTCACCGCCGGGCCGGGGGCGAAGGTCGGCGGGCAGAGGAAGACCGCCGGGGCCTCGAAGTGCCAGCGGACGCGGCCGCTCGCGACGTCGACGGAGAGGACGCGGGTGCCGGCGGCGACGTAGACGTGACCGTCGGGGGCGGCGGTGATCCGTACGGGGACGCCCCCGCAGGAGGCCGCGTCGCCGATCGGGTACGCCCAGCGCTCGTCGCCCGTCCGGGCGTCCAGGGCGCGGAGGCGGGCGTCCTGCCAGACGTAGACGGTGCCGTCGTGCAGCGCGGGGCCGGCCTCCGGGGACTCGAAGTCGGTCTGCGCGCCGGTCAGTTGCCAGAGCTTCTGGCCGGTGGACGCCTCCCAGGCCTGCACTCCGCCGCCGCGGGTGCCGGTCACGACGGTGCCGCGCTCGGCCTTGAGGGAGTACACCCAGGCATCGGTGGACAGCCGCCACAGGTCACCGCCCTCGCGGGCGTCCAGGGCGAAGAGGGTGGGGCCGTCCGAGGCATGGATACGGCCGTCCGCGACCGCCATCGACCAGGCGACGTCCCGGGTCTTGAAGGACCGGCGGCCGGTCTGCACGTCCAGGGCGTGCACCTCGAAGGAGGTGACGTAGACGAGGTCACCGGCGACGGTCGGCGTGCCCCAGACGTCGTTCGACATGCGGAACCGCCAGGGGCGCCAGCCGGAGGCCGTTTCCGGCGGCAGCGCGGGGGGCGGGGGTACGGCGGCGGGGTCGGCGCCGTTGACGCCGGGGCGCGGCCGGGACCAGGTGGCGACCAGGCCGGCCTCCGGAGGGGGTGCCTTCACGGCGGCGGCGCGGGCGTCGGCGACCCGGGGCCCGGGACCGATGGGCACGGGCGCGCCCGCGAGCCGTACGGGCCCGGTGTCGGGGGCGCCGACCGGGACGGGCACGACGGGGTCGTGCGAGGGCGGGGGCGGTACGGCAGCGCGCCCGCCACCGCTGCGGCCGCTGGTGGGCGCCGGTTTCACGGGCGGGCGGCCGCCGCGCCGGGTCTCGATCAGGCCGACCGCGCGCTCGGGCAGCCAGGCGGACGCCGTACCGCTGTCGTCGGAGCCGGAGCCGAAGAGGTGAGGGGCCAGCTGGGCCTGGAGGTCGGCCGGGTTGGGCCGGCCGGTGGCCTCCATCTGCATGCAGGACTCGATGAGGGGGCGCAGTTCGTCCGGGAGACCGGTGAGGTCGGGGCCCTCGCGCAGCAGCATGAAGACGGTCTCGACCGGGTTGGCGCCGTGGAACGGGGGGTGTCCGGTGGCGGCGAAGACGAGCATCGAGCCGAGCGAGAAGACGTCACTCGCGCCCGTGACGCTCCGCGAGTCCTTGGCCTGCTCGGGAGACATGTAGGCCGGGGTACCCACGGCCACATTGGTCATGGTCAAACGGGTGTTCGACACGCCGGAGGCGATACCGAAGTCGATGACTCGCGGGCCGTCCTCGACGACGAGCACATTCGACGGTTTCAGGTCACGGTGGACAAGACCCGCCCCGTGAATGGACTGGAGCGCCTCCGCGACCCCCGCCGCGAGCCAGCGCACCGCCTGGGCCGGCATGGGCCCGCACTCGTTCACTATCTCTTCGAGCGAGGGCGCGGGAACGTACGCGGTGGCCAGCCACGGCACGGCGGCCCGCGGATCGGCGTCGACCACGGCGGCCGTGTAGAACCCGGAGACGGCCCGTGCCGCCTCGACCTCACGCGTGAAGCGGACCCGGAACAACTGGTCCTCGGCGAGCTCCGTCCGCACGGTCTTGATCGCCACGCGCCGGCCCGAGGCCGAGCGCGCGAGATAGACCAGCCCCATGCCGCCCGCGCCCAGCCGTCCGAGCACCTCGAACGGCCCGATCCGCCGCGGATCGTGCTGCGTCAGCTGATCCACCACTTGCCTGCCACCTCCCCGTACGGGCCACGCCACCCACTTATGTACGCGACCCCGTGCAGCGTCTCACCACCGCACCGCCATGGCGGCACGCACCCTGATTCTTCCTGGCCGGGCCACAGGTTGCGAACCCGGCGACTAATCGGGGTGTCTCGCCATATCTCCGGACAAACGTCCAGGTGTCAGCGTTGCAGCAGTGCGAACGACGCCCCTTGATTGTCGGTGACGACCGCCACTTTCCCGTACGACGTCTCGAAGAGCGGAACCTGAACCCGCCCCCCGAGCCGCCGCACGGCCCCCAGCACAGCGGCGATCTCCTCGACCCGGAAGTGAACGAGGAAATGCGGCGGCATCTCGACCGGGAACACGTCGGAGACGGGCGCCCGCCCGAAATCGGGAACGGCATCCGGTCCGAAGAGGGCGTCTGTGAAAAGTCCGCCGTAAAAATTGTTCGCGGCCTCCGTGTCGCGGGCGTACAGCTCGGCCCAGCCGAAGGTGCCGGGCTTGTGCCGGGTCCCGAAACCGGGATGCCGGGCCGCCTGCCACAGCCCGAAGACGGCACCTTCGGTATCGGCGGCGAGAACGGCGGTGCCCAGTTCCCCCAAGGCCACCGGAGCCATGACGATCTGCCCGCCGGCCTCCCGGATACGCCCGCTCAGCCGCACCACGTCCGGCGTCGCGAAGTACACCGTCCACACGGTCGGCATCCGCCCGTCCGCCTTGTGGGCGAGCGCGGCGACCGCCTCACCGTCCTTGCGGGCCCATACGGAGCCGCCGTACGCCTCCTCGAAGGTCCACCCGAAGAGCTCACCGTAGAACCGCCTGCCCGCCGCCAGGTCGGGAAGCTGCGCGTCCACCCAGCAGGGGACGCCCTCTCCGTAGGTCTCTTCCTTCGCGGATGCCCTGTTTTCGGCCATACCGTCAAAGTAACGGCGCCGCACGCACCCCGCAGACCAGGCACACCACCCTCTGGACCCTCGTGCACCCCATTTGCAGTCGGCCGAATCGCGCTCCGATCACCCCTCGGTAAGCTGACGGCATGACAGGACAAGTGCGTACCGTCGACGGCCGCGTGGCCGGCCGGCGTGGGCAGGCGACCCGGCAGAAGCTGCTCGACTGCCTAAGCGAGATGCTCAGCTCCTCCCCTTACCGGGACGTCAAAGTCATCGATGTCGCCCGGAAGGCGGGGACTTCACCCGCGACCTTCTACCAGTACTTCCCGGACGTCGAAGGTGCCGTCCTGGAAATCGCCGAGCAAATGGCCACGGAGGGCGGTCAGTTGACCGAACTGCTCGCCGGCCGTTCATGGGTCGGCAAGGCAGGCTGGCAGACCTCCCAGGAACTCGTGGACGGATTCCTGGAGTTCTGGCGCAGGAACGACGCGATCCTCAGGGTCGTCGACCTCGGGGCCGCCGAGGGCGACAAACGGTTCTACAAGATCCGGATGAAGATCCTGAACTCCGTGAACAACTCCCTCTCGGACGCGGTCGCCGAGTTGCAGGCCAAGGGCAGGGTCGACAAGGACGTGAACCCGGCGGCGGTCGCCGGTTCACTGGTCGCGATGCTCGCGGCCGTCGCCTCGCACCAGAAGGGTTTCCAGACGTGGGGCGTCAAGCAGGCTGAACTCAAGCCGAACCTGGCGCTGTTGGTCCACCTGGGCGTGACCGGCAAGAAACCGACGAAGTAGACGTTCCTGCTTCCAGGTCCCAAGTCCTGTCTCGTGGGCGGTGGTTCACTCCGGTGGACCACCGCCTGCCCTGCATCTACACCGAGTTCAGCGCCGCACGACCCGGAAGAGCCGGATCTCCCGCTCGACGCGTTTCTGGTACGTGGCGTACGGCGGCCAGAAGACGAGCGCGGTCTTCCACACCTCGGCCCGCTCCTCCCCCTCCAACAGCCGTGCGGTGACCGGGATTTCGTCCCCCTTCCAGCTGATCTCGGCGTCGGGGTGGGCGATGAGGTTGTGCGTCCAGGCGGGATGCCCGGCCCGTCCGAAGTTGGACCCGACGAGCACCCAGCCGCCGTCCTCCGGCATACAGGCAAGGGGGCTGCGCCGCGCCTGCCCGCTCCGCGCCCCGGTCGAGGTCAGGATCACCCCCGGCAGCATCTGGGCGCTGAGCAGCACCTTCCCGCGCGTGAGCCGGTGCACGGTCCGGTCCATGGCGGGGATGACATGCGGGGCGATCCGCGCGAACGCCCGCGTCGACGAAACCTTCTGCACCGCACGCACACCGATCACACCGTCACCTCGTGACTCTCGAAGAGACGCGCACCTTCGGCGGCATACGCCCGCAGCCGATGCACCGGCCCGAACAGCAACTCGTCCCCGGCGGCACGCTTGAAGTAGAGATGGGCGTCGTGCTCCCAGGTGAACCCGATCCCGCCGTGCAGCTGAATCCCCTCACTGGCAGCGGTCCGCAGCGCCTCAAGCGCCTGCGCGAGGGCCAGCCCACCGACCCGCTCCCCGTGACCGATCGCCCAAGCGGCGTAGTAGGCAGCCGACTTGGCGGCCTGCACCTGCACATACACATCGGCCAACCGGTGCTTCACCGCCTGGAACGACCCGATGGCCCGCCCGAACTGCTCCCGCTGCTTGACGTAGTGAACGGTCCGCTCCAACGCCCGGTCGGCGGCCCCGACGGCTTCGGCGGCGAGGACGGCGGCGACGGTGTCGCCGCTGACGGAGAGCTCCCGTAGAACGCTCGGACTGTCGTCCGCACCAAGCAACTCCGCTTCTACATCCCGCAGTTCGAGCCGAGCCTGAGGCCGGGTGGCGTCCAGTGCGGTCTGCCGTACGCGTACGAGCCCGTCCGCATCGCCCGCGACGACGAAGAGCAGAGTCCGCGACCGGGCGAACCCCCCGGCGTGAGCGGCGACGAGCAGCAACTCGGCGCTATGCCCGTCGAGGACCTGCGCGACCTGCCCGTACAACCGCCACCCGGAGTCTCCGACTTGCCGGGCCTGCACCCCGCCCGCGCGCCCGCCCCCCGCCCACTCCCCGCCGCCCGGGCCGGTGAGGGTGAGGGCGGTGGTGAGGGCGGTACCGGGTACGGCGAGGGCGGCGGTGAGGGTGCCGGCGGAGATGCGGGGCAGCAGGCGGGCGCGCTGGGCGTCGGTGCCGAGGGCGAGGACGAGGGGTGCGGCGAGCACGGCGGTGGCGAGAAGAGGACTGGGGGCCAGGAAACGGCCCGTCTCCTCGGCCGCGAGGGCGAGTTCGGTGGCCGAGCAGCCGACACCGCCGTAGGCCTCGGGGAGGGCGAGTCCGGGCAGGCCGAGTTGTTGGGCGAGGGCGGTCCAGAGGGCGGGGTCGTGTCCGGCGGGGGTGTCGACGGCGGCGCGCAACTCGGCGGAACCGCACCGCTTCTGGAGCAGTTCGCGGAGGGTACGGCGGATCTCGTCCTGCTCGGCGGTGAAGCTGGCATCCATGGCACTTCCCTCCAGATCTGACGGTCCGTCATATTAGGAGTCCGGGCACGATATGCACAGAGGGAGGAGGCCCCTCATGCCAGTGGGGAGCCGCAAGGTCGCCGTGGTGGGCGTGGCACTGTCCGACTGCGGACGCGTGGACGACGCAACCCCCTACGCCCTGCACGCCCAGGCGGCCCGCCGCGCACTGGCGGACGCGGGCCTGGGCCGGGAGGTGGTGGACGGTTTCGCGTCAGCGGGTCTCGGAACCTTGGCCCCGGTGGAGGTGGCCGAATACCTTGGCCTGCGCCCCACTTGGGTCGACTCCACCTCGGTCGGCGGCTCGACCTGGGAGGTCATGGCGGCCCACGCGGCGGACGCGATAGCGGCGGGCCACGCGAACGCCGTCCTCCTGGTCTACGGCTCGACGGCCCGGGCCGACATCAAGGCGGGCCGCAGAACGGGCAACCTGTCCTTCGGCGCGCGGGGCCCCCTCCAGTTCGAAGTCCCCTACGGCCACACGCTGATCGCGAAGTACGCGATGGCCGCGCGCCGCCACATGCTCGAATACGGCACGACGATCGAGCAGTTGGCGGAGGTGGCGGTACAGGCCCGCGCGAACGCGGCCCTCAACCCCGAGGCGATGTTCCGCGACCCGATCACCGTGGACGACGTCCTCTCCGGCCCGATGATCGCCGACCCGTTCACCAAACTGCACTGCTGCATACGGTCCGACGGCGGGGCGGCGGTGCTGCTGGCGGCCGAGGAGTACGTACGGGACTGCCGTACCGCGCCGGTGTGGGTGCTCGGCACCGGGGAGCACGTGTCGCATGCCGCGATGTCGGAGTGGCCGGACTTCACGGTGTCACCTGCGGCGGTGAGCGGGCGACTGGCCTTCGAGCGGGCGGGAGTCGAGGCCTCGGAGATCGACTTCGCGGAGATCTACGACGCGTTCACGTACATGACGTTGGTGACGTTGGAGGACCTGGGTTTCTGCGCGAAGGGCGAGGGGGGTGCCTTCGTGGAGAAGGGGCGGTTGCGGGTGGACGGCGGGGAGTTGCCGGTGAACACGGACGGGGGCGGGCTGTCGGCCCAACATCCCGGTATGCGGGGGCTGTTCCTGCTGGTGGAGGCGGTGCGGCAGTTGCGCGGGGAGGGCGGGGCGCGTCAAGTGAGGCTTGCGGACGGGGAGTTGCCGCGGCTCGGGGTCGCCTCAGGAACCGGCGGCTGGTTCTGCTCCTCGGGGACCGTGGTGCTGGGGCGGAGCTGAGCCGTCAGGGACTTCCAGGACCGGTTCCGCTTGAAGGGCAGTTCGAAGACCCGGGAGAAGAGCCATGCCGTCAGCAGCGAGACGGGCAGGCCCACGAGAAGCGTGAAGCAGAAGGTGTGCAGCCCGGGAGCGACGAAATGCGGGGCCACGCGACGGATGACGACCAGGACGATCGGCAGGTGGATGAGGTAGAGGCTGTAGGAGGAGTCGCCGAGCCGCTGAAGGGGCCGGGCGGTCAACAGCCGTACGAGCCAGGCGGGTTGGCCGGTGGCGACGGCGGCGATCAGCATCGTCATGGCCGGGGCGATGGCGAGGTCGATCCAGAAGTAGTGGCGCACCGTCCAGACGGAACCCTGGATGAAGCCGAGAGCCAGCACGGGCAGGGCGGCCAGGACGGCGAACCATCCCCACGGCAGACGTCGAACCCGCTCCGACGCGACGACGATTCCGGCGCCCACCACTCCGGCGACGAACACGGGGGCGAGATGCGGGGCGAGCCAGTTGTCGCCCTCGACCGGATTCGAGCCCGGGGCCAGCAGCCCGCGGACGATCACCGGGAGCATCACGCACGCGACCGCGGCGGCCGCGCTGAAGCGCCG
The DNA here is from genome assembly GCF_044457795.1 of Streptomyces sp. NPDC050528. Classification (NCBI taxonomy): domain Bacteria; kingdom Bacillati; phylum Actinomycetota; class Actinomycetes; order Kitasatosporales; family Streptomycetaceae; genus Streptomyces; species Streptomyces sp. NPDC050528. The sequence continues at coordinate 347,228 of NZ_JBITHH010000005.1, forward strand.
CCGGACAAGAAGGACGAGGGGGAAGAGGAGATACAACTCGGCCTCCACTCCGATCGACCAGAAGGCGCCGTTCGGGGTCGGGGCGAAGAAGACGTCCTGAAGGACAAGGCCGTAAACAAGAAAAGACGACCCATCAGGCGGACCGTAGTGCGAAGCCGGCACCACGAACAGCGAGATGACGAGGCTCATGGCCAACGCGGCCCAGTACGGAGGGAGGATCCGCCAGGCCCGGCGCCGCAGGAACTGGCCGACACCGCCCGACCGCCAGCCGTGTCGGGCCGGGGAGATCGCGAGCGAGAACCCGGACAGCACGAGGAAGAAGACGACGGCGATGCGCCCGAACATGAGCACGTCCAGAACCCGGGGTGCCGAACTGTTGGGATACCCCGGGAAGGCGTACAACCAGCAGTGGAACAGCACCACGTACAGCGCCGCCAGCCCGCGGAGACCGTCCAGCCCCAGCACCTGCCGACGCACGGGTGCGTCGCTCGCCCTCACTTCCACGGAAACTGAAATCGCTCGACCCTTCCTCCGATGCGGCCCTCAGCGACTGGTACGCGGCGTCCGGCCGGGCAGTTCAACGGACACGGCGGCTACTGTTCGGGCCGGACTCTGATGACAGCCTTGTCGTTGCCCGGTTCCGGGTCGCGGTCGCCGACGTACCCATCATGGCCATCATGGGCCGGGCCCTTGTCCTGGAGGGTCAGGGTGCCTTCGCCCGGGTCGCCGAGGCGCATCGTGAAGGTGAAGGTCTGGGTCTTGCCGGGCTCCAGGGCCTTGATGTCACAGGTGTAGGTGAAGGCGCCGTTCTCGCAGTAGGGCTCGTAGGCGTCCTCGTCGTACTCCTGCATGGGCTGCTTCACCATCTCCATGCCGAGCGGTGGGCTGAACACGAGCTTCTCCGTGGCGCCGGCGTTGGCCGGGCCGTTGTTGCGGACGGTGAGTTCGAAGGTCCGCTTGGTGCCGGGGGCGCCGTACAGGTTGACGTCGGAGACCGAGTAGTCGGCGTGGGTGTCGAGCACGACGTTCGTCCAGCCGCCGCCCTTGGCGTAGGTGCCGTTCTCGGCGGCGGTGACTTCAGGCCGAAGGGCCGGACCGTCACCGTGGTCCCCACTGGCCATGACACCCGCGTACCCCGGCCCCATGTCCAGCGCCCGAGCTTCACTGTTGAAGGAGGCGTACATCCGCGTCTTGGATGTACGGAGCCGGAGCGCGGGCCGGAGGGTCACGGTCTGTCCGGGCGCGATACGGAGATCCGGGAACTCGCAGACCGCGATGTGGCCCTTGTAGAAGCCCGGATAACGGCAGTTGGCGTACCGCTCCTCGAACTCCATCTGTTCGAGACCGATCGCGAGCCCCAGCCCCCTGACCGGCACCTCGCCGGCATTCCGGACGACGATCGACCGGCTCAGCTCAACCCCCGGACGAACTCCACTGACCGCCTTCGCTGTCAACACCTCGACCACCGGCTCGCCTACGACGGCCTTCGTCCGCGCGGTGACCTTCTTCCCGCTCCGATCCGCGTACGTGTACCGAACGTCCCCCGCGTCCCCAGGCTTACTGCCCTTGGCCGCGACGAGAGAGACACCGCCGTCCGACCGACTGTCGTACTCGGAACGCACCTCACACGTCATATGCGTCGAACTGCCCGTACAGTTCCCGCCCTTGCGCAGCACGACCGCACTCTGCGCACCGGGCAGCACGTCCACGGTGAGGGTGTGATCGACGGGTCCCCTGCCACCGGTACGCACCTTGCCGTCGGCGGCGGAGAAGTGGAACGGGTCCTTGTCATGAGGGCCTGACTTGTCACCGACGGGCCGCAGGTAGAACACCTCGGGGGCGGTGATCGAGGGCGCCTTGTCCTGTGCCGCACCACCGCAGGACGTGAGCGCCGCAAGCAGAAGGGTTACGACTGCTCCGGCACCGGCCGCGCGCTTCAATGGACGGCGCCCGTTCACAGTCCCCCAGCCTTCCCTCCGATGAGCTTGGGATCAACGTACTTCGTTCATCAGTGGACGTTGGGCCACTCATCGACTCAGGGCCACAGCAACTCCTTCGTCCAGCCCCGCTCCGCCCGGATATAGCTCAGGCGCACGTGTCGTCGTAGCGCATCGCCCTGGAAGAACTCGACCTCGTCAGGGAACACGCGGTACAGGGTCCAGGACGGGGCAGGGGTTTTCGGTTCTCGTTGGGCCAGTTCCCAGGCCTCTTCCGACGCTTGTCTCAACTCGTCCAAGGATGAGAGGGGTTCGCTCTGGTGGCCGGTCAGGGCTGCTGCCAGGGCGCCTGTCGAGTGGGCGTGGAGGTCCGACTGGGATTCGGTCGGGGTTGCCGGGAGGACCGGGCCTCGTAGGCGGACCTGGCGGCCCAGGCGGGGCCAGTAGAAGGCGAGGGCCGCGTAGGCGAAGCCCTTCAGTTGGTGGCCCTTGCGGCTTGTGGAGTGGGTTGCGAAGGACCAGCCCTCCTCGTCCGCGCCGTGCAGCATCACCATCCGTACGTCGGGGAGGCCGCCGCCCTCCGACGCCGGGTCGCCGTCGCGCGTCGCCAGCGACATCACGTGGGGTTCGGGCTCGCCCGCCGCCACCGCCTCCGCGAACCATGTGGTGAAGAGGGGGAGGGGGGTGTCCGGGGTTGTCGTCGGGTCCAGGGGTGGGAGTTTGGTCCGCTCGGGGGCCCATACCCGTAGTGATCTCAGTAGTTCGTCGAGGTCCGTTCCCGTTGCCATGGGGTGAGTATCACCTCGGGGCCGGGGCGGGGTGGAAGTCGTAGCCCGCGAAGTCCTCCACCGGGCGGTAACCGAGCCGCTGGTACAGGGCGTTGCTCGTGGGGTTGGCCAGGTCCGTGAACAGGAGTACCTCGTCCGCGCCCGCCGCCCTCGCCATTCTGCTGACCTCCGCCGTCGCCGCGCCCGCGTAGCCCCGGCCCCTGAGGTCCGCCGGGGTGTAGACGGGGGCGACTCGGATCTGGCCGGCCACCTTCGGCGTGAGCCCGGCCATGGACACCGGCGTACCGTCCGGGGTTTCCCAGAGCGTGATCCCGCCGTACGCGATCCGGGCGTCGGCCCATTCGCCGGGGTCCTGCGAGGTACCGCTCTCTCCGATCGCCTCGGTGAACTCGACGTACCAGCGCGTGAGTTGTTCGCGGTCGTTTGCCGTCGCGATTCTCGGGCGGCCTGGTGGAAGGGGGTGCGGGGGCGTCAACTCGCCCAGGCGGTAGAGGCGTTGGCGCGCGTGGATCTCGGGTACGGATCCGGTCAGCCGCATCCAGGCCTCCGCGAAGGCCGACGCCGTGTCCCGTTCGCCCATGACACCCGGCAACTTTTCGTCGCGCTTGGCCAGTTGAGACGCCAGGTCGTTGGCCTCCTCGGCGGTGAGGGGCGTCAGCATCAGGCGGCCGGGAGGTGTGCGGAAGAAGGCGCCCCGCACTTCGCCGTCGCGTTCCAGCGTGCCGAACACCGGGTCACCCTCGCCGTACACGCGCAGCCCTCGACTCCGCAGCGCCTCCGTCACCGTCAGGTGGATCGTGTGCAGCGCGGGGCGGGAGCGCAGGAACTCCCCTGCCCGGGTGAGGAATTGGGTCAGGTCGCCGGTGCTATGCCAGTCGGTGGTCGTCACAGCTGGACCTCCGGGTCCGTCGCCAGCCGGCCGTGCAGGTGTACGTCGCGGAACGCGTCCCGCCGGCCCGCCTCGAACATCGCCCCGCGCAGCGTCCCCTCGGCCGGGAAGCCGCAGCGTTCCGCGATGTGGCAGGACGCGTCGTGGCCGAGGGCGTGGCCCAGTTCGAGGCGGTGCAGGCCGAGGTCGGTGAGGGCCCAGCGGGCGGCGAGGGTGAGGGCGCGGGTGGCGACGTTGCGGCCTCTCGCCTCGGGGAGGGTCCAGTAGCCGACGCGGGCGACGCGGATGACGTGGTCGATGTCGTTGATGCCGATGTGCCCCAGCGTCGTACCGTCGGCCGCGTCCGTGACGCAGAACGACGCGCTCACGCCGTCCTCCGCGTTCTCGGCGCGGGAGCGCAGCGAGTTGCGGGCGCCGGTGACATCCGTGACCGGCCGCAACGGGGTGTTCCAGCGCTGGAATTCGGGGTCGGACACCCCGCGCAGCCAGTCCGTCACATCGCTGTCGGCGTCGGCGTCCCAGGGGCGCAGCCGCAGTCCGTGACCGTTCAGCTCGGGGAAGGGGTACCGCAGAGACCGCTCGCGTATGTGGGCCATCGCGCCATTGAATCAAGCGTCGGGCGCACCGGGTACGTCATTTTCCCTCGGCCTGAATACCGGCACCCCGTCCCGGAACGTCACCTCCACCGGCATCCCCGCGCGGAGTTCGGCGGGGCCGACCTGCACCATTTCCGTCATCATCCGCGGGCCCTCCGCGAGATCGACCACTGCCGCCACGTACGGCACCCGCTCCCCGAAGGGCGGCAGGTCGTTGCGGTGGACGACGGACCAGGTGTAGAGGGTGGCGTGGCCGCTCGCGGGTTCCCAGGTGACGTTCTCGCTCCAGCAGTGGGGGCAGAACTCGCGAGGGTAGTGATGGGGCCTGCCGCAGTCCGCGCAGTGGCGGATGAGTAGTCGACCCTGCGCCGCCGCCTCCCAGTAGGTGCGGGTGAACGCGTCGGGCTCGGGAACGTCGTAGCGCGGGGCGGCGGCGGTCACTGGAACCATCCCAGTGCCGCGTCCACCGACCACACCTGCCAGGACATCGCGAAGAACGCCACTAGCGAGATAAGCGCCATCATCGCGTTCTGCCCCTGTTCCGCCCAGTCGTGGATCATGAGCGTGAAGTAGAGGACGTTGAGGAGCAGGCCCCCGACCAGCGCGGCCGGGGTGAGGAAGCCCACGACCAGGCCGAGGCCCACCGCCAACTCGGCGTAGACGACGACGTACGCCATCGTGCGCGGGCGCGGCGCGACCATCATGTCGAAGCCCGAACGGACCGCCGTCCAGCGGTGTTTGGCGGCGACATCGGCCGCCCACGCGATGCCGGTGCCGCGCTCGAACCAGGCCTTCTTGTCCTTGTGCCGCCAGCTCTCCAGCCACCACAGCCCGAGTCCTATGCGGAGAACGGCGAGCCAGTCCGCTCCGCTGAGCCAGATCGCATCCATGAATCTGACGGTACGTCAGAAGCTGAAGAAAGCAGAGAGCCCGCCATGAAAATCCTGTGTTCCGGCCGTGCCGCTGTGGGTCCCCCGTGAATACCCGGCAGATTGTTGACGATTTTGTTCGGGCCGAATTACGTTCGCAAGCGCAAGGCCAAGGAGCGGTCGGGAAGACGCGGTCAGGAAGACGAGAGGCAGCACGGTGAAGCACAGGGCAGTGAAGCGCAGGACGGTAGTCATGGGCATCGGCGCGACCGCCGGTGTCGCGGCGGTCGGCGGCATCGCGCTCAGCGCGAACGCGTCGAGCAGCTCGAAGTCCGCGTCGTCCACGGGCTCCCTGGTCTTCGACCCGGACGCCTACACGAAGCTGACGAAGTCGATCACGGACACCGCCGGCACCAAGCACACGGTCGTCTACCACTTCTGGAAGGCGATCACGTACGTCGCCAAGCCGGTCGACGCCACCTACCAGTCGCTGATCGTCAGCGCCCCGGTGGAGATCGACGGCAAGGCGGTCGACGCGAGCAACGCCCCGATCCTGTTCGCCAACTCCGTCGGCGGCTACCTGCCCGCTTCCGTGTCGACGGCCACCGAGGTCGGCGGCGGCGGTTCCGCGATGGGCGGCGGCGCGGCCCCCAGCGGCGCCCCCACCGGTTCCGCCGGCGCCTCGGCCTCCGCGAGCGCCCCCGGCGCCAACGGCAACACCAATGCCACCGGCGGCGCGACCTCCAGCAACCAGCTCCTCGCGCTGGCCGCCGGTTACGTCGTGATCGAGCCCGGCGCCCGCGGCCGTACGCTCAAGAACTCCAGCGGCGAGTACTACGGCACCGCACCCGCCGCGATCGTCGACCTCAAGGCCGCGGTCCGCTACATCCGGTCCAACAAGGGCCGCATCCCCGGCAACGTCGAGCGAATCGTTTCCGCGGGCACCAGCGCCGGTGGCGCGCTGTCCTCGCTCCTCGGCGCTTCCGGCGACAGCCCGATCTACGACAAGTACCTCAAGGCGCTGGGCGCCGCCGACGCCTCCGACGCGATCTTCGCGACCGGCGCCTGGTGCCCGATCACGGACCTGGAGCACGCGGACGGCGCCTACGAGTGGAACTGGGGCGCCAACGACCTGAGCACCGGCAAGCTGGTGGACCAGACGGTCTCCAAGGCGCTGCAGGCACAGTTCGCCGAGTACCAGGCCGGTCTGAAGCTGCGCGGCCTCGGCGGGTTCGGTCCGCTGAACGCCCGCAACCTCGACGAGTACATGGTCGAGCAGTACCTGGAGCCCTCGGCGACCACGTACCTCGCCGCCCTCTCGGACGCCACCCGCGCGACCTACCTGAAGGCCAACACCTTCATCACCTGGTCCGGCGGCAAGGCCACCTTCACCTGGGCCGACTTCCTCACCCACGTCGGCGCCCGCAAGAAGGACACCCCCGCCTTCGACGCCTTCGACCTGTCGGCCGGCGAGAACAACGAGTTCGGCACGGGCACGACGCTGGCCCGCCACTTCACGGCGTACGGCGCGAAGAACGACTCAACGGGCCTGAGCAGCAAGCGCGTCGCGAGCGACATCCCGGCCAAGCTCGACCTGATGAACCCGATGTACCACCTGGTCGAGAAGGTCAACCCGAACCGCTCCAAGCACTGGTGGATCCGCCTCGGCACCAAGGACTCGGACACCTCGCTGACGGTCGCCGCCAACCTCGCCGCCCGCCTCGACAACCTGGGCGACGACGTGAACCACATCTACTACTGGGACGAGGGCCACGGCGCCAACACCGACCCGGGTGACTTCATCACCTGGATCGCCCAGGTGACGGGACACAAGGCCAAGGGCAGGGGCAAGTAGCACCCGCCTGCCGCGACCACGACGCCGAGCCCCACCGCGCACCGTGCGGGCTCGGCGTCGTTCACGTTTCCCGGCCGCGGTGCCTTACTGCGCATCCCACAACCAGAGGCTCTACGCCAGCAACCTCACCCGGTCCTCCACACCCGTGATCAATCCGCAACCAATTCCGGGCTTGACCGAGACCCATCAACGGAGCGCGTGATTACGCTCGCGCTCATGGCCGACTCCACAGCGTCCGCGCAGCCCGCGGTGCAGAACCACGCAGACCGTCCCGTGTACGTCATCGGCGGCGGCCCCGGCGGTCTCGCCGCCGCGTACGCGCTGCGCGCGCAGGGCATCCGTGCCGTCGTACTGGAGAAGTCGGACCGGGTCGGAGCGTCCTGGCGGGGGCACTACGACCGCCTCCACCTGCACACCACCCGGCGGCTGTCGGGCCTGCCGGGGCTCACGATGCCGCGCCGGTTCGGGCGCTGGGTCTCGCGGGACGACGTGGTGCGCTATCTGGAGAAGTACGCCGAGGTCCACGAGCTGGAGATCGTCACCGGCGTCGAGGTCTCCCGCGTCGAACGCTCGGCCGACGGCACCGGCTGGCTGCTGCACGCGACCGGCGGCCGCGAGCTGACCGGCCGCGCGGTCGTCATCGCGACCGGCACCAACCACACCCCCCGCATCCCCGACTGGCCCGGCCGCGACACCTACACCGGCGACCTCCTGCACGCCGCCGCCTACCGCAACGCCCAGCCCTACGCCGGCCAGGACGTCCTCGTCGTCGGCATCGGCAACACGGGCGCGGAGATCGCGGTCGACCTGGTGGAGGGCGGGGCGTCCCGCGTCCGCCTCTCCGTCCGCACGACCCCGCACATCGTCCGCCGCTCGACCGCGGGCTGGGCGGCCCAGTACACGGGCGTTCTCGTACGACGGCTGCCGGTCGGCGTCGTCGACCGGCTCGCGGGGCCGATGGCCAAGCTCAGCGTGCCTGACCTGTCGGCGCAGGGGCTGCCGCGCCCCGACACCGGGCTGTACAGCCGGGTCAAGGAGGGGTCGATCCCGGTCCAGGACGTCGGGCTCATCGACGCCGTGCGCAAGGGGCGGGTCGAGATCGTGCCGGCCGTGGAGAGCTTCGAGGACGGCAAGGTGGTCCTCGCCGGCGGCGACCGCATCGGCCCGGACGCCGTGATCGCGGCCACGGGATACGACCGCTCCCTGGAGCAACTCGTCGGCCACCTCGGCGTGTTGGACACCCGCGGCAAGCCGGTCGTGAACGGGGCCCGCACCCCGAAGGACGCGCCCGGCCTCTACTTCACCGGCTTCACCAACCCCATCAGCGGCATGTTCCGCGAGCTGGCCATCGACGCGGAGAAGATCGCGAAGACGGTCGCCAAGGCCGTGCGGAAGGGCCAAGTCGCCTAGGGGTGCACAGGGATTCGACTCCGCGATCCGGGTCATCTGCGTTCTTTGCGTGCACGACAGTTCCTGACACTGTGTCAGTTCAGTAATCTGACAGTGCGTCAGTTGATTATGCCGTCACACAGGAGCGGGGCGGACCGATGCTTGGATCAACCCACGGCACCCTCACCACCGACTCCCGCCGGGCCCGGGTCATCGCCTGCGGTGAGCAACCCGGCCCCGCCGTCCACGGCAGGCCCGCCGACGTCGACGATCTCGACGTCAGTGGGCGGCCGTTGTACGCGGGCGTACCCGACCTGGACCGTTTCTTCCGCCCCGAGTCGGTCGCCGTGATCGGCGCCTCGGACGCGGAGGGCCGCCCGAACACGGGCATCACCCGCCAACTCATGGCCTGGGCAGGGCGAGTCGGGGCCCGTCTCCATCCGGTCCATCCCACCCGTACGACGGTCTTCGGCGCCCCCTGCTTCCCGTCCATCGGCGACCTGCCCGAACAGGTAGACCTGGCCGTGGTGTTGGTGGCGAACCCGATCCCCGTGATCGAGCAACTCGCCGAGGCGAAGGTGAAGTTCGCGGTCGCCTTCGCGTCCGGGTTCGCGGAGACGGGCGAGGAGGGCGCGCTGGCACAGGCCCAACTGGCCGCCGCCGTAGGCCGATCCGGACTCCGTCTCCTCGGTCCGAACACCAACCTCAACGCCTTCGAGAACTTCCGCGAGGACCTGGACGGCCCCGCGATCGCGCTGATCACCCAGTCCGGCCACCAGGGCCGCCCGGTCTTCGCCCTCCAGGAACTCGGCATCCGCCTCTCCCACTGGGCCCCCACCGGCAACGAGGCCGACCTGGAGACGGCCGACTTCATCTCCTACTTCGCCGAGCGCCCCGAAGTCGGCGCCATCGCCTGCTACATCGAGGGCCTCAAGGACGGCCGCTCCTTCCTCCTGGCCGCCGACCGCGCCGCCCGCCGCAAGGTCCCGGTGGTCGCGGTGAAGGTCGGCCGCACCGAGACCGGCGCCCGCACGGCCGCCTCCCACACCGGCAAACTCACCGGCGCGGACACGGTGGTGGACGCGGCGATGCGCCAGTACGGCGTGATCCGCGTCGACGGCCTCGACGAACTCCAGGACACGGCGGCCCTGTTGGCGCGGGCGAAGCCTCCGGTGGCCGAGGGGGTCGTCGTCTACTCGATCTCCGGCGGCACGGGCGCCCACTTCGCCGACCTGGCGAGCGAGGCGGGACTGCGGCTGCCCGAGCTGTCGACGGCCAAGCAGGCGGAACTCCACGAGTGGATACCGCCGTACCTGAGCGTGGCGAACCCGGTGGACAACGGCGGTCACCCGGTGGGTGATTGGCGTGGCCGGAAGATCATCGACGCGATCCTCGACGACCCGGAGGTGGGGGTGCTGGTCTGCCCGATCACGGGTCCGTTCCCCCCGCTGAGCGACAAGCTGGTGGAGGACCTGGTGGCCGCGGCGGAGGAGACCGACAAACTGGTCTGCGTGGTGTGGGGCTCACCGGTGGGCACCGAACCGGCGTACCGCGAGCGCCTGTTGGGTTCGTCTCGGGTGGCCACCTTCCGCACGGTCGGCAACTGCATCACCGCCCTCCACGCCTACTTCTCGCACCACCGCTTCGTCCACGCCTACCGCTCCCCCTTCGACGAGGCCCCCCGCACCGTCTCCCCCTCCTTCCGCAAGGCCGAGGCCCTGATGCGCCCGGGCCAGCAGCTGAGCGAGCACGCTGCGAAACAGCTCCTGCGGGCGTACGGAATCCGGGTCCCCCGCGAGCAGTTGGTGACCAGCGCGGCGGCGGCCGTACGGGCGGCGGGGCTGGTGGGCTACCCGGTGGTGATGAAGGCGTCCGGCGCGCAGATCGCGCACAAGACGGAACTCGGCCTGGTGAAGGTGGGCCTGACATCGGCGAGCCAAGTCCGGGACGCGTACCGGGAGTTGACGGACATCGCGAGGTACGAGGACGTGACCCTCGATGGTGTCCTCGTCTGCCAGATGGTCGAGCGGGGCGTCGAGATGGTCGTCGGCGTCACGCAGGACGAGCTGTTCGGGCCGACGGTGACGGTCGGGCTCGGCGGAGTGCTGGTGGAGGTCCTGCGGGACGTGGCCGTACGCGTGCCGCCGTTCGGGGAGGAGGCGGCGCGGGACATGCTCGGCGAATTGCGCGGGCGGCCATTGCTGGACGGGGTACGGGGTCGGCCACCGGCTGACCTGGACGCCCTGGTGGAGGTGATCCTCCGGGTGCAGCGCATGGCGCTCGAACTGGGCGATGTGCTCTCGGAGTTGGACATCAACCCGCTGATGGTGCTGCCTCGGGGACAGGGCGCGGTGGCGTTGGACGCGTTGGCGGTGTGCCGGTGACCGATCCGACGGCTGATCCGACAGCTGAGGTCACGCACACGATCGCGGGCGGCGTCGCGTACCTCACCCTCAACCGGCCCGAGGCGCTGAACGCGATCACTCCGGCTCAACGGGACCGCCTGATAGGGCTGTTGGCGGATGCGTCGGCGAACCGGGAGGTACGGGCGGTGGTCCTCACCGGCACCGGGCGCGGCTTCTGCGCGGGCGCGGACCTGCGGGGCGGCGGAGCTTCGGCCGGTGACGAACGGGTGGCCGGTGACGTGGCCCGGGTGATCCGCCTGGGCGCGCAACGCCTGATCGCCGCCGTCCTGGACTGCGAGAAACCGGTGATCGCGGCGGTGAACGGCACGGCGGCGGGGCTGGGCGCACACTTGGCCCTGGCCTGCGATCTGGTGCTGGCCGCGGAATCAGCGAAGTTCATCGAGGTGTTCGTCCGCCGCGGCCTGGTCCCGGACGGCGGCGGCGCGTATCTCCTCCCGCGCCTGATCGGTCCACAGCGGGCGAAGGAGCTGATGTTCTTCGGCGACGCGGTGAGCGCGGCGGACGCGGAACGGCTCGGCCTCGTCAACAGGGTCGTACCGGATGGGGAGTTGGAGAAGACGGCCCGCGACTGGGCGGAACGCCTCGCCGCCGGTCCGACCCGCGCGCTCGCCCTCACCAAGCAGCTCGTCAACGCGTCCCTGGACAGCGACCGTACGACCGCGTTCGCGGCGGAGGCGGCGGCGCAGGAGATCAACATGACGACGGAGGACGCGCGGGAGGGCGTGGCGAGTTTCGTGGAGCGGCGGAGTCCGGAGTACCGGGGGCGCTGACGGGCTCTCCCGGCCCGCACTCTCTACGCTGTGTCGATGCTGCCGTACGAAGAAATGACCTCGCCCGAGCGGGAGTTGTGGGACGCCTTCCCCGAGGGTCGTCAGGTGGATCTGCGCGCGGGTACGCCGAGCGAGGACGATCCGGCCGACGGGGCGGGGTGGGGGCCCGAGCGCACGCTTCGCGCGGCCGTCGTGACGGCTCTGGCGCGGGGAGCGAACGCGGCGCCGCCGGGGGCGGCCGCCGCTCTGCGGATCGTCGGCGCGCGGATCACCGGTCATCTCGATCTGGCCGGTGCGGACATCGGGCACCTGCTGCGCTTCGACGGCTGCTGGTTCGAGGAGGCACCGAGCTTCTACGGAGCCGCCACACGGACGATCGGGATCGTCGACTGCCAAGTGCCGGGCCTCGACGCGACGTTGGCCGCCATAGAGGGCTCCCTCACGTTGGAGCGTTCGGTTCTTCGCGGCACGCTGTCGCTCATGCGAGCGCGTATAGCGGGCGAACTGCAGCTGGGCGGGGCGCAGTTGTCGGCCTCGAACGGCTGGGCGCTGTTCGCCGGCGGCCTGGTCATGGAAGGCGGGTTCTTCTGCCGCAGAGGCTTCGTCGCGCACGGGGGGATACGGCTGCTGGGAGCCCAACTGCCCGGCGGCCTGTTCATGGAGGGAGCCCGGCTGGAGAATCCCGACGGCCCGGCGCTCCTCGCGGACAACGCCGTGGCGCAGACCCTGGTCTTCTCCGAGGGGTTCACGGCCGAGGGGACCGTACGGCTGCGCGGCGCGCAGGTAGCGGATCAACTCACCTTCGACGGCGCCCACTTGAACGGGGAAGGCGTGTCCCTGGACTGCACAAGGATGCAGGCGGGAGATCTCCGCTTCACTCCCGCCGCACCACCCCCCGGAGCAGTGGATCTGCGCGGAGCCCACGTTGCGGTGCTGCACGACGACGAGAGCAGTTGGCCGGGCGTCGTGCGGCTCCAAGGGTTCGGCTATGCCTCCCTCCAGTCCGAGGAGGACGGGCCGCGAGGCTCCGACGTGACGCGTCGCGTCGCGTGGATCCGACGCGAGCCCGGCTACGCCCCGCAGCCCTACGAGCAGTTGGCGAGCTGGTACCGGCAGGTCGGCCACGAGGACGATGCCCGCAAGGTCCTGCTCGCCAAGCAGCGTCACCGCCGCAGCACTCTGCACCCGGTCGGCCGGGTGTGGGGGCATCTGCTCGATGCCCTCGTCGGCTACGGCTACCGCCCCTGGCTGGCCGGAGTGTGGATCATGGCGCTGGCCGCCCTCGGCATGGTCGTCTTCGGCGGCCAGTCGCCGAAACCGGCCCAGCCCGGTCAGGGCCCACCGTTCAACGCCCTCGTCTACACCCTCGACCTGCTGATCCCCATCGGCGGCCTCGGCCAGCGCACCGCCTGGTACTGGCCGGAGGGAAGCCCCGCGCAATGGCTCTCCTACGCGCTGATCGCGGCGGGCTGGCTGCTCACGACCGCCGTGGTCGCGGGCGTGAGCCGGTCACTGAACAAGAACTGACATCGCCGTCCGCCGACGCGGACACCGTGGGTGTCGGTCGTGCGACGCCGGTCAGTCCAACAGGCCGTCGTAGTCCGGGAGTTTGTACGTCGTGTCGGCGTAACCGCCCGACAGGTCGGTCGTGTTGTTGCCGATGTTGGCGATGATGTCGTAGCCGTTCGCCTCGATCGCCTTGCGCTGGGAGGTCTTGAAGTCGGCGATCGACTCCGTGAGGAGCTGGGCGACCGTGCGGGCGTAGAGGCCGTCGACCGTGTAACCGACCGACGTCAGGTTGGACTTGGTGACCGCGTTGAAGAGGTTGCTGCGGGCGCTGACGAAGAACGCGCTGATGCCCTTGGCGTGCGCGTCCTGCGCGAGGGCGAGCACCGGCGGGGTGGCCGGGGGGCGTGATGCCGCCCTCGAAGTAGGTCTCCAGCGAGGTGTTGTCGATGTCGAGCACGATCGCCTGCTTGGCACCGGAGGTGTTGGCCGCGGCACGGGAGTCGATGTAGGTCTGCGCGGGACCGGTGACGGCGGCGACGTCGGTCAGCCACTGGGACTCGGTCACGGTCGAGTCGGCGGCCTGCGCGGGCAGGGCGGCGGCGAGCGTCAGGGCGAGGCCGGCGACGGCGGCCACGGCTCCGCCGCGTGCGGTGAGACGGTTCATCGTGTGGGTGCTCCTCAAGTCACGGCTGCCATCGGTGACATACCGGTGGCGGTCGTTCCGCAACACTGCCGGGGGTGGGCGTGCGGCGGGTGACCCGGAGGGGTCCGTGGGGCGACGTAACCCCCATGTTCTGACCGGCAGTCTGTGAATTGGCCCAGCACAGAGGCGATTTCGGCCGGTCCGTGATACCGGATGCCGACAGGCCCGTACCCCTTCCTATCTGATGCACCGTCAGCTTCAATGGGTGCTGTGATGGGACACGCAGGGGCGGCCGCGGCCGCCGTCCGGTACCTCAGGTCGGCCGGAAGCGCTCCGGCCGCGCAGCCTGTCGAGGCGCTGCCGCGGCCGGAGCTTCGGTGCGTCACGGACGACGAGCGGGCACCGGTCGACCAGGGTCAATTCCGGCGCGTCCTGGGCACGTTCGCGACCGGCGTGACGGTGATCACCGCCCCCGCGGCCGAGGGCGAACCCGGTCCCGCCGGCTTCGCCTGCCAGTCCTTCTCCGCCCTCTCCCTCGACCCGCCCCTCGTCGTCTTCATGGTCGGCCGTACGTCCACGACCTGGCCGCGCATCGCCCGCGCCGGCGTCTTCTGCGTCAACGTACTCGCCGCCCACCAGGGCGAGTTGTGCCGCGGCTTCGCGATCAGCGGCAGGGACAAGTTCGCGGGCGTTCCCTACGACGCGTCCCCCGTCTCCGGGTCCCCGCGCCTCACCGACGCCGCGGCCTGGATCGACTGCACGATCCACGCGGTGCACACCGGGGGCGACCATCTGATCGTGGTGGGACGGGTGGACGGGCTGGGGGTGGCGGGCGAGGGGGATGCGGCTCCGCTGCTGTTCCACCGGGGCCGCTTCCTCTGACTGTCAGGATCGGCATCGGCATCGGCATCGGCATCGGTTTCGGCGTCGGCGTCGGCGTCGGCATCGGCATGCCTCAGTAGGACAGGAACTGTCCTACCCCTCCCCTATCGTCACGCCCGACACCCGGCAGCGACGAAGGGAATCCGACCATGTCCCACCCCACCAACTCCGCCCCGGACGGCTACACCACCGTCGCCCCCTGGGTCGTCACCGACGACACCGGAGCCTTCCTCGACTTCGTCGCCGCGGTGTTCGGCGGGACGGAACTCGGGCGGGTGGTGACCGAGGGCGGGGCGATCGGTCACGGTGAGATCCGGGTCGGCGACACGGTCGTCCTGGCCTTCGACCGAGCCGCCGACTGGCCCGTCATGCCGAGCCTGCTGCGCGTGTTCGTGCCGGACGCGGACCAGGCGTTCGCCCGGGCCGTCGACGCCGGCAGCCGCATCGTCACACCCCTGGCGAACGACGCCTTCGGGCAGCGCGGCGGCCGGATCAAGGATCCCTTCGGCAACATCTGGTGGGTGGTCGCCCACGTCGAGGACGTCCCCGAGGACGAGATGTGGCAGCGGCTGCGGCAACCCGAGTACGCCGAGGTCATGCGCGTCGCCCAGGAGACGTTCGACGCCGAACTCAGCGGCCGGGGACACGGCCGCAGCAGCGCGCCCGTGCGGACGACGACCGGCTGACGGGGCAACCCGGGCTTGAGTCCCCCTGAGTAACCCGTGCCCCGATTCTGAGCCTCCGTACTCATGAAGGTCCGCCCCTCCTCCGACAGCCTTGCTCTCAGACCGATTCGAACAGTCGAGCATCCGACCGGGGGACCCCAACCATGAGCAAGCGCACGCGAGTCGCCGTTCTCACGTCCGTCCTGATATCCGCCGCCGGGCTGCTGTCCGCCTGCTCGTTCTCCACGGCGGACGCCATGTGCGGCGGGGGCGAGTACCCGGTCCTGGCCGTGGGCAGCACCGCGGGCGGCGCCTGCGTGAAGAACGGCGACAACCCGCCGAGCGGCTACGCCCGGTACCCGAAGGGGAAGGTGCCGCAGCACGTCGACGACAAGTGGGACACGTACTGGCAGACCCACACCGTGGACGCGAAGGGCAACATCACCGCCGCCCCGTAGCCGTCACGCCACCGCGACCGCACCCGCACCCGTCCGCACGACCGGCCGCCGCCGGATCACCAGCGCCATCAGCGCCGCCACCGCGCACAACGCCCCCGCCACGTACCAGACCATGTCGTACGACCCGAACGCGTCCCGTGCCACCCCGCCCAGGAAGGCGACGAGCGCCGCGCCGATCTGGTGGGAGGCGAGGACCCAGCCGAAGACGATCGCGCTGTCCTCGCCGTACTGCTCGCGGCACAGGGCGAGGGTCGGAGGGACCGTGGCGACCCAGTCGAGGCCGTAGAAGACGATGAAGAAGAGCATGGGCGGGTGGACGGTGGGGGCCAGCAGCATGGGGAGGAACAGGAGCGAGATGCCGCGCAGGGCGTAGTACACGGCGAGCAGGCGGCGCGGCTCGAAGCGGTCGGTGAACCAGCCGGAGGCGATCGTGCCGACCACGTCGAAGACGCCGATCACCGCGAGCAGCGAGGCCGCCGCCGTGATGGGCATGCCGTGGTCGTGGGCGGCGGGCACGAAGTGGGTCTGGATCAGACCGTTCGTGGAGGCACCGCAGATCGCGAAGGTACCGGCCAGCAGCCAGAAGGGGCCCGTGCGGACCGCCTTGAACAGCACCGATACCGTACGGCGTGCCGCACCCGTCACCGGTTCCGGCTTCGGCACGAACTCGCTCGCGCCGTACGGCTTCGCGCCCACGTCCGCCGGGTGGTCCCGCAGCAGCAGCCACACGAAGGGCACCACCGCGAGCGCCGCGAGGGACACGGTGACGGCGGCGGGACGCCAGCTGTGCTTCTCGACTATCCAGGACAGCAGCGGCAGGAAGATGAGCTGCCCCGACGCCGAAGCGGCCGTGAGGATGCCGGTGACCAGGCCCTTGCGCGCGGTGAACCAGCGGTTGGTGACCGTCGCCGCGAACGCGAGCGCCATCGAACCGCTCCCCAGCCCGACCAACAGGCCCCAGCAGAGCAGCAGTTGCCACGGCGCCGTCATCCACACCGTCAGCCCGGACCCGAGCGCGATCACGGTCAACGCGACCGCGACCACACGCCGGATCCCGAACCGGTCCATGAGCGCCGCCGCGAAGGGCGCCGTCAGCCCGTAGAGCGCGAGATTGATGGAGGCCGCAGCCCCGATCGTCCCGCGCGACCACCCGAACTCCTGGTGCAGCGGATCGATCAGCAACCCGGGCAGCGAACGGAACGCCGCCGCCCCAATGATCGTCACGAACGTGACGGCGGCGACGAACCACGCACGGTTGATCCGAGTACGGCTACGGCCGCTACGGCCACTGGGCGCGGGGCCGGGCTCCTCGGCGGTGCCGGGACCGGGCGTGGCATCGGTTGTCTGCGTCACGTCAATGAGCTTCCGGCATCCCACCCGTCCCGATCCACTGGCCCGAAGGACAGCATTCGCTAGGATTGGGCCATGAGCCGAGAGTCCGAGCCGGAGTTCCGCCCCCACCGCGTCGTCGTCCTGGCCCTCGACGGCCTCCTCCCCTTCGAGCTGGGCATCCCGCACCGCATCTTCGGCCGCCCCAGGGACACCGAGGGGCGGCTGCTGTACGAGGTCGTCACCTGCTCGGTCCGCCCGCCCGGCCCCGTCGACACCGACGCCGACTTCGCCGTCGACGTCCCGAACGGCCCGGAGGCCCTGGCCACCGCCGACACGGTGATCGTCCCGGCGTCGTACGAACTCGGCCCCGTCTTCGAGGAGGGCGTCCTCACCCCCGAGCTCACCGCCGCCCTCGCCCACATCCGCCCCGGCACCCGCCTCGCCTCCATCTGCACCGGCGTCTACGTCCTCGCCGCCGCCGGCCTCCTCGACGGCCGCCCCGCCACCACGCACTGGGCCGACGCCGAACGCTTCCAGGAACTGTTCCCGCAGATCGAAGTCGACGCCGACGTCCTGTTCATCGACGACGGCGACGTCCTCACCTCCGCCGGTGTCGCCGCCGGCATCGACCTGTGCCTGCACATGGTCCGCCGCGACCACGGCACCGCCGTCGCCAACGACGTCGCCCGCCGCACGGTCGTACCGCCCCACCGCGACGGCGGCCAGGCCCAGTACATCCACCGCCCGGTCCCTGACCCCCAGGTGGCGACCACGACCGCCGCCCGCGCCTGGGCCCTGGGCCGCCTCCACGAACCCATCCAACTCCGGGACATGGCCGAGCAGGAGGCGATGTCCGTGCGCACTTTCACCCGCCGCTTCCGCGAGGAGGTCGGCGTCAGCCCCGGCCAGTGGCTCACCCAGCAACGCGTCGAACGAGCCCGCCACCTCCTCGAATCCACCGACCTCTCCATGGACCAGGTCGCCACGGACGCCGGCTTCGGCACGGCCCAGTCGATGCGCCAGCACCTCCAGACGGCCCTGGGCGTCACCCCGACCGGCTACCGCCGCACCTTCCGCACGGGAGGAGCAACGGCGGCAACAGGGGCCACCGGCAGCTCCGAACCCGACCGCGCCACCGCCAACTCCGACCACCACGGCACGGTCGGCGCCCTCAACTGACCTGGCGCCACAGCCCACTTGGCTCACTTGGCTGACTTGGCACCCTCTGCAACCACTCCAGCTCCAACACCCCCTAGTTCTACGGCGCCCCCACCACTCCCCTCGCCACTCCCCTCCGCACCCTCGCCCCGTCTCGCCCGCCGCACCTCGCCCCACCACCCCACGCCAGTCATCGCCACGGTCAGGCACACCCCCGCCAAAATCGCCGTAGAAGGCGCCGCCACCCTCAACAACGCACCGGCCAACGACCCCGTCGCCGCATACCCCGCCCCCGCCGCCGCGTACATGACCGAATACCCCGCAGCCAACGCACGCGGCGGCAACACCTCCCGCAGGGACAGGTTCCGGGTGAGCATCGCCCCCGACTGGAGCGTGCCGCCCATGACCAGCGCGACCGCGATCCCCGCCATGGCCGGTATCACCGCGGCCAGCGCCACACACACCGAGGTGCCGAGCATCAGCACCAGACTCCGGGTGCGCAACAGCCCCGGCCAACCACGCAAGCCGTAGACGAACGCGCCCAGCCCACCACCCACCGCCATCCCGGTCAGCAGCGGGCCGGACCAACCGACGCCGATGCCCCGCTGTTCGAGGAGGGCCGGGAGGACGAGCTCCGACAGCCCGAGCAGGGCGAGGCTGGCCGCGCCCACGACGTACACCGGCCACGCCCCGACCAGCACCCGGAGCAACGGAGGCCCCTCCCCGCCGTCCACGCCCTCCGCACCGCCCGCGCCCCATCTCGCCGGCAGCAGCCACAACCCCGCGACCGACCACGCCATCAACCCGGCGGCAAGCAGCAACGGAACCCGTGGCGCAACACCGAGCGCCAGCCCCGCCACCGCCGCCGGAGACACCGCCCACACGCCCGCCGTCAATATCGACTCGACGGACAACGCCTGCGCCACGGACCGCGCCGGCACCAACTCGCTGAGCAGCGTGCGCAGTCCACCGGTCGCGGCGGACGGCGCGCCCCCGGCGACGAACGCGAACCCGGCGAGCACGGCAGGATGCGCCCCCGGAAACACCCCGAGCCCCAGAAACCCGACCGTCCCGACCGCGAGCCCGACAGCCAACTGAACCCGAGCCCGCTCAGGCCGCAACCGCATCCCCAGTACCGGCGCACCGCCGATCTCCCCCAGGACATAGGCCGCCGCGAGGATCGCGCCCAGCGAGTAGCCGCCAGGCCGCTCGCGCACCAGGAAGACCAGGGCAAGCGGCGCCATGGCGACCGGCATCCGGGCACCGATGGCAGTGCAGGCCCAGGTCAGGACCTGTCGGGAGACGACATCGCGGTAAGTCATGCCGAAACGCTAAGGCCAGGGACCGACAACGCCCCGCGATTTTCCCCCGCCTGTGGATAACTCCAGCCACCCACTGAGCCCATCCGCTCAACAGGGCCCGTCAGAACGTCAGAACCCCGCGCGCCACCCGCCCCGCCTCCGCATCCCCCGCCGCCTTCTCGAAGTCCTCCACGGGATACGTCTCGGTCACCAACTCATCGAGCAGCAACCGCCCTTCGCGATACAGCTGGGCGTACAGCGCGATGTCCCGCTGCGGCCGAGAAGACCCGTACCGGCACCCGAGAATCGACTTGTCCAAATACATGGACGAGACGAGGAAGGACGCCTCGGCGGTGGCCGGCGGCACCCCGAGCAACACCGCCTGCCCATGCCGATCCAGCAGGTCCACGGCCTGCCGAATCAACTCCACCCGCCCGACGCACTCGAACGCATGATCCGCCCCGTTGGGCAGAATCTCCCGCACACCCTCGGCCGACGTAAGGAAGTGCGTGGCCCCGAACTCCCGCGCCACAGCCTCCTTCCCGGGATTCGCGTCGACCGCGACGATCGTCAACGCCCCCGCGATCCGGGCCCCTTGAAGAACATTGAGCCCGATCCCACCCGTCCCGATGACGACAACGCTCTCCCCCAGCCCGACCCGCGCCCGATTGAGCACAGCACCAACCCCGGTCAACACCCCGCACCCGATGAGCGCGGCGGACGCCATCGGAATGTCCTTCGGAATCCGCACGGCCTGCACGGCTTTCACCACGGTCCGTTCGGCGAAGGCGGAGTTGGAAGCGAACTGGTACACCGACTGCCCGCCCCGTGTGAACGGCTTCCCCGGCCGCCCGATGGCCTGCCGGCACATGGTCGGCCGCCCCCGGTCGCACTCGGCGCAGGTCCCGCAGTTGGCGAGCGTGGACAGGGCCACATGATCCCCGGGCGCGACATGGCTGACGCCCGCGCCCACGGCCTCCACCACCCCGGCACCCTCATGCCCCAGCACCACAGGAACGGGGAAGGGTATGGTCCCGTCCACCACGGACAGATCGCTGTGGCACAACCCGGCCGCAGAGATCGCGACCAGCACTTCCCCGGGCCCCGGCTCCCGTACCTCCAGATCGTCCACGACCTGGATCTGCTTGCCGTCGAAGACCACACCGCGCATCAGACGACCCCCTTGGGTTCCCTGGGCAGACCGAGCACCCGCTCGGCGATGATCGTGCGCTGAACCTGGTCCGAGCCGCCGTAGATCGTGTCGGCCCGCGAAAAGAGGAACTGGTGCTGGAACAGGTCGAGTTCATACGACAGTGACGGCGTCCAGTCGACGGGCCCCACCGCCGCCGCGGCCCCCCGCACCCGCATCGCCAACTCCCCGAGCCGCTGATGCCACCCGCCCCACAACAGCTTGGCCACGCTGGGAGCCCCCGCATCCCCGGCCCGCCCCAGAGTCCGCAGGGCGTTCCACCGCATGGCCCGCAACTCGGCCCACTGCCGCACGAGTTGATCACGCAGAACAGGATCACCAACGGCCCCCGAGGCAACGGCGGCTTCAACAACCCGCCCCAACTCCCGCGCGAAACCGATCTGTTGGGCCAGCGTGGACACCCCCCGCTCAAACCCGAGCAGGCTCATGGCAACGGCCCACCCCTCGCCCTCACCCCCCACAAGATGCTCGGCACGCGCACGTGCCCCATCAAAAAACACCTCGTTGAACTCGCTCGTCCCGGTCAACTGCCGTATGGGCCGCACCTCGACACACCCCGGCTGATCCATCGGCACGAGCAGAAAACTCAACCCCCGATGCCGCCGAGACCCCACCTCAGTCCGAGCCAACACAAAACACCAGTCGGCCTCATGGGCGAGCGAGGTCCATATCTTCTGCCCGGTGATCCGATACTCCCCACCGTCCCGAACGGCAACAGTCCGTATCCCGGCCAGATCCGACCCGGCCCCCGGTTCGCTGTACCCCTGACACCACAACTCGTCCCCGGCAGCAACAGCGGGCAGGAAGCGGGACTTCTGCTCGTCGGTCCCGTGGGCAATAAGGGTGGGCGCCAGCAAATTCTCCCCAATATGCCCAGACCGAGGCGGTGCATCCGACCGAGCATATTCCTCAGCCCAGGCAACTTGTTGGGTAAGGGTGGCACTGCGATTCCCGTATCCGGATTCGGGCCAACCGAGCCCGATCCACCCGTTCTTACCGAGCGTCCGCTCCCACACCCGCCGATCCTGACCGGCCTCAGCATGCGCAAGAAGCCAAGCCCGAGCCTCAGCCCGAAACACTTCATCCGCGGCAGCAAATCCAAACTCCACAGGGGGCTCCCCAAGAACACCGTTCAGGTCAGTTACTTAAGGGGTGCGGGGCTGTATCTATTAGCGGCTCCGCCGCGGGGCGCGACCAGCCCCAACGCACCCGTACACGCCACACAACACAAACCCCCCACCCCCCCTAGGCGTTAGGCCGCTCCCCACCCCGCGCAGCCCGCTCCATCTCCTGCAACCGCCCAAGCATCGGCATCGGATCCACCCCAACAGACCCCGGCAAAAACTCCGCGATCTTCTCAGCCGTCCAACCGCCGGAGGCATACGCCGCCCGCAACTCCCGAGGCTGAGCCCAAACAGCAATCTTCTCCCCGGCAACCGTATAAACCTGCCCGGTAATCCCCACCTCCCGAGCCCGCTCGGACAACAAATAAACAACAAGCGCCGCCACATCCTCCGGCGACCCGATCTCCGCCAACTCCATAGGAACGTTCGCAGACATCCGCGTACGAGCAACAGGCGCAACCGCGTTGGCAGTGACCCCGTACTTGTTCAGCCCAAGAGCCGCACTCCGCACCAACGAGATGATCCCGCCCTTGGCCGCACTGTAATTGGCCTGAGAAACCGACCCCTGATGATTCCCACTGGTGAACCCGATCAACGTCCCCGCCCGCTGCTTCCGCATCACCGCAGAAGCCGCCCGAAACACAGTGAACGTCCCCTTCAGATGAGTAGCGACAACCGGATCCCACTCCTCCTCGGACATATTGAAAAGCATCCGCTCCCGAAGAATCCCCGCAACGCACACCACCCCGTCGATCCGCCCGAACGAAGACACCGCGACGTCGACAACCCGCTGCCCCCCAGCCATGGTTGAGATGTCATCGGCAACGGCAACGGCCTCCCCACCCGCAGCCAAGATCTCCTTGACGACCCCCTCCGCGATCTCACTCGTAGGCGACCCCCCGTCCATGGAGACCCCGTAGTCGTTGACGACAACCCGCGCCCCCTCCTCCGCGGCCGCAAGTGCGACCGCCCGCCCGATCCCCCGCCCGGCCCCCGTAACGGCGATGACCTTGCCAGCCAAGAAGTTCCCCATGTCCGGCCCCTCCCGCGGTTTCTGACGGTCCGTTAGATTCGACTCAGATTCTACGACCCGTCAGATACCTGGAGACAAGCCCCGGGGAGGCCCCGATGTCACCGCAGAGGTCACCGCAGGCGTCACCGCCGTCACTCGGTCCGGAGTTCCACGACATCGCCAAGCGCGTGAACAACTGGGGGCGTTGGGGCACGGACGACGAGATCGGCACGTTGAACCTGATCACCGATGACGTGATCCGGGAGGCCGCCGCCGAGATCCGGACCGGCCGCCGCATCCCCCTCGCGCTGCCGCTCCAACAGGACGGCGTCCAGACGGGGATGATCCCCGGTCGGATCAACCCCCTGCACGCGATGGTGCAGATCAACCAGGAACTCTTCGGCCCGGGAACGGTCGCGTGCAGCGACGACGCCGTGACGATGGGCCTACAGGCCGGCACGCACTGGGACGCGCTCACCCACGTCTCACACTCCGGGAAGCTCTACAACGGCCGCCCGGCCGGCACCGTAACCCCGCACGGCGGCGCCGAGTTCAGCGGAATCGACAAGGCCCGGCACATCGTCTCGCGCGGGGTCCTGCTCGACGTGGCACGCGCGCGGGGCGTCGATCGCCTGGAGGGCGGTCACGCGGTCACCCCGGAAGACCTGGAAGCCGCCGAGGAGTTCGCCGGTACGCGGGTCCGCGCCGGCGACATCGTGCTCGTACGGACGGGGCAGGTGCAGGTGTATCTGGCCGGCGACAAGCAGGGGTACGGCTATCCGTCACCCGGGCTGTCGGTCCGTACGCCGGAGTGGTTCCATGCGCGGGATGTCGCGGCGGTCGCGAACGACACCCTGACCTTTGAGATATTTCCGCCGGAAATAGCCGACTTGTGGCTGCCGGTGCACGCGCTCGACCTGGTCGAGATGGGCATGCTGCAAGGCCAGAACTGGAATCTCGAAGAGTTGTCCACAGCCTGTGGACAAGAGAACCGCTACACGTTCTTCCTGTCGGCGATGCCCGAACCTTTCGTCGGCGCAACGGGAACCCCGGTGGCCCCGATCGCCATCCTCTAGGACAGTCCGGTTTTGACGAGGGCCGGACTTACGGTCGGATGGCGGCGCGCTGCTGCCCGCCCCGAGCACGGCACCGCGTGCCGCCATCCGACTCCGGCGCCCCGTCCTGACCCCCGGCCCCGAGGGGGCCCACGCCGAACACGACCCACACTCGCCGAGGGCTCCCGTCACCGAAGCCCTCGCCGTCCCCTCGCGGCGAATCGCTGCCCACAAGCGTGACCACATGGTCACGTCGAGTCAACGCCCATCCGGGGATTTGCGGCGTAAGCCCCATTTATCGCAGGGCGCGCACGGAAGCACAGCCCGGCGCATCTCCGCCCGGCACTTGCAGGCAGCACCTACCCGGGCCTACACAGCCTCGTACGCGAAGCCCTCGAACTCGAAGCCCTCGTACGCCGTGACACCGCCGCCGAACGCGGCCGCGGCCTCCCGGGGCTCGCTGTCCCGGTCGATCTCACACCAGATGCGCTTGCCGGTGCCCTCGGCGCTCCAGCCCCAGCGGTCGGCGAGACCGTCCACCAGGGCCAGGCCGCGGCCGCCGGTCTCGTCACCCTCGGCGCACCGCGGCACCGGCGCCTTACAGCTGGTGTCGGCCACCTCAAGCCGTACGGTCGCCGACTCGGTCACCACGTCCGGGAGGGAGAGCCGCAGCACGGCCGGACAGCCGGTGTGCACCACGGCGTTGGTGACCAGCTCGGAGACGAGCAGGATCAGCGTCTCCGCGAGCGGTTCGTCGGCCTCTATCCCGGACCCGGCGAGGCGCGAACGCGCCCACCGTCGGGCTCGCCCCACCTCCGCGGGGTCGGGCCGGATCTCCAGCTGCACTTGAAGCACCTGCACCGCTCACACCATCCGAACCGGCGGACACTTAGCCTCGCGCCTCACGAGGGCCACGATCGTAGCCATTTCCTGCATGGCCAGAACAACGGCCAGAACCGGGGTCACGGAACGTGAATCCCTTGTGAGACAGCATGGTTGACGTTCAGTCACCCCAACAAGCGCTTCGGGCATATTCCAGCGCGAAGGAGTACGTGTGCGGGATACTGTGCGACGCTCGTCGCGGGGAGTCGAACAGGCAGGGGTGAAGGCCCGTTCTGCCGTGCGAGCGGCGGCGCGCACCGCCCGATCCGGAGTCGCCCCACGGGCAACACCGGCATGGCTCGTACCTTGAACCACTCGCATCCCACACAAGGTACCGGAGCCCGCAGACGACTCCAGGCCGTGACAAGTCACGCGTAGGACACAACCCGATATCAACGCTCCGTGATTCCGGTGTGCCACAATCCGCGACACCGTTGTCGAGCCCGCCTCGGTCCCCGCAGGCAGGCGCCCCACTAGCCCACGCGGGCCACCAAATCCGCCGCGAGCAACTCCTCACTCTCCGTGCCCCCACCGCCACGCCGAGCACGCACCCACGCCCGTTTCAAATGCAGATGAACCTCGGACTCCCAGGTGAACCCCATCCCGCCATGCACTTGCAGACAGTCCCGGGCCCCCCGCACAGCAGCCTCGTCGGCAAGCAACCGAGCCCCGGCGATGTCTACGGGATCAGCAGTGACGGCAGCCGCGTAAACGGCGGCCCGAGCCACCTCCACCCGCACCAACGCCTGCGCACACAAATGCTTGACGGCCTGAAAAGCGCCGATCGCCTGCCCGAACTGCTCCCGAGTCCGGGCGTGTTGCACCGCCAGCCCACACACCCGCCCAGCGGTCCCAAGCTGCTCGGCAGCGGTGAGAAGAACAGCAACAGGGTCGACCCGCGCCGAAGCCGGCACCCGATGCAAGGGCGTCAACGGATCCACAGACCGCAGCGCTACGGCCCCCGAGGCATCCCCGAGCACCACATCGGCCGCGTCCAACCACTCCACAAACCCATCGTCTACGGCCGCCACGACCACGTCTCCAGCAGCCGCCCCCGGCACCTCCCCCGCCGCGAGATGGGTAGCCACCAACGGCCCAGGCACCAACCCCCACCCAAGCTCCTCAAACACCAACACAGCTTCGGGAAGCCCGAGTCCGGCTCCCCCATCCACCTCCGGCAACCGAAGCGAGAACACCCCAAGCTCTCCGAGGGCTCCCCAAAAACCCCGGTCAATAAGGGGCGCGGGGAACTGCGCGACCAGCCCCCACCGGCCCGCACCCGACCACCGACCGATCACACCCCGAACTGCATCCCGCAACGCCCTCTGATCATCGGTGAGTTGAAACCGCATGTCAGCGTCCCTTCGGCAACCCAAGAATCCGCTCAGCCACAATGTTCTGCTGAATCTGCGAAGTACCGGCCGCGATGGTGTACGACAGCGACGACAGCCGGTCCAACACCCAAGCCCGCTCCAGATCAAGGGAGTCGGGCCCAAGAACATCCGCCGCCGCGTCATACAGCTCCTGACGAGCGTGCGAGTAGCGGAGTTTGAAGACCGAGCCCCCCACACCCGGTACACCGCCGGAGGCTTCCGACTCACTCACATTCCACTGAGTAAGCCGCCACAACGCCCTGAACTCCGCGTTAAGCCGCCCCAGTCGACGTCTGATCCCCGGATCATCCCAACGCCCATTCCGCCGCGCCTCGACCGCCAGCTCCCCCAACACCCGCCGACAGGCAACGACTTCCCCCACAAAAGCCGTACCGCGCTCAAAGGACAGCGTCACCATGGTCACGCGCCAGCCATCGTTCTCGTCCCCCACCCGATTCCCGACAGGCACCCGCACCTCATCAAGAAACACCTCGGCGAACTCCGCGGACCCGGCCAGCGTCCGCAACGGCCGCACAGTGATCCCCGCCGCGGACATCGGCATCGCAAGCCAACTGATCCCCCGATGCTTGGGCGCCGAAGGATCCGTCCGGACCAACAGCTCGCACCAGTCGGCGACTTCGGCATGCGAGGTCCAGATCTTCGACCCGCTCACCACGTAGTCGTCACCGTCCCGCCACGCACGCGTGCGCAACGACGCCAGGTCGGAACCGGCATCCGGCTCACTGAACCCCTGACACCACACCTCGTCCCCGCGCAGCACCGGCGGCAACCACCGCTCCCGCTGCTCGGGAGTCCCCTCCGCGGCGATCGTCGGCCCGGCATGCAACAGCCCCACGAAATTGGCCCCTACGTAGGGCGCGCCGGCCTTCTCGGTCTCCTCCAGGAAGATGAGCCGGGTGGTCGGGGACGCGTCCCAGTGCACATGGCCGTACCCGGCGTCGTACAACATCCGCTGCCAGCCACAGTCGTAGGCACGACGGCCGGGCCAGTCGTCCGGCGACGGCTTCACCGGCAGAGTCGGCAGCACCTTGCCCAGCCACTCCCTCAGGCGCGCCCGGAACTCGTCCTCCTCGGCCGTGTACGAGAGGTCCATTACTTGTCGAGGTCCAGGCCCAGCATGCGGATCGCGTTGCCCCGCATCAGCTTGTAGACCGTCTCGTCGTCGAGGCCCTTCACATGGTCGAGGGCAACTTCCTTGGTGTGCGGGAAGGTTGAGTCGACGTGCGGGTAGTCGGTCTCGAACGTCGCGTTGTCCCGGCCCACCACATCCAGCGAAGCGACCCCGTGCTTGTCGCGGAAGAAGCAGCAGAACATCTGCCGGTAGTAGTACGTCGACGGGGGATCCGGGATCAGATCGCGCACCCCGCCCCACGCGCGGTGCTCCTCCCACACGTCGTCGGCGCGTTCCAGGGCGTACGGGATCCAGCCCATCTGCCCTTCGGAGTAAGCGAGTTTGAGGGTCGGGAACTTCACCAGGACCCCGCTGAAGAGGAAGTCCATCATCGAGGCCATCGCGTTGTTGAAGGAGAGCGAGGCCTGGACGGCGGGCGGCGCGTCCGGGGAGGCGGCGGGCATCTGGGAACTGCTGCCGATGTGCATGTTGACGACCGTGCCCGTCTCCTGGCAGACGGCGAAGAACGGGTCCCAGTAGCCGGAGTGGATGGACGGCAGCCCGAGGTAGGTGGGGATCTCCGAGAAGGTCATCGCCCGTACGCCGCGTGCCGCGTTCCGGCGGATCTCCTCGACCGCCAACTCCACGTCCCACAAAGGGATCAGGCACAGCGGGATGAGCCGGCCGCCGCTGTCGCCGCACCACTCCTCGACCATCCAGTCGTTGTAGGCGCGGACGCAGGCGAGGGCGACCTCCTTGTCGTGGGCCTCGGCGAAGGTCTGGCCGCAGAAGCGCGGGAAGGTCGGGAAGCAGAGCGAGCCCTCGACGTGGTTGAGGTCCATGTCCTTGAGCCGCTCGGCCGGGTCCCAGCAGCCGGGGCGCATCTGCTCGCGGGTGATGCCCTCCAGGGTCATCTCGTCGCGGTCGAAGCCGACGGCGGCGATGTTGCGCTTGTACGGGAACTTGAGGTCCTCGTAGATCCACCAGTCGGTGGGCGGGCCGTCCGGGTCCATCGTGATCTGGTATTTGCCCGCCACGTAGGCGAGTTCGCCGATTCCGGCGGTGAGCGGCTGGGGGCCGCGGTCGCGGTACTTCTTCGGCAGCCAGGTCTCGAAGAGGTGCGCGGGTTCGATCACGTGGTCGTCGACGCTGATGATGCGGGGCAGTTCGGTGGCCATGGGTTCCCCTCCGCCGGGACGGTACTTATCTGATGACCCGTCAGATAGCATGTCACCTGACGAGTCGTCAGCCAAGTCGTCAGTCGTCAGCCACGGAGGGGGACCATGAACGAGACGGCGTACTCCCTGAGTTCCTCCCGCACCCTGTGGGAACTGGTCGCCCGCCGCGCCGACCTGACCCCCGACCGGCCGGTCTTCCTCCAGGACGACCGCGCCCTGAGCTTCGGGGAGTTGCGCGACCGGTCGGAGCGGGTCGCGGCCGGCCTCTACGCCATGGGAGTCCGCCCCGGCACTGTCGTCGCCTGGCAGCTGCCCACCCGCATCGAGACGGCCCTGCTCTCTTTCGCGCTGGCCCGCCTGGGCGCCGTACAGACCCCGGTGATCCCCTTCTACCGCGACCGCGAAGTCGGCTTCGCGCTACGGGAGTCGAAGGCGGAGTACTTCGCGGTGCCGGGCGTCTGGCGCGGCTTCGACCACACGGAGATGGCGCGGCGGCTGGGGGCGCGCGGGATCTTCGAGGCGTACGACGACGCCCAACTCCCGGACGGCGACCCGGCCTTGCTGCCGCCCCCGCCCGCCGACGGCACCTCCGTCCGCTGGATCTACTGGACCTCCGGCACCACCTCCGACCCCAAAGGCGTGCTGCACACGGACCGTTCACTGATCGCGGGCGGCTCGTGCCTCGCGCACGCGCTGCACCTCACGGCGGACGACGTGGGCTCGATGGCCTTCCCGTACGCGCACATCGCCGGGCCCGACTACACCGTGATGCTGCTGCTGTACGGCTTCCCGGCGGTGATGTTCGAGCAGTTCGCGCTGCCGGACGCGCTGGAGGGCTACCGCAAGCACGGGGTGACGGTGGCCGGCGGCTCAACTGCCTTCTATTCCATGTTCCTTGCCGAGCAACGCAAGCAGCCGGGCGAGAAGGTCATTCCCTCGCTACGGCTGCTCGCGGGCGGCGGGGCTCCCAAGCCGCCGGAGGTCTACCACTCCGTCGTACGTGAGATGGGGGTCCAACTCACCCACGGATACGGCATGACCGAGGTGCCGATGATCACGATGGGGGCGCCCGACGACACCGTAGAGAATCTGGCAACGACCGAGGGGCGGCCGCCGGAGGGGATGGAGATACGGATCGCGGAGGATGGGGAGGTGCGGTTGCGCGGGGAGGCCGTGTGTCAGGGGTACTTGGATCCGGCGCAGACGGCGGAGGCGTTTGACGGGGATGGTTTCCTGCGTACCGGGGATCTTGGGGAAGTGACCGCCAGCGGGCATCTCATCCTCACCGGGCGGTTGAAGGACGTGATCATCCGCAAGGGGGAGAACATCTCGGCGAAGGAGATCGAGGATCTGCTGGCCGCGCATCCGGACGTCGGGGACGTGGCCGTCGTGGGGCTGCCGGACGCCGAGCGTGGGGAGCGGGTGTGTGCGGTGGTCGAACGGGCGGCGGGGGGCGGGGAGTTGAGCCTTGCCGCCGTCACCGACTATCTGCGCGCGGAAGGGCTGTCCGTGCACAAGCTGCCGGAGCAGCTGGAGGTCGTGGACGCCCTTCCGCGCAACGAGACCTTGCGGAAGGTGCTCAAGTACAAGCTGCGGGAACGCTATTCGGGGACGGTGAAGTAGCGCGCGAAGGAGGAGATGATCTCCGCCTCGCCGACCTTGCCGTCGCTGTCCGTGTCGAGCGCGTCGGCGGCCATCGCGGCGATCTCGTCGGGGACGCCGAGGGCCTTGAGGACGCGCACGGTGTCCGCGATGGTGGCCGAGCCGTCGCCGTCCGGGTCAGCGACGTCGAGGGCCGCGTGCAGGAAGGGGCGGCCGATCTCGGCGAAGCGCTCCGGGTTGTCGCGCAGCCGCTTGACCGCGCCGCCCACGAACTCCTCGCGGCTGACGCGCTGGTCGCCGTCCCGGTCCGCGATGCCGGCCATGCCCTGCCAGAACGCCTCCGCGCCGATGTACAGGGCCTGGCCCTTGTCGGAGCGGGCCGCCGTACCGAACTCCGCGAGCAGCGCCTTGGCCGCCGAGTTGAAGTCCTCCCGGTCGATGAACCCGTTGCCGTCCTGGTCGAAGGTGGCGAAACGGGCCGCGATCCGTCGCTCGTACTCGGTGCTGACCATGTCTTTCGGGCCGCCTTACTCATGTGGGGTGCGCTTGGGACGGAGCGTACGACGCCGGGGCGGGTCCGGGAGCGGAAAACGACGCTTGTACCAAGACCGGGGAAATTCCGAAACAACGACGTCACGCCGGAAACCGACGCGTCACGCCGAGAGGGGGTCCGCCTCGTCCTCGGGCTCGTCCTCTGTGGCGGTCATCACATCGGGGTAGACGTCGAAGAGGCGTCGTACGCCGAGGGCGCCGAGGACCCGGTTGACGTGCGAGCCGTCGACCGCGCCCTGGGCGGGCAGGACCACGCGCAGGTGGCCCTGGCAGGAGCGGATCAGGCGGCGGGCGGCGATCAGCACGCCCACGCCGCTGGAGTCGCAGAAGAGCACCTCGGAGAGGTCGAGGACCAGGCTGTGCTGCCCCTCGGCCACCACGTCGTGCACCGCCTGGCGCAGCACCGGCGAGGTCACCAGGTCCAGTTCGCCGGACACGAGGAGTACGGACCAGCCGCCGCGCTCGCCGTCGTTCACTTTGAAGGCCACCATCGCGCCTCTCGCTAGCCGGAACTCCCGGAGACCGTCCGGAAACGGAAGCCGTACCTACGCTTCCTTGCAGCGCGGCTGCCCAGCGGCCGTTCCCTGAAACACGGGGGCAGAAACGGAAGCCGGTCGGAAGAGGCTTGTTTTAGTCGCCTTCGATCCTGTTCGATCAGATGTGGGTGGGGTAGGCGCAGATCCGTTACCACCCACGGCCCTTCGGGGGCGTGCAATTGCAGAATGGGGGGTGCGCTGTCAGACGTGCCCACTACATTCGAAGAGACGGTGAGCGCACGCTTGACTCGGGCACAGGCACGGTGAGGGGGCCGCATGGCGACGAAGGACGCACCGCCCCGTTGGGACCGCAAGATGCAGCAGCGGCTGGCCCGCGGCGAGGCGGCGGCCCTCGGTGAGCTGTACGACCGCTTCGCCTCCCTCGTGCACTCCCTCGCCCACCGCGTCCTCGGCGACGAGCGCGCCGCCGACGGCATCACCCGCGAGGTCTTCGCCCACGTATGGGAACACCCCGACGCCTACGACCCCAAGCAGGGCCCGCTGCGTTCCTGGGTGGCCGCGCTGACGCACCGGCTCGCGGTGCAGCGCCTGCGCGCGACCGAGACCGCTGCCCTCGCGCAGGGCGGCCACGGCTCCACGGAGGAGCTGGAGCGCAAGGTCCGCCGCGCCTCCGTCGCCGCCCGCGCCGACTACATCGTCACGTCCATGCCCGCCCCGCTGCGGGCCGCCCTGGAGCTGGCCTACTTCCAGCGCCGCGACTACCGCCAGACCGCCGTCGACCTCGGCGTCACCGAGGACGAGGCCCGCCGCCGCCTGCGCCTCGGCCTCCAGCTCCTGTCCACTGCCCACGACGCCGGCGCGCCGCCGGGGGCGGGGGGTCCGGGGTGAGCGACGCGTGGCGGGAGGGTCAGGAGGGTTTCGAGAGGTATGAGGGGTACGGCGAAGGGGCCGGGGAGGGTGAGGAGGTCGTGCCGCCGCAGGGTGGGGCGAGGGACGGCAGGCCCGGTGGGCCTGAGGACGGGCGCCCTGTGAACGACGGCTCCGGGAACGGCGGTTCGGTGAACGACGACGGTGACGGCGACGACGACGCCTTGCGGGGTGGGCCGGGCGGTTCCGGTGGTCCCGGGGGTGCTTCCGGTTCCGGGGACGGTGGTTCCGTGGACCGGGGTTCTGTGGGCGGTGAAGGGGAGCCGCCTCGAATTCCCATGCCGCGGGCCTCCGTTGAGGACAGTGGGCGGCCGTTGCCCGAGCTGGACGCGGTGGAGTCGCGGGGCGTGCCGTTGGTTCTGGAGCACCGGGTGTTGAAGGCGCTGCTCGGGGCGTGGGCGTTGGCCGCGTGTTCGGCGGAGGAGACGGCGGCCGTGGAGGAGCACCTCGGGGAGTGCGGGGCCTGCGCGGACGAGGCGCTACGGCTGCGCGGTGCGGTGGGCCTCCTGCATCCCGTCGAACCGCTCGACCTCGACCCCGGTCTGCGGACGCGTGTCCTGAGCGGGTCTTTCGATCGCCGGCCGCCGCGGATTCCGGTACCGGAGTGGGCGACGCCGTACGACTCCGAAACCGCCCGCCTGGACGCCCTGTTGCAGGACATAGGTGACGCCGAGTGGCATGCGCCGGTGCGGTTGCGGTGGTTCGAGGGTGAGGGGCCGACGAGTCGTCGTACGACCGTTGCCGGGGTCATCGCGCATCTGCTGACCGTCGACGGGCTGGTCGCGGCGGCGCTCGGCCTCGACGACCCGCTGACCGGGGAGAGCGCCGCCAAGGCCATGACGCCGGCGTCGCGTACCGAGGCGTACTGGAAGTCGTCGCACTTTCCGCCGACCCGGTCCATTCGCTCGCCGTGGCGCGAGCAGAGCCACAACATCGTGCGGACGGTGTCGTTCACGGGTGGCAGCACCGGCAAACTGGCCGTTTCCTACGGGGACTTCGAGCTGCCGTTGCACGATGCGATGCTCGACCGGGCCTTTGAGTGCTGGGTGCACGCGGGGGATATCGCGGAGGCGGTGGACTACCCGTACGATCCGCCGTCCCCCCGCTATCTGAACCGGATGATCGACCTGGCCGCGCGCATGCTTCCCGTGGTGCTGGCCGAGCGGCGCCGGCATGGGTTGGCTTCGCCGGGGAGTGGGCGGCATTTGGTGGGGGTGGGTGAGCCCGGTCGTAGCCTGCGGCTGGAGATCGAAGGGCATGGCGGGGGTGAGTGGTTGATCTCCCTCGACTCGCCCGGGGCGGTGGGGTCGGCTGAGCGGGAGGTTGCCCATATCGCCCTGGATGGTGTGGAGTTCTGCCACCTGGCCGCGGGGCATGTGTCGCCGGAGGAGGCGGCTGCGGGGCAGCTCGGTGACCGGGAGGCGATTCGGGATGTGTTGTTCGCTACGGCTAGCTTGAGCCGGATGTAGGGGTGGGTTTCGGTTCGTCGGGGAGTGCGGGTGAGTGGGGGCTGGTCGCGCAGTTCCCCGCGCCCCTTCGTGACGAGCCGTTCGTTTAAGCGGGTGGCCCGGCATAACCCCGGGCGCCTTCGTAACGCGCGGTTCCTTTCAGGGGCGCGGGGAACTGCGCGAGCAACCACAACGCACCCGCAGCCAACCCTGAAACCGAACCCCCCTCAGGGGCGCGGGGAACTGCGCGACCAGCCCCCACTCACCCGCAGCCGCCGCCGAACCAGCAACCCACCCCGCTCTTAGGCGAACACCACAGTCCGGCGCCCGTTCAACAGGATCCGGCGTTCCGCGTGCCACTTGACCGCTCGCGCCAGCGCCTGGCACTCCACGTCCCGCCCGATCGCCACCAACTGGTCCGGCGTCACGTCATGCCCCACCCGCTCGACCTCCTGCTCGATGATCGGCCCCTCGTCGAGGTCGGCGGTGACATAGTGCGCCGTCGCCCCGATCAGCTTCACGCCGCGCAAGTGAGCCTGGTGATACGGCTTCGCGCCCTTGAAGCTGGGCAGGAAGGAGTGGTGGATGTTGATGATCCGCCCACTGAGCGCCTTGCAGAGGTCGTCGGAGAGGACCTGCATATAGCGCGCGAGGACGACGAGTTCGACGTTCTCCTCGCGGACCAGGTCGAGAACCCGCGCCTCCGCCTCGGCCTTGTTCTCCTTCGTCACCGGGATGTGGTGGAAGGGGATGTGGTACGACTCCACGAGCTCGGCGAAATCCGTGTGGTTGGACACCACCGCCGCGATCTCCACCGGCAACGCACCGATCCGGGCACGGAACAGCAGGTCGTTCAGACAGTGCCCGAACTTGCTGACCATGAGCACGACCCGCATCCGGTCGGCGGCCCGGTTGATCTGCCAGTCCATGTGGAACGAGTCACCGATCGCCGCGAAACTCGCCCGCAGCTTCTCCACGGTCACCGGCGACTCCGCCGAGAAGTGGACGCGCATGAAGAACAGCCCCGTGTCGTGATCACCGAACTGCTGGCTGTCCTCGATGTTGCAGCCGGTCATGAAGAGGTAACTCGACACGGCGTGCACGATGCCCTGCTTGTCGGGGCACGACAACGTCAGGACGTACTGGTCGGCGAGTGCCGCGGCTCGGGTGGACTGCGCGTTCATGCAGGACAGGGTCCCATATCCCCCTGACCAGAGACACGCCCGTCCGCCACCCGGACCCACCACCCCGCACCGCTAAACGAACGGCACGTCACGAAGGGGCGCGGGGCTGTGTCGATTTGCGGCTCCGCCGCGTGGGCGCGACCAGCCCCCACGCACCCGCACCCGCACCCGCACCCGCACCCGCACCCGCACCCACCGACGAACCCGCAACCCACCCCTACGGCCCGCCTACGCAGACCGCGTCATGATCTGCAAAACCTCAAGCGTCCGCGGCGCCGCATCCGGATCATCCCCGTCACTCACCGCCATCCGCACATGCGCATCCCGCGCCGCCCGCACCGCATCCGGCCACGCCTCGTGATCGACGTACACGGAGACATGGGCGTCCGGCCCGACCTGGTGCATGATCCGCAGGACGCGCAGGACCGCGGTGTCGACGAGCGCCGCCTCCTGGGAGTCGCGGAAGATCGTGCCGACGTATTTCTCGGCGGACCAGTTGTCGAGCCAGGTGTCCTCGACGAGGCGGTAGACGGCGTCGGTGACGTCGCCGTACCCCTCGACACCCGACAGCCAGACGTTCTGCTGGAACGCCGGATCGGAGAGCATGTGCAGCGCGGAACGCACGTTGCTGCGCCAGCGCCACCAGGGCATGTCGTTCAGTGGCATGCCGCCCATGGTGGAGGAGCGACGGGGGCGACGGGAAGAGTTCTCCGAACCTTGCACGGTCATCGATCGTACGTTCCTCGTCACACACACAGGAACGCCCCCCGTAATTCACCTCCACGTCACCACTTGTTGACCCCGAGTCACACCCGGGTTTGTGGCGTGACGGAAGCGTGTCTGTCCATGACAGGCAGGCGACGCAACCGCAGCACCTTCCTCCCCACCTTCACCCGGCCCGTCAGAGCGACCGTCCTGTCGGCGGCCGCCCTGGGGGCGTGCGCGTCGCTCGTGGCCGGCTGCGGGGTCATCCCCGGGACCACGGGGGGCTCCGCCAACGACTCGATCACCGTCATGACCTGGGCGCCGTGGGACACCAGCGCGACCAACAAGCCGGGCATGCCCGCCATGGCGACGGCGTACGCGAAGTGGATCAACAAGCACGGCGGGATCAACGGCCGCAAGCTCAAGGTCCTGACCTGCAACGACCACAACACCAGCGTGTCCGCCGCGCGGTGCGCCCGGCAGGCCGTGCAGGAGAACGTCGTCGCGGTCGTCGGCTCGTACAGCGAGTTCAGCGACTCGTACTTCGCCCCGCTGGAGGGCGCCGGCATCCCGTACATCGGCGGCTACGGCGTGACGACCGAGGAGTTCACCCGCGCCCTGTCCTACCCCGTCAACGGCGGCCAGCCCGCGCTCCTGGCGGGCCTCGGCAAGGAACTCGCCCCGACCTGCGGCCCGGTCACCCTCGTACGGCCCGACTCCATCGCCGGCGACGACCTGCCCCCGCTGCTGAACGCCGGGCTCGCCGCGGGCGGCCACGCGGCGGCGGCCGACCAGCTCGCGGCCGACGACGCCACCGAGTACTCCAGCCAGTCGACGCGCGCCCTCGCGAGCGCGAGCAGCGACCCGGACAAGGAGGGCTGTGTGGTGCCCTCGCTCGGGGACCGTACGGACACCTTCATGGACTCGTTCCGCCGCGACCGCCAGGACTATCCCGCGGTGCACGCCGCGACCGTGCTCGGCAGTGTCGACCAGACGGAGATCAACTCGACGGGCGGGCAGTCCGGGCCGTACGAGGGGTCGTACATCACGGGCTGGTACCCGGTCGCGAGCGACGCGCGCTGGGACCCGATGAAGAAGGCCATCAACGAGGTGGCCTTCGGCGACAACCGCATCGACCCGGCGGACGCGGGGGTGCAGACCACCTGGATCGCGTACACCGCGTTCAAGACGGTCGTGAACTCGCTCGGCAGCGGTGACATCACCGCCGACACCGTGCGCCGCGCCCTCGACGACGGTGTGAAGGTCAACACGGGCGGGCTCACCCCGACGCTGCAGTGGGCCCCCCGCGACGACAACCTCGCCTCGGTCGGACTGGCCCGGCTGGTCAACGCGAACGTGACCCTTCAGGTCGTACGGAAGGGCGTTCTCGTGTCTGCGAAGAAAGGCTTCTTCGACATGACGAAGACCCTGGACGGCGCCGACCTGGACTGACGACGGAGCGCGCGGATCACGGACCTCGACCGAGATCCGTGATCCGTGATCCGCGCTGTCGGACGTGCTCAGAGCTGGGTCGGCTGGCGCTGGGTCAGGCCGTAGGTCTTCGCGATCGTGTTCCAGAGGGCGGCGGCCTTGACCTTCTGGTTGCTGGCGACGCCGCTCGCCGCGTTGCCGGCCGCGGTCTGGCCGGTGGTGCGGGCCTGGCCCTTCTTGCAGCCCTTCTTGCCGGCCGCCTGGTCGGCCCAGGTCGCGTAGTGGTTGTCGGCCGACGCGGACGCCTTCCACGCGTTGGTCAGCGCGGTCGTCAGCGCCGCGTTGTCCGGCAGCTTGTCCACCGTCAACTGCGAGAGCTTGGTGACCAGTTCGGCCCGCTGCTTGGCCGCGTCCCGCAGATCGGAGGCGGACTCGCCGAGCTTGTTGCAGGCCTTCACATTGCCTACGGCGTTGATCACCGAGGCACGGCTGCTGCCGCTTTCGGCGAGCAACTTGTCCAGGGCGACGGCCTGTTCCTTCGCGGCATCCGTGCCCGCCGACGAGGAACCGTCAGTAGCGGCCGAAGTGGCGGCGACCGTCTTGTTGTTGTCGTCGCTCTTGCTGCCGCCGCCGCTGAGCAGCGCCCCGGCGCCGACCCCGAGGATCGCGATACCGACCCCGACCCCGGCGATCAGCGGCACCCGCGAACGGCGCCCGCCCCGGCCCCCGTCGTCGCCCTGCCCGCCGCGCCGGCCACCGCCGTCCCCGGGCGGGGCGTACGCGGGCTGGGCGTACGACGGCTGCGCGTACGGCGGTTGGGGCTGGCCGTAGCCCTGCTGGCCCGGCTGTTCGGCGCGCGGCGGCTGCTGGAAGCGGGGCATCTGCTGGGTGGACGCGGCGGGCTGCTCGGCCCCGGCGTCGCTGCGGAAGAGGTTGTCGAACTCGGCGGGCGGCTGCCGGTCGTCCGGCCCGCCCGGCCGTGCCCCGTACCCGGGAGCGGCGCCCTGCGCGGGTACCGGCGGGAGGAACTGCGTGGGCTGCGCGTCGGGGTGCGCGGCCTGCGGCATCGGGCCGGCGGCCGCGGGCATCTCGGGCGGCAGCGCCCCGGGCCCCACGGGCGGGATGAACTGGGTCGCGCCCTCGTCCATGGGGGCGGCGGGCACCGGCGGCAGGAACTGGGTGGCACCCTCGTCGCCGGGCACGTTGACCACCGGCGGGATGTACTGCGTCGCGCCCTCGTCGGCGGGCGGCAGCGGGGCGCTCGGGAACGCGGGGGCGGCGGCCGGGAGGGGGGCGGAGGACGGCTGCTGGTGCGCGTCGGAACCGGAAGTGCCGTATCCGTAGCCGTAGTTCTGCGCGGCGCCCTGGGGTATCGCGGGCGACTGGTCGGACGCGTAGCCCGCGCCGACGTACCCGGCGGCGGGCTCCTGGGCGTAACCCGACGGGTACTCCTGGGCGTACGACTGCTGCTGGACGCCGTAGGCCGCGTGCTGGGCGCTCTCCTGGGGCAGGGCGCCCGGCTGGGCGGGGACGCCGTCCTGGGCGCCCCACGGGGACGCGGCGGGCTGCTCGGGAGCACCCCACTGCTGCTGTTGCTGCTGGTCTCCCCAGCCCTGGCCCGGCGGCGGGGCCGGGCTCTGGTGCTGGTGCTGCTGGTCGTGCTGGTC
The DNA here is from genome assembly GCF_044457795.1 of Streptomyces sp. NPDC050528. Lineage (NCBI taxonomy): Bacteria > Bacillati > Actinomycetota > Actinomycetes > Kitasatosporales > Streptomycetaceae > Streptomyces > Streptomyces sp. NPDC050528. The sequence goes on from NZ_JBITHH010000005.1 coordinate 385,674, forward strand.
CGGGCCCCACGGCCCGCCCCAGGACTGGCCACTGGTCGGCGGTGCTATCGACGGCTGCCCGCCCGACTGCTGGTCACCGCGTCCGCCCGTCATACCCGGCAGGAGGGGTGCGCCTCCGTCGGAGGGCAGCACGATGCCTTCGCGCGCGGGCCGCGCCGAGGGCTCCTCGCCCTGTCCACTCTGCGTCACCGGGACTCCTACGAATGGGGGACCTTCGGGATCGTCGGCTCACGCTACCGGGTACCCCGAGCCCGGTGCCACGCAGCACTGGACTGGACCTGCCCTCTTGTGACGGCGGTAACAGTCCCGGACCCGTCTCCGCTCCAAGTGCCGCTGTCCGCACTCCTTTCCGCACTGGAGCGGTGTTCACCTGCCGGTCCCCCCGGCGTTCACGCGGCGGCCTGCAACTCCATCCGCGCCCCGAACTCCCGCACCACCGGTTCGTCCCGGTACGGCTCCAGGCGCTGCTGGAAGTCGTCCAGGTACTCGGCGCCCCGGTTGGACCGCAGCGAACCGAGCAACTCCACTGCTTTGAGGCCCGTGTTGCAGGCCTGCTCGACCTCGCGCTGCTGCACCTGTGCGCTCGCGAGGAGGACGTACCCGATGGCCCGGCGGCGCGCCCGCGACTCCGGGTGCCCGTCCAGGGACTCCTGCGCGCACCGCGCCGCCGCTTCCGCCTGCCCCAAGTCCCGGTGGCAGTGCGCCAGTTCGTCGGCGAGATACGCCTCGTCGAAGTGCGCGATCCACGCCGGGTCGTCCCCGGTCGACGGATCGGCCGCGTCCAGCGCGCTCACCGCGCGCCCCGACGCGAGCTGCGCGGACCGTGCGTCACCCATGAGGGCGTGCCCGCGCGCCTCCGCCGCGTGGAACATCGCCTCGGCCCGCGGGGTCACGCGCCCACGCGCCCCCTCCTGCGCCGCCCGCGCCAACTGCGCGATCTCACGCGGGTTTCCGAGCTGCGCGGCGAGGTGACTCATGGACGCGGCGAGCACATACCCGCCGTATCCCCGGTCCCCCGCCGCCTGTGCGAGGCGCAGCGCCTGGATGTAGTACCGCTGCGCCAGGCCGGGTTGACCGGTGTCGACGGCCATATAGCCGGCGAGCTCCGTCAACCGGGCGACGGCGGCGAAGAGTTCACGCCCCACGGCCTCCCGGTACGACCCCGCCAGCAGCCCGGAGACGACGCTGTTGAGGTAGTGCACGACGACCGGGCGCACATGCCCGCTGCCGTACTGATGGTCCAGCTCGCCCAGCGCCTGGGTCATCGCGCGCACGGCAGCCACGTCGGACTGCCCCACCCTCGGCCCCGCCGCACGGGCGACCTGCGAGTCCGGCGAGGAGATCAGCCAGTCACGGCTCGGCTCGACCAGCGCGGACGCGGCGACCGACGAACCGGACAGGAAGTCCCGGCGCCCCACGTCGCTGCGCCACAGCTCACACACCTGCTCGATGGCCCCGAGGACGGTCGGCGAGAACTGAAGACCCACGCCCGACGCGAGGTTCTTGCCGTTGGCCATGCCGATCTCGTCGATCGTGACCGTACGGCCCAGCTTGCGGCCCAGTGCCTCGGCGATGATCGCCGGAGCCCGCCCGCGCGGCTGCTGTCCCCGCAGCCAACGGGCCACGGACGTCTTGTCGTAGCGCAGGTCGAGACCATGCTCGGCGCCGCACATGTTGACCCGGCGGGCCAGCCCGGCGTTCGAGCACCCCGCCTCCTGGATGAGCGCCTGCAGCCGTTCGTTCGGCTGCCGCGCGACAAGTGGCCTTGCGGCCATGGCGTACCCCCTGGGAACAACCCCTGAAGCGAAAAGATCCGGCCGTGAAGATCAATGCCCAGCGAACATGGCGAAAATGCGAAGCATGCGAGGAATGCCGGGGTAAAAGCTGGTGCCCGCCCCACACGTGGCTACCCAACTCCCGCCGTCGTTCCTCCCGCGCGCCCCCGCACATGCCTCCATGCGCCCCAGTTGCGGAATCGATGCCCCTCCCCCGCGCGCGCTACCCCCGTAACTCCAGGTGGGTGCGGGAGTTGTGTTGGGCGTGGAAGAGACGATCGCGGGCACCGAAGCCGCTCAGATTCCGAAGCAGCGCGGGGAATCGCTGCTGGAGACAGCCGTACGCTACGCCGAGGAGCGCCACTGGGACGTCTTCCCCGGCACCTGGCTGGAAGCCGTCGACGGGGTGCAGCACTGCTCCTGCGGCGACCCCGCGTGCGCCGCACCCGGCGCACACCCGGCGCGTGAGGACTGGGCGACGCAGGCGACGGGCAGTGCGACTGTCGCGCGGCGGATGTGGCAGAAGCAGCCGGCGTCTTCGATTCTGTTGCCCACGGGGCGGACGTTCGACGCGATTTCCGTTCCGGAGAGTTCGGGGTTCTTGGCGCTGGCCCGGATGGAGCGGATGGAACTGACGCTCGGGCCTGTGACGTTGACGCCTGCGCGGCGGATGGAGTTCTTCGTTCTTCCCGGGGCTTCGGTGAAGGTGCCGGATCTGGTGCGGCGGATCGGGTGGGCGCCTGCTTCTCTTGATCTGGTGGTGCTGGGTGAGGGTGCGTATGTGGCTGCGCCGCCTACTCGGTTCGGGTCTCGGGGGGCTGTGCAGTGGGCTTGTCGGCCTACCGCTGCGAACCGTTGGCTGCCGGATGCGGAGGAGTTGATCTCGCCGCTCGCCTATGCGTGTGGGCGGGATCGGTAGCTTTGCGGGTGCGGGTTCGTTGTGGCTGGTCGCGCAGTTCCCCGCGCCCCTAGGGTTGGCTTCCATGACGTCGGCTGTAAGTGTGCGTGGGCTTTGGAAACGGTTTGGGCAGCAAGTAGCCGTAGCCGGGATCGATCTCGAACTGCCCGCTGGGAAGTTCATCGGGCTGGTCGGGCCCAATGGGGCCGGGAAGACCACCACCCTCTCCATGGTGACCGGGTTGCTGCGGCCCGATCAGGGGAGTGTCTCGGTCGTCGGGCATGACGTGTGGGCGGATCCGGTGGCCGTGAAGGCGCGGATCGGGGTGTTGCCTGAAGGGCTTCGGCTCTTCGAGCGGCTCTCGGGGCGTGAACTCCTCGGGTACAGCGGGCGGTTGCGGGGGCTGCCCGGTGCCGAGGTCGACAAGCGGGCCACGCAGTTGCTGGACGTGCTCGACCTGGCCGGGGCCCAGCACAAGCTGGTCGTCGACTACTCGACCGGTATGCGCAAGAAGATCGGGCTCGCCGCCGCTCTCCTCCACAATCCCGAAGTCCTGTTCCTGGACGAGCCGTTCGAGGGTGTCGACCCGGTCTCCGCGCAGACCATCCGGGGCGTCCTGGAGCGCTACACCGCCTCCGGCGCCACCGTCGTCTTCTCCTCCCACGTCATGGAACTCGTCGAGTCGCTCTGCGACTGGGTCGCCGTGATGGCCGCCGGCCGCATCCGCGCCCAGGGCACCCTCGCCGAGGTCCGCGGCGAATCCCCCACCCTCCAGCAGGCGTTCCTGGAACTCGTCGGCGCGGGCGCCCGCGACCACAGTTCCGACCTCGACTGGCTGGGCGGCGGCACCCGATGACCGACACCACGGCACCCGCCTCGATCACCCCGGTCGTCGTCCGCCTGAAGCTGTCCCTGCTCCGCAACGGTCTACGACAGTCCGGTGGCCGGCGGGCCGCATACGTCGCGTCGGCGGTCGTGGCGCTGCTCTTCGCCGCGCTCCAGTTGCTGGGGCTGATCGCGTTGCGCGGGGACACGCACGCGGTCTCCGTGGTCGTACTCCTGGTGGCGGTCCTGGGATTGGGCTGGGCGGTGATGCCGCTGTTCTTCCCGTCCGGCGACGAGACCCTCGACCCAACTCGCCTGGTGATGCTGCCGCTTCGGCCCCAACCCTTGGTACGGGCGCTGCTGGCGGCCTCGTTGGTCGGCATCGGGCCGCTGTTCACGCTGGTGCTGCTGCTGGGGTCGGTGATCGCGGTGGCGCACGGCGCCGCCGCGTACGTCACGGCCGTCCTGGCCGTCGCCCTCGGACTGCTGATCTGCGTGGCCCTCGCGCGGGCGGTCGCCGCGGCCAACATCCGCCTGCTGACCAGCCGCAAGGGCCGGGACCTGGCGGTGCTGAGCGGGCTGGTGATCGCGGTCGGGGCGCAGTTGGTCAACTTCGGTGCGCAGCGCCTCGGTTCGTCCGGGCTGTCCCAACTCGACCCGGCGGCAGAGGTGTTGCGCTGGGTACCGCCGGCGTCGGCGGTGGGCGCGGTGGACTCGGTGAGCAAGGGTGAGTACGGCCTGGCAGCGACTCAACTCGTCCTGTCCGCCTGCGCCTTGGGGACATTGCTCCTCCTCTGGTCGCACAGCCTGACCAAGCTGATGACGGCGCCGGACGGCTCGACGCTCCAGTCCGCGGAACCGGCGGCGAAGGACAGGGCGTCCACGGGAGGCCTGGCCCGTTTCCTCCCGTCGGGCCGCACGGGGACGGTGATGGAGCGGAGCCTGCGCTACGTCTGGCGCGACCCCAAGACCAAGGCGGCGTGGGTGACTTCGCTGGCGATCGGTCTGATCGTGCCGGTGTTCAACGCGTTGCAGGGCACCGGCTCGGTGTACTTCGCGTGCTTCGCGGCCGGGATGCTCGGCATCCAGATGTACAACCAGTTCGGCCAGGACACGTCCGCGTTCTGGATGGTCGCGATGACGATCTCCACGACGAGGGACGCCTACGTCGAACTCCGCGCCCGCGCCCTGGCGTTGCTGGTGATCACCCTGCCGTACGCGGCCCTGGTGACCGTTCTGACGACCGCGCTGCTCGGCGACTGGTCCCGGCTCCCGGAGGTCCTCGGCCTCTCCTTCGCCCTCCTCGGCGCGATGCTCGCCACCGGCGCCTGGACCTCGGCCCGCTTCCCCTATTCCATCCCCCAGGGCACCCACAAAAACGTAGCCCCCGGCCAGGCCGGCCTCGCCTGGATCTCCATCTTCGGCGGCATGATCTCCGCGGCCCTGCTGTGCGCCCCGCTCATCGCCCTCACCATCTGGGCGAATGTCAGCGCGGACGGGGATCAGTGGAGCTGGGTGCTGCTGCCGGCGGGGGCGGGGTACGGGGCGGCGATCACTTACGCGGGGCTGCGCCTGGCGGCACCGGGAACGGCAAGGCGCCTGCCGGAGATCCTGGCGGCTGTGAGCAAGGGCTGACCTTCCAAGACACGGGAGCGGTGCTTTTAGGGGCGCGGGGAACTGCGCGACCAGCCCCAACGGCGCAGCACCCGCCACACAACAGAACCCCCACCCCCCTAGGCGCCCAACTCACACCAGCACCCCATCAAGAAACGGCTCAATAGCCGCCCGCCAGGCCTCCGGCTGGTCGTAATGCACCAGATGCCCGGCGTCAGCGACCTCCGCATACTCCCCGCGAGGAAGCACCCTCACCATCTCCTGCGCCTCAGCCCGCCCCAACTCCCCATCCAGCCCACGCACGACCAGCGAAGGACACTGCACCTGAGCCAGTTCCTCCCAGTGCGCGTCGTACACCCACGTCTCCCGCGACTTCAGCATCTGCTCGGGCTCGAACACCGGCCGCCACCCGTCCGCGGACTCGTGCATGACCTCGGCGTAGAACTCCCCCCGGGAGGGATTCGGCCGCTCGACCCAGGGGTCGTCCTCGCCGAACCACTTCCGGACATCCGCAAGCGTGGCAAAGGGAACGGGCCACGACTCGAACCAGTCCGACCACTCCCGCTGCGAGGCCGCGCCCAGCGCGGACGCCCGCATGTCACAGATGATCAACCCCCGCACCAGATCAGGCCGTTTCGCCGCGAGCTGCCACGCCGTGAGCGCGCCCATCGCATGACCGATGAGAACGACCGGAGCAAGCCCGAGTTGCACCAGCGCCGCCTCCGCGTCCTCGACGTAGGCCTCGCGGGTGAAGGCCGCCTGTGGCGGCTTGTCGCTCTGGCCGTGGCCGCGCTGGTCGAGTGCGACGGCGCGGTGCCGTTCGGAGAGCCAGCGGGCGGTGGACGCCCAGTGCGAGGCACGGCCCATCAGGCCGTGCAGTAACAGAACTCCGGGTGCCCGCTCGATCTCCCCCGACTTGGGCGGGTCCGCGAACTCCCATGCGGCCAGGCGTACGCCGCCTGCTCCGGTCACGTCGATGCGCCGCGCCATTGGTCCTGGCACCCCCCTAGCTCCGCACGGACCGCTCGCTCCCGCTTCGAGCCCACCGGTCCTGTGAACCACGCTCTGCCGCCTGTGCCGTTTCTTCTTGCTTTCGTCTCTTCTCTCGCTCGTCTCTTCCTACAGCTCATGCCCCGCGGGTTTCATCACCCACAGGTTATCGAATACAGATTCGAAAATGTTGTCCGCGGCCGCAACACCCCTCGTTCGAGTGACCCGGCTCCGGGAATGATCGCCGCTGCCGAGGGGAGACCTTCAGCGGGAGGCGGACCGCTCGGGGAAACCGGTCCGAAGGGGATGACCTTGAGAGCTCGGGGCTCCGGGTCAGCACAGGGGAGGACAGGCCCCGGCGCCGTGCGGCGCCGGGGCCCTCTCCACGTCTGCGGCACATCCTCCCGCCCCCCTCACGGTCATATGCCTTACGCGACAGCCTGGCACGCGCAGCGCCCGAGCGCTGCGATTCAGCGCACTGAATCTTGGTTTCGCCGGGATCGCCGACAGCCCCGCCGAAACGCCACAACTACCCCTCGCGCCCCGCGAGTTGACGCCCCACCGAGGAAAGGGCGAACTCAGCGCCTACCCCGCCCCTCGACCCCCGCCCCTCGACCCTCGGCTCAGCGCTTGGCGACGAACACATGCGAGGCGATCTCCGACTCCAGCTCGGCCGCCTCACCGCCGCTGCCCACCAGCACCCCGCCCGCCGACTCCGTCACGCTCACCACCGAACCGGGCTGCACGCCCGCCCGGCGCAGCGTGTACATCAACTGCGCGTCCGTCTGGATGGGCTCGCCGATCCGCCGTACGACGACGGTCTTGCCGTCGACACCCGGGTCGAGGTCGGCCAGCGACACCATGCCCTCGTCCAGGAACGGGTCCGCCCCGTCCTTCTCGCCGAGCTCTTCGAGCCCGGGGATCGGATTGCCGTACGGCGACTCCGTGGGGTGGCGCAGCAGCTCAAGGACGCGCCGCTCCACCGCCTCGCTCATCACGTGCTCCCAGCGGCAGGCCTCGGCGTGCACCTGCTCCCACTCCAGGCCGATCACGTCGACGAGCAGACACTCGGCGAGCCGGTGCTTGCGCATCACGCGCGTGGCGAGCCGGCGGCCCTCGTCGGTCAGCTCCAGATGGCGGTCGCTGGCCACGGCCACCAGGCCGTCGCGCTCCATGCGCGCCACCGTCTGGCTCACCGTCGGGCCGCTCTGGTCGAGCCGCTCGGCGATGCGGGCGCGCATGGGGACCACACCTTCCTCCTCAAGCTCAAGGATGGTGCGGAGATACATCTCCGTGGTGTCGATCAGTCCGGACATACGTGCCCCTCGATTACCTCTGCCCGAAGCTCGACGGCTCCGCGGCGCGTGCGCTGGCCCTGGACTCAATTCTGACGCATACCACTGACAACCGTGCCGCGCCGCTGAAACCAGCCGGTTACAGCCGCCCGCAGCGCCCCCTGGAGACGTGCCGTCGCCGTATTGACATCCCCTTGGTCCAGACCGCACGGTGATCCGCGACACAAACTCACCGAGGGGACTTCCGCATGAGCGACCGTACGCCGGCCGGCCAGTTCTTCGACGCCGCGATCACCCTCCTCCAGCGGGTCCGCGACGAAGAGGCCGAGTCCGTCCAGGCGGCCGGCACGCTCATCGCGGACACCGTGGCCGACGGCGGGCGCCTGTTCGCCTTCGGTGCCGGGCACTCCTCCCTCGCGGCCCAGGACGTCGTCTACCGCGCGGGCGGACTCGCCCTGATGAACCTGCTCACCGTCCCCGGAGTCGTCGGCGTCGACGTCATGCCGGCCACGCTGGGCTCCGCCCTGGAGCGCGTCGACGGCCTCGCGAGCGTCGTCCTGGAGACGTCACCGCTGCGCTCCGGCGACGCCCTGGTCATCATCTCGCTGTCCGGGCGCAATGCCCTCCCCGTGGAGATGGCCATGAAGGCCCGCTCCCTCGGCGTCCGCGTCATCGGCGTGACCTCGGTGGCGTACGCCTCGGAGACGACGTCACGGCACACCTCGGGGACGTATCTCAAGGACCACTGCGACGTCGTCCTCGACTCGAAGATCGCGATCGGCGACGCGGAACTCACCCTCGACACCATCCCGGCCCCCTTCGCCCCCGCCTCCACGGCCGTCACCACGGCCCTCCTCCAGGCGGTCATGGCGACAGCGGCGGCGACCCTGGCCGACCGCGGCATCGAGCCCCCACTGCTGCGCTCCGGGAACGTGGACGGCGGCCACGAGTGGAACGGCCGGGTCTTCGAGGAGTACCGGGACCGGATCTTCTACCAGTACTGAGCAGCAGCCCAGTAGTGAGCGACTGCCTAGTAGCCGCTCGCTACTGGGCGGTGGCTCACTACTCGCCCGCCGCCTCCGCCAGGTCCAGCGCCGCCGCGATCCGTACGGCGACGTCCTCGGCGTAGATCGAGTCGGACCGTTCGAACTGGCTGCGCCCCGCACCCCGTAGGAACGTCACGACGCCCAGGGTGCGCCCCCGGCTGCGCAGCACCGCGCACAGGGCGTGCACGGCGTCCGTGGGCCACTGGCGGACGCGGGCCCACTCGCGGGCCTGTTCGGGCGGGACGGTGCCGATGCTGGCCCGCACGGAGCCGACGCGTTCGACGCACTGGAGGGCGGGATGCCCCTCTCCGTAGCGCACGGGAAGTCCCGCCGCGCCGGAGAGCAGGCTGGGGCCGGGTGCGCCGGTGGGCGTAGCGGCGACCCGAATGAGTCGTACGGCCGTAGCACGCATCCCGTCCCCATCGTTCAACGATCCTCCCGCCACCCGGTCGATGAGGGCGTGGTCGGCGAAGCCGGCGAGGGCGAAGTCGAGGTGGACGGTCGCCGCGTCGCGGGGGTTCTCGCACTCGGCGGCGGCGCGGGCGGCGCGGTGCAGTTGCTGGGCGCGGAAGCGCAGCAGGGAGGCCTCCTGCTCCAGTTGCTTGGCCTCCGTGACGTCCTGGAAGAGCCAGCCGACGCCGAGCGGCACCGGTTCCTCGGTGAGCGGCGAGGCCAGCCGCAGGAAGCCGCTGCGCCAGCAGCGCCGCAGGTTGCCCTCCGGCGTCCGGACGCTCACCCAGATCTCCGCGGGCGCCGGCGGCGCGCCCTCGGCGAGCACGTGCGTGAGCGCGGCCTCCAACTCCTCGACGCCTTGGGCGAGCAGTTCGCCGAGGGGCCGCCCGAGCACGGAGGTGCGCCCGGTACCGAGTGCCCGCGCGGCATGGGAATTGACGACGGCGGGCCGCAGATCGGCATCGACGAGCACAACCCCCCAGGAGGCGTCCTCGAACAACGCCTCACTCAGGGCGATCGACCGCTCAAGGTCGATCTGCGCATGCACCTCGCTGAAGGCGCAGTAGACCCCGGCGGGCTTCCCGTCGGGCCCGCGCACGGCGGCGGACTGGGTCCGCACGAGCACGCGCCCGCCGTCCTTCGTAAGGAGGGCGAACTCGTTGACCTGCCGCCCGGGGGCCTGCATGGCGGACATGAGCCGCCCCTCGACCTCCTCGGCATCCGCGGTCCGTACGGCCCACCCGGCCAGCCCGTGCCGCCCTACGGCCTCGGCGGCGGTCCAGCCGAGGATGCGCTCGGCCTCGCGGTTCCAGTGGGTCAGCACACCGTCCGCGTCGAAGGCACACAGAGCCGCGTCCATCCCGTCGAGCAACGCGGCCAACAGATCCGACCCACCGACCCCTTCGGGCCCGCCGTCCCGCTCGGGCTCGTCGGGACCCAACTCGTCGGTGGTCCCACTACGCCGGGAAGCACTCACCTGGACCCCCTGCAAGCTGCGTCCGCGGACACGACGCGTCGGTTCACTCACTCCCCCTCATTCAACTCGAACGTGACGCAGCACACACTGAGTTCCCGCAAGATTGAAGGAATCGTTGTACGACACCGGTTCGGCCCCCGGCACACTCGACCGATGCCGGCCCGCCTCCCGCTCGACGAACAACTCACCGCGCTGCGCACGACGTTGTCCCGCAACGAGACTCTCCTGGAGATCCTCGACCGCACCGCGACCCTCGATCTCCCGAACTGGTACCTCACCGCGGGCTGCCTCTTCCAAACCATCTGGAACACGGTCACGGGCCGTCCCCCGACCCACGGCATCAAGGACTACGACGTCTTCTACTACGACGACACGGACCTGTCCTGGGAAGCCGAGGACAAGGTGATCCGGTCGGCCCGCGAAACGTACGCCGACCTGCCCACCAAGCCGGAGATCGAGCTCCGTAACGAAGCCCGGGTCCACCTCTGGTATGAGCAGAAGTTCGGCACCCCGTGCCCGCCGTACGACTCCGTAGAGGCCGCGATCGACTCCTTCGCGGCGACGACCTGCTGCCTCGCCGTACGCCTGAAGGAGGACGGCAGTTGGCGCGTATACGCCCCGCACGGCCTCTCCGACGTCTTCAACCTCGTCGTACGCCCGAACCCGGTCCTGGCACCCCAAGAGGTCTACGAGACGAAGGCGGCCCGCTGGCGGGAAACCTGGCCGGAGCTGACGGTCCTCCCCTGGCCTACGGAATCCACGACCCCAACCGCAACGTGATCCACAGGTCGCTCTCACCGTCCAGCACATAACGCTCGGTCTCGACAAAACCCCGCACCTCGGCGAACCGCACCCCGTCCGTGTTGGCGGCCAGCACGACGGTCTCGATCGCACCGGCACCGAGCGCACGCGCGCGTGCAAGGCCGTTTTCGTAAAGGGCGGCTCCATAGCCACGCCCCCGAAACCCGGGCAGCACGCGCGCGATGACGGTCACCACCGCGTCCTCCCCGTCCGGCGGCCGCACGGTGGAGCACCCCACGAGCGCGTCCCCCAGATACGCGTTCTCCAGCCGATTCCGCCCACTCCGCTCCCGCACCTCGTCGAGGGACATCGCGGCGGGCGGCACGATCAGGTTGTGGACGTGCCGCCAGTCCTGGAGGGCGCTCTCCGCAGCCGGGTCCACCAGTTCGATGCGAAGGTCCGTCACCGCTCCCCACTCCACACGCTGTTCTGTCATGGCAGGACGCTAGGCGAGCGGACCGGCCTCCGTGCGTGAATAACAGGAAGATCGGCTACGCGTTCGACATATTCGGCCTGTTCGCACGAACGGGCGACTTCTGTTGGATCAAGCCCCGAGGACGGATCTCGGTCTCTAGCGTCGGCTCGACACTTCGGAAAGGAGGCCACTCGCTCCCCGGGCATCGACCGGAGTCCGCGCCGCCCCGGCGGACGGACGCAGAGTGGCCAGCCCCGGTCATCACGATCGCAGAGATCAGGGAGGTACCCCGATGACTACGTTTCCCGTGGGCGAGCAGACCCACCAGGCCGTGCTTCCTCAGCGGCCCGCTCTGGAATCCGTGGGAGCAGACACCCCTGGGAGCAGGGACGAAACGGCTCACGGACTCCCCGCCACGGCGCGGGGCACCGCCGGGGAACATGGGCGAGGGGAGACCGACGGGCGCGGTACCGGTGCCCGTCGGCGTCACGCCAAGAGCGCGGCCACGGCGGCGCAGGCGGCAGAGAACGGGAGCGGTGACGCTCCCGCACACCACCGGTCGTACACAGGCGGGGTCGGCGCGAGCAGGGTCTTCGTGCTCGCCAGGGGCGGACAACCTCTCATGCCCTGCCATCCGGCCCGTGCCCGTGAACTCCTGGGCACGGGGCGGGCCGTGGTCGCCCGGCAGGTGCCCTTCACCATCCGGTTGAAGGACCGCGCTCGCGCCGACTCCGAAGTCGACGGAGTGCGGCTGCGCATCGACCCCGGCTCACAAGGCACCGGCCTCGTCGTCACCGATGAGAAGAAGGAGGCCGGTCGGCAGGGCTCCCCCGTCACCGTCAGACGCGGACTGATCGCGGTCGAACTCCAGCATCGCGGTGAGCAGATCCATCTGTGCATGCGGCAACGCGCCGGCTACCGGCGCCGATCGGCCAACTGCCGCTACCGAGCGCCCCGTTCGAGCAACCGCCCCCGTCCCGCGGGATGGCTGCCGCCCTCCCTGCGCCACCGGGTCGACACCACCCTCTCCCTGGCAACCCGCCTGTGCCGCTACGCGCCCGTCACTGAAGTCCACCTCGAACACGCCGCGTTCGACACCCACTCCATGAGCGCGGGGCGCCCCTTGTCCGGAGCCGAGCACCGACAGGGCCCACTCACCGGAACCACCGCCCGCGCCTACCTCCACGCCAAGTGGAACAGCACGTGTGCCTACTGCGACGCGAGTGGGGTACCTCCAGGCCGGAACGCCGCTCCACGACGCCGCCGCCATGAACACGACCCACCGGCAGCTCACCGCGGCGCTGGGCACCCTCGGCAGGCCCGTGCACGCCTGGTCCGGCAGGCGTACGCATGGCAACCGCAGCGCCATGGGCCTGCCCAAGACGCACACCCTGGACGCGTTGTCCGTCGGAAGCCTGGACCACGAGGGCGGCGACGCAATCGTGCGGTATCCGGAGCGGGTGCTCGTCGCCAAAGCCACCGGGCGCGGTTCCTACGCCCGGACGACTCCGGACCGGTTCGGCTTCCCCCGGCTTCACCGGGCTCGTACCAAGCGGCACTTCGGGTACGTCACCGGAGATCTCGTACGGGCCACGGTGTCCTCCGGCAAGTGGGCGGGCACGTGGACCGGCCGGGTCTCCGTACGGGCCAGGGGGCAGCACAGTCTGACGACGCCGGGAGGACGTATCAACGTCTCTCACCGGAATCTGCGGCTCCTCCAGCGGAGCGACGGATACGGATACGGCAGTCGTCCGGAGCCGACGCCGTCAACTTCCCGAAAAAGCGGTTGAACCCTCGCCGGGCGGTTCCTAATGTGTGGTGCACACGAGAAGGGAGGTGGTTCGGCAGATGTATGAATACCGGACGCGTGAGGTGACTGCGGGCTAGCGGCCCGTCGCCACACCCAGTGCGGTGCCGGACCAGCACGTGAGAAACGCGTGCAGCCGGCCCAATCTCCAGCAGTCACCCGACCCGCGAGCTCGCCGGTACGTCCGGCCGGCTCCCCCGCCGTCAGGCGAGGGGACCTGAGCTCGCGGGTCGTCTGCGTTTTCGGGGCCGTTTCCGGGGTGCTTATGCGAGGCGGAGTCTGCCCGTTCGTTGGGCGTGGGCCTCGCCGGCTCGGAGGATCAGTGCCGCCGCTGTCAGGAGCAGGGCGCTCAGGAGGGTCAGCCAGGCCAGGGTCGGGGCCAGGGCTCCCAGGGGTTCGCCTTCCAGCAGGGCTCCTCTTACGGCGATCAGGCTGCCCGTCAGGGGGAACACCGCGCCGATCACCTGGACCGCCGCCGGCAGAGCGAAGTGCGGTAGCCGGACTCCGCTGACGAACCACAGGGGCTCGTCCAGGACCGTGTAGAGGAATGCCGAGTCGCGGGAGAAGACCAGGAGACTGTTCAGGAACGCTCCCCATGCCACCGCCGGGATCAGCAACGCGAGCACCACGACCCCGTACATCCACCAGGACGCGACCGACAGTGTGCCGAAGCCGAGCAGGGCGGCGGTGGTGAAGCAGGTCAGGAGCCAGGCGTTCTGGAGGAGGGCGCCGGCGCCGTTCGCGATCATCAGGGTGAGGCGGCCCGCGGGGGACAGGAACAGCAACTCCAGTGTTCCTGTGGTGCGTTCGAAGGAGAAGTGCCAGGCCGACTGGACCAGGGAGAAGAAGAAGGCGTAGGCGAGGGTGCCGGTGGCCAGGAAGGCAAGGAGGCGGTGGGGGTCCGCCGCGAGGGGCCAGTGGGCGGCCGCTTCGGATGCCGTGGCGACCGGGCGGAGGGTGTAGTAGGTCGTCGCCAGTTGCAGGATCGGCCAGACCAGCATCGAGAAGACGACCAGCGGCTGGCCGAAGAGACGGCGGTGCTGTTTCAGGGTCTCCGCCGCGAAGACCCGTGCTGCCGACCTCGTCGCGTCGATCACGCCGGCACCACCGCCCCCGGCACCGTCCCGTCCGTCAGCGCCAGGATCGCGTCCTCCAGGCTCGCCTCCTTGATCTCCAGGCCGGTGATGGCTCCGCCCGCCCCGACGATCGCCGCCGCGAGCGGGCCCGCCATGTCGTCCGGGCTGCGGAGGGTGAGGATCTCGCCGCCGCCGTCCGCCGGTGTCCGCGTCGCCCCGAAGCGGGCGGCCACCTCGGCGACCGCGGGCGGGACCCGAGGCACCGTGACCCGTACCGTGCCGACGCTTCCCGTCGCGGTCTTCAGCTCGGCGGGGCTGCCCGCCGCCAGGTGCCGGCCGTCGGCGATGACGTAGACGTGGCCGCACAGTTCCTCGACCTCGGCGAGGTAGTGCGAGGTGAGCAGCACCCCCGTGCCCTCGGCCGCGAGCCGGGCGACCACACGGCGCAGGTCGCGGGCGATCGGTGCGTCCAGGCCCAGGGTGGGTTCGTCCAGGAGCAGGTACGCCGGGTCGTTGATCAGGCCCCGGGCGATGGCCAGGCGTTGGGTCATGCCCCGCGAGTAGCGCTCGACCATGGTGTCGGCGGCCGGGGTGAGGCCGACCAGGGACAGCAACTCGTCGATCCTGGCGCGGAGTTCGCGCTTGGGGACGTCGTAGAGCTGGCCGAAGTACCAGAGGTTCTCGCGGCCGGTCATGCGCGTGTAGACCATGCGTTCGCCGCCGGCGATGAGGTTGATACGGCGGCGTACGGCGCGGGCGTCGGCGACGGAGTCGAGGTCGTCGACGCGGACGGTGCCCGAGGTGGGCCGCAGCAGGGTGGCAAGGATCTTGATGGTCGTGGTCTTTCCGGCGCCGTTGAGGCCGAGGAGGCCGGTGATGCGGCCTGCCGGGATGTCGAGGTCGAGGCCGTTCACGGCGGTCTTGGTGGTGCGCGGGCCGAACAGGCCGCGGTCACGGACGGGGAATTCCTTGTGCAGGTCGCGGACCTCTATGCCGGTGTCGGGCATCGGTTAGTACGTCCTTTCCACGGCTCGGCGTTCGAAGTACGGGAGCGTCCTGACGCCGAGCAGCAGGTACGCGGCGGAGAGCAGCAGGCTGACGGCGAGGCGGGGCGCGAGGTCGGTGAGGGTGTGGCCGCCGGTGAGGGTGCCGTGCAGGACGTCCATGGCGGCGGTGGTGGGGAAGGCTTCGGCCAGCCAGCGGACGTAGTCGGGAAGGTAGTCGCGCGGGAACGTGTAGCCGCAGAGCAGGCCCAGGACGATGAAGACGGTGTTCTGGGAGATGTGCGCCTCCCCCGCCGCGATCATCAGGCCGCCGAGGCCCACCGACAGCGCGAACACCGCGACGATCAGGGCGAGTGCGCCCGCCACCGCTCCCGGCGCCGATGCCACCGGGATCGAGATCCCCAGCGCGCCGATGACCACGCCCAGCGTCAGGAACTCGGCGATGGAGCTCAGGACCGCGAACGCCGTGAAGCCGAGCAGATACGGCAGCCGGGTCGCGGGGGCGATGAGCAGGGCGCCGAGCGTGCCCTGGCGCTGCTCGGTGATGAGCGCCTTCGCGGACCAGAGGATCAGCCGGACCGTGAACTGGAACGCGGTGGCGCCGACCGCGAGATACGCGAGGTAGGCGCTCGTACCGCTGCCCTTCGCGAAGTCCGCGCCGGTCTCGCCGCCGCCGATGGCGTGGAAGCCGAGGTAGCCGAGCGCGATGGTGAGCGCGGCGGGCAGGACGGTGCCGACGGCGTACGTCCATGGGTAGGCGCGCCTGGTCATGTGCCAGGTACGCCAGGTGGTGGCCCGGCCGGTGCGCCAGGCGGTGGCTGTAGCCATCCGATCCCCCGTCGATCATCGATCGTCGATACGAGTGAGTCTCCATTGGGAACTCACTTTCTCATCAGGGTTTCTATCGGGAACTGAGCTGGTGGCGCAAGATGGTGGGCAGAATTGACGAACACGGATGACCGACGATGGAGGGCGTCTTGGTGCGAGCCGTACCGGAACGGGACGCGGCCTGTGCGATCGCGCAGGCGGCTGCCGTGATCGGCGACTGGTGGAGCCTGCTGCTGGTGCGGGAGGCGGCCCGCGGACACCATCGCTTCGACGCGCTGCAGGAGGAGCTGGGCATCTCCCGCAAGGTGCTCGCGGAGCGGCTCGGGCAGCTCGTCGACAGCGGGGTCCTGGCGAAGGTGCCGTACCAGGAGGGCCCGGTGCGGTACGAGTACCGGCTGACCGCGACCGGGCGGGCGCTGCTGCCGGTGCTGGTGTCGATGCAGGACTGGGCCGACCGCTGGCTGCTGGGCGACGGCACGCTGACCGGGTCCGCCGAGGGCGACAGCGCGGAGGCGCGCCGGATGGCGGCCCTGCCCGGCACCCGGCTGCCGGCGCTCACCCTGCCCGCGCACACCGGGGACGCCCTGGACCCGGTGGCCGACGCGCCGACCGTGCTCTTCTGCTACCCGGCGACCGGCCGCCCGAGCCCGCTGCCGGACGGCTGGTCGGACATCCCGGGGACGGTCGGCTGCACCCTGGAGAACCGGCTGTTCCGGGACGCCCACGACGAGTTCGTGGCCGCGGGAGTCTCGGTGCGCGGAGTCAGCACCCAACGGCCGGACGAACAGCGGGAGTTCGCGAAGGCGGAGCGCATCCCCTTCCCGCTCCTCTCGGACGTGGATCTACGGCTGTCCGCGGCGCTGCGGCTGCCGACGTTCCGGGCGGGGCAGGTTCTGCGCCTGAAGCGGGCGGTGTTGGTCGTGGACCGGGAACGGGTCGTACGACACGTGCAGTTCCCGGTGACGGACATTCCGGCGGCGGTGACGGCATCCCTCGAAGTCGCCACCGCCGTAAGGGACTTCGGGGAGTCCGGGGAGTTCAGGGACCTCACGGACCTCAAGGACTGAGGCGCTCCACCCGCCAGGTTCCGTCCGGCTCGGCCGTGTAGCGCAGGCGGTCGTGGAGGCGGTTTTCTCGGCCCTGCCAGAACTCGACCGTCTGGGGGGCGATGCGGAAGCCGCCCCAGTGCGGGGGGACCGGGACCTGTTCGCCCTCGGGGTAGCGGGCGGTCAACTCCTCGTAGGACGACTCCAGTTCGGCTCGTGAGGGGATCACCGCGGACTGGGTGCTGGCCCAGGCGCCGAGTTGGGAGCCGTGCGGGCGGGTGCGGAAGTACGCGGCGGTCTCGTCGCGGCCGGTGCGGCGGGCGGTGCCGGTGACCAGGACCTGGCGGGCCATCGGGTGCCAGGGGAAGAGCAGCGAGACGTAGGGGTTGGCGCCGAGTTCGCGGGCCTTGCGGGAGTCGTAGTTCGTGTAG
Organism: Streptomyces sp. NPDC050528; assembly: GCF_044457795.1. Taxonomy (NCBI): domain Bacteria; kingdom Bacillati; phylum Actinomycetota; class Actinomycetes; order Kitasatosporales; family Streptomycetaceae; genus Streptomyces; species Streptomyces sp. NPDC050528. The sequence goes on from NZ_JBITHH010000005.1 coordinate 402,954, forward strand.
AAGACGAAGCCCTGGTCGTCGTAGTGCTTCATGAGGACCGTGCGGGAGCTGGGGCGGCCCTCGGCGTCGGCGGTGGAGACGACCATGGCGTTGGGCTCGTAGACGAGCCCCTGGAGTGCCGCCTCCTCAAACCAGCGGCCGAACTGTGCCATGGGGGTGGGGGCCAGGTTCGTCTCGTCGAGGCCCTCGACGCGGTACTGCTTGCGCATGGCGGCCGGGTCGAGGCGGGGATCACGGTCGGCGGCAGTGGAATCGCGGTCGGTCACGCGGTCATCCTGCCGTACGGCGTCGGAAGGGTGGGGGCGGTGTCCCGTTCCGGTGGCACTCAGTGCCGTACACCCTCCCCTTGTGTGGCACTCGGCGTTATGGTGCTGATGTCTCTATCTTCGGCCCGCGAGTCCCCCGCGACCGCGGAGCCACAGCATGAGGAGCCGCCTGATGTCCGACCTCGATCCCGGCTTTGTACCTGGTCTCGAAGGAGTCGTCGCGTTCGAGACGGAGATCGCCGAACCGGACAAGGAGGGCGGCGCCCTGCGGTACCGGGGCGTCGACATCGAGGATCTGGTCGGTCACGTCTCGTTCGGCAACGTCTGGGGGCTGCTCGTCGACGGCGCGTTCGACCCCGGGTTGCCGGCCGCCGAACCGTTCCCGATTCCGGTGCACTCCGGGGACATCCGGGTCGACGTGCAGTCCGCGCTGGCGATGCTCGCGCCGGTGTGGGGGCTCAAGCCGCTCCTCGACATCGACGAGGAGCAGGCGCGGGACGACCTCGCGCGGGCGGCCGTGATGGCGCTGTCGTACGTCGCTCAGTCCGCGCGTGGGCAGGGGCATGCGATGGTGCCGCAGAGTGAGATCGACAAGGCGCAGTCGGTTGTCGAGCGGTTCATGATTCGGTGGCGGGGGGAGCCGGATCCCAAGCATGTCGCGGCCGTGGACGCGTATTGGACGTCCGCCGCGGAGCATGGGATGAACGCGTCCACCTTCACCGCTCGGGTTATTGCCTCTACTGGGGCTGATGTCGCCGCCGCGCTTTCCGGGGCCGTGGGTGCGATGTCCGGGCCTCTGCATGGGGGTGCCCCCTCTCGTGTCCTCGGGATGATCGAGGAGATCGAGCGGACCGGGGATGCCGAGGCGTATGTGCGGCAGGCGCTGGACAAGGGTGAGCGGTTGATGGGGTTCGGGCACCGGGTTTATCGGGCTGAGGATCCTCGGGCTCGTGTACTGCGGCGTACCGCGCGGGAGTTGGGGGCGCCACGGTTTGAGATTGCCGAGGCGTTGGAGAAGGCCGCGCTGGCCGAGTTGCATGCGCGGCGGCCTGATCGGGTGCTCGCGACCAACGTCGAGTTCTGGGCGGCTATCGTGCTGGACTTTGCCGAGGTGCCGGCGCACATGTTCACGTCCATGTTCACGTGTGCGCGTACGGCTGGGTGGTCGGCGCACATTCTTGAGCAGAAGCGGACGGGGCGGCTTGTGCGGCCTTCTGCTCGGTATGTGGGGCCTGCTACTCGGGGGCCTCAGGAGATCTCGGGGTTTGGGGATATCGCCCACTGAAGAGGGGCTTTCGGTGCGTGGGCGGGTGCGGGTGTGTGGGGGCTGGTCGCGCAGTTCCCCGCGCCCCTGGGAAGTGGGGGCTGAGGTAAGTGGGCGACTGCGGGGCGGACGTGGCTGGTCGCGCCCACGCGGCGGAGCCGCAAATCGACACAGCCCCGCGCCCCTAAAAGCGTCACCCCAGGGTGTGTTCCAGGAGTGCCGCCCATTGGGCTACCACCCGCTCCCGCCTCGGCCCGTCATCAGTGAGCAGGTTGGCCAGGCCCAAGCCTCTTGCCATGTCCAGGAGGCCCTGGACTGTTTCTCGTACGCCCTGTTGGGACTCGTCCGCGGACAGCAACTCCACCGCGATACGGTGAGTCTCGCGGCCCACCTTCGCCTCCAACTCCGTTACCCGCGGACGGAGTTGGTCCTCGTTCGATGCCGCTACCCAGAGGTGTAGGGCCGCTCGGAACAACGGGCCCGTGTAGAGGTCGACCAAGGCCTCGATCACCGCGCGGCGGTCTGCGGCGCCCTCGGGGAACAGGGCGCGGAGGGCCGTCGATCGTTCTTCCGCCACGTACTCGACCGCCGCCGTGAAGAGGTCCTCGCGGGTCGGGAAGTGGTGTTGGGCGGCGCCTCGGGAGACGCCGGCGCGTTCGGCCACGACGGAGACGGTGGAGCCTGCCCAGCCGTGTTCGGCGAGGCAGGACACGGCGGCTTCCAGGAGGCGTTGCCGGGTGGCCCGGCTGCGGTCCTGCTTGGGTCTGCGGTCGACCGCGCCCGGTGCCGTCGTCGCGCTCACACCACCCATGCGGGATCCCGTCGTTCGAGGAAAGCTGTCATCCCCTCGCGGGCCTGCGCGGAACCGAACAGCCGTGCCGAGAGCGCGGTCAGATCGGCCGCGTCCCGGTCGAAGGTTTCCAGCACCCTAGCCGTGAGCAGCCGTTTCGTCTCGGCCAGGGCCTCGGGAGCGGAGCGGCGCAGGCCGTCGAGGATGGGTGCCAATACCTCGTCCACGTCCTCTCCCGCCGCCGTCAGCAAGCCCGCGCGGGTCGCTTCCGTCGCGTCGAAACGTTCGCCGGTGAGGTAGTAGCGGGCCAGGGTGCGGGGGTCCGCGCGGGGCAGGAGCGGGAGGGAGATCACCGCCGGGGCCACCCCTATCCGTACCTCCGTGAACGCGAACGTGGCGGATGTCGTCGCCGCTGCCGCCATGTCGCAGGCCGCCAACAGGCCTACGCCGCCTGCCCTTACGTGGCCCGTCACCCTCGCCACCACCGGTTTGGGGAGTTCTACGATCTGGCGGAGCAGGGTCACCAGGGACTCCGGGGCGGGCGGGTCCCGTAGGTCCGCTCCCGCGCAGAACGTGTTGCCGGTGTGGGTGAGGACGATCGCCCGTACGTCGGCGTCCTTCGCGCAGTCCGTCAGCACGTCCGCCAACTCCCTTACCAGGGACGCCGACAGCGCGTTTCTGGTCTCCGGTGAGTCCAGGCTCAGGGTCTCGATGCCACGTGTGCGGGTGCGGCCGATCAGGGTCATGCGCGGCCTCGCAGTTCGCGGCGCAGGATCTTGCCGGAGGCTGCCCGGGGGACAGCGTCGATGAAGGTGACGATGCGGACGCGTTTGTAGGGGGCGACGCGTTCGGCGACGTACATCAGGACCTCGCTCTGGGAGAGGTCGGGGGCGGTCTGCTGGCGGACCACGTAGGCGTGCGGGACCTCGTTGTTGTCGTCGTTGTACTCGCCTACGACCGCCGCGTCCGCGATGCCGGGGTGGGTGAGCAGGAGGGCCTCCAGTTCGGCGGGGGCCACTTGGAAGCCCTTGTACTTGATGAGTTCCTTGACGCGGTCCACGACGAACGTCCAGCCGGCGTCGTCCACGTAGCCGACGTCCCCGGTGCGCAGCCAGCCGTCCTGGTCGATCATCGCGGCGGTCTCGTCGGGGCGGCCGAGGTAGCCCTTCATCACCTGGGGGCCGCGGATGAGGAGTTCGCCCGCCTCGCCGATGCCCAGGTCTTTGTCCGGGTCGTCGAGGGAGACGATGCGCATCTCGGTGCCGGCGATGAGTTTGCCGACCGTGCCCGGAGGTGCGGTGGGCATGTCCCGTACGGGGACCACGTGGGTGCCCGGGGAGAGTTCCGTCATGCCGTACGCCTGGCCTACGGGTGGCAGGCCCAGGCGTTGGGAGCAGGCGGCGGCGAGGTTCGCGTCGAGGGGGGCGGCGGCGCTGATGATGTATTTGAGGGACGAGAGGTCGTACTGGGCGACCGCGGGGTGCTTGGCCAGAGCCAGGACTATGGGCGGGGCCACGTACAGGCCTGTTATGCGGTGGTTCTCGATGGCCGCGAGGAAGGTCTCCAGGTCGAAGCGCGGGAGGACCACGACTGCCGCGCCCTTCCTCAGGGGGGCGTTCATCAGGGCCGTGAGGCCGTAGATGTGGAAGAAGGGGAGGACGGCGAGGATGCGGTCGCCGGGGCCGGTGGGGACCGCAGGCTCCAACTGGGCCAGGTTTGTTGCTATTTGACGGTGGGTGAGCATCACGCCCTTGGGCGTGCCCGTCGTGCCCGAGGAGTACGGGAGGGCCGCTACGTCCGTCACCGGATCGATGTCGACCACCGGTTCGGGGGCCGTGGAGCCGAGCATGTCGGCGAGCGAACGGTGGCCGGGTGCGCTGTCGCAGACGAATATCTCCTCGACGCCGCCTGCCAGTTCGGCCGCCCGGCGGGCCGTGTCGACGAGGGGCGACAGGGTGACGATCCAGCGGGCCTCGGAGTCGCTGAGCTGCTTGGCGAACTCCTCGGGTGTGGCGAGCGGGTGCACCGTCGTGACGGAGGCACCCGCGCGCGTGGCGGCGTAGAACGCCAGGGGAAACGCGACCGTGTTGGGGCTGTGCAGGGCGAGGACGTCACCCTTGCGCACGCCCGCGTCCGCGAGGCCGGCCGCGATACTCCGGTGGAACGCGTCGAGTTGGGTGTACGTGAGGGTGGTGCCGTCCGTGCCGTCGACCAGCGCGGGTTCGTCCCCGAACTCGGCGGCGTGGCCCAACACCGCGTCGTGGATGGGGAGTTCTACGGCCGGAACGTCTGCGTACTCGCTGCGGAACATGGTTCCTCCTGGCCCGGACTGGCGCGGGCTTCTGTTCAGTACGACTTGGGCAGGCCCAGGGTCTGGTGGGAGACGTAGTTGAGAATCATCTCCCTGCTCACCGGAGCAATACGAGCCACGCGCGCGGCAGTTATCAATGAGGCGAGCCCGAATTCCCGCGTGAGGCCGTTGCCGCCGAGGGTGTGCACGGACTGGTCGACGGCCCGGACGCAGGCCTCGCCGGCCGCGTACTTGGCCATGTTGGCGGCCTCGCCCGCGCCCACGTCGTCACCGGTGTCGTACAGGTACGCCGCCTTCTGCATCATCAGGCGGGCCAGTTCGAGGTCGATGTGCGCCTGGGCGAGGGGGTGGGCGATGGCCTGGTGGGCGCCGATGGGGGCGTCCCATACGGTGCGGTCGCGGGCGTACTCGATCGCTCGGGCGAGCGCGTAGCGGCCCATGCCTATCGCGAAGGCGGCCGTCATGATGCGCTCGGGGTTGAGACCGGCGAAGAGTTGGAGCAGGCCCGCGTCCTCGTCTCCGACCAGGGCGTCCGCCGGGAGACGTACGTCGTCCAGGGTCAGCTCGAACTGCTTCTCCGCGGCCTGGAGTTCCATGTCTATCTGGCGGCGGGTGAAGCCGGGGGCGTCTCGCGGGACGATGAACAGGCAGGGCTTGAGGCGGCCTGTTCGGGAGTCTTCCGTGCGGCCGACTATGAGGGTCGCGTCGGCCAGGTCCACGCCGGAGATGAAGACCTTGCGGCCGGTCAACAGCCAGTCTGTGCCGTCTTTTCTGGCTGTGGTGGTGATGCGGTGGCTGTTGGAACCCGCGTCTGGTTCTGTGATGCCGAAGGCCATGGTTCGGGTGCCGTCTGCCAGTGCGGGGAGCCAGGTTTGTTTTTGGGGTTCTGTGCCGAAGCGGGCGATTACTGTGCCGCAGATTGCCGGGGAGACGACCATCATGAGGAGGGGGCAGCCTGCGGCTCCCAACTCCTCCAGGACTATGGAGAGTTCGGAGATGCCGCCTCCGCCGCCGCCGTATTCCTCGGGGAGGTTGACTCCTAGGTAGCCCAGTTTGGCTGCCTCGGACCAGAGTTGTGCCCTGTCGTAGGTGCGGCCGTGTCTTTTACCTAGGGCGGATACAGCTTCACGTAGGGCTTTGTGCTCGTTTGTTTCGGTTGTGGACATGTGACTCCCTCGTTGTGGCTGGTCGCGCTCGCGCGGCGGTAGCCGCATATAGATACAGCCCCGCGCCCCTTTAGGTGGGCTGGATTACCGCCAATAGAGCGGCTAGCTGTACCTGTTGGCCAGGTACTGCGTTCAGGGCCGTCAGACTTCCCGTGACCGGGGCGGTGATCTTGTGTTCCATCTTCATTGCCTCTAGCCACAACAGGGGCTCGCCTGCTGTTACTTGGGCTCCTACCGCCAAGCCCTCGGCCACTCTCACCACCGTGCCCGGCATGGGGGCGAGGAGGGAACCTGGGGCCAGTTGGGCGGTGGGGTCGGGGAAGCGGGGCAGGGCCGTCAGGGTGGTCGCGTTCACGTACACCTGGTTGCCGTCGCCGTAGCGCGCCACCTCGAACCTCCGTCGCACTCCGTCCACTTCGAGTACGACCAGACCGGCGTCCGCGTGGATGACGCGCACCCCGTCCGCCGTCAGGCCCTCCCTCGTGTGCCTGTACTGGACCTCGTACTCGGTGTTGCCCATGGCGTAGCGCTTCACCTGTGGCTGGGACGGCAGGTTGCGCCAGCCGCCGCCTCCGAAGCGGGAGCGGCCGTGGGTGTCCGCCAGGGCGGCCGCCAGGGGGGCGTGGGGGTCGGGGGTGGGCTTCGTGAGTTCCGGGAGGTGGCGGTCGTAGAAGCCCGTGTCCATGTGGGCCGTCGTGAACTCCTTGTGGCGTAGGGAGTTGACGAGGAGGGCGCGGTTCGTGATCGGGCCGTGGATTGGCGCTTGCTCCAGGGCTCCCGCGAGTTTGCGGAGGGCCTCGGCGCGGGTGGGGGCATGGGCCACGACCTTGGCGAGCATCGGGTCGTAGTGGACGCCGATCGCGTCGCCGTCGGTGTAACCCGTTTCCAGGCGGACGCCGTTCGGGACGGCGAGGCGGTGCAGGGTGCCGGTCTGCGGGGTCCAGTCGGTCGCCGGGTCCTCGGCGTAGAGGCGGGCTTCGATGGCGTGGCCGCGCGGGTGCGGAGGGTCGCTTTCGAGGGGGCCGCCCTCCGCGATGCGTAGCTGCATGGCCACCAGGTCGATGCCGAACACAGCCTCCGTCACCGGGTGTTCGACCTGGAGGCGGGTGTTCATCTCCAGGAAGTGGGCCTTGTTGTCGGGGGAGATGAGGAACTCGACGGTTCCGGCGCCCTCGTAGGCGACCGCGCGTGCCGCCTGAACAGCCAACTCGCCCAGTTCTGCGGATAGTTGATCAGGCAGGCTCGGTGCCGGGGACTCCTCGATCACCTTCTGGTGGCGGCGTTGGAGGGAGCAGTCGCGGGTGCCTAGGGACCAGACCGTGCCGTGGGTGTCGGCGAGGATCTGGACCTCTACGTGTCGGCCGCCTTCCACGTAGGGCTCGACGAAGACCTCGCCGTCGCCGAAGGCGCTCGTCGCTTCGGCCTGCGCTGCCGTCAACTCGGCTTTGAGGTCTGCTAGTTGGCGTACGACGCGCATGCCGCGTCCGCCGCCGCCCGCCGCCGCCTTCACCAGGACCGGGAGGTCGGACTCGGTGACGTTTTCCAGGGGGGCGATGCCCATCAGTTGCTTGGCGCGGGTCTTGGAGGCCATGGCTTCGATCGCCTCGGGTGGGGGGCCGATCCAGACCAGCCCGGCGGCCTGGACGGCGCGGGCGAAGTCGGCGTTCTCGGAGAGGAAGCCGTAGCCGGGGTGGACGGCGTCCGCGCCTGCCGCTACGGCCGCCTTCACTATCAACTCCCCGCGCAGATAGGTCTCCTGGGGTGTCGCTCCCGGCAGCCGTACCGTCGCGTCGGCCATGCGGGCGTGGAGCGCGTTCTCGTCGGCGTCCGAGTGCACGGCGACCGTCCGGATGCCGAGCTCACGGCAGGTACGGAAGATCCGGCAGGCGATCTCGCCCCGGTTGGCGACCAGTACTGTCGAAATCACGTGATCCCTCACATCAGTCATGGCCGTCACATCCGGAAGACGCCGAAGCCACCGCGCGCGCCCTCGAAGGGAGCCGTGTGGATGGCGGACAGGCACAGGCCGAGGACTGTGCGGGTGTCGCGCGGGTCGATGACTCCGTCGTCGTACAGCCGCCCCGACAGGAACATCGGCAGGGACTCGGACTCGATCTGCTGCTCCACCATGGCGCGCAGCGCAGCGTCCGCGTCCTCGTCGTAGGGCTGCCCCTTCGCCACGGCCGACTGGCGGGCGACGATCGACAGGACGCCGGCGAGCTGTTGGGGGCCCATGACGGCGGACTTGGCGCTGGGCCAGGCGAAGAGGAAGCGGGGGTCGTAGGCGCGGCCGCACATGCCGTAGTGGCCGGCGCCGTACGAGGCGCCCATGAGGACGGAGAGGTGCGGTACGCGGCTGTTGCTGACGGCGTTGATCATCATCGCGCCGTGTTTGATGATGCCGCCCTGCTCGTACTCCTTGCCGACCATGTAGCCGGTGGTGTTGTGGAGGAAGAGGAGGGGGATGTCTCGCTGGTTCGCCAACTGGATGAACTGGGCCGCCTTTTGGGACTCCTGGCTGAACAGGACTCCCTGGGCGTTCGCCAGGATGCCGACCGGATAGCCGTGCAGAGCCGCCCAACCCGTCACCAGGCTCGTGCCGTAGAGGGGCTTGAACTCGTCGAAGTCGGAGGCGTCGACGAGGCGGGCGACGACCTCGCGCGGGTCGAAGGGGGTTTTGAGGTCCCCGGGGACGATGCCCAGCAGCTCGTCCTCGTCGTACTTGGGGGGTGCCGCCGGGGCCGGATCGCCGTACGCCTTGCGGTGGTTGAGGCGGGCGACGACGCGGCGCGCCTGCCGTAGCGCGTCCTGCTCGTCCACGGCGAAGTGGTCCGCGAGGCCCGAGACGCGTGCGTGCATCTCGGCGCCGCCGAGGGACTCGTCGTCGCTCTCCTCACCGGTGGCCATCTTCACGAGGGGCGGGCCGCCGAGGAACACTTTCGCGCGTTCCTTGACCATGATCACGTGGTCGGACATGCCGGGGATGTACGCGCCGCCGGCGGTCGAGTTGCCGAAGACGACGGCGATCGTGGGGATGCCGGCGGCCGAGAGGCGGGTCAGGTCGCGGAAGATGGCGCCGCCCGGGATGAAGATCTCCTTCTGGGAGGGGAGATCGGCGCCTCCTGACTCGACGAGGCTGATGCAGGGGAGGCGGTTGGCGAGGGCGATGTCGTTGGCGCGCAGGGCCTTCTTCAGCGACCAGGGGTTGCTCGCGCCGCCGCGCACGGTGGGGTCGTTGGCGGTGATCAGGCACTCGACGCCTTCGACGACACCGATGCCGGTGACGAGGGAGGCGCCGACCGTGTAGTCGCTGCCCCAGGCGGCGAGCGGGGAGAGTTCGAGGAAGGGGGTGTCGGGGTCGAGGAGCAGCTCGATGCGCTCCCTCGCCAGCAACTTGCCGCGCTTGCGGTGCCGTTCGACGTATTTCGGGCCGCCGCCCGCGAGGGCCTTCGCGTGCTCGGTGTCGAGTTCGCCGAGTTTGGCGAGCATGGCCTCGCGGTTGGCCGTGTAGTCGGGACCGTGGGTGTCCAGGGCGGTCGGGAGGACGGTCACAGGAGGACCTCCGGTATGTCCAGACGGCGGGAACGCAGCCATTCGCCAAGGGCCTTGGCCTGCGGATCGAAACGATGCTGGGCGGCGACGCCCTCGCCGAGAATGCCCTCGACGACGAAGTTGAGGGCGCGGAGGTTGGGCAGGACGTGCCGGGTGACGCCCAACTCGGCGGTCTCCGGCAGGAGTTGCCTGAACTGCTCGACGGTCAGCGCATGGGCGAGCCAGCGCCACGTCTCATCCGTACGCGCCCACACCCCCACGTTGGCGTTCCCTCCCTTGTCACCGCTACGGGCCCCGGCGACCAGACCAAGGGGCGCCCGCGTCGTGGGCCCGTCCGGCGGAGGCTCGGGGAGGGCCGGCTGCGGAAGGTCTTCCAGTACGCGGGTGTCGTGGGCCGGGGCCACAGAAATCCGGCGCCCGTCGTGGAGGACGGCCACATGGTCGACGGCGTCATGAGGGACATACACATCATCGAAGACGCCATAGGGCGCTCCCTTTCCAGGTGGGGTCAGCACATGGAAGCCGGGGTAACTGGCGAGCGCGAGCTCGACGGCGGCGGCACTCAACGGCCGCCCGACGACCTCCTGATCGGGATCCCGCACGACGAGTCGCAGCAGCGCGCTGGCGGTCTCCTCGGTGACGGCATCGGCGTGATCGGTACGGGCGAGATCCCAACGGAGTTCACTGGGCCGGGACTTGGCGTTCCCCTCGCCGAACGCGGCCTCCATCTGTTCCCGGACGAGCGTGGCCTTGCGCTCGATGTCGAGTCCGGTGAGCACGAAGGTGACCTCGTTGCGGAAGCCGCCCAGCCGGTTGAGCCCGACCTTGAGGGTGGGGGGCGGGGCCTCACCGAGTACACCTTCGATCCGGACCCGATCGGTTCCGGTCCCTGTCCCTGTCCCTGTCCCGTCCTCCCCGATCCGGATGGTGTCGAGGCGGGCGGTGACGTCGGGACCGGCGTACCGGGCGCCGTGTGTCTCGTAGAGGAGCTGGGCGGTGACGGTACCGACGTCCACGACTCCGCCCGTGCCGGGGTGTTTGGTGATGACGCAGGAGCCGTCGTCGTGGATCTCGGCGAGCGGGAAGCCGGGGCGGCGGAGCTTCTCTGGTGCGTGCTCGGTGAAGAAGGCGTAGTTGCCACCGGTGGCCTGGGTCCCGCACTCCAGCACATGCCCGGCTACGACGGCCCCCGCGAGCCGGTCGTAGTCCTCGGCCCCCCACCCGAAGTGGGCGACGGCGGGCCCGGTGACCAGGGCGGCATCGGTGACCCGCCCGGTGACCACGACATCGGCCCCCGCATCCAGACAGGCAGCGATCCCGAAGCCACCGAGATAGGCATGCGCGGCCAGGGCATCCGGATACCGCCCGGCGAGATCGTCGCCCTCGACATGTGCAACTCGCACCGGCACCCCGAGCCGATCGGCCAACTTCCGTACGGCGTCGGCGAGTCCGGCGGGATTGAGTCCCCCGGCGTTGGTGACGATCCGTACCCCGCGCTCCTGGGCGAGCCCGAGACACTCCTCCAACTGCTTGAGGAAGGTACGGGCGTATCCGGCGCCGGGGTCCTTCAGCCGGTCGCGTCCCAGGATGAGCATGGTCAGCTCGGCGAGGTAGTCACCGGTGAGGACGTCCAGTTGACCGCCGGTGAGCATCTCGCGGAGGGCGTCGAACCGGTCGCCGTAGAAGCCGGAGGCGTTGCCTATGCGGAGGGGGGCGACGGTGGAGTTCGCTGTCGTCACTGTCCGGTCCCCTTCGTCTTCGGCGGGCGCCCGGCACCGGGGGGTCCCGCGAAGGCCTGGGCGATGTCGAGCCAACGGTCGGCATCGGGCCCTACCGCCTCCACCGCGAGGTCGGTGCGGTGGGCTCGCTGGGTGACGAGGAGGCAGAAGTCGAGGGCGGGGCCGGTGACGCGTTGCGGGGCGTCTTCGGGGCCGTAGACCCACAACTCGCCCTCGCCGGAGGGTGCGTGGAGTTCGATGCGGAACTCCTCGCTCGGCGGGGTGAGTCCATGCACGCCGAAGGCGAAGTCGCGGGCGCGCACGCCGATGCGTACGACGTGCCTGAGCCGATCGGTAGGCGGCCGGACCACACCGACCGCGTCGGCGACATCCTGTCCATGGGCCCAGGTCTCCATGAGCCGGCCTGTGGCCATGGAGGCGGCCGACATGGGTGGGCCGTACCAGGGGAAACGGGTTCCGGTGGGTGCGGCGTACAGGGCGGCCAGGAGGGCTGCCCGACCGGCCCGCCAGTCGGCGAGGAGTTGGGCGGGTGTCTTCGCGGCCCCCTCCTGCGCGCCCTCGTCCACGAATGTCTCGGGGGTGGCGAGCGCCTTCTCGACCAGTGCGCCGAACGCTTCCTCGTCCGTTACGGCGAGCAGGGCGGAGTGGTCGGTCCAGGCCAGGTGGGCGATCTGATGGGCGACGGTCCAGCGGGCGGCGGGCGTCTCGAAGGCCCAGCCCTCTGGCCCCAACTCGGCGACTAGCCGGTCGAGTTCCTCGCTCTCCTCACGCAGGTCGTCGAACACGCGCGTTGGATCGGACATGGGGGGAGCATGGCAGGGGCGCCGGAAACAATCAAGCGTGCTTGTATTATTTAGGGTGCCGTGGGACCGGGGTGCGAGGCGTGAACGTTGGGCCACTCGCTTCTTGGCCAGTGTCGGGCTTCCACGACCCGAGTAAAGGGCGCTCCCTACGGTCGCGTCGGCTACGCCGATTCCGCTGCACTCCACCCTTGACTCGACCCGCTCCAGCCCGTTTCAGAAGCGAGCGAGCGGCCCGCAAAAACGGGTGGCCAGGTGGGGATTCCGTCGGGTGGGCCGCGTTGCAGGCCGGGGTGGAGGGGCGCGCTCGCGTCTCGCCAGCACGCCACCTCGACTCAGCGGCCAACCCCGGGTGGGTAGTTGCTGGAAGCTGGGGGTAAATCTGACCATCGTCGCGCGCTTTTACTGGTTAGAAAAGACCCCGGCTTCCGGGGAAGGCAGGGTCGGGGGCGAGGAGGGCGCACGGGTGGGTACCAACCCAAGGGGCAGTGGGCAGTGGGGCGTTGGCGAGAGACCGATGTGAACCACGGGATGAGTGAAGACTCCTGACTGGGCGGACCTGGGCAGGTCCGGGCCAGTTCGGAGTGGCGATCCGAGCGATGACCCTGACCGAACCGCCAATCCGCTCCCCCGCCGCGCCCACCACCCTCCGTAGGCTGGGGTAATTTCTAACTGGTCAAGGGGCCTCACAGTGGTTAGATTCACCTGCAGCTTCCAGCAACCCCCCCCCCACCCGCCGTTGGCCGCTGAGCCGGCCCGGCGTGCTGGCGAGACGCGAGCGCGCCCCTCAACACCGGCCGCCGACACAGTTCAGGCAAGGGGATCCCTACCTGGCCACCCATCCCTCAGGGCCGCTCGCTCGCTTCTCAAACGGGCTGGAGCGGCCCTAGTCAAGGGTGGCCCGCAGGGCCATCGCCGGAGGCGACGCGTAGCGCAGCGAAGCGCCCTTCACTCGGGCCGTGGAAGCCCGACACTGGCCAAGAAGCGAGTGGCCCAACCCCCCGCACCTACACGTCTAGTTTCACTTTCCCCCGCCCCACCTGCGTCCGCACCGCCCCCATACTCGCCCCGATGACGAGCGCGATAGCCATAGCCTCAGGAACGGACAGCGCCTGGTGGAGGATCAGGAAGCCAGCCGTCGCCGCCACGGCAGGCTCAAGGCTCATCAGGATGGCGAAGGTGGAGGCGGGGAGCCGGCGTAGCGCCAGGAGTTCGAGTGTGTAGGGCAGGACCGAAGAGAGAACCGCGACCGCGGAGCCGAGGGCGACCGTCGTAGGGTTCAGGAGTTTTGTGCCCGACTCCACGACACCGAGCGGCAGGAACACCACCGCTGCTACGACCATCGCCAACGCCAGCCCGTCGGCCTGCGGAAAGCGGCGTCCCGTACGGGCGCTGAAGATGATGTACGTAGCCCACATCGCGCCGGCTCCCAGGGCGAAGGCCACGCCCACGGGGTCCAGGCTGCTGAAGCCTCCGCCGCCGAGCAGGAAGACGCCCGCCAGGGCGAGCCCCGCCCAGACCGCGTTCACCGCTCGCCGGGAAGTCAGGACCGAGAGGGCGAGCGGGCCCAGTACTTCCAGGGTTACCGCGGGGCCGAGGGGAATGCGGGCCAGCGACTGGTAGAAGAGGCCGTTCATCGCGGCCATCGTGACGCCGAAGACGACGACCGTGCCCCAGTCCGCACGCGAGTGCCCGCGCAGCCTCGGCCGGCAGACCGCGAACAGCACAACGGCGGCCACGAACAACCTGAGCGTCACCACACCCAGCGCCCCGACTCTGGGCATCAACGTCACCGCCAGCGCCCCACCGAACTGCACCGAGATCCCCCCGGCCAGCACCAGCCCCACCGGCCCGAGCGAACCCATACGAGACGGAGCCGCGGCAGCGTCGGCGGTCGGGGTGCCCGTGGGGGCGGTGGTCGCGGGGGTCGGCGTACTGGGAATACTCACGGGGCTTCCAGGGCTAGGCGCGGCTCAGCTCAGCGCACATGCGTCCATCACGATGCACTGCTCAGTCCAGGGTAATGGACTTAGACAGGCGTGAGAACCCCTTATGCAACTGTCATGCGCGCCTAGTCCCGGAACAGGGGCCGACCGTCGGGGAGCGTGGTGGGCATCGGGCCGAAGAGGGGGTCGGAGTACTCCGGGTACGCGGCTTGCGGGTAGGTCGGCTGGTACTCCGGCTGGTGGTAGTAGGTCGACGGCACCCAGCTCTCCGTGAAGACCGGCGCCGCGTAGTACCCGTCGTAGCCCACGCCCGCACTCACGCCCGCACCTGCCGCCACGCCCTCCGCCACCGGCACCCCCACCGGTGCCTGCGCCGGTACCCCCGTCTCGGCGAAGAACGGCAACCGCAGCTCCCCGGTGTCCATCACCGCGTTGTTCTGCGACCGGTGCAGCTGCGAGTACGCCCCGCCCAGTGCCATCAGCTCCGCATGCCGTCCCGTCTCCACGATCCGGCCCCGGTCCACCACCAGGATGCGGTCGGCGTCGGGGGCGAGGTTGAGGTCGTGGGTGATCATGATGGTCGTACGGCCCGCCATCAGCCGGCGTAGGGGCTTCACGACCCGGCGGGCGGCCATGGAGTCCAGCCCGGTGGTCGGTTCGTCGAGGACGAGGACCGGGGCGTCCCGCAGAATCGCCCGCGCGATCGCCAGGCGCTGGAGCTGACCGCCGGACAGGCGGGCCGAGTTGGGGTCGACCTTGGTGTCGTAGCCGTTGGGGAGGCGGAGGATGAACTCGTGGGCGTCGGCCGCGATCGCCGCGTCGACGATCGCCTGCTCGCTGGCGCCGGGGCGGCCGCAGGCGATGTTCGCGCGGACGGTGTCGTGCAGGACCAGGGTTTCCTGCGGGAGCAGGGTCACGTATTCGCGCAGGCGGGCTAGGGGGAGGTCCCTCAACGGCACGCCGTCGAGGAGGACTTGGCCCGCGTCGGGGTCGTAGAAGCGGAGCAGCATTTTGGAGACCGTGGACTTGCCGGCGCCGCTGGGGCCGGTGACGATCACCAACTCGCCTGGGTTGACGGTGAAGGAGAGGTTCTCCAGGGCGACTCGGTCGGCGCCCGGGTAGCTGAAGGAGACGTCGCGGAGTTCGACCGTGCCGTCGGGGCGGCCCGTCTCCGAGTCGCGGGCGGGGTCGGCCACGGACGGGCGTACGTCGAGGATCTCGATGAGGCGCTCGGCGCCCGCGGTGGCCGCGGTGATGGTGAGGCCGAGTTGGGCCAGGCCGCGGACGGGCGGGTAGAGGTAGCCCAAGAAGGCGGAGAACGCCAGGAGTTGGCCGAGGGTCATGCGGCCCGTCGAGATCTCCCACGCGCCGATGCCGATGACGGCCAGCACGCAGACGGTCTCGATGACGGAGACGAGCTGCTCGTACGCCTCGTTGAGCCGCGTCGAGCGGACGGAGGCGCGGAACCAGGCGCCGGCCTCCTCGTTCAGGCGGCGGCGTTCGGCGTCGCGGCGGCCGTAGGCCTGGGTGAGGACGATGTTGCCGAGTGACTCCTCGACCACCGAGGTGATCGCGCCGTCGGCGACCCGGCCCTCGCGCGATACGTCCTTGATGGAGCCGGAGAAGCGGCGGGCCGCCAGCCAGAAGAGGGGGGCGAGGACGAAGGTGGCGGCGGCCAGGTCCCAGCGCAGCCAGAACGCGGCGGCGGCATAGAAGAGGGCGGAGAAGATCGCGGAGGCGGTGCCCACGACGCCGGACACGACGAGGGTCTCGATCGCCTCGACGTCGCCGGTGAGGCGGGACAACAGGTCGCCCTGGCGGTGCTGTTGGAAGAAGTGCGGGGGCAACTGCTGTACGTGGTCGAAGACATGCTCGCGCAGTCTCATCACGAAGCGTTCGGTGGCCCAGGCGGCAAGGGAGTTGCCGGCGTACGAGACGAGCGCGCCGACGAGCGCGACGCCGAGCCATTTGGCGGCGGGGCTCCAGAAGGCGCTCAGCGAGCCCTTCGCGAGGGCGCGGTCGGTGAGGTCGCTGAAGAGGAGGATGGACTCGGTCTCGGCGAGCGCGCCGATCACCGTGCACACCCACACGAGCATCAGCCAGCGCCGAAGACCACGGGTCAACGGCCAGAAGCGACGAAAAGCGACGCGGGCGGGAATGGTGGGCGTTCCGTAGTCCTCGTCGTATTCGAGGTCTTCCTCATCCGTATCCACATCTGCATCCACATACGTATCTGCATCTGCATCCACGCCCACAATCCCCTCCACTTTCCGTCATCAGAATTCTCTTGGATTTTCGAATTCGGGAAAGAAAAGAGGGCCGACTGCGTGGGTCGGCCCTCTTCTACTGCCGGTTCAGCTGTCCTGGCCGGGCAGCGGCTTCGGCAGCGGCTTCGGCTCGTGCTTCTTGCGGGGCTTCGGGGGCGGCGGGGGCGGAAGCTGCTGCTTCTTGGGCTTGGGCAGCGGGGCGAGCTTGTTGAGGCCCATTCCGAACTCCTAGGTTGTGCAGAGGAATTTGTGCGTCAAAGTCGAGCGTTTTACCGCCCGGGGAATTCCCGACACCGAGAAACTTACACGCGCCCGACGCCAAGCGGCAGCAAAGTCGGCAAGAGAACGGCAAGCAGGTGCTGTGAATACCTTTGTAAAACCTGAGTTACGCCGCCGAACCTGAGATTTCTCTGATAAACCTGAGAGGAACCTTAATGAACCTGTGCTTCCGCCCTCAGTCGCGCCGCCTCACGCCCCGTCCCCGGCCCCTTCCCCGTCCAGCGCCTCCGCCAGCACCTCCGCCAAATGCCGCCCCCGTACCCCCGCCATCTGCTCCAGCTGCGTCCGGCACGAGAAGCCGTCGGCCAAGATCACCGCTCCGTCCGGTGCTTCTCTCACCGACGGCAGGAGCTGTTCCTCCGCGCAGGTCGCCGACACCTCGTAGTGGCCCTTCTCGAAGCCGAAGTTGCCGGCCAACCCGCAGCAGCCGCCCGCCAGTTCGCCGGTCAGGCCCGCTGCCGTGCGGAGGCGGCGGTCGGGGGTGTCGCCCAGGACCGCGTGTTGGTGGCAGTGGGTCTGGCCGACCGCGGGGCGGTCGATGCGGGGCGGGGTCCAGTCGGGGGCGGCAAGGCGTTCCAGGGCCTCGGCGAAGGTGAGGACCATGGCGGCGAGGCGGGCCGCCCGGGGGTCGTCGGGGAGTAGCTCCGGGAGGTCCGTGCGGAGGGCCGCCGCGCAGCTCGGTTCCAGGACGACGAAGTGCGCCGGAAGCTCGTCCGTCTCGGGCAGGACGGGGCTAAGGAACACATCCAGCAGGTCCAGCGTGTTGCGCAACACCGCGCGGGCGCGGTCGAGTTGGCCGGTCGACACATAGGTCAGGCCGCAGCAGACGCGGACTCGGCGGGCCTTCCAGGGGCTGAAGGTGTACGGCGTGCCGTCGCCGTCCTCGTCCGGTGTCTCCGTCACGCCCATGGTCTTCGCCGGCATGGGCATCACGAAGAGCCCGGCCGCCTCCAGTACGCGCACGGCCGCCATTCCCACCGCCGGTGAGAGGTGCTCCGTGAAGGTGTCCGGCCAGACCATGACGGCGCCGCCCCGGGGACGCTCGGGTTCCCGGCCCGATCGCCACTCGGCGCGCATGCCCCGCACCTTCGCCCTGAACCATCGCTTCGACCATCGGGTGAACGTCACCCGCGCGACCCGCGGGATCCTCCGCTCGGGCGCGATCCCGCCCAGCCTCTTCGCCGCCCACGCCAACGGCCCCACGGCGGCGAGGGAGTTGACCAGCCACGCCGTACGCGTCCGTGCCACCAGCCGCAGCCAGCGCGGCAGCCAGCCCATCGCGTAGTGCGCCGCCGGCCTGCGTCGCCCCTCGTAGTGGTGGTGCAGGAACTCCGCCTTGTACGTGGCCATGTCGACCCCGACCGGGCAGTCCGTACGGCAGCCCTTGCAGGACAGGCACAGGTCCAGCGCGTCCCGTACCTCCGTCGACTGCCAGCCGTCGGTGACCAGTTCGCCCGCGAGCATCTCGTGCAGGAGTCGGGCGCGCCCGCGCGTGGAGTGCGCCTCCTCGCCCGTCGCCCGGAACGACGGGCACATCACCGATGATCCGGACACCTCTGTCGTACGGCACTTGGCCACCCCTACACACCGCCGTACCGCCGCCGCGAAGTCGCCGCCGTCGGACGGGTAGCCGAACACCACGTCCACCGGCTCGCGCGGGAGCACCGAGAAGCGGAGGTTCGAGTCGAGCGGGGCCGGCCGCACCAGCATCCCGGGGTTGAGGAGGTCGTCCGGGTCCCAGACGCCCTTCGCTCGCTCGAACAGGGTCACCATCTCGGCGCCGTACATCCGAGGTAGTAGCTCCGCTCGTGCCTGGCCGTCCCCGTGTTCGCCCGAGAGTGAGCCGCCATGCGCCGCCACCAGTTCCGCCAGTTCCTCCGAGAAGCCGCGGAAGCGTGCCACCCCCGGCTCCGTCAACAGGTCGAAGTCGATGCGGACATGGATGCAGCCGTCCCCGAAGTGGCCGTACGGCGTTCCCCGTAGGCCGTGTGCGGTCAGTAGGCCTCTGAAGTCCCTCAGGTACGCGCCCAGTTGAGCCGGTGGTACCGCGCAGTCCTCCCAGCCCGGCCATGCCTCCGAACCGTCCGGCATCCTCGTCGCCGTGCCGCTCGCATCCTCGCGGATGCGCCACAACGCGCGCTGGCCCGCGGGGTCCGTCACCACCAGGGAGTCGAGGACGTCGGCCGCGCGGACGATCGTCTCGGCACGCGCGCGTGCTTCCGCCTCCGTGTCGCCGCCCGTTTCGACGAACAGCCAGGCTCCGCCCCGGGGGAGGTCGGCCGTGGAGCGGACCAGGTCGGCCGCCATGCCCTCGACCGTCAGGGGGCCGTGGACCAGCAGGCCCGCCGCCGCCTCCGCCGCCCCGCTCTCGTCGGCGTAGCCCAGTACGGCCAACGCACGCGCGCGGGGTGCCTCGACGAGGCGTACGACCGCCTCCGTGAGGATGCCCAGCGTGCCCTCGCTGCCGCAGAAGGAGCGGGCCACGTCCGCGCCGTTCTCGGGGAGGAGGGCGTCCAACGCGTAGCCCGAGATGCGGCGGGGGAGGTCCGGGAAGCCGGTGCGCAGGCGGGCCAACTCGGCTTCCACCAGCGGGCGTAGACCCTCCGGGGCGCCCGTCCAGTCGCGCCCGGGGTGCAGGAGATCCCCCCGCGCGGTGATCACCGTCAACTCGCTCACGCTGTCCGCCGTCGTGCCCCAGGCGACCGAGTGGGAGCCGCAGGAGTTGTTGCCGATCATGCCGCCGAGGGTGCAGCGGCTGTGGGTCGAGGGGTCGGGGCCGAAGCGCAACCCGTGGGGGGCGGCGGCCTGTTGGAGGCGGTCGAGGACCAGGCCGGGCTGGACGACCGCCGTACGGGAGGCGGGGTCCAGGGACACCAGGCCGGTCATGTGACGGGTGAAGTCGAGGACCACGCCCGTGCCCGTCGCCTGGCCGGCGATCGACGTGCCGCCGCCGCGCGCCACCACCGGGACTCCGTGCGAACGGCAGGCCGCCAGCGTCGCCGCCACGTCGTCGGCGTCCCGGGGCGCGACGACTCCCAGGGGGACGCGTCGGTAGTTCGACGCGTCCATCGTCGTCAGCGCCCGGGACGTGATGTCGAAGCCGACCTCGCCCCGGACGGTCCGCCGCAGCTCCGCCTGAAGATCGACCAGTTCCGCCCGAACACCCGCCGGTTCCGCCTGAAGATCCGCCATGTCTCCAGCATGCCCCCGACCACTGACAGTGACCGATACCAGTTCAGGGAAACTTCGGGTCCGGACTGAACCGATTCTGTAAACGCATCCAGAACCTCCCCAGTTCGATCACTAACTCTCATATAGTGACCGTCAGTTGAGCACCCGGTGTCGCTTCTCGCCCAGGAACCCGACGAGCACCCCCCGAGGACACGACCGAGGACGACTGAGGACCCCGACCAAAGACGCCCGAGGACCCGACCGAGGACCCCCTTCATGACCGCCCCCATACTTCCCGGCGAACGACCCACCTTCCGCACCATCGCCCCCGCTCCCGTGTTCACCGCCGTCCTGGCCGGGCTCGCGGTCGCCGGCGCGGTCTATGTGACCCCCGGCTCGAAGCGCCTCGCGGTCGCCTGCGGTGCGGGGGCCGGCGCGCTGCTGCTGTGCGCGGCCGTCGCGCTCGCCGCGCACGCGTACCAGACGGCCCGGATCACCCGCCGCAGGCTGGAGGCCGTCACGCTGGACGCGGGGCGGCTGTTGCAGGAACGGGCCCGGCTGAGCACGGACTTCGACCGGGAGCGCGTGCAGCTGACCGAGGAGCTGACCCACGAGCGGGCCCGGCTGACGGCCGAACTCTCGCAGGAACGCGCCCGGTTGACCTCCGACTTCTCCCAGGAGCGCATGCGGCTCACCACCTCCTTCGCGGAGGAGCGCAGCCGGCTCACGGAGGAGAGCGAGCTGGAGCGCGCCCGACTGAGCGCCGAGAACAAGCAGTTGGCCGAGCGCGCCCGCCGCGACTCCCACGAGCGCGCCGCCGCGCTCTCCGCGACCGCCAACGCGGCGGGCCGTATGCAGGCGTTGGCCACCGGCATGCTCGCCGACCTGCGCGCCATGGAGGAGCGGCACTCCGACGAGGACGTCCTCGCCGACCTGCTCCACCTCGACCACCGCACCGCGCAGGCGGGCCGGCTCGCCGACTCCGTCGCCGTCCTCACGGGGGCACGCTCCGGGCGCCGTTGGGCCCGCCCGATCGCCATGGAGTCGATCCTGCGCGGCGCGATGGGCCGGATCAGCGGCTACCAGCGCGTGCGCGTGCACTCCGCGAGCGACACCGCCGTCGCCGGGCACGCGGCCGAGGGCGTGATGCACGCGCTCGCCGAACTCCTCGACAACGCCGCGAACTTCTCGCCGCCGAGCGCCGAAGTGCATGTCTACGTAGAAGAAGTGCCCGCCGGTGTCATCCTCTCGGTGGAGGACAGCGGCCTGGTCATGGGCGACATCCAACTGCGCCGCGCCGAGCGTGCCGTGTCCGGCGACACCACTGAACTCGGCGGCCTCACCGGCACCCGGCTGGGCCTCGCGGTCGTCGGGCGGCTGGCCCGCAAGTACGGCCTCAAGGTGTCGTACCGGCCCTCCGCGCGGGGTGGCACCGGCGTCCTGATGCTCATCCCGCAGGACATCCTGGTACCCCAGGACGCGCGGGCCCCGCAGCAGACCCTCGACCTTCCCGAGCCGTCGGCACAGCCCTCGTCGCAGTCGTCGCCGCAGCCCTCGTCGCAGCCCTCGTCGTCGTCAACAGTGGTGGATCCGGAGGCGGTTACCGAGCCCGCCTCCTCCGTTCGCAACCATCCGTGGATGTCCTACGCCGCCGGGCGCACCCTCTCCGACCTGGACCCGGACCCGGTCCCCACGCACGAGTCCCCGGACCGCGGCGCCCCGGCCGACGCGGTGACGGACGGAGCGGACACCCTGCCCGAAGGGCTGCCCAAGCGGCGGCGGGGTCAGGCCCTCGCGGAGGCCGAGCGGTCACGCGCGCGTGCCGAGTCCGCGGCCCCCGAGACGACGCGCCCCGCGCCCTCGGCCGACGACACCCTCGCGCGCACCGCCCGTTTCAACAGCTTCCGCCAGGCCGTACGCGACGCGGCGGCCGACCAGGGCACGCGCGCGTCCGACACCGGCACCGACGCGGACAGCCCCGTATCAACAGACAGCCCCGTATCAGCAGAGCCCGCCCCCTCCCTCTCCCACTCGGAAGGCAACCCCACCTCATGACCGGCACGACGACCGCCGACGAGAAGCTCACCTGGCTCATCGAGGGCCTCCTGGAGCGCACCCCGGGCGCGCGGCACGCGCTCGTGCTGTCCCGGGACGGCCTGAAGCTGTGCCGGACGCCCGAACTCTCCGTCGACCAGGCCGACCAGCTCGCCGCGATCGCCGCCGGGATCCAGTCGCTGTCGCACGGCGCGTCGGTGGAGTTCGGCGACGGCAGCGGGGGTGTGCGCTCCGCGATGACGGAGTTCTACGGCGGGGTGCTGTTCATCGTCGAGGCGGGTGAGGGCGCGCACCTGGCGCTCGTCACCACCGAGGACGCGGACGCGGGGCTGATCGGGCACAACATGAGCGAGCTGGTCGAACAGCTCGGCGAGCACCTGCGCGCGGAACCCCGTTCGTGATGAGCCGCCCCGGCAGGGACGACTCACCCGACCGCCTCTACACGCTCACCGGAGGCCGCACCCGTTCCGGCCCGGACAGCCCGTTCGACCTGGTGACTCTCGTGGTCGCCGAGTGCGATCCGGTGACCGGGATGCAGTCGGAGCACGCGGCGATCCTCCGGCTCACCGAACACCCCACGGCCGTCGTCGAGTTGGCGGCCGAACTGAAGCTCCCGGTGAGCATCACCAAGATCCTCCTCGCCGACCTTCTCGCGGCCGGCCGGGTCAGTGCCCGGCATCCGCGGAAGGCGGTTCTCGATCCCGACGTCCTGGAACAGGTGCTCGTTGGACTCCGCAACCTCTGACGCGCGCACCCCCTTGGGTGCCTCCGCCGACAACGGCCTGAAGATCGTGGTCGTCGGCGGCTTCGGCGTCGGCAAGACCACGCTGGTCCGTTCGGTCAGCGAGATACGTCCCCTCAACACCGAGGAGACGATGACGAAGGCCGGCGAGGCCGTCGACGACATCAGCGAGGTGCGCGGCAAGTCCGCGACCACGGTCGCCTTCGACTTCGGCCGCATCACGCTCGACGCCCGCAATGTGCTGTACCTGTTCGGCGCCCCCGGCCAGGAGCGGTTCTGGTTCCTCTGGGACCGGCTGTTCTCCGGGACGCTCGGCGCGGTGGTCCTCGTCGACACCCGCCGCATCGGCGACTCCTGGTACGCGATCGACCGCCTCGAACACCACGGCACCCCCTTCATCGTGGCCTGCAACGACTTCGGCGGCCCCACCTACGCCCCGCAGCAGATCCGCGAGGCCCTCGACCTCGACCCGCACGTCCCCCTCCTGGACTGCGACGCCCGCTCCCGCGCGTCCGCCAAGCAGGTCCTGATCACCCTGGTCGAGCACGTCAAGAACCACCACGGCCACCAGACCGGTCGCTACGACACCCAAGTCCCCGCCCCCCACCAGGAGTTGGCCCTGTGACCGCGCCCGTACCGCTGAGTGGACCCAGGTTCCAGACCGAACCGGCGCGGCTGTACCGGGAGATGCGGCGCGAGCACGGCGCCGTGACCCCCGTGGTGCTGGACGGCGACATACCGGCCTGGCTGGTGCTCGGCTACCGCGAGCTGCACCAAGTCACCGGCGATCCCGTGCTGTTCAGCCGTGACTCCGACCTGTGGAACCAGTGGGACGGCATCCCGGACGACTGGCCGCTGCTGCCGATGATCGGCCGTAAGCAGCCGTCGATCCTCTACACGGTCGGCGAACGGCACCGCGAGCGCGTCGGCATGATCAGCGACGCGTTGGAGGCCGTCGACCCGTCCGAACTCCGGTCGTACACCGAGAAGTTCGCGGACGAACTGATCGACGGGATCTGCGCCAAGGGCGAGACGGACATCGTCGGCGACTACGCGATGCTGCTGCCGGTACGGGTCCTGGCGCGGCTCTACGGCTTCCGGGACGAGCAAGGCCCGGGCCTGGTGACGGCGTTGAACGACATGATCGACGGACGCGAGCGCGCGATCGCCGGGCAGACCCATCTGGCCACGTCCATGGGGCAGTTGCTGGCCGACCGGAAGGAAGCGCCGGCCGACGACGTCGTATCGCGCATGCTGACGCACGAGTCCGGCTTCAACGACGTTGAAGTCGCACAGGACTTGATGGTCATGATGGCGGCCGGACACCAGCCGACCGCCGACTGGATCGGCAACTCGCTGCGGCTGATGCTGACCGACGACCGTTTCGCCGCCTCCCTCTTCGGTGGCCGCAACAGTGTCGCCGAGGCGATGAACGAGGTCCTGTGGGAGGACACCCCGACGCAGAACGTGGCCGGGCGCTGGGCCTCCCGCGACACGCAGCTCGGCGGCCGCCGTATCCGCGCCGGTGACCTGCTCCTGCTCGGTCTCCAGGGCGCCAACTCCGACCCCCAGGTCCGCACCGACGGCTCCGCGCTCACCGGCGGCAACAACGCGCACTTCTCCTTCGGGCACGGGGAGCACCGGTGTCCGTTCCCGGCGCAGGAGGTGGCCGAGGTGATCGCGCGGACGGGCATCGAGGTCGTCCTGGACCGCCTCCCGGACATCGACCTGGCGGTACCGGCCGAGTCCCTCACGCGCAGGCCCTCCCCGTGGCTGCGGGGACTGACCGAACTGCCGGTGCGGTTCACGCCCGTAGCCGCGCTCTGAGCTTCCGACTCCGATCCTGCGTCACCCCGGCGGCACCACAACGCCCGCCGGGGGCACGGGAGTTGACCACGACCCCCGGAAGGACGCGGTACCCCACCCCTGCCCTTGGAGGCACCCGTATGAGCACCGGTACCGAAGAGACCCGTATCGTCCTCGACCCCTTCGTCGGCGACCTGGACGGCGAGAGTGCCAGGCTGCGCGCGGCCGGTCCGCTGGCCGCCGTAGAACTGCCCGGTGGCGTGCCCGTGTGGGCGGTGACGCGGCACGCCGAGGCGAAACAGCTGCTCACGGATCCGCGGCTGGTGAAGGACATCAACGTCTGGGGCGCCTGGCAGCGCGGTGAGATCCCCGCGGACTGGCCGCTGATCGGGCTGGCGAACCCGGGCCGTTCGATGCTGACCGTGGACGGCGCGGACCACCGCCGGATGCGGACGCTGGTCGCGCAGGCGCTCACCCCGCGCCGGGTGGAGCAGATGCGGGAGCGGATCGCGAAGCGGACGCAGAGCCTGCTCGACGGCCTGGACGGGGACGCGGACGAGGTCGATCTGAAGGCGGCGTTCGCGTACCCGCTGCCCATGTACGTCATCGCCGACCTGATGGGGATAGCAGAGTCCCAACTCCCGCGCCTGAAGGAGCTGTTCGAGAAGTTCTTCTCGACGCAGACGCCGCCGGCGGAGGTCATCGCGACGCTGACCGAACTCGCCGGCATCATGGCGCAGACGGTCGCGGCCAAGCGGGCGGAGCCGGGTGACGATCTGACGTCGGCGCTGATCGCGGCGTCCGAGAACGGCGACCACCTCACCGACGAGGAGATCGTCTCCACGCTCCAGCTGATGGTCGCGGCCGGCCACGAGACGACGATCTCGCTGATCGTCAACGCGGTCGTCAACCTCTCGACGCACCCCGTCCAGCGCGCCCTCGTCCTGGCCGGCGAGGCCGACTGGTCCTCGGTGGTCGAGGAGACCCTGCGCCACTCGACGCCCACCTCGCACGTCCTGATCCGCTTCGCCACGGAGGACGTCCAGGTCGGCGACAAGGTCCTCCCGGCCGGGGACGCGCTGATCGTGTCGTACGCCGCGATCGGCCGCGACGAGGAGGCCCACGGGCCGACGGCGGGCGAGTTCGACATCACCCGCACCAGCGAGAACCGCCACATCTCCTTCGGCCACGGCCCGCACGTGTGCCCGGGTGCGGCCCTCTCCCGCCTGGAGGCGGACGTGGCACTCCCGGCCCTCTACGAGCGTTTCCCGCACCTGGACCTGGCGGTCCCGGCGAGCGAGCTCCGCAACAAGCCGGTGGTGACGCAGAACGACATCTTCGAGCTGCCGGTACGGCTGACGCCGGGCGACTGATCCACTTGTCCACGGGCCGGAGGACCCATCTCCTCGGTCGTCTCATCGAACGGACGCGTTTCCGTCCGGTTTCACCGAGGGGATACGCTCCGGCTCGTGGCTGATATCCAGATTCCCGCTGACATCAAGCCCGCCGACGGACGTTTCGGCGCTGGCCCCTCCAAGGTGCGGACGGAGGCGCTGGACGCGCTGGCCGCCACCGGTACGTCTCTGCTGGGCACGTCCCACCGCCAGGCCCCGGTCAAGAACCTGGTCGGCAAGGTGCGTGAGGGCGTCTCCGCGCTGTTCTCGCTGCCCGAGGGCTACGAGGTCGTCCTCGGCAACGGCGGTTCGACGGCCTTCTGGGACGTCGCGACCCACGGGCTCATCGACAACAAGTCGCAGCACCTGACCTTCGGCGAGTTCAGCTCGAAGTTCGCGAAGGCGGCCAAGCTGGCGCCGTGGCTGGCCGAGCCGACGGTCATCTCCTCCGACCCCGGCACGCACCCCGAGCCGGCCGCCGAGGCGGGCGTGGACGTGTACGCGTACACGCACAACGAGACGTCGACGGGCGTCGCGGCCCCCATCAAGCGAGTGCAGGGTGCCGACGAGGGCGCGCTGGTCCTCGTGGACGCCACCTCGGGCGCGGGCGGCCTCCCGGTGGACATCGCCGAGACGGACGTCTACTACTTCGCCCCGCAGAAGTCCTTCGCCTCCGACGGCGGCCTGTGGATCGGCGTGTTCTCCCCGGCCGCGATCGAGCGCGCGGAGCGCATCCACGCGTCCGGCCGCCACGTACCCGAGTTCTTCTCGCTCCCCACGGCGATCGACAACTCCCGCAAGAACCAGACGTACAACACCCCGGCCCTCTCCACCCTGTTCCTCCTCAACGAGCAGCTTGAGTGGATCAACGGCCAGGGCGGCCTGGCCTGGTCGACGGCCCGCACGAAGGACTCGTCGAGCCGTCTGTACAGCTGGGCGGAGGAGTCGAAGTACGCGACCCCGTTCGTGTCCGACCCCACCAAGCGCTCGCAGGTCATCGGCACGATCGACTTCGCCGACGAGATCGACGCGGCGGCCGTCGCCAAGGTCCTCCGCGCGAACGGCATCGTCGACACCGAGCCCTACCGCAAGCTCGGCCGCAACCAGCTCCGCGTGGCGATGTTCCCGGCGATCGACCCGGCGGACGTCGAGGCGCTGACGAAGTGCATCGACTACGTCATCGAGAAGCTCTGACCTCTCCAACTCCGCTGGCCTGTCTGCCTCTTCAGGCTTTTCGGCTACGACGGTGAAAGGCGCCCCGCGATTGTTCCGCGGGGCGCCTTTTGTCGTCGTAGGGCAATGCGGGGCAGCCTGCGTCCGAAGTCCAGGTGAACCAGGAACCCGGACAAACCCCCCGCACGCCACAGCCGGGTAACAGCGAACACACAGCGGACAACTCCCACCCCACCGTGCCGGTCGAACCCGTTGCGTCGCACACCTGCGGCGCAACTCCTCTATTGCCGACCGAAGTTGGAGTTGCCCCCATGCCCAGGAAGTCCCTGCCGACGCGGCTCGCCGCCACCGCCGCGCTACTGCTCGCCGCAGGCGCCTTGTCCGCACCGGCCGCATCGGCGGCCCCCTCGGACGCCGCGCCCGGCGATGCATACGTACTGACCGTGACGACGAACCCCGCCAGCACCAACTACCAGGAACGGCACGTCGACGTCACCGGCACCGTCACCAAGGCGGACGGCACCCCGGCGGCGAACATCCCCGTCACCCTCCAGGAAGTCGTCCAGTTCACGACCTGGAACCCGTGGGGCGACCCGATCGACCCCAACTACTACGAGCCCCGCGACCTCGGGAAGCCGGTCACCGACGCCAACGGGAAGTTCACGGTCCCGGACGTCGACATCGACCACGAGGGCGGCAGCAGCCTGCTCAACGTCCAGCGCGACGTTCACATCACCGCCCTGTACGACGAGGACGGCGACCTCAACACCCCGCAGGACGGCTACTTCGCGGAGACCACGGTCGCCACCAAGGCCCGCTCCAGCTCGGTCAGTTACTCCGTCAACAAGAAGAAGGTGAAGGCCGGCGACATCCTCACCGTCCAGGGCAAGGTCACCCTCCCCCAGGGCGTCGAGCCCCAGGGCACGGAGGTCTTCCTCCAGACGTACTGGGAACAGCAGTCCCACGTGAAGGTGACCGCCGAGGACGACGGTTTCTTCGTCCTGTCGGTCCGCGTCTCGTCCTACGACGACACGTTCACGCTGCGCACGGCTCCGAGGGACCTGTACGTGGCGGGGGCGATCCAGAAGCTCCCGATCACCAACACGTCGTTGCCCCGCGGGTAGTTCAGAGGCACTGGACGAAGTGGTTCCAGGCTTCCCGGGAGACGGTGAGGAGGGGGGCACCGTCTTCCGGGTGCTTGCTGTCGCGGATGGCGCGGCCGTGGGCTGCGGTGTCGGCGACCTCGACGCAGGCGTTCTCCGCGCCCGAGTACGAGGACTTCCAGAAGGGGCCTGCGCTCTCGGCCATGAGGCATCTCCTCAGAACTGTTGGAGGAAGTCTTGCCAGGTGTCGCGAGAGACGAGGAGCAGGGGGCCGTCTGCCTGCTTGCTGTCGCGGACGGCTCGGCCGAGGTCGGTTGTGTCAGCGACCTCGACGCAGTTGTTCTCCTGCCCCGAGTACGACGACTTCCAGAAGGGGCTTACGACCTCGGTCACGATGTGTCTTCCTTCAAGCTTCGCAGCACGCCCCGGATGAGCTTCATGCTCGCGTCCGGTGCCAACGCTGACGATCGTAGTAGGTCGTACGCATTGGCGTAAGCGGCAAGGTCCTCAGCCCCTTCGAGGACCGACGTGCCACGCAGATTGTCCATAGTGACGGCTTCGACCGTCGGCTCCTCGTCGAAACTGAAGGAGGAGAAAGCTGAGGTGTAGCCCACCAAGACGCCCGCGCTGAACGGCAGTACCTGCACAGTGACGTTCTTCCGCTTTCCGATCTCAAGGATCGCCGACAGCTGCTCCCGGTGAAGCTCGACGCTCACTAGCGGGTGCACGATGACCGCTTCCGAGAGGATGGCCGTGTACGACGCACCGCCGTCCTCGATCTTCGTCTGGCGCCCCACTCGCACCTTCACCAACTGGTCGACCCGATCCGGATCGATGTAGTGAGGACCACTGGCGATAGCTGCCTCCGCGTAAGCCGGAGTTTGCAGGAGCCCTGGCACCATGACCGGCTGCCACTCGCGGATGTAAGTCGCGTCATCCTCCAACGCGATGTGGTCGACGTAGTCCGGCCGCAGGTGTGCGGCATGCTCAAGCCACCAGCCCCGGTTCTTCGAGTTCTTGGCCAACTCCTCCAGCTTGACGCGCACTTCCGGGTCCTTGACGCCGTACGCATCCAACAGCAAGCGCACCTCGATCACGCGCGGGGTGGCGTGGCCACTCTCAACGCGGCTGATCCTGGCCTGACTTGATGCGATCAGATCGGCGGCCTGCGGCTGGTCGAACTTCGCAGCCTGCCGGTACTGCTTGAGTGCCGTACCCAAGCGCCTGCTGCGCACTGTCGGCCGTCCACCTGCGGGCATGGGCCCTCCCCTCTTCTGCGGCAACGATGCCACACCGAGCGTCAACCTCAGGGCTGCATCACTCGATCGAGTGACACTCACGAATATATTCGTCGATTCACATTGCGCGGATCTGGAATCCACCCTTAGCTTCGTGAAGGCGCCGACGCGCAGCCCAACTTGACGCCCCGTCAGGACGGAGTTCCCCATGCCCGCGTCCGAAAGCTTCCGTTTCCGCATCCCCAAACACCGAAGCCACGTCCCCGTCGCCCGCCAACGCGTCCGCAAGGCCCTCGCGGACTGGGGCATCACCGACGAACTCGCCGACGCAGTCACCCTGTTGGCCAACGAACTCGTCACCAACGCCGTGACCCACTGCCGCGTCTCCTACTCCCAGATCAAGGTCGAACTCACCCTCAACGGCACGGAGTTGATCCTTGAGGTCTCAGACCCCGACCGGGACAGACTCCCCCGACCTCACGACTCGACCCCGGAGGAAGAAGGTGGCCGGGGCCTCGCGCTCGTCGCCGCGCTGGCCGCCGACTGGGGATGCCGACAGGAGCCGTACGCGAAGTGCGTGTGGGCAAGGTTCGAACTGGAGGGGGTCCAAGCTCATGTTCCGGCGACTTTATGAGGCGGCGGCCCGCATGCTCACGCCCCGAACACCCAGAACGCCCCGCACGCCCCGAACTCCCCTCCCGGACACGGACCTTGGGGCCGAAGTCCGGACGCCCGACCCCTACGTATGGCGACTCCCGCCCGTCACACTTCCGTAAGCCGGACATCGCCCACACCCCCGAACGTGTCTGTTAGCGTCCGCGCGACCCCTCGAAGATCCGCAGCCCGAAGATCCGCGACAGGAGACGCAGATGCATATCGCCCTCATCCTCGCGAGCGGCATCGCCTGGACGATCGTGTACATCGAAGCGATCCGCATCGGGTTCCGCGAACGCACCTACGCCATGCCCGCCGTAGCGCTGGGTCTCAACTTCGCGTGGGAGTGGACGTACGCGGTGCACAACCTGGTCTTCGACCCGTCCGTGCAGGGCGGTATCAACCTGGTGTGGGGCATCGCCGACGCGGTCATCGTGTACACGTTCTTCCGGTACGGCCGTGCCGAGTTCCCGTCGTTCGTGACGCCCCGGATGTTCGCCGGGCTGAGCGTGCTGCTGTTCGGGATGTCGTTCGCCGTGCAGTGGTTGTTCCTGGGGAAGTTCGGCGCGGAGGACGGGGCCGGCTACTCCGCGTTCCTCCAAAACCTGCTGATGTCGGGCCTGTTCATCGCGATGTTCGTCGCGCGACGCGGCCTGCGCGGGCAGTCGGTGACGATCGCCGTGGCCAAGTGGCTCGGCACACTCGCGCCCACGATCCTGTTCGGCGCCATCCAGCACGACGGGTTCCTGCTCGGCCTCGGCATCATGTGCAGCGTGCTCGACCTGGTCTATGTGTGGTTGTGCGTGGAGGCGAAGCGGAACGGTGGCGCGGCTGACGCACCCGAGCCGCCGCGTACCGTGACGACGCGGACCGACGGTGCATCCATGGAGGCATGACCGGCCCGCACCCGAGCCCCGAGGTCGAACTCGCCCCCGCCACGTCCGCGGCAAGCCGACCGGCCCCGAAATCCACGCCCGTCTCGCAGACGTAGACGCACCATCGCGTCCCCCGAAGCGCTGAGGCACCGACTAGGCACCGACTGGCCGACACCCAGGGCGAGTTGGCCCGACGACGGCCGAAGCGTGGCACCACTGCCCACAGGTGCCTATGGATGCCTACGGATGCCTACAGAGTGATCCAGTAGCGGCGCTTGTTGCCCGCGTCGGTGGTGCGGATGTCCTCCAGGACGCCGCCGTTGCGCTCGATGCTGCGCGCCGATCCGACGTTGTCGTCGTCGCAGGTGACGAGGACCCGGTCCAGACCGAACTCGGGGGCCTTCAGGAGAACCGCCCCGAGGGCCCACTTGGCCAAGCCGCGTCTCCGGGCGGAGGGACGGATGCTGTAACCGATGTGGCCGCCGACATCGAGTAGGAAAGCGTTCAGGTAGTGCCGCAGATCGATGGCTCCCAGGTAGTTGTCGTCCTCGACGATCCACCAGTGGGTGGCGTGGACGCGCCCCTCTCCCACGGCGACCGACGTGTCCGACTGCTGATGCAGTTGCTCGACCCACGCCGAGAAAGCCTCGGGGCTGTCGAGATCGGCTTCAGGTGCGAGACGCAAGCCGGTTCCGTCCTGGTGGGCACCTGGAGGCCACTCGTCACGCGCCGCGAGCCATGAGGAGTGGAGTCGGTCTGTGGGCCTGATCAGTTCGGGCATGCGGGCGACGGTAACACTCACCGCCCCCTCTGATCAGGCATTTTGCGTGGCCTGGACCCACGACAGGCGCTAGCCCTCTCCACTCACTTTGGTCAGCGCGTCCACGATCATGCGGGTGGCGAAGTCGGGGTCGTCGGCCACGCGGTTGATGTGTTCCGCGAGCAGGAACACGGTGGCTTCGAGCGCGGTCATCTCGTCATCGGTCCAGTCGCCGTACTGCCGACGCCACAGGTTGGGGCTCAGCCCGGTGCCTGCGGCGATCACCAGACCGGCCATCGTGGGGATGGCCTCGGGAGGACAACTCCTGGGCATCATCCGCATCGTGGCCACGAGGGTGGGCACCACGTACTCGATGACGTCCTTGCCCTCGCTCTCGTGGGCCTTCCTCAGCCACACCGTGAACATGTAGATGAGCGTGCACGCACCGTCCAACAGCTCGTCGAGCCCGT
This sequence comes from Streptomyces sp. NPDC050528, assembly GCF_044457795.1. Classification (NCBI taxonomy): domain Bacteria; kingdom Bacillati; phylum Actinomycetota; class Actinomycetes; order Kitasatosporales; family Streptomycetaceae; genus Streptomyces; species Streptomyces sp. NPDC050528. The sequence goes on from NZ_JBITHH010000005.1 coordinate 434,775, forward strand.
CGGGCCCCAACGACGCCAGGTAATGGTCCATCAGCGCCCGCTGTTCGGGGTCGGTCCCGGACTTCCCGGCGTGGACGGCCTTGATCCAGGAGTCGACCATCATGAGTACGGCGCCCACGTCGCCGGCGGGGGCGTGCTTGGGGTCGCAGGACGATGACACGGGGTTCCTCCTCCGGTGGCCGCGATGGGTAACACGGCGCGTCCGCAGCGTAGTTGCCCGGTGGGTGCGCGTCGGTGCCTTTGTCCGCTTTCACGGCAGCAGAGCGAGGAGTTGGATGTGGATGACACGCTGTGGGACCGCCTGTCGACCGAGGCGCGAGCAGAGGTGAACGGCCTCGTCGCCGCCGACCGCACTATCCAGGCCATCGTGGTGATACGGGAACACGCCGGGCTGCCGCGACCTGAACTGCGTGACTGCGTCGACCTGTTGGCGTGGCTGGACCGGGCGAAGCGCGAGTAGGCGGCGGTGCGCGCCGTACGGCGGGTCGGGCGCCGCGCTCGTATCAACGCAGCGCGTCGACGGCCTTCACGATCAGGGATCGGGCGTCCGCCCCGTACACGGCGGACGCGGCGTGCGTCTCCCAGACCCTTCGGCGCAGGGCGATCGCGTCGGGGTCGTCGAGCCAGTGCTCGCTGTGCCAGTCCTCCGTCACGACGAGACGCTCGTCCACCATCGTGAATCCATTGCCGATCACCAGCGGGAGTACGGCGTCGAACGGCACGACCCCGAGTCGTACGGTGTCCAGCTCCAACACCGCGCGGAGCTGCTCCAGTTGGGCCACCATGACCTCCCGCGAGCCAAGCCGGAGGCACAACGCCCCCTCCCAGACCAACTGGTGCAACTCCCTGCCGGGGAGGCGCAACCACTCCTGCCGCTTCATCCGCGCGCGCACCGCGTCGTCCGTGTCCCTGGTGGGGATTCCCGAAACCCCCGCCTGCCTCTCGTCGGGGACATCACCAGGAGACCATCGGCTTCGCCCCGCCCCCGTCGACGTCGAGGACCGCGCAGTTGACGTAGCCGGCCGCCGGTGACGCCAAGAAGGCGACCGTCTCGGCGATGTCCTGAGGTTCGCAGACACGGCCCAGCGCCAGCATGTCCGCGAACCGCTGCCGTTGCTCCTCGTCGAAGATCTCCCGGACGCCCTCCGTGAGGACGAACCCGGGCCGTACGACATTGCTGCGGATGCCGTCCGCGCCGTGCTGGGCGCCGATGTACAGGGAGAAGGTCTCCAGCGCCGACTTGCAGGCGCCGTAGGCCGCCTTCGTCGCGGTGGGGTGGCGTACGGCGCCGGACGAGATGTTGATGATCGAGCCGCCGCCGTCGCTTGCCAGCATCGCCGGGATCGCGTGCCGTGCGCCCCAGACCGCGGCCATGACGTTGAGGTCGAAGGTGCGCCGCCATGCCTCGTCGCTGGACGTGGACGTGCCGGTGTCCTCGGGCACCTCGGCTGCGGCGTTGTTGTCCAGCACGTCCAGGCGCCCGAAGGTGTCCAGCGCCGCCCGCACCAGACTCCGTACACCTTCCTCCTGGCTGATGTCGGCGTGCAGCCCGACCGCGCTGTCGCCCAGGTCCGCGACCAGTTTGCCCAGGGCCTCGTCGTTGATGTCGCCCAGGACCACCCGGGCCCCCTCGCGCACGAGGACGCGTGCCGTGGCCGCGCCGATCCCGCTCGCGGCGCCGGTGACGACGGCCACCTTCCCGTCCAGTCTGTTCGTCATGGTGCACACCTTCCGCTCTCGCCTCACCCGCGCGAGGCCTGACCTCAGTATCGATAGTACATCTCGTGAATGAGACTAAGTCTCAGTCGCGAGGCAAGCTATCGTGAAGCCATGGGGATTTCCACCGAGGACGCCAAGGACACCGCGGGCATCAAGGACACCGAGGGCGTCAAGGACCAGCCGCCGAGCGTGCGCTCCCGTGCCCGTCAGGCCGTGAAGGCTCAAGTGGCCGAGATCGGGATGGAGTTGTTCCTGACCGACGGCTTCGAGCGGACGACGACCGACCAGATCGCCAAGGCGGCCGGCATGTCCCGCGCCACGTTCTTCCGGTACTTCCCCACCAAGGAGGACGTCGTCCTGACCCTGGTCGAGGACCTCGCCGAGCAGACCCGGGACGCGCTGATCCGGCGCCCGCAGGACGAACCGGTGTGGACGGCGCTGCGGCACGCGCTCGAACCCCCCGTCCGCGAGCAGGCCAAGGACCTGGGCGCCGCCCTCCAGACGGCCCGGGTGATCGTGGAGTCCCCGTCCATCCGGGCCCGCCTCCAGGAACGCAACCGGCGCTGGCGGGACCTGCTCCTCCCCGAAGTCGCCCGTCGCATCACCCCGGCCGTCGCCTCCCGCCCCGACCCCGCCGCCTCCGCCCTGATCGCCAGCGCCCTGAGCTGCCTGGACGCGGCCATCGAGGCGTGGGCACGGGAGGAGGGCCGCCTCCCGCTGCCCACCCTCCTCGACGAGGCGATGAACGCCGTGCACCCGTTGACGACGCACGCCTGACCGGCCGAGCCGGTCGAGCCGGTCGAGCCGGTCGAGCCCATTGGACCGACCGGGCTGTCGGCCGCCCGAGCGACAACCCGGCCCGGCTCCCTCAGCCCCTCACCCCGTCAGCCCGTCAGCCCCTCACGTCGCCGTACAGCTCAGGCTCGGCGCACTCCCACCCCCCGGAGCACCCCCGAACCCGAAACTCGCCGAACTCCCCACCCCCACACTCCCGTTGTGATCCGCGTTCACCGCGGTCACACTCGCCCCGCTCTGCGTATACGTCGCGTTCCACATGTTCGTGATCTGCTGCGCGCCGGACCAAGTCCACTTCACCTGCCAGGACTTGAGGGGCGAGGTCCCGGAGTTCGTCACCGTCACGGCGGCGTTGAAGCCGGTACCCCAGTCGCTGGTGGTGGCGTAGGTCGCCGCGCACGCGGCTGTGCTTCCGCCGCCTCCTCCGTCTCCCCCGCCCCCGCCCGTCCCCGTGCTCGGGAACCCCGCCGCCTTGATGCTCGCCAGATACCCGTCCTTCACCGTGTCCACGGTCACCCAGTCGTCCTTCAGAATCCCGCCCGTGTCACCGGAGTTGGGGTTCCACGACCAGAAGGTCCAGGAGAAGGAGTCGGCGCCGTACGTCGACGTCGGGCGCAGGTAACTCACCAGCGCCGCAAGCCACTTCTGGTCCACCGTCGACGCCAGCGTCGTGCCGAACTCGCCCACCCACACCGGCGCGATGTTCTGCCGGAAGAGATAGCCCCAGTACTTGTCCCACACGCCCGGCATGTTCGCCGGGAAGGTCGGGTCGCTGAACCACGGCTGCTGGGCCACGCTCGTCGCGTAGTCGTGGGCCGAGTACACGACCCGGTTGGGCACGGTCAGTTGGACCGGGTACTGGCCCGCGCCCATCAAGTTGCCGCCCCACCAACCCGATACACCGGCGTACGTCTGCACGCCCTCCACGAAGATCAGCAGGTCCGGGTTGACCGACAGCACCGCGTTGCCCGCCCGCTGCGCCGCCAGGCGCCAGTCCGTCGCCATGTCGCCGCAGCCCCAACACGCAGGATCGTGCGGCTCGTTGTGGAGGTCGATGCCGATGACCGTCGACTGGCCTGCGTAACGGGTCGCCAGGGAGCGAAGGTTGGCGATCCACGTCGACTCCGGTACCGCCGCCGTGTACCAGAGCGCCGACTGGGCCGAGGCGTCCGGGCGGTGCCGGTCGAGGATGACCTTCAGGCCGTCCTGGCCGGCGTAGGCGACGAGTTTGTCCATGATCTGGAGCGAGTTGAGGCCCTGGAGGTCCGCGTTCTTGCCGCTGGAGAAGTCGATGCTGTTGGGGACCGTGCCGGACTTGAAGATGTCGTCGCTGTAGGGGAGGCGGATGGTGTTGTAGCCCAGCGACTTCATCTGGTCGATCATGCTCTTGTAGTCGCGCGACCAGAGGCCGTGGACAACGTAGTTGGCGGTCTCGAAGCCGAACCAGTTGATCCCGGCGATACGGACCGGCTGCCCGGCCGCGTCCAGGATCTGGCGGCCGCTGGTGTGCCAGTAACCCGCTCCGGGTGCGTCGGCCGCCACTTCCTTCACGCCCGCCACGCCCGCCGGACCAGCCGCCTGTGCCGTCTGCACGCCGGCCAGCGGCAGTAACAGCGTCGCGGCAACAACCCCCAGCGCTCTTCTCAAGCTGCGGAACATGTCGCTGCTTCCTCTCGGGAGGCGCGGGTCCGGAACTCGTGGGAGCGCTCCCATCACCCGGCACCCTCCATGGAAGCCACGTCACGTGAACACGTCAAGGCAACGGGCGTCGACAGTCCTCTACGGCTATCGGCTCAGCCTGCGGAACCTTCGCACCGCCAGCGGAAGGAACAGCAGGGTCAGCGCCGCCGGCCACGCTCCCGCCAGCAGCAACGCGTGCCGCTCCGGCCAGGACGTGCCTTGCCCGGTCGGCGCCCCGAAGAGCGCCCGCGTCGCGCCCGCCGTCGACGAGAGCGGGTTCCAGAGCGCGGCCTGGCCGAGCCAGTGGGGCATCTGGGTCGGGGAGACGTAGATGCTGGAGATCATCGTGAGGGGGAAGACGATCGCGAACAGGCCGCCGACTTGTTCCGGGCCGGGCAGCAGCAACCCCAGCCAGACGCCGACCCAGATCAGCGCGAAGCGCAGTGCCAGCAGCAGCGCCACCGCCTTCGCGAAGCCGATGCCGAACTCCGGGCGCCAGCCCATGCCGTACGCCGTCGTCATCATGATGCCCAACTCGGCGCAGGCGACGATGAGATCGGTCGCGCCGCGCCCCGCGACCACCGCCGACGGCGCCATCGGCATGGAACGGAAACGGTCGATGACGCCCTTCTTCGCGTCGTTCACGAAGATCGTGGCCGTGGAGACAAACCCCATGGCCACCGTCATCACGAACATGCCCGGCATCAGGAACGCCTTGTAGTCGCCGCCGCCCGGTACCCGCATCGCCTTGCCGAAGACGTAGCCGTACAGCAGCACGGAGAGGATCGGGAAGCCCAACTGCCAGAGGATGCTGACCGGTTGGCGGCGGTAGTGGGTCAGGCCGCGCCGGACGACGTTCCAGCAGTCGGCGATCGTCCAGAAGAGGCGGCCGTGCTGGGGGCGTCTGCGGTAGGTGCGGCCGGTGCCCTCGGATGCCGTCGTGGTGCCGCCGCTCATGCCGCTGCCTCCTCGGTCTCCGCGACCTCGGACTCCGGCTCCCGGTCTGCCGGTTCCTCCTCCGTACGGCGGCCCGTCAGCCGTAGGAACACGTCGTCCAGGCTCGGGCGGCGCAGGCCGATGTCCTCGACCGGGATGCCGTAGTGGTGGAGGTAGCGGGCGACCTCGGTCAGCGAGCCCACCCGGTCGGCGACCGGCGCGTGCACCCGCAACTCCCCGATGTCCGCCTCGGGTTGGCCGCCGTGGGCGACCCTCGCGACCGCCTGCAACGCGTACGGGATGTGGGCCGGTTCGCGGACCACGACCTCGATACGGTCGCCGCCGACGCGGTTCTTGAGGCCGTCGAGGGTGTCGTCGGCGATGGCGCGGCCCTGGTCGATGACGGTGATGCGGGAGGCCAGGCGGTCGGCCTCCTCCAGGTACTGGGTGGTCAGGAGGACCGTGGTGCCGTCGGCCACCAACTGCCGTACCGCTTCCCAGACTTCGCCCCGGCTGCGTGGGTCCAGGCCGGTGGTCGGTTCGTCGAGGAAGAGGACGGCGGGGGCCAGGATCATCGACGCGGCGAGGTCCAGGCGGCGGCGCATGCCTCCGCTGTAGCCGCCCGCGCCCTTGTCGGCGGCGGCCTCCAGGTCGAACTGGCGCAGGAGTTGGGCCGCCCTCAACTTGGCGCGTCTGCGGCCGAGATGGAAGAGGCGGCCGAACATCTCCAGGTTCTGCCGGCCGGTGAGGATCTCGTCGATCGCCGCGTACTGGCCGGTGAGGCCGATCCGGGTACGCACCTGGCGCGGCTGCCGGGCCACGTCCAGGCCGGCGACGGTCGCCCGGCCGGCGTCGAGGCGGACCAGCGTGGAGAGGATGCGGACGGCGGTGGTCTTGCCGGCGCCGTTCGGGCCGAGCAGACCGTGCACGGTGCCCTCGCGGACGGCCAGGTCGAAGCCGTCGAGGGCGCGTTTGTCGCCGTAGCGCTTCTCCAGCCCCTCGGCCTCCACCACGTAGGTGTCATCACCCATGGGTCCTCATCCCTCCCTCCTGTACCGGGCGTTCGAACTGCGTGCACCGTATCCGATTGCGCGTACGGTGTACTCGGTTTTCGCGCGGCGACCTAGACTCCCCCGCATGACGAGCAGGCCCCCGAACTCGAACGCGACGGAGTCCAGCGGCAGTGGTGACATCGGGCGCACCCTCGAACTGCTGTGGGACACCGGCCCCCGCCCCTCCCGCGGACCGAAACCGGGGCTCTCCGTCGACCGGATCGTGGACGCGGCCATCCGTATCGCGGACGAGGAGGGGCTGGACGCGGTGTCCATGCGGCGGGTGGCCACCGATCTCGGTACCGGCGCGATGTCCCTGTACCGGTATGTGCCCGGCAAGGCCGAACTCCTCGACCTGATGCTGGACCGGGTCCGTTTCCCGGACCGGCCCAACGACGAGGCGGACAGCGGCAGTTGGCGTGCCGCGCTGGAGACCGCCGCCCGCGACGCGCTCGCCGTGCACCGCCGGCACCCCTGGCTGCTGCGCGTCAACCAGTCCCGCCCGCTGCTCGGCCCGCGCGCCCTCGCCACCCTGGAGCACCTGCTCGGCCGTATCCGCCCGATGGGCCTGACCGACCCCGAGCTCGTCTCGACGGTCGTCATGATCGACGGCTATGTCGTCGGGGCCGCGCGCACCCAGGTCCACCAGGAGGAGGCGGCCCGCAGCACCGGCCTGACCGACGCTGAGTTCTACGGCGCTCAAGTCCCGGCGCTGGAGAAGGCGATGACGACCGGCGCCTACCCGACGCTCGCGTCGCTCTCCCCCGACACGTTCACCGCCGACTTCGACCACTTCGAGTTCGGGCTCGGGCGGATCCTGGACGGTCTTGAGGTCGTGGTCCAACAGCGGTGTGCGGTACGGGAGTTCAGCGGCGACGCGTGAGGCGCCGTAGCCCGAAGAGCGCGCCCAGGACGACCACGACGGCCACGGCACCGATCTTCACGTTGCTCCCCGAGCCGCCGCCGTCGTCGCCGCTCGCCGAACTCCCGCCGCCCGAGGGCGACTTGGAGGAATCCGAACCGCCCCCGGGCGCGTCCTCGGCCTGCACCGGACTGTCGGTGCCCTCGCTCCCGTACATGAGCTTGGTGCCGTCCGCCGAGTAGCTGACGGACTCCCCCTGCCCCTGCAACGGCACGTCGAGGCGCCCCTCGCGCTTGATCTTCCCGCCGTTCCAGTCGTAGTAGATACCGCCCAAGTAGCCGCGTACGGCGAGCTGTTGGCCGTTGGGCGAGAAGGCGGCGTCGGTGGCCCAGAGGTCGACGGCGGCGATGGGCTTGAAGTAGTTGGTGCCGGAGGAGGAGAGCTTGGCCGGGCCTTCGAAGAGATGGCCGCCGTCCTCCTTCTTGTCGATGATGTACACGCGTCCGGTCTTGGGGTGCACGATCAGCGACTCGGCGTTGCGGGCGCCGTCCGAGTACTTCACGACGTACTGCGTCGCCCGGATCGTCTGGCTCTTGAGCACCTTCGGCTCGGGCAGCTTGTAGATCCAGACGTACGGCCAGGTCCCGTCGAGGTTGTCGCCGATGTCGCCGATGTAGATCTCGTTGTTGGGGCCGATGGAGATCGCCTCGACGTCACGCGGCTTGCCGACCCCGCTGAACGTGACCGTGGCGACCGTCTTGCCGGTGCTGCTGTCGACGGCGTAGATGTACGGGCCGTCGTTGCTGTCGTTGTGCGTCCAGTAGATGCCGGGGTGGAGGTGCGAGGCGGCGAGCCCGCTCGACTCCGTGATCCGGGAGTCCGTGATCGTGAACCCCTTGTCGCCCTTGCCGTCACCGTCGTCGGAGGGTGCCGCGGAAGCGGGGAGGGCGAGCGCGCCGACGAGGAAGCCGGCGCCGAGGAACGCGAGGAAGCGACGCATGCCCCCAGCCTGCCATCGTGGCGGGCCTCACATCCCATCGGCTCCAGCGAACGGCCGTTGATCGTCCATCATGAGCGGATGCTCAGGTTCATGCCCGTAGGCGACTCCATGACGATCGGAAGCGCGGGCGAACACACGTGGCGTTACCGGATGTGGCAGCACCTGCGCGCGACCTACGGCGGCCCGTTCGCCCTGGTCGGCCCGCGCGAGGCGCTGTACGACAAGGCGACGGACTCGCCCACGTCGTACGAGTACGCCGACCCCGACTTCCCGCACGTCCACCTGGCCGGCTGGGGCGAGGGCTGGCTGCACATGGCCCCGCTGATCGGCGAGGCGGTCCGCGCGCACCGGGCGGACGTGCTCCTCGTCTCCCTCGGCCTGATCGACCTGGGCTTCTACACGAACGCGCCCCAGACGGCGGACAACATGCGCACCTTCGTGGCGGAGGCCCGCGCCGCGAAGCCCTCCGTCCGCATGGTGTTCCTGCCGGTCATCCCGAACGTCCGCGCCCGCACGGACGCCCCCTTCGCCACCGAGGTCGCCCTCTTCAACGAACTCCAGGCAAAGGCGGTCGCCGACCTCGACGACCCCCGCTCCCCCCTCCTCCTGGCCTCCCTCCCGGAGTCGTACGACGTCGACCACGACACGTACGACGGCACGCACCCGAACGCGGCCGGCGAGCACAAGATCGCGGGCGCGTTCGCGGGGGCGATGCATCAGGCGTGGGGGGTGGGCGGGGAGTACGGCGAGGAAGACCCGGCCGCGGACGACAGCCCCCACCACTGGGCGCCCCACTCCTCGTCGAGGCGATCGGCCCGGCGCTGACCGCCGGCGACGTCGGCCACGACCGATTCCCCTTGCGTAGAGCGCACTCGAAGTCGTTGGCTAGACACTCATGAAGTACACGCAGCTCGGCCGCACAGGCCTCAAGGTCAGCCGACTGGTCCTCGGCACGATGAACTTCGGACCGCAGACGAATGAGCCGGACAGCCACGCCATCATGGACGCGGCGCTGGACGCGGGCATCAACTACTTCGACACCGCCAACGTGTACGGCTGGGGTGAGAACAAGGGCCGGACCGAGGAGATCATCGGCAACTGGTTCGCCAAGAGCCCCGTCCACCGCGACAAGACGGTCCTCGCCACCAAGGTCTACGGCAACATGGCCGCCGACGGCGACGCGTGGCCCAACCACGACAAGCTCTCCGCAGTCAATATCCGGCGGGCCGTGGACGCCAGCCTGAAGCGGCTTCACACCGACTACATCGACATCTACCAGTTCCACCACGTCGACCGGGCCACCCCCTTCGAGGAGATCTGGCAGGCGATCGACACCCTGATCCAGCAGGGCAAGATCCTCTACGTCGGTTCCTCGAACTTCCCCGGTTACAAGATCGCCCAGGCCAACGAGATCGCCGCCCGCCGAGGTGGCACCATCGGGCTCGTCAGCGAGCAGTGCCTCTACAACCTCGCCGAGCGCCGCGCCGAGATGGAGGTCATCCCGGCCGCGCAGGAGTACGGCCTCGGGGTCATCCCCTGGTCCCCGCTCCAGGGCGGACTCCTCGGCGGGGTCATCAAGAAGGAGGTCTCGGGCGGGCGCCGGGCGAGCGGCCGGGCCGCGGACACCCTCGCCAACCCGACCTCACGCGCGCAGATCCAGGCCTACGAGGACCTCCTCGACAAGCACGGCATCGAGCCCGGCGAGGCCGCCCTGGCCTGGCTCCTCACCCGCCCCGGCATCACCGGCCCGATCGTCGGCCCGCGCACCGCCGAGCAACTCGACAGCGCGCTGCGCGCCGTAGAACTGGAGTTGAGCGAGGAGATCCTGACCTCGCTGGACGAGATCTTCCCGGGTCCTGGGCCGTCGCCCGAGGCCTTCGCCTGGTAATCACGGTCAGGGCAAGCGCCCTTTTTTAGGGGCGCGGGGAACTGCGCGACCAGCCACATCCGGCCCGCGCCCGGCAACGATCGCGCAGTCCTCCACGCCCCGTCCCGCCCTCACTTACCGAGCGCCGCAGCCAGCCCCACGACAACGAACAACAGCACAAGCACACCGGCCATGATCCGGTTCCGGGTTTTCGGGTCCACGTACCCGAGCCTAACCGCCCACCCCGAGCCCCCAGCGAGCGACCGCCTCATACCGAGGCTGCTCCCCCCGCACACCCGACCTCGGCAGGTCGCTCCGGACCAGCACCAGCTCGTCCACCGTCCACGCCCGGCCCGCGAAGCCGTCGAGGCGGTCGAGATACGGCCGTACGTCCATGGCGTCCCGGCTGCGCGCCACGGTGAGGTGGGCGCGGTACCGCCGGTGTTCCCCCGTCACCGCCGCCTCCTCGCAACGCTCCGCGAGCCGCCGCAGGGCCAGGACATCGCCCTCCACCCCCGCCCACAGCGCCCGCCCGTCCCCGAACTGCCCACCCCCACGCACCGCCAGCCCGAACGGCTCGGTCGCCCGCGCCGCCCGCTCCAGTCCGGCCGACAGTTCGGGTACGACGTCCTCGGCGACCTCACCGTAGAAGGCGAGGGTGAGGTGCCAGCCGGGGCGGCCGGTCCAGCGCAGGGTGTCCGCGCCCGGCAGGCGTCTCAACTCGTCGACCACCGCGCCGAGTTCGGCCAGTGCGGGCTCCGGCGGCAGCAGCGCGGCGAAGAGTCTCATGGGGGCAGCCTTTCACCACCGCTCAAGGTGTGTGCGCTGGACTAACCGGTCTCGTGGGGCCAGACCGGTCAGTCCAGCGCACAGCCTCTTCGGACCCCTAGCCTGCTGCCATGGAGACCGACACCAGCATCAGCATCAGAGACGGCGGGCCCGACGACATCCCCGCGATACTCGGCATGTTCGACAGTGCCGTGGCGTGGCTCGTCGCGCAGGGGCGTACCGGGCAGTGGGGCAGCACACCGTGGTCGGAGAACCCGAAGGCCGTGGCGATGGTGGAGCGGTATGTGGCGACCGGCTCGCCCTACATCGCCGAGGTCGACGGGGTGCCGGCCGGGACGCTCACCCTCACCGACTCACCGGGGTCGTACATCCCCGCCGTCGACGAACCCGAGCGGTACGTCCATCTCCTCGCCTCCGACCGGCGGTTCAAGGGCTACGGCGTCGGCAGCGCGCTGCTCGCGCACGCGGCGGAGGAGACGCGGCGGGCCGGGGTCTCCCTGCTGCGGGTGGACTGTTACGCGGGGGACGACCGCAAGCTCGTCGCCTACTACGAGGGCAACGGGTTCACCGCGACCGAGGCGTTCGTCGTCGGTGAGGACAAGTGGCCGGGACAGGTGCTGGCCCGGAGGGTGTGACACGCACGCCCTCCGGGCCAGTCGTACCGCACAACTCTCAAGCCGCAGCGGCCAGTTGCTCCCGCTCGCGCGGGACGAAGGCCACGCTCGGGTGACCGTGGTTCCAGTCGAAGGACAGGCGCAGGTCGCCGATGCGGGCCAGGATCACGCCGATCGTGGCCGCGGCGACGGCCGCCACTACGCCGCCGAAGGCGAAGCTCACCCGGGGGCCGTAGGCGTCCGTGATCCAGCCGACGATCGGTGCGCCCAGCGGCGTACCGCCCATGAAGACCATCATGAACAGGGCCATGACCCGGCCGCGCATGGCCGGGTCGGTGCCCATCTGGACGGCGGTGTTGGCCGTGACGTTGACCGTCAGGCCGGCGATGCCGATCGGGACCATGAGGAGGGCGAACAGCCAGTAGGAGGGGGCCACCGCGGCCACCACCTCAAGGATGCCGAAGGCCGCCGCCGCCGCAATCAGGACGCGGAGACGGGTGGTGCCCCGGCGGGCGGCCAGCAGGGCGCCGATCAACGAGCCCACCGCCATCAGGGTGTTGAAGAGGCTGTACGCGCCGGCACCCGCGTGGAAGATGTCGTCCGCGTAGGCCGACAGCCAGACCGGGAAGTTGAAGCCGAAGGTGCCGATGAAGCCGACGAGGACGATCGGCCAGATCAAGTCGGGGCGGCCGGCGACATAGTGCAGGCCCTCGCGGAGCTGGCCCTTGCCGCGCGGGGCGCGATGGACGGAGTGCAGGTCGCGGTTGCGCATGAGCAGCAGGCTGGCCAGCGGCGCGACGAACGACAGGCCGTTGAAGAGGAACGCCCAGCCCGTGCCGACGCCGGTGATCAGGACACCCGCGACGGCGGGGCCGACCAGGCGGGCGGACTGGAAGTTCGCGGAGTTGAGGCTGACCGCGTTCTGCAGTTGGTCGGGGCCGACCATCTCGGAGACGAAGGACTGGCGGGCCGGGTTGTCGACGACCGTGGCGAGGCCCACGGCGAAGGCGGCGACGTAGACGTGCCAGACCTGGACGTGGCCGGAGAGGGTGAGGGCGGCGAGGGCGAGGCCGGTGAGGGCCATCGCGGACTGCGTGACGAGCAGGGTGGGGCGCTTGGGCAGCCGGTCGACGAGGACACCGCCGTAGAGCCCGAAGAGCAGCATCGGCAGGAACTGCAGGGCTGTCGTGATGCCGACGGCGGTCGAGGAGCCCGTGAGGCTGAGGACCAGCCAGTCCTGGGCTATTCGCTGCATCCAGGTGCCGGTGTTGGAGACGACCTGGCCGATGAAGAACAGGCGGTAGTTCCGGATCTTCAGCGAGCTGAACATCGAGGACTTGCCGCGTGGGGTGGGCGGGGAGTCGGGGGTGGCTGGCGCGGGGGCGGAGTCTGCTCCGGGTCCCGAACTCAAAAGGTCGCCTCCAGGCTAGGGGGATTTACAGGTGTGCGAGTTTCTCCAGCACGGGGGCGGCGGCGACGATCTTCGCCCACTCGTCCTCGTCGAGGCCGTCGACCAGGCCGGCCAGGAACGCGTTGCGCTTGCGGCGGCTCTCTTCGAGCATCGCCTCGGCCTGGGGGGTCTTGGTGACGACCTTCTGGCGCCGGTCCTCGGGGTGCGGCTCCAGCTGGACCAGACCCTTCGCTTCGAGCAGCGCGACGATGCGGGTCATCGAGGGCGGCTGCACATGCTCCTTGCGAGCGAGCTCGCCAGGGGTCGCGCTGCCGCAGTTGGACAGGGTGCCCAGCACCGACATCTCGGTAGGGCTCAGTGACTCGTCGACCCGCTGGTGCTTGAGTCGACGGGACAACCGCATCACGGCTGATCGCAGGGAGTTCACGGCGGCAGCGTCGTCGCCATGCGTAAGGTCCGGCATGTTCTTTAGCGTAACTCATTACTCTCGCTAAAGACCAACGGGAACACGCCGAGATGCCCGTGACCCTGACCACTGAACCCTTCCGTCACCCATATGAGTGATCCCGGCGCGGAACGTCACCCGCCGCCCGGAACCGCCCCGGACCCTCGTCTACATGGGGACCAGCGTGCTCAGCCTGCGGATAGACGGGGAGCTGCTCGAACGGCTCCGCGACCATGCCTCGAAAAGGGGAATGAGCGTCCAGGATTATGTGGTCCAGACGCTCATCCGGGACGATTTCGACGAGCGGTTCCAGACCGCCGTAGAAGAAACCGAGAAGTTCTACGGGGTCACGTGACGGCCCGTAGAAGCGCGGGTCAGGTCAGACCCAGCGCCGGCATCAGGTAGTAGAACCCGAACACCGCCGCTACGACGTACATCGGCACCGGGACCTCCCGGCCCCGGCCCGCCACCAGCCTCAGCACCACGAAGGTGATGAAGCCCATGCCGATGCCGTTGGTGATCGAGTAGGTGAACGGCATCATCACCATCGTGATGAAGGCCGGGATCGCGATCGTGTAGTCGGCCCAGTCGATCTCCTTGACGGAGCCCGCCAGGATCAGGAAGCCCACCGCGAGCAGCGCGGGGGTGGCCGCCTGGGACGGGACCATCGTGGCGATCGGCGTGAGGAACAGCGCTACGGCGAAGAGCGCGCCCGTGACGACGTTCGCGAAGCCCGTGCGGGCGCCCTCGCCGACACCGGCCGTCGACTCCACGAAACAGGTGGTCGCGGAGGACGAGCTGACACCGCCGGCCGCGACCGCGATGCCGTCGACGAAGAGGACCTTGTTGATGCCGGGCATGTTGCCCTCGCCGTCGGTCAGCTTGGCCTCGTCGCTGATGCCCATGATCGTGCCCATCGCGTCGAAGAAGCACGACAGCAGGACCGTGAACACGAACAGGACGCCGGTCAGCACACCGACCTTGGAGAAGCCGCCGAACAGGCTGAACTTGCCGATCAGGCCGAAGTCCGGGGTGGCGACCGGGTTTCCGGGCCACTTCGGGGTGGTCAGACCCCAGGAGGGGATCGTCGCGACCGCGTTCACGATCACCGCGAGGACGGTCATCGTGACGATGGAGATCAGGATCGCGCCGGAGACCTTGCGGACGATCAGCGCGAGGGTGAGCAGGACGCCGAGGATGAAGATCAGGACCGGCCAGCCGTTGAGGTGACCGTCGGCGCCGAGCTGGAGCGGGACGGTGGTCTGGGCGGCGTCCGGGATGCGGGAGATGAACCCGGAGTCCACGAGCCCGATCAGCATGATGAACAGGCCGATACCGATCGAGATGGCCTTGCGCAGTCCGTACGGCACCGCGTTCATCACGCGCTCGCGCAGCCCGGTGGCGACCAGCAGCATCACGATCAGGCCGGCCAGCACGACCATGCCCATCGCGTCCGGCCAGGTCATGCGGGGCGCGAGCTGGAGGGCGACGACGGAGTTCACGCCGAGTCCGGCGGCCAGCGCGATCGGGACGTTGCCGATGACCCCCATGAGGAGGGTGGTGAAGGCCGCCGTGACCGCCGTCGCGGTGACCAGCTGGCCGTTGTCGAGGTGGTGCCCGTACATGTCCTTCGCGCTGCCCAGGATGATCGGGTTGAGCACGATGATGTACGCCATCGCGAAGAAGGTGGCGAAGCCGCCGCGGATCTCCCGGGGCAGCGAGCTGCCACGCTCGGAGATCTTGAAGTAACGGTCGAGCGCGGTCGGCATTGGATGTTCCTACGAGCAGAAGTGGACAGACGGAAACCGTTTCAGTATGAACATATGAAGACGTCAGGCGCTATCTCCGCGCGTAGACCGGCGTGGGGCCGAGTGTCCATCGAGCCGCTTGTGCCGCCTCGTAAGCTGGGGGCATGGCGAAGTGGACACCGACACACGAGGCACCGGAGCCCCTGGAGGGCCCGATCGTCCCGACCATCATCGGCGGCACGATCCTCTGGTTCGTCCTCTTCCTGGCACAGCTCCCCTTCTACGGCTGGTTCGACGACCACGGTCATCTGTGGTGGGTGTGGACCTGCTTGGCCGGGGCCGGGCTCGGGCTGATCGGCATCTGGTACGTGCGGGGGCGGGACGCGGCGCTCAAGCGGCTGGCGGCCGAGGCGGCGGCTTCGACCACTTCGGCCGCGTCGCCCCCTTCGACCACTTCGGCTACGGACACCCCCTCCCCTGCTGCGGATTGATGAGGCCTCTCTCCACCCGGGGCATCAGCCCGCTCCGCCCGCCGTCCTCCCCTGGTCGGATCTTCCGGGCACTCGGCGGGTGAAGCCGTAAATCCGCACGTACCGTCGAATGCATGACGCACACCGACGCGGGCGCCGAACTCGACCCTGTGCACCCCGTGCCCGTCCCGGCCGCACGTGCGCGCGGGCTCTCCACCGCCGAGGTCGCCGAACGGGTGGCGCGCGGGGAGGTCAACGACGTCCCGGTGCGCAGCAGCCGTTCCCTCGGCGAGATCGTGCGCGCCAACGTCTTCACCCGGTTCAACGCGATCATCGGTGTGCTCTGGCTGATCATGCTGAGCGTCGCGCCGCTCCAGGACAGCCTGTTCGGGTACGTGATCCTCGCCAACACCGGGATCGGGGTCTTCCAGGAGTGGCGGGCGAAGAAGACCCTCGACTCCCTCGCGGTGATCGGCGAGTCGAAGCCGACCGTACGGCGGGACGGGGCCGCCGTGGCGGTGAGCACCTCCGAGATCGTGCTCGGTGATCTGATCGAGATCGGGCCCGGTGACAAGGTGGTCGTCGACGGGGAGTGCGTCGAGGCGGACGGTCTGGAGATCGACGAGTCGCTGCTCACCGGTGAGGCGGATCCGGTCGTCAAGCGGCCCGGGGACGCGGTGATGTCGGGCAGTTTCGTGGTCGCCGGCGGTGGCGCGTTCGAGGCGACGAAGGTGGGGCGCGAGGCGTACGCGGCCCAACTCGCCGAGGAGGCCTCGCGGTTCACGCTCGTCCACTCCGAGCTGCGGACCGGTATCTCCACGATCCTCAAGTACGTGACGTGGATGATGATCCCGACCGCGATCGGCCTGGTCATCAGCCAACTCGTCGTCAAACAGCACGGGTTCAAGGACTCCATCGCCCGGACGGTCGGCGGGATCGTCCCGATGGTCCCGGAGGGTCTTGTCCTCCTCACCTCGGTGGCCTTCGCGATCGGTGTCATCCGGCTTGGCCGGAAACAGTGCCTCGTTCAAGAACTTCCGGCCATCGAGGGCCTCGCCCGCGTCGACACGGTCTGCCTCGACAAGACGGGCACGCTCACCGAGGGCGGGATGGACGTCACCGAGTTGCGTCCGCTCGGCGGGGCCGACGAAACGTACGTACGCAAAGTCCTCGGCGCGCTCGGGGAGTCGGACCCGCGGCCGAACGCGTCGTTGCAGGCGATCATCGCGGCCTATCCGGACAGCGGGGAGTGGCGGTGCGTGGAGTCGCTGCCGTTCTCGTCGGCGCGGAAGTACAGCGGGGCGTCGTTCAGTGAGGGGAACGGGGAGTCGAGTACGTGGTTGCTCGGCGCGCCCGATGTGCTGCTCGCCGACGACGATCCCGCGCTGGAGGAGACCGGGCGGCTCAACGAGCAAGGGCTACGGGTGTTGTTGCTGGCCCGGGTCTCCGGTGAGCTGGACGATCCCGAGGTCGCGCGGGAGGCCACGGCCACGGCGCTGGTGGTGCTGGAGCAGCGGTTGCGGCCCGACGCGGCCGAGACGCTCGCGTATTTCGCCGAGCAGGATGTGCACGCGAAGGTGATCTCCGGGGACAACGCGGTGTCCGTGGGGGCGGTGGCCGGGAAACTGGGGCTGAGCGGGCAGGTCGTGGACGCCCGTCAACTGCCCTCGGATCAGGGGGAGATGGCCAAGTCCCTTGACGAGGGGACGGTGTTCGGGCGGGTCACTCCGCAGCAGAAGCGGGACATGGTGGGGGCGTTGCAGTCTCGCGGGCACACGGTTGCGATGACCGGGGACGGGGTGAATGACGTCCTTGCCCTGAAGGACGCGGACATTGGCGTCTCCATGGGGTCGGGGTCCGAGGCGACCCGGGCCGTCGCGCAGATCGTGTTGCTCAACAACAGCTTCGCCACGCTGCCTTCGGTGGTCGCGGAGGGGCGGCGGGTGATCGGGAACATCACCCGGGTGGCGACGCTGTTTCTGGTGAAGACGGTGTACTCGGTACTGTTGGCGGTGCTGGTGGTGTGCTGGCGGGTTGAATACCCGTTCCTGCCGCGGCACTTGACGCTGTTGTCGACGCTGACGATCGGGATCCCGGCGTTCTTCCTCGCGCTGGCGCCGAACAAGGAGCGGGCGAAACCCCATTTCGTGCGGCGGGTGATGCGGTACTCGATCCCGGGTGGGGTGATCGCCGGGGCGGCTACCTTCGTGACGTATCTGATTGCCCGTCACCACTACACGGGGAAGGGGTCGTTGGCGGCGGAGACGAGCGCGGCGACCTTGACCTTGTTCCTGATCTCGATGTGGGTGCTGGCGATCATCGCGCGGCCGTACACGTGGTGGCGGATCACTCTGGTCGCCTCGATGGGGGCGGCGTTCGTGGTGGTGCTGGTGGTGCCTTGGCTTCAGCACTTCTTTGCTTTGAAGCTGGTGGGGGTGACCATGCCGTGGATCGCTGTGGGGATTTCGGTGGTGGCGGGGGTTGTGCTGGAGATGGTGTGGAGGGTGGTTGATCGGCGGGTGCCGGCTTGAGGGGGCGGGTGGTACGTCGTTTGTTCGCTGCTGCCGAGTGGGGGCTGGTCGCGCAGTTCCCCGCGCCCCTAAAAGCAGGGCGCGGGTGGCTGCCGGTGTTGGTTACTTGACGTCGACGTAGTCGCCCGTCGCGTTGATCGGGGCCGTGGTGGACGTGCCCGCGAAGCTGTAGCGGAAGTAACCGTCCACCGCCGCCTTGACGGTGGTCTTCAGGGCGCCCGTGGAGCTGGTCTTGATGGTCTTGACCGTGGTGTAGGTGCTGGCGCCCTTCTTGCGGAACTGGAGCTTGACCGGCTGGGTGGAGTAGCCGGTGTAGTTGGTGTCGTCCCAGTTCGCGCGGGTCAGCTTGCCGGTGACCGTGATGGTCTTGCCCTTCTTGACGGGCTCCGGGGCGGCGTTGACCGTGAGCTTGGCCAGGCGCGTGACGTTCGGGGAGGCGAAGTTGCCCTGGTCGGCGAGGCCGACCTTGGTGATGTCGAAGCTGGTGCTGTCCGGGTTCTGGCCGTTCAGCGCGATGGCCTCGGCACCGGCCTTCCAGGCACCGGCGTCGACGTTCGACAGGTCGCCCTCACCCGGGTAGATGTCGAGCGTGGCCTTGCAGGAGGCGGCGGTCGCCGAGGTGACCTTGCAGGTGCCCGCGTCCTCGCCGAACAGCGCGTTGGTCGGCTTGGCGAAGGTGCCCTTGTAGATGTACGGGCCGGTGAGGAAGTCGGACGCGGTGATGTCGACGTCGGCGCCGTGCGTCAGCGTGTAGGTGACCGGCACGGAGAGGTGCCCGGAGATACCGGCCACGATCGGCTTGCCGTTGTTCACCTTGACGTTGGCGAAGGTGACGTTGAGGGGGTACGGCTCGGCGTCGGCCGCGGTGGCGACGGTGGAGTGGGAGAGGGTGGCCTTGCCGGAGGCGGCGTGGGCGGCCTCACGGATCTTCGCGATGTCCGAGCGGTAGGAGCCGGCGTCGGAGCCCGCGGCCTGTGCGGCCGGTACGGCGAAGGCGGAGAGGACCAGGGCGCCGGAGACGGCGGCCACGGTGGCGCGTATGCGCATGCGTTCCCCAAGTGGGAAAGGGGACCCCGACGCGCTGGTCGTTCCGAACGGCTCGTCGTCGGCGCCGGGGCCCAAGTGATGGCGGAGCCTGTTGGCTCATGTGTCCTGATCCGCGACAGGTGGGACAGGTTGTACGGCGGATCGAGACTTTGTACGGGTATTGCAAACCCGTGGTGAAGTACGGAGACTCCGCCGACGCTCCCCGGACTACTTCACGTGGATGACGTCACCGGCGGCGTTGACCGTGGTCTTCAGGATGCCCTTCGAACTCGTCTTGACCATCGATCCACGCGCCCACATACCAGCTCAAACCGTCGGCCACATCGACTTGGGCGCGGCAAGAGCGCCCCTGCCGTCACCGGCGTACAGACGCATGTCGCGCGCAGTTGTCACTGCGGCGAGGTCGGCCTTGCCGTCTCCGTTGAAGTCACCGCCCAGAATGAGCCGCATGGCGCCGAAACTCTTGTCGGGCCACATCGATCGGGCCGTGTCGAAGGTCCCGTCGGCCTTGCCCGGGTACAGGTGCAGTGCTCCGTCGGCGGCCACGGCCGCGATGTCGTCCCGTCCGTCACCGGTGAAGTCACCCGTGGCGATGTATTTCTTCTTCCAGGTCTTGTCCGGCCACATCGCCTTCTTCTGGTTGACCAGCTTGCCGGCGGCGTCCCGTTTGTAGGTGTAGAGGGAGCCGTCGGGCCACTGGAACAGCAGGGTGTCGCGTGCGGCGGTGCCGGTCCGCAAGGCGGCGACGGGCAGGCCGTCCTTCCAAGTGGCGTCGGTCCACAGATCGGTCGGAGCGTAAAAGCCCGGCACCCAGGTGCGCTGACTGTGCAGAACGAGATTGCCGACGCTGTCGGCCGAAATCACTTCGAGTCCCCGCGTACTGTCGAAGTCGCCCGCGACAAGCCGCTTCTGGTCGCTGCGCCCAACCGCGGAAAGATAGCTCCCGAACTGCAGCGTCCCGTCCCGGCGACCGTGGAACACGTGGATGGTGCCCGACCGCATCAGCGAGGCGATGTCCGTACGGCCGTCACCGTTGAAGTCGCCCGCAGTCATCACATCGCTGATCTTCCGCTGCTGGAAGGTCAGCCGAACCTGCTGGACCCAGTCGGCGATGTCGTCGACCCGGGTGACAACAGCCCCGGTACGGCTCTCCGCCGAGTTGAGGCACCCGCCGTCCCAGGCCGCGCTGACCACGCCGACCATGCCGTCGGCTCCGTTGAACACTGGAGCGCCCGCGTCGCCCTTGCACAGGGCAGCGCGGGTCGCGGCCGGCGACATCGCCAGGGTCGTCGGGTCGACGAGGTCCACGTTGAAGGAGCCGGTGTGAGCACGCTCGGGTGTCCATTCGGACTTGGTCCGGCCGTATCCAACCGCCCTGAGCCGGTCACCCTGCGTCGGGGCCGCGTCGTCGACCTCGGCAACCTCGATCTCGGGGAACGGTCCGAGAAACGGATCGTCGGAGGAAAGCTGGATGAAGCGGGCCATGACCAGGTCGCGGCCCGGGAAGGGCACGATCTCATCCACCCTCTGATTACGCTCGGCCTTCGGAGCGGGCTTGTTGCCGTCGGCGGTCACCACGGCGGGAAGAGGCGGCGCGCCCCTGGTGAGCGCGGTCGCGTGCTGGGGATCGGCCGCGAAGCAGCTCGCGGCGGTGAGGACCCATTGGGGGTCCACCAGGGTGCCGGAACAGGAACGTTCGTTGTCGGTGCCGCCGGCGATATGGACCTTGACCACATACTGGTCGGCTCCCTCCGCGACCTGGTCGCCAACGACGGACTGGGCGGGCGGTGCGGCCAGCAGGCCGGTCGTCAGGCCGGCGGCCACGAGCCCGGTGGCCCACACCATGCGCGTTCTGCGCGGACGGGCGTCATTCACGTGTGCCTCGCATCGGGAATTCGGCTCGGTGGAGCGGCGGCCCCACGAAGCGTGCGGAAGAAGAGGTGAGGGTCAGCCGGTCACGCGCAACTCGACGAGAACGGACCTCGCGCCCCCGACGGTCCCCTCACCGACGGGGGCCAACTCGCCCTTGGGGACGAGGACCGAGGTCGTCTCGCCGTTCGCGGTGAGGTCGGCGCGGATCGGGTGGTCCGAGGCCGCGACGGCGAAGACTCGGGAGAGCTCCAGGGTGAGCCAGCCGGTCTTCCCGACAGTCCTGAAGCAGTAGTCGTCCGCGCGATTCTGGGCGGGGTCCCCGACGGTCATCACGTGGATCTGCGAGGCGGTCGAATCGCAGTCGGCCAGCAGAATACGACCGTCACCCTTCTTCAGCTTGATTCCCTTTTCCGCCAAAATCCGGTCGGCACCGGGATAGGAATAGTCCTCGACCAGGGCAGGCGGATTCGATGGCGATTGCGGTGGATCATCGGCGGAGGCAACGGAAATTCCAGTGAGCATGGCAGCTGCGGCCACGACCCCGGAAACAATTAGATTTCGGGCACGGAAAGGCACCGAAGAGTCCCTTCCGGCGCGGCTCCTCGCAGCGCGAGGCCCCCCGCCAGGATGCTGTCGAAAAGTACACAGACGGGCCGCGACTACTCATGGTCGACGTAAAAGCCCTGTTCAGACGGGCGCGAACAAGCGCGCCCGACCCCCCTCAACCCCCTGCAGTCCTAGGGCTCCGATGCGATCCCAGCTGGTCAGGCTGGACGCATCAGGAGCAAAGTCGAGGTATAGCGTAAGCATAGGAAGAGAAAACGTCAACGGGCATTTTTTCAGCACATTGAATTAATGCGGAAGAGCACCAAAGATCCCGCATTGTCCGCTCTGCGCAGTCCTGGATATTGGTCACCACGAAACAGAAAAAGCTGACTATGCTTACCCGCCGACCATTCGGCGACTCACGTATTGGGGGTCGTCGCCGATTATCGAGACGGGTACCCAGTGAATCGAAGAACTGACCAGTTCGATACCGCCGGGAAGAATCCACGACCGCGCGTCCTCCACGGCGCCGTACTGAGTCTGCTGCCGCTCGCCCTCGCCGTCGGCCTGCTGAGCTCGCCGCCCGCGTCGGCCGCCACAGGCCCGACGAACAGCGTCCGCACCGCCGCCGTATCCGCCGTCGACCCCGCCGACCGCGGCTCGGTGGTCGACTACTGGAAGGCCGGTGGCCCCGGCGTCAGGGCAGCTGCCGAGGCGGCGCTCACCGGCAGCGACACCGACGTACAGAACTTCCTCGCCGCGGCGGACGGCCTGGTGTTCCAGGACGAGCGGGTGACCGCCGCGCAGTTCGCCTCCGTCGGCGGACCGGAGCTGCTGACCGCCGCACGCACGGCGCTTACCGGAAACCGTGCCGCGCTCGAGGACTTCCTGGACGATGGCTGGGAAGACCCGATGCAACAGGACAACCGGGTCCGGGTCGCCCAGATCATCGACACCGGCGGCCCCAACGTGCGGGACGCCGGCCGGGCCGCCTTGAACGGCACGTCCGACGACGTCCGGAAGTTCCTCACCCAGGGCCAGTACGCCCAGCGTGACCAGGACGAGCGGGTGCAGCTCGTCCAGATCGTCAGCGTAGGCGGCACCAACGTACGGGCGGCCGGACGCATCGCGCTGAACGGCACCGCCGAGGACATCCGGGAGTTCCTGGAGATCGGCCAGTTCGTCGCCCGCGCGAAGGACCAGGAGCACGCCACCATCGCCGAACTCGCCGCGCAGGCGAAGGAAGCGGGACGACAAGCCGCCGAGCAGACCGCCGCGGCCAAGACCGAGTCCGCCAAGGCGGTCAAGGCCTCGCAGCTCGCCAAGGAAGCCGCGCAGGAGGCGGAGGCCGAGGCCAAGGCGGCCAAGGACGACACCGCCAAGGCCGCTCGGGCCGCCAAGCGGGCCGCCACCGCGGCGTCCCAGGCAGCGGCCTCCGCACAGCGGGCGATCGACGCGGCCAGTGCCGCGAACAACTCGGCACGCGTGGCCGCCAACGCGGCCTCGCAGGCAGCGGCCGCCGCTGCCGGCGCCTCCCAGGCCGCTTCCCGTGCCCGTAACGCCGCCGCCGATGCCGCGGTCGACGCAGGCAACGCGGCCGCCGCGCGCACCGCGGCCGAGGACGCCGAGAAGGCCGCCGCAGGCGCCAACCTGGCTGCCGATGCCGCCGATCAGGCAGCGAAGGCAGCCGACGCGGCGGGGGACGCCGCGCACTCCGCGGCCAGTGCCGGTGCCAACGCCAACGCCGCCGCCGACGCCGCGATCGAGGCCGGCAACTACGCGGGCCAGTCCAGCTCCGCCGCCGCCGAGGCCCGCGCCGCAGCGGCCGCCGCCAAGCGGCACGCGACCGAGGCCAACCGCGCGGCGGCCGCCGCCGAGACGCTGGCCCGCAAGGCGGCCACCGCGGCTCGCGAGGCACGGGATGCCGCCAAGTCCGCGGCCACGCACGCCAAGAACGCCGCCAAGGCCGCCAAGGAAGCCGCCGACCAGGCCGGCAACGCGGCGCAGGCCGCCACCAGGTCGACCGAGCACGCGAACGCCGCCACCACGGCCGCGAACGACGCCACCAAGGCCGTAGCCACGGCTCAGGCGGTCTACAAGCTCGCCCGCGAGGTCGAGAGCGAGGAGCTGCTGGGCCGTACCAACGGCGGCATCGAGCTCGCCAAGGACGACAAGGCCGCGTACACCGCCCGCACCACCGCGCAGGCCGCGCTGGACAAGGAGGTCAAGGACCGCCGGGCCGAACGGGACCGGCTGGTGGCCGCGGCCACCGAGCCCGGCGCCGATCTCGCGTCCGTCGCCAAACAGGGCCGCGACCTGGCCGTACGGGTGATGAAGGGCGGTACGGCCTGGGGTCGCGGCGCCGCCGAGGCCGCGCTGTCGGGCCCCGACGAGGTCGTCGTCGACTATCTGCGCAACGGCTGGAGGACCGCCGAGCAGCAGGACGACCGCTCCTACGTGGAGCGTCTCGCGGAGGAGAGCGAGGACCAGACCGTACGCGACGCGGCCGAGACCGCACTCGACGGAGACGCCGCCGCGATCACCGCGTTCGTCGAGAACGGGCAGTACCAGGCCGGTGCCCAGGGGATGCGCGTCGCCATCGTCCAGGTCCTCTCCGGCGCCGGGCCCGTCGTCACCGAGGCCGGCCGCAAGGCGCTGGCCACGGGCGACCCGAAGAAGTACAGCGAGTTCCTGGTCGCCACGCAGTACACCGCACGGACCCAGGACGAGCGGGTCAAGGCCGCGCAGCTCATCGACAGCGGCACTCCCGAGGTGAAGTCGGCGGCCCGGGTCGCGCTGGAGGGCTCACCACAGGCGCTGCACGTGTTCGTCGTCTCCGGCCAGTACAAGGCACAGCGCAAGGACTATCTGGCCGTCACGCATGTGGCCCAGGTCCAGAAGCTGTTGGCGGACGCGGCGAAGGTCGCGGCCACCGCGCAGAAGAACGCCGCGACCGCCCAGAAGGTCGCCGCCACCGCCCGCAAGGCGGCCACCGAAGCCGCCGAGTGGGCCAAGAAGGCCGATGCCGCGGCGACCAAGGCCAACGACTACGCCAAGCAGGCCGACCAGTACGCCAAGGACGCCGAGACGTCCGCCGCCCAGGCCGCCGCGTCGGCGAGGACGGCCCGTGACGCCGCGAACCGCGCCGACGTCTCGGCCAACGACGCGGCCCGCTCCGCGGCCGACGCCACGCTCTCCTCGGAGACCGCCCAGGCCGCCGCGTCGAACGCCGCGTACTACGCCGAGGACGCCCGCAAGTCGGCGGTCGCGGCGGGCAAGGACGCGGACGCCGCCCTCAAGGCGGCGACCGAGGCCTTCACCATCACGGTCACGAAGTACCGGGAAGAGGAGGAGGCGCGGCGCAAGGCCGCCGTCGCGGCCAAGGAGAAGGCGAAGAACGAGGACGGTCGCCGTGCCGCCGAGGTCTACCGCTGCCAGCAGGGGATGGTCCCGTGCGACCCGCAGGACTTCGCCCGGTGGTGCCAGCACTCGGAGATCGCCTGCGACATCGTGGCCCAGGGCGAGGAGTTCGGCGATGCCATGGAGCAACTGTGGAACGCCGAGAAGGAGTTGCTGGGTCTCGGTCAGTTCGAGAAGT
Source organism: Streptomyces sp. NPDC050528 (assembly GCF_044457795.1). Taxonomy (NCBI): domain Bacteria; kingdom Bacillati; phylum Actinomycetota; class Actinomycetes; order Kitasatosporales; family Streptomycetaceae; genus Streptomyces; species Streptomyces sp. NPDC050528. Next base: position 459,757 of record NZ_JBITHH010000005.1, read on the forward strand.
GCCTGCAGAACAAGGACTTCGACAGCTGCAAGGGCGTCGCGGTGGACGCGCTCCTCAGCGCCAAGTTCAAGACGCTGGAACGGGTCTACGACGAGCTGAAGCTGCTGAAGCGTGGCTGCAAGATCGTCAAGAAGGCGTCGGTGGCGACGCGGGCCTCCTTCACATCCGTGGCGCGGACGGCGGCCGGCAGTGGGTTCAGCTGCCTGGAAGGCGCCATCGACCACAAGGTCTACGACCCGGACACGGGAAGAATCATCACCGATATCGACCTGTTCGAGAACAATGTGATGTGGGAGCTCAAGTCGGCGATCTACGCTGACGACGTCTGGCTCAACAAACACATCAACATCAAGCTGGACAACTACCTGAAGTGCCGTCGACTTCTTCCGGGCTACGAGAACGCGCCCATCGGCTTCCGGTTCACGACGTCGGGGATGGACCCGCGTTTCAGGACGGCGCTGGAGGAGCGGTTCAAACAACTCAGGCAGAAATACCCGGACCTCGACCTCAGGCTGGAGATCGCAGATTGAGTCATCCCTTTGAACTCGGTGACGAAACGCTCTGGGACGCGGGGTACCACAGCGGGCGGTTGTACGCCGCCTTGGCCCAGGGAGCGGCCGAGTTCCTCAAGGTTCCGTCCGGTCTGACACCCACCCGCGAGGGCGGCTGCGAGGTGAACCCGGCAGCGTTCGCCGCCTTCACCGCACGGTTGTACGACCTGTACGCCTCGACTCACAACGACGTACTGCACCGCCTCGCGGACGGTCTGCTGGTCACCTCACTCGTCCTCGCGGAGCGGGCAGGGAGCGCGATCGCCCTCCGCCCCGAGCACGAGGCGTCCTTGAGGGAGGAGATGACAGCGCTCGCACACTCCATGGCGTAGCGCACCCAGGCACGACACACGGCATGGACGGCTCACGCCAGAGGGGTGCCCCCAGTGACACCGGGGGCACCCCTCTGGCGTGAGGGTCAGTCGAACCAGCGGTCCCGTGCCAACTCCTCTGTCCGGGACGGGTCTTCCAGCAGGGCCGCTACCTCGAAGCGGCGCGGCCACTGGCCGGCCGCCCAGGCCAGGCCGGCGGCGACGCCCTCCAGGGTCGACGCGTGCAGGACTCCGTCGCGGGTTCGGCGCCAGTCGATCTCCACGTCGTCCACGATCAGTTCGTCGTGTTCGACGTACGTCGTGGGGGTGCGGGGGCCGAGGAGGACGCGGACGGAATCCGGTACGTCGTGTTCGGTGCCCTCGGAGGTAACCTCGCCGGTGATCGATTCGCTGAGGCGGCGGACCTGGAAGAGGTCGGCCAACTCGGCGGCGCGGGACGGGCGTACGGGGAGGAGGGGGGTGCCGGTGGTGAAGGGGAGCAGGTCGGGTGAGTCGACGACCACCGCGTCCGCCGCGTCCACGACCGTCACCTCGCCGTCGACCACGGCGCGCAAGTCGTCCGGGAGAGTGACCTGTTCCGGGTCCAGGTCGGCCAACGCGCTGTACAGGGCGTGGAGTTGGGCGCCGGTGACCTCGCGGTCCGGGTCGGCCAGGCGGTCGAGGAGTTCGGCTGCGCCGCCCGGCTCGTCGAGGAGGGCGGCGACCGAGGTGCGTACGCCGAGGGCCCGCAGGACCTGTTCATCGTCGAAGCCCGTCGCGTCGGCCTCGTCGTACAGGCCGCGGAGGAGGGGGTCGCCGCCGGCCGCCAGGAGCCCCGCCGGGCGGCGGCCGTCCAGGACCGGGTGGCCGCGCAACCACCATGCGGTGTACGGCCGTACGAGTTCGTGCGTGCCGTCCGGGAGGAGGATGCGGACCTGTTGGGTGATCGCGTCGCGGAGTGGGGGCTGGGCGAGGAGGGCGAGGGCCTGGGGCCAGCGGTCGTCGTCCACCAGGTCCAGGTCGCGCACGGCGACCAGTTCCGTGGCCACGGGGGGTACGGGGGTGTCGGGGAAGCGGTCCAGGACGTCTTCCGACCAGACGTCCACGGAGTCCAGCAGGCCGGGGTCGTCGGGTTCCGCGAAGTCGCTGTCCCGGGGCTCCAGTTCGTCCGGGTCCAGGACCACGTCGGTGGCCCGGACCAGGGCGAAGGTGGCGAGGACTCCGCAGGCGGCCAGGGGCTGTTCGCCCCAGCGGTCGGCCAAGTCGGCCTCGACAAAAGCCAGTTCGTCCTGCCTCATTACCTGCGCGAACGGGCTGCCGGGCAGGACCAGTTCGCCGGCGGGGGCCAGTTCGCCGTCCTCGTCGGGGAGGGCCAGGGCACCCAGCCAGGGTTCGTCACCGGGTTCCAGGCCCGCGTCCCGGACCAGGGCGAGGACGGTGTCCGCCAACTCCTCGGCGTCCAGGGTCGGTTCGTCCCATACGGCGCCGCCCTCGTCGTCCAGGGACGCGGCTACGGCTGCTCGTACCTGGGGTGTCGTGAGGACCGCGCGCGGGGTTGCGGGCAGGGCGCCGAGCTTCTCCAGGAGGGGGTGTGCCGCGTCCGGGTGAGCGACCTTGAGGCCCAGGCGGGCCAGGACTTCGGGGTCCACCTGGGGCGAGTCGGGGGTGGGGAGGAGGACTTGGCGGGGGCCGATCGTCGTCCTGCCGTCCGCGAGCGGTACGGGGAGGCCGGACAAGCGGTCCGGGTCCACGCCCGCGAGGCTGTCGTAGAGGCTTCGCCACCAGGCGGGGTCCTTCTCCAGGCCTGCCAGGCGGTCGATCGCGTCGGTGAGGGGGACTCGGGCCACGCCCAACGTCCTTAGTTCCACGCGGCGTTCAAGGCCCGCGGGGAGGAGGGTGGGGAGTACTTCGGCGAGGACCCGCACGGTGTCCGCGCCCGCGCCCTCGACCACCTCGGCGTCCCGGGGTCGTAGCGACTCGGGCAACTCCGTGTCGTCGGCGGCGGGTTCGAGGGCGGGTGGGAGGAACGCGGTGCGCGGCAGGCGGTTCAGGATCGCCTGGCGCAGGGTGCCGTCCAGCTCGCCCTTGCCCAGGGGGCCGGGGACGAGGTCGATGATGCCGGTGGTCACCGGGCGCCAGGCGGCGAGGAGTTCGACGTAGGCGTCGGCCGCGCGTTCCACGACGAAGTCCGTGAGCGGGCCGGGGGCCGCGTGGCGGCGGGTGGTGTCGAGGGGGAGCGAGGCGATCAACAGGGCGGGTACGCCCAGGGGTTCGTCACTGGGGGTGGGGGCGTGGACGACGGGGCTGGTGCGGGGGTGGGCCGGGGTTCCGTCGTCGTCTACGGGGACGGCCCAGGTGACGGACCAGTACGGGCGCAGTCTCTCCTCCACGGGGCGGTCCGTGAGGAGTTCCTTCGCCAGCTCGCCGTGCGCGGCGACCGTGCGCCAGCGGGTGGAGCCGTCGCGGCTGTCGTCCACGACCGTGTCGGCGTGGTCGGTGCGGCGGGTGAGGGTGCGGGGGGTCTGGTCCCCGACTTCGACCACGACTTCGGTCAGCCCCGGGAGGGCGAGGAGGAGAGCGTCGTCCACCGCGTTGAGGAGGCGTTCGGCCAGGTCCTCGGCGGCGGTGTCGCGCAGCGGGAGGATGACGACCGTGTCGTAGGAGTCGGGGGCGGTGCCCTCGGCGGCGAACGGGAGGCGGAGGACGGGGATGTGGCCGTCGCGGCGGCGGATCTCGGTGCCGAGGCCGGGGCTGTGGCGGGCGGTGTCGTCGGCGAGGGTGCGGGCCTCGGCGAGGGACCAGCGGACGCCGCCGTGCCTTCCGACCACGGCGGGTTCGTCGGTGACTGCTACGACCGCTGCGAAGCCGACGCCGAAGCGGCCCACCGCGCTGTCGCCGGCGTCGCGCTTCGCGGAGGCGCGGAGGGTGGAGAGGGATTCGACGCCGGTGGCGTCGAGGGGGGCGCCGGTGTTGGCGGCGCACAGGACGCCGTCGCGGAGGGTGAGGCGGAGGCGGCCGGCCACGCCTGCGCGGGCGGCGGCGTCGGCGGCGTTCTGGGCGAGCTCGACGACCAGCCGGTCCCGGTAGCCGCCGAGGACGAGGTCCTCCTCGGCGTTGGCGTCCTCCCGGAAGCGGGCCGGGCTGGTCGCCCAGGCGTCGAGCACCCCACGCCGCAGACGGGCGGTGCCGAACGGGTCGGCACCTTCGGCGGCGGGCCGCACGAACTTACTCACGTACGTTCACTCTCCTCATCGGCGTCGCGATGAAGGTACCGCGCGGAGGGGAGGGGGTGGCGCGGGGCCGGGGTGTGGGGGTTGGGGTGGAGGGGGTTGGCGTGGAGGGGGTTGGGGTGGGCGCCCGCAGTTGGTGGTGGGTGGGGTCGGGGGGGGGGGGGGGGGGGGGGGGGGGGGGGGGGGGGGGGGGGGTGGGGGGGGGCGCCCGCTGTGGGGGGGGGGTGGGGTCGGGGTCGTGGCGGTACGGCGAGCCCGCCGCGGGTTGCGCCCCTCTGTCTTTTGCCACAGTTGAAGGAGTGGGGACCAGCTGAGCGGCGGGCTGCGCCGTACCGCCACGACCCGCTCCCGGTTCGTCGGCGGCTGCGGGCTCGTGGGGGGGGCAATGCACCTGGATAGACTGTCGCGCTTCACTCTGACTGGGGGTCATCTGAGTGTTTGTCGCACGGGGGTTTGTCGGGGTGCCGGTGTTGGCTCTGGTGGTTCTTGCCGGGGGCGGATGTTCTTCGAGCTGGGGGTGTTCCGACACGACTGCGAAGCGTGGTGTCGCCGGTGTCAGGGTGCGGGTCGAGGATGTGGACGGGAAGGTTCTTCGCGGCGTTACCGCAGAGGTCGTCGACTGGCGGCTTGAGCCTCATCCGCAGCGGCCGTACGGAGGTGACGTGGTCCACTTCCACTACCGTTTCGGCGGCGTCGACGAATGGTCCGATCCTGCGTTGGACGTCTGTGCGGTCGACAAGAAGCGTGTGGCGTTGGGGTGTCAGACGGTCTATTCGTCGGGGGCGTTCGGGCCCAACGGCAGCTCCACGGGCGACGACTGGCTCACCGTCGAGCATCCTGCACAGGTCGCCGGAGTGCTGTTGATCCCCAACGACCAGTCCTACCAAGGACAAACCTGCGAGCAGGACGTCAAGGACGGCGGCGGTCCGCATCCTCCGGCAGCGGCCGTCAGCGGGGATCAGCTGTAAAGGGATCAGCTGTAAGTCGGGGTCCAGTAGATCGTGTTCAGTAAGCCGTTGTTCGGTTGGGGAGTCGGCGGGTGTGCGAAATGGTCTCTTAAGCTCGCCTCATGGATATTCGCGGCATTGATCCCCGTGACATCACCTGGGAGCAGGACCATGCCCGGTACCGCGTCACGGTCTACGCGGCGGTGGCTGACGACGCGGACGGCCCGGGGCTCGTCCGGCTGGCCGGGGTTCTGGGCGACCCGTTCGCCGTGACGGCGTGATCGCCCCCGCCCCTCTCCCAACGCCTCGCACCGCTCGCCGCAGCGGCTACGAGTGCCCCAACTCCGCCGATTCCCCGTCCGACCCCACCGACACCGACCCCGAATCCGCCGCAGGCCGCAGCGGGAACGGGTCGACCATCGTCTCGTCGATCACCGGGGCCGGGGGCTGGGGCGGTTTGGGCATGATCGCTGCTTCCGAGTGGCCGCCGCAGCCGTAGGCCAACGAGACGACGTGGCCGTCCGCCGGGGAGAACTCGTTCGCGCAGACGCCGAACGCCTGGCCCAGCGAGCCGCCGATCGCGACCAGGAAGCCGCAGCTGACGCAGGCCGCGGGGGCCGCCTGGGCCATCGGGGTCTTCGGGCCGAAGCCGTCCTCCCAGCGGTCGGCGGCGACATGGAGGCCGTAGCGGGAGAGGACTCGGGCTCGGCGGATGCCCAGTTCCTCGGCCACCGCGGCGATCGAGCCTCGGGTGGGGGCCATGGGGAGCGTGGCGGGGGTGCCCGCCGTCACCTCCGCGTCCTCCGCCTCCACCAGCTCCGCCATCTCCTCGGAGACCGCGGAGTTCGGCGGGGGCTCGTCCTCGCCCGTGTAACCGGGCTCCAGACGGAGGTCCTCCGCGTCGGTGGGGAGGAGGTCGCCGGGGCCCATGTCGCCGGGGCGGAGGCGTTCGCTCCACGGGACCCATTCGGGGGCCAGGAGCGAGTCCGGGCCGGGGAGCAGGACGACCTCGTCGAGGGTGACCAGCTTGGCTCGGGACGCCCTCGCCACCGTCACCGCCCAGCGCCAGCCGCGGTAGCCGAACTCCTTGCACTCGAAGAAGTGCGTGACCACACGGTCGCCGTCGGATTCGAAGCCGGCGTGCTCGCCGACCACGCCGGGCGCGGCGGCCTCCTCGGCTGCGGCACGGGCGAGGTCGACGGCCTCGGCGCACAGGCGGTCGGGGGTGCGGCTTCGCGTGGTCGCTGCGCTCACAGGTATCGCTTCTCTCCTACGCCGTCTCACGGGTGCGCCTGGTGTGGCGAAGGGAGCGGACGGAGCGGCTGAAAGACATGTACCAGGCCCTTGGGGGCACTGGTGGAGGGCCGCGTCGACGTCCGCACCCGATCGCGCTCGGGCACGCCTACGCCATCCATTCTGCGGGATGGCCGAGAGGCGCGCGGCCGAGAACAATCGCCACGGCGCGCTACGCACGCTACCTTCTCCCGCGCCATGCGCCCACACCGACGGTCCCGGTACGGCGTCGATTACGGTCCCGAATCCGTCTCTGCCCGGTCCCTGATCCGTCTCCGATCCGTTCCCGATCCGTTCCCGCACACCTCCATACGCGCGGTAACCGCACTACTCGTGCCGTTCTCGGGGCACTATGACGGGGTGGCAGCCGCGAGGTCGCCCCAAGGTGCCACCGGGATCGGTGGCGCGAAGGGGAACATCCGAGGTGGCGGTTCGGGCCGGGTGAGCGGTTCCGTCCGCGCGATGGGTCGTGCCCTGCACTTCCCCGTCACCGGTACCGCCCGCGGCATCCGCAAGGCCACGCACGCCCACGGCGCGGGCGAGTCGGGCCTCGGCCGGCTCATCGAACTCCACGCGGTGAACGGCGCCGGTGACGTCATGATCACCGTCGCCCTCGCGTCGACCGTCTTCTTCTCCGTGCCGACCGACGAGGCGCGGGGGCGGGTCGCTCTCTACCTCGCGATCACCATGGCTCCGTTCACCGTCCTGGCTCCGGTGATCGGGCCCCTGCTCGACAAGCTTCCGCACGGGCGCCGCGCCGCCATGGCCGCCGCGATGCTCGCCCGCGCCCTCCTCGCGCTGATCATCTCCGGCGCGGTCGCCACCGGCAGCCTGGAGCTGTATCCGGCCGCGCTGGGCGCCCTGGTCGCCTCGAAGGCGTACGGCGTCGTCAGAAGCGCCGTGGTGCCCCGGCTGCTGCCGCCCCGCATCTCGCTGGTGAAGGCCAACTCCCGAGTCACCCTCGCCGGGCTCCTCGCCACCGGCGTCGCCGCCCCGATCGCGGGCGGCCTGCACGCCATCGGCGATCCCTGGCCGCTCTACGGCGCGTTCGTGATCTTCGTCGCGGGTACGTTCCTGTCGTTCTCGCTGGATCCCAAGGTCGACTCGGCCAAGGGCGAGGACACGGCGCTGCTCGCGGCGGACGAGGACCATCTGCACGGTCCGCATCCCAAGGAGGTCAAGCGTCCGGGGCTGCGCACGGTCGGCATCGCGGTCACCCACGCGCTGGGCGCCAACGCGGCGCTGCGCTGGCTGTCGGGGTTCCTGACCTTCTTCCTCGCGTTCCTGCTGCGCGAGCATCCGATGACCGGGCAGAGCGCGGCCGTGTCGCTGGGCATAGTCGCCGTCGCGGCGGGCGTGGGCAACGCGCTCGGTACGGCGGTGGGTTCCTGGCTGCGGCAACGGGCCCCGGAACTCATCATCGTGACCGTCGTCGCGCTCGTCCTGGGTGCGGCCATCACGGCGGCGATCTTCTTCGGGGCTGTGCTGGTGGCCTGTCTCGCGGCTACGGCCGGTTTCTGCCAGGCGCTGGCCAAGCTGTCCCTGGACGCGCTGATCCAGCGGGACGTGCCCGAGCTGGTGCGCACCTCGGCGTTCGCACGGTCCGAGACGATGCTCCAGATGGCCTGGGTCCTCGGCGGCGCGATCGGCATCGTCATGCCGCTGAACGGCGCCCTCGGCTTCACCCTCGCCGCCGGAGTCATCGCCCTGGGCTGGCTGACCACCCTGCGCGGCCTCCTCGCCTCGGCCCGACACGGCACCGGCGGACGCCCGCGAGTGGCCTAACCCGCGCCACCCGTCCCGCCGCGCCGCACCCCACGTGGGGGGAGTACTGGACGGGCCCGATAGCCTTCGCCCCATGACCATGCAATCCGCTGTGCGACGCCGCCGCGCCGTCGCCGCCGCCGGCGCCGTTTCCGCCGGACTGCTCGTCCTGTCGGCGTGCGACAAGCCGACGCCGATCTCGACGATCACCGTCGGGAGGAACTCGGTCCACACCGAGGCCACCTGCTACAACGACGGCGACGCGGTGAAGACCGCGGAGCTGGCGAAGTGCCTGAAGGCCTCCACGTCGATCTCGGTCGACCCGGACGAGACCGTGCGCTTCGGTGTCGACCCGAAGATCGCCGACAACGGCTGGACGATCCTGATGAACGGTCAGCCGCTGACCGACTCCAGCAAGAAGACGTACCGCACGATCCCCGGCAGCGTGTTCTTCAACACCCAGTACGGCGCGACCGGCAACTCGACCGTCGTCTCCATCAAGGAGGGCGACAAGACGGTCAAGGGCCTGTGGTCCTTCAAGTTCAAGAAGGATTCCTGACCACGGCCGCCTTTCGTATCCTCGTCGCCACCGCCGTCCCCGCCGAACGGGACGCGGTGGCACGGGCGTTCACCGGCGACAGCGCGGTTGATGTCATCGCCGCCGGGGTGGGTCCCGCCGCAGCCGCCGCCGCTACGGCCACTGCCCTCGCCGGCGCCTCGTACGGCCTCGTCGTCTCCGCCGGGATCGCCGGCGGTTTCCAGCCCGAGGCTCCCGTCGGGTCCCTCGTGATCGCCGACGAGATCACCGTCGCCGACCTGGGCGCGGAGACCCCGGACGGGTTCGTCCCGGTCACCGAACTCGGCTTCGGCGCCGTCACCCACCGTCCGCCGAATGCACTCGTACGAGATCTCGCGGCGGCCACCGGCGCCCGCGTCGGAGCCGTACTCACCGTCTCGACAGTGACCGGAACTGCCGCCCGCGCCACGGAACTTCGTGCCCGGCACCCTCGCGCCCTCGCGGAGGCGATGGAAGGCTTCGGGGTGGCCGAGGCCGCCGCCGCGCACGGCATCCCCGTCCTGGAACTGCGCGCGGTCTCCAACCCCGTCGGCCCGCGCGACCGTACCGCCTGGCGGATCGGCGACGCGCTCGCGGCCCTGAGTGAGGGATTCGGGAAGTGTGCGCCCGTACTGGAGAGTTGGAACCCGTATGACCACCAGTGAGCAGCCTCTGCAGATCGCCTTCTCCCCCTGCCCCAACGACACGTTCGTCTTCGACGCCTGGGCGCACGGGCGGGTGCCGGGTGCGCCCGCGCTCGACGTGACCTTCGCGGACATCGACATCACCAACGGCATGGCCGAGCGCGGTGAGTTGGATGTGCTGAAGGTGTCGTACGCCGTGCTGCCGTACGTGCTGGACGAGTACGCGCTGCTGCCGTGCGGGGGTGCGTTGGGGCGGGGGTGCGGGCCGCTCGTGCTCACCCGGGGGGCGGACGTGGACCTCACCGGTCGTACCGTCGCCGTGCCGAGTGAGCGGTCGACCGCGTATCTGCTGTTCCGGCTCTGGGCCGCGGACACGATTCCGGGTGGGGTCGGGGAGATCGTGGTGATGCCGTTCCACGAGATCATGCCGGCCGTGCGGGACGGGAAGGTCGACGCGGGGCTTGTCATCCACGAGGCGCGGTTCACGTACCAGAACTACGGGCTGCACAAGCTCGCGGACATGGGGGAGCACTGGGAGGCGACGACCGGGCTGCCGATCCCGCTGGGGGCGATCATCGCGAAGCGGTCGCTGGGTGCCGAGCGGTTGAATCTGCTGGCCGACTCGATCCGGGCGTCGGTGCGGGCCGCGTGGGACGACCCCGAGGTCTCCCGGCCGTACGTCATGGAGCACGCGCAGGAGATGGACCCGTCCGTCGCCGACCAGCACATCGGGCTCTACGTCAATGAGTTCACGGCGGAGCTGGGGGGCGACGGGTATGCGGCGATCCGGGGGCTGTTGACGCGGGCGGCGGCGGAGGGGCTGGTGCCCGCACTGGGACCGGACGCGCTCACGTTTCCCTGAGCTTCCCGGTTGGCCTGAGCTGGGGGTGCCGCCCCTGGGGGCTGCGCCCCCAGACCCCCCATCGGCCCTGAAGGCGCCTCGTCCTCAAACGCCGGACGGGCCGACTAATACCGGCCTGAGTTGAGAAGCCCCCTCACACGTCCAGTTGGTCCGCGACCGCCCGCAGCAGGCCCGCGATCTTCGCGCCCGCGGGCTTGTCGGGATAGCGGCCGCGTTCCAGCATGGGCGTGATGTTCTCCAGGAGGGTGGTCAAGTCCTGGACGATGGAGGCCAGTTCGTCCGGCTTCTTGCGCTGGGCCGCCGCGACCGACGGGGTGGGGTCGAGCAGGGTCACCGAGAGGGCCTGGTCGCCGCGTTGACCGGCGACGACCCCGAACTCCACGCGCTGTCCGGGCTTCAGGGCATCAACTCCGGCGGGCAGAACCGAGGAATGGACGAAGACGTCACCGCCGTCGTCACGGGAGAGAAAGCCGAAGCCCTTCTCGCTGTTGAACCACTTGACCTTGCCGGTAGGCACGTCTGTCCTCGTCCTCGTACTCGTCGGAAAACTGCTTCGGATAGCAGACCGGCGGGTCGTCGGGACCCGCCGGTACCAAGGCTAATGGTCTTCAGGCCGGTGACAAGACGTCGCCGGGTTGTTCCTTTGCGCAGGGAACTACCCTGGTCCAGTGCGCGACAAAACCCAAACGAATTCCGCCGCGGCCGGTGACCGACTGATCCGTGCCGGTGCCATCGTCTTTTTCCTCGGCGCGGTGGCCACACTCGTCACCGTGGTACCGCTGTTGCTCCACACGACGCCTTTTCCGACGTACATGTACCTCTTGAGCATGCTCATGGGCGTCGGATTCCTGCTGGCCGCCGGAGGCGTGCTCCAGTCGGTCGCCGCGGGCCGCCGTCAGGCGCGCGCCGGAAGGTAGTCCGAAAGCCATCGCGGGAACTCGGTGAGGTCGCCGAGGACCACGTCCGCCCCGGCGGCGCGCAGTTCGTCCGCGTCGCACGGTCCGGTCGCGACCGCGACCGACAGGGCCTCGGCGGTACGGGCGCCGCGTACGTCCCCGACGTGGTCGCCGACGTACACGCTCGCGCCCTCCTCGCGCAGCGCCTCCGCCTTCTGCTCGGCCCACAGGTTGCCGATGACCGCGTCGGCGTCGATGCCGAGGTGTGCGAGGTGCAGCTTGGCGTTGGGCTCGTACTTCGCGGTGACGACGATCGCCCGCCCGCCGGCCGCGCGCACGGCCGCGATCGCCTCGGGGGCGCCGGGCATCGCGGGGGTCGCGGCGATGGCGATCGACGGGTACATCTCGCGGTACAGGTCGGCCATCGCGGGCAGTTCGTCCGCCGGGAACCAGTTGATCAACTCGTCCGCGAGCGGCGGCCCGAGCCGGGTGATCGCCAGATCGGCGTCGATGTACGTCCCCGTCCGCTCCGCCAGCGCCACATAGCAGGCGTGGATACCGGGCCGGGAGTCGATGAGGGTCATGTCGAGGTCGAAACCGACGGTCAGGGCGGGCTCAGGGTGCGGGCTCATATGGGCCATTGTGCCCAGTCAGTACGACGCTACGACAATCCCACCGGCCCTCGACCGTGACGCTCACCTCTGTCGCCCCGGCCGTCCTACCTCTGTCGCTGCGACCGCCACACCAGGTACAGCGCCGATGCCACCGCCGCGCCCCGCACCACCCACGGCCACGTCTCGGCGATCGCGTCGTTCATGTGGCCCTGCGCGATGGGGGTGCCCCAGCGGCCGTCGTTGCGCCCCCACAGCCAGACGATGCCGGCCGCGACGGCCGCCGCCGGCAGACCGATCACCGCCGCCTTCGTCTCGGCGTCGGACAGTCGCCGGGAGGCATACGCGATGAGCCAACCCAGCAGCAGGGCGAACCAGTTGCCGAGTACGGCGCCTACGACGAGCAGCGCGGCGGCGATCAGGAGGAGGGGGTTGGACCAGCGTCCGGCGGGGAGGCGGGGGACCATGCGGCGCCGACGGGCGGGGGTTGCCGGCGCCTGCTCGACGACCGGGGCGACGACGGTCTCAGGTGCCTTGACTGCCTCCTTCTCCGTCTCCTTGGGCGTCTCCTTCGGCGGCGGGGGCTTGAGGAGTTCGGGGATCTCGACCCCGCCCGTGAACCCGGGCACGCTGTCGCCGAGCGCGAACCCGTTGCCGTTCTCCACCCGCCACCAGTCCGGCTGCATCACGCTCGCACCGAGGTCGGAGGCGCTCGCGAGATGCGGCGACGAGGCGGAGTTGTCGGGCTCGGGGTCGGCTGTGGGCGCGGATTTGGTGAGGCGGGGGCGCGGCAACGGTACGACCCGGCGCAGCCCCTTCGGCCGTAGATCGTCCTCGTGGTCGCGTTGTACGGGGACGGAGGCGGTCGGCATCTGAGGAACACCGGCGCCGGTGCCGGCCGCGGCGACGATCTCGTCCGGGGTGCCGAGGCCCTTGAGGATGCGCTGGACGGCGGCCGGGGTGTCGACGGTGGCCCCGGCCCGCCGCCGGTCGATCTCGTTCCGCAACTCGGACACGAGCCGCATACGCGTGACCGAGGGCAGCTGCCGTTGCTGCGCCACGTCACCGACGCGGCTCAGATACTCGTAGACGACCTGGTCGCTCTCGATACCCACGAAGTCCCCTCCGGGGCGGGTGCGTTGGATACCCCGCCGCAACGACCGTAGCGCAGGTCGGGCGTCATGTCGGCCGCGCATCGGGGGTGTGGGGCGGGGTGAGGTGAGGGCGGGCGTTGTACGGGGGCGGCGAGGGAGTGGCCGCCGTGGACGAGCGGGCCCTCCCGGCGGCCGGAGCGGTGGCGGCCGGGTCGTTCACCGTGGCCCGGGCAGCAGGGGATCGCCGCCCGCGCGGGGCTGTCATCAGCCCGGAGTCAGAGTGATCGCCGGCCCCGCACGGGGTGGATGCGGGGTGTCGTCGGGCGCTCACTGTCGGGCGGGCGGCGGCGGTGTGGGCGTCGTACCCGCTACCGTGGGTCGGATGAGCACCCCGGCCACGCCGCCCCGTTCGCTCGCGGAGGCACTTCGACACAGGGACGACGTCTCCCTTGCCGCGCTGTTGCGCAGCCGGCCCGACCTCATCACGCCCGTGCCCACCGATCTGACGCAGCTCGCGACGCGGGCCGGTACGCGGGGGTCGGTCGTGCGGGCGTTGGAGCGGCTGGACCGGTTCGCGCTGCAGACGGCGGAGGCGTTGGCCGTGGCGGCGGATCCGGCGTCGTACGACGAGTTGGTCGGGCTGATGGCGGGGGACGCGCGCGATGCCGCCGTTGTGCAGGCGCTGCCGCGTGCCCTTGCCACGTTGCGCGAGCAGGCGCTGGTGTGGGGGGCGGACGATCGGCTGCGGCTGGTGCGGACCGCGCGGGAACTGCTGGCGCCCTCGCCGCAGCACCCTTCGCCGACCGGCCTCGGGCCTACGGTCGCGGAGGCCACGGCGGGGATGTCGCCGGGGCGTATTCAGGAGATCGTGACGGCCGCCGGGCTGCCCTCCACGCATGACTCCGTGTCTGCGGTGGCCGCACTGACCAAGCTGTTCACCGGTCGGCGGCGGATGAAAGCGCTGCTCGGGCGCGCCCCCGCGGAGTCCCTGGAGGTGCTCACCCGGCTGGTCTGGGGGCCGCCGTACGGGCAGGTGACCGCCGAACCTGCGTCCCATCTGCGCTGGCTCATCGACCGGGGGCTGCTGCTGCCGACCGCGCCCGGCACGGTCGTACTCCCCCGTGAAGTGGCCCTGCACCTGCGGGCCGGGCGTGCGCACCGCGAGACGGAACCGGTCGCGCCGGTGGTCGAGGCCAAGGCGACGCATCGTCCACAGGTTGTGGACACTACGGCGGCCGGGCAGGCGTACACCGCGCTCGCGACGGTCGAGGAGCTGCTGAAGGACTGGGACGAGGGCGGGCCGACCGTGATGCGGGCGGGGGGTCTCAGCGTCCGTGATCTGAAGCGGACGGCGGTCGCACTGGATGTCGCCGAGCCCGTCGCGGCCTTTTGGGTCGAACTCGCTTATGCGGCCGGGCTGTTGGCCTCCGACGGTGATGCCGACGAACGGTACGCCGCTACCCCGGCCCTCGACGAGTGGCTGGAGCTGCCCGCCGCTCAGCGTTGGGCGCGGCTCGCGGAGGCCTGGCTCGCCGGGACGCGGACGTCGGGGCTGGTCGGGGGGCGGGACGCGAAGGAACGGACGTTGTCCGCGCTGGGGCCGGGGCTGGACCGGTCGGCGGCTCCTGAAGTACGGCACCGGGTGCTGGGCTTGCTTGCCGGGTTGCCCGAGGGTGCCTCGCCGGCTGCCGAGTCGGTGTTGGCGCGGTTGCGGTGGGAGCGGCCGGTTCGGGGGGCGGGGGGTGCGCAGCCAGGTCCTCAGGAGAGCGACGATCTGCGGAGTCGGCTGGCCCGGTGGACGTTGAGCGAGGCGGAGATGTTGGGGGTGACGGGGCGGGGGGCCTTGTCGGCGCAGGGGCGGGCGTTGTTGGGGCCTCGGGGTGCAGCAGCGGCCGACTCCTCCACCAGCGCCTCTGCTCCCTCGGGTGACTCCAGCTCCTCCAGCCCCTCCAGCCCCTCCGGTCCCGGTGACAAGCTCCCCGTCCACCATCACCATCACCGCCCGCCCGCTCCCCCCGAACCCCTCTCCCCCGTCGAACAGGCCGCCGCAAGTGCCGCCGCCGCTCGGCTACTTGCCCCGCTCCTCCCCGAACCGTTGGACCACGTCCTCCTCCAGGCGGACCTGACGGCGGTGGCCCCCGGCCCGCTGGAACGGCCGTTGGCGGACATGCTGGACGTGCTCGCGGAGGTGGAGTCGAAGGGCGGGGCGACCGTCTACCGGTTCACGCCGGGGTCGGTGCGGCGCGCGCTGGACGCGGGGCGGTCCGCCTCCGACCTGCACGACTTCCTCAGCGCGCACTCCCGTACGCCGGTCCCGCAGCCCCTCGCCTACCTGATCGACGACGTGGCCCGCAGGCACGGTCATCTGCGGATCGGCGCGGCCTCGGCGTACGTGCGCTGCGACGACGACGCGGTACTCAGCGAGATCCTGGCCGACAAACGCTCCGCGGGCCTGCGCCTGCGCCGCCTCGCCCCGACCGTGCTCGCCGCCCAGGCCGACCCCGCCGCGCTCCTCGAAGGGCTGCGCGCGATGGGATTCGCGCCGGCCGCCGAGTCCGCCGAGGGCGATGTCGTCATCACCCGCGCCCACGCCCACCGCACCCCGCCCCGCACGGCCCCGGAACCGGTACCGGACGGCCCGCCGACCCCGGACGCCACGCTCCTGTCGGCGGCGATCCGCGCGATCCGCGCGGGCGACCGCGCTTCTACGACACCGCTCAAGACGACCCCTTCGCCCAACGGTGACCTCCCCCGGACCAGTTCCGCCGAGACCCTCGCCACCATGCAGGCCGCCGTCCTCACCGGCGACACCGTCTGGATCGGCTACGTCAACGCCGAGGGCTCCGCCAGCCAGCGCGTCATCGCCCCGATCCGTGTGGAGGGCGGCTTCGTCACGGCGTACGACCACACGGCGGACGAGGTACGGACGTATCCGCTGCACCGGGTGACGGGGGTGGCGGAGCTGGCCGAGGACTGAGGGCCCGGGTCAGGTAGCGGGGCGGGCGTCCCGGTTCAGGTAGCGGTCCAGTGCCTCGACGGCGTCCGCCACGAACGTCCGCCGACTCGCCATCTCCCGCAGCTCGTCCTCCGTGACCCACGCGTGCCAGGCGATCTCGGCCGGGTCGGGGGCTATGGCCGTATGGACGGCGGCTTCGTGGACGCCGAGCCAGTACGGGGCGATCTCTCCCCGGCACAGGAACTTGAAGGCGAACCGGACCGGCACCCGCACCCCGAGTTCCTCGGTGAGTTCGCGGGCCGCCGCCTCCTCGTAGGACTCCCCTACCTCCGCGGCACCGCCGACCATGAAGTTGTACTGCCCCGGGAACCGGGACATGTCCGCCGCCCGCTGATGCACCAGGACGCGGCCCTCCGTGTCCCGGCACACGATCGTCGCGACCCGGTGCAGCCAGTGATGCGTGATGGCCTCACCCCGGTCCACGACCCCGAGCACCCGGTCGTTCTCGTCCACCCGTTCCACCAGTTCTCCCATGGCCCCCATCCTCAGCTCGCCGATGCCCCAGCCTCACATGGCCAGCTGTGATCATCGGCCGGTAGTGCACACTGGACGTTTGGCCGTCCCGAGTCCTCCAGGCCCGGCCGAGGCCCGCAGAAAGGCAGTCGCGCGTGAATGGCCCTCTCATCGTCCAGTCCGACAAGACCCTGCTCCTTGAGGTCGATCACGAGCGAGCCGACGACTGCCGGCGCGCCATCGCGCCGTTCGCCGAGCTGGAGCGGGCGCCCGAGCACATCCACACGTACCGGGTGACACCGCTGGGGCTGTGGAACGCGCGGGCCGCCGGGCACGACGCCGAGCAGGTCGTGGACGCGCTGGTGGAGTACAGCCGGTATCCCGTGCCGCACGCGCTGCTGGTCGACATCGCCGAGACCATGGACCGGTACGGTCGGCTGACGCTGAGCAAGCACCCCGCGCACGGGCTCGTGCTCACCACCACCGACCGGCCCGTGCTCGAAGAGATCCTGCGGTCGAAGCGGATCGCCCCGCTCGTCGGCAACCGGCTCGACCCCGACACCGTCGCCGTGCACCCCTCCGAGCGCGGGCAGATCAAGCAGGTGCTGCTGAAGCTGGGCTGGCCCGCCGAGGACCTCGCCGGGTACGTCGACGGTGAGGCGCACGCGATCGAGCTGGACGAGGACGGGTGGGCGCTGCGGCCGTATCAAAAGCAGGCCGTGGAGAACTTCTGGCACGGGGGCAGCGGTGTTGTCGTGCTGCCCTGTGGGGCCGGGAAGACCCTCGTCGGCGCGGGGGCGATGGCGCAGGCCAAGTCGACCACGCTCATCCTCGTCACCAATACCGTTTCCGCCCGGCAGTGGAAGCACGAGCTGATCAAGCGGACCTCGCTGACCGAGGAGGAGATCGGGGAGTACAGCGGGACGCGGAAGGAGATCCGGCCCGTCACCATCGCCACGTACCAGGTGCTGACGACGCGGCGGAAGGGTGTCTACCCGCACCTGGAGCTCTTCGACTCCCGGGACTGGGGGCTCATCCTCTACGACGAGGTGCATCTGCTGCCCGCTCCTGTCTTCAAGTTCACGGCGGATCTGCAGGCGCGGCGGCGGCTGGGCCTGACCGCGACCCTTGTGCGCGAGGACGGCCGCGAGTCGGACGTGTTCTCGCTCATCGGGCCGAAGCGGTTCGACGCGCCCTGGAAGGAGATCGAGGCGCAGGGGTACATCGCGCCCGCCGACTGTGTCGAGGTCCGGGTCAACCTCACGGACTCCGAGCGGCTCGCGTACGCCACCGCCGAGGCCGAGGAGAAGTACCGCTTCTGTGCGACCACCGCGACGAAACGGAAGGTCACCGAGGCGATCGTGCGGCGCTTCGCCGGTCAGCAGATCCTCGTCATCGGGCAGTACATCGACCAACTCGACGAGCTGGGCGAGCACTTGAACGCGCCCGTGATCAAGGGCGAGACCTCCAACGCGCAGCGCGAGAAGCTCTTCGGGGCGTTCCGCGAGGGGGAGATCAGCGTGCTCGTCGTGTCCAAGGTCGCGAACTTCTCGATCGACCTGCCGGAGGCCACCGTCGCCATCCAGGTGTCGGGGACGTTCGGCTCGCGTCAGGAGGAGGCTCAGCGGCTGGGCCGTGTGCTGCGGCCGAAGGCCGACGGGCACCAGGCGCACTTCTACTCCGTCGTCGCGCGCGACACGATCGACCAGGACTTCGCCGCCCACCGCCAGCGCTTCCTGGCGGAACAGGGGTACGCCTACCGGATCATGGACGCGGACGAGATCCTCGCGGAGAACAACTGAGCGACACGGCAAGGCGGGTGAAGCGGGCGGAGCCGGTGGTCACTTACGGCGAACGCCCGCTTCCTCGCCGTACTCGCCGAGGACGACCACGCTGAACGCGGCGCCCGCGAACACTTTTATCGCGCGCAGGGCATTGCCGAGGCGATGGGGGTGGCTGCCGCCGGCGACCGGTGTGGCACCGGACGGGCGGACGGGGACCGGGGTGATGGTTGCTGCGCTCATGTCTCCATGGTGCGTCTCGGGACATAAGGTCGGCATCGGTCCAGAGAGCCAACCTCCGAGCCGCCCTTGTACGCCTCCGGGCTGACCCGTTCCCCTCCTGGGTGGAGGGGTCGTCCCCTAGGGGAAGCCGGCGTCGGCGTCAGCGCGGCCGTAAAACCATTCGCCTCCCCCGCTCCCCCTGACCTAGAATCTCCGCTCTTGCCCGCCTCCCCGCAGGGAGTGCCGCCGCCCGGACGGAAACCGGTCGGTATCCCACCCAGCAGCCGCTTCAGCAGGTCTTCCGGAGGCACCCCCTTGTCCACGCCCGCCGCCGATCCCCTCGGCGATCCCATCGACGACCCGCTCGCCCGCGAACGCTCTCACCTCGCCTCCTCCCGTTCCGCGCTGCGTGCCATGCGCGAGGACGTCGAGTCGCTCGACATCAAGGACGTCACGGCGAACTGGGTCAACGCCGAGGTCCTCGCCCGCCAGATCGACGACCGCATCAAAGCGCTGGCCGACCTGAGCGACACTCCGCTCTTCTTCGGCCGGCTGAACTACCTGCACGCACCCGGCGCCGAGCAGGCCGAGGGCGCGGAGGGCGAGCAGTTCTACATCGGGCGCCGGCATGTGCACGACGCCGACGGCGACCCGATGGTCATCGACTGGCGTGCGCCGGTCTCGCAGCCGTTCTACCGGGCGTCCAAGAAGGACCCGTTGGACATCTCGCTGCGCCGCCGCTTCGGGTACACGGGCGGCGACCTCACGGCGTACGAGGACGAGCACCTCATGGACCCGGCCGAGGCCGCCGCCACCAGCAAGCTGCTCCAGCAGGAGATCGAGCGCCCGCGCGTCGGGCCGATGCGCGACATCGTCGCGACCATCCAGCCCGAGCAGGACGAGATCGTACGGTCCGGTCTCGGCGGGACCGTCTGTGTGCAGGGAGGGCCCGGCACCGGAAAGACGGCCGTCGGTCTGCACCGGGTCGCCTATCTCCTCTACGCCCACCGCGAGCGGCTCGCCCGTACCGGCACCCTCGTCATCGGGCCGAACAAGTCCTTCCTCCACTACATCGAGCAAGTCCTGCCCGCGCTGGGCGAGTTGACGGTCCGCCAGGGAACCGTCGACGACCTGGTCGCCCACGTCGAGGTGCGCGGCACGGACGAGGCACCGGCCGCCGTCATCAAGGGCGACGCCCGCATGGCCGAGGTACTGCGGAAGGCCATCTACTCCCACGTCACCCTGCCCACCGAACCGGTGATGGTCGTGCGCGGCTCACGGCGCTGGCGGGTCCCGGCGTACGAACTCGAAGCCATCGTGCGGGAGTTGCTCGACCGCGACATCCGCTACGGCGCCGCCCGCGAGGCCCTTCCGCAACGCATCGCGCATGCCGTGCTGGTGCAGATGGAGCGGTCCGGGGAGGCGCCCGACGACCGGGTGCAGGATGCCGTCGCCCGCAACACCGCGGTGAAGGCGGCCGTCAAGGCGATGTGGCCGCCGGTCGAGCCCGCGAAGCTCGTGCTGCGGCTGCTCAGCGACGCCGACTTCCTCGCCGTGCACGCGGACGGAATCCTCGACGAGGACGAGCAGAAGACGATCCTCTGGGCAAAGCCGGTGCGGAGCGTGAAAGCCGCCAAGTGGTCTGCTGCGGATGCCGTGTTGATCGACGAGGCGACCGACCTCGTCCAGCGGACGCACTCGCTCGGGCATGTCGTGCTCGACGAGGCGCAGGACCTCTCCCCCATGCAGTACCGCGCGGTCGGCCGCCGCTGCACGACCGGTTCCGCGACCGTCCTCGGCGATCTGGCGCAGGGCACCACGCCCTGGGCGACGCGGAGTTGGGACGAGGCGCTGGCCCACCTCGGCAAATCGGAGGGTGTGATCGAGGAGTTGACGGCCGGTTTCCGCGTACCGACGGACGTCATCACGTACGCCTCCCGGCTCCTCCCCCACATCGCCCCGGGGCTCACGCCCGTCGCCTCGGTGCGTGAGAACCCGGGCTTCTTCGACCTTCGGGAGACGACCGCCACGGCCGAAGTGGTCGCCGCCTGCGAGGAGTTGCTGGCCAACGAGGGCTCGACGGGTCTGATCGCCGCCGACGCCAGGATCCCGGCGCTGGCGGAAGCCCTCACGGCGGCGGGCATCGGCTACATCGACCCGGGTGAGGAGACCACCGTGGACACGCGTCTCACCCTCGTCCCGGCGTCGCTCGCGAAGGGGCTGGAGTACGACTACGTGGTCCTCGACGAGCCGCAGGCCGTGGTCGACGGCGAACCGGACGAACGCACCGGCCTGCGGCGCCTGTACGTGGCTCTGACCCGAGCGGTGTCGGGCCTGATCGTCACGCACACGGCTCCGCTGCCGCCCCAACTCGCCTGAGTGGAGAGGGCGGTTCAGGCTCGGTCGAGTACCGCCCGCCACTCGCCCACGGCCGTCGCCGACACCGGCCGCTCCCAGCCGTCCGGGCGGGCGGCCCCGCCGATGTGGAAGGCGTCGACTCCGGCCGCCAGCAGGGTCGGTACGTGGTCGAGGCGCAGGCCGCCGCCGACCAGGACGCGCTGCTCGTAGCCGGGTTCGCCGTGCAGCGCGGCCTCGCGGAGCAGCGTGGGGAGGCCGTCGTCGACGCCGTCCGCGGAACCGGCGGTGAGGTAGGCATCCAGGCCGGGCAGGTCGGCGAGCTGCTTGCGCAGGGCGTCGCGGTCGGCGGCGCGGTCGATCGCGCGGTGGAACGTCCAGGCGCAGCCGTCCAGTTCGGCGACGACCCGCTCCACCGCGTCGAGGTCGACGCTGCCGTCCGGGTCGAGGAACCCGAGCACGAACTGGTCGGCACCGGCGGTCCGCAGCTCTCCCGCGACCCGGACGAGCCGGTCCACGTCGCCCGCGGCGAACCCGTCCGCGAGGCGCAGCATCACGCGCAGGTCGATGTCGACGGCGGCCCGGATCGCGGCGAAGGTCTCCACCGGCGGGGTGAGTCCGTCGGCCGCCATGTCGGTGACCAGTTCGAGACGGTCCGCGCCTCCGGCCTGGGCGGCGATCGCGTCCTCGGCGCCGAGGGCGATCACCTCCAGGACTGCACGCGTGCTCATAGGACCCCTTCCGTCGTGTTCCCTGGAGCGGCTACAGGTCTAGTCCAATATCCAGGGTACGCGGGAGGTCAGGGGGCCGCGAGATCGCCCCCGTCGCGGGACCCGGATCAGCCGCCGAAGATGTTCAGCTCAGCCGGTTCGGCGCCGGCCAACTCGTACCCCGTCCCGTCCGGCACCGGGCGTCCCGAGTACAGCCGTACGAGCGTGGGCGCGTCGCCGATGTAGCGCGCCGGGGTCAGCTCGCCCGACAGGTCGCCCAGGCGCAGGGGATCGTCCAGGTCGTCGAGGTCGGCGTGCAGAGGCCGGTGGTTTTTCTGACGGGTCACAAGGCCGAGAAGGGTTAGAGCGGACCCCAGCCCCGCACCCCCATAGGCGCCGGGCGCGCCGAGAACGTCCCGTACGTCACCCGCGTGCACCCACTCGCCGAGCGCTACGGCGTCCAGCGCGCCGCCCGCGCGGGCGATCGCGGCGCCCGCCTCGGTCATGCCCCGCTCCAGTTCGTCGACGACCTGCGCGTTCGTCCAGTCGGCGCGCTCCGCGATGTCCCGGTCGTTGGCCTCCGGCGAGAACACGCCCTCCTCGAAGCGCCGCTCCACGACCCGCGTCAGCGCGGCCGAACAGTGCGCGAGCACATCCCGCACGGTCCACCCCGGACACGCGAGGGTCGCCAGCGCGAAGTCCTCGTCGGGCCGGGAACGGAGCAACGGGATCAGCGCGTCGCGCTCGGTGGCCAGGAGCCGTCCGGGCAGTTCGGGGTCGCGTACGTCGTGTGCTGTGTCGGCGTAAGTCATGCGTTCCACGCTAGGGGCGCGGCCCCGGGAGGAAAATAAGGGGCATGCCCGATCTCGACGCCCTCCGCGCCCGCTGGACCCACGCCCTCGAAGGCGCCCGCACATCCACCGACGACCCCGACGCCGGTCCGGACCCTTCGCCGTACGCCGAGAATCTGCTCGCCCGCTGGCAGGAGCCGCAGCGGCACTACCACACGCTCACGCACCTCGCCTCGGTCCTCGACCACATCGACGTGCTGGAGAAGCACGCCGACGACCCGGACGTCGTACGGCTCGCGGCGTGGTTCCACGACGCGGTGTACCTCCCGGACCGTTCCGAGAACGAGGAGCGGTCCGCGCGGCTCGCCGAGCGGGCGCTGGCGGAGGCGGGCGTGCCGGAGGACCGGACGGCAGAAGTCGCCCGTCTCGTCCGGCTCACCGTCACGCACGATCCCGCCGACGACGACCGCGACGGCCAGGTGCTGTGCGACGCCGACCTCGCGATCCTGGCCGCGCCGCCGTCGGCGTACGCGGCGTACACGGCGGCGGTCCGAGAGGAGTACGCGTTCGTCCCCAACGAGGCGTTCAGGGAGGGCCGTTCGGCAATCCTGCGCCAACTCCTGTCCCTGCCCAGGCTGTTCAGGACGCCGTACGGGGCCGCGGAATGGGAGGCCACGGCTCGCTACAACCTGGCGGCGGAGCTGGAGTTGCTGGCGTCGGCAGGGCCAAGTGGCGAGTGAGGAAGGCGGAGAGGGCGCGGCGGAGGGCGTCCTGCCCCGCTGAACTGCGTACGGCGTGACCGTCGTTGGGGAGGATCAGCTCCTCCACCTCCCCGCCCGCCGCGCGCCGGGCGGTGACGAACGCCTCGATGCCGGCCGCGTCAATGCGTGGATCGTGCGCGCCGCGTACGACCAACGCGGGCCCGCGCATGTCCGTGACCCGGTGCAACGGCGACCGACGCCTCAACTCCCCCTCCGGCAACCGACTCCAGCCGATCTGCTTGTCCCAAAGGGCCCGCATCCGGCGCCAGTACGGCCCGTCCGCCCAGTCGGAGGAGGCGAGGTCGACGAGGGGGTTCACGGCGACGGCGCAGCGGAAACGGGGGTCGGTGAGGGCGAGCAGGGAGGCGTAACCGCCGTACGAGCCGCCGTAGACGGCGATGCGGTCCGGATCGCACGCGCCCCGCTCGACCACGGCGTCGACCGCGTCGTAGAGATCCTGTTGCATGCGCGCGCCCCACTCGCCGTCGCCGAGATCGCGGAAGGCGCGCCCATAGCCGCTGGAACCGCGGTAGTTGACGCGCAGGACCGCGATGCCTTCGGTGGCGAGCCAGGTGGCTTCGGGGTCGTGACGCCAGCGGTCGCGGGCCCACGGTCCGCCGTGGACACGGAGGATGAGAGGCGGCGGGTTCACGGTGTTCGGGGGCAGGGTGAGGTAGGCGGTGAGGGGGCGGCCGTCGGAAGCGGTGACGGTGAGGTCGGTGGTGAACGGGCCCTCGGTGGTTGGGTGTTGGGGTTCTGGGTGCAACGCTACGGCCGTCCCGTCCCGTCGGTCGTAGACGTAGTGGCGTGGAGGGCGGGCCGGGTCGTGGGCGGTGAGGAGCCAGCGGGTGTCGGCGGTGTCGTGGCCCTGGAGTTCGAGGTCGCCGGGGATACGGGTGGCCGCGCGGGCGAGGTCGCGGGCGTAGGCGGGGTCCGGGCAGGTGTGGTGGCGGCGGGCCGCGTGGTGGAGGGCGGCGCGGGGAGTGCCGTCCGGGGTGAGTCGGGTGGTGGTGATGTCGTACGGGGGCGGTGCGGCGAGGAGGGTGCGGGGACGGGGGCGGGCGGTGCGGGGGTCTACGGCGGCCAGCCGGACGGCGTCCGCCTCGTACGCCGTGAGCAGCAGGATCTCGCCGGTGGTCGGGTGGATGCCGAGGAGGCGGGTCTCCGGGGCGTCGTCGAGGGGGAGGTCGAGGACGGGGTGCCAGTCGTGGCCGTTCGTTGTGGTGAGCAGGCGCAGGGTGCCGTCGGGGAGGCCGACGAGGCTTGCGCGGCAGGTGAGTTGGGGGTCGAAGGCCCAGTCTCTGGTGCCGGGGGCGCAGTGGGCGAGTTGGCGGGCGGGGGTGGTTTGGTCCAGGGGGAGGTACCAGGGGTGGAGGGCGTGGTCGGCTCGGCGGCGGATGGTTGTGACCATGGCGTGGGGGTGGGTGGGGGAGGTCCATATTCCGCGGGCCTGGAGGGTGTTGTCGGGGGCGAGGGGGATGAGGGCGCGGTCTGCTACGCGCAGGGCGTGGGGGGTGAAGCGCTCGCCGCCGGTGTTCTCGGTGAGGAGGAGCAAGTGGGCGTTGTCCGGGGCCCATTGGAGGGCGTGGATGGAACCGGGGGGCAGCGTGTGCAGGGTGCGTGCCGTGCCGGTGGCTGGGTCGGTCACCGTGACCGTGCCGTCGGCGGTGACGTGGGCTACGGAGGTGCCGTCCGGGGAGAGGGCGGGGGTGATCATGCCTGTGCTCCTTGTGGACGGGGGGTTGGGGGGGTTGGGGGGTGATGGGGGGTTCTGTTTTGGGGCGGGTGCGGGTGGGGTGTGGCTGGTCGCGCAGTTCCCCGCGCCCCTGGGGGGGTGGGGGTTCCGTATCGGGGAGGGTGCGGGTGCGCTGTGGTTGCTCGCGCCGTTCCCCGCGCCCCTGGGGGGGGGGGGGGTTCCGTATCCGGAAGGGTGCGGGTGCGTCGTGGTTGCTCGCGCCGTTCCCCGCGCCCCTAGGGGGTGGGGGTTCCGTATCCGGAAGGGTGCGGGTGCGTCGTTCATCGCGCCCCTGGGACTGGGCCTGCGTTTCGAAGGGGCGCGGGGAACTGCGCGAGCAACCACGGACTGCCCGCAGCCGCCCCGAAACAGAAGCCCCCCCAGGGGCGCGGGGAACTGCGCGACCAGCCACAACGCACCCGCAGTCGCCCCTCGAACGCGAACCCCCGAGTTCCTGGGCGGACACGACGGATCGGCGCGCTCACGCACCCGCCCCCATCAGACGCCGTACCGCCCACTCCGTGACCATCGCCCGGACCACCCAGTACCCCAACACCCCACCGAACGCCCCCGTCAGCCCCCACCCAACCCGCACCGCCACCCAGGCCAGCGGAAGTTGAACCGCCCAAGACGCAACCGCGTTGGCGACCATGTCGGCCCGCGTGTTCCGCAGGGCGCGCAGCGCGGCCGTGTTGCTCACGGTCACCGCGACGAAGGGCAGGCTCGCGGCTACCAGCAAGGTCGCTCCGACGCCGGCCGATACGAGCGCCGGGTCGTCGGTGAACAGGCCCAGCAGCGGATGCACGGCCACCGCCAGCGCGCCCCCCGCAAGAGCCAGGGCACCCGTGACGAGGACGCGGTTCGTGCGCCAGTGGACGCGGACCGCATCCGGACAACCCCCGCCCGCCGCCCGGGACATGAGCACACCCGCCGCCGCCGAGAACGAGTTGGACAGCATGAAGATCAGGAGGACCAGCTGGAACACCACACGGGAGGCGGCCAGTTCGGTGAGTGACAGGAGTCCTATCGCGGCGAAGAAGGCGAAGGAGGCCAGGTAGTCCACCGCCATGGACACCATCGCCGGCCACGCCAACTCCCAGCTCTCGCGCGCTGATTGACGGTCCCAGGACGTTCCGCGCCAGGTGCTCAGCCAGTCCCACAGGCCCGCTCGGCGCAGTAGGACCACCTGGAGGGCGCCCGCGCAGAACAGGGAGAGGGTGACTCCTAGGCCGTTGCCGGCGGCGCCCAGCGCGGGGAACGGGCCTACGCCGTAGATCAGGGCCCAGCTCATGAGCAGATTGACGGGCATGGCAACGCAGTTGGTGAGGAGGGTGAGCCGGGTTCGTTTCGCCGCCTGGAGGGTGATCGTGCCGAGGGCGGAGAGTACGGCGAGCGGCAGGCTGAGGGCCCGGGCACGGAGATACGCCGCACCGGCCGCGACCGCCGCCGGATCGTGCACGGTGAGCGCGACCAGGGGACGGGCGGCGAAGACCAACACCAAGGCCGCCAGCAACGCCAGCGCGCCCACGGGTCGTAGCGACGCATGCAACGCCCGTACCGCAGCGCCCCGTTCACCCGCACCCAGATACCGCGCACACAGCACCTGATAACCCGTCACCCCGGCCAGCAACACCCCAAGTGCCAGTTCTACGACGACGATCGCCCCGGCGACCCCCGCCAGCGCCGTCGAGCTGTAGTGCCCGGTCAGCGCGAGGCTGATGAGGTCACCGGCCCGGGACACGGTGGTCGCGAGGACGGCGGGCAGCGCCAACTCCAGCAGCGGGCGGGCTTGTTGGCGTAGCCGGCCGCCGCCGCCCGGGGAGACGGGCGCCACCGTGTCCGGTGCGGCGCTCATTTCACCCGTGTCCGGGTGCCGTGCCGCGGATCGGGACCCATGGTCAGCGTGTAGACGGTCGCCTGACGGACGGGGTCGAGGCCGAGCAGGTCCTCGATCAGACCGTCCCGCACCGCCGGGGTGACCAGCGTGCCCAGCCCGTGCGTGTCGGCGAGCAGCAACAGCCGCTGCGCCAGGTGCCCGGACTCGATGTACAGGTTGCGCAGGGCGCGTTCGTGCCGGTACCGGAACTGGTACTGCTCGAAGTCCGCGACCATGACCAGCGTGAACGCGGCGGTCAGCGGCCAGGGCGAGCCGTAGAACACCTGCCGCATGGCGCCCCGGAGGTCACCGGGGCGGATCTCGGTCAACTCCGGTTCGGCGGGGGCGAGATCGAGGTGCCAGGCGCCGGGGTCGATGCCGTCGACGTTGTACGTCAGGACGTAGAAGTCGAAGGCGGTACCGAAGGAGCGGAGCAGTTCCCAGGGGTCGTCCTCGCCGGTGCGGCGCTGGTTGGCGGCGACCGTGGCGAGCCCGGTGCGGAGGATGGCGGAGAGGGCGCCGCCCGGCGTCGGCCGGGGGAGGTAGCTGCGGACCGAGCGCCGGGTCAGCAGGGCGGTCCCGAGGCTGCGGTCGCTGTCACCCGGCACCGGGTCGGGCAACGGTACGCGGCGGCCCTCCGGGCGTATGCGGGGCGGGAGTTGGGCACCGCCGCCGTAACCGGACAGCACCTCGCGGCGGGTGTCCACCGCGTCGGGGCCCGAGTCGGCGTACGGCAGATCGCGGGAGAGGAGGTGATATTCGAGGGAGGGACGCCAGCGCCGCCGGTGCCAGAACTCGACCAGTTCCTCGGCGGGTTGGGGCGCGGCCTCGGCGGCGGCCAGCCAGGAGGCGAGGGCGCCGGAGCCGTCCGGCGCGGCGCCCCCGGCGATCGTACGGGCCAGGGTGCGCCGGTCGACGTACCCGCGACGGCGTCCGGCCAGGTCCTGGACATGCACACCGTCCCGCGGACTGAGCCCGCCGCCGATGCGCAGCATGGACGGGAGAGCGGACGGATCGGACATGGGGCTGCTCCTTTCAAGTCCTTCGTCAGGGGCGGAAGTCAACTCGCCGTGGGACAACTCGGCCGCACGGCAAGGGAGTCGAAGGTGTGAGAGGCGTGAGGAGTATCAGCCGAGGGCCACCGTTGCGATCAGGCCCTCCGTCAGTCCGTCGACGCCGATCATCCGCTCGACCCCGGACTCCAGGTCGCCGTAGGCGGGGAAGGCCGGGATGCCGAAGCCCTCGGCGAGTTGGGTCACCGTCGAGGCGATGTGGCCGGCGTCCATGTGGATGCTGCGGTAGGTGCGGGGTTCGCGATAGCGCCACATGTTGCGGCGGAACACGGAGGTCAGGACAAGGAGGCAGCGGACGTCGAAGGCGGGGCGGGTGGTGCTCGCCCGGAAGACGCGGCGGAACTCCTCGGAGGTCGGGTCCGGCGCCGGGACCGGGAGTTTGACCAGCGCGTGCAGGCCGCCGTGCACGTGGTACCAGCCGGGTTCGACGCCGTCGACGTCGAGGACGGCGAGATAGCCCTCGGTGGGATGGCGGCGGCCGCCGGAGGGGCTGGTCCGGGTCAGGTAGTCGGCGGAGCCGGGGGCGCGGCTTCGGGTCGTCTCCACGATGCCGAGGGCGAGGGCCGCGATCGTGAGGAGTTCGGGGCGGTCGAGGTGGCGGGTGCGGCCCGCGTCCGTGCCTACGGGCATGGGGGCGAGTTCCGGGGAGAGTTCGGGCAGCGGAATACGCTCCGCCGACGCGGGCTCCTTGAAACGGTCGCCGTCTATTTCCTCATCCCGATACCGGTGAATTCGCTCCCGGTCGACCGCAATTCCCTTGCTGTAATCAACCCCGGGGAAATCATGCGCGGCGAGGTGATATTCGGCGGCCATACGCCAGCCCTTTTCCTCCCACCGGCGGAACAATTCCCGACCCCATGTGTAGCGCGGGCTGTCGAGATATTCGTCGTCGACGATGAGGCCGGCCTTCTCCATCGCGGCGACGACCGCCTCGGCCCGCTCGGGCGGCACGCCGAGTTCGGCGGCGGCCTCCTTGGCCAGCAGCCGCCGTTCCAGCGGGCGGCTCGCGAGGACGAGTACGGCCGCCTCCTGCGCTCCCAGTTTGAAGGATCGCCTGGTCAGCAGGTCGTCGGCGATCCACTGGCCGACCGCGCCCGGTCGGGGCGTCAGCCGGATGAACTCACTTGCTCGTACGGACTCACTCGCTTGTACAGACACGGTCACCCCTGGACTGGGGCTCCGACGGCCCGGGGAAGCGAATTCCCCGGGCCACCGGAGCGGGCACAGAATTAGTCGACGTTCGGGCCCTGGAGGAGCATGGGCTCGTAGGACTCGACCTCTTCGATCTCGACGGTGATGTCCTGAGCGGCGACGGTGTTCTCCATGGGGAACCTCCTGGATTTCGGTGATTTACATTTCCGCCCCCGGTTGCCCGGCGACAACGAAATGATCACCCGGAAATGAGGAGTTCGGCAAGCATCCCCTTTCTCCATCCCTGGAATAACGGAGAGGAATGCAAAGGGGATTCCATTCCTACCTGTCGGTTACATTTCAGAAGCCATTGAGGACGCACACGGATCACCCGCTATGTGCGATTTGTCGGTACCACCCGGCAGGCCAACCCCAAGCCAGCCCGAGTGAATGATCAAATCACCGTCATGTGCCGTTGGTGAATGCTTTAATCAATACGAGGTCCCGGCCGCGGGCCCCTATGCTCCCCGGCATGGGGAACACAGGCGCACACCAGCTGGAAGAGGCCGTCGCGAGCTGCCTCGCCGTACTGAGGGCGGCGACGGACCGGGACTGGGACGGGACGAAGGCCGGGCGGCTGGAGTGGAGTTGCCGGTCCACCGCCGAGCACATCGCCAGCGATCTCATCTCGTACGCGGGCCAGTTGGCCGGGCGCCCGCAGCACTCCTACGTCCCCTTCGACATCACCCTCGACGACGGCACCGACAACTCCGGTGTCCTGGACGTGATTCGGACGACCGGCGCCCTGCTCTCCGCAGCTGTTCGCACCACACCCCGCGAGGTACGCGCGTTCCACCCGTTCCCGTTCCGCAGCGCGAACCGCGAGGGCTTCGCCGCGATGGGCGCCGCCGAAGTACTGCTGCACACGCACGACATCGCCGAGGGCCTCGGCCTGACCTATCAACCCGCCCCGGAACTCGCCGAGTTCGTCCTCGGCCGGATCTTCCCGCACATCCGCCCCGGCGCCGACCAGTGGCGCACCCTGCTCTGGGCGACCGGCCGCGGCGACCTCCCCGGCCGCGCCCCCGTCACCGAGTGGAAGTGGAACAACAACCTCGTCCACGACACCGACCGCCTCACCCTCCAGGGCGTCACCCCCGGGGCCGCCGGTGACCTGGTCGCCGGTGGCGACGGCGGGTTCGAGTGGATCGAGGGCGGCCCGTACGAGGGCACCCGCGAGGCCGCGACCTTCCTGCTGAAGGCCTACGCATCGGGCGTCCACCGCCCGGAGTTCGGCGTGTTCGTCCTCGTCCGCCGCGAGGACGGCCGCGCGGTCGGCGGCCTGGGCTTCCACGGCGTCCCCGACGAGGAGGGCCGCGCGGAGGTCGGCTACGACCTTGCGGCGGGCGCCCGCGGCCAGGGCTACGCGACGGAGGCGCTGCGCGCGCTCTCGGAGTGGGCGCTGGCCCGCGACGACGTACGCACGGTCTTCGCGACGATCGAACGGGACAACCTCGCGTCACAGGCCGTCGTCACGCGGGCCGGGTTCAGGAAGGTGAGCGAGGAGGACGAGGAGTTCGGCTACGAACTCGGGAGCTGATCAACTGCGCTGCTGAGCAAGCCCGTTCGGCCGGCCCCCGCCAACTCCCTCACCGTTCCCGCCCCTTGGGCCTCCGCAACCCCGCCTCCGTCAGCAACCGCACCACCTCCCGGCTCCTGACCTCCACCGCCCCGGCGGCCACCGCGTCCGCGTAACGATGCGACGGGATGTCGTAGTGATCGCGCTCGAAGGCCCGGCGGGGTACGCCCAACTCCTCGGCGAACAGGTGGAGTTCGTCGTACGAGACGTCACTCACGAGGTGGGACCAGAGGCGTCCGTGCCCCGGCCAGGTGGGTGGGTCGATGTACACGGTCACAAGGAGCCCAGGTTTCCCACGGCCGCGACCTTCACGCCCGCCTGGTGGCAGACCCAGTGCGGGTCGGGTCCGAGTTCCGGTTCGACCTCCAGGGCGTGCGGGTCGCCGGCCGCGCAGACCGGGCAGAGCGGCCAGCGGCCGTACGCCTCCAGCAGCGCGTCCTGCACGTCCTGCGCGACCAGCCCCGCGACGTACGCCACGCCCTCCGGCCACTGCTCCACCCACCACCGCCGCTCCACGATGGACTCCTCCACCATGGACACCACGTCCGCCGCGACGACCTCGCGCGCGGCCAGGTCGGCGAGCACGAGGGCACGGGCGGCGTGCAGCGCCTGCTCCAGGGGGCTGATGGGATCACTACTGGGGTCCATGCACCCATTGTGCGCACTCTTGACCGGACCACCGCCACGAAAATATCTTTCAAAGGTGACCCAGGACGTGAAGGAAATTTTCGGAAGCGCCTCCGGGAGTACGCCACCCGCCGCACTGGCCGCCAAGGTGCGCACCCTCGCCCCCTCCATGACCCGCTCCATGCAGCGCGTCGCCGAGACCGTCGCCGCCGATCCGGCGGGCTGCGCGGCCCTCACGGTCACCGGCCTCGCCGAACTCACCGGCACCAGCGAGGCCACGGTCGTCCGTACCGCCCGCATCCTCGGCTACCCCGGCTACCGCGACCTGCGCCTCGCCCTCGCCGGGCTCGCCGCGCAGCAGCAGTCCGGCCGCGCGCCCGCCCTCACCACCGACATCGCCGTCGACGACCCCATCGCCGACGTCGTCGCGAAACTCGCCTACGACGAGCAGCAGACCCTGGCGGACACGGCGGCCGGTCTCGACACCGTCCAGCTCGGCGCGGCCGTCACCGCGCTCGCGTCCGCCCGCCGTACCGACATATACGGCGTCGGCGCGTCCGGCCTCGTCGCCCAGGACCTGACCCAGAAGCTGCTCCGCATAGGCCTCATAGCCCACGCCCACAGCGACCCGCACCTCGCCGTCACCAACGCCGTGCAGCTGAAGGCGGGGGATGTGGCGATAGCGATCACGCACTCCGGCTCCACCGGCGATGTCATCGAGCCGTTGCGGGTGGCCTTTGAGCATGGGGCTACGACCGTTGCGATCACCGGGCGGCCCGACGGGGCGGTGACGCAGTACGCCGATCACATCCTCACGACGTCCACCGCTCGGGAGAGCGAGCTGCGGCCGGCCGCGATGTCGTCCCGGACCAGTCAGTTGCTGGTGGTGGACTGTTTGTTCATCGGGGTGGCGCAACGGACGTATGAGCAGGCTGCGCCCGCGTTGTCGGCGTCTTATGAGGCGCTGGCGCACAGGCATAGGCGCTGACGGTTCGTGGTTGTCTGCGGGCCCGGTGGGGGCTGAGCGCGCCCACGCGGCGGAGCCGCAGACAGACGCAGCCCCGCGCCCCTAAAAACACCAGCGGACCCAGGCTTTTAGGGGCGCGGGGAACTGCGCGACCAGCCCCCACCGGCCCGCGGTCAAAGAACAAACGGAAAGAGCCGCTTCTCAAATGACCTCAACGTCCAACCCCCGTGACCTCCGCACCGAGTTGGAGTCACTCACCACAGAAGCCTTCCGCCCAGAACTCGCCGGCATCGACCAACTCCCCACCCCCGACATCGCCCGCCTCATGAACACCGAGGACGCCACGGTCGCCGCAGCGGTAGCCCACCGCCTCCCCGAAATCTCCGCCGCGATCGACGCCGTAGCCGACCGGATGGGACGCGGCGGAAGGCTCATCTACATGGGCGCGGGAACCGCCGGACGGCTGGGCGTACTGGACGCATCCGAATGCCCACCGACCTTCAACACGGACCCGACCCAGGTAGTCGGCCTGATCGCCGGCGGCCCGGACGCCCTCGTCACGTCGATCGAAGGCGCCGAAGACTCAAGGGAGTTGGCGGAAGCGGACCTCGACGCGCTCGCGCTCACCGCCAACGACACAGTGGTCGGCATCTCCGCCTCCGGCCGCACCCCCTACGCGATCGCAGCCGTAGAACACGCCCGCAGCAAGGGCGCCTTGACCATCGGCCTGTCCTGCAACGAGCACAGCGCCCTCGCCGCCGCGGCAGCGCACGGCATCGAAGTCGTCGTAGGCCCCGAACTCCTCACCGGATCAACGAGGTTGAAGGCGGGCACGGCACAGAAGCTGGTGCTCAACATGCTGTCGACGATCACGATGATCCGGCTGGGGAAGACGTACGGAAACCTCATGGTCGACGTACGCGCGTCGAACGAGAAGCTGCGCGCCCGTTCCCGGCGCATCGTCGCGCTGGCGACCGGCGCGGACGACAAGGAGATCGAACGCGCCCTCGCCGCCACCGACGGCGAGGTGAAGAACGCGATCCTCGTGATCCTCGCCGGGGTCGACGGCCCGACGGCCGCCCGCCTTCTGGAGGAGTCCGGCGGCCGACTGCGCGCGGCGCTGACCGCGGCGGCCGACTGACCAGCACGCTCGGAGGGTGAACACCTCGCCCTCGCCCACCGCCACCGCCGCCGCCCTCCTCCCCCTCGTCGGCGGCCCCGCGAACGTCACCTCCGTCGCCCACTGCATGACCCGCCTCCGGCTCGGCCTGGCCGACCGTTCGCTGGTGGACGAGGAGGCGCTGCGGGCGCTGCCCGGCGTGCTCGGGGTGGTGGACGACGACACGTATCAGATCGTGCTGGGGCCGGGGGTGGTGGCCAAAGTGACCCCGGAATTCGAGAAGTTGGTGGGCAGCGCTGGCGAACTGGCCGCTCGCGGGGCCGAGTTGAAGGAAGCACAGCGCACCCGCAACTCCACCCCCGGCAAGCTCCTCCTCCGCCGCATCGCCAACATCTTCGTCCCCCTCATCCCCGCCCTCATCGGCTGCGGAGTCCTGGCAGGCCTCAACGGGCTGCTGATCACCATGGGTTGGCTCCCGGGACTCACGGGCACCCTCGCCGTCATCCCCTCCGCGTTTCTCACCCTCATCGCGGTCTTCGTCGGTTACAACACGGCACAGGAGTTCGGTGGGACACCGGTGCTGGGCGGAGCGGTGGCGGCGGTCGTGGTGTATCCCGGGGTCGCCAAAGTGACCGCCTTCGGGATCGCCCTCTCCCCCGGCCAGGGCGGCGTGCTCGGCGCACTCGCCGCCGCGGTCCTCGGCACGTACGTCGAAAAGTGGTGCCGCACCTGGGTCCCCGCGACCCTCGACGTCCTGCTCACCCCCACCCTGACCGTCCTGATCGCAGGCCTCGCGACGCTCTACGGCCTCATGTACGCGGCCGGCGAGATCTCCACCGCGATCGGCACCGCCGCGAACTGGCTCCTCTCCACCACCGGCCCCTTCGCGGGCCTGATCCTCGGCGGCCTCTTCCTCCCCCTGGTGATGCTCGGCCTGCACCAGGCCCTCATCCCCATCCACACCACCCTCATCGAACAGCAGGGCTACACCGTCCTGTTGCCCATCCTGGCGATGGCGGGCGCGGGCCAGGTCGGCGCGGCCGTCGCCGTCTACTTCCGCCTGCGCCACGACACTTCGATCCGCACGACCATCAAGTCGGCGCTCCCCGCAGGGTTGTTGGGGGTCGGCGAACCGCTCATCTACGGCGTCTCGCTCCCCCTCGGCCGACCGTTCCTGACCGCCTGTGCGGGCGGGGCGGCGGGCGGGGCGTTCGTCGGGTTCTTCGCGATGCTGGGCGACAAGGTGGGGGCGACGGCGATCGGGCCGTCGGGGTGGGCGCTGTTCCCGTTGCTGGCGGGGAACCGCTCCCTGCTCCTGACCGCGGCGATCTACGCGGGAGGCCTGCTCACCGGTTACCTGGTCGGCTTCCTGGCGACCTACGCCTTCGGCTTCCCCCACCGGGACCGGGACCAAGTCGCCCGGGACAGAGGTGAGTTGGTCACCGATGCATCGCGCGGCTGATGACCTCCTTCATGATCTCGGACGTCCCGCCGCAGATCCGCTGGACCCGCGCGTCGGCGTACCGGCGGCAGATCGGCGACTCCCACAGATAGCCGGAGCCGCCGAACATCTGCATGCAGTCATCGACCACCTGGCCCTGCAACTCCGTGGCGACGAGCTTCGCCTCGGCCGCCTGGTCGGCGGTGAGGGCGCCCTGGTTGTGGGCGAGGACGCAGGCGTCGACGAAGGCCTGCGCGGAACTGACCCGGGCCGCCCAACACATCGGCGTCCGGGACATGGACGTCGTCGAAGAACAACTCGGCGGTGTCCCAGGTCCGCAGCCCGAGCTTGTCGAGCTTGGGGCCCCGGGTGAAGCCGGGCGCGTCGGCGGCCACCAGGAACAGCCCGATCGCATGCCCCTCTCCGGTGCGAGCGGCGACGATGACGAGGTCGGCGTTGAGGCCACTGGAGATGAACGTCTTGGCCCGTTGAGCAGCCACCCGTCCCCGCCCGGGGAGCGCACCGCGTGCGTACGAAGGGCGGCCACGTCCGAACCGGTCCCGGGCTCGGTGATCGCGATGGCGACCAGCGCCTCGCCGGAGACCGCGCGGGTGAGATGCCGGATCTTCTGGTCCTCGGTGCCGAAAGCGGCCAGGTAGGGGGTGACGACGCCCGAGTGCAACGGCACCGCGAACCCCGACTCCCCCGCGTCCGCCAGCTCCTCGATCGCGATCTGCTCGTACCGCAGATCGGCCAGCCCCAGACCGCCGTAGGCGGGATCGGCCCACGGGCAGAGCAGGTTCCGCGCCCGCGAGCCGCCAGACGTCCTTTCCTACGATCCCCTCGCGCGCCCAGACCTCCGTGTCCCGTACGATCGGCGGCCATGTCCGCACCTCTGGAGAGCGAGGCGTACGGCGCGCCCACCCGCTCGGTCGCCATCCACCACGTACGGGCCGCCCTGCGCGGAGCCCGGCGGCACGGCGTGGACATCGCCTCGCTCCTCGAAGTGGCGTCCATTCCAACGGAGTTGCTCGACGTCCCGCTCGCCCGGGTCTCGCCGCAGCAGTTCGCCCGGCTCACCCAGGCCGTCTGGCAGGCCCTCGACGACGAGTTGCAGGGCCTCGGGCCGCACCCCCTCAAGGTGGGCACCTTCGCGATGATGTGTCACGCGGTGGTGCACTGCAGCCCCGACCTCCGCACCGCGATCAACCGCAGCAGCACCTTCTACGGCCTCTTCCCCGGCGGTTCCCGCTTCCAACTGGAGGAGGGGGCAGGCGAATTGGGCAGTAGGCGGCGGCGCTCGTCTTCGACCTCTCCGGCTTCGACGACCTCGACCACTACCTCGCCGAGTCCGCCACCGTCGTCGCCCACCGTTTCGCGGGCCGGCTGATCCGGCGCCGGATCGCCCTCACCCGGGTCGAGTTCAGCCACCCGGCCCCACCCCACGCGCTACAGGTCCTGATGGAGTCGCCGTTCGAGGTGCCGGCCGAGCCGTGGCGGGAGCTGGCGCCCGCGCTCACCGGCGGATGAGCGGCGTATCAGCAGTATTGTCGGGCCCGCGGCGGCGGAGGCCCGACGGCAAGGGAACCGGTCGGCCTACTTCTTGGCCTGGCCCCCCGGATGGCCGGAGACCGCGGCGATCCACGTGACGAAGTCGCCCGGGTCCTCGTCCGCGCCGTGCCCGGCGTCCCAGTAGTACGAGGTGTCGACGTCGTCGCCGAGGTTCGTCAGGCGGGCCCCGAGGTTGCTCGCGACGGTGAGGGCGGTGTCGCTGTCCTTCGTGCCGAGGCGGATCCACCAGTGCTTGGAGCGGCGGCCGTTGACGTTGTCGGCGAGGAAGAACATCGGGTTCATCAGGTGCAGCTTCTCGGGGATGTCGGCGTCGAGGCGGGCGCTCGGGCCCTCCTCGTGCCGGAGGCTGTAGAGCGTGAAGTGCCGGTTGGCCACGGTCCCCGCGCCGAACTCGTTGTTCTCACCGGCGGACAGGTCGAACGCGTCGAACGCCGGGGCGTCCTTCTTGCGCGCGCCGACGTGGACCAGGAAGTCGGCCCAGGTGAAGGTGGCCTTGCTCCCGTCCCAGGTGATGAAGGTGTTCGCGGCGAGATACGTCGTACGGTCGGCGTCGGACAGGGCCGCGAGGTACTTCGTGGCGGACGGTTCCAGGTGCGTCCTCACCAGGTACGCGTCGAGGTTGCGGTCGGTCAGCGGACCGAAGTCGCGGGCCGAGAGCCGCAGCGACGCGAGGTAGGAGCCGTAGGCGGTACTGAGGTCCTTCGACACCGTCCGGTCGACGAGCGAGCCCGAACTCAGCGCGTTGGCGCCCCAGTTCCACTCGTACGCCATGTCGGCGTGCTCCAGGTCGGTGATCGGGCACCAGGCACCGGTGGCGTGGATCGCGTCGGAGGCGTCGGCCGCACCGAGGGCCGCGAGGTAGGGGCCGTAGACCGGACTGTCGCCGGACGCGCCGAGGAGGGCGGACAGCGCGCCACCCGCACTGGTGCCCGCGGAGACGATGCGTTCGACGTTGCCGGGGATACGGCCCTTGTTGAACTTCACATACCGTACGGCGGCCTTGAGGTCGACGATGGCGGCGGGAGCGGTGCCGTACAGCACCCCGTCGGCGTCGACCAGGGACCGGCCGCGTGCGCCCGGTTCGACGACCACGAAGCCTGCGGCGAGGGCGAGTTGCTGCCGGCCTGCGGGGGTCGCGTCGACGGCGGGCGGCGGGCCGCCGGGGCCGCCCGGCCCTCCGCCCATCCCGCTGCCGATGCCGGTGGCGTCCGCCACGGAGGACGGCATGTAGCCGCCGATGGAGTTGGCGAACAGGATCGGGGCGTCGGTCGTGTCCACGGCCGTACCGTCGATGGTGACCGGGACGCTGACGTTGAGGGACTGGTAGGTCGCGTCGACCGGGTTCGCCACGTAGGAGGCGACCTTGTAGAAGTGGTAGACGACGGTGTGCGTGGTGCCGGCCGTGTCGGTGATGTCGATGGTCAACTCGGTGTAGGCCGTGGGGTCGAAGACGAGCGAATCGGCCGCGGCGGCAACGGAGTTGGGGGTGGCGGCGCGCGCGGTGCCGGTTCCGGTTAACCCGACCGCGGGTATCGCGGCGGCGGCCGCACCGATCCCCATGACGACTGTTCTGCGTTTCACTGCGGTCTCCTGTCGTGGTGCGTTCGGTGTGCCGTGGCGTGTGTTCGCGGCTCGTTCGGACAGCAGACGGCAGTGCAGCAACCGTTCCTGAAGGGTTCCTGTGAGTCCCCGGTGACAGTGCGGCGAACCGGCCAACCGGCCGACCTGTACATCGCCTCTGCAAACCCCGTCAATCGCCCGCAAAACCGTCCGCAACTTTGGCGTGTTCATGTCCGTTCCGTTGAGCGGAACAGCGCACGACAACCGCTTACCGGGGCCACAAGGCTTCCCGGCACGCACGGGAAACCGGAATCACCACGCACGAGGGACGGAGAAGAACCATGTCCACACGACGCAGACTGGCCGCGCTCGTCACCGCGATGCTGGCAGTACTGGCCCTGGCCTGGGCGGGCGGATCACCCGCACAGGCCGTGGGCTTCACCCCGATCAACATCTGGAACTCCACTCACTGTCTCGACAACGCCACCGAGAACGCCGCCAAGATCCAGATGTATTCGTGCAGCGGCAACATCCAGCAGAAGTGGCTCGAAGGTTTCAGCACCCAGTCCGACCTGGTCACCTTCACCAACCAGAACACGGGCCTGTGCATCACCGCGCCCTCCTCCGGGCCGGGCACGGTCATCATGGGATTCTGCAACGCGGCCGCGACCAACCAGCAGTGGCGCGTCTTCTTCGCGGACAACCCCCTTGGCCCGCCCTCGGGTT
Source organism: Streptomyces sp. NPDC050528 (assembly GCF_044457795.1). NCBI lineage: Bacteria > Bacillati > Actinomycetota > Actinomycetes > Kitasatosporales > Streptomycetaceae > Streptomyces > Streptomyces sp. NPDC050528. Next base: position 498,072 of record NZ_JBITHH010000005.1, read on the forward strand.
GGTACGACGTCTGGCAGAACGCGTCGAGCGGGTACTGCATGACCACGCCCAGCGTCGCCAACGGCACCACCATCCAGACCACGTCCTGCGACCCCACCGACCTGTACGACCGCTGGCATCTGCAGTAACCGACAGAGCCTCGGGGTCCGGCTCCTGACCAACGGGGGCCGGCCCTCCCTCACCGGCCGGGGCGCCCCCGCCACACCAGCGTGTACCGCCAGAACAACCGCCGCCGCGTCCGCACACCCGGCAGGACACGCATGGTTTCCCGGCGCACCTCCGCGAAGGTCAGCTCCGGCGCCCGGGTGACGGCGGTCATGGACACCGGGCGGGACTCGGCTCTACGGCCCCGGTTCTTGAGCAGGCCCATGGCGAGGTTCAGGGGGATCGAGAGGGCGGCGAGGAGATGGTCGACGAAGCCGGCCTCGCGGGCGCAGCCGACGACCACGAGGGTTCCGCCCGGGGCGAGTTGGGTGCGGAAGCGGGTGAGCGTCTCGGTGAGCGGGAGGTGGTGGAGGGCGGCGACGCAGGTGATGACGTCGTAGGGGCCGGCGGGGATTCCGGCCCGGGCGTCGGCGACGGCGAAGGCCGCGGGGACGCCGGGTGGGGTCAACTCCCTTGCCCTGGCGATGATTTCGGGATCGGAGTCGACCCCCTCCACACCACCCGCGCTCCTCGCGGCCAGCAGCCGCACCAGGTCACCGCTCCCACAACCCACGTCCAGGGCTCGCCCGAACCCGCGGGGCAACTGCCGTAGCAGCCAAGGGTGGTAGTGGGCGTTGTGGCTCCAGGGGTGGGCGGAGTTGAAGGCCTCCAGGGCGCGGAGGACTCGGGACGGGATCACGGCCATGGGCCCAGTCGACCACGGCCGGCGAGCTCGGGGCGGGTGAGCTCGGGCAGGTGAGCTCGGGGCAGGCGCGCCTCACGGTTCGGCCGGTTGAACGAGCCGTGCGAGAGGTGAGCCCCTTCTCCCCCGCTGCTGAGTACCGGTACTCATGTCCGGACGCGCCCCCCGGTCCACCGTTGTCATCACCGACCCGGTCCGACCGACGCGAAGGACGACTCCTCGATGCCGCAGACCTCCCGCCCGCGCCGACTCCTCGCCCTCGCCACGGACAACTGGCCGGCGCGGACCTACCTGACCGTCGTGGGCGTCTCCGTCGCGGCGATGTTCGTCGCCCCGGAAAGCCCCGTCGCCGCAGGCCCGTTGGTCCTCACGGCGCCGCTCTCCCTCCTGAGCGTGGTCCTGCCCTTCGGCCCCGGCACCGAGGGGCCGCTCCAGGCGCTGGCGTTCGGCTCGTGGACGGTATGGCTCCTGCTCTGCGCCCTCGTGAACGCCGCCGTACTCGGCGCCCTCGCGAAGAGATCCACGCCGACGACCACCACGGCACCTCCCACCCGCGCCGGCGCCCGCCCCTACGCCCGCACCCGCGCCCGCCTGCGCACCCTGCTCGCCCCCGCCGTGGACAACTGGCCCGCGCGGGCCTACCTCGCCGTGGTCGCGACCTCGCTGGTGTTCTTCCTCTGCGCCGACCACGTCCTGACGGACCCGGCATTCGCCGCGATCTGGCCGCTGATGGCCACGGCACCGGCCGGCTTCCTCGCCTTCCTCCTGCCGACGTCGAACCCGCTGGCCTTCGCCGCCGCCACGGCCCTGTGCGGGCTGGCCAACGCCGTCCTGCTCGGCCACCTCGCCCACCGGCTCCGGGCACCGGAGGCACACCCGGCCACCTGACCCCCACCAGGACCACCGGACCGCGGCGCGCTCGACTATGGTCGAAAGAACCATGAACCACGCCCAGCAGACCGCCCTAGGCCGCGCCCTCCGTCTCCTCGGCGAGCACGGCGAGGCGCTCACGTCCGACACCCCCGACGGCAAGCTCCACGAGGTCAAGGCCGATCTCAAGCGCGCCCTGGACCTGCTGGACGACAGCGTCAGCGGCGCCGCGCCGACCACCCGTTGCCCGGAGCACCCGAACGGCCCGGTCGACGAGAGCGCCCCCGACCTCTGCCTCCTCTGCGAGACCCGCCGCCGGTCGGCCCGCCGCTCCGAGTTCAACGGCCCGGCCGCCCCCCGGCCCACCGACACCACACCCTCCCGCTACGGCGTCCGCGAGGACCGCCCGCAGGCCCAGCAGCGCTGGCTCCCCGAACTGTGGAACGGCCAGGCCTGGCAGCTCTGCGGCACCCCGCGCCGCGACCGCCACGAGGCCGAGCTGTACATCAACGCCGCGCGCCGGGGCTCCCGTCCGGCGATGGCGTACCGCCTCGTCCACGAGTTCACGGACTACGAGGTGCTGCGGGTGTGGGGCACGCCGGTGCACGTGGACATCGAGCCGCTGGGGAACCTCTGACGTGGGCCCGTTGGCTTGGAGTGCCGATGTGGTGAGCGGGCTCAGGTGGTGGCAGCGGGCGGTGCTGGCCGTGTGCCTGTGCGCGCTCGCGCTGCCGTTGTGGTTCGCCGCGCGGAACGTCCACCGGTTCGTCGACGGCGACTGGACGATCACGGAAGGGTACGTCCACTGCGAGTCGAACGACCGGTGCACGGGCGCCTGGGGCCTGCCCGGCGGACAGCGCGGGCGCGGGGAGATAGCGGGTCTGGGCTTCGAGTACGCCGAGGAACAGGTGACGGGCATACGGCTCTACGCCGGCCGGGACTGGGCCGTGACCGACCGCTCCGACCTGGCCTTCCACGCGGCCGGTGAGTTCGCGGGCGCGGTGCTCGGCGCGGCCCTGATCGTCTCGGTCGCGTGGTTCAAGTCCCGCTAGCCGTCGGCCTGTTCCCGCTCCCGTTCTCTTTCTACGACCAACCGGGTCTGCTCCGCGTCCAGTTGGTACACGGTCTCGTGCGCCCGAGGATCCCTCGCGTGGAAGGTGTGGAACAACGGCCCGCTCTCTCCGCCCAGTTCGACCCGCGAGGCGGAAGCCCCCCGCACCGCCCGCTCCGTACCGGGCGCGGTGGTCAGGTCGATCCGGTTGACGACACCGGGCGTGACCCACACCGGCGTCGCCTCCAGAAAGCCGAAGAGCTGGACGTGGAAGTGCCCGGTGAGGACGACCCGTACGTCACTCCCCCGGATCGCGTCCGCCAGCTCCCCGGGATTCCGCAGCCCGAAGGCCTGTTGGGTCGGTACGTCGAGGGCGATCGGCGGATGATGGAAGGCGAGGACGGTCCCGTTCCCGAACGGCGTGCTCAACTCCTCCTTCAGCCAGTCCAGTTGGGCCCCGCTCAGCCGCCCGTACACCTTCCCCGGCACCAGCGAGTCGAGCGTGATGAACCGGTACCCGCCCACGTCACTCACGGCCGCGCACCCGAACTCCGCGGGAAACACGGCGGACACGACCCGATCCGTGCCGTCGGCGGCCAGGTGCCCGCTCCCGAGCACCTTCCCGAACGCCTCCCGCTCGTCATGGTTCCCGGTCGTATAGAAAACCGGCACCCCACCCACCGACCGCGCGAACCCACCCACCAACTCCCGCACGGCCGCGTACGCCTCCACCGCCCCGTCATTGGCGAGATCCCCGGTGACGACGATCGCGTCCACCCCACGCTGATGCCGCAACTCGGCAAGCATCAGCCGCAGGGAGTCCGTCGCGCTGAACCCGTGCCGGTTGGGGGCGTCGGTGCGCTCCAGGTGGGCGTCGGACAGGTGCAGGATCCTCATGTGCGCGAACGCTAGCCGGAGTTGGGGTCGGCGGACAGGGGACAGGGCTCGAGACCCCGGCCCACAACTCGAAACACAGGCCGACGCCATCCGGCCCGCCCGTCAATTTCCAGCGCAGGCCGGTACCAGCCCGCCCGTCACCTTCCAGCGCAGGCCGGCAAAATTCAGCCCGTCCGGCGTTTGAGGACGAGGCCCCTTCAGGGCCGATGGGGGTCTGGGGGCGCAGCCCCCAGGGACGGTCACCCCCACCGACCCGCACCCAAAGGTCAGCTCAGCGAGCGCAGCGCCGCCGCGTCATAAGGAGCCAGCTCCTCCACCCGCCCGGCAAGCACCTTCGCCGCCCACTCCGGGTCCTGGAGCAGCGCCCGCCCCACAGCCACCATGTCGAACTCGTCCCGCTCCAGGCTGTCGAGGAGGTCGTCGATGCCCTTGACCGGCGCGCCCTCACCCCGGAACCCCTTGAGGAAGTCGCCGTCGAGGCCGACCGAGCCGACCGTGATGGTCTGCTTGCCGGTGAGCTTCTTGGTCCAGCCGGCGAGGTTGAGGTCGGAGCCGGTCTCCTCGAACTCGGGGAGCCAGTAACGCCGGGTGGACGCGTGGAAGACGTCAACTCCCGCCGCCGCGAGCGGGGTCAGGATCGACTCCAGCTCCTCCGGGGTCTCGGCGAGACGGGCGCCGTAGACGTCCTGCTTCCACTGCGAGTAACGGAAGATGATCGGGAACTCGGGGGACACGGTCTCGCGGACCGCCGCCACGATCTCCGCCGCGAACTTCGTACGGGCGACCGCGTCACCGCCGTAGGAGTCCGTACGGCGGTTGGTGCCCGCGTACAGGAACTGGTCGAGGAGGTAGCCGTGCGCGCCGTGGAGTTCGACGCCGTCGAAGCCGATCCGCTCGGCCGCGGCCGCCGCCTCGGCGAACGCGCCGATGACGTCGTCCAGGTCCCGCTGCGTCATCGCCTTGCCGGTGACCTCGTCGCTGCCGATGCGCAGCCCGGACGGGCCGACCGCGGGGGCGTCCGCGTACGGCGGCTGGCCCTGCTCGCGGACCATGCCGATGTGCCACAGCTGCGGCACGATCGTCCCGCCCGCCGCGTGCACGCCCTCGGCGACCTTCGCCCAGCCCGCGAGCTGCTCCGCGCCGTGGAAGCGCGGGATGTCGTCACTCTGCCCGGCCGACTCATGACCGACGTAGGTCCCCTCGGTGACGATGAGACCGACACCTGCGGCGGCCCGGCGGGCGTAGTACGACACCACGTCCTCACCGGGGATGCCACCCGGCGAGAACTGCCGGGTCATCGGCGCCATGACGATCCGGTTCGGGACGGTCAGGCCGTTGAGGGTGATCGGGCGGGCGAGGACTTCGGCCGCTCGGGATGCGGGGGCGGTCGTAGACACGTGTGGGGGCTCCTCGGGTACCGGACGGTATGTGCGTATGCATCGATCATGCGTCAACAACAACCACCCGGCCAAGCCCCTCATTCCGACCGCCCGGCACCTCGGCCTGTGATCCCGGACACGCAGACCCCGGAAACGCCCGAGGGCGGCACCCCCTGCCGGAACAGGAAGTGCCGCCCTCGGTAAGACCGTTGATCAACCAGAGGTCGATCAGAAGTCCATGTCACCGCCCGGCATGCCGCCACCGGCGCCCGCGCCGGCACCGGCCTTCTCGGGCTTGTCGGCGATGACGGCCTCGGTGGTGAGGAAGAGCGCGGCGATGGACGCGGCGTTCTGCAGGGCAGAGCGCGTGACCTTCGCCGGGTCGATGATGCCCTCGGCGATCATGTCCACGTACTCACCGGACGCGGCGTTGAGGCCGTGACCGATGGGCAGGTTGCGGACCTTCTCGACGACGACTCCGCCTTCGAGACCACCGTTGACGGCGATCTGCTTCAGCGGGGCCTCCAGGGCCAGCTTCACGATCGCGGCACCCGTGGCCTCGTCACCTTCGAGCTCGAGCTTCTCGAAGACGTGGCCCGCCTGGATGAGCGCGACGCCGCCACCGGCGACGATGCCCTCCTCGACGGCCGCCTTCGCGTTGCGAACGGCGTCCTCGATGCGGTGCTTGCGCTCCTTGAGCTCGACCTCGGTGGCCGCGCCCGCCTTGATGACGGCGACGCCGCCGGCGAGCTTGGCGAGGCGCTCCTGGAGCTTCTCGCGGTCGTAGTCCGAGTCGCTGTTCTCGATCTCGGCGCGGATCTGGTTGACGCGACCGGCAACCTGGTCCGCCGAGCCCGAGCCGTCGACGATCGTCGTCTCGTCCTTGGTGATGACGACCTTGCGGGCGCGGCCGAGGAGATCCACGGTCGCGTTCTCCAGCTTGAGGCCGACCTCCTCGGAGATGACCTCGCCGCCCGTGAGGATGGCGATGTCGCCGAGCATGGCCTTGCGACGGTCACCGAAGCCCGGAGCCTTGACGGCGACGGACTTGAAGGTGCCGCGGATCTTGTTGACGACCAGCGTGGACAGGGCCTCGCCCTCGACGTCCTCGGCGATGATCAGCAGCGGCTTGCCCGACTGCATGACCTTCTCCAGGAGCGGGAGCAGGTCCTTGACGTTGGCGATCTTCGAGTTGGCGATCAGGATGTACGGGTCGTCGAGGACGGCCTCCATACGCTCCATGTCGGTGGCGAAGTACGCCGAGATGTAGCCCTTGTCGAAGCGCATACCCTCGGTGAGCTCCAGCTCCAGACCGAAGGTCTGGGACTCCTCGACGGTGATGACGCCTTCCTTGCCGACCTTGTCCATCGCCTCGGCGATGAGCTCGCCGATCTGGGTGTCGGCGGCGGAGATGGAGGCCGTAGAAGCGATCTGCTCCTTGGTCTCCACGTCCTTGGCCTGCTCAAGGAGGGCACCGGAGACGGCCTCGACGGCCTTCTCGATACCGCGCTTGAGGGCCATCGGGTTGGCGCCCGCGGCTACGTTGCGCAGGCCTTCCTTGACAAGGGCCTGGGCGAGCACGGTCGCGGTGGTCGTACCGTCGCCGGCGACGTCGTCCGTCTTCTTGGCGACTTCCTTGACCAGCTCGGCGCCGATCTTCTCGTACGGGTCCTCCAGCTCGATCTCCTTGGCGATGGAGACACCATCGTTGGTGATCGTGGGGGCGCCCCACTTCTTCTCAAGGACGACGTTGCGGCCCTTGGGGCCGAGGGTGACCTTGACGGCGTCGGCGAGCTGGTTCATGCCGCGCTCAAGGCCTCGCCGCGCCTCCTCGTCGAACGCGATGATCTTGGCCATGTGAAGTGGTCCTCCCGGACTGGGGTGGATTGCTCCGGACCGCGCTGGCGCCCGCGACGGACGGCTCGCCTGCCCCGTGGCTCCTTGCGCCACCTGGCCTGCGGGCCTCACCGACCCGATCCTTCGTTATCACTCTCACCTTCAGAGTGCTAACGCCAATGATTAGCACTCGGCATGGTCGAGTGCAAGCGGCTCCCAGGTTCTGGCACCCACCCCGGCCCTCTTGACGGCCCCCACCCCGGCCGCCGCTCCGGGCATGCCGAAGGGCCCGTACCCCAGGAGGTGACCCCCCAGGAGTACGAGCCCTTCGGTGAGGAACGAAGAACGTCGCTGCTGTTCGTCGGCGCGTGCTTCAGCCGGTCGCGAGCCGGACCATGTCCGCCTGCGGCCCCTTCTGACCCTGCGAGATCTCGAAATCGACCCGCTGACCCTCTTCCAGGGTGCGGTAGCCGTCCATCTGAATCGCGCTGTAGTGGACGAAAACATCCGCACCACCGTCGACCGCGATGAAGCCGTACCCCTTCTCCGCGTTGAACCATTTGACGGTGCCCTGAGCCATGCCTAACTCCCCTATTACTGGCCCTTGCACGGACCCGCACTTCGCGGATCCGGGTCAGACCTCACCCCCCACAGGATTGGGGGCGTGCGCCGGAACGCGTCGACCGCGGCCGAATGTATCCGTCCAACTGCCGTCTGCAACAGGTCAATCCGACGAGAATTCCGGGCAGGACCGGTCGGGAATATACGGAGAATTCGTCCGACTTCAGGGCAAGTCGGGCCCCATAAAGGGAACATAACGCGCAAAAGGAATGCACACTTTGGCTGCTTCTCATCGCACGCGGAGCCGGTACTCATATGCGTCCGGCATGCGGAGTGGAGCGCGTTCCCCAACTGTACCCCGCTCAACCATGCAGAATTGCCCCCTCCGCTTCTCTCACGGAGGGGGCAATTCGATGAACTCTTGGTAATCGGCGTTACCGAGGGTAATTATCAGCCGCCGGCGACGGCCGGAATGATCGACACCCCGGCCCCGTCCGGAGTGGCCGTCTCCAGCCCCTGCTCGAACCGCACGTCGTCATCGTTCACGTACACGTTGACGAACCGCCGCAGCTTGCCCTGATCGTCCAGGACGCGGGCGGAGATCCCGGCGTGGTTCTTCTCAAGGTCGGTGATGACCTCGGCGAGGGTGGCACCTTCGGCGGTAACTTCAGCCTGCCCGCCGGTGTAGGTGCGGAGAATGGTAGGGATGCGGACACTAACGCTCACGATGAAACCTCCGGTCAGATGATTGCCCTAGGGGCGCGGGGAACTGCGCGACCAGCCCCCACGGGCCCGCAGCCAAAAAACGACGCTACGACGCAAGCCCGGCTTCCCTGAACGACTCAAGACTCGGCCGGATCGTCGCGGTGAGCCCGGTACCGGCCACCGCATCCAACGTCTTCAGACCGTCCCCGGTGTTCAGCACGACAGTGACCAGCGTCGGATCCAGCAGCCCGTTCTCGATCAGCTTCTTCGCCACACCAACGGTCACCCCACCCGCGGTCTCCGCAAAGATCCCCTCGGTCCGAGCCAGCAACTTGATCGCGTCAACAACCTGCTCGTCGTTGACGTCCTCGACCGCCCCACCCGTACGCCGGGCAATGTCCAGGACATACGGCCCGTCCGCCGGGTTCCCGATCGCCAGCGACTTCGCGATCGTGTTCGGCTTCTGCGGCCGTACGACGTCATGCCCCGCCTTGTAGGCGACGGAAACCGGCGAACACCCTTCCGCCTGCGCGCCGAAGATCTTGTACGGCTTGTCCTCGACGAGCCCGAGCTTGATCAGCTCCTGCAAGCCCTTGTCGATCTTCGTGAGCTGCGACCCGGAGGCGATGGGCACCACGAGCTGGTCCGGAAGCTTCCACCCCAGCTGCTCGCAGATCTCGTACGCGAGGGTCTTGGAGCCCTCCGCGTAGTACGGCCGGAGGTTGACGTTGACGAACCCCCAGCCCTCGCCCGCCGGGTCGCCGATCAGCTCGGAGCAGAAACGGTTCACGTCGTCGTAGTTGCCCTCGATGCCGACGAGCTCGCCGCCGTAGATCGCGGCCATGACGACCTTGCCCTGCTCCAGGTCGTGCGGGATGAACACGCAGGAGCGGAAGCCGGCCCGCGCGGCGGCGGCGCCGACGGCGCCCGCGAGGTTGCCGGTGGAGGAGCAGGAGAGGGTGGTGAAGTCGAACGCGCGGGCCGCTTCGATGGCCTGCGCCACGACGCGGTCCTTGAAGGAGTGCGTCGGGTTGCCGGAGTCGTCCTTGACGAACAGCTTGCCCGCGTCGACGCCCAGTTCGCGGGCGAGGTTGTCGGCCTGGACGAGCTTGGTCCAGCCGGGGTTGATGTTCGGCTTGTCGGCCACGTCGGCGGGGACGGGCAGCAGGGGCGCGTAACGCCAGATGTTCGCGGGGCCCGCTTCGATGCGCTTGCGGAGCTCTTCGGTGTCGTAGGCCGAGAAGTCGTAGGCGATCTCCAGCGGGCCGAAACACTCCTCGCAGGCGAAGACCGGACCGAGCGGGACGCGGTGGCCGCACTCGCGGCACGAGAGCGCGGCGGCGGGGCCGAGGTCTACGGAGTTGGCGGTGTTCGCGGAGTTCGTGGTGCTTGCGACAGTCTGCGCAGCCATGGAGGGGAGGCCCTTTCTCCTCATCTTCCTCACGACGCATCTCGCCGTGAGACGGATTTGGCACCTTCCCGAGCCGGGAGCCTCACCACGTCAACGTGACAAGACCGGCTGGAGGGTTGCCGGGGCTTCATCGGGCCGTATCCCTCTGCCCCTCTGGATGAGCGGTGTTCAGTTGTGTATGCGGTTGTGTCACTTGCGTGAGCGTTGACGGCCCCCGACATGCGATGGTCATCAGCGTTGTTCAAGACTGTAACCGAAGGCCAGGACAGTTGAGTGAGCCGTCCGAACCGCGAGATGGATCACACACTCTGTGTGATCACCTCTCGCCGAGAGAACGCAGAGGAGCCGCGCAACGTGCTGAAGGAAGTCGAGCACTGGCTGAGCACCCGCTCCTGGTCCATGACCGACCGGCCGCTCCACAAGATCCTGGCCGCGAAGCACCGCACGGGCCAGTCGGTGTCCGTCGTGCTGCCCGCGCTCAACGAGGAAGCGACGGTCGGCGAGATCGTCGCGATCATCCGTCACGACCTCATGCAGCAGGTCCCGCTCGTCGACGAGATCGTCGTCGTCGACTCGGGGTCCACCGACCGCACCTCCGAGGTGGCCGCCGCGGCGGGCGCCCGGGTCGTGCACCGGGACGACATCCTGCCCCGCATCCCCGCCGTGCCCGGCAAGGGCGAGGTGCTGTGGCGCTCGCTGCTGGTGACGAGCGGTGACATCGTCGCGTTCGTCGACGCGGACCTGAAGGAGTTCTCCTCCGACTTCGTCACCGGGATCGTGGGCCCGCTGCTCACCGACCCCGGCGTCGACCTCGTCAAGGCGATGTACGACCGCCCGCTCGGCGGCGCGGCCGGACAGGGCGGCCGGGTCACCGAGCTGATGGCCCGCCCGCTGCTGAACATGCACTGGCCGCAGCTGGCCGGTTTCGTGCAGCCGCTCGGCGGCGAGTACGCGGCCCGCCGCTCGCTGCTGGAGCAGCTCCCCTTCCCGGTCGGCTACGGCGTCGAACTGGGCATGCTGGTCGACGCGTTGCACCTGGTGGGCCTCGACGCCCTCGCCCAGGTCGACGTCGGTGTGCGCAAGCACCGCCACCAGGACGGCCAGGCGCTGGGCCGGATGGCCGCGCAGATCTACCGCACGGCCCAGCTGCGGCTGGCCCGCGGCCACCTGATCCGCCCGTCCCTCACCCAGTTCGAACGGGGTCCGGACGGCTTCGAGCCGCGCACGTACTCCGTGGACACGGAGGAACGCCCGCCGATGGCGGACATCACCGAATATCAGTCACGCAAGGTCGCATAACCGCACAGTTACAGACGCTCACGGACGGTCGTATACGGACTCCTACAGTCCGCCGACGGCCGTCCGTACGTTTGAGCGTTTCCGGCCCGGGCTAGGTTGTGGCGTATGGCTTCCACGGCTTCTACGGCTTCCACGCCCCCTCGCGGTGCTGCTCAGGTGCTCGTCGCGTCCAATCGCGGTCCCGTCTCGTACGAGGTGGGCGACGACGGTTCGCTGCGCGCCAAGCGCGGTGGCGGCGGGCTGGTGTCCGGGCTGTCGGCCATCGGTCCTGACGCCGACGCGCTGTGGGTGTGCTCGGCGCTCTCCGACGGCGACCGCGAGGCGGTGCGGCGCGGGGTCGGCGAGGACGGCGTACGGATGCTCGACATCCCGGCGGACGTGCACACCGACGCGTACAACGGCATCGCCAACTCCGTGCTGTGGTTCGTCCACCACATGCTGTACCAGACCCCGCTGGAGCCGGTCTTCGACGCGGAGTTCCGGCGTCAGTGGGCGTCGTACGAGACGTACAACCGGGCGTTCGCGGAGGCGCTGGCGGAGGAGGCGGCCGAGGGCGCCGTCGCGATCGTGCAGGACTACCACCTGTGCCTCGTGCCCGGGATGCTGCGCGAGCTCCGCCCCGACCTGCGCATCGGGCACTTCTCGCACACGCCGTGGGCGCCGGCGGACTACTTCCGGATGCTGCCGGACGACATCCGCGAGCAACTGCTGACAGGCATGCTCGGCGCGGACCGCCTCGGCTTCCTCACCCACCGCTGGGCGGACGCGTTCACGGCCTGTTGTACGGAGTTCACCGGCGGCCCGGGGGACACGCGGATCGGCGTCCACGGCCTGGGCGCCGACGCCGAGTTCCTGCGCGCCCGCTCGCACGAGCCGGACGTGGAGGAGCGGATCGTGGCGCTCCGGGAGGAGATCGGCGAGGGCCGCAGGACCATCGTCCGCGTCGACCGCACCGAACTCTCCAAGAACATCGTGCGCGGACTCCTGGCGTACCGCCAACTCCTCGACGACCACCCGGAGTTGCTGGAGAAAGTCGTCCATGTGGCCTTCGCCTACCCGTCCCGGCAGGACCTCGCCGTCTACCGCGACTACACGGCCGAGGTGCAACGGGTCGCCGACGGGATCAACTCCCAGTACGGGACGCCCGGTTGGACCCCGGTGGTCCTGCACGTCAAGGACGACTTCGCCCGCTCCCTGGCCGCGTACCGCCTGGCCGACGTAGCCCTGGTGAACCCGATCCGCGACGGCATGAACCTCGTGGCCAAGGAGGTCCCGGTCGTCTCCGACGAGGGCTGCGCGCTGGTCCTGTCCCGGGAGGCGGGCGCCTACGAGGAGTTGGGCGAGGACGCGATCGCGGTCAACCCGTACGACGTGATCGGCACGGCCACCGCCCTCCACGAGGCGTTGACCATGTCGACCGGGGAACGGGCCGAGCGGACGAAGCGACTGACGGCGGCGGCCACGGCCCTCCCCCCGGCCCAGTGGTTCCTGGAGCAGCTCAACGCGCTGCGCGATCAGGCGAGTTGAGCCGCGAGCGCCGACAGCAGTTCTACGACCCCTGCCGCGCCGTCCACCACCAGGTCCGCGCGTTCCCGCAACTCCGTGACCTCGTCGCTGCCGCTGCACACGAGCAGGCCCGGGACGCCGTCCGAGCGGAGTTTCTCGACGGCGGCGAACGCGGGGAGGTCGCCGAGGTCGTCGCCGGCGTAGAGGACGGACTCGGCGCCGGTTTCGCGGAGGTACTCGGTGAGCGCTACGCCCTTGTCCATGCCGGGCGGCCTCAACTCCAGGACCATGCGGCCGGGTTCGACGATCAGGCCGTTGCGGGTGGCGAGGTCGGTGAGGGGGGCGCGGAGGGCCTCGAAGGCGGCCTGGGGGTCGGTCGCCCGGCGGGTGTGGACCGCGAGGGCGCGGCCCTTCTCCTCGATCCAGGTGCCCTGCCAAGCGCCGATCGCGTCCAGGAAGCCGGGGAGTTCGGCGCGGACCGCCGCGACGCCGGGGTGCGGGGCGGGGGCGCTGACCGTGCTGGTCACCGCGTCCCAGCGTTCCGTGCCGTAGTGGCCGAGGACGACCAGGTGCTCCAGGCCGGGGACGCCCGCGAAGCCGCCGTTGCGGACCGCCACGCCGGCCGGGCGGCCGGTGATCACGGCGACGGAGGCGACCTTCGGGGCGAGGGCGGCGAGCGCCGGTACCGCGCCGGGGTGGGCGCGGGCCTGCTCGGGGTCCGGGACGATCGGGGCGAGTGTGCCGTCGAAGTCGAGGCCGATCACCGCGGCGGCCGGTTTGGCGAGGATGGCCTCCAGAGCCTCGCGTCCGGCGCGGGTGACGGGGGTCGGCAGTGGGTGCAGGGAATTGGTGGAATCCTGAGGGCTGCCCATGTCAACGACCCTATCCGGGCGGGGCCGGGACCCACACCTGCCGCTACCGCTCCGTACGCCTGGTTTCGCGGACCCGTCTCAGTCTGTTCACCGTGACCGGGTCGTGGGCCAGCGCCCGCTCGTCGTCCAGCAGGGCGTTGAGCAGCTGGTAGTAGCGCACGGGGGGCAGGCCCAGCTCCTCGCGGATCGCTCGCTCCTTCACACCGGGGCCGGGGAAGCCGCGGCGCTCCAGCGCGAGGATGTCCTGTTCCCTCCGGTTCAGCGCGGGAAGCCGCGAGGGCCGGTCGTCGTCCATGCCCTGAACCGTAACCCCCGCCACTGACAACGCCCCGGACTCTGCCCGGCGGCTCCTACTTCCCGCTCTCCGCCAGCGTCGCCGACGCCTGCAGCTGCCCCAGCACCGACCCGGGGCTGCCGTTCGCGGCCACCGCCTGCCCTATCCGCTGCTTGATGTCCGCGCTGACCGTGGCCCAGGAGGTGTTGCCGACCGGGTAGAGCGTGGACAGCGGGAGCTCCTCCAGGAAGGGCCGTAGATCCTGGTCCTGCTTCGATGCCTGCATCGCCTCGGACGCGGAGTTGGTCACCGGCAGGAGGTCGTACTCGCGGGAGAAGGCGAGGACGTTCTTCTCGCTGTAGACGTAGTCGAGGAAGTCGCCGATCTGCTCGCGGTGGCCGTTCTGCTTGAAGGCGGTCATCCAGTCGGCGACGCCCATCGTGGTCTTGGCCTTGCCGTTGCGGCCGGGCATCGCGACCGTGCCGAACTTGACGCCCTTCTTGGCGGCCTGCTGCATGAGGGTGGGGTGGCCGTTGAGCATGCCGACGTCACCGTTGGCGAAGGCGGCGAACGCGTCCGCGCGGTTGAGCTTGGCGGGCGCGACGGGACCGGTCAGGCCCTTGGCGACCAGGTTGTCGCGCAGCCAGGTGAAGGTGGAGATGTTCGCCGTGGAGTCGAGGGTGTACGTGCCGATGTCGTCGGTGTAGCCACCGCCCCCGCCGAGCAGCCACTGCATCGTCTCGGCCTGCGCCTCCTCGGACCCGAGCGGCAGCGCGAACGGGTACTTCACGCCCCGCTCCTTCAACACCTCGGCATCGGCGGCCAGTTCGCTCCAGTCCTTCGGCGGGGTGATCCCGGCCGCCGTGAAGAGGGTCTTGTTGTAGAAGAGGACGCGCGTAGACGCGGCGAACGGGATGCCGTACTGGATGTGCTTCACCTGCCCCGCGTCCAGCAGCGGCTCCAGGAAATCGGCCTCTACGGGGATGGAGAGCAGGTCGGCGGTGGAGTACAGCTTGCCCGCGGCGGCGTAGTCCGCGTACGCGCCGATCTGCGCCATGTCGGGCGCCTTGCCGGCCGCGACCATCTCCTTGACCTTGCGGTCGACGTCGTTCCAGGAGTAGACGCTGACCTCGACCTTGACGTTCGCGTGCTTCGCCTCGTACGCCTTGACGATTCCGTCCCAGTATTTCTGCGAACTGTTGGACGCGGAGTCGCCGTAGTCGGCGGCGACCAGTCTCAGGGTGACATCACCGGACTCCCCGCCGAGGCCACAGCCACCGAGGACCGCCGTCATGCCCAGTACGGACATCGCCGCGACCATTCCTGTCCTACGCCCCTGCACCGCTGAATCCCCAACCTTTGCTGTCGTGACGTTCGCTCTGCGAACCCATAAGGTCTACACCACGTGAGTGGACTAGACCTCTCGCGGGTGTACGGGCCACACTGTCCCCCGTGAGACATGTCATCGCCCTCGACGTGGGCGGCACCGGGATGAAGGCCGCCCTAGTGGGGGCGCAGGGCGAGCTGCTCCACCGGGCCCGCCGGGCGACCGGCCGCGAGCGCGGACCGGACGCGGTCGTCGAGCACATCCTCGACTTCGCCGCCGAACTGCGCGCCTACGGCGAGGAGCACTACGGCGAGCCCGCGTCCGCCGCCGGCGTAGCCGTCCCCGGCATCGTCGACGCGGAACGAGGCATCGCCGCGTACTCGGCGAACCTCGGCTGGCGTGACGTCCCCCTGCGCGACCTGCTGGCCGCCCGGCTCGGCGGCGTCCCGGTGGCCCTCGGCCACGACGTCCGCACCGGCGGCCTCGCCGAGGGCCGCATCGGCGCGGGCAAGGGCGCCGACCGCTTCCTGTTCGTCCCCCTGGGCACCGGCATAGCGGGCGCGATCGGCATCGACGGCCGCGTGGAGGCGGGCGCACACGGCTTCGCGGGCGAGATCGGCCACATCGTCGTACGACCGGGCGGCACGCCGTGTCCCTGCGGCCAGACCGGCTGCCTGGAGCGCTACGCCTCGGCGGCGGCGGTGACGGAGGCCTGGGCGACCGTCTCCGGCGCCCCCGACGCCGACGCGGCGGACTGCGCGCAGGCGGTCGCCTCCGGGGACCCCCGCGCGGAAAAGGTCTGGCAGGCAGCCGTGGACGCCCTCGCCGACGGCCTCGTCACCGCCCTCACCCTCCTGGACCCCCGCACGATCATCATCGGTGGCGGCCTGGCAGAGGCGGGGGAAGTCTTGTTCACACCGCTGCGGGACGCGGTCCACCACCGGATCACTTTCCAGAAGCTGCCGTCGATCGTCCCCGCGGCACTGGGGGACACAGCTGGATGCCTAGGTGCAGGCCTACTGGCCTGGGATCTCCTCAACCACACCGACCGTACGGAGGTAGCACCCTAATGGCACCCACCTCAGGGGCGCGGGACAGTGCCGATATGCGGCTCCGCCGCGGGGCGCGACAAGCCACAACGCACCCGCAGCCCGCAACCGGCACAAGGCCCCTCATCCTGTCCGGCGCCACAGTGGTCCTCCCCACCGGAACGGTCAAAGACGGCCGAGTGATCATCGACGGCACCCGCATCACCGGCGCCGCTCCAGAGAACGCCCAGGTACTCGATGTCACCGGCCACTGGCTGGTACCGGGCTTCGTGGACATCCACAACCACGGGGGCGGCGGAGCCTCCTTCACCTCCGGCACGGTCGAGGACGTCCTCAAGGGCATCCACACCCACCGCCTCCACGGCACCACAACCATCGTCGCCTCAACGGTCACCGGCGACATGGACTTCCTGGCCCAACGCGCCGGCCTCCTCTCCGAGTTGGCCGAGCAGAACGACCTCGCCGGCATCCACTTCGAGGGCCCGTTCATCTCCCCGTGCCGCAAGGGCGCCCACTCCGAGGCGCTGCTCCGCGACCCCGACCCCGCGGACGTCCGCAAGCTGGTCGACGCGGCCCGCGGCCAGGCGAAGATGGTCACCCTCGCGACCGAACTCCCCGGCGGCCTCGACTCCGTACGCCTCCTCGTCGAACACGGCGTCATCGCGGCGATCGGCCACACGGACGCGTCGTACGAGCAGACGGTGGAGGCGATCGACGCGGGCGCGACGGTCGCCACGCATCTGTACAACGCGATGCCGCAGCTCGGTCACCGCGAACCCGGCCCGATCGCGGCGCTGCTCGAAGACGAGCGCATCACCGTCGAGTTGATCAACGACGGTACGCATCTGCACGCGGCGTCCCTGGAGTTGGCGTTCCACCACGCCGGTGCGGAGCGGGTCGCACTCATCACGGACGCGATGGACGCGGCGGGCTTCGGCGACGGGCGTTACATGCTCGGCCCGCTGGAGGTCGAGGTGAGCGAGGGCGTGGCAAGGCTGGTGGAGGGCGGTTCGATCGCGGGCTCGACCCTCACCCTGGACCGGGCCTTCAAGCGCTCGGTGACGGTCGACCGGCTGCCGGTCGAGGACGTCGTCGCCGCGATCTCGGCCAACCCGGCCCGGCTGCTGGGGAGTTACGACGAGATCGGCTCGCTGGAGCCGGGCAAGTACGCGGACCTCGTGCTGCTGGACTCGGCGTTCGATCTCAAGGGCGTGATGCGGCGCGGCGAATGGGTGGTCGATCCCCAACTGGGCTGAAATGTACTGCTGTTGAGGCGGCGGTTGTCCCGGGAGACTGGGCGGACCGCCGCCTCTTTGGCATGATCGGGCCCGAACTGGACGGCAGATACACGCACTTCGGGGGGAGGTCGGCCCGGTGATCCTCACGGTCACGCTGAACACCGCTCTCGATATCACTTACCGGGTACGGGAGTTGCGACCGCACGCTTCGCACCGCGTCTCCGAGGTGACCGAACGGCCCGGCGGCAAGGGCCTGAACGTGGCCCGCGTGCTGGCCGCCCTCGGCCAGGAGGTGACGGTCACCGGCTTCACGGGCGGCGCGACGGGACGCGTCGTACAGGATCGACTCACCGGCACCCCGGGCGTGTTGGACGCCCTGGTCCCGGTCGCCGGCCCGACCCGGCGCACGATGGCGATCGTCGACGAGCTGACCGGTGACACGACTCAACTCAACGAGCCCGGCCCGACGGTCACTTCGGCGGAGTGGTCGGCATTCCAGGACGTCTACGAGTCCCTGTTGGCCGGGGCGTCGGCGGTGGCCCTGTGCGGCAGCCTGCCCCCGGGGTTACCGGTGGGCGCCTACGCGGGCCTGATCCGCACGGCCCGAACGGCCGGCGTCCCCGTCCTCCTCGACACCAGCGGCGAACCCCTGCGCCGGGGCGTCGCCGCCCGCCCCGACATCGTCAAGCCCAACACCGACGAACTGGCCGAACTCACCGGCTCCCACGAGCCGTTGCGCGCGACCCAGGACGCGCGGCGCCGGGGTGCGCGGGCGGTGGTCGCCTCACTCGGCGCGAAGGGCCTCCTGGCGGCGACCCCGGAGGGCACCTGGCACGCGACGCCCCCGGCCCGCGTCCACGGCAACCCGACCGGCGCGGGCGACTCGGCGGTCGCGGGCCTGCTGTCGGGACTGGTGGAACGGCTGCCGTGGCCGGAGCGGCTGGCACGGGCCGTAGCACTGTCGGCGGCGACCGTACTGGCGCCGGTGGCGGGCGAGTTCGACCGGGGGGCGTATGAGGAGTTGCTGGGGCGGGTCGCGGTGACGGGGGAGGTCAGCGCGGCCTGACGGACGCGCCCGGCCGCTCCCTGCCCGACGCGACGTCCCGGCTACTTCTTGACCTGGCCCTGCTTCACCCACAACTGGTCCAGCAGGACATTGCAGTTGTCGGCGTTCTCGCAGGACAGGGTGAGGGTGTTGCTGCCCTTGGTGAGGGTCGGCCACGCGAAGCTCGTCGTCCAGCCCTTCGCGAAGTCGCCGTCGGCGGCCTTCGCGTAGTTCTTCAGGCTGAACGGGCTGCCGAACTTCTTGCCGTTGATGCTCAGCGTCATCTGCTGGTCGTCACTGGTCGAGCTGTAGTGCGCGAACACCGTGTAGGTGCCGTCCGAGGGGATGCCGTTCACCTGCCAACTGACCGAGGCGCCAACGGCGTTCAGGCCTGTCACATAGATGCCGCCGTCGGCGTCGGCGCCCTTGACGTCCGAGGCCAGGGTGGCGCCGCCCTGGAGGTTCAGCGCCTTGGCGTCGATGGTCTGGGTGTCCAGGCCGCCGCTCGACTCGCTGGCGCTCGGCGACGGGCTCGACGACGCGCTCGACGAAGCCGACGGGGTCGAGCCCGCCTGGTCGTTCGTCTTGTTGTCGTCGTTGCCGTTCATCATCGCCACGCTGATGCCGATGACGACCGCGGCGACGACCGCGATCGCGCCGATCAGGAGGCCCTTGGTGTTGGGGCCTCGGCCGCGGCCGCCGTTGCCGCCGCCGTTGTAGGACGGGGGCTGCTGGCCTGCCGGCGGGCCGCCGGGGAAGGTCTCCGGGGCCTGGTAGTGCGCGTTCGGCTGGGCGGCGCCGTAGGGCTGCTGCTGCGGGACGGTCTGGCCGTACGGCTGCTGCTGGTACTGGGCGGTGGGGGCGGCCTGCTGGCCGCCGTACTGGCGCTCGCCCACCGGGCGCACGCGGTTGACCGACCCCGGGTAGCCGTAGCCGCCACCGCCGGACGGCGGCTGGGCTCCGTTGGCCTGGCCGTCGGCGTAGAGGTAGCCGAACGGGTCGTCGTCCTCGGGCGTGCTCGCGCCGTTGTTGCCGGGCGTCATCCCTAGGTACTCCTCAACAGGTGCGGGTGCAGATACGTCAGCAGAACTGCGAGCCTACCCGCTCCGCGTGGCCCAAACGGGTGACTCGGACCGCATCACATCGCTGACCTGGAGATCATCCCGCGCGTCTGTGCTGTTTGGGACGAGATCGTTTCTCGATGTACATCCGTTCGTCAGCGGACTTCAGGACCTCGTCCGCCGTCATGCCGCAGTGGGCCCACCCGATACCGAAACTGGCCCCGACCCGCATGGCCCGCCCGTCGACCCGGATGGGCTGGATGATCTCGTTCCGCAGGCGTACGGCGAGGTCGGCAGCGTCCGCCTTGCCGAGCCCGTCGGCCAGGACGACGAACTCGTCGCCCCCGAGCCGGGCCACCGTGTCGCCGTCGCGCACCGCCCGGCCGAGCCGCCGGGCGACCTCGATGAGGACCGCGTCGCCCGCGTTGTGCCCGAACCGGTCGTTGATCGACTTGAAGCCGTCGAGGTCGCAGAAGAGGACCGCGAGCCCCTTCGTGCCGTCGTCCCGCTCGCCCTCGGGGGCGATGGTGTGGACGTGGTGGTCGTAGGCGTCGAGGAGGTCGGCGCCGGGGCGGAAGTCGAAGCCGTGGCCGTTCGCGTCGTAGGCCGGATGTCCGTACGCGGCGTCGATGGACTCGATCTCGCCGGGGAACGCGGACTGCGGGCGCTGGCAGAGGCGGGCGGAGAGGCGGGTGCGCAGCTCGGCCGAGTTCGGCAGGCCGGTCAGCGCGTCGTGCGCGGCGCGGTGGGCGAGCTGCAGCTCGCGGCGCTTGCGGTCCTCTATGTCCTCGACGTGGGAGAGGAGGAAGCGCGGTCCGTCGGCGGCGTCCGCGACGACGGAGTTGCGGAGCGAGACCCAGACGTACGTGCCGTCCCGGCGGCCCAGGCGGAGCTCCGCGCGTCCGCCCTCCGCCGAGGTTCTGAGGAGCGTGCCTATGTCCTCGGGGTGGACGAGGTCCGAGAAGGAGTAGCGGCGCATCGCGGAGGCGGGGCGGCCCAGGAGGCGGCACAGGGCGTCGTTGCTGCGCAGTATTCGGCCGTGCTGGTCGCCGCCCATCTCGGCTATCGCCATGCCGGAGGGGGC
This sequence comes from Streptomyces sp. NPDC050528, assembly GCF_044457795.1. Classification (NCBI taxonomy): domain Bacteria; kingdom Bacillati; phylum Actinomycetota; class Actinomycetes; order Kitasatosporales; family Streptomycetaceae; genus Streptomyces; species Streptomyces sp. NPDC050528. Next base: position 518,384 of record NZ_JBITHH010000005.1, read on the forward strand.
GTACTCGAAGGCCTGCCGGAAGCTCTCCTCGCTGGCGCGCAGGGCCTGTTGCTCGCGCTCCAGGCGGACCAGGGCGCGCTGCATGTTGGCGCGCAGCCGGGCGTTGCTGATCGCTATGGCCGCCTGGAACGCGTACATCTGGAGCGCCTCGCGCCCCCACGCGCCCGGCCTCCGGCCGTTGCGCGGGCGGTCCACGGACAGGACGCCGATCAGCTCGCCGCACGAGCCGCCGGAGACGCCGGGGGTGTACATCGGCGCGAAGAGCCGGTCGGACGGGTGCCACTCGTCCTCGAAGCGGGGTGCGGGGCCGTCGGTGTACCACTGCGGTACGTCGTCCTCGTCGAGGACCCAGCCCTCGGTGTGCGGGATGAACCGCAGGTCGCCCCAGGACTCGCCCATGCCGAGCCGGCGCTCCCAGGAGGTGCGCGAGCCGACGCGGCCGGTGATGAGCGCCTCGGCGGCGGAGTTGCCCGCGAAGGCGGCGACCACGAGGTCACCGTCGGGGCGCACGAGGTTGACGCACGCCAGCTCGTACCCGAGACCGTTGACGACGCCGTCGGCGACGGTCTGCAGGGTGTCCGCCAGGCTGCGGGCGGTGTTCATGTCCGCCATGACCGTGTGCAGTTGCCGCAGGGTCGCAAGACGGACGTAGGGTTCCGACTCGGTCTCCATACTCGCCCTCCCCCCGAGACCTCGCAGTGAATCAAGGGTCATCTTCCCCGCCACTGAATCACAGCGCGCTGCCCACTCGGTACACAGGGTCAACAATTACTACCCCTTGTGACTCAAGTCACAGCAGAAGATGAACAATTGAGTGGAGTTTCTGCATTTTCCCTGTGCGTTTCCTGAACGCAAACTTTGTGGGTGTGTGGACATGATGCACGACGATGTTCCGTCGCGTGGTCCATTGGTCCTAGGACCCGGTGGGGTCCTGATCGGACCGAGGTCCGATGTGGTGCGCGGACTCCGGAGACTAGCGTTTCGAACGTGCCGAACACCGCCTCGCAGACCGCCGCGATCACCGAGCCCCGTCCCTCCGGGCATGCTGTGGGGGTGAGCAACGACGAGTTCCGCGCCGCCCTCGCGCGACTGGCCGCGGGCGTGGTCCTGGTGACCGCGCACGAGGAGCCGTACGACCCGGACGACCCCCAGGCCCCGGTCGGCGAGGACGTCGGCATGACCGCGACCGCCTTCATGTCCGTCTCCCTGGACCCGCCCCTGGTCCTGGTCAGCCTCCGCAACGGCTCCCGCATGGACGACCTCCTCGACGAACAGCCCCTGTGGGCCGTCTCGGTCCTCTCGGAAAGCCAACGCCACATCGCGGGCCGCTTCGCGATGAAGGGCCGCATCAGCGACCGCCTGCTCTTCGACGACATCCCGTACGTCCACGGGGAGGCGTCCGGGGCGCCCTTGGTCCGGGGCGCTCTGGCGACGCTGGAGTGCCGGACCGAGCAGCGGGTTGTGGCGGGCGACCACACCCTTGTCATCGGGCGGGTGCTGACGGCGGAGGTGGGGAGCGCGGAGGGGGGTCCGCTGTCGTACTTCCGGGGGAGGTACCGGCAGTTGGGGTAGGGGGGACGCTTTTCCGGTGCCGGGGACGGCAGTTGGGGCGGCGGGCCGTGACGGTCAATTCGGTGGTCCGACGGTGATCCGGCCGCCTACCGTGCACGCATGACGACGAACCCCGCCGCCGGATCCGGGCCGCGCCTCGAAGAGATCACGCCGGCCAACTTCGAGGCCGCCGTGGGCATTCGGGTCCGTCCCGACCAGGAGTTCGCGGTCTCCCCCGTCATGAAGTCGCTCGCCGAGGCCTACGTCCATCCCGGCACCGCGTGGCCGCGCCTGATCGTCGACGAGGACCGGCCCGTCGGCTTCCTCATGGCCTTCTTCGACATCGACTGGAACCTGGACGGGTCCGTGATCCGTTCCGGCCTGTGGCGGCTGAACATCGCGGCGGACCAACAGGGGCGCGGCTACGGGAAGTTCGCCGTGGAGTCGGTCGCCGCGGAGATCCGCCGCCGGGGTGGCAAAGAGCTGTATGTGACGTGGCACGAGGGTCCGTTGGGGCCGGCGAAGTTCTATCTGGGGCTGGGGTTCCGGCCCAACGGGGAGCTGAGCGGGGGCGAGACGGTGGGCGTGCTGCAACTGCCGTAGCCGCGCGCCGATTTGAGCGTGTGCCCGCGTTTCAGACCAGGCGCACGTCCAGCAGCGCCGCCTTCTCCGGTGCCGTCACGATGTCGATCACGGCGATGCGGTCGCGGACGAACGTGAAGGTCAGGGTGCGTTCGGGGCGGTCGTCGACGATCAGGGCGATGGCGGTGGCGCCGTTCACCAGGGCGGGGTGGGCGAGGTGGGCGAAGTGCGCGAAGCTGATCGCCCCGGCCGCGACGGAGGCGGCACCGGCGGTCACGGCGTCCTCGGAGCGGGCGACCACGTCCGGGTCGAGCACCTTCACCAGCGCGTCGAAGTCGCCCTCGCGCACGGCGGCCAGGAACGCGTCGGCGACCACCCGTTGCCGTACGAGATCCGTGTCCGGCGCGGGAGCGCCCTGCACTCGGCGGCGGGCCCGGCTCGCCAACTGGCGTGCCGCTGTGGGCGTGCGGCCGACGATGGACGCGATCTCGTCGAAGGGGACGGCGAACAGGTCGTGCAGCACGAAGGCGAGGCGTTCGGCGGGGGTCAGGGTCTCCAGGACGACGAGGAGCGCTACGCCCACCGAGTCGGCGAGGACGGCGTCCTGTTCGGGATCGGGGCCGGGGGCAGGGGCGGGCGTAACGGCTTCGAGGGGTTCCTCCGCGCGGGACTTGCGGGCGCGGAGCATGTCGAGGCAGACGCGGCCGACGACGGTCGTGAGCCAGCCGCCCAGGTTCTCCACCCGGTCGCTGCCCGTACGGCTCAGCCGGAACCAGGCCTCCTGCACCGCGTCGTCGGCCTCGGCGGAGGAGCCGAGCATGCGGTGGGCGACGGCGCGGAGACGGGGACGGTGGGTTTCGAATCGGGCGGCGAGGAATTCGCCGTCGCTTTCCGTACCGTTCCCGTTCCCGTTCTCTTCGCGCTCGCTCTCTTCGCGCCCGTTCTTTTCGGGGAATTCGAAGTCGCCCATGGGTCACGCCCCTCTTCGCCGTCCGTCCCTCACTGACTGGACGGACGACGGCCGAGGAATGTGACAAGACAACGGGCACCCGGCGCGGGACTAGCCCCAGTCCCGCCCGTTCCGCCCCCGCTTGGTGTCGGACCGCTGCTTCTTCTCCCGCAACCGGCGTTCGTTGATACCGCGCGGAATACGGGTCGCCCGGCGCGGCTTCGGCGGCGGCGCGGTGGCCTCCGCGAGCAGCGCCGCGAGGCGTACGGCGGCGGTCTCGCGGTTGCGCCACTGGGAGCGGTGCTCGGAGGACCGTACGGTCACGACGCCGTCGACGAGCCGCGAGGCGAGCCGTTCCAGCGCGCGCTGCTTCCACACCGGGGGCAGGGACTCGGTCTTGGCCAGGTCGAAGCGCAGCTCCACCTGGGAGTCGCTGGTGTTGACGTGCTGCCCACCCGGCCCTGACGACCGCGAGAAACGCCACATGAGCTCGGCCTCGGGCAGGGAGACGGAGCCGCGGACGGGATAGGGACCGGACATGTCCCCATGGTCGCGTGTCTGTCCGGTCCACGTCACTCCCTTTACTCCGAAGGTTCCGGGTAAAGAAAGTAAAGTCACCTGGAACCTTCCATACCCCTCTTGGCGTTCATAGAGGTACCGGTAGCTTCGTCCCCAGTACGAAGCCCGCACCGCAACGAGGGAAGGACTCCCAACAATGGCTGTAAGCCTGTCCAAGGGTGGCAACGTCTCGCTCACCAAGGAGGCCCCGGGCCTGACCGCCGTCACCGTAGGCCTCGGCTGGGACGTCCGCACCACCACCGGCACGGACTTCGACCTCGACGCCTCGGCGATCGCGGTCAACCCCGAGGGCAAGGTCTACTCGGACGGTCACTTCATCTTCTTCAACAACAAGTCGACCCCGGACCAGACGATCGTCCACACCGGCGACAACCGCACGGGCGAGGGCGCGGGCGACGACGAGGCGATCAACGTCAACCTCGCGGGCCTCCCGGCGGACGTCGACAAGATCGTCTTCCCGGTCTCGATCTACGACGCGGAGACCCGCTCGCAGAACTTCGGCCAGGTCCGCAACGCGTACATCCGCATCGTGAACCAGGCCGGCGGCGCCGAGATCGCCCGCTACGACCTCTCCGAGGACGCGGCGACGGAGACGGCGATGGTCTTCGGCGAGCTGTACCGCAACGGCGCGGAGTGGAAGTTCCGCGCGGTGGGCCAGGGTTACGCCTCGGGCCTGGTCGGCATCGCGCAGGACTTCGGCGTCAACGTCTGACGCACGCCGCGTATGTAGTGCCGTAGTGCAGTGCCGTAATGCAGTGCCGTGTGTGAGGCCCCCGGCCGTGATGGCGACCGGGGGCCTCGGCATGCGCGGAACGCGGAACAGGGCGGGGGGGTCCACAGGGGGATCTCAGTCCCGTATGAGAATGTGCCGGGATCCCCGCACGCGAATTTGCCGGGGATCAACAGCCGTTGGCCCCTGGAAGGACAGCGAGCCCTATGTCGTTCGGACCGTCCCCCGCCGGTTTCGGGCCTCCCCCACCTCCCCCGCCTCCCGCCTGGATCCCGCCGACCGAGACGGAACGCGCGCTGGCCGAGGCGCGGGCGCGCGGCGACCGGCCCGCGTACTACGACGTACTGTCCGGGGTCCGCCTCTACTACGTGATGTCCCGCGAGGCCTACGACGCCCAACCCGACCGTGTGCACCGGGTGTTCACCCGCGACCCCCGCACCGGCGCGGAACGCTGGGAACTCTTCACCGACGGCATGCTCCCCGCTCCGCGAGCCGATGACCTGGTGTACTCGCGCGCCTCGCTGCGCTGGATAGCCGACGCCTGGAACCCGCAGTGCCCGCCCACCCTCGTCGTCAACCCCGGCTCCCCCTGCGAACTCGCCCTCGCCTACGGCCCGTTGGGCACAACGGACTGGTCGGGCGCGGCGAACCGCACGGACACCCCCTCCACCTCCATGCGCCTGCGCGCCCTCCACGTCGGCGGCGTCCTCCACGGCCCCGTCGCCCACGGCCTGGCCTGCGGGGCCCTGCTCTGTGTCAACAACGGCTCCCTCTGGAACGCGCCGGCCTGGCACGGACACGGCTACGACGGTGAGCGGCGGCGGCTGCGCGAGTGGTGGGGCATCACCACCCGCGCCGAGTGGCAGTACCACCTGCGGAACCTGCTCGCCTGCGAAGCGTCCAGCTCCGTATGGGAGTTCGCGCTGGGCCTGCGCCGTACGATCGCCCGCGACTTCGGCGGCCACGTGGACACGGGGTACTGGCGGCAGGCGGTGGCCACCGTCATCCGCGCCAACTCGGAGGGCGCCACGGTGATCACGGAGGACGGCGTCACCAAAACCGACCCCCGCCCCGCGTCGGAGACCGAGGCGCGCATCACGGGCGTCCAGCACCTGATCGGCCGTATCACCCGCTACGAGGCCCGCATGCGCGCCGACGGCATCCTCGACGAGAACCGTTACGTCACGTCGGTGGAGGCCTGGGATCTGGGCCGCGCCTCGAAGATGGCCCGCTGGGGCCTGGGCGCCCGCTTCGCCACCCTCCCGGAAACGGAGTCGGCCCTCATCCGCGCCGGCCGCGCCGCCGCCCTCGCCTACCGCTCCTGGCCCGACTTCTCCGCCGGCTACATCCTGGGCCGCTGCCTGCACTTCGACGAGGAGGAGTTCGGGGACTGGTACCAGGACATGGTCTCGGCGCACCGGATTCTGATGTCGGAGGCCGGGAGTCCCTGGCTGAACATCCCTTTCCGGTAGGGGGAGTTCCGCTGGGCGGTGCGGCCGGATCGCCTCTCGGGAATCCGGGCTGTGCAGCAGAATGAGTCGCATGACAAGCCTTCGCATCGCGCTCGCCAACATCGACATTCCCGAGAATCCGGAAGACTCCGTGGTGCGAGCCGAGCGTGCGGTCAGAGCCGCCGCCGCTGCCGACGCGCGTATCGTGTGCTTCCCGGAAGCGTATGTGCCGGGCTATCCATGGCCGCCGCAATCGCGCAAGGCCGTGAGCGCCGACTTCTTGGAAGCCGCGCACGAGCGCATGGCCCGGGCCGCGCGGGAAAGCCGTATCCATGTGGTGCTCGGTACGGAGCGGTATGTTTCCGCCGCCAAGCCACGTCTGACCACGCTCGTACTTCGGCCCGACGGCGACCGAGCGGGTTATCAGGACAAGGTGCAGCTCGACCCGGAGGAAGATGCCATATACGAGGCGGGCAGCGATCGCCGGATCTTCGAAGTCGACGGTTTCCGCTTCGGCATCGTGATCTGCCACGAGGGCTTTCGCTATCCGGAGACGGTACGCTGGGCCGTTTCCAACGGCGCCCAATTCGTCTTCCTCCCGCACTACAGCGAAGCGGAGCCGGGCGCGTTCCAGCCGACCGAATTCGCCGACCCGAGAAACTCCTTCCACGAGAAGGCATTTCTCTGTCGCGCGGCCGAGAACAATTGCTACGTCGCCGCCGTCAACTGCGCGAGTCCGGGATCGCCCACGACATCCGCCGTGGTCCGGCCGGACGGCACACTGCTCAGCCATCAGCCTTATGGAAAGCCCGGATTGCTGGTCTGCGACATCGACCCCGCCGAAGCCACGCCACTGCTCGCACAACGGCTGAAAACCTGTTCCTGAATTGTCGATCGGGATTCGGTCGAGTCACAAGACCCTTTCGCTTCCCCTGCGATGCCCGCATGGCATCACAGAACACGCGACAGGTATTGGACAGGACCGATAATCAGACCGCACGGTGAAGTCGAACCTGATCAACAGCGGCGACTCAAAGAGGACTCTTGATGGCTGACAGGACTGCACCCCTCCTCATGTCCGAGTCGGTCGACTACGGCGTCCTGATTCCCCTGGACGTCTATTTCGACGACCTCGACCCCTACGGAATGCTGCACAACAGTCGGTACACCGTGATGGTCGAACGCGCGTGGAACACCTACGCGTTGAGCCTGGGCTTCGGCGCCTCCGACGAGGCCGAGCCGACCCACTACGTCGTGAAGGCGGTCACCATCGTGTTCGACCTCCCGGTGATGGGCACCGGCGAAATCGCCGTCCACCTCTGGACCGAGCGGGTGGGCCGCACATCGGCAACGACCGGCTTCCGCGTGTGCGGCCGTGACGGCGACACCACATACGCACACGGGACGCGGACCATCGTGAATCTGAGCGGGGAGACGATGCGACCCGTCGCGTGGTCCGAGGCCCATCGAGGGGGGTTCGGTCGGATTCAGGGGTCTGGTGCCTGAGCCCTTGACGATCTCTGGTCGGCCGACGGGCGCGTCCGCTGCCCTTTCCGCGCCACCCAGTAGTGGAGGGCGGTCGAGCCCAGGAGCACCAACCCCATGAAGACCCCGCTGAAGAGCCAACCGACCGGAGTGCCTTTGGCTCTTTCCACACTCCAGAAGACCACCGACAGCCCGCCCCAGCTCGCACCCAGGAATGCGAGGACCCGTCCGAACCCGCCGGTGCGCGAACGCTGCGCGGGCGGACGCCTCGCGGGCGGACGGGCGGCGGGGCCGTAGCCGACGCGCTCGTAGTGCAACTGCGTCAGGCGCTCCAACCGCAGGAGCAGGGCGAAGAACAGCGTCATCCCCGCGCCCAGCAAGACCGCCTGCAAGAAACGCGTCCCATCGGTGAACGCCCCGAAGGTCGAGCCCCCCAGCGCCGCGAGCGGCACCGCCAGGACAGCCGCGGAACGCAGCGGGCGGCCGGCGACGCGAACCGCGATGGGCGCCGGGGGCCGGGACCTCCCGCCCATGCCGAGAGCCCGATCGGCTCTCAGGCTCACGTTCAGCAGCGCTGTCTCGGCCTTCCGCAGTACCCGTAGTGTCCGCTTCATAGGTCCTTCGCACGTCGGAGATGTTGTCACCAGGGGGTACAGCTTGGCCTCTGGCCGGTCTTGATGGCGAGGAGCAAGGGGTGGAGGCGGCCGAGGAGCACTCCGCTTCGCTCGATGACAGGCGCTCGACGGAACCCGAACCGGAACCCCAGCCGCTAGCGTGCCCCCATGTTCCTCGAACCGCTCACGCCGACCGAGGCCGGCGCGCTCCCCGGCGAGTTGCTCACCGAGCTGACCGCCCTCTACGCCTCGAACCACGCGTTCCACGCCCTGAGCGGTGACTTCCCGGACCCGGAGGACATCCGGCCGGAGCAGGTGGCGACCGCGCTCGCCGACGAACTGGCCGATCCGGACACCGAGGTGCTGCTCGCCCGGAGTGCCGGGCGGCTGGTCGGGATCGCGATCACCCTCGCGACGCATCCCGACCCGGACGACGAGGACCCCTGGATCGGGCTGCTGATGATCGACGCGACGCAGCAACAGCAGGGGCACGGGCGGCAGTTGGCGTCGCTCGTCGAGGACCGGTTCCGTACGGCCGGCCGAACCGCCGTACGTCTGGCCGTCCTTGAGAACAATCCCGACGGCCTCGCCTTCTGGACCGCCCTCGGCTACGACGTCATCGACCACCGCAAGGACCGCCAACTCGGCCGCCCCTGCGCGGTGTTGCGCAAGCAGCTGCGCAAACTCCGCCGGGCCGCGCGCGTCGCCGTACTCGACCCCTCCGGCGCCGTCTTCCTCTTCCTGCACGACGACTCCGCGAACGGCACCTTCTGGGCCCTGCCCGGCGGCGGCATCGAGGGGGACGAGACCCCGCCCGAGGGCGCGCTGCGGGAGCTGCGGGAGGAGACCGGCTGGACCGACCTGCCCCTCGGCCCCCTCCTCTGCACCCGGGACCGCGACTTCACCCGCGCCGACACCCACATCCGGCAGCACGAGCACATCTACGTCACCCACGGCCCCCACCGCGAACCCGGCGGCCCCGACCTCGCCGCCGCCCATGCCGAGGACGGCATCCTCGACTGGCGGTGGTGGACGCGGGAGGAGTTGCGTACGGCGACCGAGACCGTGTTCCCGGCCGAACTCGCGCGGCTGCTCGACGAGTTGGAGGAGAGGGCGGAATAGGAAGACGAGCGCGACACACAATCCGTCCGGCCTGAAGAAGTCCCGGTTCGACCCGGACCTCGGCATCGTCCCCGCCGACCCGGACGGCGAGATCACCCCGCTCCAGCACGTCCTCGGCGGCAAGAACAAGGCCGCCAAGGAATCCAGCCAGTACACCTCCTTCGCCCCGCAGGACGGCACCGGGAAGGTCTACGGCAACGAGGAGATCCGGGTCGACTACCAGCGGCTCCAGCAGGACATCGACGCGGGCAAGGTCCAGGGCGTCCGGATCCTGGACCCGGAACAGGTCCAGCGGTCCATCAACGACGAGATCGACAAGGTCGCCGGACGCGAGATCGACGTACCCGGCACCCTCCGGGCCGGCGAGACCGACCAGGCGTCGGACTTCGTAGACGGACTCGGGCTGAGCAAGGGTAAGTCACGTACGGTCTTGGACCGGGTCAGGGCCCTGCTCAACACCCGCCGCGACGGCGAGTGGCTGATCAGCGGGACCGTCCCCAAGGAGTACGTCACCGGACCGTTCCCCACCTCCGGATCGTAGGAAAGAGCAGACCCCATGGCCGACACCAAGGACCGCCGGCAGCCCGGCCCCGAGCTGCGAGCCCTGCTCTACACCGACTTCGACGGCAACCCGGCGGACCCCGACGACGTGATCGCCGACGCTTTGGACGACGGCGGTTATCTGGAACGCACTCCCGGCCTGACCGCGATCCTCCAGGACCCCGCCGCCGACCCTGCCGCCCGCCTGCTCGCCTGCTGCGCACTCACCAGCTGGGCCGACCCGCTCGGCTACGACACCGTGCTACGGGCCGCCGCCGACCCCGACGACGTGGTCTGGCGCGGCCAGTCCGCCGACCGGTTCTTCAGCCAGGACGACACCTTCGGCCAGCTCGCCGACGCGGTGGGGGCCAGCAGGGACATGGTCGACGAACGCGGCACCGCCGGACTGCGGATCGCGGCGGCGCGCGCGCTGATCTCGCTTGCGGGCCGTGTCCAGTACGACCGGCACATCTCCTCACTGCTGTCCCGCGAGATCGTCGAAGCAGCTCAGGGCGAGATCGACGCCACGGTCGGGCGGGGCATCACCCGCCTCGCCTCCGGCGAGCACATTCCCTACGACCTCGGCCTCCAACTCGCCCTGCTCACCGTCGCGATGAAGACATACGACGAGCCGGGCGCGAACGACGCCATGATTCGCCTCGCCGCCGCCCACCCGGGCGAGCGAGCCCTCCGAGAACTCGCGGACGCCACCGGAAGCTCCCTCTGGTCGTTGTAGAGGTCACCACGTGACGGACCGGTCAGGGCCGGGCCGGCTTCCCGTCCCCGTACAGCCAGTTCTTCCAGATCACGCTGAAGTCCTTGCCGGGCGCCATCTTCTCCACGTACGCCGTGAAGTCCGCGGTGTCCGCGTTGCCGTAGCGGTGGGCGGCGGTCCAGCCCTGGACGATGTCGTAGAAACGGGCGTCGCCGACGGTCTGGCGGATCTTGTGGAGGACCATCGCGCCGCGTTCGTAGACGGGGCGGTCGGAGATGTGGGCGGCGGACGTCGGGTTCGCCGGCGGGAAGGCCCAGATGGCGTCGCTGTCGGCCTTGTTGTCGTAGTAGTCGCCCTTGTAGAGCGCGTCGAAGGTCTGCTGGGCGGTGTCGCCGTCGTGGTCCTCGGACCAGAGCCATTCCGCGTAGGTCGCAAAGCCCTCGTTGAGCCACATGTCGCGCCAGGTCTTCGGGGTCACGGAGTCGCCGTACCACTGGTGGGCGAGTTCGTGGACGAGGGTCGCGGTGTCGGGAGCGCCCGGGAAGAACGGGCGGGTCTGCGTCTCCAGCGCGTAGCCCGCGTCGCCCCGGCGGTCGACGATCGCGCCGGTGGAGGAGAAGGGGTACGGGCCGAAGTTGTACTCCTCCCACTCCATGATCTCGGGGATCTTCGCCAGCACCTCACGGCTCGCCGCCGCCTCGCGCGGGTCGACCGCCACGTACACGGGGAGGCCGTTCTTGGTGGTGGTGCGGGTGATGTCGTAGTGGCCGATCGCGACCGTGGCCAGGTAGGTCGCCATGGGGCGGGTGGTGCGCCAGGTGTACGTCGTCGTGCGGCCGGCGCCGGTCGTCCTTTCCGTGCTCAACTCGCCGTTGGAGACCGCCTGGAGGCCCTTCGGGACGGTGATCGTGATGTCGTACGTCGCCTTGTCGGAAGGGTGGTCGTTGCCGGGGAACCAGGCCATCGAGCCGGTCGGTTCGCCGAGCGCGAGCGCGCCGTCCGCCGTGGGCAGCCAGCCCTCTTCCGAGCCGTCGGGGTCGGTGAGCGTCTCGGGGGTGCCGGAGTAACGGACCGTCGTCCTGAATGTCTTGCCCTTGGGGAGAGTTGAGGCCGGGCGGACCTTCAACTCCTGGCCGGTGCGGGTCCAGGGGGCGTTCTTGCCGTCCACCGTCAGCGAGTTGACCTTCATGCCCTTGAGGTCGAGGTCGTAGGCGGAGAGGTTCTGGGTGGCCCGGGCCGTGATCGTCGCCGTACCGGTCAAGGGAGTTGAGGTGTCCGAGGTGCCTGAGGTGCCTGAGGTGTCCGGGGTGTACGCCAGGGTCAGCGCGTAGTGGGTCACGTCGTAGCCGCCGTTGCCCGCCTTCGGGAAGTACGGGTCGGCCACGCCCGCGCTGCCGGGGGTGCCGTGTGCTCCGCCCGGTCCACTGCACGCCGTCAGGGTGAGGGCGAGGGTGAGGGCCAGCAGGAAGGGGGTGGCGACGGCCGGGACACGGGGTACGGATCGGGACACGTGCGCGATCCTACGAGTTCGGGGGTCCTCGCCCTGGAGTACTGCGACCCTCGTACGCTCGGCTCCGTGCCCCGTTCTCCGAAGAAACCGCGCCGGCTTGTCGCCGACGGGCGTACGTATCTGTGGAGCCTGCGTCACCGTCACGACGACTCCGGGCCGACCAGGGACGACGCCGGCTGGACCGTGGGCTGCGTCCACACCCTCACGCTGACTCCGCAGCCGGCCGGTACGGGCGGTCCGCTGCGGATCGTCTTCGCGTCGGGGCCGGGACGGTACGTCCCGGGCGGAGCCCCCTTCGGCTCCGGGGACGTCGGGTACGGCCGGGATGTCTCCCTCAACCTGCATGAACCCGGTGCCGTCCGCGCCCTGCTCGACGCGGCGGCGGCCCGCGGGTGGCTGCCGGGGCCGGATGAACCGGGGGTGGTGGAGGTCGACGGCTGGGCTCTGCTGGAGGAGGCGGCGGCCTCGCGAGGCGGGAGCGGAAGTGAGGACGGAAGTGGGGGCGTCCTGAGGGGTCGCTCCGGCTGACCTCCGGTCTCCCCGACCGTGACACCATCTCCTACGTGCTCGACATCGGCTACGCCCTCTCCAACCGCTTCCCCGACCCCCCGCAGACCGACTACCGGCGCGCGGACGTCCACGCGCTGCGGCACGATCTGTTCTGCGGTGACGTGTATCTCGCCGACACCAAGGCGGACCGGGAAGTGTCCACGGCCTGGGGGTGGGTACCGGTGCTCGATTTCGCGTGGGCGTTGTGCGACATCGTGGAGCGGATCGACCAGGACCCGGCGGGGTCGCGGGCGTCCCGGCCGCAGCGGGCGGAACTGGACTTCACCGAGTCGACCGACCGGATGTTGTTCGAGCGGCGGTTCGGGTGGGTGGATGTCGAGGCGGACTGGATGCGGCGGGACGAGGAGGCGTTGACCTTCTCCCACGCCGAACTGCGGCGCGAGGCGCGGGACTTCCTGCACGATCTGATCGCCGACCTGGTTGATCTGCATGATGCCCTCGGCGAAAATCCGGCGATCTGGACGTTGCAGGCGAAGTTTCCCCGGGTGCCCTGAACTGCCTCGGATCCCCTGAGCTTCCTGGTCACCCTGCACTGATGGCACCGTCCCTGGGGGCTGCGCCCCCAGACCCCCATCGGCCCTGAAGGGGCCTCGTCCTCAAACGCCGGACGGGCTGGATTGTGCGGGCCTGCACTGAGAAGTGACGGACGGGCTGGGTCTGGCGGCCTGCGTGGAGAAGGCACCCGGCAGGCTTGGGCGGCGCCCCCTGCACTGAAAAGTGCCCCCGCCAGGAACCCCCGTTCCCCCCTGAGCCCACTCAGCCCACTCACCCCCTCCCCTCCCCCCACCCCCTCACCCCTCCACCCGAATCCCCATCTGCACAGCCAACACCGGCGCCAAATCCAGCAGTTGCCCCATGCTGATCACCGCCCCGGACATCCGCTCCACGCCCCGCGCGATCTCCAGTTCCACGGCCCCCCGCAGATCCACGTCAGTGAACGTCACCCCCGTGAAGTCCGCCCCCTTCAGCGCGCAGTCCACGAACTCGACGCGCTCCAGCCGGGCATCGAGAAAGTCGGGCTCAACAAGGACACAGCCCTCAAAAACAACATCCCGGAGCTTCGCCTTGCGCAGGTTCAGATAGTCGATCTTGCCCCCGCGAACCACCACCCGCTCCAGCACCGCACCATGCAACTGCACCCCGCCCATCCGCGCGTCGATCACCTCGACGTCACGCAGGGTTGACTCCGCCAGATCCGTACCGACACCCCGTATGCCGGTGAGGACGGAATCCAGCACACGCGCGTGATGCAGCCGCGTCTCGTCCAACGCGCAGTTCGTCAGCGCGCAGTCCATGAAGCGGGCGCCCCCGCCGTCCTGCCCGACGAAGTCCTCGTCCCGGAACTCCACCCCGTCGTAGTCCCCGTCCGGCTCCAACTCCCCACCCCCGTAAGCCTCCAGAGCCGGCAACCGCACCTCCGGCCGCCGCGCCCCCTTCACCCCGCCCGTACCGCCCGCGCCACCCGTCGCTCTCCTCGCCATGCCCCCATCCTGCACCCCACCACTGACAATCCCCCTGACCTGCACAGACGCCATTCACCTCCCGATCGACGTCACATTCAGGCCCCTCGAACCGTCGTACTCACAGAAACCCGCACCCAAGAGCGGCCGCCCCGGCGAACGCTTGACCTCAAGCACGCTTGAGGTTGAAAAGTGGACCCCGCACAAGCCTTCCAACCCACGCAAGCCGCACACCCCCCACGACCCACATCCCCCCCTCCCTCCACGACCCGCACGCGACGAAACCCATCCCTACGTGACGACAGGGACCCCATGCTCGCCATCCGACTCCACACCTTCGGCCCCGCCGAAAACCTCACCCACGAACCGGTCGACGACCCCTCCCCGGCCCCCGGCCAGGTCCGTATCGCCGTCGCCGCGGCGGGAGTCCACCTCCTGGACACAGTTCTGCGGAGGGGGGAGCAGGGGCCCCTGCCCGAACTCCCCGCCCTCCCCACCATCCCCGGCCGCGAAGTCGCCGGTGTCGTCGAGTCGCTCGGGGACGGTGTCGCCGGGCTGTGGCTCGGGAAGCGGGTGGTCGCGCATCTCGGGTTCGCGCCGGGCGGGTACGCGGAGCTGGCCGTGGTCGATGTCGACCGGGTGCACGAGATCCCGGCGAACCTGGACTTCGCGCAGGCCGTCGCGATGATCGGAACGGGCCGTACGGCGATGGGGATCGTGCAGTTCAGCGAGCTGGGCGGCGACTCCGTGGTCGTCGTTCCGGCGGCCGCAGGTGGCCTCGGGACCCTGCTCGTGCAGTACGCCAAGCACGCCGGCGCGACCGTCGTCGGCCTCGCGGGCGGCCCGGAGAAGGTCGCCCTCGTGCGGGCGAACGGCGCCGATCTCGCCGTCGACTACACGGACCCGGAGTGGCCGGGGAAGGTGCGGGCCTGGCTGGGCGGGCGGCACGCGACCGTCGTGTTCGACGGGGTGGGCGGCGCCGTCGCCAGGGACGCCGTAGGGCTGCTCGACGGCGGCACCACCGGGCAGCACCTCGTCTTCGGTTGGTCGAGCGGGCAGCCGTACGCCCTCGAAGGGGTGTCCGAACAGGTGCTCGGGCCCGTGATGATGCGGAAGGCCGGCGGCCCGAGCCCCGTCCGAACGCTGGAGTTGCGCGCACTCGCCGAGGCGGCGGAAGGCCGACTCATACCGACCGTCCAACGATTCCCGCTGGCCGCGGCGGCGGACGCGCACCATGCCCTGGAAAACCGGAAGACAACCGGAAAGGTGGTCCTGGAGCCATGACCACACCCAACACATCACGCGACGCATCACCCGACGCATCACCCGACACGTCATCGAACGCGCGCGCGAATACGACTGGGGGTGCGATTGGGGATGCGATACGTACCGATTCGTGGTCTTCTGACCAGATGAGCGTCACCCAATCAGGTGAATCAAGCGCAGCTGCCGGCCCCGATCCCCGCCGCTGGTGGGGCCTGGTGATCATCGCTCTCGCGCAGCTCATGGTCGTCCTCGACGCGACGATCGTGAACATCGCGCTCCCCTCCGCGCAGCGCGACCTGGGCATGTCCGACGGCAACCGGCAATGGGTCATCACCGCGTACACGCTCGCCTTCGGCGGGCTGCTCCTGCTGGGCGGCCGGATCGCCGACCTGGTGGGCCGCAAGCGGACCTTCATCATCGGCCTGATCGGCTTCGCAGGCGCCTCCGCACTCGGCGGCGCGGCCACGACGTCCGGCATGCTCTTCGGCGCCCGAGCCCTCCAGGGCGTCTTCGCCGCCGTACTGGCCCCCTCAGCCCTCTCCCTCCTGACCACGACCTTCACCGACCCGAAGGAACGCGGAAAGGCCTTCGGGATCTACGGCGCACTCGCGGGCAGCGGTTCCGCGATCGGCTTCATCGCGGGCGGCCTGCTCACCGAGTACCTGAACTGGCGCTGGTGCCTGTACGTCAACATCCCCATCGCGATCATCGCGGTCTTCGGCGCCGTCGCCCTCCTCCACGACCGCCCGGGCCACGCCGGCGCCCGCCTCGACGTACCCGGCGTCCTGCTCGGCTGCGGCGGCCTGGTCGCGATCGTCTACGGCTTCAGCGAGGCGGAGCCGCGAGGCTGGACGGACTCCCTGGTGCTGGCCCTGTTCGCGGCCGGTGTCGTACTTCTCGCATCCTTCGTGTGGTGGCAGACGAGGGCTCCCAGCCCCCTCCTCCCCCTGCACATCGTCAAGGACCGCAACCGCGCCGGCTGCTTCCTGACCATGGGCCTCGCGGTCATCGGCATGTTCGGCATGTTCCTGTTCATGACCTACTACCTCCAGGTCATCCTCGACTACTCCCCCGTAAAGACCGGCATGGCGTTCCTGCCCCTCACGGTCGCGATCATCATCGGCTCGACCCAGATCTCGGCCCGCCTGATGCAGCACGTCCCGCCCCGCACCCTGATGGTGCCGGGCGCGGTCCTGGCCGCGGCGGGCATGTCCTTCTTCACCCGCCTGACGGTTGACTCGGACTACGCGACCGAGCTCCTCCCCGGCCTCGTCCTGATGGGCCTCGGCATGGGCCTGATCTTCATGCCGGTCTTCGCCACCGCCACCGCCGGCGTCGCCCCGCAGGACTCGGGCGTGACCTCCGCGACCGTCAACACCGCCCAGCAGGTGGGCGGTTCGATCGGCACGGCCCTCCTCAACACGATCGCCACGACCAGCAGCACGGCGTACATCGTCGCCCACCTCCACAACCCGGCCCAGAAGGCCCTGATCACCAGCAAGGGCATCGTCCACGGCTACACGGTCGCCATCTGGTGGGCCGTCGCCGTGATGCTGCTGGCGGGCCTGGTCGCGGGGCTGATGGTGACGGCGCGGGCACCCAAGCACGGGGCGACGGCCCAGTCACCGGCGCCCGAGTCGGCGTCGAAGTCCGTGACATGAGCGACGCCCCGGTGTCGAGGCGGCCGGGGCGTCGCGGGAACGGTGGGTCCGTGAAGCGGATCAGGTGACCGACTTGGTCGCCTTGCTCGCCGCCGATCCGTCGGTGTGGCCCGTGCGGTGCGCGACGACCTTCACGGTGATCTTCTTGCCCTTCTGCGCCGACTTCAGCACCAGCGAGGACTTGGTGGCCCCGCTGATCGCCCTGCCGTTGGCGTACCACTGGTAGCCGTACGACGTGGCCGTCGGGCTCCAGCTGCCGGTGGACGTCTTCAGTGTCCTGCCGACCTTCGAAGTCCCGCTGATCACCGGTGACTTGGTCGACTTGGGGGCGACGCCCCTGGCGACCGTCGCCGCCGCCGAGGTGCCCGTCCCGCCCGTCCAGCCGCTCTTGGCGGCGGTGACGGTCACCGTGAGCTTCTTGCCGAGCTGTGCCGCGGCGATCGTGTACGTCGATGCGGTCGCCCCGGAGATCGCCTTGCCGTCGGCCTTCCACTGGTAGGTGTACGAGGACGGGGCCGCGGACCAACTCCCGTTCCCCGCCGTGACCTTGGCGCCGACCTTGGCCGTGCCGGTGATCTTCGGGGCGGCCGTGTTGGCCAGGGTGGGCTGGGTGACGGTGAAGAGGCCGACCTGGTACTGGGCGCGCTCGATCACGCTCACGGTCCAGGTGCCGACGGCCGCGCCGGTCAGGTCGACGGTCGCCTTCAGGGTCCGGTTGTCCGCCGAGACCGAGTCCGTCGTGGCCGTCAACGTCTTTCCGGCGACGGCGAGTTGGACCGTGGCGTCGGCGCCGAGTGCCGTACCGGTGACGGTCAGCTGGACCTTGGTGCCCGCGACCCCGGTGGTGGGGCTGACGCCGGTGACGCTCACCCGGTCCGGGCCGCACAGCACGTACACGCAGCTGAACTTGGCGCTGTAGGAGGTGCTGGACGTCTTCTCCGGCAGGCCGAGCACGAGCAGGCTCGGGCTCGCCGTGGTGGACGAACCACCGGCCGCGCACTGGTAGCCGCCAGGGATGGACAGCAGACAGCCGTTGGCCCAGGCGCTGTTGTAGAGGGCGGGCACCGCCGTGTCGGTCGCGCCCGTGGTGTCGGTGATCTCCGTGTTGAAGCGGTCGATTCCGGCGGTCGGCAGCACCGCGCACACCGCGCTGTGCGCCTCGTCGAGTGTGCCGGTGAGCGGGCCGAACCCGTAGGCCACCGACGGGATCCTGGTGCACTCGGGCGCGGGACCGGCGGCGGTCGCGATGCGCAGGGCGTCCAGGTGGTACTCGGGCGCGGCCTGGAGGGTGGGCGGGGTCTGGACGAGGACCTGGTGGGTGGTGGACCCGGTGACCGCGCAGGGGCGGTTGCGGAAGGAGCACTCGGCGGTGCCGTCGCCGCGCATGACGACGATGTTCGCGGTGCCCAGCGCGTCCCGTACGTCCACGTGGACCACGTCCGTGGCCGCGTCGGTGGTGATCTGGTGGCAGCGCAGGGTGCCGGGGGCGTCGTAGGTGCCCTTGACGGACGGGCCGCCGACCTTCTGCTCCGGTGTCGCCGTGCAGCCCGCCGAAGTGGCGGACGCGGTGACGTCGCGCCGGGTCATGGTGTAGGCGGCGCTCTGGTCGCGGCCGGTGAACAGGACGGTGTGGGCCTTGCCCGGGGTGAGGGAGCAGACCGTCCAGCCGTTGGCGGTGGCGAGGCGGTCGCAGACCTGCTTGCCGTCGGAGTCCAGCACGGTGAACTTCGCGAGGGCCGTGCCGGAGGTGGCGACCAGTTGGAGGACCTCCGCGTTCGTGTGCGCGTTCGCCGGGATGCTCAGGCACTGCGCGAAGACGCCGTCGCCGGTGGTGAGCGTGGCCTTCGCGCCGTCGGCGGAGAAGCTGCCGGCGGGCAGCACCGGGCAGTCGTTCGCCGCGTCTGTGCGGTAGAAGGAGACTCCGTACGGGCCGGTCTCGCCGTCGGAGGCGTGGACCAGCGCGCGGTAGGGCGCCGTACCGGTCAGCTTGCAGGTACCGGCCGACAGGGCGGACGAACCGCACTGCGCGGTGCCGTTGCTGTCGAGGACCTCGACGTCGGCGTCGACGCCGGACGCGATGAGCGGGGTGAGGGCGGCGATCGAGGCGCCCTGCGGGGCGTTCAGCGTGAGGCAGTCGTACTGTCCGGCCGTGCTGAACTCGCCCTTGTACAGGCCGGTTTCGACCGGCGCGCACCCGGTGGAGGAGGCGCGGTCGAGGACGATCAGGCCGTCCTTGGTGTCGTCGAAGGGGTAGGTGCCGTCGAGGACCGCGGTGTACGTGCCCGCGCCGGACACCTTGCACGGGTCGGTGGAGGACTGGCACACGGTCTTGCCCGAGGCGTCGTACACGCGCGCGGGGCCGCTCTCGCCGGTCTCGCTCACGTAGTGGACGGTGTACGGGCCCGCCGCGCCGACCGTGAACGTGTAGCAGGGGTTCGTCGTCAGGTCCTGGCTCGGCAGCGGGCCGTAGGAGCGGACGGGGGCCGTGGTGCAGCCCTGGGGGTCGTTCAGCCGGCGTGTCTTCACCGCGAAGTCGGCGGGGGAGCCGCTCTCGGCGTACGTCACCCGGGACACCACCCGGTAGGGGCCGGTGCCGTCGGCGGGCAGGACGCAGCTGTCCTCGCCGTCCTCCGGGAAGTGCGGGCAGATCCGGGCGCCGGTCGCGTCGGTGATCCAGGCGAGCGAGGTGCCGTAGGCCTTCGTGCCGTAGGTGAGGCGGATGCGGTCGCCGGCGGTGGCCGTGAACGGCTGGCAGTACACCTCGACCGGGCTCGCGGAGGTGCGGACGACGTCCGGCTGGTCCCAGTCGGTGCCGACGGGGTCCGCGCAGCCGTCCGTCGAGCCGAGCGGGACCAGGGCCACGGCCGTGTCGGTGTCGGTGAAGCCGTTGTTGACGACCTTCAGGGTGTAGGTGCCGTCGGCGGACAGGGGGCACATGCCGTACGTCGTGTAGCCGTCACCCTGGCAGTCGATCGCGCTGCCGTCCTCGGCCAGCACCTGGGTGTACGCCGAGTTGCCGCTGTCGCTCAGCGCGGGCAGGTACAGGCCCGCGGCGTCGGCGGTGACGGTGTAGCAGACACCGGCGCCGGGCACGAGGGTCGCCTTGCCGACGGCGTCCCCGGGGTCGCCGAAGGGCGCGAGCGCGAGCGGCGCACAGGTGGGGTCGTCGGCCTGCGCGGCACCCGCCCCGGTCAGCGACAACAGTGCGGTGAGCAGGGCGACGAGGACGGTGAACGCGGTCAGCCGTCTGTGCCGTGTTCTCGGACAGGAGTGGGCGTCGGTCATGAATTCCCCCAGATTCAGCGATCGTTGAGGGAATGCTCGCACACAGGTCTGACACAGCACCCGTGAGTTTCAGGGGCCTGTGGACAACCCGAGATGCCTCAGTGGCGACCGGCCACCCGGTCCGCCCACTGCGCCAACCGCGACGACTCCGCCCCGTGGCCAGTCAGTTCACGCCGGTCGGCCGCGCGATAGGTGGCGTACATCCCCTGCACCCCCAGCCAACGCAACGGCTCCGGCTCCCACTTGCGCACCTTGTGCCCGACCCACGGCAGCCCGGTCAGCTCGGTCGCCCCCGCCTGCCCCGAGTCCAGCTGAACCAGATCCCGCAACGTCCGCGCCGCAAGGTTGGTCGTAGCCACCCCCGACCCGACGTAACCGCCCGCCCACCCCAGCCCCGTCGAACGATCCAGGGTGACCGTCGCACACCAGTCGCGCGGCACCCCGAGAACCCCCGACCAGGCATGCTCGACCCGCACCCCCGCAAGCGACGGAAAGAACCGAACAAGAATCTCCCGCAACGCCTCGACGGTCGCCGCCTGCGTCCGCCCGTCGTTGTCGGTCCTCGACCCGAACCGATACGGCACCCCACGCCCGCCCAACGCGATCCGCCCGTCGGCGGTGCGCTGCGCGTACATGTACGCGTGCGCCATGTCGCCCAGGGTCTCCAGCCCGCCCCAACCCACCGACTCCCACTGCGAGTTGGTGAGCGGCTCGGTAGCGATCATCGAGGAGTTCATCGGCAGCCAGGTCCGCCGCTGGCCCTTGAGGTTCGCGGTGAAGCCCTCGGTACAGCGCAGCACATAGGGCGCCCGAACGGTGCCGTACGGCGTCACCGCATGCTTCGGCCGGATCTCCGTCACCGGTGTCGACTCATGAATGACGACCCCCAGCGCTTCGACAGCCGCCGCAAGC
Organism: Streptomyces sp. NPDC050528; assembly: GCF_044457795.1. Taxonomy (NCBI): domain Bacteria; kingdom Bacillati; phylum Actinomycetota; class Actinomycetes; order Kitasatosporales; family Streptomycetaceae; genus Streptomyces; species Streptomyces sp. NPDC050528. The sequence goes on from NZ_JBITHH010000005.1 coordinate 539,366, forward strand.
CCCTTCACCAGCTTCACCGGATGCAGCCGAGCACCGTGCGGAGTCCACGTGGAACCGACCGCATCCGCGACCCGAATCCGCTCACCGGTCTCGCGCGCGCCGTACAACTCACGGTCGGTCTCGCCGTACGACAACTCGTGCTCGTGGAAGGCCTTCAGCCGAGCCAACTGAGCGGGCGTACAAGCGACTTCGAGCACGCCACCCCGATGGATGTCGGCCTCGATCCCTTCCTCCTCCGCGACCGCGACGACCTCGGCGACGGTGTCGTTCATCGCCTTCTGCAGGCGTACGGCGGCTTCCCGGCCATGGAGTTTCGCGTACCGGTCGCGCCCCGCGATGCCGTTGTACAGCCACCCGCCATTGCGCCCCGAGGCCCCGTACCCGCAGAACTTCTGCTCCAGAACGGTGACCCGGAGGAAGGGCGCCGCCTTCTTCAGGTAGTACGCGGTCCACAGTCCCGTATATCCGCCGCCGACGATCACGACGTCGGCCGAGGCGTCACCGGCGAGCGGCTCCCGTCGTGCCGGGATGCCGTCGTCCGCGTACCAGAAGGAGATGCCGCCGTTCACGACACCGCTCACCGTGCTGCTCATGACCGGACGCTAACCCCTGAGGGCGGCCACTGTCTCCTTCGGATTCCATGCTTTTCCACAGCCTCTGACCAGCGGATAACACGCGAGACCGATCACCACGGAGGTGAAATGCCCGAGATCGGTGAAGGTCCGCCCGGTCGCGAGCGGCACCCCGTAAACGGCCAGGACGACCACCAGATACGGGTACCGCCACGGCACGGCGATCCGGTACGCCAGCACGCCCACCACACCCGCCAGCGCGTAACTCACCCCGATGTCAAGGGTGTTGACAGCGGACTGCGGTGCCACGCCCCTCCTGATCGCCTCCAGCAGCGCGCCCTCGCTGATCAGCGTCGCCAGCACATGCGCGGCCACACACACCATCAGCCACCGCGCCGTCCCGAGCCACCGCTCCGCCTGCGCGTGGAACACCGTGTACAGCAGGGCGTACGGCAGCCAGCGCCCGCCGTCTATCCACATCGCGCTCGCGAACAGCACCCGCACCGGGTTGTTCGACAGCTCGTGGATGTTGGTGGACCGCTGCCGCAGGAACTCCTGCTCGAACTCCGGCGACATGTGGTGCATGGCGACCGTGGTGACGAAGAGGATCCCCAGCCAGACGTAGGTGCCGGGGGCGCTGCGGACGTACGCCCACACCCTGTGGAGGCCCCGGGTAATTCGCATGAGCCGATTCACGCACGCAAGTATCGTCGGAGGCGTGATCGACATTCCGGCCGGACTGGTCGCCAGTTACGAGAGTTTCGGCGGGAAGGCGGCGGAGGCCTTCGCCGCCGCCCTCCGGGAGCGGGCCGCGCGGTTCCTCGGTCAGTGGGAGCTGCGCCTCGACGGACCCTCGATGAACGGCCGGTGCGCGCTGGTCCTGCCCGTACGGCGGGCTGGGGGCACCTCCCGGTCGAGCGCAGTCGAGAGTGGGGGAGGAACGCCGGCCGTGCTCAAGCTCCAGGACGTGGACGAGGAGACGGCCGGGGAGCCGGTCGCGCTGCGGGTCTGGGACGGCGACGGGGCCGTACGACTGCTGGAGGCCGATGCCGACACGGGCACGCTGCTGCTCGAACGGCTCGACGCGGGGCGGGCGTTGGCGGATCTGCCGGACTCCCGCGAGGCCACGCTGGTCGTCGCCCGGCTGCTGGCCCGCCTGACGGCCGTCGAGGCACCGGCGGGGCTGCGGCGGCTCGGTGACATCGCGGCACAGTTGCTGCACCGGACCTCGGCGGTACTGCCCCAGGTCTCCGACCCGGCCGAGCGCCGGCTGATCGCGGACTGCGCGGCGGCGGTGCGTGAGGTCGCCGACGAGCCCGGCGACCGGCTGCTCCACTGGGACCTGCACTTCGAGAACGTCCTGGCCGCGGACCGCGCCGACTGGCTCGCCATCGACCCCAAGCCGCTCGCGGGCGACCCCGGCTTCGACCTCCTCCCGGCCCTGTGGAACCGCTTCGACGCGGACGAGGTCGGGTGGCGGTTCGACGCCATGACGGAGGTACTCGGGCTGGACCGGGACCGGGCACGCGCGTGGACGCTGGGCCGGGTGCTGCAGAACGCGCTGTGGACGGTGGAGGACGGGCGTTCACCGGTGCCGGAACACCTGGAGATCGGCCGGCGGCTGCGCGACCCGCGCTGACGGTCACGCCCATGCCGGTGTCCAGGTCTCGGCGCGGTCGGGCCCCGTCACGGTGGCGAGGTGATCGCGGAGGGCCGCGAGCGCCGGGTGCCGATTGTCCCGATGCCTGACCAGGGAATGCGGATAGACCGGCGTCGGATTCCGCACGTCGATACGGCGCAGGTCATGGTGGGCGGGCCAGACCAGCCGGGTCTGCTCCCCCACGAAGGTCGCCAGCGAACGGGACCCGGCGATGGTGTCCAGCAACGGCTCCACCCCGAAGTCGGGCCCGTTGCTCTCGATACTGAGCCCGAACGCGGCGGCGAGCGCGTCGTAATAGGCGGCCCACTCGGTGCCGGGAACAAGACCCGGCATCCAGATCCGATGCCCGACGAGGTCGGCCGGGGTGACGGTCCGGGCGCCGGCGAGTGCGTGGGCCGGCCCGGTGAGGAGCTGGACGGGTTCGTCGAAGGCCCGGCTGACCTCGATGTCGTCGGGGAGCCGGCGTCCGGTCGTGGTGACGGCACGGAAGGACGCGTCGACCGTGCCGGAACGGATCGCGTCGACAGCCGCGTCGGCATCGAAGAGGGTCACGACGTCCAACTCGACCTCGGGGCAGGCGCGATGGAAGTCCCGCAGCACCGCGGCCGGGGCCAGTCCCCGCCCGATCACGTCGACCCGCAGCGCCCGGTGCCCGGGCCGCACGGAGGCGTACGCCCGCGCCTCGGCACGCAGCAACTCACGCGCGTACGGCAGGAACGCCCGCCCGTCGACGGTCAGTTCGGCCCCACGCGGGGTCCGCGCGAACAGCCGCACGCCTACGACCCGCTCCAGTGCGGCGACCCGCTTGGAGACGGCCTGCTGGGTGATCGACAACTCCGTGGCGGCATCGTGGAAACGGCCCGCGTCCACGATGGCCACGAAGGTGCGCACAGCGTCGAGGTCCACGCCTGCGACGATACGGGCGACCACTGACAATGGCTGTTCGCCAGCAGATACAACCAGGGGTTGTGACGCCTCGGCGGGTCGGTTGTTTGATCCCGGCGGGTCGGACTCGCTTTGATACCGGGGCCGTAGCCGGGTCGGTGGTCTATGGCTTGTGGTCGTAGTCGGGGTCGGGGTCGGGGCCATGGTCGGCGTCGGCGTCTTCGGCGGAGAGAGCGTGAGGTGGGGCGGGGCTATGGCGGGGAGACGGGCGCTGGGGCGTCGCTTCGGGTGGCTGTGGGCGTCGTTCGCGGTCAGCTCGTACGGCACCGGGCTCGGCTTCGGCGCGTTCTCGTTCATGGCGATCCTCGTGCTGCACTCCGGGCCGACCCAGGTCGCGGTGCTCGCCGCGTCGGGGCGGGCGGTGGGCGCGCTGGTCGCCGTACCGCTGGGGCCGTGGGTGGAGTTCCGCCGCAAGCGGCCGGTGATGATCGCGATGGACCTGACCCGGTTCGGGGCGCTGCTGACGGTCCCGGTCGCGTTCGCGTTCGGGCTGCTCACCTTCGCGCAGCTTCTCGTCGTATCGATCGTCGTCGCCGCGGCGAACATCGCGTTCAACGCGGCGAGCGGCTCGTACCTGAAGTCGCTGATCCCGTCGGAGGACCTGCTGGTCGCGAACTCCCGCTTCGAGTCGACGACTTGGACCTCGACGATGCTCGGGCCGCCGCTGGGCGGGGCGGCGATCGGGCTGTTCGGCCCGGTGACGACAGTCGTGGCCGACGCAGTCAGCTATCTGCTCTCGGCGCTCGGCATCCGTGCCATCGGCGGGACGGAACCGCGCCCCGAGCGGACCGGCGGCCCCCGGCTGCGCGCGGGCGACCTGCTCGAAGGCTGGCGCTACATCCTCGCCCACCCCACCCTGCGCCCGCTGCTCCTCAACGCGATGACGGTCAACGGCCTGATCATGGCCGCCGAACCGCTGCTCGCCGTACTCCTCCTGGGACACCTCGGCTTCTCGCCCTGGCAGTACGCCCTCGCCCTCGCGGCCTCCTCGGGCGCCGGCGGCTTCATCGGCTCCCGCCTCGCCCGCCCGCTGGCGGCGCGGTTCGGGCAACGCAGGGTGATGCTGATCTCGGGAACACTGCGCGCATGCTGGCCGATCGGCCTGGCGTTCGTCACGCCCGGCGTCCCCGGGATGCTCCTCGTCACGGCCCTCCAACTCGCCATGGTGACCTGCATCGGCGTCTTCAACCCCCTCCTGTCCACCGCCCGCCTCGAAGACACCGCCCCCGACCGGGTCGCCCGCACCCTGACGGCCTGGTCGATCAGCACGAGCGCGGCGATCGCGGCGATGACGGCGGCGTGGGGGGTGTTGGCTTCGGTCACCGGCGCGCGTACGGCGATCGCGATCGCGGGGGTGTTGTTGCTGGTGTCGCCGGTGTTGTTGCCGAGGCAGTCGACCGGGGCGGCCGAGACACCGGGTGTGGTCGGGGAGCCGGGTGTGGTCGCGGAGCCGGGTGTGGTCGGGGAGCCGGACGCGGTGGAGGGCGTCTGAATCGGTGGGTGGAGAGTCTCGACGGCGTCTGAATCGGCGGCACAAAAGGGCAGCCGCCGGCACCCGGTCCCACCACCCAGCAGCACCCCCCTATCCCACCCCTCCCTCCCCTCCTCCCCCGCTAACCTCCCCCCATGATCCGCACCGCGACCCCCACCGACATCCCCGTCATCCACGCCCTGATCCGCGAACTCGCCGCCTACGAAAAGGAACCCCAGGAGGCGAGGGCGACCCCGGAACAACTCCACGAGGCCCTCTTCGGCCAACACCCCGGCGCCTACGCCCACATCGCGACCGACGACACCACCGGCGAACCGATCGGCTTCGCGCTCTGGTTCCTCAACTTCTCGACCTGGCGCGGCGTCCACGGCATCTACCTGGAGGACCTCTACGTCCGCCCCACCGCCCGAGGCGCCGGCCACGGCAAGGCCCTCCTCACCGAACTGGCCCGCATCTGCGTAGCGCGCGGCTACGAGCGCCTGGAGTGGTCCGTCCTCGACTGGAACCGCCCCGCGATCGACTTCTACGAGGCGCTGGGCGCCCGACCGCAGGACGAGTGGACGGTGTACCGACTGACGGACGGGGCGTTGCGGAAGTTGGGCTCGCCGAACGGGAGTTGAGGGGCACGGCGAAAATTCGCGCGCACGATCATGTGAAGACTGGGCAGGGTCGGGGCATGAGCTTCACGGATATGCCAACTTTTTTACCGGGCCTCGAACTCTCCCGCCGTTTCTACACAGAAGCCGTCCGCCCCCTCCTGGAGGACGCCGCCCCCGACATCCCGCACTCCGCCGCCCGCATCGGCAGCGGCTCCGAGGTCCTCGGCTACGACACCCCGCGCTCGACGGACCACGAATGGGGCCCGCGTCTCCAGCTCTTCCTCCGCCCCAGGGACGTCCCCCGCCACGCGGGCCGCATCCGACACCACCTCGCCGAACACCTCCCGAAAACCTTCCACGGCTACCCGACGAACTTCGCCGAGACGCCCGACGGCGACGTCCGCGTCATGCGCACCACGACCGGCCCGGTCCACCACAGGGTCGAAGTCACCCACACCACGGCATGGTTCAGGGCAACGCTCGGCTTCGCCCCGACGCAGGACATCACCACGGCCGACTGGCTGACGCCCCCCACGCAACTCCTGGCCGAGGTCACAGGCGGCGCGGTCTTCCACGACGGCCTGCACGAACTCGGCCCCGCCCGCCACGCCCTCCGCTGGTACCCCCGAGACGTCTGGCTCCACGTCCTGGCCCGCCAGTGGAACCGCATCTCCCAGGAGGAGGCCTTCGTAGGCCGCTGCGGCGAGGTCGGCGACGAACTCGGCTCGGCGACAATCGCCGCGAGCCTGACCCAGACCCTGATGCGCCTGTGCCTCCTGATGGACCGCCGCTACCCCCCGTACAACAAATGGCTCGGCACAGCCTTCGCCCGCACAACAGCCGGCCACCGCCTGATCCCGGTCCTGACGGCAGCCCTGTCGGCCACGGACTGGCACACAAGAGAAAAACACCTCGCCTACGCCTACGAAGCGGTGGCAGGCATCCACAACCAACTCAACCTGACCGACCGCGTGGACCCCACCACCCGCCCCTACCACTCCAGACCCTTCCGAGTCCTCCACGCGGAACGCTTCACCAACGCCCTGACGGCCCGCATCACGGACCCGACGCTGAAGAGGCTGCCTGACGATGTACGGAAGCCTGGGGTGGATGGAGCCTGACCTGGGCATTTCCTGCGAGATCCCGGTCAGCTTCGAACCGGCGGTCTGTGCATTACAAACTCGTACTGAAACTCAAAGAGATGTCCGGCCTTGGCCTTCACCGTGACCTCGATCGGATGCTCTCGATTGCGGTAGGCCACGCGGAACGATCGAAGCGCGGATAGGTGTCCTAGTAGGCGCACGGGCGGACATCCGATCCACCGTGTCACGCGGCAGGTACCCCATCCAGGTGAGGAGGGCCGGCGTCCCACCACGAATCTTCCGCTTCTCAGCCATCGCTGTCCCCCGGGCAAGCTCGGCCGGGTAGTAGGACTTCACCCGGTTCAACCCGTATCTCGTCGTACGAGAGAACTTGACTCCTCGGGACGGCCATTCCCCCCTCGCTCAGCCCGAGCGCTGCGGTCGGCTGTCCGGCGTCTGCCGGTCGGACGGTCTCCTGCCGGCACTCCCGAACCGTGACGCTCGCGGGGAAGGCGGCCACGTCGATCCGAAAGGGCCAACCGCCTCCGGCAAGTCTGCTACTCCCACCACCGGCCGGCGAAAACACAGACTGACCGGCAGCACAAAGTCGTCTTCAGCCGCCCGGACGGCAGCCCCGTCGCTGCCCACGACGATTGGGGGAAGGGTTCAAGGAACTGCTGGAGGAGCCCCCGGCATCGCCACCCGCCGCCGGTACGACGGAGCCGCCACACACCTTCACGTCGGCTCCGGAACTCGCCCCGGAACCCCGCCACATCCGACAAACACGAAAGCCCAGCTCAGACACTGTCTGGGCTGGGCTTCGGAGAGAGCCCCCTGTCGGATTCGAACCGACGACCTACGCATTACAAGTCCGGGCGGGATCTTGCTGGTTGGTTCCGGACGCTGACTTGGTGTCCGAAACTGCCAGCTCAGGACAGGTGCTGCTCCGTGGTCAGTCCACGCGGTGATGGTCTCTGCCACCTCATCCGCTCACGCATCGCTCACGCACGGCGAGGCACTGAGCAGCGTCTTCGTACGCTCGCGGGTCACGCCTGGGGAGCGGGTTTCGTCCGGCGGCCTCCGGTCTTGAGGCACATAGGTGACCGTCTGGGGTGCGGTGAAGCTGCATGCCGTCCAGGAGCGTGCGACGTGCTCGTGGACGGACGGGCGCATGTCGGCGACCGCAACCGCGATGCGTCACGACTCGCGATCGGTCAGCTCGGGATCCGCGTGTCCTTCGACCACCTCACGGGCCACATCCCTCAGCGGTCGCTGACGTGATCGAGCGTATTTGCGGAGGAGGTCGAAGGCTTCGTCCGGGGTCACCGTCCGGCGGGTCGCAAGGACGCCCTTTGCCTGTTCGATGACGACGCGGCTGGTCAGTGCCCGTTCCAGTTGGGCGGCGAGCGTCCGGCTCCGGTCGGCCTCGCGGGCACTCTCCAGGATGACGGCGGTGAAGTCCGCGAGTGACCTGCCGAGAACCAGCGTCTCCGGGGAGAAGGTACGCCCTGCGCAGGACAGCAGGATGAGCGCACCGCTCGCTCCGCTCGTTCGGGTGTGCTCGCCCAGAGGGAGGGCCACGACGTGCGAGTAGCCCAGGCTCAGCGCCTGCGGGGTGTAGTGCGGCCACCGGCGCCTGGTGCGACTGTTGTCGAAAGCGGCCTGGGCCCAGGGCCCCGCGTCAGGGTGGTGACAGTCGTAGCCTGGACCCTCCCGCCATCCGACGGCCTCGTGTTCCAAGTGGGACACCTGGGGGTTGGAGCCCACCACGCGCGCCCCGTCGTAGTCCTCGGGCGTGAACACCACGGCCGCGGCGCGGGTGCCGAGCAGGGCCGGGGCACGGTGGGCCAGGACGGACAAGGGCCCGGGCACGTCTGACGAAGTGTCCGCCGTGCTGCCCGCCAGGGCCACGAATGCGTCGGCCAGGCGCTGTTCGGGCGTCATCGTGCCTCTTCCTCAGGTGAGTTTCAGGTGTCCGTGCAGGATCTGCAGGGCGACGGCGTCGGGGGACACGTCCTCGGCGAACGCCCGGGCCTTGATGAGAGCCAGCGCGTCGGCGACGGAGCAGCCGATCCGCGCGGACAGCACGCCCGTCGCCTGCTGAACGGTGGCCCGGACGTCGGTTCCGCCGTAGAGGTCCGGGTCTGCGTCGGGATCGAGCAGCACGATGCGGGTGAGTGCCTCGGCCACCTCGGCGAGATGGGCGGGCCTCGCGTCCGCGGGCCGTGGGTCGAAAACCGTCAGCGCCCCGATGCAGCTGTCCTGCGTGCGCAGCGGTACGGCGGCCACCAAGGTGATGCCAAGCGAGACCAGGGAGGGCCCGTATTCTGGCCAGCGCGCCGCGATCTCGGGCCCGGACGCATGCACCGGACGGTATCCCGCCGCCGCGTCCTGGCCCGGTCCCTCGCCGAGAACGTACTCCAGGTCCTGCGCCGTACGGGACAGCTGGTCGGACACGGCGACCGCGAGCTGGTTCTGCTCCGTGTCGAGTAAGGTCACCGCCGCGCTGGCGGTACCGCACTCCTCGGCGACCACCGTCATGAACCGCGGCTGGGTACCCCGCCCTCCGGCCCAGGCTGTCGCGCGAAGGGCGAAGTCGTCCTGGAGGCGGGCCGAGGCACGATGGCACTCGGCGGTTCGACGGTGCGCCCTCGCGATCTGGGCGTGGAACTCCCGGCCGGGTTTCCTCGCCAGCAGTTCGTGCCGCTCGGCTGCCGCTTCCGCCCTGTCCGCGCGCTCACGGGCCAGCGCGGCACGTTGCCGTGCCACCGCTGCCAGCCCGGGGTCCTCCGTACGCCCCTGCGGGTCCATGAGTCCGAGGCTACGCCGCGAGGTCAGTCGGCGTCGTCGCTTCGGCTCTCTTCCATCATCAGGACGACGCCCCCGTGGTTCCCGCCGAACGGGGAGAAGAACACGTCGCAGGTGATGGGCCGGCCGATGCGGCTCGTGGCCTCCACACCGACCGGGCCGGAGCGTTTGCGGGTCTCCAGACACCGCTCCACGACGGGCCGCAGCTTCTGGGTGGGCAGCCCGAAGTCCAGCTCGAAGAAGGGGTCGCCGACCACCTCGTCCGCGCGCAGTCCCCACAGGTCGACGGCACCCCGGTTCCAGCTCTTGACCTTCAGATCCTCGCCCAGGACCACCACACCCGCCGCGATGCTCGTCAGAACTGCCTCCAGGAACGCCCTGGCCTCGTCCAGTTCGTCCGTACGGATGCGCATCTCCTCGTTCATCGTCTCCAGTTCCTCGTTGCCGGACTGGAGTTCCTCGTTGGTGGTCTCCAACTCCTCGTTGGTGGACTGGAGTTCCTCGTTGGTGGTCTCCAACTCCTCCACGCTGGACTGGAGTTCCTCGTTGGTGGTCTCCAACTCCTCGTTGGTGGACTGAAGTTCCTCGTACGCCGTCTCCAACTCCTCTCGGACTCTTTTGACCTCGGACTTTAGATGTGTGGCGACGGTCACGTCGGTGAACGAGATCGCTGTGGCGACGTGCAGCCCGCCGGGCCCGGTGAGTGGCTGGATGAGGATGTCGAAGTACTGGACCTCCTCGCCCACCCGGCGCTCGACCCGGTTGACCCGGAGGGTCCGGCGTTCGTGTGTGGACTGGTCGATCAGGGAACGGAGTTCGACCGGCCGGTAGGAGACCTCCAGATCCTGGAAGGGGCGGCCGATGTCACTGGTGGTCAGGCCGAGCTGGGTCCTGGCCTGACCGTTGATCACCACGACGGTTCCGTCGCCGTCGAGGGCGATGGACGGGGTCGGCCCGGCGTCGAGCACCAGGTCGCGCAACTGTCGAGCGCGCGCAACGGAGTTCCCCTCGGCGCCTGTGCCCGTCCTGAGTTTCAAGGGAGCCGGATGATAGGTCAGTCCGTTGCTGCCGATCCGGCGCCGGAAGACACGCTGACGCATGTTCACCACTTCGAACCGCTCGCTGTCGTTCAGCAGCATCTCGGCCTTGCCGAGGAAGAGGAAACCGGCGGGGCGCAGGGCGAAGTGGAAGCGGTCGACGATCTTCGTCTGGGCCTCGACGTTGAAGTACATCAGAGTGTTCCGGCACACGAGCAGGTCGAGCCGGGAGATCGGGGCGTCACGGGTGATGTCGTGCCGCCCGAAGATCACCCGCCGCCGCAGGTCCGGAAGGAAGCTGAACTGCGCGCCGTTCTGCTCGAAGTACTTCTCCCGCAGCTCCGGGGGAAGCGCTTCCAGCGACTTCGGCGTGTACAACCCCGACCGGGCCTCGCGCAACGCCTCCTCGTCGACGTCCGTGGCATAGATCTTGACCCGCCGCACGCACTCCTCGACGCCCAGCGCCTCCGCGAACATGATGGCCAGCGAGTACGGCTCCTCGCCGCTGGAACAGCCCGCGCTCCACACCCTGATCTCCTGGTCCGGATCAAGAGTCGTCAGCAACTCGGGGACGACCTCGTGCTGGAGAAGAGTCCACGCCTCCATGTCGCGGAAGAAGGAGGTGACGTTGATCAGGATCGTGTTGAAGAGCGCGCCGAATTCATCCGCGTTGGTCTCCAGGAGATCCCGGTAGTCCGGGTGCGAGTGGATACCGACGTCCGTCATCCGCTTGTGGATGCGGCGGGACAATGTGGAGCGCTTGTAGCCGGTGAAGTCGAAGCCGCGGGCCTCGCGGATGAAGACGAGCAGCTCCTCCAGCGCCTCGTTGCCTTCGGAGTCCTGCGGTTCACCCATCACTGCCTCTTGGCCTCGACAAGTCCGCGTACGACCGCGGCGATCTCCTCAAGAGGTAGCACGAAGTCCACCGCTCCCGTGTCCACCGCCGACTGCGGCATCCCCGAGAACTCGGCGGTCCGCGGATCCTGGGCGATCACCGTGCCACCGCGTGACTTGACGGCGTCGACTCCCATGGCGCCGTCCTGGCCGGTCCCGGTGAGCACGCAGGCGATCGCCTCCGACCCGTAGGCACCGGCGACCGATTCGAAGAGAAGGTCGGCGGAAGGGCGTACGAAGTGGACGAGCTCGGAGTTGGACAGGCTCAGCACGCCGCCGGAGCCGACGAGGAGGTGGCGGTCGGGAGGGGCGATGTAGACGGTGCCGGGCTGCACGTGCTCCTCCGCCTCCGCAAGCTTGACCCGAAGCGTTGTCCGGCGAGCCAGGACCTCGGCCAGCACTGTCCGGTGCCGCGGGTCGAGGTGCTGGACCAACAGCACCGGGACGGGCAGGTCGGGGCCCAGCGCGCCGAGCAGCGTACTCAGTGCCTGGATGCCGCCCGCGGACGACGCGACGGCGACAATGCTGTAGTGATCTGCGGGTGGCTCGTCGCGCGTCACGACATGAGCGTAGCGGAACGGGGTCGGCCGCTGAGGAGCTGAAGCTGTCGGCGGGCGCCCAGGTTCACGGCCGGCACCTTCCGGAGTGACTGCCTGGTCCGATTGCACCCTTTAGGCTCCTTATCAAGAATATAAGCAAAATTACACCCTGAAGAGGGAACCCACTCCAAGGCGAAGCGTTTCTGCTCAGAGGCTCGGCCTACCCCTGACATGGGTTGGCCTAAAGTTGCCCCTGTCGTCACCCGAGCCCCCGGTGGCTGTGCACATCCGTTGTCGCCCGCTTCCCCATCGAGGCGGGCATCTCGCGAAACCCACGGAGACGCAGCGATGCCACGGGAGCCCACCTCTTACGCCCAGCAGATTCACATCCACGAGACGCAAGGGCGAACCGTCGTCCAACTGCTCGGCGAGATAGACATAGCCGTCGTGCTTCTGATCACCGCCGCGGTGGATGCGACAACAGGCCGCCCGAATTCCCATGTCGTGGTCGATCTCCGCCCTGTCGAGTTCCTCGACTGCTGCGGGCTGGGGTTGCTGTGCCGTGCACGGCGACGCACCGAGGAACGGGGCGGACACCTGACACTCGTCTGCCCCCAGCCGGGCATCCGCAGGATGATCCGGATCGTCGGCCTCAGCCAGGTCTTCGTCCTGACGAACACACTGGCCGAAGCACTCGACGGTCGCATGTCCGTGAGTTGAGAGCGCACCCGCACCGGACCGAGGCTTCCTGTCGGGCAGCCCGATTCGTGGACTGTTACTCCGTGCACTAGCCCTGAGCTGCTGGCCAGGAGGCTGCGTCTTCGTCGAAACAGCAGTGCCGGCCTGTGCACTGGGCCGTTACCAAAGCTGGATTCGGGTGCTGCTGTCCGGCCGCGGCAGGCAGCGGAGCTGGACGTGGCCGAGTCGCTGCGGCTGCTGGGCAATGTGGGGCCAGGCCGGGTGCTGTTCACCCGGAACACGCTGCCGGCTATCGGTCCGGTCGACCACATCCCGGCCGTCGACGACGTCATCGTGCGGACCCATCGGGGTTCCGCGATGGCCGCGTACGGCCGGGGCACCGGCGCCCGCACCGTACTCGCCTACGAAACCGACGGCATCGACGCCATCAGCCATCTCAGCTGGAGCATAGTCGTCACCGGCTCTGCCCACCTGGTCACGGACCCGGCCGAGCTGGACAACTCCCGCGGCCGTCTGCGGCCATGGGCCGACCCGCTCACGGATCTTGCCGTGCACATCCACCCCGAGGTGATCACCGGCCTGCGTCTGACCGTCTGAAAGGACCACCCCTCTTCTCTTCCGTCAATGGAAGAGCACGGCTCATCTCCGCCTGATCGGTGTCGACGCGTTGTTCTGCTGCCGCCGAAGTAACCGGGCCGGGCGGTGCTGCCCACCGGGCCGCCTGCACCACTGGCGCAGCTGGCCGGCAGCCGGTTACCGGCCGGATCGCGTACTGCCGCCGCTACCAGGACGGGTATACCGTGGACAACGAGGTTCGCGCGCGTTTCATCACCTGTAACTGGTGAAGGACTGCCGACCCACATATTTCATCTTTCGGCCCCCTGCCCCCGGGCCACAGTGACCATCCGACCACTGTGAGCGGGCTGGAGCCGCATCGCCGACAACGCAGCTCCAGCCCTTCGTCCTCCCCAGCCCTCTTCGAGACCAGGGTGTACTCCGGTACGCCCCGGGTGGGGTGGTGAGGACGGGTCAGTGTGAGACGGCGAGGGGGGGACCTCGGTGCCGTCTTCGCACGTACGGCCGCCGCCCGTGTCAGGCTGCATGCGGCGGCGGCCGTGGACCATTCCAGCACCGATGTCCCGGGCCGGAGCACGCCTTGACGGGCTGTTGACGGCGAGGAACAACGACACCGGGGCGGCGCGACGGCCGCCCCGAGACAGGTTCACCTCATGGAACCGACTGCCCCTCATCCCTCAACCGGCGCGCAGCGCTCCTCACCGCTGCCGGTGCGACTTTCGCTGACGCCCTACCAAGCCGTCCCCGGCGGATTCGACGGCGCCTGGTGGCCCCACTCCCGCAATCTCAGCGCCGAACTCCCCGGCCTGGTCGAGGCGATGGAGGGGGTGGGCAGCATCACCAGGGTCATCGTGGGGATCGAGCCGTGGCCCGACATCCCGCATCGGGTCTCCGTCGGCGGGCACATCGTGACCGCCGGATGGTTCGTGTCCAGTCACGAACAGAACGAGATCGTGCTCTGCTCCTACCTCAAGGGCTTTCGCACCCTGCTCGTCATTCCTCCCGCAACCGCGCCCGGCGCCGCCGACTGGCTGATGAACACACCAGTCCCGGCCGACGGCAGCCGCACCGCCACCCAACTCCTGACCATCGCAACGACCCGCTCCGAAAAGGCATCCCACGAGGCGCCTCTACTCCCATCCGTCAAGTGACACCTCAGGACCGTTATTGAGATAGCCGTAGAGGGCACTGGCCGTTGTGTCCACAAATGCCTCTGGGATGGCGTCGGTATCGATCCAGCGAACCTGGGCGTGCTTGCGGGGTTCACGATTTTCGGGTTCGCCGGTCCACTCGTGGGCGGTGAAGACGACGGTGAGAAAGCCGTTGGGAGCTTCAACGCCCCAGGCGCCGTGAATGATGTGCGCGACCTTGAGGGACTGCGGTTTCACGGTCAGGCCGGTCTCCTCGTACAGTTCGCGCACGGCGGTTTCGGTGATGGGCTCACCTGGCTCGCTCTTGCCAACGGGAAGATCCCACATCCCCTGGGCGAACTTGGCGTTCTGACTCCGCTGGAGGAGGACGACGCGGTTGGTGGCCTTGTCGTGGACGATGACGGCGGCGACCAGCAAGGTCATGGATTCGAGGGCGGGCGGTAGAGGTTTGGGCTGGTCGTCGGTTGTCCGCTGAGCCACGGCTGGTGTCCCTTCGTCGGCCGGTTGGTGGGCAGCTTAGGCCAGTGCTTCGCGTGCGCGGCGGGCGAGTTCGGTGGCTCCCGGCACTTTGCGGCGCTGATAGATGGAGAGGGTGGAGCGGAGCGAGGTGATCGCTTTGCGGGTGCGGTCGGAGGCCATGCCCTCCATGAGGGTCAGGGCCTGCGCCCAGGCAGCTACGGCCTCGTCGGCGCGGGCTTGGGCGGCGAGGCTGTCGCCGAGGTCGGCGTAGGTGAGGGCATGGACGCGCTTGTACGTCTCGGGGTCCCAACGGATCAGGGCGTCTCGGTGCTGCTGTTCGGTGCCGATGTGGTCGGCGAGGTCGGTGAGGGTGCGGGCGGTGTGGCTGGCGACAGTGCCGGCGGCGGGGCCGCTGACGCGGGAGTAACTGGGCTGAGGAACGTCGTCGCGCAGGAGAGCGTCTTCGGCGGCGAGCAGGGCGCGGGCCGCTGCGGGCCTCTCACCGACGGCGGCGAAGGCGCGGGCGTGGGTGATGTGGAGGAGCGCTTCGGTCTGGCCGTCGACGTGGCCGAGGCCGCGGACGAGCGCGCCTTCAACGAGATCGACGCAGTGATGGGGCTGCTTGAGACTCAGCGCCTGGTGGGCGAGGGCCCGCATCATCCAGGCGGCGTGACCGTGCGGGTCGGCTTCCCAAGCGAGCTGGTAGCCGACCTGGTAGTAGCGCTGGGCGGCGCCCTCCTGGCCGAGGTCGTGGTGCTTCCAGCCCGCCAGGTAGGAGAGTTCGGCCACCGCGCCGAAGGCTGCCCGCCGTAGGGCTTCGCTCGCGTAGCGGCCCCGGAGCATGGGCGCGGCCGTGTCGGCGAGGTACGCGGTGACCGTGGTCAGGCCGTGGCCGCCGCCGAGGCGTTCGTCTGCCGCGCTGAAGGCCGCGGTGATCTGCCGTACGACGTCCACGTCCTCCGTTCCGACCACTGACGTACCGGTGCGGGCGCGGAGCATGCGGGCGGTGGCCTCGTGGTCGTGGGCGAGCGGCATGGCGACACCGGCGGTTGTGAAGGCGGCCACCGCTAGGAAGCGGCGGCGCTCAACATCGGCCCGGCCGAGGTCAGTTGCGGCGAGAACCGGATCCCCTTCGGTCGCCCCCTCGCCATCAGGTTCTCGTAGTCCGATCTCGGTCTGGGTGATGATGCGGCCCGTTCGGCGGGAGAGGGCCTCGGCGAGGTACTGGCCGGTCCGGCCGGTGGGCTGGCGGGTGCCGTTAGCCCAGTGGGAGACGGCCGACTTGTTGGTCTGGAGGATCTCGCCGTTCTCGGCCGCGATGCGCCGGACGTCCCGCGCCAGGGCCTCGTACGTGCAGCCGGTCGCGGAAATGGTGTCGCGCAGACGGGAGTTGGGGTCTCTCGGCGCTGCCACGCTCGCCTCCCGTCCGGGGCTGTAAACCGCGTATACCGCTTCAACTGCCTCTCACCGTACCCACTGTGCGTGACGGAGGGTTCACTAATCATCAGCCGCCCGGCCCCGGTCCGACACCGTGACCAGGCTCCCCCTTCGGCCGGGCGGCCCCCGAAGTTCCGTACGCCTACACCGGGTTCGGGCATTCCTGTGCCCGGACCCGGCCGATCAGAGACGGAGACACGGTGACCACCATCGACACCGCGACCATCACGGTCGTACTGCCCGAGGCGTTCGACGAGCGCTGGAGCCGCCTGCCCGGCATCCAGATCGACGGCCGGCGCATCACCATCGACCCGGCCGAGTACTTCTTCCGCTTCGAGTCCAGCACGTGGCTCGTCGCCGACTGGGAGCTGGTCAAGTCCCAGCTCCTGGACGTGGAGGAGACGACCGAGAGCGCGGTCGAGCAACTCGCGCTGGAGTTCATCAAGACCCACGCCACGTCCACCTCGGACGCCGCCCGGGTGCTCGCCACCGCCTACGAGGTGTACGCGTACCTCTTCCGCGACGAGCACCTCCCCGCGCTCGGCCTGCCGCAGTTCACCGTCGACCACCTGCGGATGCTGCGCGAGGCGGCCACGCTGATGGCGCTGAACAAGGTCGAGTTGGACGGGCGCATCTCCAACGTCGGCCCGTGCTGGTTCTTCCCCGCCGCCACCTCCGTTGTCTTCGACCTGGACGACGAGACGGGCGGCATGCTCGACGAGGTCTACCACGGCGGCTGGTTCAACGAGCACCGCCGCATCGAGGCCATCAAGGCCCACGCCGCCCTCGGCGGACGGCTCGTGCACGGCTGCCAGTCCGTGCCCGACCAGAGCGGTGGCGTCGTGGCGCCCTACGGTGCCTCGATGAACACCTTCCGCGACGACCTCGCCGCCTTCAAGTCCGGCTGGATCGAGCAGGTCTACGCCCACCGCGTGACCCCGGCCGCGTAGCACCACCGCCCTGGCTCCGGGGCGAGCCGGCACCTCTCGCCCGCCCCGGACGCCACCAACCCCCTGGAGCCCCACGTGACCGCGAACCCCAGCACCGAACTCCTCGACAACCTGCTCACCCTGGCCAGCCACACCACCACCGTTCGCGAGGAGGTGCGCGTGTGGTCCATGTCCGGCGTCGAGCGCCTGACCTTCCCCGACACCACCACCGCCATCTTCAAGTACGCCAAGAAGCCCTTCGACAGCGAAGACCAAGCCCTCCGGCTGGCCCACACCCTCGGCGTCCCGGTGCCCACAGTTCACGCCTCCGCAGTCCTGGACGGCTGGCTCGGCATGCTGCTGGAAGACCTCGGCGCTCCGATTCGCGAGGCCGACGACCTCGACGGCGCAGCCGCAGCCGTCGTCCTGCACGCCACCCGCACCGCCTCCGCCCTGCCCGTCCTCGACCAGGAACGACTGCGCACCCTGCCGAGCCGAGCCCTGGAGCACCTCGCCCAACTCCGCAAAGCCGACCGGTGGCAGGACACGGACGACGTCGAAGACGCACTCGACCAGATCGCCCAAGCCGCCGAGACCCGCTCGGCCGGTACGACGGTGGCGCCGTTCGGCTGGGTGCACTCCGAGTTCCACCCCACCAGCCTCCACATCGGCCGACACGGCTGGCGGCTGCTGGACTTCGCCCGCGCCTTCACCGGCCCCGGCCTCCTCGACCTCGCCAGCTGGCACGGCACCCTCGACACCCCCGACCCCGTACGCCTCCGGGTCTTCCTGGACACGTATGTCACCGAGGGCGGCACCCCCGACGCGCTCGCCGAACGTGGCGGGCTGCCCGCCGAGAAGTGGGCATTGGGCTGGCACCGCATGTGGGCCGTCGAGTGGTTCATGGAGCAGTCGATCCGCTGGATCAACGACCCAGCCACCGACCCCGCGTACATCAAGGCCGTACGCCGCCACCTCACCGACGTCCTCCACCTCCTGGAGGTCTAAAGTGCCCACCGCCCAGGCTTCCCCCTGGTACGTCCACGCGTTGCAACGCACCACGGCTGCTCCCGCCGAGCCGCTGTCCGTACCCGCCCGGATGGAATGGACCACCCGGCCCGGCAGCGGACCCGGCGCCGAAATCCTCGGCCCGGACCTGCGCCACAAGCGACTGCTCGAACTCGGCTGCGGCCCCGGCCACAACGCCGCCCACCTCGCCACCCGCTACGGCGCCCACGTCACCGGCGTCGACCTCGTCGGCCTACAAGTCCGCCGAGCCCGCTCGCACTACGGCCGGCTGAACAACCTCACCTTCGTCGCCGGCCACGCCCTGCACTACCTGCAAGCCACAGACGAGCAGTTCGACGCCGTCTACTCAGTCTTCGGCGCCATCGGTCTCGTAGCCCCCGAGCTTCTGCTCACGGCCATCGCCCAGCACCTCAAACCCGGGCGCACTCTCGCCTTCTCGGTTCCGCACCCCCAGCGCGGCGGCCTACGCCCCGCCACCGACGACCGGCCCCGCCGCGACTTCGTCACCCTCCCAGACCGCAGCCGACTCCCCATCGCCCGCTGGGACTTCGACACCAATCGCTGGGAGAAACACCTCGACCGCGCCGGGCTCTGGCTCACGTCGGCCGAGGAGTTCCATGACGCGCGCCACGGTGGCCGCTGGCCCACCACTCTCCTCATCACCGCGCGCAAACTTTGACCCCACCCCGGCTCCCCTGGGAGAAACCGATGCGCCCGCCCTACCTGCTCCTCGACGTCGACGGCGTCCTCATCCCCTTCCCGGAGGCTGACGGTGCCAGTCCGGCAACCCACAACCGGCACGATGTCGTGCCCGCTGACCGGAGCGCAGACGACCCGGTCACCATCTGGCTCAACCCCGCGCATGGCACCCTGCTCATGCAAGTGATCCGGACCGGCCTGGTCACCCCCGTCTGGTGCACCAGCTGGCGCCACGACGCCAGCACCCTGATCGGACCGCTCCTCGGCCTCCCACCCCTGCCGTACGTCGACCTCCCACGCCCGCAGATCACCACCAGCCACCCCAACGGGTACCTGTGGAAACGCGATCACGTCGACACCTGGCTCAGCGACGCACCCGTCATCTGGATCGACGACGACTTCACCGCCCTCGACCACGAATGGGCCGCAGAGCGCACCGCCCGCGGCCAGGCGACCACGCTCGTCCAGCCTGATCCCCACGTCGGTCTGCTGCCCGAGCATCTGGTCGAGGTCCTGGCGTGGGCCGCGCTGCTGCTCGTTGCACAGGCCGATGTCCCAGCCGTTCCGCGTGAAGCCGAAGCCGCATAGCGGAGACAAGTCGCAGGACGTGCTGGTGCCCTCACCACCGCGAAAGGCGAGGGCACCAGTCTGGCTTGGATGTGCTGGCTGGGCAGACGAAGCGTTTCCCGCCTAC
Source organism: Streptomyces sp. NPDC050528 (assembly GCF_044457795.1). Taxonomy (NCBI): domain Bacteria; kingdom Bacillati; phylum Actinomycetota; class Actinomycetes; order Kitasatosporales; family Streptomycetaceae; genus Streptomyces; species Streptomyces sp. NPDC050528. Next base: position 558,667 of record NZ_JBITHH010000005.1, read on the forward strand.
CGACGCTGTTGATGCTGCTGTTCAGCAGTTGTCGCCGCTACCGGTGAGGGCTGGGGCCCCCGGCTCTGCTGGACAGGCGTCGAGCTTGCAATGGTCGAGCGTCGGCGGGCAGCCTCGGCACGGCGGTTGGGCACGGCGTCTCGGCCGGTGTGCTGGATGCGGGTGATGAGCACGCTGGCGGGTTGGCGGGCAGTGTCCAACTCGCGCTGGGCAGCAGCCTCCTTGAGGAGCTGATGGGGTTGGTGGCCGCGGGCTTCGGCGTCGGCGAGGACGGTGGCGAGTGCTGGCCAGGCCGGATCGGTGAGGATCCGCTCGGCGTGGTCGGGGACAGCTGCTCGTACATCGCTGACCAGAACACGACGCACCTCCTCCCTTGGCGGTCGGGCTGCGAGTTCGGCGAGCGTCGGAGCTAGCGCACGGTCGGCGGCTGTCTGAAGGTGCTGGACGGCCTGGCGGGCGGCGTCGGTCTGCTGGGCGTGGTTCTGCGCTTCGTGCCAGCGCCCGGCGACAATCGCGGCCCAGACCAGAGCTGCGATCAAGGCAGCCAGCGCGCTGCCGTCGGACCCTGTGGCGGTGTGGACGATGTCACGTGCCGCACTGCGCAGGGCGTGCGCGGCACGGTCTTCCGCCCGGACCTGAGACCGTTGAGCTCGCGCGAACGCCCTTGAGGCGGCTTGGAGTTGTGGGTGCAGGTTGTCGGGGGCCTTCTGGGCGGTGGCCTCAATCAGCTCGCCGAGGCCGGCGATGTGGGCTTGGGCATGGGCGTCGTCGGTGAGATCGGTGTGGAGGGTGTCGAGGGCATCGGTGGCTTGTTGCCAAGGGGTGCTGGGGCGGCTGCGGCGGGCGGTGGGGTGCTCCTCCGGTACGACGTTTTCCAGGCGGGCCTGGAGCTTGGGCAGGGTGAGGTCGGGGGCGATCCTCTTGCCCGAGTGGAAGATCTGTTCGCCCTGACTGTTGAGGTCGCCGGGACGCCCGGCGGCGTAGCCAAGGAGATCTCCTGACGGTCCGCGCCTGGCCTTGATCGGGATGCCGTCGGCTTCGAGGTAGGCAAGTAGTTCCTCGGCGCTCTTGGCGTGAGGGATCGCAGCGCGGATTCGGTCTTCGAGCCACTCGGGGCTGGTCTGCTCCCAGCCGAGCCGTTTGGCCTTGTGCATCTCGGCCTGGGTGGGTCGGCGGGTGCCGGTGCGGTCACCCTTCTTCAACTGGCGGAGCCCGTAGTCTTTTTCGATCTCGCGGCATGCGTCGCCGACGCGGAGGCCGCTGTCGTGGAGTTTGGGGCGGCGGCCGTCTTCGCGGACGGTGGTGGCGAGGATGTGGATGTGGTCGTCGGCGTGGCGTACGGCGATCCAGCGGCAAGCCAGGTCGTCACCGGCGGGGGCGATCCCGGCCGCCTCGACGATGCGCTGGGCGATCTCACCCCACTCGGCGTCGGAGAGGTAGCGGTCTTCGGGGGCGGCGCGGACGGGGCAGTGCCAGACGTGGTCGGTGACCTTCTTGCCGAACTCGCTGTTGCGCAGCCGGACGGGCTCGTCGAGATGGCGGGCCAGTTCGGTGAGGGTGGCGTTCTCGTCGCGGCCGGGGTCGGGCATGCCGAGCATCGCGAACCCCGCCACGATGTGCGGATCAAGGTGTTCGTCCTGGCGGCCAGGACCGTAGAGATAGGCGAGCAGGCCGCGGGTGTTGGACCCGGCCTGTTTGATGGCAGCGATCACGCGGACGCCTCAGTCTCTGGGTCGACGGGCTGGCGCAGGGCTTCGGCGATCAGCTCCAGCAGGTCGTGGAGTTCGGTGAGGCGCCGGCGGATATCGGGTGGGGTTTGGTCGCTGTTGAGGGCACGGGCGATCTGGTTGACGTTGACGCCGATCCGGTTGAGTTCGCGCAGGACCTGGGCGCGGAAGATGTGCGTGCGGCGGCGGTCCTCGGACAGGGGCAAGTTGGCGGTGAACCTGCCGGCGACGAAGGCGAGGACGATGTCAGCGGCGAATCCGGAGTCGCCCTTGTAGCCGTGCTCGGCGGCTGCCTCCTGAAGCTGGGTGTGCTCGTCGCCGGTGAAACGCAGAGGGCCGACGCGGACGACGCGCTTGGTGCCGGTGAAGCGGCGGATCGTAGGCTGCACGCTCTGCACAGCGGGCTCGCCGGCGGCGGTCTCGGCGGCGCGGACAGAATGGAGCACTTCGCGCTGGACGGTGTGGAGCGTGTCCGAGTCGGGGCCGCCCTCGGCCCCGAACTCCTGGTCCGGCGCCCCCTGGCGCTGGGCCGTCTCCGCCACCCCCGGGGCGGAGACCCCCGAAGACCGGCCATGAGTCGGACTCGGGGTACTACTGGCTCCGCCAGGGGCAGCCCGTCCGAACGCGCGGCGCAAACGCCCCATCAGCGTAGGTGACTTCCTCAACGGCAGCGGCTCGTCACGAGCGTCCTCGGGGTGGTGCGGGTCGTGCGTCATGGGCGGTTCTCCAGCAAAGGCGCTAGGGCAGGCATGTGATCGGGAGGGTCCGGTGGAGCACGGGTGGCCACCGCCTCGTCCACAGGTGTGGATGAGCAGGGGCGCGTGGGACGGTGACCCGCAGGCCGGGTGACCGGAAAGGGATCGGGTCACCCGGCAGAGGTTCCGGTCAGCCGCTGGCCGGACCGGTGTCGGAGGCGGCTTCGGGCTGGGCCCGGAGGGTGTCCATCACCTCAGTCAGCCGCTTACTGCCGATCGTCAGCCCCTTGTCCTCAACTGCCGTTCGGACAACGGCTCGGGTGAGCTTGCCCTGCTCAGCGGCAGCAGCCCGTCCGATCTCCACGAGTACGTCGAGCGGGGCTCCGGGCGGACGGCCACCGCGCGGCTTGCTCTCCGCAGCATCGGAAAGGGGTTCCGGCGACTGGACGGATCCGGCGGCCGGTAGCTCAGTGGCCTGGACGGGCTGGCGCGGTAGCTCGGCGGGTTGGACGCGCTCAACTGGAGTCTCAGCAGGCTGTGCGACCGCGACGGACGACGGCTCGGCAGGCTGGACGGATGTGGTGACCGCTAGTTCCGCTACCTGCATGGAGACCGGGTTCGAGTGGTCGCCAGGCTGCTCGACGAGTTGGTGGATCTGCCGCATCAGCACGCCGAAGGCCACCATCGCGGCGGTCGGTGGCACTGCGGCGACCACGTAGTCGAGGCGCGGGACGGTGCCGGCGTTGCCCGTGCCGCTGACCCCGGCGACGTTCAGCGCGATGGAGCCGGCCGACCCGATGGCGGTCACGGCGATGGCCCAGCCGTCGGTGACCCGGCGCAGACCCGCGCGGAGCATGAGCAGTTCGCCCGCAACGATGAACGCGTCCAGTGTGGCGGGCCACGCCCAGCGGCGAACCGGTGACGTTCCCAGCCCGTGCTGGCCGGCGACGTCGGCCAAGTGCGCGTAGGAGAGCCAGAACGCTCCGGCGGTCAGGGCGACAATGACGATGCCGGCCGCGCCGAGCACGTATCGCTCGGCATCGTGCTTGGTCATCGCCAGCCGCCCTTTGCCCGACCGGTCGCCCGGCGGCTGGGGAAGTGGTGGATGGGCGAGGGGCAGGGGGGTCAAGCGAGGCACTCCTGGGGTAGCGGTGTGGTGCGTCTTGGGCGTCTTGGCCGTTGCAAGCGCAGGTCAGGGCGGGTACGGCAGCGGCTTCGGTCTTCCGTCCCGGTGGGTGCCGTCGGCGTCTTCCGCCCTGCGGCAAGGGGGTTCAGGCAGTTCGTCGTGCCTGAACCCCGGCTCGGGTGGGCCTGTCCAGCCAGGACGATGCCGGTGCGTCTCCCGTCTCGACGGGCAGGGCCGTGACCAGCGCTGATACGGCAAGGACGCCTAAGACGTCGTAAGACGGATTTGGGCAGCGTCTTGGGCGGGCAACTCGCTGGTCGTGATCACGTTGCCGTCTTGACCTCGACTGCCGTCTCGGCCGCAGGCCGTTTGACCTGCGAGATCACGGCAGGGACGGCACGGACGGCAACCAGCGGGGCCCGGGCTCAGCCCTCGCTCCGGCGAGCGGGTTGGGCGTTCCCTGAGGGAACAGGGTGGACGGTGGGGCAGTATCGCCGCCAGGCGTCGAGGAACTTGTTGCGCATGTAGCCCTTGCGCTGGGTTCCGTCGGCCATCCGGACGTTGCCCGGCCTGATGTCGAAGTCCCGCAGCATCCTGCCCAGTTCGCGGGCGGTCAGGCCGCCGCGTCCCCACTCTGCCCAGGGGGCCTCGGGGTCCTGGCGCAGCTGATGGAGGAGTTCCTCGGTGGACAGGCTGTCCACCTCACGCTGAGCGGCGAAGACCCGGCGGATGTCGGCGAGGATCCGTGCGCCGCTGGGGTGGTCCTCCTCGGCCGCCGCTTCGGCGGCGACCATCCGCGCGCACGCCACACGAGCCCGCCGCGGCCAGGAACCACCGGCCAGGTCGGCGACGATCACCAGGGGCTCCCAGGTGTCGGCGGCGCGGTCTTCGACCGGCATGTCCGGCTCCAGGTTCGCGGCCTCGTTCAGCAGGGGCCTGGCCCACGCGTGGATGCGGTCGCGCAGATCGTGCAGGGCTGGGATGTCGCGGCGGGATCGGAAGGGCTTGACCTTCTCCCCTTCGGCCCGGCGGCGCATCCGGATCACCACCGCCCGGTCCATGACCGTGTCCGGCAGGTCGCCGATCCCTGCGATGGCCGCCATGGCGAAGGTGGCGAACTTGTGCGGGGTGTGGTCGTTGCCGACCACCCGGGTGACGTAACGGCCGCGCTGGTGACCGGCGTTCAGCAGGCCGCGCGTCTCCTCGTTCCGCTCCGCCTGCTTGGGCGTGCCGAAGATGGTGTCCGCCTCGTCCACCAGGAGCGTCGGCGGATCATCCTCACCGATGGAGCGGAAGATCGCCGCAGGCGTGGTGTTGATGGTCAGCATCGGCTCGTGGACCGTCTCGGTCAGCACGTCCAGCAGCCGCGACTTGCCGCACCGCTTCGCAGGGCCCACCACTGCCAGGCGCGGGGCGTGCTGCCACGCGGGCTGCAGGTGCGTCGCCGCCACCCACAAGGTGATCGCGTCCAGGGCCTCCGGCGAGGGCGCGATCACGAACTGGGCTATCTGCGACCGCAGTTCGTCCAGCAGCTTCGAGCCGTGGGTCGGCTCCGCATCGGGTATCACCTCCAGCCCGTTCGGCGCATCCGTCTCATCGGCGCTACGGACGGTCGCATTGCCCCCGTGACCCGGATCGGCGTCGTCGGCCTGTGCGGCGCGGAGGTGGGCGCCGGGCTGGCCGGGGACGGCGGTCGTGGGCCAGCTCGCCTTGATGGGGACGGAATAGGGCTCTGGGTTCTCGGGTTGCACTCGGCAGCTCCTCGTCTGGCGGTGTCGGGCGCGTATGTCCGTGCCGCCGGGTCGGTTCGCAGTGGATTGCTGGGGAGCTTTGGGGCCTCCGGCGTTGCACCGCCGGGGGCTCTCCCTCTTCTCGCAGGCGTTCGGGTACCGCGAGGGACCACGGACAGTACGGTCACACCTGTCCACAGTCCAGCGTCTCTGTGTCAGCTCAGCGCAGAAGCGACTGCTATGCACACGCCCCCTCATGCGGCCAGACCCAAGAGGGCCAGTAGATCTGCGGTCACCACCCGATAGGCGTTGCCCAGCCGCAGCACCTTGCACGGGTACAGACCCAGCTTCGCCAACTCGTATCCCTTGCTCCGCCCCAGCCCCAGTGCCCGGTTGCCCGTCTCCAGGTCAACAGCAGCGGGAAGCTCCAGCAGCTCCTCGCGGCTCATGCCCTTCACCCGGTCGGCGGGTTCGTTCGCACGCATACGCGCTCCATCCATGACTGAGCCCTCGGCGAACACGGCAATCGCGCTCGTCTCCAGGTCATGGAAACAACGCTAAGCGAGCTAATGTGTCTTCATGACACAACGCCGTTCCGACCATGGATACGAGAAGGACGACGAGAACGACGTCCTCGAATGGGAGGACCACGTCATGGCCACAGTGGCCGGCGAGGTCCGCAGACGACGGAAGGAACTGGGGTGGAGCGCACAGGATGTGGCCGACAGGTGCGAGGAGATCGGCTATCCGATCCCCCGCAACGTGATCGCCAACATGGAGTCCGGCCGCCGCGCCGTCCTGCCGCTTGTCGAGATCATGGTGCTCGCGAAGGCCCTGCGCGTGTCCCCGATCAGCCTGATCTACCCCGTCGGTTACGTCACCGAAGTCCGCGAACTCCCCTACGAGGACCCGCAACCGACCTGGGACGCCCTGCAGTGGTTCGTCGGCAACTCAGCTGCCGAAGACGCCACCGACTACATGCTCGACCACTTCCTGGCCCACGACCTCGAACTCCGCTCGGCCCTGGCCGCCGTGCAAAGCGAGGACTACGAGCTCTGGAAGGTGAAGACCGCCGCCAACCGTGTCCAACGGGAAGCAGCCGAGCGCGCTTTGGCCCGCTACACCGACCAGGCCACAAGGGCCAAGCACGAGCTGCGCCGGCACCGCGACGCCATCCGCGAAGGCGGCGGCATCCCACCCCGTCTGCCCTCGCCGCTCGCCGACATCGACCCACCCGAACCTGACACCGGCACCACCGAGGAGAACGATCTTTGAAGGGCTCCACCTACCGCCGCTGCTCCTGCCGCGACCCCAAGACCGGCAAGGAACTCGGCACTTCCTGCCCCAAGCGCAACAGCAAGAACCACTGCACCTACTCCATACGCCAGGAGCTGTCGCCGCGTACGGACGGCAGCCGCAGGTCCTTCGCCCGTGGCGGCTACGACAGTCGCAAGGCCGCCCAGGCCGACCTCGACCACGTCCGCGCCCTCTTGGGCCTGGCCGAGTCCGACGACCCCGAGGGCACGGAACTGATTTCCGCCATGCTGGCGGAAATCAGCAGCGAGAAGACCCCCCTTCCCGACGTGGAGGAGACCCGACGTCGCCTCAACGCCGGCCAGGACCTCGTCGGCAGCCTCACCGTGAGCGAGTGGCTGGACCGGTGGCTCGCGGGCAAGCGCATCCGGAAGTCTGGCGTCAGCCGCTACGAGACCGACGTCCGCGTCCACCTCAAGCCCCACATCGGCGACCGGCGCCTCGACCGGCTGCGCGTGAGCCACCTCAGCGATATGTTCACCGCCATTACCGACGCCAACGCCGAGATCCTGGAGCAGAACGCCCAACGGCGTGCAGCCGTAGAGGAGTTGGCGGCCGTGCCGTGGAAGGGCGCGGAGAGCCGGGCCCGCCGCAAGGCGATGAAGGCGGCGATCGACGCGATGCCGCCCTTCCGCCGCGTCACCGGGCCGTCCACACGCCAGCACGTCAAGGCCACGCTCCGCGCCGCCCTGAACGAGGCGATCGGCCAGCAGATCATCACGTTCAACCCGGCCGCCCACGTAGAGATCGACCCCGTCCGCAAGCCGAAAGCCCTCGTCTGGACGGACGAGCGGGTCGCGCGATGGCAGCAGACCGGCGAGAAGCCCTCCCCCGTCATGGTCTGGACGCCGGAACAGACCGGCGCCTTCCTCGACTTCGTCGCCGCGGACCGGCTGTACGCCATGTGGCACCTGATCGCCTTCCGCGGCCTGCGTCGCGGCGAGGCGTGCGGCCAGCCCTGGTCGGAGACCAACCTCGACCGGCACTCCCTCACCGTCACCGGCCAACTCGTCCAGGACGGATGGGACGTCGAGGCGTCCGAACCGAAGACCGACAGCGGCTTCCGCGTCGTGGCCCTGGACGACGACACCGTCAAAGTCCTGGAGCGGCACCGCAAGGAGCAGGAAGCGGACCGCGAGGAATGGGGACCGGCCTGGGTCGACACCGGTCTCGTCTTCACCCAGGAAGACGGCTCCTGGCTGCACCCCGGCAAAGTGACCGACCTCTTCGAGCGGCTCGTCGCCGCCTCCGGCCTCCCGCCGATCCGGCTCCACGACCTCCGTCACGGCGCGGCCACCCTCATGCTCGCCGCCGGCATCGACGTGAAGATCGTGTCGGACACCCTCGGGCACAGCGACACCCGCATCACCCGGGACATCTACCAGAGCGTTCTCCCCCACGTCGGCAAGAGCTCCGCCGAGGCCACCGCCAAGCTGGTCCCACTCCAGCGCAAGTCCGAGGCGGAGAAGGCCCGTAAGGCCGCTCAGAAGGCCAAGGAGAAGGCGAAAGCCCAGGCCAAGGCGAAGAAGAACAAGGCGCGGAAGAAGCCCAAGAAGTAGGGCACCGAGCCGCGCCGCTCACGCATCGCTCACGCAAGCCGTCCCACGGCACCCCAGCCGTGCGACGCGTCACGCCCCGAGCAACACAAAAGGCCAGGTCACGGGCTATGTGACCTGGCCTTCGCCGGAGCCCCCTGTCGGATTCGAACCGACGACCTACGCATTACAAGTGCGTTGCTCTGGCCAACTGAGCTAAGGAGGCCTGCGCGATGCGTGCGTACCCGACGGGACACACCCGACCCGCGTACCGACGTACGTACCCGGAACCGCCCGCGATCACGTGCCCGAGCAGTGTACCCAGGTCCCCGTCGCCCCCTGTCGAAAATTTCCGCGAAGTTCACATGCCCGGAGGTACTGACACGCAGGCGAACGCCAGGTACCGTCCTGACCCAGTTCACTCGCGTGGACTACACCACCACCTTCCTACAACGGATCGTCCGGCACGTTCCTGCCGGTAGAAGGGGGCCCTTCACCATGGCCACTGTTTCGTTCGACAAGGCGACCCGGATCTACCCGGGTTCCGAGAAGCCCGCCGTAGACGGTCTGGAGATCGAGATCGAGGACGGGGAGTTCCTCGTTCTGGTCGGTCCGTCCGGCTGTGGCAAGTCCACCTCGCTCCGGATGCTCGCGGGGCTCGAGGACGTCAACGCCGGCGCCATCCGCATCGGTGACCGCGACGTCACGCACCTGCCGCCGAAGGACCGGGACATCGCCATGGTGTTCCAGAACTACGCGCTGTACCCGCACATGACCGTCGCCGACAACATGGGCTTCGCGCTCAAGATCGCCGGCGTCAACAAGGCCGAGATCCGCCAGAAGGTGGAGGACGCGGCGAAGATCCTCGACCTCACGGACTACCTCGGCCGCAAGCCGAAGGCCCTCTCCGGCGGTCAGCGCCAGCGCGTCGCGATGGGCCGCGCCATCGTGCGTGAGCCCCAGGTCTTCCTCATGGACGAGCCGCTGTCGAACCTCGACGCCAAGCTCCGTGTCTCCACCCGCACGCAGATCGCCTCGCTCCAGCGCCGCCTCGGCATCACCACCGTCTACGTCACCCACGACCAGGTCGAGGCCATGACGATGGGCGACCGCGTGGCCGTACTCAAGGACGGTCTGCTGCAGCAGGTCGACTCGCCGCGCAACATGTACGACCGCCCCAAGAACCTCTTCGTGGCCGGCTTCATCGGCTCCCCCGCCATGAACCTGATCGAGGTCCCGATCACCGACGGCGGCGTGAAGTTCGGCAACTCGGTCGTCCCCGTCAACCGCGAGGCGCTCAAGGCCGCCACCGACAAGGGTGACCGCACCGTCACCGTCGGCGTCCGCCCCGAGCACTTCGACATCGACGAGCACAACGGCGAGGCCGCGAAGACCCTCACCAAGGACTCCGAGGACGCCCCGGCCGGTCTGGCCGTCTCCGTGAACGTCGTCGAGGAGTTGGGCGCCGACGGTTACGTCTACGGCAGCGCCAAGGTCGACGACAACCTCACGGACCTGGTCGTCCGCGTCAGCGGCCGCTCGGTGCCGGAGAAGGGCTCCACGCTCCACGTGGTCCCGCGTCCGGGTGAGATCCACGTGTTCTCGACCTCCACGGGCGAGCGCCTCACCGACTGACCAGGCACCACCGGCCGGTCGGATCTCACCGACTGATCAAACGTTCCCAGGAAGGGCCCCGCGGTTCGCCGCGGGGCCCTTTCCGTTGCGCATCGCCCGCCGCACCCCGCCCGACCCCGTCGACAAATACCCCGGCAGAGCGGTCATTTCGAGCAGCGTTCGTCAACGCCCTACCCAATCCGAGGCACCAATCCATCCCCCGAATTGGTGACTAAATGTCGCCAAATCATTACCGGACGCTACCCTCACACGCGTGAAGCACTCCAATAACCAACAGCCGCGACGCGGCCGGGGCCCCGCCCGCCGGGTCGGCCGCACGCTCGCCCTCGTCCTGCCCGTCGTCATGGTGCTCTCCGGGACCCTCGCGGTCACCCGGGTCAACTGGTCGGGGAGCCCCTCCAGCTCGATGCTCACCGCGACGGACGTCACGGCGGCCGGAGCCTCCTCGCGGGCCGCCGCACGCGCCCCGCAGGACATCCTGCGCGACCAGCTCATGACCGAGCTCCAGGACAAGAACCCCGGCGTCGTCCTGACGCACCTCCAGGAGGCGGTGAACGGCCACCCGTCGCTCGCCACGCACTGCACCTCCATCGCCCGCGCACTGGGCCGCGCCGCGGTCCGTATCTACGGCGCCGCCCGCGCCCAGTCCTACGCCCGCCCCGTGTGCGACACCTCGTTCGCCTCCGGGGTCATGGCCGCGCACAGCTGACCGGAGCCGGTAGCCGGTGCCCGGAGTAGGAGGTCGGTAACGGCTGATTAAGGAACGGTTGCAGCCGAAAGATGCGGTGGGGCCGCCACGTACAGTTCGGGTCATGAGCGATCCGAACGCCACGTCGCGCCCCACCCAAGCCGTGATCCTGGCCGGTGGCCAGGGATCCCGGCTGCGCCCGTACACCGACGACCGGCCCAAGCCGATGGTCGAGATCCCCGGTACGGGGACTCCGATCATCGGCCATCAGCTCGTCTGGCTCGCCGAGGAGGGCGTGACCGACGTCGTCGTCAGCTGCGGGCATCTCGCCGAGGTGCTGCAGGAATGGCTGAAAACAGCCGATCTGCCCGTTGATGTGACCACGGTCGTCGAGACGGAGCCGTTGGGGCGTGGGGGTGGGCTGAAGTACGCCGCCGCGCATCTGCCTCGGCCCGACAGCGCCTGGTACGCCACGAACGGGGACATCTGGACCCGGTTCTCGCTGCGGGACATGGCCGACTTCCACACCGAGCGCGATGCCGTCGCCACGATTGCGTTGGCTCGGCCGCGGATTCCGTGGGGGGCCGTGCAGACGGACGGGTTCGGGCGGGTCACCGACTTCATCGAGTCGCCGCCCACGCAGTACGCGATCAATGCGGGGGTGTACGTCTTCTCGCCCGAGTTCGCCGGGTTGTTGCCGGAGCGGGGGGATCACGAGCGGACGACTTTCCCTCACCTTGCTCGTGAGCGGCGGTTGGCCGGGTTCCCGATTCCGCAGGGGGCTTACTGGCGGGCCATCGATACCGCGAAGGATCTCCGGGAAGCCGCCAAGGAGCTTGCTGCGCTTGGTCGTTGAGTGCGGCGCCGTCGTGCTGGGTGCGCCCCGCGGCGGAGCCGCTAGTGCCACAGCCCCGCGCTCCTAGGGAACTGCCCCTGAGGCAAATGAGAGGGCCCGCAAAGTTGCGGGCCCTCTCGCATTACTGGTGGTCAGCCGGTAGGGGACCGCGTCAACAAGCCCCCCACCGGCCCAGCTACCCCAACAGGCCGCCCACCAGGCCCGGCTGGCCGGAGGAGGATGAACCCCCGGTGCTGGAGCCGCCGTTGGAGCCGGTGCCGCCGCCGCTGGTGCCACCGGTGGACGTGGGTCCTGAGGTGGTGCTGGGGGCCTGGCCGGCCGGGGAGGACTGCTGGGGCTGGGTGCGGCCCGCGGTGCCCTGGGTCTGGCTGGGGGCGCCGCTGGTGGCCGTACCGGAGGAGGAGTGGGTCGCGCCCGGGGTCGTCGCGGCGCCCGACGGCTTGGCCGAAGTCGCGTGCTGGGACGGGGACTTGGACGCCTTGGGGCTGCTGCTGTGGCTCTTGGTCGGTTCGCCGGGGAGCGGGGCGCCCGGCAGTTCGTTGCGCGGGGCCTCGCCGGGGCCGGGGACGACCACGCGGCTGGAGTCGCGGACCGCGCCGCCGAGCAGCGAGCCGACGAGCAGCGTGAGGCCGATGGAGACGGCCGTGACGAGGGCGCCGCGGCGCAGGACGTAGCGGCGCAGCTCCCAGATGTCGGCGCGGGGTCCGAGGCGGCGCCAGGCGCTGCCCGCGAGGCGGCCGTCGACGGAGTAGACGGGGGCGCCCGCGATGATCAGCGGGGACCACGCGGCGAGATAGATGATGTCGGGCGCGTCGTAGGCCGGGACCGTCTTCCAGCTGACCGTGACGATCAGTGCCGCGGAGAGCAGCGCGCCGAAGACCGCGGCGACCCGCTGCCACAGGCCGAGGATCGTGAGGACGCCCACGATGACCTGGGCGAAGGCGATGACGAGCCCGGAGCCGACGGGGTGCTGGAGCGCGAACTGCCGTAGCGGCTCGGCGACTTCCCACGGGTGGAGGGTGTTGAGCCACTTCACCATGGAGCCGCGCTTGCCGCCGTCGAAGTAGACGGGGTCGCACAGCTTGCCCATGCCGGCGTAGATGGAGATGAAGCCGAGGAAGATGCGCAGCGGGAGGAGGACGACCCCGAGGTTCATCCGGCGGCCCGGGTAATAGGCGTGCCGTACGGGCTCGTTGGGGTTGCGTCGAGTGCGGCGCTCGCCTTCCGTGACCTGGGAGTCCTCGAACTCCCCGTCCCCGTAGGCGGGTTCGTCGTAGACGCTGCCCACCGTCCGCATGGGCGGCAGGAGTCGGGTCTCGCCGGTGTCGTGATCGCCGCCGCGCTGGGCGCCGACGACCGGGGTCTCGATGGTCTGCGCGGTCAGGTCGTCGTCGTAACCGCCGCTGTCGATACGGGGGATGACCTGCGTGGCTCCGGCGTCGCCGGCCGGTTCGTCGCCGTGGCGGACGCCCGTGCCGCGCACGGCCTGGAGCAGCCGGTGGGCGCCGGTGTCGTCCGGTGCGGACTTGCCGCTCCAGACGACGGGCCGGCGACGCGCGCCGGCGGCGGGGATCCGGCCGGGGACCTCGGTGGCGCTCAGGTGCCGTGCGATCCGCGGCGACGGGGGGCGCGACGAGGCGCCCAACTGCACGCGGAAGCTCGCATGATTGACGATGATCTGCGCCGGATCGCTCGGCACCTTCACCATGCTCAGCGCGGGAGCGTCGTCGAAGCCCGACGGGCCGTCCCCCGTGGGTGTGCGGGGTGTTCTGGTGTCCACACTCATCTAACCGAGTGACGTGTGTTTAGGACACTGCTTTGACTCGCCGGAAGTGTCCGGACCGCGTCAAGCGTGTGCCCGGCGCCCAGATTGCCCCGAGTGGGGGACGGTGCCGAACGTCCGTTCAGGAGCGCCTGCGTGCCGCTCAGGAACGCTTGCGTGCCGCCTCGTAGAGCACAACTCCCGCCGCCACACCGGCGTTCAGGGACTCCGCGCCACCCGGCATCGGGATGCGGACCCTGAAGTCGCAGGTCTCGCCCACGAGTCGGGACAGGCCCTTGCCCTCGCTGCCGACGACGATGACCACCGGGCCTTCCAGCGCGGCGAGTTCACCGACCTCGTGCTCACCGTCGGCCGCGAGACCGACGATCGCGAGACCCGCCTTCTTGTACGCCTCCAGCGCGCGCGTCAGGTTCGTGGCGCGGGCGACGGGCGTACGGGCGGCCGTACCCGCGGACGTCTTCCACGCACCGGCGGTCATGCCGGCCGCGCGCCGCTCGGGGACGAGCACGCCGTGGCCGCCGAACGCGGCGACGGAGCGGACGATCGCGCCGAGGTTGCGCGGGTCGGTCACCCCGTCGAGGGCGACGATCAGCGGGTCCTCGCCCTTGTCGTAGGCCGCGTTGGCGAGGTCCTCGGCGTGCGCGTACTCGTACGGCGGGACCTGGAGGACCATGCCCTGGTGGTTGAGGCCGTTCGTCATGCGGTCCAGCTCGGGGCGCGGGGCCTCCATGAGGTGGATGCCGCCGCGCTCGGCGACGAGCTGGAGCGCCTCGCGGACCCGCTCGTCGTTGTCGATGAACTGCTGGACGTAGAGCGTGACCGCCGGGACGCCCTCGCGCAGCGCCTCCACGACCGGGTTGCGGCCGACGACCATCTCGGACGTGCCCTTGCCGCCGCGGCCGCGCGGCGCGGGACGGCGCTGGACCTGCTTGGCCTTGGAGTTGGCGATGCGGTTCTTCTTGTGGCCCTTGCGCGCCTCGGCGGGCGGGGTGGGGCCCTTGCCTTCGAGGCCCCTGCGCCGCTGGCCGCCACTGCCGACCTGCGCGCCCTTCTTGCCGGACATGCGGCGGTTGTTGGCTGCCATGACCTACCTGTCTGTGTGACCCGTCTGGGGGTGTGGTGCGTACGTACGTCTATGCAGTGTGCCGCCCGGAGGGCCGGGCGGCACAGTCGATCTTCGTTGACCGGGTGCGATCAAGGTGCGATCGGGGTTGTGATCGGGGTGCGATCGCGGTGGTTTCAGCGGGGGCCGAGGGTCCAGCGCGGGCCCTGCGGGCCGTCCTCGATGTTGAGGCCGGACTGGTTGAGCTGGTCGCGGATGCCGTCGGCGGTGGCCCAGTCCTTACGGCCCCGGGCGGCCTCGCGCTGGTCGAGGACCATGCGGACCAGGGTGTCGACGACCCCGTGCAGGTCCTCGCCCCGGTCGCCGCCCTCGCCGACCCAGTGCGGGTCCAGCGGGTCGAGTCCGAGCACCCCGAGCATGGCCCGCACCTCGGCGAGCCGCGCCACGGCGGCTTCCTTGTCGTCGGCGGCGAGGGCGGAGTTCCCCTGCCGGACGGTGGTGTGGACGACGGCGAGCGCCTGCGGGACGCCCAGGTCGTCGTCCATCGCCTCGGCGAAGGCCGGCGGCACCTCGGCCGCGGGCTCGACGACTCCCCCGGCCTTCTCCACGACCCGCTGCACGAAGCCCTCGATCCGCGCGAACGCGGACTCCGCCTCGCGCAGGGCCTCCTCGCTGTACTCGATCATCGAGCGGTAGTGCGGGGTGCCCAGGTAGTAGCGCAGGACGATCGGGCGCCACCGCTTGACCATCTCGGACACGAGCACGGAGTTCCCGAGCGACTTCGACATCTTCTCGCCGCTCATGGTGACCCAGGCGTTGTGCACCCAGTACTGCGCGAAGTCGTCGCCGTAGGCCTTGGCCTGGGCGATCTCGTTCTCGTGGTGCGGGAAGATCAGGTCGAGTCCGCCGCCGTGGATGTCGAAGGCGGGGCCCAGGTACTTGTGCGCCATCGCCGAGCACTCCAGGTGCCAGCCGGGGCGGCCGCGGCCCCACGGAGTCTCCCAGTCGGGCTCGCCCGGCTTGGTCGCCTTCCACATCGCGAAGTCGCGCGGGTCGCGTTTCCCGGTGATGCCTTCCTCGGTGGGCTGGCGCAGGTCGTCGATGTCCTGGTTCGACAGCTGCAGATAGTCCGGGTACGAGCGCACGTCGAAGTAGACGCTGCCGTCGGCCTCGTACGCGTGACCGCGCTCGATCAGCCCGCGCATCATCTCGATCATCTCGGGGACGTGGCCGGTCGCGCGCGGTTCGCACGTCGGCGGGAGGCAGCCGAGGGCGCTGTAACCGTCGTTGAACGCGCGCTCGTTCTCGTAGCCGATCGACCACCAAGGGCGGCCCTGTTCACGGGACTTGGTGATGATCTTGTCGTCGATGTCCGTGACGTTGCGGATGAACGTGACGTCGTAGCCGCGGTGTTCGAACCAGCGGCGGAGGATGTCGAAGTTCAGGCCCGAGCGGATGTGGCCGATGTGGGGGGCGGCCTGCACGGTGGCGCCACAGAGGTAGATCGAGACACAGCCCGCTGTGAGCGGGGTGAAGTCGCGAATCTGCCGGGCGCTGGTGTCGTACAGGCGAATGGTCACGGTACAAGGGTAGTGGGCGTGGGGCTGTGCCTCAGACGGTTGGGTTGATTGTTGTCTGCGGGCCGGTGGGGGCTGGTCGCGCCCCGCGGCGGAGCCGCTGATGTCACAGCCCCGCGCCCCTGAAAAACAGCCCGCTCACGCGTGTTTTACGACCAGGGCTGTTGCCACTGCCATCAAGCCCTCGCCCCTGCCCGGGAAGCCCAAGCCGTCCGTTGTTGCGCCTGACACCGAGACCGGGGCTCCTGCCGCCTCCGACAACAGCTTCTGGGCCTCGTCCCGCCGCTTGCCGATCTTCGGACGCGGTCCTACGACCTGGACCGCCACGTTGCCGATCGTGAAGCCGGCCTCGCGGACGATCCTCGCCGCCTCTGTCAGGAGGGTGACCCCGGACGCACCGGACCACTCGGGGCGGCCCGTGCCGAAGTGTTGGCCCAGGTCTCCCAGGCCCGCTGCCGAGAAGAGGGCGTTGCAGGCCGCGTGGGCGACTACGTCCGCGTCGGAGTGGCCGGCGAGCCCGGGGCCTTCTCCCTCCCACTTCAGGCCCGCGCACCACAGCTCGCGGCCCTCCTCGAAGGCGTGGATGTCGGTGCCGATGCCTACCTGCGGGAGTACGAAGAGCGGCTCAGAAGCCATCGTTCAGCCTCCTGCGGGTCAGGACCGCCTCCGCGAGGACCAGGTCCAGGGGGCGGGTCACCTTGAAGGCCTCCTCGTGGCCGGGGACGACCACGACCGTGAGGCCGAGCTGTTCGACCATGCTCGCGTCGTCGGTGACGTTGTCGGTGACCGTTTCGTGGGCGTGGACCAGGGTCGCGCGGTCGAAGCCCTGCGGGGTCTGTACGGCGCGGAGACGGGCGCGTTCCGGGGTCGCTACGACCGGCTCCGGGTCGCCCGGCGTCTCGGCCGGCTCGACTTCCTTGACCGTGTCCGCGAGGGGAAGGGCCGGGACCACGGCGGGCGCTCCGTCGCGTACGGCCTCGATGACCGCGTCGACCGTGTCGACCGGGACGAGCGGGCGGGCCGCGTCGTGGACGAGGACGATGTCGTAGCCGGGCGGGAGCGCGTCCAGGCCGAGTTTCACCGATTCCTGGCGGGAGTCGCCGCCTGGGACGACCAGGAAGTCGGTGCGCTCCGGGAGTGCGTGTGCGTCCAGGAGGGTCTTGACCTCGGCCGCGCCGTCGGGCGGGGCCACGACCACGACCAGGGAAACCGCGCGGGACGCGGCCAGGGCGCGGATCGCGTGGATCAGCATGGGGGTGCCGTTCAGCGCTCGGAGCGCTTTGGGGGCGCCCGGGCCGAGGCGTACGCCCCGTCCGGCGGCCGGGATCACGGCGGCGACGGAGGACTGCGCCTGCGAAGAGCGCGAATCGTCAGACATCGGTTCCTGTCAGGTTTGTGTGCTCGACCTACGTGGGTATGGCCTCAGGAGTGCCGGGCGCGACGCCTTGACCGGACCCTTCCGTGACACCGGTCGAGCCTGCTGCCCGGGCCCGGCACACCATTATCGGGGGATGTTTCTCCGGCGTACGACGGAGTCGCAGTCGGTGTCGATCAGCGTTGGTGTCGGTCAGCGTCGACGCCGGAAAAATTGCCCCGAACATGCCGAAGCGCCCGGCGACAAGGGAGCTGTCATCGGGCACCACGGCATTTCAGTGTGCTGAGCAGGGCGTACCAGTCGCCTGCGTCAGGACGCGAGAACCTCGTCGAGCAGGGCCTCGGCCTTGTCCTCGTTCGTGTTCTCCGCGAGCGCGAGCTCACTCACCAGGATCTGGCGAGCCTTGGCGAGCATGCGCTTCTCACCTGCGGAGAGTCCGCGCTCGCGCTCACGACGCCACAGGTCACGGACAACTTCCGCGACCTTGATGACATCGCCGGAGGCGAGCTTCTCCAGATTTGCCTTGTAACGACGCGACCAGTTCGTGGGCTCCTCGGCATACGGAGCGCGCAGCACCTCGAAGACCCGGTCCAGCCCGTCCTGACCGACCACATCACGTACGCCGACGAACTCCGCATTGTCCGCTGGCACACGCACCGTCAGGTCACCCTGAGCGACCTTCAGCACCAAGTAGGTCTTGTCCACGCCTTTGATCTGGCGAGTTTCGATAGCCTCGATCAGCGCGGCCCCGTGATGGGGATAGACCACGGTGTCGCCAACCTTGAACGTCATGTGACAGGTACCCCTTCCGTGGCTATCCAGGGTAACACGGAAACTGCGGGTTCTGAATGGCGTTTTCGCAGGTCAGGGCATATCTCGGGGCTTGACAACAGCAACAGGAACGTGCTGCGGAGGCCGAGCGGAAGAGGGTATTCGCAGGTCGGAGCAGCTCTCCGGGCGAGGTGAAACGCGTACGTTACACACATCCGGAGGCGCCTCCAAGTGGACGAACGTCCCCAAATGTCTGGTTCCAAGTGCTCGACTTCCGCTACTCCGTTCGGTGGCCGGAGCCCGGTGCGAGGCGAATCCGGAATTGATCACTGATGCCTGTCGAGATGCCGGTGATCAATTATCCGAGGCGCCCTGCATTCTTCACCGAAAATCCGCCGACGGACGTCTGAGCCGCTTATGTGAATGCCGGACGAGTAGCGGGCGCAAGTGACCCGTGAGTCACTTGTGGCACAGCGGTACCCCGTTGAGGGAGGGTCGGGTGCGGTGGTGCGGGAACGGCTCGGTAACCTAAGGCCGCTGACAGACACTTAGGGCGGCTTTATTCGGGAGTCGCCCTGCTCCGCCCACGTTCAAGGAGTAGCCGCCGCCGTGAGCAGCAGCCTTCGACGCGGCGCCCTCGCCGCCGCCACTATCGCGTTCTCGATCGCCTCCCTCGCCGCGTGCGGTGCCGGCAACGACGCACAGACGCTGGAGGTCAAGCCGGACAACGCGGCCGTCTCCGTCGGCACCATCAAGGTGCAGAACGCTCTCGTCATCACCCAGCCCCTCACCGAGTCCGGCAGCGAGGGCGCGGGCCCCGCGGTGATCTCCGCGACCCTGTTCAACACCGGCGTCAAGGCCCAGACCCTGGACTCCGTCAGCGTCGACGGCGCCGGCACGGTCACGCTGACCCCCGCCAAGGGCAAGGGCAAGCTGGTCGTCCCGGCCGGCGGCTCGCTCGTCCTGGGCGGCAAGGGCAACGCCTCCGCCGCGCTGGCCGACCCCTCCGGCATCGCGGACGGCAACGCCCAGAAGGTCACCTTCACCTTCAGCTCGACCGGTGGCGTGAGCCTGAGCGCGTTCGTCGTCCCGGCCGACAGCTACTTCACCAAGTGGGGCCCGACCTCGATCCCCTCGACGCCTGCCGCGGGCGCCACGGCGACCACGCCGAAGCCGGGCAAGAGCACGACGGCCACCCCGACCGACTCGTCCTCCGCGAGCGCGACGGCCACGGAGTCGGCCACGACCACCGGCTGAGCAGCGGCCGTAGCAACAGTCGTAGTTCTACGACGAAGGGCGGGACCTCACGCAGAGGTCCCGCCCTTCGTCGTACGCAGGCAGTGCTTAAGGCCTGGTCATCGGTTTACGGCTCGAACTTGTAACCCAAGCCGCGCACCGTCACCAAGTACCGCGGCGCGCCCGGGTCCGGTTCGATCTTGGCGCGGAGGCGCTTGACGTGGACGTCGAGGGTCTTGGTGTCGCCCACGTAGTCGGCGCCCCAGACACGGTCGATGAGCTGCATGCGGGTCAGTACGCGGCCCGCGTTGCGCAGGAGCATCTCCAGCAGGTCGAACTCCTTGAGGGGCAGGTCGACCTTGGAGCCGGAGACCGTGACCACGTGGCGATCCACGTCCATGCGGACCGGACCGGCTTCGAGGGCGGCCGGGGTGACCTCCTCGGGCTCGCCGCGGCGGCGCAGGACGGCCCGGATACGGGCGACGAGCTCGCGGGACGAGAAGGGCTTGGTGACGTAGTCATCGGCTCCTATTTCCAGGCCTACGACCTTGTCGATCTCACTGTCCTTGGCCGTCACCATGATGACGGGGACGTTGGAGCGGCCGCGCAGCTGGCGGCAGACCTCCGTGCCGGGCAGCCCCGGCAGCATCAGGTCGAGCAGGACGAGGTCGGCGCCGTTGCGCTCGAACTCGTCGAGTCCGTCGGGCCCGGTGGTCGCGATGGCGACCTCGAAGCCCTCCTTGCGGAGCATGTACGACAGGGCGTCGGAGAAGGACTCCTCGTCCTCGACGACAAGCACTCGGGTCACGGAAGGACCTCCGGGGCGGGAAGCGGTTCGTACGGGGATGGTTCAGGGGACCCCTCGACCTCGTCGTCGAGGTCGGGGTGCTGGTGGGCACGGTCGCGGGCCGCACCCGCCTCCGGCAGCCTCAGGGTGAACGTGGAGCCCTGTCCCTCGGAGCTCCACACCGTGACCTCCCCGCCGTGCGAGGCGGCCACGTGCTTGACGATCGCCAGTCCGAGACCCGTACCGCCGGTGGCCCGCGAGCGGGCCGGGTCGACACGGTAGAAGCGCTCGAACACGCGCTCCTTGTCCTTCTCGGAGATGCCGATGCCCTGGTCGGTGACGGCGACCTCGATGTGGTCGCCGCCGCCCGCGGAGACCCGGCGTGCGGCTATGCCGACGCGGGTCCGGGCGGGCGAGTAGTTGACGGCGTTCTCGACCAGGTTTCCGAGGGCGGCGGCCAGCTGGCCCCGGTTCCCGTAGACGTGCAGGTCGGCGGTGCCGCCGGCGGCCATGGTGATCTGCTTGGTGCCGGCCTGGTGCCGGCAGCGGTCGATGGCCTCGGCGACGAGTTCGTCGACGCGGACGGGTTCGGCGTCTTCGAGGGGGTCGTCGTTCTGGACCCGCGACAGGTCGATGAGCTCCTGCACGAGGTTGGTCAGGCGCGTGGCCTCGATCTGCATCCGTCCGGCGAAACGCTCCACCGCCTCAGGATCGTCGGAGGCGTCCATGACCGCCTCCGAGAGGAGGGAGAGCGCGCCGACCGGGGTCTTCAGTTCGTGGCTGACATTCGCCACGAAGTCACGTCGTACGGCCTCGATACGGCGGGCCTCGGTGAGGTCCTCCACGAGGAGCAGGACGAGCCGGGAGCCGAGCGGCGCCACCCGGGCGGAGACCGCGAGGGCCTCCCCTCGTCCGGTGCCGCGCCGGGGCAGATCCAGCTCGACCTGGCGTATCTCGCCGTCGCGCCGGGTGTCCCGGGCCATCTGGAGCATGGGGTCGACCGAGAGTTTCCCGCCGCGGACCAGTCCGAGGGCGTACGCCGCCGAGCTGGCCTTGACCACGGCGTCCGCCTCGTCGAGGACGACGGCCGAGGAGCGGAGCACCGAGAGCACGGTGTCCACACCCGGCGGAAGCACCGGGTCCGTGTGCAGGGAAGTCCTGGTCGGTCGCTTCTGGTCGCGTTCGCTCCAGCGGAACGCCAGCATGGCGATGACACCGGTGAGCACCCCGGCGATCGCTGCCGCTGCGGCGACCGCCGCGTTCACGTCCATGCCCCCAGGTTAGGCATGGGATACCTCCTGGCCACAGCCATCGGAGTGCGACCTCGAACACTCGTCGCCCAGAGTTCACCTTGGAGCCAGTATTGGTTCATTTGGGGTGGCGGAAACCGTCGCGTAGGAGCGGGAACGTGGGAGCGTGGGGTGGAAGGGCCGGTTTTTAGTCACACCGACAGGCCCAGGGCCCCTGAGCCCCCGAAGCAACGTAGGAGAGGGAACCCTGATGCGGGACGCGTACCACGAGGAACTTGACTCGATCGGTGACGGTCTGGTGGAGATGGCCCGGCTGACCGGGTCGGCGATCGGACGCGCCACGACGGCCATCCTGGACTCCGACCTGAAGCTGGCCGAGAGCGTCATCGAGGCCGACAAGAAGGTCGACGACCTCCAGCACGACCTCGAAGCCCGGGCCATAGCCCTGCTGGCCCGGCAGCAGCCGGTGGCGACGGACCTGCGGATCGTCGTCACGTCGCTGCGCATGTCGGCCGACCTGGAGCGCTCCGGCGACCTCGCCCAGCACGTGGCGAAGCTCGCCCGGCTGCGCTTCCCCGACCGGGCCGTACCGCACGACCTGCACGCGACCATCCTGGAGATGGGCCAGCTCGCCCAGCGTCTGATGGCCAAGGCGGCCGAGGTCATCATCACGAAGGACGTCGACCTCGCGCTCCAGCTGGAGCAGGACGACGACGCGATGGACCTCCTCCACCGCACGCTCTTCCAGCACCTGCTGGACGACAAGTGGAAGCACGGCATCGAGACCGCGGTCGACGTGACGCTGCTCGGCCGCTACTACGAGCGCTTCGCCGACCACGCGGTGTCGGTCGCGAAGCGTGTGGTGTTCCTGGTGACGGGCGAGCACGCGGACGAGCTGCAGCCGGACATCCAGCCGGTGACGGGGGCCGAGGGGGCGTAGTCCTCAGGCCGGGGGGCTTGCGAGGGAAGCCTCAATGCGCCGTTGATGCGCCCGCCGAAGCGGGCATCCAATGGGCAGCATCCGATGGGCACAGGCTCGAGCCTCCAGGAGGACCCATGGCCGAATCCCCTGCTACGACGACGCCGGACCCGACGCAGGAGCGCGAGACGCAGCAGCCCGCCGAGATCAAGAGCCTCCCGCTCTTCGGCGCCTGCGGCTGCGGCTCGGGCTGCGGGTGCGGCTGCCAGTCCGGCAACCCGTGCCAGTGCGGCTGACCGCCGCCTGCTCCCGGAGGGGCCTCGGTGCTACGGCGCCGGGGCCCCTTCGTCGTGCCGTGAGCGCCGTACGGGCGCAGCATGGAAGGAACGGAAGGAGGTGCGCGGTCATGGCTCAGTACATGGACGTACACCACGGGATGAAGGGCATCACGGCCGACCAGTTGATGGAGGCCCACAAGGCGGATCTCGCCGTGGAGAAGGACGAGGGCGTCCACTTCGAGCGGGCCTGGGCGGACCCGGAGAGCGGGACCGTCTACTGCCTGTCGGAGGCGCCGTCGCCCGAGGCGGTCCAGCGCGTCCACGAGCGCGCGGGGCACCGGGCGGACGAGGTGCACGCGGTGCCGTACTCGATCTGAAACGGCAGGACCGTCCGAGTCCTTGGTGCTGTTTGGGCAAAGGGTTCGGCATCGACAGTTCAACAGTCTTGTCCTGTGCATGTCTCTCTCGATGAGATGCGCGGAGACCTCTTCGTCCGGCTGACGGCCGGGCGAACTCCGCAGCACTCAGGGGGGATTCATGCGCATAGCCCGCACGAGACTGAACATCGCCGCCGCCACGGCCGCCACCGCCGGCCTCGCCGTCGCCGCGCTGGCGACCGCGCCGGTCGCCGGTGTCGCCGGGGCCGCGCCCGCCGCCGTACCGCAGACGAAGGCGATCCCGGCGATCACCGGACACACCCTCGCCCGGGACGTGCCGACCCCGCTCACCAGCGCGCAGTGCGAGGCCAAGTGGCAGATCGCCTGTTACAACCCGCTGCAGTACCGCACCGCGTACAACCTCAACTCCCTTTACAAGAAGGGCATTACGGGCAAGGGGCGGACGATCGTCATCGTGGACTCGTTCGGTTCGCCGACGATCCAGCATGATCTCGACACGTACAGCAAGCAGTTCGGCATCCACAGCACCAAGGTGAATGTCGTGAAGTGGGGCAAGGTCCCGGTCTTCGACCCGACGAACGCGGACATGACCGGCTGGGCCGGCGAGACCACCCTGGACGTCGAGATGGCGCACGCGGTCGCGCCCGACGCGAAGATCGTGCTGGTGGAGACGGCCGTAGCCGAGACCGAGGGCGTCACCGGGCTGCCGGAGATGATGGACGCCGAGAAGTACCTGATCGACCACGGCGTCGGCGACGTCATCACGCAGAGCTTCGGCGCCACCGAGAACACCTTCCCCGGCTTCGACCAGGGCGACTTCTCCAGCATCAAGAAGCTGCGCTACGCCTTCCAGGACGCCAACCGCAAGCACGTGACCGTCCTCGCCTCCTCCGGCGACGGCGGCGCCACCGACTACAACGCGGACGGCTCGGCCTTCTACGACAAGCCCGTCAACTCCTGGCCTTCTTCCGACCCGTTGGTCACGTCGATCGGCGGCACGCAGCTGCACCTGAACGACAAGGGCGACCGCGTCACGCCGGACAGCGTCTACAACGACTACGGCGCGGGCGGCGGCGGCCAGTCCCACGTGTTCGCGCGCCCGTCGTTCCAGAACGGCGTGAAGAGCATCGTCGGCACCCAGCGCGCCACCCCCGACGTCTCGATGGCCGCGGCGGTCAACGGCGGCGCCTGGGTCTACTCCAGCTACGACCCGACCGCGATCGGCTGGGACGTCTACGGCGGCACGAGCGAGGCCAGCCCGCTCTTCTCGGGCATCATCGCCCTCGCGGACCAGGCGGCGGGACACCGGGTCGGCAACATCAACTCGGCGCTGTACGCGCTCGCGAAGCACGGCGCCAAGGGCAACGGCATCGTCGACGTGAACGACGGCACGAACAACACGTATGCGGGCGTGACCGGTTACACCGCGGTCGACGGCTACGACATGGCGACGGGCGTGGGCACGGTGGACGCGCTGCGCTTCGTCCCGGCACTGGCGTGGGCCAGCCGGCACTGAGACCCATCCCGAGACGGCCCGGGCGCGACCCACCGCGCCCGGGCCGTCCGCTACGACGAGGACGGCGCCGTCGCTTTCCGCCCCCGGTACCGGACGAACCGACGCCCGACCGTGTAGAGGGTGACCAGGAGCAGCACCGCTCCCGCGACGGGCCAGCCGATGGAGCCCCCGTCGCGGTAGGTCTGGATCCCCTCCACGAGCAGCAGCACGCTGACCGGCGGCCCCACCAGGTCGCACAGCACGTCCAACCACCGTACGACTTTCGAAAGATCGTCCACGAGGTGATCGTGACAGGGGGCGGGGTCCTTGCCAAGGAGTCGTTTCAGCGCCAAGGGCCAAGGGCCGGGGGTCACTTCACGTCGACGTAGTCGGTCCAGCTCGCCGTGGTCGTGGTGAGGCTCGTGCCCGCGAATTCGTAGCGGTACGAGCCGTCCGCCGTCGCCTTCACGGTGGACGTGGCCCAGCCGTTCCGGTCGGTCTTCAGCTTCTTCAGCGTGACGAAGGGGCCGCTCGTGCCCTTGCGGTACTGGAGCAGCACCTGGTGTCCGATGAGGGGCACGTTCTTCTTCTGCTCCCAACTGGCCACCGTCGCCTGGGCCTTGACCGTGATGTTCGCGCCCTTCTTCACCGGGTCCGGGGTGACGACGGTCTGGGACAGGTAGGTCTGGCGCTTGACGACCGCGAAGTAGGCGCCCTCACCGCGGGTGACGTTGCCGGCGCCGTCGACGGCCACGGGGGCCATGTACCAGAGCCCGGCGAGGGCGTTGCTGCGGAGGTTGACGTTCGGGTCGGCGGTCACGAGGGCCTCGCAGGAGGAGGTGAGCTCGTTGATCTTGTGGCACTGGGCGGACCCGGACATGACCCCGTCGGCCTTCGACCGGTCCTCTGCGCCGTGCCACAGCTCGAACGACACGCTCTTGACGCCGGACGGGTCGCTGACCGTCGCGGAGACCGAGAACACCCGCTTCTTGGCGGCCTCGACGCCGACGGTGTAGTCGAGGTCGTGGTTGACGCCGATGTTCACGAACGTCGAGTCCGAGTCGCTCTGGCCGGCCACGGCGGCCGGAACGGTGAGAGCGGTGACGGCCAGGGCGGCACTGAGAGCGGCGGCGGTCGCGACGGCGACAGTGGTACGTCTGCGCATGGTGTGGTTTCCCCCCACGGTTGATGAACCAGTCGGTGAACCGAGTGGTGATCCGAGTGGTGACTTCACCCGCAACAGACAGAGGGGGTGGGTGGGAGGTTGTGCATGATCGCAGCCCCAACCCATCTCTTAACTTCAGCTTCTCCAGGGGTTGTTGGGATCAACGGATGCCAGTCACTAATCACCGGACGCCGGTCACTGATCACCGGCCAACTGCCCTCGGCCTGCCCGTCGACCTACGAACCGATGGGCAACTCCCGTGCTCGCTGGCGTGCTTGGGCCCGTAGCCCCTTCAACTGGCCGTGGAATGCGTTGTGTCGGTTCTGGTCGAGGTTCAGCGGGAGGTCGAGTCGGGAGATGAACTGTGACTCCAGTTCCCACGGTTCACTCCGCTCGATCCAGCACACCCGCGCGTTGTCCGCCATCCACTGACTCAGCGTGGCTTCGCCGGCCTTGCCGAAGGTCATCCGCTTGCCGCTGCCCACGCGACGCAGCTCAAGTCCGAGCAGGCTCCCGAGGGTGAGCCGCAGGGTCGAGCCGGCCGCGTTGCCCCGGTAGTGATACCGCACCCGCTTGCGCAGGTTCTGAGTACTGGTCCGGTTCGCCATGTACCGCGGTGCGATACCGACGTAGAGCAGGCGCCCGGCGTCCAGGTCCGGGTGCGGCGACTGTTCGAAGTGCCATCCGTAGACCCCTGCCACCGCCGGGACGGGGCTCGGCCGCGCCAACACCTCCTGCGCCGACCACAACCGCACCGGACTTACGAGAGCGCCAGCTTCCACGAGACCTCCGGACGCGCCACGACTGATGGAGTTCACACTCGGCTGCTCCGTCATGCGATCAACGCGCCATCTTCTTGAGAATCCAGTCAAGCGTCATCGCCGACCCACTCGTAGTGGACGCAGTGAACATCGTGCCGCCGGAACCGGTCCGCACCTCGGAAGTGCCGCCGCAGTGTACGTCCGTGGCCTTTCCCTCGGTGGGCCGGACATGCACGAGTCCCTGACCCCGGCAGGTCAGGACGAGCTCCCCGGCCACCCCGGGTGCGCTGTCGGCACCGAAGCGGACGGGCGTCCCGGCGACAAGGCGCAGCCCTGTCCCGGAGGCGGTCACGTGCAGAGCCGACGCCGTATGGGCTGGGCCGGGCGTCGCGGCAGGGTGAGCGCCGGCGGTGGCTCGATCCGCCGGGTTACCGCCGCAACCCGCCAATGCCACACCGGCCGCCAGAGCCGCCCAAGCGGCAACCGCACGCTTCATGAACTGGTCTCCCGATCAACCGGAGCGTGGACAAAGGTCCCTCGCGAAAACGCCCCCGATCCGCGCCCTGGGCGCAGTTCGGGGGCGTGATCACGGAACTTACTTCTTCTTGCCCTGGTTCTTGACCGCCTCGATCGCAGCCGCAGCCGCGTCAGGGTCCAGGTACGTCCCCCCGGCCTTGACCGGCTTGAAGGACGCGTCCAGTTCGTACGCGAGCGGGATGCCCGTCGGGATGTTCAGGCCCGCGATATCGGCGTCCGAGATGCCGTCGAGGTGCTTGACGAGGGCGCGGAGGGAGTTGCCGTGGGCGGCGACCAGGACCGTGCGGCCCGCGAGGAGGTCCGGGACGATGCCGTCGTACCAGTACGGGAGCATGCGGACGACGACGTCCTTCAGGCACTCCGTGCGGGGGCGCAGCTCCGGCGGGATGGAGGCGTAGCGCGGGTCGGCGGACTGGGAGAACTCCGTGCCGTCCTCAAGGGGCGGGGGCGGGGTGTCGTAGGAACGGCGCCAGAGCATGAACTGCTCCTCGCCGAACTCCGCGAGGGTCTGCGCCTTGTCCTTGCCCTGGAGGGCGCCGTAGTGGCGCTCGTTCAGGCGCCAGCTGCGGTGGACCGGGATCCAGTGGCGGTCCGCGGACTCCAGCGAGAGCTGGGCCGTGCGGATCGCGCGCTTCTGGAGGGACGTGTGGACCACGTCGGGGAGCAGGCCGGCGTCCTTGAGCAGCTCACCGCCGCGGACCGCCTCCTTCTCGCCCTTCTCGTTCAGGTTCACGTCCACCCAGCCGGTGAACAGGTTCTTCGCGTTCCACTCGCTCTCGCCGTGGCGGAGGAGGATCAGCTTGTACGGTGCGTCGGCCATGCCTCAGAGCGTAATCCACGCATTCGGGCCACCGCCTGGCGCCCGCCTCCCCGCCCCACAGTTGACGGCTTCTGTTAATTGAGTGGTCCGCCGCGACCTCCCCTTCGTAAGTTGTGCTCGCGGCCATCGCCGCTTACACGCCAGCTGTCCGACCGTGGGGGAACGATCCATGTCACTCGCCGCCCTGAGACGCGCCGCCCGGGAAACCGTCTCCGGCCTCCCCCGCGAGTTCTGGTGGCTGTGGACCAGCACCCTCGTCAACCGGCTCGGCGCGTTCGTCTCGACGTTCATGGCCCTGTACCTGACCCTCGACCGCGGCTACTCCGCGACCTACGCCGGCCTCGTCGCCTCCCTCTACGGCCTCGGCGGGGTCGTCTCGTCCATCGGCTCGGGCGTGCTCACCGACCGCATCGGCCGCCGCCCCACCCTCCTCATCGCGCAGTCGTCGACCGCCGCGTCCGTGGCGCTGCTCGGCTTCATGCACGACCCCGTCGCGATCGCCGCCGTAGCGTGCCTCGTCGGGGCGGCGAGCAACGCGTCCCGCCCGGCCGTGCAGGCGATGATGGCCGACATCGTGCGCCCCGAGGACCGGGTCCGCGCGTTCTCCCTCAACTACTGGGCCATCAACCTCGGCTTCGCCATCTCCTCCATGGCCGCCGGCTTCATCGCCGAGGTCAGCTACCGCGCCGGGTTCCTGCTGGAGGCCGGGATGACGGCGATCTGCGCGATCGTCGTGTTCCTACGGCTGCCCGAGTCCCGGCCGACCGTCGCGGCCACCGGTGCCGGCGGCAAGGAACCCGCCGTGGGCCTCGGGACCGTACTGCGCGACGGACGGTTCATGAGCGTCGTGGGACTGTCCTTCCTCGTCGCGCTCGTCTTCCAGCAGGGCTCGGTCGGACTGCCGGTGGCCATGGGCGAGGCCGGTTTCACGCCCGCCGACTACGGCACCGCGATCGCCGTCAACGGCTTCCTCATCGTCGTCCTCCAGATCCCGGTCACCCGCCTCATCGAACACCGGGACGCCAAGCGGCTGTTGGTGGTCTCGTCGATCCTCGCGGGCTACGGCTTCGGGCTCACCGCGTTCGCCGGCTCGGTCGGTGTCTTCGCCCTCACGGTGTGCGTGTGGACCCTCGGCGAGATGATCAACGCCCCGACCCAGACGGGCCTGGTCGTCCGCCTCTCACCGGTCCAGGGGCGCGGCCGGTACCAGGGCATGTACACCCTGTCCTGGGCGGTCGCCGCGCTGGTCGCCCCGCTGATGTCCGGGTTCGTCATCGACCGGTTCGGGGCGGAGTGGCTGTGGGGGATGTGCGCGGTCGTGGGGACGGGGGCGGCTGTGGGGTACGGGGCGCTGATGCGGCGGGTTCCGGCCAACGAGACGGCAGCCCCCGAGCCCTCTGCCGCCGTGGCGGCACCGGAGGTCAGCGCGGCCTGACGGCCCTGCGACGACACGGCCACGGCGTCACCTTCCCGACGACGATGACATACCGACGACGAGCCCCTCCCTGCACGTCTTCCGCGGGGAGGGGCTCGTCGTCGTGACCGGCGATGACCGCCGACGGACATCGGTCAGTAGCCGACGTTCACGCCGACGCTGTGGGGGAGCGCACCGAGGGTGCCGCCGAGGGTGCCCAGGAGAGTCGCCTTGACCGAGTCGACCTCGGCAAGGAGGTCCGCACTGCTGAGGGTGGTCGAGCCGACACTGACGCTGACCTGCGGGCTCACGCCGCCGGAGACGGTGTCGAGCTCGGCGTCGGAGATCTCGAGGGTCTGAACCTGGGGAGCGGAGTTCATGGGGAAACTGCCCTTCGCGTGGTGGTCCACATGGGGATGCGGTCCCGCTGGGGGGACAGGGTGCGGGCCGCGATGCGCAGGATCAAACCACGCGACGTACGGGGCATCCAGTCCGAACCCGCTCCCGGCAGGGCAGTCGAACCCGGCGGCGACCGAACCGTGTGAGTGTGCGCACGAGTTGGGTCCGGGTTCTCTACACACGGCGGCGCACAGCGGGCCGACAGGCAGCACGGCGGCCGACTCGAACCGGACAACTCGGCCCCAACGGGCCCCGCCCGCCCCGCAGTTGCGCACGCCCTGTGCAGATTCGGTCATGGATGGCGTCACGGATGGCGCCATGGGTGGCGTCACGGATGCATCCGCGCCCCCTTCACCACCTTGTCCACCCCGTTCCGCGGCCCGTACACAGCCAGCCCCACCACATCCAGCTCGGCCGTGGCGACGGCCCGCACCGCCGCCCGGTTGTCCCGGTCGTTGCCGGTGGCGAACAGGTCGGACGTGAAGACGGCGCGCGGCAGGGCGCGGGACAGCGCCCGCCCGTGGGCCGCCGTCAGCGTCTCCTTCGTCGCCTCGAAGACCATCACCGGCTGCCGGAACATCGGCAGGTACCGCACCCCGTCCGCGTCCTCGTACGCCTCCCCGATCACCTCCGGGGCCTGCGTACCCAGGCCGCTGACCAGGAAGGACGTAACGTTCAGCCGCTGCCAGGGCTCAAGGTCGTCCCGTAGCAGGACGGCGATCTTCGTGTCGAAGCGCATCGGTTCGGCGGTCGTGTCAGTGCTCATGCACCGAGACTGCCGACCGCCCTACGGCCCCGTCTTGTACGTTCTTTGCATGGCCCCGCGACAGGGCCCGGGCCGGGCCGGCCCAGGCCAACCCCGGCAGGAAGTCTCCGCGTGGCGGCCCCGCATCCCCGGTGTCGTCGAGGTCTTCCACGCCCACTTCACCGAGTACGCGTACCCGATGCACGTGCACGACGCGTGGACGCTGCTGATCGTGGACGACGGAGCCGTACGGTACGACCTCGACCGGCACGAGCACGGCACCCCGCACGACACCGTGTCCCTGCTGCCGCCGCACGTCCCGCACAACGGCTCCCCCGCCACCCCGCACGGCTTCCGCAAGCGCGTCCTCTATCTCGACGGCACGCACCTCCCGGACACCCTCATCGGTTCCGCCGTCGACCAGCCGGACCTCCGCGACCCCGAACTCCGGCTGCGCGTCGGCCAGTTGCACACCGCCCTCGACCACCCCGGCGACGAACTGGAGGCCGAGAGCCGCCTCACGCTCATCGCCGAACGACTGCACGCCCACCTACGGCCGCCCACCACCCCCACCGCCTTGGCCCCCACGCTCGCCCGCGACCTCCGCGAACTCCTCGACGAGCACGTCACCGAAGGCATCACCCTCGACGAGGCCGCCCGGCTCGTGCACGCCCATCCCGCCCATCTGGTACGGGCGTTCAGCGGCGCGTACGGCATCGCACCGCACCAGTACCTGATGTCCCGCCGCGTCGACCGCGCCCGCCGGCTCCTCCTCGACGGCCGCCCGCCGGGCGAGGTGGCGACGGTGACCGGCTTCTACGACCAGTCCCATCTCACCCGCCATTTCCGGAAGTTGGTGGGGGTCACGCCGGGGCGTTATTCACGCGACAGGCACTGACACCCCGGCTAGATTCCGCGCATGGACTGGCACGAGTGGCACGACGCCTACGACTCCCCCGATTCCTACCTGAGTCGGCGCCTGGCCCTCATCCAGGAACGGATCCGCCTCGCCCTCGACACCGCCCCGCCGGGCCCGCTCACCGCGATCAGCCTCTGCGCGGGGCAGGGCCGCGACCTGATCGGCGTCCTGGCCGACCACCCCCGAGGCCCCGAAGTCCACGCCCTGCTGGTCGAGTTGGACGAGCGGAACGTGGACGTAGCGACACGGGCGGCCCGCGCCGCCAACCTCCCCGGCGTCGAAGTCATGGCCGGAGACGCCTCGTTGACCGACCAGTACGCCGAACTCGCCCCCGCCGACCTGGTCCTGGTCTGCGGCCTCCTCGGCAACATCTCCGACGCCGACGTCGAACGCGTCCTCGACCACTGCACCGCCCTGTGCCGGACGGGCGGCACGCTGGTGTGGACCCGCAGCCGCGACATGCTCCCCGACCTCGTCCCCCAGGTCTGCGCCTGGCTGGAGGAACGCGGCTTCGAGCGCCTGTGGGTCTCGGACCCCTCGATCCCCCAGTCCGTCGGCGCCCACCGTTTCACCGGCGCACCCCGCCAACTCCCCACCGCCACCCGCATGTTCGACTTCATCGGCTACGACGTCCTGCGCCGCCGCTGAGTCATAGTTCCCGCTGCGCCTCGTACAGGTTCCGCGGCCGTACGACGCCCGTCGTGCCGTAGAGCTCCAGCCGCGCGTGCAAGTCACCGGTGAAGTCGGGAACGTCGATCTGGTCGAACTCGGTGACCGTGTTGAGGCCCACCGTGGCGCTGTACGGGGCGAGTTGGTCGATCTTCATCAGGCCCGCGCGGCCGTTGGTGACGCGGACGTTCCAGTGGGTGAAGCGGGCGCCGAAGAGCGGACCGGCGTTCGCGTCACCGCCGTGGCGGCCGTCGTTGTTCACCGTGATGTCGGTGCGGACGTTGGCGAAGGGCAGGCCGCGGTGGCTGTCGAAGGTGCCCATGCGCATGTCGCCGCGCGACCACACGTTGTACGAGGACAGGCCCTCGACGTTGATGCCGTGGAGTTGGGTGTTGGCCGGGGCCGGGACCGTGCGCTGCTCGATCGTGAAGTCCTCGATGAGGTTGTCGTGCGAGCCCTCACGGCAGAAGTAGGGGTGGTGGGAGCCGCGTCCCGCCACCGTCGTACCGCGCAGCGTGCACGCCGAGGCCGCCACCAGGCCGAAGCCGTTGTCGACGTGCCGGACCGTCACGTCGTCGAGCCAGCAGTCGTAGGCGCATTGGAGGACGACGCCGTTGTAGCCCTTGTCGAGGAGGTGGGGTTGCTGCGGGGTCTCCACCGCCTCCAGGGTGAGGCCTTCGACGCCCGAGCCCGTCAACTCCTCTATGTGGGTCGTGAGTTGAGGGTTCCACTCGGGGCGGAGGTCGAGGGGCAGCGGGCGTTCGAGCGTGACCCTGCGGCCGTGGACGTGTGCGATGCGGACGGGCCATTCGTAGGGGACGTACGACAGGAGCTTGGTCTTGTCGTCCCAGTAGTACGCCTCGGGGCCGGGGCCGCCGCCCGCCATGTGCTCCAAGAAAGTGTGGGCGGGGTCGTCGGCGAGGCGGAGCAACACCAGTTCGCCGGGCCGCAGTTGGGAGGCGTCCGCCACCGTCACCGTCCACGCGCCCTGCCGGGCCGGTTCGACGGTCGTCAACTGCCGCCATTCGTCACGCCGGTTGCCGGTCCAGCCCTCGAAGGGCCACGCCTTCGCCCTGATCGCGGCGACCAGTGAGTCCCAACGGGCCGTCGGGGCAAGCCAGATGAGGCCTCCCGCCCAGGACCACGACGACTTGTCGCCGCCGTAACGGGAGCCGTAGACGCCGATCAGTTCCGTCAGGTTCTTCGTCGCGTAGAGCTTCGTACGGTCGCTGCCGGCGCCCCTGACCACCACGTTCGAGTGGCCTACGCGGATCACGTCGTCGATGCGGAAGGTGCCGGGCGGGATGAGCACCGTGCCACCGCCGGCCCTACCGGCAGCGGCGATGGCACGGTTGATCGCGGGGGCGGAGTCGGTCACGCCGTCGGCCACGGCGCCGTACGCGCGGACGTCCAGCACGCGTGAGTGCCGGGGGTGTCGCTGCGCGCCCGCCTTTCCGATGTACGGGATCTGCGGGTGGGTGAAGGGGGTGCGGGTGAACTCCCGCCAGAGGGACGGGACTTGACCCTCAGAAACTCCGCGCCCTCCCCCGGGTCCCTGTTTCGGCAGGGGGACCGCCAAGGCCAGCGTGCTTCCGAGCAGGGTTCGTCTGGTGAGACGGGTGTGACTCATGTACGTACGTCCTCCCACGCGGCTCTTCATGGATGTGAACGACGTTCAGAAATGTGCTGGCGGTGAGCATGCCACGACGCCATCGCGCAGCGAAAGGGGTCAGTACGAGATCAGTTGGTCGGCCGCTGGGTCAGATTCGTGAACGCGTCCAGGTTCCGCGTCGACTCCCCCCGCGACACCCGCCACGCGTACTCCTTGCGGATCGCGGAGGCGAAGCCCAGCTCCAGGAGGGTGTTGAAGCTGCCGTCGGCGGCCTCCAGGACCTGGCCGAGGAGGCGGTCGATCTCGGCCTCGGTGACGGCGGACAGCGGCAGCCGGCCGGTGACGTACACGTCACCGAGCTGATCGACCGCGTAACTCACGCCGTACAGCTTGAGGTTGCGCTCCAGGAGCCAGCGGTGGACGGCCGTCTCGTTCTCGTCGGGGTGGCGGATGACGAAGGCGTTGAGCGAGAGGGAGTGGCGGCCGACGAGGAGGGAGAGGGTCGTCGACAGCTTGCGGGTGCCGGGGAGTTTGACGACGAACGTACCGAACTCCGGGCACTCCCAGTCGAGTTCGGCGCCCTTGAGGAAACCCTCGATGACCTGCGACGCCCGCTCCTGATCCGCTGCTGCCTCACCCATGGTGCGAGCGTACGTGACGGCGGTGGGCCTGCGCCGCCGCCGTGTAGACGTCCGCCGTGGCGGCGGCCGCGGTGTCCCAGCCGAAACACTGGGCGTGCTTGGCGGCGGCCTCGCCCATGCGGGGCGCGAGGTGCGGGTCGTCGGCGAGGGTGCGCAGCACGTTCGCGTACGCGGCGGGGTCGTGCCCTTGCACCAGGAAGCCGGTCTCGCCGTCGCGCACGGCGACCGGGAGGCCGCCGACCGAGGCCGCGAGCACCGGCGTACCGGCCGCCTGCGCCTCTATGGCGACCAGCCCGAAGGACTCGCTGTACGACGGCATGACCAGCACGGACGCGGCCCGGAACCAGTCCGCGAGCTGCTCCTGCCCGACCGGCGGCCGGAACCGTACGACATCCGCGATGCCCAGCCGCGCGGCCAGTTTCTGCAGGCCCTCGGGCTTGGCGAGGCCGCTGCCGCTGGGGCCGCCGACGACGGGCACGACGATGTTCGAGCGCAGCTCGGGCCGCTCGTCCAGCAACACCGCGACCGCGCGCAGCAGGACGTCCGGCGCCTTCAGGGGCTGGATGCGGCCCGCGAAGAGCGGGATCAGGGCGTCCTGCGGGAGGCCGAGGCGGGCGCGGGCGGCGGCTCGGCCGTCCGCCGGGCGGAAACGTTCGAGGTTCACGCCGGGGTGGACCACGGCGACCTTGGCGGGGTCGGCCGCGTAGTGCCGTACGAGTTCGTCGGCCTCCTCCGCCGTGTTGGCGATGAGGCGGTCGGCGGCGGAGACGATCTGGGTCTCGCCGATGACGCGGGCGGCGGGCTCGGGGGTGTCGCCGTCGGCCAGGCTGGCGTTCTTGACCTTGGCCATGGTGTGCATCGCGTGCACGAGGGGGACGCCCCAGCGCTGGGCGGCGAGCCAGCCGACGTGGCCGGAGAGCCAGTAGTGCGAGTGGACGAGGTCGTAGTAGCCGGGGCGGTGACCGGCCCACGCCTGCATCACTCCGTGCGTGAACGCGCAGAGCTGGGCGGGGAGTTCCTCCTTGGCGAGGCCCTCGTACGGGCCCGCGTCGACGTGCCGGACGAGCACGCCGGGGGCCAGTTCGACGGTCGGGGGGAGAGCGGCCGTGGTGGCGCGCGTAAAGATCTCGACCTCGATGTTGATCGCGGCGAGCCGCTGCGCGAGCTCCACGATGTAGACGTTCATGCCGCCGGCGTCGCCCGTGCCGGGCTGGTGCAGCGGTGAGGTGTGCACGGAGAGCATGGCGACACGGCGGGGTTTGCGGTGCAGCCGCAGCCGGGCGGACGAGGCCGGGGAACGCCGCCCGAGCCTGCTGCCGTACTGGCTCACGTGGCGTTCCTCCTCGCTGCGGGCATGCCTGAGGGAGGGTGTGCGGTTCCCTCCAAGGGGATGCAACGCCGAGGGCGGGATTCTCATTCCGGCGCATGAGGATTTTACCCAGCCATTGCCGGGGGTCGCTCAACCGTTCGAGGGGGCGGTGCGTTGATCCTCGTGCGGCAGGCGCGTTGGCCCCTGCTGTCAGTCAGCCCGGTCAGCCCACCGGCGACGTCGCGAAGGCGTGCCAGTACGCGGCCGCGCGGCCGGTCTGCTTGAGCAGGCGGGCCGGTTCGGGCGCGGCGGGCCATATCTGGAGCAGGTACCGGTCGTCGGTCGGCGGCTCGTCGTCCTCCCGGACGTCCTTGCTGCGGCCCGCGTCCATGCCACCGGCGGAGTACCGCACGCGGTAGTCGCGCTCCTCCAGCCCCAGCTCCCACCGGTTCTTCCCGTTCCACTGCCGCAGCACCGTCTCCTCCGACACCGGCCGGAACGGAACCTCGACGATCTCCTCCCACGTCTCGTCCAGCTCGGGCCGGCTGTCGTGCAGCTCGGCGGTGAAGTCGACGCCGCCGATGCGCAGACCGGTCAGAAGCAACAGCATCCCGTCCTGCCCGCCCCCGCAGAGCCCGACGCCGTCCTGCCCGGCGAAGGCATCGTGCAGGTCGCAGTCGCCCTCACCGCTCGCCACGAATATCTGGCCGTAGTCGACATGCACCTCGTCGCTGACAAGCACCTTCATCGGTTCCGCCCCACCCTCGGTCGACTTGATCTCCGATCCTGCCAGGCGCCACTGACAACGGGCCGGGGGGCGACGCTGTCGGCCAGTGCCCCTGCGGCGCCCCTCGTCCCGCGCCGCCTACCCTCGTACGTATGACAGCCCGCGCCACGACCCCCCGCCCCGTGGGCACGGTCACGCGCGGCACGACCAACCCCAACCGCCTCCGCCGCATGGACCGCTGGATCGCGGCGACGCACGGCGCCGAGCTGCGGCGGGCCGTCGATCCCGTCGCCGTCGACCTCGGCTACGGCGCCGCGCCCTGGACGGCCGTAGAACTGCTGGAGCGCCTCCGTACCGTCGCCCCGCACGCGCGCGTGGTCGGTGTCGAGATCGAACCGGCGCGGGTGGCGGCGGCGAAACCGTACGAGCGGGAGGGGCTGGCCTTCCGGCACGGGGGGTTCGAGATCCCGGTGCCGCAGCGGCCGTCGCTGATCCGCGCGGCGAACGTGCTGCGGCAGTACGACGAGGCGCAGGTCGCCGATGTGTGGGCGCGGCTGTGCGGACGGCTGGCGCCTGCGGGTGAGGGGTCCCGGGGCGGGCTGCTCGTCGAGGGGACCTGTGACGAGATCGGGCGGCGGCACGTGTGGGTCGCGCTCGGGCCCGAGGGACCGCGCACGGTCACCTTCGCGACGCGGCTCGGTTCCCTGGAGCGGCCGTCCGACCTCGCCGAGCGCCTCCCGAAGGCCCTCATCCACCGCAATGTCCCCGGCGAACCGGTGCACGCCTTCCTCCGCGACTTCGACCGCGCGTGGGCCGCCGCCGCGCCCTACGCCTCCTACGGCGCCCGCCAGCGCTGGATGCGCGCGGTGCGGGACCTCACGGCCGACTGGCCGGTGACGGACGGGCCGGTGCGCTGGCGGCAGGGCGAAGTGACCGTGGCCTGGGGGGCGTTGGCGCCTCGCGGGTGAATCCCGGTGCGGGTGTGGTGCGTGGGGAACGATCCCCGGCAGCCGTTCGTCACACGGACGGGGACATCGTCACGGCCCATGACCTGGAAGGAAAGGAGAGAAGTACGGGAAGTACTGCCTCTGTCGTTTTCTGTAGGGACATGGCACGATCCCCCAGGCATCCGTAAGTTACTGACGGTCAATCAGATCTGGGGGCAGGGGTATGGGAGCGGGCAGGCGAGCCCTGATCACGACGGCCATCACGGTCGTCTGCGCGGTCACCGTCCTCGCGGCACCCGGCACGGCGTTCGCGAGTCCGACGCCGACTCCGACAACAACGCCTTCGACAACCGCGTCCCCAACCCCTGTGACCAACAAGGACCTTGAGGCCGTACGCGAGAAGCTCGACGCGCTGTACCACGACGCCGCGGTCGCCACGGACGCGTACAACGCGGCCGAGGAGCAGGCCCAGAAGCAGTCCGCGGAGATCGTCGAGCTGGCCAAGAAGATCGTCAAGGGCCAGGAGAAACTGGACGAGTTGAAGGACCGCGCCGGTGCCGCGGCCCGCTCCCAGTACCGCACGGGCGGGCTCCCGGACGAGGCGCAGCTGCTGCTGAGCGACAATCCGCAGGCGTTCCTGGACGGTACGGGCCGGGTGCTCCAGGGCCAGCGCGCCACCAAGGGCCTGATCGCCGAACTGACCCGCACCCAGCAGGACTTGAAGCAGTACACCGCCGACGCCTCCACCCAGTGGCAGCAGTTGGAGAAGAACCGCCAGGCCAAGGCCGCCGCCAAGAAGAAGGTCACGACCCAGATCGCGGCGGCCGAGAAGCTCGAGTCCCAGCTGGAGAAGCAGGAGAAGGAGCGGCTGGCCAAGCTGGAGCAGCAGGCCGCACTGAAAGCACAGACCGCGTGGCTCGACACCGGCGCCCTCAAGGACGCCACCGGCACGGCGTCCGCCGCGGGAAAGGCGGCGGTGGCCTACGCGACGGCCCAGCTCGGCAAGCCGTACGAGTGGGGCGCCGAGGGCCCGTCGACGT
The DNA here is from genome assembly GCF_044457795.1 of Streptomyces sp. NPDC050528. Lineage (NCBI taxonomy): Bacteria > Bacillati > Actinomycetota > Actinomycetes > Kitasatosporales > Streptomycetaceae > Streptomyces > Streptomyces sp. NPDC050528. The sequence goes on from NZ_JBITHH010000005.1 coordinate 596,610, forward strand.
ACGACTGCTCGGGGCTGACCTCGCAGGCCTGGGCGAGCGCGGGCGACCCGATCCCGCGCACCTCGCAGGAGCAGTGGAAGCAGCTCCCGCACGTCGCCGTGAAGGACATGCGGCCCGGCGACCTCATCATCTACTTCGACGACGCCAGCCATGTCGCCATGTACATCGGCGACGGCGCGATCATCCACGCCCCGCGACCGGGGCGGACGGTGACGGTCGCGGGGGCGGGTTCGATGCCGATATTGGGTGTTGTGCGCCCGGATGCGTGAAACATCCGGTTGGTGAGTGGGGGCGGCCGGTGACCCGGGCCACGTGACCTGGCGCACGCCCCTTCCGCGCCAAACACCCGCCTGGCGTGACCTTCGTCATCCCCGGGTAAGAGCCACCCTGCCCAACTGCCGTACGGATCACGGCATATGACAGTGGCCGCCTGCCAGGCGACCTGTCTCACACCATTCCTTTACGGCGCCCACTACCGCTATGGTCCCCGTCGGTGGGTCGAGGTCCCTCGCCCCGCCGTGCCCTCGGGGGGAGGGAAGGAACCAGGACGATGCCCGCACCCATACCGCGGCAGAGAGCGATCCCGGCCGCGGAAAGTGGTCAGGCGCAGGCCGAGCCCGCGATCGGCGGTCCCACCGGAGACAGTTCCGGAGGCAGCACCGGCGACAGCTCCGCGGCGGCCTCCACGGCCGCCTCCGCAGCCGTCCCCGGAGCCACGGAGGCTCCGCGCACGCAGGACACGGTCGACGACGACACGGTCACCGCCGCCGACAAGGCGAGCGATACGCCGAGCGACAAGGCCGACGGAGGCAAGGCGGACGACCGCCCGGCCGACGCCGAGCCCCACGCTGCCCACGGCCACGGCCCCGCCCATGCCCACGGCACCCCGGCCGGTCACCTCACCCTGCTGATGATCGAGGACGACCCCGGCGGTTCGCCGGTCGTGCCCGAGCTGCTCGACCCGACCGGCAAGCCGATCCGGGTCCGCACCGCCCGCAACCTCACCGAGGCCGAGCGGCTGCTCACGGACGACGTCCACTGCATCCTGCTGGACCTCGCGCTGCCCGCCCCCGCCCGCGCGGCGGACGGCACCGACGACGAGCTCGCCGTACTCAAGCACGTACTGCGGCTCGCCCCGCACCACGCCGTCCTCGCGCTCACCGCGTCCGGCGACACCGAGCGCGGCGCCGAGGCGGTCCGCGTGGGCGCCCAGGACTATCTCTTCCGCGACGAACTGGACGGCCGGCTGCTGAGCCGCGCGATCCGCTACGCCGTGGAGCGCAAGCGCTCCGACCGTGCCGAGCGCAAGCTCACCGAGTCCAAGCTGCGCGCCCAGGAGAACGCCCGCCTCGAACGCGGCCTGCTGCCCACCCCCCTCCTGGAGGGCTCCCCGCTGCACTTCGCCGCCCGCTACCGCCCCGGCCGCTCCCGCGCGCTGCTCGGCGGCGACTTCTACGACACCGTGCGCACCCCCGACGGGACCGTGCACGCGATGATCGGCGACGTCTGCGGCCACGGCCCCGACGAGGCGGCGCTCGGTGTGGAACTCCGCATCGCCTGGCGGGCGTTGACCCTCGCGGGCCTCTGCGGCGACCAGCTCCTCGGCACGCTGCAACAGGTCCTGGAGCACGAGCGCTCCGACGACGAGATCTTCGCGACGCTCTGCACGGTCGACATCGCCCCGGACGGCCGCCGCGCGGGCCTCTGCCTGGCCGGCCACCCGTCCCCGCTGCTCGCCTGCCCCGGCCGCCCGGCCGAACTCCTCCCCTACGACAACAACGGCCCCGCCCTCGGCCTGCTCCCCGGCGCCCGCTGGCCCCGGATGCAGGTCGAACTGGGCGCCGAGTGGAGCCTGATGCTCTACACCGACGGCCTGATCGAGGGCCGTGTCGGAGAGGGCCGGCGCGAACGGCTCGGCCAGGACGGCATGGTGGCCATGGTCCGCCGCCAGCTCGCCGAGGGCCTGCGGGGCGAGGAACTGCTCCGGGCCGCGGTCAACGAGGTCCGCGACCTCAACGGCGGCGAGCTGACGGACGACGTGGCGGTACTGATGCTGGACCGGACGCCGTAACGCCGAGTCCTCGGCCTGGGCTTCAGCGGCCGCCGTTGTACGGGCCGTAGGGGCCGTCGCTGCTGGAGCCGCCGCTTCGGCGGCCGCCGCCCGAGACCTGCTTCAGCGCGGGCCGGACGTCCACGATGTAGACGATGCTCGCGACCGCGCCCGCGATGGGCAGCATCGCCAGCACCGAGAACAGGTAGCTCACCACGAGGGTGATGCCCAGGATGATCAGCCAGAAGACCTTGTTCTGCTTGCCTGCGGCGCGGAAGGCGTCCTCACGCCGGAACGCGGCGTCGGCCAGCCCGAAGGCGGCCAGGCCCATGAGGAGGATCTTCAAGAGACCCAGGAACCCCGCGAAGCCCAACATCAGCATGCTTGCCCACCGCCCGCTCTCTTCCGACACCTACGCGGCCACCGTACCCGTAGAACGGGCCGGGCATCCCGAAGGTGCCCGGCCCGTATCCGTATCCGTACCCGCGTGCTACTTGGCGGGCGGAGTCGTCTTCTTGGCGGTGGTCTTGCGGGCCGGAGCCTTCTTCGCGGCGGGCTTCTTCGCCGGGGCGGGCGCGGCGGCGGCCGGGGCCGGGGTCTCGGCCTTCACCACGACGGGCTCGGCCACGGGCGCGGGCGTCGGGTCGGGCTCGACCGCGACGGCCAGCTCCTCGATCTCGTCGGCCGCCTCGCCGCGCCAGGTCTTCACGGCCTGCTCGCCGTGCTCGGCGACCTTCTCGTACGCCTCGCGGGCCTTGACGGCGTACTCGGCGGCGACGCCGACACCGCGCAGCGCGAAGTCCTGGGCGGACTCGCCGAACTTCTTCAGGTCGGCGTCGAGCGTGCTGCTGAGCTTCTTGAAGTCACCGTCGAGGCTGGTGATGAACTCGTTGACCTTGGTCTGGAAGGTCTCCTGCGCCTCCTTGGCCTTGGCGCCGGCCTCCTTCGCACGGGCGGCGGCCTTCTCCTGCACGGCCTTCGGGTCGGTGCCGCGCACGGCGTCGATCCGGGCCGGCGCCTCGGCGCGCAGCTGCTCGACCAGGCCGGGAACCTTCTTGGCCTGCTGGAGCGCGAGGTCGGCGGTGCCGGCGGCGAAGTAGAGGGGGGTGGGGTCGCTCAGGGTCTTGCGCAGGTCATCGGTGATGGCCATGGTGATGGTCCTCCCGGTTGCTATCAGCTGAGGGTTTTGTGTTGTGTACGTCCGCGGGTCAACCGGCGGTCTCGTGCGGCGCGGCACTGTCGCCGCCGTCGGCAACACCGGGGCCGATGCCCTCTCCCCCGTCGGCGATCTCGAACCCGTTCTCCTTGCGGAAGGACTCGTAGATCTGAAGCAGCACCTGCTTCTGCCGTTCGGTGAGCGTGGGATCGGCGAGGATGACCGCACGTGTCTCGACCTCGTCCCGGTCCCGCTCGGCGTCGAGGATGCCGGCCCGCACGTACAGCGTCTCGGCGGAGATCCGCAGGGCCTTGGCGACCTGCTGCAACACCTCCGCGCTCGGCTTGCGCAGCCCGCGCTCGATCTGGCTCAGATACGGATTCGACACCCCGGCGGCATCGGCGAGCTGCCGCAGGGACAGCTGCGCGTTGCGCCGCTGCTCACGCAGATACTCACCGAGATTGCCGACGTTGAGCGTTGCCATGCCTCCACCTTGCACCACCGCCGCTAACTATTGCAAGCACCTGCTTGCAAAAGTGCGCTGCGCCACTCGTCGCCGACTCACCCGCGACGGAACTACGCACAACAACCTCAGCGTCCATCCCGACAGACAAGATCACGGATGGCAACGGAGGCCCGGGACATGACCGACACAGCCACGCGCTACCTCTACCTCGCCCGGCACGGTGAGGCGTCAGAAGATGAGACGACCCTGACGGACAGCGGCCGGCGCCAAGCCGTCCTGCTCGGTGAACGGCTCCGGAGCGCCCCGCTCTCGGCGATACACCACGGGCCGCTGCCTCGGGCGCGGCAGACGGCCCAGCTGATCGGCGCGCAACTCGACGCCGTCCCCCTGCACCCGTCGGAACTGGCCGGCGACTACGTCCCCTACGTACCCACGAAGGAGGAGTTCCCGCCGGACTCGGCGGAAGCCATGCTCAGCTTCCTCGCCCAGTTTCCGGAAGAGGAGCGCAACCGTGGTCCGGCACTGGCCCGGGAAGCCCTCGCGGAATTCACCGGCCCGGTCGACGGAGACCGCCCCCGCCATGAACTCGTCGTCACCCACAACTTCCTCATCGGCTGGCTGATCCGAGCCGTCATCGACGCACCCGAGTGGCGCTGGATGGGCCTCAACCACGCCAACGCGGCGCTGACGGTCATCCGCTACGCACCCGGCAGGCCGTCCGCCATGCTCTTCTACAACGACATGCGCCACCTGCCCGCAGACCTGCGCTGGACCGGCTTCCCACCCGAACTCCACATCTGACCAAGAAGGCCGCCGGCCCGGCTGTACGACGGGCACGGCGGCCTTCGCCGGGAAGTCACCGTCCGCTCTCCTTGACCTGAAGCGCGATTGAGCTTCTAGCGTGCCTCCTGGTTGATCATCCGACGACGGGAGAGCGCACTCATGATGCTCGTGACTGGAGCCACCGGAAACATAGGCCGTGCCCTGCTGACGGAACTGCAGGCGTGCGACGCCGGCCCGCTGCGAGGCCTGACCCGCGATCCCGCACGGGCCGCCTTCCCCGAAGGGGTCGAGGCCGTGGCGGGTGACTTGGCGCGGCCGGCGTCGTTGAAGTCCGCGCTGGCGGGGGCGAGTTCGCTGTTCCTCGTGTCGCGGCTGGGCCCGGACGCCGACATCCTCGAAGCCGCCCGGCAGGCGGGCGTGGCACACGTGGTGCTCGTATCGTCGATCACCGCCCGCACCCACCCGCACCTGGGCCCCGCCCGCGAGAACCTGGCGGTGGAGCGACTGCTCAAGGACAGCGGCATGGCCTGGACGATCCTGCGACCGACGCAGTTCGCTTCGAACACCCTGATGTGGGCGCCCGCCGTCCGCGCACACGAGGTCGTCCACGCCCCCTACGCGGACACCGCACTCCCCACCATCCACCCTGCGGACATCGCGTCGGTGGCCCGAGCGGCACTGACCGAACCCGGCCACCACGGCGGTACGTACGCCTTGACCGGCCCCGAACCGATCACCCCCCGCCAGCAGATCGCGGCCATCGCGACGGCCCTGGGCCGGGACGTTCCCTTCACCGAGATCAGCCGCGGCCAGGCCCACGCCCAACTGGCCCCGCTCTTCGGCCCCGAGGCCGCGGACGCGGTGCTCGACGTCACCGGCGGAGACGTCAACGGCGAACTGCTGACGGTGCGCGACACGGTGTCCCGGGTCACCGGAACTCCGGCCCGGACGTTCCGGCAGTGGGCTGTGGAGAACGCCGGCGCCTTCCGTTGAGACGATCGGCCGACGTCCGTCACGCCCTCGACACCGGGCAACCGGGCACCTGCCTCAGCCTCCACCGGCATCCGCATCCCCCCGACTCCCAAGGCAACCCCCTGACGCCAACGCCCGCGCCGTATCCGCGAAGTACTGCTCGTCCGCGTCGGGAGCGAGGCCGAGGGTGACGCCCTGGGTGAGGCCGACGAACAGGGCTCGGAGTGCGGTGGTCAGGCGTTGGGCCTGGGGTGCTGTCACGGTGGTGCCGTTGTGCGATCTGCCGGTGAACAGCGCGACGAGGTGGCTCTCCTGCGACCGTACGGACGTGGCGAGTTGGGCCCCGAGATCCGGATCGTGCAGGGCCATGTCCAGCAGGGTTATCTGCAGTGACAGGCGCGGCAGCGCGTCGGGGCCCTCGCAACCGCGCCGGTAGTGCCGGGCGAAGGCATCCACCGCTTCGAGGAGATCGAGCCCGGCGGGCACCACCTGCTCGATCTCCTCGTAGTACGGCCGCAGATAGTCGGCGACGAGGGCGACCACCAAGCCGTTCTTGCTGCCGAACAGGGAGTAGATGGCGCCGGTGGTCACGTCGGCGCGCTCCGCGATCTCCTCCAGCCTCGCCCGGTACCCGTCCCGCGACACGACCTGGAACGCGGCGTCCAGCAGGGCCCGGCGGTTGCGTTCCCTGGACTGCGCTCTCGTCATTCTCATAGTTTGATTATTGCCGTAATCTCATTACGAAACCAGTCCGGACGAACCTCAAGGAGGCTGCGCATGGCCGAAGTTGTGGCATCGAGGGTGACCCGCGAGACAGTGGGGCCCATCGCCGACGGCGCCTTCAAGCTGCTGCTCGCCGTCGCCTACCTCGCCGGCGCCGCCCCACTCGGCCGGTTACTCGGCACGCCGACCTGGCTGCTCATCGCCTCCGGCGCGGCCCTGCTGATCGGCGGCGGCATCGAGATCGCCTACGTGCGCACCCGACCGGCGCGCACCTACACCCGCCTCATGATCACCTACGACAGTGGATGGGGACTGGCGGCCCTCACCGGCCTCCTGATGGCGTGGCAGGGCAACGGCGCCGGCGGCGAGGTGTGGCTCGGCTACCAGACGGCCGCCCCGCTCGTGTTCGCCGTACTGCTGGCGGCCGCCCCGGCGAAGTGACCGCGCTGTCGCGTTCGGGGTTGTTCGCGACCACGGGTTTTCACGCTGCCCCGGGCCCTGGGTCCCGGGCCCCGCGCTGCGATCAGCGAACCCCGTCGTCATCGCCGTAGCCGCCGTAGCCGCCATACCTGCCGTAACTCCCGTTCCACGCCCGCAACTTGTCCGGATTCACCACCATCCACAACTCGCTGATCAACCCACCCCGCACCTCCACCGCCAGCACGGCGATCGTCGTCCCGTCGAGCCGTACGGCCACCCCGGGCATGCCGTTGACGTCGTCCTCGACGATCTCCATGTCCGGTTCCCGTCGCATGAGCCCGAGGAAGAGGCGGGCCACCTTGTCGCGGCCGACGACCGGGCGCAGGGCCGCGCGCACCTTGCCGCCCCCGTCGCTGCGGGACTCGACCGCCGGGTCGAGGAGGGCGACCAGTGCGTCGAGGTCACCGGTCTCGCAGGCCTCGCGGAACGCGGTGACGACGCGGCCGTGTTCCGCCGCCGTACCGCTGCCGGGCGGGCGGTGGGCGAGGCGGCGTCGGGCGGAGGAGGCGAGTTGGCGGCAGGCGGCGGGCGTACGGCCGACCGTCTCGGCGATCTCGGTGAACGGCAGGCCGAACACGTCGTGCAGGACGAAGGCGACGCGCTCCGCGGGCGTCATCGAGTCGAGCAGCACCAGCATCCCCATGCTGACCGACTCGTCCAGGGTGATCCGGTCGGCGGGATCCTCGGCACCCGCACCGCCGCCCGTACTGGCCCACCCGGCCCCGTGCCGCACCGGCTCCGGCAGCCACTCACCGGTGTACCGCTCCCGCCGGGCCCGCGCCGACCCCAACTGGTCGAGGCAGATCCGCGAGGCGACCCGGGTCAGCCAGGCCATCGGCACGTCGATCGCCCGCTGCGCCTCCTCGGACAGCGCGTACCAACGGGCGTACGTCTCCTGTACGACGTCCTCGGCATCCTGCACCGAACCGAGCATCCGGTAACCGAGGTTGAGCAACCGGCGCCGCTCGGCCATGAGGGAACCGAGGGTGGGGTCCGGGGCCGGGTCCGGGTCCGGGTGCGGGTCCTGGTCCTGGTCCTGGTCCTGTGGTGATCCGGGTGACGTGGACACAGCCGCGATCATCCTCCCCGTACGGACGGACGGCCGCCCCGCACCACATGCTGCGCGAGCCATTCGTCGAACGTCTGCCGCCCCCGAGGCCCAACCGCGCCGCCGGCGAGCGGCAACAGCCCGTCCCCCGTCATCGCCGCCCCCACCGCCCCCGGCATCCGCACCGGCACCACCACCCGCCGTTCGCCCCGGGCCCGCAGCAACTGCCGCACCATGTCGACGAGTTGCTCGACGCGCGGCCCTGCGAGATCCGGGGCCATGCCCTGAGCGGGCCCGCCCGCCAGCTTCACCAGGTGCTGCGCGACCTCGCGCGCCGCGATCGGCTGGGTCCGCATCCTCGGCACCACCGCGAACGGCTTCGGCACCCGTTCGAGGGTCTGCTCCGCGAACTCGTGGAACTGCGTGGCGCGCAGTACGGTCCACGGCAGCGGCCCGCCCCGCACCACATCCTCCTGACGGAGTTTGCCCTGGTAGTAGCCAAGCCCGACCCGGTCGATGCCGACGATCGACAGCACCACGTGGTGTCGTACGGCGGCCCGTTCGCCCGCGGCCAGCAGATTGCGGCCCGCCGCGTCGAAGAACGCGACCGACTTCCGCGCGCCGGTGGTCGTCACGTTGCTCACGTCGACGACGGTGTCCACCCCGTCCAGCGCGGCATCGAGCCCCGCGCCGCCCGCGACGAGATCGACACCCCGCGACCGGCTCAGCACCACCGGTTCGTGCCCGGCCGCGACCAACTCCTCGACCACGTACCGCCCGACCAGCCCGGTACCGCCCGCCACCGCCACCTTCATCGCTCGTCACCCTCCCGCTCGGAACGCGCCGACGCCGACACGGACACCGGCACCAGCAGCACCGCCGACAGCAGCATCAGCAAGGACAGGGACACGACGTTCAGGACCTGGTCACGCGTGCCGTACATGTCGAGATGCCGCACGTGATAGCTGAAGTGCAGCACGTTGAAGACGATCCAGACCGCCCCCGTCGTCTGCACCAGCCGGGTGTTCCGCACCTGGCGCAGCGCGATGAGCGTCAGGCAGGCCAGCGCGAGGAACATGGACCCCGCGTCCTTGACCAGGTGCTCGTTGTAGGGGCCCAACTGGGGCAGCCACTTCAGCCCGAGCCCGGGGAAGTTCGCGTACCACCCCGTCGGCGAGAAGTAGGCCCACAGGCCTGTGTACAGGCTGACCACGGCCAGCAGACCGAGGCTGACGTACCGGATTCTTGTGTTCATACCGATACGACGACACAGCCCCCGGGAATGTCACGGCGGGGCCCGAAGGCGCAGGTCAGACGGCCGGCCGCCGCACCATGAACACGTCCACCGCGTCCTCGCTCTCGACGACGAACCCGTACCGCTCGTACAACCGCCGGGCCGGACTCCCCCGCAGCACATTCAGCCGTACGACGCCGGTGTCGGCGCCGCCGCCGTCACGGTCGCACCCCTCCAGCAGCTCCCCCAGCACCCCGGAACCGATCCCGGCGCCCTGAAGCCGCGCGTCCAGATAGAAATGCTCCAGCCAGTGGCAACCGGCGTCCGCGTCCGGCCGTAGCGCCACGCATCCGGCGAACGCGCCGCCCACCTCGATCACCCACGTGTGCGCGGGCTCGAACCCGTCCCGCAGCCGCTGCCGCACGCGCCGCTCGTCGTACCGCCCGAGCCGTTCCAGATCGCCGCGCAGGACGACGGCCCGCAGCTCGGCGATCGCCTCGACGTCCGCCGCCGAGGCGGCCCGTATCTCCCAGTCCGCCATGATCAGCACGCTACGGCCCCGGAGAAACCATTGGCACCCCGGCACCCCCGCCTGCTGGACTGCGGCCATGCACGACGACACCGAGACGATCCTGGACCGAGGCCACCACGCGAACGCCAAAACCCCCTGGGACAAGGAGAGTTGGCGAACGGCGGCCCTCGACTGGGCCCACCGCGAACTCACGACACGAGGCATACGCCCGACCGGCCGACGCGGTGTACGACTCCGCCCATGGTCCGTCCTGGTCCGGATCGCCGTAGAAGATCTCGGTGAAGGCCTCGGCGAAGGGCCCGGCGCCACGACCACCGTCTGGCTGAAGGCCTGGAACAACTCGGCGTCCCGAGCGCCCGCACGACGGCCCTCCCCCAAGTCTTCGACCACTCCGACCTACACGACGGCCAGTTGTTCAACAGACTTACTGGCAAGGAAGTTTGCCGTGCATTCACCGTGGTGGGGCGGCTCGGTGTGACCGGCTGTGCGGTCTCCTGGGGCCGGCACTTTCCCGGGGCGTCGGACGAGACACGGGCGGCGAGTGCGGAGTGGCTGCTGGAACTGGCAAGGTGCGAGCCCCCGTTCTGACCAGTGGGGAAGCCTCCCCCACCAACTACTCCTGCTCCCCTATCGGTTGACCTCTACCGATTGACCGCCAGCCACGCTTCCATCTCATCGAAGTCCGCCCCCGTGATCCCATACCGATGGTCGACGCGCTGCAACAGCGCCCGTTCCGGATGGTGGGCGGTCACCCAGTCGCGGTCGGGGTCGCGGATCTCGTCGTCCACCCAGACGAAGGGGCGCCCGGCGGCCCAGGCGACGAGGGGGCGGGTCTTCCAGTGCAGGTCGCGGACCGGGGTCTCCTCGGCGGGGTCGGGCCAGTCCACCAACGGGAGTTGGGGCAAGCCGAGCCAGGGAGCGACGCAGACGTTCGCGTCGTCCATCCAGGTCGTCGCCCACACCAGTTCGCACCGCAGCGCGGCGAGCCGGGGCCCGAGCGAGGGGTCGATCCGGGTCAGCAGGGGCGGGGCGGCGGCGACCGGCGGCGCGAACCCCGGCTCGTACACCGGGTAGGGCCGCGACGCACCGAAGGGGAGCAATGTCCCGTCGACATCAAGGAAGAGGAGCATCGACACCAGGATCGGCCACTTTCCCGCCCTACGCCACGCACGTCACCCCACGAACCGCCCCACGCACGTCACCCCTGGCACCTCGAACCGCCCACGCACGTCACTCCTCGAACCCGCCCGCGCGCAGCAACGCGTCGACCTTGGCCCGATGCGCCGCCTCCCACTCGTCGAGGCTCTCGTCGCCCTCCTGGACCAACCGCGCCAACGCCCCCGCGAGCACCTCGGCCCGCCGCGCACCCGGCACGACCACGACCCCGTCCTCGTCCGCCACCACGACATCCCCGGCGTCGACGGCGACGCCCCCGCACCGCACCCGCTCGTTCAACGGCAGTACGGCCTTCTTGACCCCCGGAATCGGCACGACCCCCCGCCCGAACACGGGGAACCCCGCCGCCCGCACCTCCCCCACGTCCCGGATCACCCCGTCGACGACGAACCCGGCGATCCCGCGCCCCTGCGCGACGGCACAGACATTCCCGCCGGCGAGCGCGTACTCCACGTCCCCCGACTCCACGACGACGACCGAACCGGGCTCGGCACGGTAGATGGCCGCGTGCAGCATGAGGTTGTCGCCGGGCGGACACCGCACGGTGAAGGCCGGCCCGGCGAGCCGCGGCATCGGCCCCCACAACGCCCGGACGCCGAGGTCCAACACCTGCTCGTGGCCGAGCAGATCGGCGAGGGTGGTCGTAGGGATGTCCTCGAATTCGGTGGCATCAGTCATACGACGGACGCTACCGTCACCCCCATGACTGCCGGGTCGGCCCTGTGCCGTGAGCGAGTCGGGTACCCGGCCTCCGAGTGAGGCCGAGGCGGGCCAGGGGCCCGCCGTCTGTCACTGCGTCCAAGTCAAGTCGAGGCAACACCTCAGCGCGACAGCGCGATCCACGGACCAGCAGCGACAGAGAGAAGAGATCACCCCTTCATGCCCAACGACTTCAACCAGCCGATCATCGACGAGTTCCGCGCCAACCGGGGCCGTATGAGCGGCTACTTCGAAGGTGCCCGCCTGCTCCTCCTCACCACCACCGGCGCCCGCACCGGCACCCCGCACACCACCCCCGTCGGCTACCTCCCCGACAACGGCGACCGCGTCCTCGTCATCGCCTCCGCGGCCGGCTCCGCCCGGCACCCGGACTGGTTCCACAACCTCGTCGCCCACCCCCAAGTCACCGTCGAGAGCGGGTCGTTCACCTACGAGGCCCGAGCCGTGGTCCTCACCGGCGAGGAACGCGACGAGGTCTTCGCCCGAGCCGTGGAAGCGGACCCGGGCTGGGCGGCGTACCAGGAGAAGACCACCCGGGTGATCCCGGTCGTGGCCCTCCACAGCCTGGCGCAGGGCGGCCCCGGCACCATCAACGCGACATCCTTCGGCGAGGCCATCAAGGTGGTCCACGACGCGTTCCGCCGCGAACTCTCCCTGATCCGGGCGGAGTTGGCGTCCACCGCGAGCAGCAGCACAACAACCCTCGGCGCCCAACTCCGCGTCAACTGCCTGACGTTCTGCCAGGGCCTCCACAACCACCACACCGGCGAGGACACGATGCTGTTCCCCCACATCGCCGAACAGCACCCCACCGCCACCCCGGCCCTGACCCGCCTCCGCGAGGAACACGAACGGATCGCGACCCTGGTGGAGGAGCTGCGCGAGACCCTCACGTCGACCACGGACCCGGCGGCCGTCCGCACCGAGGTGGAACGGCTGACGACGGCACTGGAGGCCCATCTGACGTACGAGGAGGAGGAGTTGATCCCACTCTTCGACACCGCCGCCTGATCCCCGACAGCCTCGACGCTCCTTACGCCTTACGCCTTACGCCAACGCGCGGGCAAGGTAAGGGTTGGCCCTTCGGCGGACGGTGAGTCCGAGGGAACCGGTGGCCGCCGCCAGGGTCATCGCGTACGAGTCCACGGCGCGACGGACGTTGGGAGCGTCCAGGCTCGCTCCGGTGACGAGCCGATCGAGATCGACGTACGCGGACCGGACGATCTCGATCCACCGGTAGACCCGCCAGTCCTTCTCCCAGTCCTTGGTGTACGCGGCGGGCAGCTCGCGCTGCCAGCGGCGGAACATCCGGTCGCGGATCTCCGGCCGGGTCGGGGTGAGGTGCATGTGGCGGACCAGGTCGTAGAGGGGGTCACCGACCACCGCCATCTCCCAGTCGATGATCGTCAGCGCCAGATCGTCGTCGCGGCGGACCAGGTTCCACGGGTTGAGGTCTCCGTGCAGCAGAGTGGAGGCCCGGTGGCTCACCTCGTAGCGGGAGAGGATCTCCCGGAGCCTGAACGCGTCGGGAAGCCCCACGAACCGGGCCAGTTGCTGCGACTCCTTGGGCAAACCCTGTACCAGAGTGACGAGTTGTTCGCTCAGCCACCGGTAGAAGCCACCGGTGCCCGCCGCGAGCGGGTCGACCTGGATGTAGTCCACCTCTGTCAACGCGCCGAGTTGGGCGACCAGCCCGTCCGCCTCGTGCGGCAGCAGTCCGTGCACCGGGTGGTTGGGCTGCTGACGGGTGTCCTCGGGACCCTCGTACGTGTGGATGGCGAACGGGTCTTTGGAGTACGTCTGGATGTCGATGGCGCCTTTGGAGTGGCTCTCGCCCAGTGCCAGGACCCTCGGTGCCGCCACGGCCACGTTCGACCGCGCGATGGCCTGCAGCACGGCGTGCTCGCTGAGGAAGCTGCGCTCGCGCCGGTAGACGTTCGCCACCTTGCGCCGCACCACGACGGGGAAGCCGGTGCCCGGGACCCGGACCACGGTATTGAGATGCGCGGTGCCTTTGAACACCCGGCTGGCGGGTGCCGCGCCTTCCAGGAACAGGGCGTCCCTGACGGCGACGTGGGGGAAGTCGGGGCTCTCCGGGACGCGCAGGTCTGCTTTCCAGGCGATCGCCGACCGGCTCGCCGTACCGCGCCGTGCGGTCCCGCCGGTCCCGGCGGACGCCCGCCAGCGGAACAGGATCCGCTCGATCTCTCGCTCGCCCGGCACATGACTGAGCCTCAGCGGCTCGGCACCCGCTTCCAAGGCCCGGCGGACGGCCGCCGTCGCCTCGTCCAGACTCTTCTGGTCGAACAGTTCCTCCAGGGACTTCGCCGCCCGCATGACGTCCGGATAGACCGACTGCGCGCGCTCGAAGGCGACGTAGTGCCGCAGGTCCTTCGCCACACCGTTGACGACCGCGGGCCGGACGGCCTGCATGGCGTGCGCCCAGGCTTCGATGACCTCTTCCCACTGATACGACGGGTAGTGCATCCGGACGAGGTGGGTCGCGAGATCGTGCAGGGGGTCGCCGTAGGTCGCCAGCTCCCAGTCGACGCAGATGAGCGGCGGATCACCGTCGTACGACATGATCAGGTTGTCGCGGTGCAGGTCCGCGTGCAGCAGGCTGTACGGTCGCCGCGCCATGGCGGGTACCCGTTCGGCCAACCGGATCAGGGCGTCCTCGGCAATACCCAGGGCCGCGAACAGGCCGCCGAAATGGGGCCAGTTGGGCTTGCGGATCTGGCTGTCCGCCATCACGGACAGCGTCCGCAGAAAGCCTTGGCTGTCCGTGTGGTTGCTGGGCCACAGCGACGGTCTGGGCGGCAACGCCCCACTGCGGACCTGGGTCATCTGGGCCAGGAGACCCACCAGCGCCTTCATGAGCAGTGTGTCGACCGGTTTCCCGTTCGCGCAGACGCTGGAGAGCGGCACGCCTTCCACATAGCTGTGGACGGCGAAACCGTCCTCTTCGATCAGGCACTCGGGCACATTGGGCAGCACGCCCTTGATGGCCCGGAGGATTTCCGCCTCGTTCTCCCAGGTCCTGATCACCACGGGCAGCGCCTCGCGACGTCTGATCCGCACGGTCACCGAGGTTCCGGGATCCCGGCCCACCAGACCGGCCATGGGTTCGGTCAGCGGCAGGACGTAGTTCTGGTTGTGGAAACCGTTGCTCGCCTGTCCCTCGTCCGCGGCACGCCGTCTGAACGCCTCGTAGACGGGGTGGGACCGAACAGTGGTGGGGCGTCTCCCAGTCATAGGACTACTGGGGACAGGCAGTGCGCCCACTGGCCGCTCCGGAGTGCTCGCGCGGAAAATGCAAGGGTGTGAAAACCGGTCTGGGAAACACTGATCACTAGTCCCAGGTGATGCACGACAGGACTAGTTTCACGGTCGACTGGCCGAAACGTGTGGTTTGCCAGAATCCGTGCCAGTTCGCCCAAGGTTGGCCTGTATGTGCCATCCCCCGCGCGCGAAACGGGAGCGGTTGCTCACACGATTGGGGCATGCTAGCGCATGCCTACCCGCCCTCATCTGTGAGCCACGTCCAAACAGACTCGAACCAGGTCGTCATGCCCTCCACGAAAACGGACCCCGGCTTGGTCGGGTCCGCGTCCTTCACGTGGTGGGTGAGGGTGGCGCCGTAGCCCAGTACGTCGAGCGCGGTGATCTTGTCCCTGTCGTCCAGGACCACCGCACGTTCGATGACCGTGTAGACGCCGTGCAGTACCTCGACACCATTGATCACGTACAGCTTGAACGTCGGCGTGAGTGGCGTGTGCCGGATCTCCAACTCGACGGAAGGGACCAGGTTTTCGGCCTCCAGAGCCATCAGCACCTCGCGCAGGGACTCCGTGTGCCGCTTGGTGATGTGACGCAGCCGGGCCTGCAGCCGCGGATCGTCCTTGTCGTCCTTGGCCCGCGGGTACGGCAGGGTCATCGACTCGGTGGGCAGCAGCACACGCAGAGCGATGCGCTGAGGAGCGATGTTCTTGGCGCGGATCCGCTCCGCCTGCGTACGGATGTGCGCGTCCAGGGACTCCGACGTCAACGTGTAGACATCCAGGGTGACTTCGGGCTGTTCGAACGCCTCTCCGATGAGAGGCCCCAGTGTCAGCGCCTGGCGTGACCTGCTGGCCCTGGGCGACCAGGACTGGATGCGCTGGTTCTTGATGACGCGGGAACCCTTGCCCTGCCGGGACTCTATCCAGCCTTCGCTGCGCAGTTCCTCGAGGACCCGCTGCACGGTGTTGCGGGAGACTCCGAACTCCGTCGCGAGCGCCGACTGCGCCGGCAGGTAGGAGTCCAGCGGATACGCCCCGTCCGCCATCCGGACCCGGAGCTCCTCCGCGACCCGACGGAACTCCTTGCCGCCTGCCTCGCCCTTCCCTGGCCTCGTCACGCTCGGTATGTACCACCCACGGACGACCGGCAAACCGCATTCAGTCAGGCAAGAGGTCAGTCAACTTGCAGGTTAATGGATCAAGTTGACCGGGCAATTCCGCTACAAGCAGTCAACTGGTCGATACCTGTGGCAACTTGATCGATTACCTGGGCGAGTCACTAGGGGGTGGGTGCCATGGGCATCCAAGTGTTCGGGATCACCGTGCAGTTGGACGATCTGATCCAGCTTATGCTCTGGACCACAGGGTTGCTCACCTCGCTGGCGGCATGGCTCCGCAGGCGCAGCAAGCGCTCAGGCAAGCAGAACAGTCGTATCGGCCGGTCTACCCGCGGAGTATCCGCAGCAGGGGCTCAAGAGAAACGACCACGTGCTCTGCTCCGCCCTCCCGCAAAAGCTTCGCCTTATCTCCGTTACGCGCGTAGCCGAGGAACGGGACCCGGGCCTCACGCGCGGCGTCGAAGTCCGAGAGGGAATCGCCGATCATCAGGGCGGCGGCCGGCGCGGCCCCCATGGCGCTCAGGGCCCGGTTGAGGCAGTGCGGGTCGGGCTTGAGGCGGTGGAGGTCCTGGGTGCGGCCGTAGATGTGCGGGGCGAAGCAGGTGACCAGGCCGCGGCTCGCCAGGTATGCGCGGGCCACCCGGGGGGAGTTGTTCGTGGCGATCGCCAGTCGGGAGCCCGCCGCTTTCCAGGTACGGATCAGCGGGTCCGCGTAGGCGGTGGGCATCGCGGAGGCGGTGGCTCTCATCTCTTCCTGGGTGAGACGTTCCTCCAACTCCCCCACCAGGTCGCTGCCGGGACGCCGGCGGTCCACCGCGCGCAGCACTATGTGCGGGTCCAGGGACTTCCGTTCGTCGTCCGTGAGCAGCCCGTGGAGACCGCGGCCCTCCAGCCACTCCACCAGTTCGCCGGCCACGCGCTCCGCCTTGTGTCCCGCGAAGAGCCGGCAGATCGGCCCGTCGAAGTCCCACAGCACCACGTGTGCACGCGTGATCAGTTCCCGCAGCTTCTCTGTCTCTTTCTCGGTCTCTGCTGTCACCAGTTCAGTCTGCGTCGCATCAGAAGTCACTAGGAGAGTGTCAGGTCCGTCGTGATGGTTTCCCAGAGGGCGTCGAACCACAGCTGCGATTGCTCCACGAAGGCCGCGTCCCGCTCGCCGCTCTGCCGGAGGAAGGAGAAGAGGAGGGACTGCGAGCCGAGGACGTCGTACATGTCCAGGGTCTGGGTCCCGTACTCCTCCTCGCGTCTCGTGAGCATGTAGTAACCCAGCAGCGCCTCCTGGCCGTTGAGGAGGTACAGCTTCACGGGTGGGGTGAAGGGGAGGGCGCGGAAGGTGACCTTGACGTCCATGCCGTGGGTGGCTCTCAGGGCCAGCAGGTTGTGCTGGAGGACCTGGCCCTGGGCGTTGCGCATCGACAGCCAGCGCTGGTGGACCGAGTCGTCCTCGCCGCTGCCGTCGGCCGGGACGGGGAACGCGAGGGTGATCTCCTTCGAGGGGACCAATATGCGGACCTCGATCGACTGCGGGGTGAGGCGGCCCTCGTGGATCTGGCGGAGGGGTTCGCCCAGGGCCAGCATCAGGGTCTCGGCCGTGTGGCACACGACATCTATGTGCACGTTCGGCGCGGAGAAGGCCTCCGTCAGGCGAGGCGCCAACCCGACCATCGTCGGCTGGGGTTCACCCCGTTCCGGCGTCGGCGGTTCCGCGATCCTCGGTGGGCTCCCCTTGCTCACGTTCGTCAGGAGCCCCGCCTCCTGGAGGAGGCGCAACGCCTGGCGTACGGCGCCCCGTTCGACCCCGAACTCCTCCGCCAGGTCGGCCTGGGTGGGCAGGCGGTCGCCTGCCTTGAGGTCGCCGGTGCGGATGCGGTCGCGTAGGGCGTCGGCGATCTCCTGGGGCGAGAAGCTTCTGCTGCCGTTCACTGCCACGTTCTCCTGGGTCACGACCAAACGGTATAACTCTGCCCCATCTAAGGGGAGTTGTTTGGAACCTGATTGTAAGTAGGTGTGAGTAGGTGCCAATCGGGAACAACTTAAGCAGAGTTGGCTGCCAACTTCGAAGAGTTGCTCCAAGTTGGTGGAAGTTTTGCTTCCACAGCCCGAAGGGGGAACCACCGTGCCTGCCATAGCCCTCCTCTCCGCCGTCTTCGTCGTCGGCTTCGAGCAGATCGTCCAGTGGAAGTACGGCGCCACCGGGATCATCGGCCTGCTGTTGCTCTCCATCGGCATCAAGGCCAAGAGCCCGGCCATCAGCTCCATCGGGGCCGTCGTCCTGGCCCTGCTGGTCACCGGACCGGCCCTGTGACCGTACGACCCGTAGGCCGCCCCCAAGGTCACGTCAGGTCAGCCACTGCGGGAGGCGATCAGCTCGTGGGCGTCAGCGTGAGCTCCGAACTGATCGTCTCCCACAGTGCGTTGAACCACAGGTGCGACTGTTCCACGAACGTCGTGTCCCGCAGCCCGGCGCTCTGGTCGAAGGCGAACAGCATCGACTGGGTGCCCTCCGCGTCGTACATCTCCACCTGCTCCTGGCCGATCTCCGCCTCGCCCTTGGTCAGCGTGTAGTAGGCGAAGAGCGCCTCCGAGCCGTTGAGCAGGTACAGCTTCACGGGCGGGGTGAAGGGCAGCGCGCGGAACGTGATGTGCACGTCGATGCCGTGTGTCGCGCGTAACGCGAGCAGGTTGTGCTTCAACACCTGGCCCTGGGCGTTGCGTTGGGCCAGCCAGCGGCGTTGCAGCCGGCTGTCGGCCGGGGCGTCCACGCGGGCGGGGAAGGCGAGGTCGATGTCGCTGCTCGGCAGCAGCACCCGGACGTCGACCTTGGCCGGTTTCAGACGTCCGGCGTGGATCTGACGCAGCGATTCGCCGATGGCCAGCGTGAGCGAGACGGCCGTCAGGCACAGCGCCTCGATCTCCACGTGCGGCTGCGCGAACGCCTCCGCGATGCGCGGCCCCAGGCCCACCATCGTGGGCTGCGGCGGGGCTCCCGGGCCGGTCAGGGCCAGGGTGAGGTCGGGGGCGACGGTCGCCGGGCTCCCCTTCGACACGTTGGTGAGCAGTCGCTCGGACTGCAGGATGCGCAGTGCCTGTCGTACGGCTCCGCGCTCGACGCCGAACTCGTCCGCCAGCTTGGCCTGGGTGGGCATGCGCTGGCCGGGCCGCAGTACACCGGACCTGATCCGGGTGCGCAGCTCGTCGGCCAGCTCGCGGTGTGACCACTGTGGCCGTGGTGACCTCGTCCGTCCATTGACGGTGGCGTGTTCCGGGTCCACGACCAAACACTACAACTTCCCGCCATCTTTGGGCAGTTCAAGGAAAGGTGGTTATGAGACGTACCCAAGAGGAGATAACTAGAAGAGAGTTGGTCACCAACTTGACCGACTTGGCCGCCTGGGTCTCTCTCCTGGAGGGGAGCCGAGAGCCCGGCGGCCGGCACCACCATCACAACTGAACAGCTACGGATGAGTCGAGTCCATCAAGTCGAGTCCATCAACAGGCACCAGCGGAAAGGTCGTTCAGGTTCAGAAGATGTCCGGGCACCATGGCCGCCTGGACGTACGCAGCAGGGCGTCGGCCACACGGGCGGCGCCCGCTCGTTCTTCCCGCACCCGCCCCAACGCGGCCAGCCGCACGGCAGACTCGTCACCCAGCCACAGAGTCCCCAACTCCCCTACATCGAGGGTGAGTTCGGGGCTCTCCGTCGTCGGCGTGCAGGACGCGCCCTGCGCCGAGGCCTCCAGCCGGTAGCGCCCGCCCGCCAGTCCGGCCGCGTCGACCACCTCGAACACCAACGCGCCCTCCCCTTCGTACGACCGCGCCTCCATGGCCCGTACGACGTCCAGGATCCGCACCCACAGCCAGTCCGCCTGTGTCGTGATCGTGGCCGCGCGCGGGTCCGGCAGGAGGAGGGGCAGCAGGTCGTCGGGGGCACGCCAGCCCGACTTCACCTTCGTCACCCAGTCGATCGAGCAGAGGTGGTGCCACAGGGCGCGCTCGGCCGCCGGGGTCGTGGCGATGAACCCCTTCACCGTGGCCGTGTCGAGCGGCTGCTTGGCGTCGCTCCAGGTGTCGTCGCAGACGTACGCCACCAGGCCCTGCACCTCGCCGTCCGCCGCGCGGTAGACGGCGTAGAACGGCTCGGTCCAAGGCGCGCGCGTCAGACGTACGGCACCTGTGTTGACCTGCCACCAGCGGTTGTCGCGGGTGATCGCGCCGGGTTGGGTGCGGCGCAGCTTTTCGTGCAGATCAGGGCCGAGCTTGCGTACGTCCTCGCCGTCCACCAAGTCGATACGGCCGCCGTCTTCCGGGACGGACCAGCGGGGGTCCAGGCCTGCCCTCGTTACGTCGATCTCCCATTGGGTCGCCGAGGTGGCGGGGCCGAAGCCGTAGCGGCCGTAGATGCGGTACTCGGCTGCGATGAGGGTGGCTACGACGTCGCCGCGCTCCTTCGCCGCCGCCAGGTCCTGGGTCATCATGCGGGTCAGTAGGCCTCGGCGGCGGTGGGTGACCGTGACGGTGACGTTGGAGATGGCGTCGGCCTGGACGGGTCTGCCGCCTACCGCCGTCAGTTCCTGGGGGAAGGAGCGGAAGGTCGCTACGCAGCGGGGGCCGTCGAAGGCGCCGAGGGTGCGGGGCGGGTCGATGTAGGTGGTGCGGTCGGCGATTTCTTCGTCGGGGACGTATGGGGTGCGGAGGAAGCCGGTGTTGAGGGCGCGGATCCAGTCGGGGATCTCGGGGGGTGTGATGGGGCGTACGGGGAGGGTGTCTTCGCGGCGGGTCATGGGGTCACGGTAGGTCTGTGGGGGTGGGGGTCGCGGGGATTTTTTTCGCCCCCGCCGCCCCTACCCGTCCCATCCCTGGGGGCTGCGCCCCCAGACCCCCGGCGGGTTGGGGGTGGGTGGTTTCGGTTGTGTGCGGGGTGCGGGCCGGTGGGAGCTTGTCGCGCCCGCGCGGCGGAGCCGCATATCGATACAGCCCCGCGCCCCTTACCCCCAGCTTCCAACAACCACCCATCCACCGTTGGCCGCTGAGCCGACCCGGCGTGCTGGCGAGACGCGAGCGCGCACCCCTCACGCCGGCCCAGAACGCAGTACAGGCAAGGGAGTTCACACCTGGCCGAGAAGCGAGTGGCCCAACGTCCGCCCCTAGAACACCGCCCGGATCTCCCCCACCTCACGGCCCCCACCCAACACCGCCGCCTTCCCAAGACCCCCGGCCGGTACGCCCATCACGTCCAGCACCCGTCGCAGCACCGGCCCCAACGCCCGCCCCGCCCCATCCTCAACCTTGAACGCCACCGCCCGCCCGTCCGCCAACGCGACCGCCTGCACCGCCTCCGCCCCCATCTTCGACAGCAGCCCCGGCACCGCACGCATCACCAACGTGTCGGGCCGCCGCGTGCCGGCGACGTACTCGGGGTGGGCCCGCATCGCGTCGGCGACCCGGCGTTCCGGGGAACCCGGCTCCGCCAGGACGAAGGAACGGTACGCGCGGGCCAGGCCCGTCAGGCTGATCGCCAGGAGGGGGGCGCCGCAGCCGTCCGTGCCCACGGCGGCCACCCGCTCTCCCGACGCTTCCTCCACAACCCTGTGGATAAGTTTCTGGAGCGGGTGCTCGGGGGCCAGGTACGACTCGACCGGCCAACCCCGCCGCACCGACGCCGCCAGCATCGCCGCGTGTTTGCCGGAGCAGTTCATGGCGATGCGGTCGCGTACGCCGCCCGCCGCCAGGTACGTCTCCTGCTCGACGGGGTCGAGGGGAAGGTCCGGCGGGCACTTCAACTGGCCCGCGTCCAGGCCGTGTTCGGAGAGGAGTCGGCGTACCAGATCGCGGTGGAAGAGTTCGCCGGAGTGGCTCGCGGCGGCAAGAGCCAGGCGTTCGCCGGTGAGGTCCAGGCCCGCGTGCAGCGCGCCCGCCGCCTGCATCGGCTTGTTGGAGGAGCGGGGGAAGACGGGGGTCGTCACGTCACCCAGGGCCAGTTCGACCGAACCGTCCGCCGCCAGGACCACCAGGCTGCCCCGGTGCCGGCTCTCCACGAAGCCGGAGCGGACGACCTCCGCGAGCACCGGAGGGGGTGGGCCGGAAACCCCCGAAGCCCCCGCAACCCGCGCGGCCTCCGCAATGCCCGCACCCTCAGCCGTCACATCGGGCCCCTCACGTCGCTCACGTAACTCACGTCAGCAGGTCGTCCACCTGCGCCTCTCCCTCACGGTACCGGCGGGCGATCTCCGCGCTACAGCCGTCGGCCGTGTGCTGGAGGACCTGGCGGCGGCGGGAGACCTGCTGCTCGTACCGGACGAGGCGGCCCATCGCCGTGGTCAGTTCCACGTCGGTGCGGGCCTCCAGGTCGGACAGTTCGACCTCGGCCAGCATCTCCGCGGCCAGCAGCCGGTACTCCTCGCTGTGCGGCGTGCCCAGCGTGACGTGCCGGGCCGATGAGCGGTGGCGGGCGGGGGCGTCGGTGAGGATCTCCGAGAGACGGTCCACCACCGATGCCGCGCCCGCCGGGGACCGCCGGGCCAGTTCGGCACGGAGGATGTCGATCCGGCCCTGGAGCAGCCGTCGTACGTAACTCAGGTCCGCCTCGTCGCGCTGCGCGTCGCGGCGCAGCGCGCGCAGCTCCGGGAGCCGTAGCGCGGTCAGGTCGGGTGCGGCCGGTTCGGCGGGCAGCAGCGGGCTGTCCACGCGCTGCACGGGCGGGCGGCGCGTGGCCGCTCCCCCCGCGCGGATCAGCGAGACAGGCCCAGGGGGCTGCCCGGTACTCGGTGTGCTCATGTGCCTCTACCCGTCCCCTCGACCGGCGTGTGGACAGCATCGTGCCACCCCAACTGGCCGCTATGTGACCGAGTGCCCCCGAACGGCCCCAGATGGGGGGTTAAGGATCAAAAATAGGCCCCCCTACGGCCGCCTCGGAGCCCTTCCCGCCCGCACGGCATCATGGGGTCCATGCGAGCTGTGGTGCAGAGGGTGGACGGCGCGAGTGTCGTCGTCGAAGGCGAGACGGTCGGGGCTATCGAGGGCGAGGGGTTGTGCGTCCTCGTCGGCGTCACCCACGACGACACCAAGGAGAAGGCGGCCCAACTGGCCCGCAAACTCTGGTCGATCCGCATGCTCCACGACGAGAAGTCGTGCAGTGATGTCGACGCCCCGCTGCTCGTCATCAGCCAGTTCACGCTGTACGGCGATGCCCGCAAGGGCCGCCGTCCCACCTGGAACGCGGCCGCCCCCG
The DNA here is from genome assembly GCF_044457795.1 of Streptomyces sp. NPDC050528. Taxonomy (NCBI): domain Bacteria; kingdom Bacillati; phylum Actinomycetota; class Actinomycetes; order Kitasatosporales; family Streptomycetaceae; genus Streptomyces; species Streptomyces sp. NPDC050528. The sequence continues at coordinate 619,577 of NZ_JBITHH010000005.1, forward strand.
GCGACATCGCGGAGCCCCTCGTCGACGAGGTCGTGGCCCAACTCCGCGCCCTGGGCGCCACCGTGGCGACGGGCCGCTTCGGCGCCCAGATGCGCGTCTCCCTCACGAACGACGGCCCGTTCACCGTCGTCGTCGACCTCTAAGACCCCGCAACTAGGGCTCTACGACCACTTCCTGGGCCGCCGCCGTACTGTCCGCCAGCAAGGGCGCGTCCAACGGCACGTTCCGCTTCACCAGCGCCAGCGCGATCGGCCCCAGCTCGTGGTGCCGTACGGACGTCGTGATGAAGCCGATCTTGCGGCCCTCCGCGCCCTCCTCCGCGAGCCTCAACTCCGTGCCGTGGCCCGGGAGATGGACCTCGCTGCCGTCGAGGTGGAGGAAGACGAGACGGCGCGGGGGCTTGCCCAGGTTCTGGACGCGGGCGACCGTCTCCTGGCCGCGGTAGCAGCCCTTCTGGAGATGGACCGCCGTGCCGATCCAGCCCAGCTCGTGCGGGATCGTGCGGTGGTCGGTCTCGAAGCCGAGGCGGGGGCGGTGGTGCTCGACGCGCAACGCCTCGTAGGCCAGGATCCCGGCCGGCGGGCCGGACTTCTCGGCGTACGACTCCAGGTCCTCGCGCGGGAGGAAGAGGTCGCGGCCGTAGGGCGTCTCGCGTACGACGGCGCCGGCGGGGACGTCGGCGATGGAACCGGCGGGGACGTACACGACCGCGAACTCACTTGTGCGGTCGGTGACTTCGACGCGGTAGAAGAACTTCATCGACTCCAGGTAGGCGATCAGCGCGTCCTGGGTGTCGGGTTCGGTGTGCATCCAGACCGTCGTGCCGTCGTCCACGAGGTACAGGGCGTGCTCGATGTGGCCGTGCGCGGAGAGGATCAGGGCCTCGGTGGCGACGCCGGTGGGGAGGTCGCTGACGTGCTGGGTGAGCAGGAGGTGCAGCCAGCTCAGGCGGTCGTCACCGGTGACCGCGACGACCCCGCGGTGCGAGAGGTCCACGAAACCGGTGCCGTCGGCGAGGGTGCGCTGCTCACGGAACAGGTCGCCGTAGTGGGCGGCGACGCCTTCGTCCACTCCTTCGGCGGGGACGGCGCCGGGCAGGGACAACAGGGGGCTCTTCATACCGGTAAGCCTACGACTCGGTAGTTGAAGACTCAGCTGACGTCTTACCGGTCGGATTCTTCTGTGTGCAGTCCTTGCACCTGCCGAAGATCGCGAAGTGCTTCATGTCGGTCTCGAAGCCGAACGTGTCCCGCAGCTTGGCCCGGAACTCGGCGGCGACCTCGACATCGGCCTCGATGACGTTCGTGCAGTCACGGCAGACGAGGTGGATGTGATGGTGCCGGTCCGCGAGGTGGTACGTCGGCGCCCCGTGTCCCAGGTGCGCGTGACTGACCAGCTGGAGCTCTTCGAGGAGCTCCAGCGTTCTGTACACGGTGGAGATGTTGACCCCCGACGCGGTCTTCCTCACCTCGATGAGGATGTCGTCGGGGGTCGCGTGCTCCAGGGTGTCCACGGCTTCGAGCACGAGCTGCCGCTGCGGCGTCAGCCGGTAGCCGCGCTGCCGCAGATCGGTCTTCCAGTCCGTGCCCGGGTCCGTGCCTTGGGTGCTCACCACACGTCCAGTCTAGGGCGGTGCGCGCCGGCTCATCCCTCCGCCGACAGGATGCCGTTCGTCAAGGCATCGGCGAGTGCGCCACGGTAGGCGCGCGTGGCGCGGGCGATCTCGGCATGCGCCTGGATCTTGTCGTCGAGGGCCGCCAGTGTGGCACCGATCGCGGCCTGCTCGGCGGCCGGTGGCACGGAAACGGGCAGTTCACCCAGGGCACGAATGCTCAGTGAGGGGATGACCGCGCGGGCCGTCCGCGTGCTGATCCAGTCCTGAGCGGCCGTCGCACTGAGATAGGCGGCAAGATACGCCGACCCGACAGGCCCCGCCTCAGGCAGGCGGAGGCGTACCAGGTTGGGGTGGAACAACCAGCCCACGTGCTCCGAGGTGACCAGGGCGCAGCGACCCACGGTCCCCGTCCGGGTCAGGAGAAGGTCCCCTTCGGCCAGTTCGTATTTCACCAGCGTCCGCGCCCTGTCCCAGGAGATCGCGGGTACGGCCGCGGCATCCCCGGTGACGATCCGCTGACCGCTCAAGTCGCGCGGAAGGACGAGAGGCACCCCGCCGTCCACCTGAGTGCGGCCCCTGTCCGCAGTACGTAGGCCGGGGCCGACCTGGATGAGCGCGCACAGTTCCGCCAAGGGGCGAAGCGACCAGCCGTCCGGCGGAACGAAAGCGTCGGCCGACGTCACAGTCCATACCTCCCGAGCCGTCGGTCGGCTTCGGCATCGGCCGCCGCTGCCCGCGTGTGCAGGGTTTCGATCTCCCGGGACAGTTCCGCCAGCCGACGCAGGGTCTCGGCAGGGTCAGCCGCACGAGCGACCCCAGCCGGGCCGGGGTGCCGGACATACCGAGCGGGATCGAGACTGTGGCCGTGCGCCGCGATCTCCGTCACCGGCACGGCCCGGCTCAGACCGGGGGTGCCCACGAAGGAACCTCCGGTCCTGTGCCAGGACACATACGCGTCGACCAACCGCGCGATCTCGTCGTCGGCCAGGACCCGCTGGGTCCGGGTGACGTGATGTCCGAGGTGCTCACCGGCCACGAACAGCACGTCAGAGACCGGGAGTTCACCGGGACCGGGGGCGCGCAGGAACCAGATCTGCGTCTGGACGGCGGTGAGCGTGAAGAGCTCGGCAGGAAGCGCGATCACGCACTCCACCGCCCCGGCCTCGACCAGCCCCGCACGCACCGACTCGGCGGCTCCGCTGTTGACGGCGGCCCCGGACGGCATCAGCACCCCGGCCCGGCCACCTGGAGCGAGCCGTGAGACGGCGTACTGAAGCCAGTCGAACTCGGTCCTGCGGGCAGCGCCATAGGTCCAGTACGACGGCAGAGTCACGTCGTCGAGGAGACGGCCGAAGGGCGGGTTGGTCAGAAGCACATCGAACAGACCGGGAGGATCGGCCGGGCCGTGCACGGGAACAACTGGTCCTTCACCCAACCTTACGGGACGCCCGTGGTGCACCCGCAAGTTCATGCCTGCCACTCGTCGTTCCCGAGACTCCGGCACCCGTCCGCTGACATGAACCGACAGGTCACCGCCCTGCTCGGCGACCGCGTCCAGATAGGCGACGAGCAGTTCTCCCGTACGGCCGTACGGGTCGTGGACGCTCCCCGCTCCGGGCCGTACGCCGGCCAGCGCCCGGGCCATGACCCGGCTCACGGACGGCGGGGTGAAGAACTCGCCGCCTTCCCGGGCGTGGGTGGCCAGCCAGCGGACAAGGACATGGTCGAACGCTTCTCGGACCTCCCGCTGAGAGCCCACGGTGGTACTCGCGAGGGTGCGGGAGAATTCGTGCCCCAGATAGCCGGGCACTTCCTCGTCCAGATGGTGATGGCCACGCACCATCCAGCTGAAGTCGTCCACGGTCCTGATCACATGGTCGGGTTCCACGATGCGGACCAGGACGAAGTAGAGCAGCCATTCGAGATAGCGGTCCAGCGACATGGGCCCCCGCAGCCGGTCCGCCTCCGGTCCCGCCAACTGCCGGACCGCCCGGAGCAGTCCACCGGCCGTACCTCCGGACAACCCCGCGCGGAACCGGTCGCCGTAGGTCGTGCCCACCGGTTCGTCCGGACGCAGGGCGTTCGCGGGAACGGTCCGCCCGGACAACCAGGTCAGTACGTCATCGGCGGGAAATCGCTCGATCTCGGCCCCGGACGCGTCATCGGCTCCGGCGTCGGGAGTGACGGGTGCGGGAAAGTCCGCGTGCCTCCGCTCCCAGTTGGTGACAGCGGGGCGCTTCACCCCCGCGAGACGTGCGATGTCGGGTCGGGAAACGAGCACGCCGGCGAACTCCGCGTGCGAGCTCTGCGCGGGTGGCAATGCGCCGGAGTCGGCCACAGCGTCTCCCTCCCTTCAGAACTGCGGCGGTCTGGTGCCGCCGAGGACATCCGCCCGGCCGGCGAGCACGGCCGGGAACCGGTCCATGGCCAGTGCCGCCTTCGCCAGCTCAGGGCTGACGTAGCCGAGCACGCGGTAGATGGTGTCATGGTCGGCGGCGAGATGCCGGTGGTGGACCGGCTCGTGGTGCATGACCCGGTTACGCAGCAGGACCAGCGAGGTCAGGTCGCGGTAGAGACGGTCGCGTCGTCCTCGGTAGTGCGGAAACGCCGAGTGCAGCACAGGCACCCAGAACTGCCGGTCGTAGCCCGAGCCGTGACTGATCAACGAGACCCAGAAACCGAAGGACAGCTCCGCCACCACATCGTCCGGCGTCGTGTGGCGCAGGCGCCGCCCGCAGGTGCGACGGGCGTCGTCCACGAGCTTGCGTCCGCGCTCGTTCAAGGGCGCCACCGCCCACCAGTCCGGCCTGCCGTGGTGCCGTACGAGCGCGCTGTGCAGGGCGTTGCGAAGGGCCAGTTCCAGGCAGTGAAGGGGGCCGAGCAGGGCGGCCGACACTTCGATGTTCCACCAGTACAGCCGCTCCGCGACCCCGGCGTCACCGTGCGCGGCACGGATGTAGCGCTTCAGGCGGGGCAGAGACAGGTCTCGCAGTATCCACTCGGGCAGGCGATTGGTGGTCATGGTTTCCCCCGGCGCATCCCCGGATGCGCTGTGCTACCGTCGAAAACGAACGTTCTGGGCTCGCCTCTGCACCGCAAGCCACCCAGAGCACAGCATCCGGAGCCCCGGTCGCAGGCAAGTTGCGACCGGGGCTCCGCGCATGTGCGAGGCCTGGATACCCGCTCCACGAAGACAACATCACTGTAGCCACGCGCCACCCCGCCCGCAACTGCATTGCCATGCTGTTTGTTTTGTTAACCCACACCGGCGGTGACCCGAGGGGTTAACAGACAACGTCCCCCGGGCCTCAGCGGCTTACGGGGGACGTGGAGGACTCGCCGGATACGCGAGGCGACTGCCGACCGGCTACTTGAAGAAAGCGATCCCGTCGTCCGGCATGTCGTCCGGGAGGGCCTTCGCCCAGCGTTCGACGTCGTCCGGGGTGACGATCTTCTTCAGGTGGGCGGACATGTAGGGGCGGAGTTCGACCTCGGGGGTCTGCTTCTCGCCGACCCACATGAGGTCGCTCTTGACGTAGCCGTAGAGGCGCTTGCCGCCGGTGTAGGGGCCGGAGGCGGCGGTGCGGGCGACCGCGTCCGTGACCAGGTCGATCTGGGGCTTCTGCTTGGCCAGCTCGCCGTACCAGATCTCGACGACGCCGTCGTCGCGGGTCATCGTGACCTCTACCTTGCGGTCGGCGTCGATGCGCCAGAAACCGGACTCGGTCTCCAGGGGGCGGACCTTGTTGCCGTCGTTGTCCAGGACCCAGGTGTGGGAGCGGTACTCCAGGAAGTCGCGGCCGTCGTGCGTGAAGGAGACCTCCTGGCCGAAGTTGCACTTCTCGGAGCCGGGGAAGTCGTGCACGCCCGCGCCGGCCCACTCGCCGAGCAGGAAGACGAGGGGGACCAGGTCCTTGTGGAGGTCGGACGGGATCTCGATCATGACGTCAGCAGTTCCTCGGTGGGGGTCAGCGCTGGCCCTGGTACAGCTTCTTCACGCTCAGTCCGGCGAAGGCGAGGACGCCGACGCAGACCAGGACCAGCAGGGTTTCGAAGAAGATCTCCAACACGGGTGCTCCTCGGATGAGCGTGGTGCGATGCGTGTACATGTGCGTAAGGCCGGGCCCCAGCTTACGCGGCTGGGGCCCGGTGCTCACGGTGAGGTACGGCTAGGTGGGCATCAGCCCAGCAGCTGGCTCTGGAGGGTCACCGTCTGCCTGAACGGGACCGCCTTCGCGACGCCCTTGCGGGACTGGACGATCAGGCCGAGGGTGTCACCGGCCGAGAGATAGGCCTGGCGGACCTCCGCCGGGCCGACCGGCTTGTCCTCGACGTACGCCGACGCCTTGACGTGATCGTCGAGGATGTCGGACGTGACGGCGTCGTCGTAGGAGGTCGCCGGGGCGCCGTCCAGGGCGTAGACCGGGCTGTCGTACGAGATGAGGCCCGGGGAGAACAGTTCGTCGGCGGCGACCGCGGTGCCGAACTGGAGCAGGTAGATCCGGGTGTGCGTGCCGTCCGGCGCGGTCCAGCCGCGGGCGGCGATGTGGCGGAGGCCGGCGTCGGTCAGTTTCTGGCCGAGTTCCTTGCGCTCGGCCGTGTCGGCGTACTGCGCGAGGAACGTCTTCGTCGGCAGCCAGCCGTCCGTGCCGCGCAGCGACGCGTCGGCCTTCGCGCCCTTCGGCGCCGGGAGGAGCAGTGCGCGCTGGTCGGCGTAGTGGGCGTTCGTGAGGTTGCCCACGGCGAAGGGGCCCGGGCTGCCGGAGGGCAGGGGCGGCCGGGTGATCTCCGGGTAGTCCCAGCGCCCGTCGGACGCGGTCGCGAGTCCGGGTACGTCGGTCCGCTTCATCTGCGTGACGCCGTACGCCGTTCCCGCACCGGCCGCCGCGAACACGACCACGGCGGCCGTCCAGCGCAGGGCCGCGCGCAGCACCCGGCGGTCCTTGCGCACCCGGGGTACCAGCGGGGGCGCTTCCGGCATGGGTGGGATCACGACCGGAACCACGTCCGGAGTCACATCCGGAGTCACCTCCGAGGTCTCCGGGGTCACGGCCGAGGTCGCCTCCGGGGTCTCCGGGGTCACGGACTGCTGCTGCTCGGTCATACCGCTTCCCCCGTTGTCTTGACCCGGTCGAGCTGACCGCTCAGGAACGACACGATCTCCTTCGTGTCCATCGCCTTGGTCCCGGACGCGCTGAGCGTGATCATGGCGTCGGCCTGGGACGCGAAGCAGAGCATCTCGGTGAGCTTCTCCCCGGCCTCGTCCTTCGGCAGGAAGCACTTCGCGTCCTTGTGGCCCGGGACGGCGGGCCCCTTGCGGAACACGCTCACGGTGCCCAGGAGTTGGTTCTCGTACGCCGTGAGGCTCCGCGCGGCCTTCGCGTCCATCTGGACCAGCTGGACCTTGACCGTGTACGCGTTGGACTCCTGCGCGGCGGGATAGAGGTAGCTGCGCATGGCCATGCCCTTGATCTGCTCCCGGTCGATCTGCTTCTCCACCAGGAGCCGCTGGGAGCGGGGCAGGCCGCTGAAGTCCTCCTTGCGCAGGGCGGTGGCCTCGCGCCCGGTGAGCTCGGCCTCGGACCCGAACTCCTCGATGTCCGGCCCGCGGACGTACCCGTGGGCGGTGTACGGCTCGAGCACGGCGCTCAGCCCCTTGGCCGCCGCCGCCTTCCGCTCCGCCGCGGCCTTGGGGAACTTCCACACGGGGGCGCCCGCGTCCCGGTCGGCACCGTTCACGGTCACGACGGTGTAGCCGACCCCGCCGACGACGGCGAGGGCGAGCACCGCACAGCCGACGACCGCGGCGATACGCCCCCGGCGCACGGGCTTCGCGGGTACCTCAGCATCTGGAGCAACTTCGGCGCCGGGCAAGGGAGTTGACTCCACGGATTCCGCAAACTCCACGGGCTCCACAGGGCCCACCTCGCCGACCTGGTTCTCGGTCACAACCGCTCCATCTGCCGCTCGGCAAGATCCATGATCTTCTTCTTCGGGATCGGCTTCGCGTCGTAGATCCAGATGTCCACGAAGACGTCGCCACGCCAGGCGAGGGCCTCGGCGCTGTACACGCCGTCCTCGGCGCCGTGGACGTACGCCCTTCCGTCGCCCGTGCCGGGGATGGGCCAGCTGGTGGTGTGGGACCCGCGCTCGGCCCAGTAGAAGGAGTCGGTGGTGTTCTGGGAGGCGCCGAGGCCGACCACCTGGCGGTACTGCGCCAGGACGATGTCGACGTCGCGCGTGCCGTCGCGCCACTGGGCGATGGCGGCGCGCCGGAACTCCTGGTCGACCTCGTAGCCGAACTCCTCGTCCGGACCGTTGAACCTCTCGGAGTACGCGGCCAGGTCCAGCCAGCCGTCGTTGCCGTCGGGCAGGACGGCGTCCTTCGCCCCGCTCGGCTTCTTGAGCAGCAGCTTGCGCAGGTCGCCGTCGACCTTGACCTGGCGGTCCTGCGCGGCGGACAACGGCTCGGGCGCCGGCCCCTTCGCCTGCGTGAGGGTGCTCTGCGCGAGCGAGGGCAGCTTGTCGGGTGCGCGGTTCGCCTGGATGAGGAAACCGGTACAGGTACCGGCCACGACACCGAGTACGGCGGCGACGGCGATGAGGAGGGTGGTACGGCCCCGGCGACGCGGGCGGGGCGCGGGCTCCGGCTCTGGTTCCGGCGCGAGCTCCGGCGCCGGTTCCGGCGTCAACTCCGGCTCCGGATCCGGTACTTCTGCGATGGTTCTTTCCGGTACTTCCAAGACGTCCCCCACGGAACATGACGTGCGCATTCCATATGCGTGCACAGAAGACCCGTGGCTACGGCAGGGAGTTGTAAGGGAGTTGATTACGATTCGGTCATGTCGAAGAAGCTCGTGATCAAGGTGACCGCAGGTGCCGACGCCCCCGAACGCTGCTCCCAGGCGTTTACGGTCGCCGCAGTCGCCGTTGCCAGCGGAGTGGACGTCTCCCTGTGGCTCACCGGCGAGTCCGCGTGGTTCGCCCTGCCGGGACGCGCCGCGGAGTTCGAACTCCCGCACGCCGCCCCGCTGCCGGACCTGATCGACTCGATCCTCGCAGCGGGCCGCGTCACGTTGTGCACACAGTGCGCGGCCCGGCGGGACATCTCCGAGAAGGATGTCATCGAGGGGGTTCGGATCGCCGGGGCGCAGGTGTTCGTGCAGGAGGTTATGGCGGAGGGTACGCAGGCGCTCGTCTACTGAGCCCGGATGAACTCCGCCCAGGCGCCCGCGCCGAAGACCAGGGTGCCGTGGGCGGGGTTTTTCGAGTCACGGACGGGGACGAGGGGGAGGTTGGAGGCGACCTCGACGCACTCACCGCCGCTTGTGTTGCTGTAGCTGCTCTTGCGCCACGTCACGTTGGTCAGGTCGATGGCTCGCACGGTACTTCCTCCAACATCCGCAGAATGAACTCCCGCGATTCGGCCCGTGAGAGCGCCGAGTCACGCACCGCATCGTACCTACGTTGCAGCAGTTCAACTGAGGTGTTTTCCTCGATCAGTTCGCCGCGCAGGTCGTTTTCGGTGTAGGCGACCGTGCGACCGTCGGACAGCCGCAGGAACATCACGGCGGTGTTCATCAAGCCATGCGGGCCGACGCTTAACGGCAGCACCTGGATGGTGATGTTCGGGCGATTTGCCATCTCCGCGAGGTGCTCCAACTGTTCGCGCCACGCCCGCACATCACGCAGGGGCGTGCGCAGCACCGCCTCCGAGAGGACGGTTCGGAACGAGGGCGCATCGTCGCCTTCCAGCAACTTCCGTCGTCCTGCGCGCGCCTCGACCTGCTGGTCCAACTCCTGACTGCTGATCCAGCCGACCGCGAGTGCTTCGCGCACGTAGCCGTCCGTCTGAAGCAGACCCGGCGGGGCGCTCACGGCGTAGTGCCACAGGCTGACCGCCTCGGCCTCCAGCATCATGTAGCGCCGGTACTGCTCCTTGAACTGGGTCGGGTCACCAGCTGCCAACTCCCACAGGATGAGCAGCATCCGACCCGTGCCGTAGTACTGATCCAGCGCCTGCACGACCTCGGGCCCACCCAACGTGCCCCCGCGCTCCATCTTGCCGAACAGCGACGGATCCCACCCCACCACCTTCGACAAGTCCCGCAGACTCAGGCCCCGTTCGGTCCTCAGCCTCTTCACCTCTTCGGCAAACCGCTTCCTGGGTTCATGGCTCAGCGCCGTCACAGCAACCCGTTGCGGCATCACAACCTCCTGTGGAATTTGTGGAATTTGGCACGCCAGTCGCGGAAGTTGAGCCCGTTGGCGCTGCATTCGCCTCCGACCTGGGTCATCCTCGTAACGCACCCAGGAATGCACAGAGTAGTGCAACTGTCGCATTCTGTACGGAAGTTGCATAAAAAGGAAGAGGAGGAGGCGCCGATGGAACCCGGAACGCTGCTCTACGACCCCGCGACCGACACGGTCGGCGAGTACCAGGACAAGGCAGGGCCCTACGCCCTGTTGCGCCCGGTCGGCGGTGGGCGCGAATGGCAGGCCGACCCGGAGTCGTTGCGGCCGGCGACGGACCAGGAACGGATCAGCGCCGGGGTCCGCGCGGCGAACCACCGCGCTCGGACCGACGCCCCGTTCCTCGTCGCGGCCCCGCCGCAGCCGGCCCCCGGGTGCGCGGGCTGCGCGGAACTGGTCGAACTCCGGGCGGCGGCCCGCACCGCGCGCGACTACAGCGCCGAGACCGACGCGAACGTCCTGCTCCGCAAGCACCGTAGCGAGGCCCACCCCGTATGAACCGTCCCCGCCCTCACCAACTGATCCAGGTCCCCCCGGCCCAGGCGGTACCGCCCCCCGTGATGCCGACGGCGCCCTTACCCGTCGTACGACAGCAGAGGCCTCCGGCACCACCACCCGCCGCGCCCGTCCCCACACCCTCTCCCCCACCCGAACCCGCCCGGCGCCGCCGCCGGTTCCGCGCACCCCGGGCGCTGCGCGAGGACGCGTTCTGGACGGGTGCGCTCACGGCGATGTGCATCGGGGGTCTGCTGATGGCGATCATCGCGACGACCTGACCGTATCCACCCGGCCGGGCCGTGCGGTTCGTGCGGTTCGGGAATGCGGGAATGCGGGAATGCGGGTGGCATGTCGGAGCTGAAGACAGATGCGGTCGTGTTCGACGTGCTCGGCACGCTCGTCGACGAACCAGCCGGTATCCGCGCCGGTATTCGTGAACTCGACCCGGCGCTGGACGAGTTGGGGGTCGAGCGGCTGCTGTCGCTGTGGCAGCGGCACATCGAGTGCGAGCAGCGTCGCGTCCTCGACGGCGTCCGGCCCTACCTCCCCAGTGACGTCCTCGACCTGGAGGCCGCCCGGCTCGTCGCCGGTGCCGCCGGAGTCGAGGACCCGGCCGCCGTAGCGGCACTGGCCCTTTCGGCGCGCAGGCTCCCGCCGTGGCACGACACCGTGGCCGGGCTCGCCCGGATCGCCGAACGGTTCCCGCTGATCGGGCTCTCCAACGCGAGCCGGACCGCGCTGCTGGGAATCAACGCCCACGCCGGGCTCCGCTGGCACCAGGCCCTGTCCGCCGAGGACGCCCGGACCTACAAGCCGGACCCGGCGGTCTACCAGCTGGCCGTCACCGTTTCAGGACTGCCACCGGAGCGGCTCCTGATGGTCGCCGCCCACACCTGGGACCTGCGGGGAGCACAGGGCCTCGGGCTGCGCACCGCCTACGTCGCCCGTCCCGTCGGCGACCCGCCCACCGCCTCGGACAGGTTCGACCTGCACGCCGACGGCCTTGCCGACCTGGCCGGCCGACTCGACCAGGCCTGAGGGAGTACCGACCCGGCCGCCGTCGCGGACGTACAGGCTGAGGTCCCCGGCCCCGGGCGGTCGGCCGCGTCGTAGACATGTCGTAGACATCCAGGACGCGCTCGGCCCGCTCCCACAACCTCATCGGGCCCCCCTCACGCACCTGTCACCGGCCGTCGTACGGGGTGGATCCCGGGCTCAGGACAGTTTCGCCTCGGGGGCGAACGCGGGCAGCTTTTCGAGGCTGGTGCGGACGGCTTCCGCGCCGTACTCGAACATCTGCCGCTCGTAGTCGCCGACCGCGTCGAGCAGATCCCGGCGGCCCGCGTCGGCCTCGGTCAGGTGGCGGCGCAGCAGGTCGGCGTCGCGCAGTGCGGTGTTCGCGCCGTTGCCCCCGGTCGGGGAGGTCGCGTGGATCGCGTCGCCGAGCAGCGTGACCGGGCCGGGCGCCCAGCGCGCACCGGGCTTGACCACCCGGATGGACAGCAACGTGCTGTTGTCCGGGTCGGCCTGCTCGATCAGCGCGCGCAGTTGCGGGTGCCAGCCGTCCATCCTGGACAGCACGGCGTCCTGCGCGGTCAGGTTCTCCGGCGAGCCGGCGTTCGACGGCAGGATCATGGCCCAGCGCACGTAGTCGCCGATGTCGGGCAGCGTGACGTCGGGGGCCAGTCGCTCGGCGGCCTGCTTCGGCGGGGTGCGGAAGCGCATCGCGCCGAGCAGCAGGCTGACGCCGTCGCCCGCGATCTTCGACCCGTACGCCTTGGAGAGGCCGGCGAACTCGTCGGTCAGCGGGGTGCGGCCGATGACGAAGCGGACGCCGGTGTCGGTCGGGGTGGTCTGCAGCGACAGCACTCCGCGGACCGCGGAGGTGACGCCGTCCGCGCCGACGAGCAGGTCGGCGGGGGTGGTGGCAGGGGTGGGTGCGGTGGCGGTGGCGGGGTCCCTGTGGGCGAACCGGGCCTGGACGGTGCCGTCGGGCAGCACGTCGTAGCCGGTCAGCGCGGTGTCGGTGTGCACGGTGAGGCCGGTGAGCAACAGGTGTCGTAGCACCTGCCGGTCGACCACGATGCCGGTGCGGCCCGCGCCGAGCCTGCCGATCTCGTTCAGGTGCGGGTCCAGGATCAGTTGCTCGGCGGAGGCGTCCATCACGATCTCGTCGAGGAGCGGGTGCCAGCGCGCGGGCAGGCAGTCGCGCACCGCCTGGAACCCGGTCGGGTCCAGCACGAGCCGGTACCCCTGGAACCGGGCGACGATCCCCGGGTCGCGCTCGAACACGTCGGCCTCGATGCCGGCGCCGCGCAGGCCCTGGGCGAGAGCGAGGCCTCCCAGACCGGCTCCGATGATGGAAACGCGCATGACGTACCTCCCGGATATCGACACCTGGGTACCTGGACACTCCGGTACCTCGGCACTTCGGCACTTTGACACTTCGGCACGAACTAAGTTCGCTATGACGAACTAAGTTCTACTTAACGAACTTAGTTCGTGTCAAGGTAGAGTGATCGGCATGCCCGCCATGCCCGCCATGCCCGCCGATTCCCGTGACCCCCGTGACCCCCGTGACCCCCGCGATCCCCGCCAACGTCGCGCACCCCGCAAGAAGCCGATCACCGTGGAGCGGATCACGGACGCCGCCCTGGAAGTCGTAGCCACCGAGGGGTACGACGCGCTGACGATCCGCCGGGTCGCCGCCGTGCTCGGTACGGGTCCGTCGTCGCTGTACGCGCACATCGTCAACAAGGACGACATCGACGACCTGCTGATCGGCAGGCTCTACGCCGAGGTCACGCTCCCCGAACCGGACCCGGCCGCCTGGCGCGAGCAACTGGCCGGGGTGTACACGCAGATCCGCGACCTGTATCTGAAATACCCCGGAGTCTCACGCGCGGCGCTGGCCATGGTGCCGACCAGCCTGGAAACGCTGCGGGTCGGCGAGGGAATCCTGGCGATCCTGCTGGCGGGCGGCATCGAACCGAGAACGGCGGGCTGGGCTCGCGACGCGCTGTCCCTCTACGTCAGCGCGTACGCCCTGGAACAGTCCCTGGTCCGGCAACGACGCCGGCACGAGGACCCGGAATGGGTGCTGAGCCACGAGGAGCTGCTGGCCCGCTTCACGGCCCTGCCGCCCGAGCAGTTCCCGCAGACCCGAGCCCACGCCGCCGACCTGATCTCCGGCACCGGCCCCGACCGCTTCGAGTTCACCCTCGGCCTGCTCATGAACAACCTGGGGCCGACGGCTGGTTGACCTGCGGCGTGGGGTGGCCAGGGGATTGATTTGCCTGGTGGGAGGGGGTGTGAATCAACTCCGTCGGTGTGAGTCTCGGTGGGACCGAGCCGGACATATGGCTCTGTTTCCTCCCCCTCCTCCCCCCGATCGGAGCCCCTCATGCGTGCCAGTGTCGTCCGACGTGTCAGCCTCTCGGCAGCCCTTCCGTGCGTTCTCGCGGGAGCCGTCCTGGTGTCCGGCGTGTCCTCCCCGGGGGCGGTCGGCGCCGCCGCGCCGCACAGTGTGAAGATCGACGCGCAGGAGGTGGCGCAGACCAACTTCCCGCAGGTTCACTGGAACATCGACGACGGTGCCGACGGCTACCGCGCCATGCTCAGTGCCCTGGACGCGCTGGCCCGCAGCACGGCCAACGCGCGGCTGACCGGTCCGGTGGTCAACACTCGGGGCAACCGGGTCACCGTCACCGTCCTGGACAACCGCAGGACGAACAACTTCGCCGACATCGTCATCAGCTCCCCGGGACACTCCGCGCCCACCGTGCACGCCGTGGTGCGCCTCAGTGACCTGTACGTGGTGCGGGTCTACGCGGTGGCCTCGTCCCACAACCGCGTCCTCAACCTCATCCGGAACGTCCCCAACGAGTCGAGCACCGACGACAACTTCTTCGTCGGCCGCGAGGGCTACGACGCCCTCTCCCGGGTCGCCAACCAGTCCCTGACCGGTGTCACCATCGGCCCCGGCCCCCTCTCGCAGGCCCTGTTCGACCTGTCCAACGCCAACTCGTCCCGGCTCAACCAGGCCCGCGGTCTGCTCACCATCATCTTCGGCATCTCGGAGGCGGCCCGCTTCCGTACCCTGGCCGACCGCGTCGCGCCCTCCTTCGACAGCGGAAGCTCGGTCTCCTACAGCTCCCAGCAGATCGCCCTGATCCGGAACTGGGCCAACGTCAGCCACGTCTACGTCGGCCACGTCAACGGCACGGACGACGGCGCCAGCACAAGCGTCGCCGGCGCCGAGATCTCCGACGCCCGCCAGGCAGCCGCGCTCCTGGCCATCGCCCTCAACGACGGCACCAACCCCAACCCCAAGGACGAACTCTGACCGACCCCCTACTCCCGACTGCTCCCGTCTACTCCTGTCGCCACAGGCAGAACGGGTGTCCCGCCGGGTCGAAGAAGACTCGTACGTCGTCCTGGGGCTGGTAGTCGGCGAGCGTGGCCCCCTCCGCCACCGCCCTCGCCGTCTCGCCCTCCAGGTCGTCGACCTCGATGTCGAGGTGCAGCATCATCTGCTGCTCACCGGGGTCGCGGGTCGGCCACACCGGCGCGACGTACTCCGGCTCGGTCTGGAAGGAGAGGCCGGTGCCGCCCTCGGCCGGGCCGATCAGGACCCAGTCCGGTTCCTCGGCCCGGATCACGTAACCGAGCAGACGGAGGTAGAAGCCGGCCAGCTCGTGCGCGTCCCGCGCGTCGAGCACCACGGTGGACAGTCTCGTAGGCGACATGGCCGCCCTCTACCCGCTCACCGCGTGACCTACTGGCGGCGCTTCTTGCCGTCCAGTTCGTCCCACCACTCGTCGGACTTGGGGTCGCCGGAGGGGTCGTCCCACCAGCGGTCGTCGGGGCCTCGGCGGTTCGCGACCATCGCGGCGACCGGTGGGATCAGCATCGCGACCACACACATCCCGACGGCCACGGGCACCGACCAGATCCGCACCACACCCCAGGCCAGGACGAACAGCCCGATGCAGATGCCCATCATGACGAAGTACACGCGACGGCGACGTGCCAGCATGCGTCCAGCGTAGGCCCGCATCCATGCCGACTCCACAGATGCGGGCGCGCGGCGGGTTCGAGTGGGCGCGGGCGTGCGTCCGGTGCTTGCCGCGATTCCCTCTTTCGGCGGGACCGTGGTGGGCGCTGTCGGCCCTACGTTCAGTACTTCCCCTGATCATCTACTGAAAGGCGGCCGACTTGACACCCCCGTACTCCCGAAGCGCCCTGGTTGCCGCGCTCGTGTCCCTGGCCGTCTGGGGCGTTCCGGCGTCGGTGGCGGCCGCGCCGGTCAGGTCCGCGGAGCCGGTGCCCGGAATCGCACCACCCGGTGCCGACGCGACCGCCGTCTACAAGGACATGGACGGCCGGATCGTCCCGCGGGCCGACCTGGGCCGTACAGCCACCGCACAGCGGTTCGGGTGCACGCCCGTCAGCGGGCGGGACAACCCGCACCGGTCCGGCACCGGGGTGGCGGCCTCGGGTCACGGCTGGTGGGACAAGGGGAACTGCGACAACAACCGCGCCAATGTCTTCAACTGCCTGTACGAGTGGTACACGGACAACAGCTGGGTCCAGAAGGCGTGCTCCCCGACAAAGGAGCTGAAGCCCGGCGGCGGGAGCAGCAACCGTACGGTGGCCCGGCGCGACTGCACCGACACCGAGCGGACCTCCTGGCGCAACCATGTGGACGTCGACGTCATCGGTGAGATCGACACCGCCGAGAAGCCGATGAACCAGGCCGACGTCAACTGCCGGGTCCGCTAGACCGACAGCCAAGACCGACAGCTAAGGAGGGGCGCAGTGGAGAGTGCTGGAACCCTGTTCGGTGCCTTCTACGGAGAGCTCGTCCCGTATCCCTGGCACGATCCCGAGCACGACGCCTACCAGCTGTTCCACCAGCGGTCGCTCGCCATGGGCTGGCTCGATCGGCTGTGGGGCATGAACGACGCCGGGTGGGAGCACCCCGCCGGTGCCTCCGGGACGGGGCTGGTCTCCTGGTTCCAGGTCGAGGCCGGGGCCGTCGCCGGTGACCGGCCGCTGCCCGTGCGGCCGTTCCTGGCCTGTGCCGGGGACGCGGTCGCGCGGACCGGGCGGGCGGACCTCACCGCCGTACAGCTGCTGCTGCCCGTGCAGGGCATCGACCCGGCGACGCGGCCGGCGTACGCGAGCGTGCCGTCCCTGATGGCGGTCGAGTGGTTCGGGGAACGTGACCCTGGTGCGCGGACCCCGGTCACGGTCGCCCTCAGCAGCGGGAGCCGGGAGCTCCACGTCGTCGAGGAACGGCTCGCCGGCCTGAAACAGGATGTCTTCGTCCACCGGTCGTCGTCCTCGCCGCACGGCACGGCCCTCCCCGACGGCATCCCGGCCCCGCCCTTCGACGACACCTTCTGGGACGGTCCGGCCCGGCACCACGCGCTGCTGCGCGGCGAGCTGGCCGAGTGGTCGTACGACGCCGTGGGATGGCTGGGCGAGGTCGTCGCCGACTGTGCCGCGCTGGGCGGACTGCGGGCGCCCCTGCTGGTCAGCGTGGTCCGGGACCGGGGCCTCTGACACCCTCCGGCCCGTACCCGCCTCATGTCGAAGGGCCGCACCCGGAAACAGGTGCGGCCCTTCGACAAGCAGGACGACGATCGGACGGCGATCAGACCGCGATCGCCACCTCCGCCAAGCCGCCCGTCTGGGCGACCACCGTACGGTCGGCGGTGGCGCCGGGGACGAGGGCGCGGACGGTCCAGGTGCCCTCGGCCGCGTAGAAGCGGAACTGACCCGTCGCGGAGGTCGGGACCTCCGCCGTGAACTCGCCGGTCGAGTCCAGCAGACGGACATAGCCCGTCACCGGCTCGCCATTACGCGTCACCTGGCCCTGGATCGTGGTCTCACCGGGCTTGATCGTCGAGGCGTCGGGGCCGCCGGCCTTCGCTCCACACATGTCTTGGTTTCCTTCAGGTCGCAGCGGTAGTGCGGTTGCTTACTTGTTGGCGCCGAGCTCGATCGGAACGCCGACCAGGGAGCCGTACTCGGTCCAGGAACCGTCGTAGTTCTTGACGTTCTCGACACCGAGCAGCTCGTGCAGCACGAACCAGGTCAGGGCCGAGCGCTCGCCGATACGGCAGTACGCGATCGTGTCCTTGGCCAGGTCGACCTGCTCGTCGGCGTAGAGCTCCTTGAGCTCGTCGTCCGACTTGAACGTGCCGTCGTCGTTGGCGTTCTTCGACCACGGGATGTTGCGCGCGGACGGGACGTGACCCGGACGCTGCGACTGCTCCTGCGGAAGGTGCGCCGGCGCGAGCAGCTTGCCGCTGAACTCGTCGGGCGAACGGACGTCGACCAGGTTCTGCGAACCGATCGCCGCCACGACGTCGTCGCGGAACGCGCGGATCGCCTTGTTCTGCGGCTTCGCCTTGTAGTCCGTGGCGGGACGCGCGGGGACCTCTTCCACCAGCTCGCGGGCGTCCAGCTCCCACTTCTTGCGGCCACCGTCGAGGAGCTTGACGTTGTCGTGGCCGTAGAGCTTGAAGTACCAGTAGGCGTACGACGCGAACCAGTTGTTGTTGCCGCCGTAGAGGATCACCAGCGTGTCGTTGCCGATGCCCTTGCCGGACAGGAGCTTCTCGAAGCCCTCCTGGTCGACGAAGTCACGGCGTACCGGGTCCTGGAGGTCCTTCGTCCAGTCGATCCGGATCGCGTTCTTGATGTGGTTCTTCTCGTACGCGGACGTGTCCTCGTCGACCTCGACGATCGCCACGCTCGGGTTGTCGAGGTTGGCCTCGACCCAGTCGGCGTCGACCAGGACGTCACTGCGGCTCATGCTTTTCTCCTCCGGGGCAGTTACGGCGGTGCGGTGCGTGAGAGAAAGGGTGCGCGCTCGCGCGGGTGTCCCTGATCAGGGACACGGGGGGGGAAGACGGAAGCCTGCGCTTCCGCTCAGAAAGTGCGACAGAGCATGGCGGCGACGCGGCACAGGTCTACTGCCCGCCGCTTCGTGAGGTCGTCCGCCTGGCGCTTCATAACGACGATCGTAGGGACGGATCGCCGGACATGTCACCGGTGTGTCGTATTTTGAGACGCGATCGTCCGCGATGTGAGACGAGACGGTCACCAGCGGCCCTGCGGCGGGGAATCCGAGGCCCCGCGGCCGTTAACCCCGCCCCCGCACGGACACCACCGTCTCGCCCCTCGGACACCCGCCGCCCACCCGGAACGGCACCGCCCGTCGTCCTACCCGGCCAGGTTGACGTTCGAACCCTTCACCTTGATGTCCACACCGCCCTTCGCGGCCTGCACACTGTCCAGCTTCACCCCGCCCGGCAGCTCGTTGATCGTCTGCTGGAAGTCGGTGATCGAGCGGACGCGGGAGTCGGCGAGGTTGACCACCAGCTTGGGCAGGTTGTCCGCGTGGACCTTCACCGTGTTGCCCTCGACGGTGACCGTGCTGAGCACCGGATACGTCGTCGTGCCGATCCCGGTGACCGTGACCTTCATGTCGGCCTTGATCTTGCCGTCGCCGCCGTCCGAGAGGCTGACGAGCTGGGCCGTGACGCCGGTGAAGACCTCCGTCGGCTGCGACTTGGCGGCCTTGAGCAACTGGTCGTAGGAGATGCTCGCGGTGCCCGTCGCGCTGTTCGCGGTCGCCGAGGTCGCGGTGTTGCCGGTGAGCGAGAGCTTGACGCCCTTCATCCGGGCCTTGAGGTCGTCGATGCGGATCGTGGTGGCGCCGCCGGTCGTGTTGCCCGTGGGTGCCTCGTAGCTCTGGATGCCGATCTCGACGTCGTCCAGGTCCCCGAAGGCGACCTGGGTGAGGAAGGGGAAGCCCTTGATGGAGACGTCGGGGGTGGAGGCCAGGTTCTCCGACGACTTCACCCGGTCCGCGACCTCCTGCTCGGCGAAGTGCACCGCCACCCGGTCGGCGACGACGAAGAGCCCTCCCAGAATCACGACGACGATCAGAAGTATTCGCAGCGCGCGCATGCGGTGTTCCCCACCTAGGCGGTCATCGACGACAGCGGTACGACGACCGGGTGGCCGCTGATCGCGAGGTTAGTCCTGCGAGACGCGTGTACCGGGAAATTGTCGATCACCTGTGACAGTGCTCTTAACTACCACCTACACACCGCTTACGCGACCAACTACCGCCTACGGCACGGAACTTGGCCTGCGGCGGGCTACACCAGCGCGCGTCCCAGCACGTACACCACCGGGGCCGCCGCGGTGAGCGGGAGGGCCACGCCGGCCGTGAAGTGGACGAAGCGGGACGGGTAGTCGTAACTCGCGACCCGGTGGCCGATCAGCGCGCAGACCGCCGCGCCCGCGCCGAGCAGCGCGCCCTTCGCGCCCATGCCCGTCATCCCTCCTACGGCGATGCCCGCACCCGCGGCCGCCAGGAGCGATACGACGACCGACGCCACGGTCGGCAGCGGCAGCGCGCGGGCCAGGATCGCGACGGCGACCGCGGCCGCGCCGACCGTCACCGCGTCCGGGTCGGCCGCGAGGTGCCCGGCCGCGACGATGGCCAGCGCAGCCGAGGCGACCGTCGCCATCAGGCCGGTGATCCGGGTGTCCGGGTCGGCGTGCGAGCGCAGCTGCATCACGAGGGAGAGCAGGACCCAGACACCGAGGGTGCCGAGGATCGCGGCGGGACCGTTCTCCCGCCCGGCCGCGAGCAGCGCCACGTCCGCGACGAGCGCCCCCGCGAAGGCCAGCGCGATGCCCTGCCGGGCCGGCCACATCCCGTTCAGCCGGAACCAGCCCGCCGCCGTGACGGCCTGAAGGATCACGAGCGGTACGACGAGGGCGTACGACCCGATCTGCGCGGTGACGGAGAGCAGGAGCGCCAGGACGGCGGTGAGGCCGGCGGGCTGCATCCCGGGTTCGATGATCGGCGAACGGCCTTCGAGGCGGGCGCGCTGGGCGTCGGTGATGCGGGCGTTGCCGGCGAGGGAGGGCGGGCCGTAGCCGTCTCCGGCGGAGGCGGCGGGGGGTGCCTGTGTCTCGGGCACGTCGGGTCTGGGGGGCTGGGCCTGCGCGTAGGGGTCGTAACTCCGCGCTGCCTCTTGGTAGTTCTGCGGCGGGAAGTACGCCAGGTCGGACGCGGCGGGCCTGGTCTGCTGGACCTGGGTGTCCCAGGTCTGGCCCTGCCACTGCTGGGTGTACTGCTGGGCCGCCTGCGGATCGTCGTACGCCTGCTGGTGCCCGGGCCACGCCTGCGCCTGCGCCTGTTGGGGCTGGTGCGGCTGCTGGGCGTAGGGGTCGTAGTTCTCGTCGTAGCCCTCGTACGGCTGGTTGCTCATCGCTTCGCTCATCCTCCTGCGAACGGCGGGAGCACCTCGACCGTGCCGCCCTCGGCCAGCCGTACCGTCTCATGTCCGCGGGTGCCCACGGGGTCACCGTCGACGAGGAACGAGCATCGCAGCAGTACGCGGGCGAGTTCCCCGGGGTGTCGCTCGCGGACGGCGGCGAGGGCGTCGGCGAGGGTGGCCGCGTCGTACGGCTCCTCGGCGATGCCGGCCGCGGCCTTCGCGGCGGCCCAGTAGCGCACCGTGACCTTTGGCATGTGCTTGCTTCCTCGCTAGATCGGTGTCGACGGATCAGGCGTCAACACCCGTCAGGCTAGCCGTCCTGTGAACTGCCCCAGCGACCGATGCGGTCGAGCAGGTCGTCGGCGGCCGCGTGTTCGGCGTGGCCCATGCCCGGCTCCAGCCAGAGTTCGGCGTGGTCACCGGCGGCGTCGGCCAGCATCCGGGGGTGGTCGACGGGGAAGTAGCCGTCGCGGTCGCCGTGCACGATGAGGAGCGGGGTGGGCGCGATGCGCGGGACCGCCTCGACCGGGGGCATCGGGACCGGGTCCCAACCCCTTTGCTCGATACGGGTGTTGAGGCCGTAGCGACCGACCAGGCGGCCCTCGGGACGGGTCACGAGCCAGTGGAGCTTCCGCATGGGGGCCGTCCCCCTGTAGTACCAGCGGGCCGGCGCACTCACCGAAACCACCGCGTCCGTGTGCGCTTCTGTGCGCCCCTCGCGCCCCTGACCGTCGGCGCGCGCCTTCGGGCCGTAGAGCGCCGCGTGCCGCAGCACCACCGAACCGCCCATCGAGAAGCCGACGGTGACCACGCGCGTGTGTCCTTGTTCGCGCGCCCAGGTGACCGCCGCGGCCAGATCGAGGACCTCGCGGTCGCCGACGGTGGAGCGTCCGCCGGAGGCGCCGTGGCCCCGGAAGGAGAAGGTGACCACGGCCCCGTACTGGAGGAACGCCTCGGCCACCCGCCGTACATGGGGCTTGTCCACATCGCCCGTGAAACCGTGCGCCACGACGAACACGGGATCACCGGAAGGTGACCGGGAGGCGTCGTATACGGGTGCCCCCGGTTCGTATACGGAATCGATCGTCACCCCGTCGTCGGTGTGCAGAAACGTCCGCAAAGGTGTACGTCTGATCGTCTCAGAGTTCGGACGAACGGTGGATCGTGCCACATGACCTGCCGTACCAGCGCTCATGTGGGCTATTCTGCTGGACAGAGGACTCGGGCAGCGAAGCCCCCGGGTCCTTTTGTGCTTCCAGGAGCGTTGTATACGAAGCGGTACACCACGGGAAACCCCAGGTGGACGCGGGAGATACCAGGCCCCCGGAATCACAGAGCATCGCCGCAATGCCGCAGTGCCGCAAACGTCCTCGCAGGGACCGAGGAGGAACCAGACGTATGAGTTCTCTGCTGCTCCTGACCAATGCCCTCCAGCCGTCGACGGAGGTGCTTCCGGCCCTTGGCCTGCTGCTGCACAACGTGCGCGTGGCACCGGCGGAAGGCCCCGCTCTCGTCGACACCCCCGGTGCCGACGTCATCCTGATCGACGGCCGCCGTGACCTGCCTCAGGTGCGCAGCCTGTGTCAGCTCCTCCGGTCCACCGGCCCGGGGTGCCCGCTCATCCTCGTCGTCACCGAGGGCGGCCTCGCGGCCGTCACCGCCGACTGGGGCATCGACGACGTCCTGCTCGACACGGCCGGTCCGGCCGAGGTCGAGGCGCGCCTGCGCCTGGCGATGGGCCGCCAGCAGATCGTCAACGACGACTCCCCCATGGAGATCCGCAACGGCGACCTTTCGGTCGACGAGGCGACGTACTCCGCCAAGCTCAAGGGCCGGGTCCTCGACCTGACCTTCAAGGAGTTCGAGCTCCTCAAGTACCTCGCGCAGCACCCGGGCCGCGTCTTCACGCGCGCCCAGCTGCTCCAGGAGGTCTGGGGCTACGACTACTTCGGCGGTACGCGGACGGTCGACGTCCACGTACGACGGCTGCGCGCGAAGCTCGGGCCCGAGCACGAGTCGCTGATCGGGACCGTCCGCAACGTCGGTTATCGGTTCGTCACTCCGGAGAAGGGTGACCGGGGCGGCGAGGAGGCGAAGCTCAAGGCGAGCGCCGCGCTCGCCGGTGCGAAGCCGGAGGATGCGGACGAGACGACCGACTCGGCCGCGCTGGACGCCGCCGAGATCCCGGCCGAGGCGTAACCCGGTTCCGGGCAGGGCATGGCTTCCGCAGAGAAGCTTCGAAACGCCCTGCCCAGAGCGGGTCAATCCGCGTAGACTCCGCGCGTGGCCAAGGTGACTCGGGATGATGTGGCGCGGCTGGCGGGTACTTCGACCGCCGTTGTCAGCTATGTCATCAACAACGGACCCCGGCCGGTTGCCCCGGCCACGCGCGAGCGTGTCCTCGCCGCGATCAAGGAACTGGGGTACCGACCCGACCGGGTGGCCCAGGCCATGGCGTCGCGGCGTACGGACCTCATAGGCCTGATCGTGCCGGACGCGCGCCAGCCCTTCTTCGGGGAGATGGCGCACGCGGTCGAACAGGCCGCGTCCGAGCGCGGAAAAATGGTGCTCGTCGGCAACTCCGACTACGTGGGCGAGCGCGAGGTGCACTACCTGCGCGCGTTCCTCGGGATGCGGGTCTCCGGCCTGATCCTCGTCAGCCACGCGCTGAACGACAACGCGGCGGCGGAGATCGAGGCGTGGGACGCCCGCGTCGTCCTTCTCCACGAACGCCCCGAGGCGATCGACGACGTGGCGGTCGTCACGGACGACCTCGGCGGCGCCCAGCTCGCCGTCCGCCATCTCCTTGAGCACGGCTACGAATACGTCGCCTGTATGGGCGGTACGGCGGAGACGCCGTCCGTCGGTGACCCGGTCTCCGACCACGTCGAGGGCTGGCGGCGGGCGATGACCGAGGCAGGGCTGCCGACCGAGGGGCGCCTCTTCGAGGCCCCGTACAACCGCTACGACGCGTACCAGGTCGCCCTGGGCATCCTCTCCGGCCCGCGCCGTCCTCCCGCGATCTTCTGCTCCACCGACGACCAGGCGATCGGCCTGCTGCGGGCGGCGCGCGAGCTGCGGATCGATGTTCCGCGCGAGCTGGGTGTCATCGGCTTCGACGACATCAAGGAAGCGGCGCTTGCCGACCCGAAGCTGACAACGATCGCATCGGATCGGCCGGCGATGGCTCGGGCGGCGGTGGATCTTGTCCTCGACGACGGGTTGCGGGTGGCGGGGTCTCGGCGGGAGCGGTTGAAGGTGTTTCCGTCGCGGTTGGTC
Source organism: Streptomyces sp. NPDC050528 (assembly GCF_044457795.1). NCBI lineage: Bacteria > Bacillati > Actinomycetota > Actinomycetes > Kitasatosporales > Streptomycetaceae > Streptomyces > Streptomyces sp. NPDC050528. Next base: position 643,538 of record NZ_JBITHH010000005.1, read on the forward strand.
ATACGGCAGTCGTGTGGGTGTGAGGGCTGAAGTCGTTCGGGCGCGGGTCCGTTGTCGGGGGCTCTGCCCCCGAACCCCCGTATCGGCCCTGAAAGGGCCTCGTCCTCAAACGCCGGACGGGCTGGATTTTGCGGGCCTGTGTTGAGAGGTGCCGGACGGGCTGAGTGATCCGGGCCTGTGTTGAGAGGTGCCGGACGGGCTGAGTAATCCGGGCCTGTGTAGCGGCTGAGCGCACCCGTCCCGGTGGTCACAGGGTTCGCTGGAATCCCCGAGTTTCCGGGGGCCCGGCGTCTTTATATCGGGCATACGAGGTTCTGTCGGGCTTCTCAGCGGGGACTCAGGTACCTCTCATGATCGCGCGACAGGCTCTGTTCCATGACCGAGAGCTTCCGCCGCAGCGGCGAGTACGAGACCCCCCAGGGCGACCAGCCGCAGGCGTACCCCCAGCAGCAGCACGCCTCTTCTCCCGTGAACCCGGAGTGGCCGCCCCCGCCGGCCTACCAGCCTCCGGTGCAGCAGCCTCAGCCCGTGCAGCAGACGCAGCAGCCCGCCGCACCCGAGTGGCCGGCCCAGGCTCCCGCCCCCTCGCCCGCCCCGCAGGCCGCCTTCGGCGCCGACGGTGGAGCGTACGGCGGCGGTGACGGCCACGGCGGCGGCGACACCGCTCTCCTCACCCACGTCCAGGGCGAGGCGCCCAAGCCCAAGAAGCGCACCCGGGGTCCGCTCGCGCTGCTCGCCGCCGTGGCGATCGTCGCCGCGGCCGTCGGTGGCGGCACGGCGTACGCCTTCCAGGAGCTGACCGGCAAGGACAGCGTCGCCACCTCCAGCACCACCACGGCCGTCGTGCCCTCCAGCAAGCGGGGCGACGTCGCCACGATCGCCGCGACCGTCAGCCCGAGCGTGGTCGAGGTCGAGGCCACCCTCAGCAACGGCTCGTCGACCGGTGCCGGCGTGATCATCACCGCCGGCGGCGAGGTCATCACCAACAACCACGTCATCTCCGGCGCCACGTCCGTCAAGGTCAAGACGAGCAACGGCAAGACGTACACCGCGACGGTCGTCGGCACGGACAGCAAGAAGGACCTCGCGCTCCTCAAGCTGTCGGGCGCCTCCGGCCTGAAGGCGGCCACCCTCGGCAACTCCGCCGGCGTCCAGATCGGCGACACGGTCGTGGCGATCGGCTCCCCGGAGGGCCTGACCGGCACCGTCACCAGCGGCATCGTCTCCGCCCTGAACCGTGACGTGACCGTCTCGACCGACGAGAGCCAGAGTCAGAGCCAGGGTTCGGGCGGCAGCGGCCAGTGGCCGTTCCAGTTCGGCGGCCAGCAGTTCAACGGCGACACCGGTTCGTCCACGACGACGTACAAGGCGATCCAGACCGACGCGTCCCTCAACCCCGGCAACTCCGGCGGCGCCCTGATCGACGCGAACGGCAACATCATCGGCATCAACTCCGCGATGTACTCGTCCAGTTCGGACTCCTCGTCCTCGTCGTCCGAGGCCGGAAGCATCGGCATCGGCTTCGCCATCCCGATCAACACCGTCAAGGCGGACCTGGCTTCGCTGCGGGCGGGCGGTTCCGACAGCTAGACCAACGCAAGTGCGGTCGATCCATCACAGTAGGGAGTACGTCATGATCAAGCAGGTTTCGCACACGGTGACCGACACCGGAGCGGCCGGTCTCGGCCTGGCCCTCGGGGTGGCGTACGAACTGCACGCGCCGGCCGCGCGGGCGCCGGAAGTGGCGCCGGTCCCGGAGCTGATGGGGCTGCGTACCGGCACGGCCCGCACGCACCACCGCAAGGTGCCGCTGAACCGCCTCCAGGCGATGCGGGGCTGATCCCCACGGAGGATTGAGGGGCGAGGCCGATCTCACCCTTTTTCTCACTTCCTCCCCTCTTCACGCACCGGCCGGGAAACATGCGAGGCTGATTGCGACCAGCCGATCGTTCAGCCGACGTTGTCTCCCCGTCCCACCGCACCCGAGGAATCCAGCCCATGAGCCCCGCCGAAGGCGACCGTGACACCCAGCGCATCCTGATCGTGGACGACGAGCCGGCTGTGCGCGAAGCACTCCAGCGCAGCCTCGCCTTCGAGGGGTACGACACCGAGGTCGCCGTGGACGGCGCGGACGCGCTGGAGAAGGCGACCGCGTACCAGCCCGACCTGGTCGTCCTCGACATCCAGATGCCGCGCATGGACGGCCTGACGGCGGCCCGCCGGATGCGGGGTGCCGGTACGACGACCCCGATCCTGATGCTGACGGCCCGCGACACGGTCGGCGACCGCGTCACGGGACTGGACGCCGGCGCCGACGACTACCTGGTCAAGCCCTTCGAACTCGACGAACTCTTCGCCCGCGTACGGGCGTTGCTCCGCCGCAGCTCCTACGCGGCGGCCGCGGCAGCCGGGACCGCGCCCGAGGACGACTCCCTCACCTTCGCCGACCTCCGCATGGACCTCGCGACGCGTGAGGTCACCCGCAACGGCCGCCAAGTCGAGCTGACCCGCACGGAGTTCACCCTCCTGGAGATGTTCCTGGCGCATCCCCGCCAGGTCCTCACCCGGGAGCAGATCCTCAAGGCGGTGTGGGGCTTCGACTTCGAGCCGTCCTCCAACTCCCTTGATGTGTACGTGATGTACCTGCGCCGGAAGACCGAAGCCGGGGGCGAGCCTCGGCTGGTGCACACGGTGCGGGGCGTGGGGTACGTGCTGCGACAGGGTGGGGCGGAGTGAAGAACGTCCTCGACCGGTTCCTGCACCGGTTCCGGACCCTGCCGATCCGGTCGCGCCTGGCGATGCTGGTCGCTGCGGCGGTGGCGTTCGGGGTGGCGGCTGTGTCGGTCACCTGTTGGTTCATCGTGCAGGGGAAGCTGTACGACCAGGCTGACAACGACCTGCAAAAGGCGATCAGCATGGGGGGACCTGACGGCGTACGCAACATCGACGCGGTGGTCGCCACCTGCACCCAGACCGTGCAGAACGACAGCGGCGGCTTTCGGAACACCTATTCCGAGGTCCTCAAGGCGGACGGCACTGTCTGCCTCTTCCCGACCTCGGTGGGCAAGATCAAGGTCACCAAGGCCGACAATGACGTGATCAAGAACGCAAGCACCGGCAAGGGCCTCTCCCGCAACGGCGTGGACTCGGACGGCAACGCCGTGCGGGTGCTGACCCTGCCTCTGCAGGCCCGGCAGCCCGGTGTGGCCGACGCCGCGCTTCTGGTCGCGGTGCCACTGAAGGGCACCGAGTCCACGCTCAACGACCTCGCCCTGATCCTCCTCCTCGTCTCCGGCATCGGAGTGGTCGGCGCCGGCGCGGCCGGTCTCGCGGTCGCCCGCGCGGGCCTGCGCCCCGTCGACAAACTCACCGAGGCCGTCGAACACGTGGCCCGTACCGAGGACTTGACCATCCGCATCCCGGTCGAGGAGGACAGTGACGACGAGGTGGCCCGCCTCTCCCGCTCCTTCAACTCGATGACCGCGTCCCTCGCCAACTCCCGCGAGCTGCAACAACAACTCATCGCCGACGCCGGTCACGAACTCCGCACCCCCCTCACCTCCCTCCGTACGAACGTCGAACTCCTCACCCGCAGCGAGGAGACCGGCCGCCCGATCCCCCCGGCCGACCGCAAGGCACTCCTCGCCTCGGTGAAGGCGCAGATGACCGAACTGGCGTCCCTGATCGGCGACTTGCAGGAGTTGTCCCGCTCGGAGGGCCAGCGCGGCGAACGCGTCCAGGTGGTCTCGCTCCAGGACACGGTCGAGGCCGCGCTCCGCCGAGCACGCCTGCGCGGCCCGGAGTTGACGATCACGGCGGACGTCCAGCCCTGGTACGTCCAGTCGGAGCCCTCCGCCCTGGAACGCGCCGTCGTCAACATCCTCGACAACGCGGTGAAGTTCAGCCCCGAGGGCGGCACGATCGAGGTCCAGCTCACGCGCGGCGTCCTCACCGTCCGCGACCACGGCCCCGGCATCCCCGCCGACGAACTCCCCCACGTCTTCGACCGCTTCTGGCGCTCGCCCTCAGCACGCGCCCTCCCCGGTTCCGGCCTCGGCCTGTCCATCGTCGCCCGCACGGTCCAACAGGCAGGCGGAGAGGTGACGTTGGCACACGCGCGGGGTGGGGGAACGGTGGCGACGGTGCGAATTCCGGGGACTGCCACGGCTCCGCCGCCGGAGACGTCGGAGACCTTGGAGACTTTGGAGAACTCGTCGGGCTCTGGGCGATCGCACTAGTACGGGACCCTCGGAGACTGGCCGTACGTCACCCCGCTTCACGTTGCCTCGGTGGGCCCGGCCGCAGTCGCCGTAGCCGACGGGTCTTGCGGTGGTGGGGTGCTTGTGGGGAGGCGCAGGAGGAAGTGGGCGCCCTGGGGGCTCGGGGTGATGGTGAGTGTGCCGCCGTGTGTGGTGGCGATGCGTGCGGCGATGGCGAGGCCGAGTCCCGCGCCGCCGGCGTCGCGGGCGCGGGCGTCGTCCAGGCGGCTGAAGCGTTCGAAGATTCTCCGGTGGTGTTCCGGAGGGATGCCCGGGCCGTCGTCGAGGACATCGAGGACGGCTTGCCGGTGCTCGGTGTCGTAGGCGAGACGGACCGTGATGGTGCCGGCGGCGTGGCGTTCGGCGTTGTCGAGGAGGTTGCCGAGGACGCGGGCCAGGAGTGCCTGATGGCCGTTGACGGTGATCGGCTCGGGACGGACGTGGACGGTCAGGGTGAGGTGGGGCGGGAGTGTCCGTCGGCTCGTCTCGTCGCGGACCAGGTCGGTCAGGTCGACGGGTGGGCCCGGAGGCTGGTCGGTGTGTCCGGCGTCGAGTTGGGCGAGGAGCAGCAGGTCGGTGGTGAGGGCCTGGAGGCGCAGGGTGTCGTCGTGGGCGGCGTCGACGACGCGGGGCCAGTCGGCGGTGTGGGGGTGGTGGAGGGCGAGTTCGAGTTCGGTGCGCAGGCAGGCGAGCGGGGTGCGCAGTTCGTGGGAGGCGTCGGCGGTGAACTGGCGCTGGCGCTCGACGGCGGACTGGAGGCGGTCGAGGGTGGTGTTCATGGTGTCGGCGAGCCGGGTGATCTCGCGTCCGGCGCGGGGTACGGCGATGCGCTGGTCGAGGTGGTGGGCGCTGAGCTCGGCGAAGTCGGCGCGGATGGCTTCCACGGGGCGCAGCACCCGTCCGGCCACCAGCCAGATGCTGCCCGCGACGACGAGCGTGAGCCCGAGGGTGCCTGCGGCCAACTGCCGTACGACGGTGTTGAGATGGGCCTGTTCAGGGCCTGTCGGGCGGATGTAGACGACCCAGCGATCCCGAGGCAGGCCTGTGGTTCCTGACGGCATGACCCGCAGCAGGCGGCGGAGGGGTTCCGGACCATGGGCAGGGCTGCTCCAGGGCAGCAGCGACAGGTCCCCGTCGCTGACGAGACCGTGCTTCAGCTGGAACGAAGCCCACGTGGAACTGTCCTTGGCGACGGCGAGACAGTACATGGCGTGACGGGAGGTGGTGCCCTCCGCGGTGAGCGTCAACCGGGTGCAGGGCGGCAGTGGGTCAGGGTGCGACAGGTCGATACCGAAAGAAGAGCGGTAGACGGATCCGTAGCCCGAGACCCAGATCTGCAGCGCCAGACCCGGGACGTACCCGGTCGGCACGCTTTCGTCGAAGACAGCCTGGCTGGGGATGTTCTGCCGCGCCGAGGCCAGCAGCGATGCGCGGGTCTCGACGGCGAACGCGGAGGCGGTGACGGCGAGGAGGACCAGGGTGCCGGCGCCCGCCAGGAGGGTCAGTCGGTTGCGGAGGGTCGCGGGCCACGGGAGGCGTGGGAGCGGTATCCGCCGGCTCACGGTGTCGGCCGTTTTTTCTCGGCGGTGTCGAGGCGGTAGCCCGCGCCGCGCACGGTACGGATGGTCTGCCGGCCGAACGGTGCGTCGATCTTGCGGCGCAGGGCGCTGACGTAGACCTCGACGAGGTTCACGTCACCGTCGAAGCGGTCGTCCCAGACGTGCTCCAGGATCTCGCCCTTGGAGACGGTCTCGCCGCAGCGCTGGGCGAGGTACTCCAGGACGGCGAACTCACGCGCCGTCAACGCGACGGGCACGGTCCCGCGGCGGCATCGACGGGAGGCCGGGTCGACCTCCAGGTCCCCGACGTGCAGCACCGTCGGCCGCTCGGGGCGGCCCCTGCGGATCAGGGCCCGTAATCGGGCGGCCAGCGCGATGAACGAGAACGGCTTGACCACGTAGTCGTCGGCGCCGGTGTCGAGCCCTTCGGCCTGGTCGTACTCGCCGTCCTTGGCCGTCAGCATCAGCACCGGCACCCACCGCCCCGCCTCCCGCAGCCGTGCGCACAGCCGGTACCCGTTCACGTACGGCAGCATCACGTCCAGGACGACCGCGTCGTACGGGTTCTCCAGCGCCAGTTCCAGACCCCGGCGCCCGTCGTGCCCGACATCGACCGCGTACCCCTCGCCGACCAGGCCCCGGCGCAGCAGATCCGCCAGCCGCCGGTCGTCCTCCACCACCAGTATCCGCATCACCCCAGCATCGCCGCTGCGGGCTGAGGGGAACCTGAAGACCCCTCAGGAACCTTCAGGGTCCCTTCAGCACCGCTCTGCCATCGTTCTGTTCCACGAGCCCCTGCCGGGGTCGACGTCAACGGGGGTGGGGGGAGATCCCGGCAGGGGCCCGTTCTTCGGACGGGTTCCCGCTCTCGTCCTCTTCTCCGCCGCCTGTTCCGCCTCAACGGACAAACCTGGCTCCGTTGCGGCAACGGCCAAAGGGGCAGGCACACGGGCTACTGCCAACGGCGGTGGCCCATGACATGTCCGGACGGAATCGGCGAACCGCCCCAGACCGTTCAGTTCGACGCGATCAGGGATCTTATTTCGACTAGTGCGCTTAAGTATTCCTGGGGTCTCATGGGCACTCTGGCGAACTCGGAGGGGACGGCGGCGTCGAGATCGGTGTAAACGTCGGTGCTGGTCCGGACACGACGGGAGACGGCTTCCAAGAACAACGTCACGGTGTAAGAGGACGCACTTCTGACAACCCGATGCAGAGACTCGGCGTGCATCCGATACATGGTGCCCGGCGCAAGTCGCAGATCCATCGTTTTGCGCAATCGCTCGGTTCCTCGGCAGCGCATCATCCATCCCGAGTCACCTGCGCCGATGGACTCCTCGTAGGCGGCCATCAGGACCCCTTCGGAGTGAGGCTCGAAGGTCTCCATCACCACGTCGCCACGCAGCACGACGGAGGCGAACTCGAAACGGTGATTGTGGATGTGCTCGGATGCATGGGCGCGGGCATCTGTATCACGCCACACATGAACACGGAGTGTTGATTTCCCCGGCCCGACCATCAGCATCACTTTGTCGAACCCCAGAGCATGCCGATAGGAGCGGCGAGCGCATTCTGAAACTTCGCGTGGATGGCTGGACGCTTCTTCGATCACCAGACTCAGCAAGTCTTCTACGGTAATGCGCCGGCACAGCTCATCAAGGGCGGAATAGGAGCCACAAGGAGCACCCTCGTGCGAGTCGATCAGCCAACAAATTTCCGCTATATCGATCATGACTTACTCTTTCCAAGAAGTAGTCATTTTGACGGATTCCTCGACCGCCACAAGGTGAACCTTCACATCACTTGATGATCTTCGACACGCCCCGCGGGGAGGAGCCGGAGATTACTCGTGCCATGTCGCCAGGAAATTCCGGCTGCAGGAGCCAGGTACTGCACTCCGCCTTCCACAGGAATTGCAGGCAATGCACGTCGAGCACAGGCGCTCCTCCCACGGACTCCCACATCTTCGCGTTGCGCAGCATCCAGTCGCGCGGAATCGCCCCCTCATGGTCGCGTATATCAGGCAGTATGTGCCGGGTGCGGCTGAGCCGCTTGAAGCTCAGCGCATAACGCGAGCGGGATTGGTAGGCAAGCGCCGCCCACAGCGTGTCCGTGCTCTCGAATATCTCAGTGGGCCGAGCGATGCAGATTCGATTCTCGGCGAGAGCATAGGAGACATCGCGATAGTCGGAAATCATGACGCAGGGATGCGGAGAGTTCTCCAGGAACCAGTTGAACACGATCACGCTCTGCGCGTCAATGACTGTCCTGTTCGCATCACCGACGGAGCGTGAGCTCAGCCCCAGGCGGAGCGCCAGGTCTCCCAGCAGAAATGCTCCGGCCCCGCTCGGGACAACAATCACTTTGCATTCGGCAGCCAGTCCATCTATAGCCTTGAGGATATCGCCGAAGATCTTTGCGTCTATCCCGAACTCGCGATACTCGTGCGAGAAGAACTGCTCGCGAGCAGTCAATCGAACCGTCGTGCCCCGCCCCGGCAGTCTGATACAGACCGTGTCACTCACCGGATGTTTTTTCCAGCAGCGCCTCAAGGGCCGGCGTCTTCCGCAGTCGGCCGAGCACAGTGTTGTCGACCCACTTCAGTTCCCGAAGTTCCTCTGCCTGCAGCGTGATCTCGGGAAGCTCCGAAAACTGGATCCTGTAGAGAAACCAGAGGTGTCGCGCCGCACCGTGTCTGCACGGACGCCCCTCATCGATCTCACCCGTGTAGATGAGCGTCGGCTCCTTCGGAAGAACGCCGATCTCCTCGCGCAGCTCGCGAACGATGCTGACCGCCGGACACTCTCCCCACTCGCAATGACCCGCAGGAATGCTCCACAAGCCGCGATTCGGGGCTGTCACTTTCTTGACGACGAGCATCTTCCCGTCGCACTCGATGAAGGCGCCGACCGATACATGAGCACCAGAAGGGGTCAGCGCAAGGCCACGCTGCCGCTCGACTATGGGCCGACCGGCAGGCACATAGACATCCCACTGACTCGGCACCGCTTCCCGTAACCTGCCCGGCGCAGTCGAATCGACTCCTTGCGCGATCACGTTGAACACCTTTCCCAGAATATCTCTGCCATATTCATCAGGAAGCAGCGAAAACAGCATGGTGCTTTTCACTGCTATATTTTCCGCCGGCCGCTCGGTCCCAAGCAAGGAGCGCGCAAGCTCCGATATAGAGCGCTCTTCCAGATCCTGGATTTCTGCGTCATTCACACCGAGAGGTTCACCGCTGATGTCCAGCCAATCACCTAACAAAGCCGTGAAGCGCTCGACGAGCTGCCTGTCCTCGATCTCGTATCCAAATCGGTAGAGGTTGCCCGCATACCGAAGGTTGCCAGGGAAGAGCTGGAGGTATCCCGAACGCGAGAGAAGTCTGACCTTCAGCCCTGGATGCCGTTCCTTGAGGATCAGGAAGCGAATATCCATCCTGGAACTGCCGAAGCGCTTCCGCGCACTGGCGATTCCAGTCAGGATACGGACAACACGGCGAATATTGTCGATCCGGGGATCATCTATCTGCTGACCGGTCGGAATGACACTGACAGGCACGGTCGACTCAAGCGATTGGCTTGAGATCGAACCGTGCGACAGGATCCGAGGCGAGAGGCAGACCACCTTCACCTCGGAAATATTGGCCTCACTCCTGTGCAACACATCGAGAAAGAATCCGGACACTTGGGACGTCGTGCTGACTACAATAAGCTCTTCCTCCCTGGAGCGCATAATCCTGGACTCAAGTCGTTGATCCGCGTCACTGGTCCTTGAGGACACACGAAATCGAGTCGTCGCCTTCTTCTCGATCTCCCGAACCAGGGCTCTCACCTTGGCCGCCTCAGGAAGCACTGTTCGCAGCGCGTCCGCCAGTACCAGATGCCGGTAAGGGGGATATTCCGCAGCACAGTCGGCGATCTCGGTCAGACAGAAGGGATCAAAATTCGGAATTTCCAATTCATGACCGTAGAATTGGTATCCCAATACGAAGACCGCACATTCCGAAGGAGTGGACTTCCGTATGGCCGACTGTCCGTCCGAGCACAGACGGCTGAGCAGCGGCACATGCAGGAACTCGTCCTCAAGTTGCTGGCACTGCAGCCCTCGTCGAGCCAGTGAGTAGTCCGTCAGACGTTCAAATAGCGCCCTGTACCGTCTGTCCTGTCGTCCTTTACGGATGTTGCCGGTCGTCACCGGGCCGAATGAGACGCTGACAGCAGCGGCCTGCAAGAAAGTGCCGAGGACACTGTGCACCGCGACATCGACGACCTGAGAGACGACGGTTGCGAGTTGGGCCACGACGACAAGGCCCAGGGTGACGATCGGAAGCTGATATTCACTCAAACGCGTCGCGACGGTGCGATGCGGCAGATTCACACTCAGTCCAATCTCAAGGATCGTTCTCGACCAAGCCCGCGCCAGCTGGGGCCCGCTACGCGGAGAAATTCAGCCTCCCCCGGGGCCAAGATCCCGTCGTCCCGTCAACCTCCGACAGCCAGCGATACGTTACCCACGTCGGCCGCGGCGTGAACCCTCGTTACCGGCCCCGCTGCGCCGCCGTTAGGGAGCCCTCTGGCCACGCCTCTTTATGCTGGAGGGGCCCCGTCCCGACGTGCTCAGGTTGCTGCCATACGATCCCCCTCTGCTGCTGACCGGGGGAGGGTCCATGAGCGGGATCGAGCGGGAGACCGAGCGGGAGATCGAGCGGGAGTACGGGCGGCGAAGAGCCTTGTCCGTCTCCTGGTGGCAGATCGGCGTCACCACCGTCGTCGGCGGCAACATCGTCCTCCAGGTGACGACGAACCCCTACGCCTCCACGCTCTGGTACGTGAGCGTGCTCGCGGCGATCGTGCTCGCCCGGGTCGTCGTGGCCGTGCTGTATCGACAGCGCGGGCGCACGGTCGTGGGCCCCCAGGGGATCACCGCCCGTGACGCCTTCCAGACGGACACCTGGACCTGGCACGACATCTACGACATCCGCGCCGAGCTGAACGCCAACGGCCGCTTCGCGAAAGCCCAGTTGACGACCTACGTCTACGACAACGACGGCCGCCGGACGCGCCTCCCGTACTTCGACGACTGGCAACTCCCCGACTTCCACGCCGAACTCGCCGACCTGCGCGCCGTATCCGCCCTGCACCGCGGCACGGACTGGGAACTCCGGCCCGAGACGGAGGACCGGATACGCCGACGCGTACGGAACAGCAAGGTCTGGGGCGCGGTGTACGTCGCCGCCATCGTCGTCGTGTGCGTGGCGCTCGCGTCCCTGCTGTAGCTCACGCGAACCGACCGGCGCCCCGGCGTCCCGCGCCCCGGTGCCTCCGTGCCCGCACAGCTCCCAGCCTTACGATCGTCCCCGAACTCAGGCTCTGGGGAGGGTCGATGGGCGGGGACATCGAGGTCGAGCGGGAGTACCGCAGGCAGCGAACGACGTCCCGGGGGCGGATCGTCGCCCTGTGGTTCGTCATGGGGAACTGTGTGCTTCAGCTGAGCCGGCCCGACGGCATTCCGCTGCCGTACAAACTGTGCGGGCCGGCGCTCATCGCGTTGCTGTCCGTCTGGGCGTTTCTGGCCGTGCGCCGGGGGCTCACCTCCGTCGGCGCCGACGGGATCGCCGTCCGCGGTGCCTTCCGCGTGCGCAAGCGGGCCTGGCACGACATCTACGATCTGCGCGTCGAAAGCCGTAACAACAAGAACGCCGACGCCCGCCTCTGGACCTGGCTCCACGACAACGACGGCCGCAGGCTTCTGCTGCCCAACGTCGACGACTGGCAACTCCCCGACGTCCGGGCCGAAGTCGAGGAGTTGCGTACCGCCGCCGCTCAACACCAGGGAACGGCCTGGGAGTTGCGGCCCGAGGTCGAGGACCGGATCGGGCTGCGCGCGGTGCGTCGTAAGGCTCGGGAGCGCGCGGTCACCGGGGCCCTGCTCGTCTTCTTCGCCGCCATCGGGTATCTGGTGTGGACGGTGCCCGTCCACGACGGTCACCGTCTCCTCGCCGTCCTCCTGCTCCTCTCGGCCCCGCTCTCCGCCTACGCCCTCCTCGTCACGCTCTTCCGCCTGCGCTCCCCCCGAACCCCAGCCCACACATAACCCCCTGCCAGCCCCACCACAGCCGCCCGTCACACCGTGTTGAGATGGCGCGGAAGATCCTGCTGGCCGACGACGACGTGGACGTACGGGAAGGGCTCGGGCGGCTGCTCAGATTCGAGGGGTACGAGACCGTCCTCGCGGGAGACGGGCGTACCGTCATCGATCTGGTCGGGGTGGCGGACGACGACGCGCCCGATCTCGTGCTGATGGACGTCACCATGCCCGAGCTCGACGGGCTCGCCGCCACCCGGCGTATCCGTGCCTCCGGGTCCACCGTGCCGATCCTGATGCTCACCGGGCGGGACGCGGTCGGCGATCGGATCGTCGCGCTCGACAACGGGGCCGACGACTACCTCAGCAAGCCGTTCGCCATCGAGGAACTCCTCGCGCGGGTACGGGCGTTGCTGCGGCGCAGTGCCCAACACACCCCGGCGGTCGACGCGTTGCCCGAGCTCGAACGGCTCGCCTTTCACGATCTCGCCATGGACCTGCGTACCCGTACCGTCACCCGTGACGGCCGGCCGCTCGATCTCACGCGGACCGAATTCCTGTTGCTGGAGTACCTGCTCCACCATCCGGGCGCCGCGCTCACCCGGTCCCAGATCCACCGGCACGTCTGGGGCTTCGACTTCGAGCCCGCGTCCAACACCCTCGACGTCTACGTCATGTACCTGCGCCGAAAACTGGAGAGCCGCGGCGAACCGCGGCTCATCCACACCGTGCGGGGGCTCGGGTACAGCCTCCGGGCCGCGCCTCCTACAGAATCTGTCTGATCGGCCTGTCTGATCTGCCCGATCTACCCGATCTGCCTGAGCTATCGCTTCCGGAACTTCGGGAGCCTCAGGATCATCGTCTCGTCCGGCGCCTGCGGCGGGACCTGGCGAAGGACCATCGTCTCGTCCAACCGCCGTCCCTCTATGGCCATTTCGGGCAGCGGGCCCGCCAGGCGAGCGTATGCGCCGCCCCTCGCCACCAACTCCGCGTGGGTGCCCGTCTCGACCAGTCGTCCGCCGTCCACCACGATGATGCGGTCCGCGTCCGGGGCCAGGCTCAGGTCGTGGGTGATCATGATGGTCGTACGGCCGGACATCAGGCGGCGCAGGGGCTGGATCACCTGGCGGGCGGCCACCGAGTCGAGGCCGGCGGTCGGTTCGTCGAGGACCAGGACCGGTGCCTCGCGGAGCATCGCCCTTGCGATCGCGATCCGTTGGAGCTGGCCGCCGGACAACGCCGCCGTGCCGGGGGCGAGTTGAGTGTCGTAGCCCTCGGGAAGGGATGCGATGAAGTCGTGGGCCGCCGCCGCTCGCGCCGCTCGTTCGATGTCCTCGTCCGTCGCTCCGGGGCGGCCGCACTCGATGTTCTCGCGGACCGTGCCGTTGAGGATGAGGGTCTGCTGGGGGAGCAACGCGACGTTCTCCCGCAGGAATTCGAGGGGTACGTCGCGGAGGGGGACGCCGTCCAGGCAGATCACGCCCGCCGAGGGGTCGTAGAAGCGGGTGAGGAGTTTGGAGAGGGTGGACTTGCCCGCGCCGCTCTCGCCCGTGATGATCACCAGCTCGCCCGGGTTCGCCCTGAAGGTGACGTCCTCGACCGAGTTACGGGTGCCGCCGGGGTAGGCGAAGGTCACGCCGTGGAAGCTGACCCAGCCGTGGACGGGCCAGGCGGGGACGGGTTCGCGGGGGTCGCCCACGGACGGGGTGGCGTCCAGGATCTCGTTGATACGGGCGGCGCCGGCCGTGGCGGCGGTGAGGGTGAGGCCGAGCTGGCCGAGGTTGCGGACCGGCGGGTAGAGGTAGCCGATGAAGGCCGCGAAGGCGAGGAGTGCGCCGAGGGTCATGCGGTCGGCGGAGATCTCCCAGACGCCGAGGCCGATGACGGACAGGACGCAGAGGGTTTCTACGACCTCCACGAACTGCTCGTACATCTCGCTCAGTCGGGCGCCTCGGACCGATGCCTTCATCCAGGCGCGGGCTTCGACGTCGAGGCGCTTCTCCTCGTCCCGGCGGCGGTTGTACGCCTGGGTGAGGACCACGTTGCCGAGGGACTCCTCGACTACCGAGGTGATCGCGCCGTCCGCGACCCGTTCGTCCTGCGAGGCCTGCTTGATGCGGCCGGAGAAGCGGCGGGCGGCGAGGAGGAAGAGGGGAGCCAGGACGAAGGTCGCGAGGGCCAGGTCCCAGCGGAGGTACAGGGCCGCGCAGGCGTAGAACACGGCTGAGAAAGCTGCGGAGATGGTGCCGACCACCCCGGACACGACCATCTGCTCGATGGCCTCGACGTCTCCGGTGAGGCGTTCGACCAGGTCGCCCTGGCGGTGCTTCTGGAAGAAGTGGGGCGGTAGGTCCTGCACGTGGCGGAAGACGTTCGCGCGCAGGCGCAGGACGAAGCGTTCGGCGGTCCAGGTGGCCAGGGAGTTGCCGAAGTAGCCGACGAGCGCGCCGAGCGCCGCGACGCCGAGCCAGGCCGCGGCCGGGCCCCAGAAGTCGGACAGCGAACCGGCCTTGAGGGCGTTGTCGGTGAGGTCCGCGAAGAGCAGGATCGCGGCGGTCTCGGAGAGCGCCGACACGACGACGCACGCGATGATCACCGCCAGCCACTTGCGGTCACCGCGGGTCAGCGGCCAGAAACGGCGGAAGGCCTCACGGGCTTCCCTCATGGTCAACAACTCCCTTCAGAGCAGGCCTGGTTCAGTGGATGGCCGGTGCGCGTCCATGGCCTGGACGTGGCCGAGGCGGGGCCACCGCAGCGAGTTCGCTCGCTAACCAGTGGCCCCGCCTCACGGGGTGCGGGATCAGCCCTTGTGGGCGACCGGGCGACGCTTCGGGGCGTGCGCGGGCTTCTTCGGCGCGGGCTTCTTGGGGGCCGGGGCCGGCTTGCGGTGCTTCTTGACGGGGACGATCTTGTGGAAGCTCATGACGGGTTCCCTCCCGGTAAGTGCCGCTGTGCTGCGGCGAGTTGTGGGGTGCTGCGGGTGCTGTGAGTACTGCGGGTGTTACGAGTGCTGCGGGTGCTGCGGGTCTTCTACGGCCGGACCGGCGGCTTACTTGTGACCGACCGGACGACGCTTCGGGGCCGGCGCCGGCTTCTTCGGCGCGGGCTTCTTGGGGGCCGGAGCGGGCTTGTGGTGCTTCTTGACCGGGGCGATCTTGTGGAAGCTCATGGTGGGGTCCCTCCCTGTAAGTGCCGCGCTGGTGCGGCGGGTTGTGGAGTACTGCGGGTGGTGCGGGTCTGCTGCGGGTGGCCGAGACGCTTACTTGTGGCCGACCGGGCGACGCTTCGGGGCGTGCGCGGGCTTCTTCGGCGCCGGCTTCTTGGGGGCCGGGGCGGGCTTGCGGGTCTTCTTCACCGGGGCGATCTTGTGGAAGCTCATGTCTGTGTCCCTCTCTGTCGCGGCTACTGCCGGGTCTGCTGCGGTTCTGCAACAGTTCCTCTACCGATCTGCTGCAACTGCCTTTGATTTACTTCTGAATTACGCCTGTAAATTCTTTGTCAGCCTTTGTTGGCGACCGGGCGGCGCTTCGGGGCGGGCTTCTTCGGAGCGGGCTTCTTGGCTCCCGGAGCGGGCTTGCAGGACTTCTTGATGGGGTGAATCTTGTTGAAGCTCATGATTAATTCCCTCCCTGGTACGGATTTTTATGTGTGACTTACTTCGGCTTACTTGTGGCCGACCGGGCGGCGCTTGGGGGCCGGAGCAGGCTTCTTCGGGGCCTTCTTGGGGGCCGGGGCGGGCTTGTGGTGCTTCTTGACCGGGGCGATCTTGTGGAAGCTCATCGTGGTCTCCTTCGTCTCTTACGTCTTCTTGCGTCTTCTTGTCGTTTGCGCTGTTCGCTTTCGACATGGAAAACACTACTGGACTTCTGACGCAGGAAAAGCCTTTTCTGCTTAGACCTTCCTGAGCAATCCCTGTGGAAGATTCTTATGGACTTTGCGGAACTGAACCCGGTCTTACACAGAATTTAGAACGGGAAAACAGAAGGGGCCCGGTGCCGACCTACGCGGCACCGGGCCCCTGAGCAGGGGGGACTGCTGGGCTACTGGACGATCGTGATCCGGTTCGCCGCCGGGGGCACCAGCGGGGCCGTCGCCGACGAGTTCGCCGTGAGGTAGTCCGCCAGCGCGGTCAGGTCGTCCGTGCCGACCAGGTCGCCGGTGCCCTGCCCCAGCGTCGTGAAGCCGTCACCGCCGCCCGCGAGGAAGCTGTTCGTCGCGACGCGGTACGTGGCGGCCGGGTCGATGGCGGAACCGTTGAGCTTGATCGAGTCCGTGACCACCCGGTCCGCGCCCGTCTTCGTCAGGTCCAGCGTGTACGTCAGCCCGGACGACACCTGGAGCACCTTCGGCGCCGCCGTGTTCGTGCCGCTCACCTGTTCCTTGAGCACCTGGATCACCTGGGCGCCCGTGAAGTCCTGGAGGTTCACCGTGTTGGCGAACGGCTGCACCGTGAAGCCCTCGGCGTACGTCACCACGCCGTCGCCCTCGGCACCGGCGGCCTTGTAGGTGAGGCCCGCGCGCACCCCGCCCGGGTTCATCAGCGCGAGGTCGGTCTCCGGGTCCAGCTTCTTGCCGTACGCGAGTTGGGCGTCCGCGATGAGGTCGCCCATCGGGGACTCGGTGCCGGTGCTGTTCACGTCACCGGAGATGTAGCCGATCGCGCGGTTGCCGATGGGGGCCGCGAGGGCGTTCCACTTACCGATCAGGCTGGTCAGGTCGGCGGCCTTGGGCACGTCACGGGTGACCACGTGGTTCGCCGACTTGACCGCCGTACGGGCGATGTCGCCTGTCCTGCGGTCGTACGTCAGCGTCGTGTCCGTGTAGAGGCGGCCGAAGGACGAGGCCGAAGTGACCATACGGGGCTTGCCACTTGGGTCGTCGATCGTGCAGACGTACGCGTTGTGGGTGTGGCCGGTGACGAGGGCGTCCACCGCCGGGGTGACGTTCTTCGCGATGTCGACGATCGGGCCGGAGATGCCGGAGCCCGAACCGGACGCGTCACAGTCGTAGTTGTACGACGCGGAGGCCGGGAAGCCGCCCTCGTGGACCAGCGCGACGATCGACTGGACGCCCTGGCGCTGGAGCTCCTTGGCGTACTTGTTGATCGTCTCGACCTCGTCCTTGAACTTCAGGCCCTTGACGCCCTCCGCCGAGACGACACCCGGGGTGCCCTCCAGGGTCACGCCGATGAAGCCGATCTTGACGTTCTTCTTCTTCCACACCCAATACGGCTTCAGGATCGGCTTGTTGGTCTTCTCGCCGAGGACGTTGGCCGCGAGGTAGGGGAAGTCGGCGCCCTTGAACTTCTTGTCCGTGTAGCAGCCGTCGGTGGGGTGGCAGCCGCCGTTCTGGAGGCGGGCCAGCTCCTTGGCGCCCTCGTCGAACTCGTGGTTGCCGACCGAAGTGACGTCCAGGTCAAGCTTGTTGAGCGCCTCGATGGTCGGCTCGTCGTGGAACAGGCCCGAGATCAACGGGGACGCGCCCACCATGTCGCCGCCGGCCGCGGTGACCGAATACGCGTTGCCCTTACGGGCGTTGCGCAGGTGCGTGGCGAGGTACTCGACACCGCCCGCGTCGACCGTCTTCGTCGTGCCGTCCGCCTGGAGTTCGGTGACCCGGCCGGAGGAACCGGACGGGGGCTCCAGGTTGCCGTGCAGGTCGTTGAAGGAGAGGAGTTGGACGTCCTGGTAGCGGCCGGGCTTGGAACCGTGGCCGTAGCCGCCGGAGTTGCCGTGCGCGTCGGCGGGCAGTGCGGCCGCCAGCGCGCCCGCCGTGGCGAGGCTCACGGTGGCGGCGACGAGTGCGGCGGTACGGCGTCTGCGCGGGCGGTGCGGCTGGGTTGTGGCTGGCATGAGCCCCCCTGTGTGTCGGCTGAGAAGTCACCACGTTCCGGCGCAGCCTAGGGTCAACGCGCGTAGCGCGGCAGGGGGTTCTTGGTTACATCCTGGTTTCTTCTTTGCCGCCACTTTGCTGGGGGATCGGCTTACCCTCATACCCATGACCAGCGACGACACCGTACGGCCCGCGCCCGGCTCCCGTTCCATCGAGACCTACTCCGCGCTCTCCCCGGACCAGGGCGAGGCCGTGCTCGCGCTGATCGGCGAGGCCGCGCTGACCGACGGGCAGCCGGCGGTGTCCGAGCAGGGGCGGTTGCGGATCCGCGGGGGTGAGCGGGACGGGGTCTCGCATCTGCTGCTGACCCTGGGCGACGAGCTGGTCGGGTACGCGCAGTTGGAGGACACGGATCCGGTGGAGGCGCCGGCCGCGGAACTCGTCGTTCATCCCTCGCATCGGGGGCACGGTCATGGGCGGGCGTTGGGTGCGGCGTTGCTGGCCGCGTCCGGGAAACGGCTCCGGGTGTGGGCTCATGGTGGGCATGCCGCCGCGCGTCATCTCGCGCAGGTTCTCGGGCTCACGATGTTCCGTGAACTCCGGCAGCTGCGGCGGCCGTTGACCGGGCTTGAGCTTCCGGAGCCGGTTCTCTCCGAGGGCGTGACTGTACGGACCTTCGTGCCCGGCGTCGACGACGCTGCGTGGCTTGCCGTGAACGCGGCGGCGTTCGCCCATCACCCCGAGCAGGGGTCTCTCACCCAGCGGGACCTTGACGACCGTAAGTCCGAGGCGTGGTTCGATCCCGCGGGGTTCTTCCTGGCCGAGCGGGGTGGGGAGTTGGTGGGCTTCCACTGGACGAAGGTGCACGCGGAGGAGCGGCTCGGTGAGGTGTACGTCGTCGGGGTGTTGCCGGGGGCGCAGGGTGGGGGGTTGGGCAAGGCGTTGACGACGATTGGCCTTCGGCATCTTGCGGGGCAGGGGTTGCCTACGGCGATGTTGTATGTCGACGCGGACAACAAGGCGGCGGTGTCTGTGTATGAGCGGCTGGGGTTCACGACGTATGAGACGGACCTGATGTATCGCTCGGAGTCGTGAAGTAGGAGTTGGGACGCCTGAGGTACTGGGGGCTGCGCCCCCAGACCCCCATCGGCCCTGAAGGGGCCTCGTCCTCAAACGCCGGACGGGCTGGATTTTGCGGGCCTGAGTTGAGAAGTGCCGGACAGGCTGAGTGATGTCGGCCTGCGTTGAGAAGTGCGGGCCCGCGTACTCGATGCAGGCCGCCGTCCCGATGCATGGTGCGTCAGCGGTGGGCGACGTACGTGACGAGGCCGGCGGCGTTCAGGCCCAGTGTGCAGCCGCGGCGGAAGGATTCGTGGCGCATGGCCGGGGTGTGCTGTGCGTCGGTCATCGCGTAGATCCCGCGGATCCCCAGTTCCACGCCGCACAGGCACACGACGTAGCCGTGACGCAGAGCGGCGGCCGCCCACTCGGGGTCGGACGGGACCCAGGTCCGGGAGTAGATCTCACCGTCGGGTGTCCGCAGTTCCAGCCGGGAGTAGGTGTCTCCGGAGTTCACCGCCGGTCCTGGCTGTTCGTCGGGTATCTCGTGCAGTTCCCATGCGGGGAGCGAGGGCAGTTCGCAGTAGACGTCGGGCGGTAGGCGCCGCATGCCGAACAGGATGGCGCCTTCGAGCTGCGGTTCCTCGGGTATCTCGTCGGGCGAGACTCCCCTCGGCACGACGTACCCGAAGTAGCCCACGCCCAGGGCCTTCCTGAACTCGAAGAGGGCAACGGGCAGGCGGGGTGTCTGTGCGGGATGGAGGGTGATCGAGCCTTCCGCGGTCTCCAGGCCCCCCAGCACGCACTCAAGCTCCAGCACGGGGTCGTCGACGAACAGGATCCGCCCGAAGTCGTCGACCTGTTCGAACTGATACCGGCTCATTTCCTTCAGCCCTCCGGTCCGTTGGTTGCCGTTCCGCGTCCACGCAGCAGACGACATAATGTTGAACCATCCTATTGAAGGATCGTTGAACGATCCATACCTTGGGACGTGTGAGCGTAGAGGAAGCAGGCAGAGGGCAGACCGGCGTGGGGCGGCGGGCGCTGGTGGGTGGCGCGAGCGTCGCCGGGGCGTTGGCGCTGTGGGCGATCACGCGGCTGATCGGGCACACGGTCTACGTCGCGCACACCCAGTGGATCGAGGTGCTGGGCGTGCTGGCGATCCTCGGCTGCGTGTTCCTGAGCGCAGGGCATCTGAACATCCGGTGGTCGCTCTGTGCGGTGTGCGTCTTCGGGGTGCTGATCCTGCAGCACCTGGAGCTGAACCAGCAGGCACTGCACCAGCACGGCCGTACCGAACACGTCAGGGTCCGGCAGATGCAGTGGACCGCCGGTGACGGGATGGGGGACAGCGTCCACCTCTACACGGTCACCGTCATCGACGGCCCACCGCTGGCGCCGATCGAGGAGAACGGGCTCCTGGGCTGGAAGTGGAAGGTGGGCGGTACATACACGGTGACCGTCGATCCGCAGGGCGTTGCCCCGCTCAGGCGGGGGGACAGGCCCGGGCCTCCGGTGGTCCAGCGACTCCTGCAGATCCCCCTCGGCCTCGGCCTGGCCTTCGCCCTGTGGCGGCCTGCGAGCCTGCTCCTGCGTCGACAGCGCGTCCCGTCGGCCGGGGCCGCCCAGCCCCAGCCCTAGGGATTGCGGTCGGGTCAGGAAGCAGCCCTCGTCCGCCGACCCGGCAATCTCCTCCGCACCGGTTCCGGTCCGCACGCCGCCCACACCAGCACCGCGCCCACCAGCACCATCGCCCAGTGCTCGTGCCCCGCCCCCCACTGCTTCTCCGGCGGGGAGACGTACATCCCCCAGGCGTCGGGCAGGGCGAGGGGCGACACCAGGGCGACGACCAGGAAACCGGCGGCGACGCGCTGGCCGGGTTCCGGTTCGGCGGTGAAGCGGACGGCCGTTGCGGCTGCGGCCAGGGAGAGCACCGCCGCCGCTGCCGCCTCCAGGGTCATGTCGCCCACCGGAGGGCGGACCTCCGACGGGATCAGCAGCACCGTCGCCGTCCACCACAGGGCCGCGAACGGGGCGACCAGTGCCACCCGCAGGGTCGTGCGGAGGATACGGCGGGTCGGTACCGAGGACATCAGGTCGCGGGCCGGGTCGTCCAGGAGGAAGGCCAGGCCCAGGGCGAAGGCGAGGGCGGCGGCGCGCAGCGCGACGAGCGCGGACCACGGGTTCGGTTCGTCCGAGAGGAGGCGGGGCAGCGCCGCGATCAGCAGGGCCACCGCCGCGGTCGCGCCCAGCGCCCGTACCGGGAGGGCGCGCAGGACCGGGCGGATCAACTGCGTCAACACCCTTGCCGTGGAGGGAAGTTGGGCGTCCGTCTGCTCAGCCTTCCCGCTCTCCCTCGTCATCACTCGCACGTGTCCGCCCCGGCCGGACCCTTGACGCCC
Organism: Streptomyces sp. NPDC050528; assembly: GCF_044457795.1. NCBI lineage: Bacteria > Bacillati > Actinomycetota > Actinomycetes > Kitasatosporales > Streptomycetaceae > Streptomyces > Streptomyces sp. NPDC050528. Next base: position 664,736 of record NZ_JBITHH010000005.1, read on the forward strand.
AGCAGCTCGGCCACCTTGGCCGTCGTCACCTTCGGAGAAGTCAGTTCTGCCCAGTGCGCCTTCACCTTCGGCGTGATCGTGGTCGGGCCCGCCGCGAGCAACTCCCTTACGACGCTGGTCTGTCCGGCCGTCATCGTCATTCCGTTGGTCGGCGACAGGACGGAGGCGGAGCCGGTCACGCTGTCGTCCAGGCGGACCGCGCGGAGCTCGGAGACCGGGTCGGACATCCAGCCCAGGGCCAGCCACATGATGGTGACCATGCGGCCGTCGCACACGTCACCGCCGGCCTTCTCGTTCCCGAGGACCAGGACGGAGGCGACCGCGGCGGAGAACTCCGGGGTCCGGGGTCCGCCCCACATCGTGCGGACGGTGACCTGGTTCGGGGTGGTGGACGGGTCGATCGCGCCGTCGGCCTCCATGCCGTAGCGGGCCTCGACCCGTTGCTGTACGAGGAGTTTGCGGGTCTGGGCGGTGCCGCCCGCCAGGGACTGGACGTGGTCCGTGACGTCGGCCCAGGTCGCCGTCCTGGGGGCCCACTCGGGGAACGCACAGTACGTCGAGCGGCCGTGGTGGACGCAGGACTGGACCCTCTGCGGGTTGAGTGTGGCCACCGTGCGGGCTGCGGTCATCTCCGACGAGACGCCTGCCGCCTGGCCGACTCCGCCGGCCACGCCGAGGGCGATCGCTCCGGCCAGCGAGCCCGCCAGTACCGTCGTCGCCGTCTTCGTACGGCCCTTGCTGATCAGTACCGCGAGCAGGGCGAGGGCCAGGGCCAGGCCCGTCAGGTACAGGGCGTGCGAAACCGCCGGGCGGCCGATCAGTTCGGAGGGGATCGTCTTGGTGCTCCCCTCGCCGACGATCGGGGTCAGCCAGGCCGTGGCACCGTCGCCGCCGAACGAGACCGGCGCGAGGACGGAGAACACGAGGAGCAGGACCGCGGCCACCGGGATCGCGAACGGCTTCGGCACCACCCTCGCCATCAGCAGGCCGATCGCCCCGCACAGCAGCACGCACAGCGGGCCCACCAGCAGCTCGCCCACCGAACCGGTGCCCACCGCCGTCGACTTGAGCGCCTGCCAGCCGAACTGGGCCGCCACGCCCAGCACGACGAGTCCGGTCACCGGCAGGATCGACAGCGCGTGCGCTGCCGTACGGCGCCATGGTTCGAGGACGAGGACCCCGAACAGCCGCTCCGTGTCGTTCCGTTGGGAACGCAGCACGGCTTGGTTGACGCAGAGCAGGACCGCGAGGCCGACCAGCACCGGACCCGTCTGAGTCTCGCGGTCGACGTCCTGGAGGGCCGGATAGCCGTTCCAGGCGCCCTTGCTGCTCCACACGATCCAGGCGACGTAGGCCGCCAGCATGAACAACACCGGGATACGGAGGAGGAGTTTGCGGGACTCGAAGCGGGCCAGGGCGAAGATCGCCGCCCAGGACTGGCGGGCGGGTGCCGTGCTCGTTCCGGCGGGGGTCAGGGTGAGTACGGTGCTCATGCCGTCGCCTCCGCGTGCATGCCGTCGAGGGTGAGCAAGTAGCCGTCCTCCAGGGTGGGTTCGACGAGTTCGGCGCCGGGCGGCGGGTCGCCCACGTTGCGGAAGACGCCCAGGCCGGTGCGCCAGCCCGCCTTCGCGCCGGGGTCGCGTTCCGAGCTGCTCCACACGCGGCCGGCGGCCCGTGCGGTGAGTTCGGCCGGGGTGCCGTCGAAGCGGACGCGGCCGCCGGCCATCACGACGACGCGGTGGCAGAGCATCGCCACGTCCTCGGTCTGGTGGGTGGACAGGAGAACCGTTCGCCCCTCCCCTGCGCGGGCGATCAACTCCCTGAAGCGCATGCGCTGTTCGGGGTCCAGGCCGACCGTCGGCTCGTCCAGGACCAGGAAGCCCGGGTCGCCCACCAGCGCCGCCGCGAGCGCGACCCGCTGGCGCATACCGCCGGACAGCTTCTTGATGCGCTTTCCGCGTACGTCCGACAGATCGACCTCGGCCAGCACGCGCCGTACCTCGGTGTGACGGGCGGTGCGGTCGGTCAACTCCTTGAGGATCGCTACGTAGTCGACGAAGTCGAAGGCCGAGAAGTCGGGGTGGAAGCCCGGCGTCTGCGGGAGGTAGCCGAGCACACGCCGGGTCTCCTGGCGGCCGGCGGGCGTGCGGGGGTCGTGGCCGAGGACGGTGAAGCTGCCCTCGTCGGCGGGGGTCGCGGTGGCCAGCACCCTCAACAGGGTTGTCTTTCCGGCCCCGTTGGGGCCGAGCAGGCCGGTGACGCCTTCGGTGAGCCGCAGCGACACGTCGTCGAGGGCGGTCGTCAGGCCGTAGCGCAGGCTGAGCCCGGCCGCGGAGACGGTGGTGGTCATGACGTACTCCAGTCAGGAAGTGGCATGAAGAAGTGGTGCGAAGTGGTGTGAAGTCGCTTGAGAAATCAGGCCGTTGGGCGGAAGCCCGGGGTCTTGGTGTCGAAGCGGTCGCGGGCCAGGTAGAGGAGGCCCGTGGCGAGGGCCGCCACCGCCGCGGCCACCGTCTGGCCGGTGGCGGTGAAGGGGGCGAGCGTGCCGCCGTGGGTCGCCTGCTCGCGGGCGATCACCAGCAGGGCCGTCCAGGCCCCGCCGACCGCACCCGGCGCGAGGACCGGGCCCAGGCGCGGGGTCAGTGCGAGGCTCGTCGTGGTGAGGGCGAGCGCGGGGAGCAGCCAGGCCAGGGCGGCGAGGCCATATCCGGGCAGGGCCAGGGTCGCGAGGCCGTTGAGGCCAAGTCCCGCCACCAGTACGGCGGTTGTGCGGATCATGAGCAACTTGAAGCCGTGCATCGGGGCTACGACCGTCATCTCGTACGTCGGGTCGAGCACCGGGCCGTACGCCATCGCCACGCCCGCGAGCGGCAGCAGCGGGGCGAGGGCGAGGAAGACGTTGGGTGTCGCGACGTTCGACGCGTCGGTCACCAGGACCGTCATCAGCAGCAGCAGGGCCACCGCCCCGAACCACGAGCGGCGCAGTACCGGTGTCGCCGCGAGCAGGCGTGCCGTGTGGTCGGCCACGCCGATCCGGACGAGGAGGGATTCCGCCAACCCCCTTCTGGGGGCGTCGAGTTCGGCGTCGAGGCGTTCCCAGCCCGCGTCCAGCACCACCGGGTCGGTGACCGACGCCAACAGGGCCCGGCAGTCGGCGCACTGGGCGAGGTGGGTGTCGGCGGACCAGAGCATGGGCGGTGCCAACTCGCCCCGCGCATAGGCGCGTACGTCGTCTTCGGCCACATGCCAGGTCATGCCAGCTCCTCCCGCAGTTGCTTACGGGCCCGCATGGCCCGTGTCTTGACCGTGCCGGCGGGGATGCCCAGCAGCACGGCGGCCTCCCGGGTGGTCAGCCCGTCGATCACGGTGGCCTGGAGGACCGCCCGCAGTTCCGGCGAGAGCCGGACCAGCGCACCGGCGAGGTCCCCGTGCTCGACTCCCGCGAGCACGCGCTCCTCCGCCGACGCCTCGTCCCGGTGCCGCAGCCGCGCCAGCGCCTGCCGCATCCGGCCGCGCGCCCCGTCGCCGCGCAGCACGTCGATCAGCCGCCGCGACCCGATCCGCCACAGCCACCCGGCCACATCGCCGTCCTCCCGGTAGCGGGCACTGCCCCGCCACACCGCGAGAAACGTCTCCTGTACGACGTCGTCGACCATCCCGGCGTCGGCGCACCGGCCGCGCAGCCGCGCGGTCAGCCACGGCGCGTACCGCCGGTACAGCTCCTCGAACGCGCGCCGGTCACCGTCCGCCGCGATGGCCCGCAGCAGCTCCCCGTCGCTTCCCGTATCCCTCACGTCTCCTCATCGCACGAGCCCCGCCGATCGGTTCACGGACCGGCACATCGGTCTCTCTCGACTTTCCCAGCCCGCTTGACTTTCGCGGCCCGCCTGCACCACCCTTTCACTACTCAATTAGTGAAAGGGTGGTGGAACCCCAGTGGTCGAGTACCGCATCGACCGGCACAGCGGCGTGGCCACCTATGTACAGATCGTCCAGCAGACCAAGCAGGCGCTGCGCCTGGGAATGCTGGAGCCCGGCGACAAGCTGCCCACGGCCCGCGAGGTCGTCGAGGCCACCGCCATCAACCCGAACACCGTCCTCAAGGCCTATCGCGAGCTGGAGCGCGAGGGACTCGTCGAGGCCCGCCGGGGCCTGGGCACGTTCGTCCGCAAGGGGCTGAGCATCACGCCCGCCGACTCGCCGCTGCGCTTGGAGCTCGACGACTGGGCCGCGCGGGCCCGGGAGGCCGGCCTGGGCCGGGACGACATCGCCGCGCTCTTCACCGCCGTACTCGACCAGCACTTCCAAGGAGAACCTTCATGACAGGCACCGCCGCGATAGAGGCCGCCGCGCTCGGCAAGCGGTTCGGCCGGCGGGGAGGGTGGGCCCTGCGGGACTGCGCCTTCCGGCTGCCCGCCGGGCGGGTCTGCGCGGTCGTGGGACCGAACGGCGCGGGCAAGTCCACGCTCCTCGCCCTGACCGCCGGACTGCTCGCCCCGACCGAGGGCACGCTGTCCGTCCTGGGCACGACGCCGGGCGCGGCCCGCGAGCAGGTGGCCTACGTCGCGCAGGACAAGCCCCTCTACCCGCAGCTCACCGTCGCCGAGACGCTGCGCATGGGCGCCGACCTGAACACCGACCGCTGGGACGCCTCCGTCGCCGAACGGGTCGTAGCGGACGGGGACTTGAACCCGAAGTCCCGCATCCGCGCCCTCTCCGGCGGCCAGCGCACCCGCGTCGCGCTCGCCCTCGCGCTGGCCAAGCGGCCCGAACTGCTGCTCCTGGACGAGCCGATGGCCGACCTGGACCCGCTGGCCCGGCACGAGATGATGGGCATCCTCATGGCGCAGGCCGCCGAGTTCGGCACCACGATCGTGATGTCCTCGCACGTCGTGGCCGAACTGGAGGATTCCTGCGACCACTTGCTGCTGATCGGCGGCGGCCGGGTCCGCCTCGCCGGTGAGATCGACGAGCTGCTCGCCGCGCACGTCCGTGTGTCCGCGCCCGCGCACACGGTCCTCGACCCGCACACGGTCGTCGAGTCGCGCACCACCGGCCGCCAACTCACCGCCCTGGTCCGCCCGTTGAGCCCGCTCGACACCGAATGGCGTACCAGCACGCCCTCGTTGGAGGAGCTGGTCCTCTCCTATCTCCGCAACCCGGAGGCCGGCGCCGCCCCCGCCGCCAAGACCGAGGAGACCGTCGCATGACCGCCCCGGCGACCCCGCACCCTCGGGAAGCCGGGACCACTTCTAACCACTCACACACCAGCACAGTGGTTAGTCTCGCCCCCAGCCTCCAGCACCCACCCGCCACCGACACTCCGGAGACCGCCGTATGACCGCCCTCGCCGCACCGCCGGTCGCCGCGCGCCGGAACGGATCGCCTCGTCTGCTCCGCTGGCTGATCCGGCTGCACCGGCCCGCCCTGGCCGCCTGGGCCGTGTTCGTGCTCGTCCTCGTCGGCCTCCTGCTGTGGCTGGGCGGGCCGCTCACCGACGCGTCGGCCACCGCGTGGCATCAGTACGACGCCTGCTCGTCGACGTCCCCCTGCAGCTACGACGTGAGCGCGATCGGCCGTTACAAGGACTGGTACACCTACACGACCGTCGCCGTCGTCGCCGTTCCCCTCCTGGTCGCCGCCTGGTCCGGCGCCACGCTCACCAGCCGCGAACTGGAGCACGGCACCGCGCAGTTGGCGTGGACCCAGTCGGTCTCACCGGCCCGCTGGCTCGCCGCGAAGCTCGCCCTCCCGGCCGTCCTGATCGCCGTGGGCTCCGGACTGCTGGTCGCTCTGCACCACTGGGCATGGTCGAGGAGCCAGGGCCGGATCGACACCGCCAAGAGCTGGTACGACATCGGCACCTACGCCGCCAACGGCACCGCGACCGCCGCCATGGCCCTGGCCGCCCTGGTGATCGGCGCCCTCTTCGGTCTGCGCACGCCCAACTCCCTCGGCTCGATGGTGGGTTCACTGTTCGGCACGGGGTTCCTGTGGAGCGTCATGGCCATCGCCACGCCCCACCTGTGGCCCACGGTCACCCAGGTCAGCAGCCTCAAGCGCGACCGCCCGGCGGGCTCGGGCATCGTCATGGAGCAGGGACTCGTCACCTCCACCGGCGCGCACATCGCCAGCCCGAACTGCGGAACCATCGACTACGCGCCCTGCAAGGCCGTCTACGCCAAGCTCGACGCCGTCGGCTACTACAACGAGTACCACCCCCAATCCCACTACTGGCCCCTCCAGTTGACGGCCACCGCGATCATCCTCGCGGTCACCGCCGCCCTGACCATGGCCACGTTCGCCCTCCTCAAGCGCCAGACCGGCCCGGCGGCGCCCGCACGTAAGGCAGCCGCCGTATGACCGCCCTCGCCCTGAGCCCCACCGCGCGACCACAGCGGGCCGTACGGCGGCTGCACCGACCGGCGTTGATCGTGTGGGGAGTGTTCCTGCTGCTCACCGTGGCGGCGCTGCTCTGGGTGCAGTTGTCCCGGGTCCCCGCCGAACGGGCCGACCTGCACTACCAGTTGACCTGCAAGCCGTTCCCCGACTGCGTCCCGGACACGTACTTCGTCCTCACCAACGTCAACAACATCATGAACTTCCTTGGCGAGGTGCTCAGTTACGTCTCCATAGCCGTCGCCGCCTGGGCGGGCACCGCGCTCGTCGCCCGCGAACTGGAGTCCGGCACCGCCCGGTTGGCCTGGACCCAGTCCGTCACCCCGGCCCGCTGGCTGACCGCCAAGCTCACCGCGGCCGCCGTTCCCCTGGTCGCCGGCACCACCGTGCTCGCCCTGCTCTTCGCCTGGGTTTGGACCACCGACCAGGACGTCCTGGTCACCAACTGGTCCTGGGACCGCGTCCTCGTCCCGGCCGGCCCGCTCGCCGTAGCCCTGGTCCTCTTCGCCCTGGCCGTCGGCACCCTCGCCGGAGTCGCCCTCGGCCGCACGCTGCCCGCGCTCGCGGTGGCCGCCGGGGTCACGTATGCGGCCCGGTACTTCTTCGGCCGCACGTGGGACAACATCTGGCCCGACCGCCACTTCTGGCCGGTCCAGCTCAGCGCGACGGCCGTACTGCTCGCCCTGACCGCACTCGCCCTCGTGGCCGCCTACGTCCAGCTCGGCCGCCGTACCGACATCAAGGGAGCCGCCGTATGACCGCCCTGGCCACCGCCCCGGCGACCCGCCCGGGACCGACCCGCCCGTGGCGCTCGGTGCTGCGGCTGCAGCGCGGCCTGCTGATCGTCTGGTCCGTGATCTTCACCGCCGGCTCCGGTGCCCTGCTGTGGGCCTACGGCCCCGGGGGGAGCGCCGCCGCGGCCGCCTGGAAGACCAAGTGCTCCGTCCACGGGTGCGACTGGAGCGCCCCGATCACCAACTACCACCTGGCCCGTGCCGCCGCCGAGTTCCTGATCGGCATCATCCCCTTCGTCGCCGCCGCCGCGGCCGGCGCGCTCATCGGCCGCGAGCTGGAGAACGGCACCGCCGACCTCGCCTGGACCCAGTCCGTCTCCCCGTCCCGCTGGCTGGCCACCAGCCTCGCCGTGCCCGCCGCCCTGCTCACCGCCGGCACCACCGTCCTGGTCCTGCTGCACCGGCTGCTCTACGACGCCCACCAGGTGCCGGTGACCTGGCAATGGTGGAGTGACCCGACCTTCAACGCCAACGGCACCATCGCCCTCGTCTACCCCCTGCTCGGCCTGGCCCTCGGCGCCCTCGCGGCCCTCGTCCTGCGCCGCGCCGTCCCCGCCCTCGGCCTCGCGGCGATCGCCACGGCACTCGTGCACACCGTCCTCGGTGTCGCCCGCCCGCACCTGTGGCCGTGGGTGACCCGCACCGGCTCCGTGAGCACCGGCTACAACCCGCCGCCGAACGTCCTCCTGGGCGACCAGGGCGCCATCACCGCCACGGGCGCCCATGTCTCCGACACGTGCTTCACCGACCACATCTGCGCCAAGGCGTTCGATGTCACCGGCTACTACGTCGACTACCACCCGGCCTCCCACTTCTGGCCCCTCCAACTCATGGAGACCGGCATCGTCCTCGGCGCCACCGCCCTCACCCTCACCCTCGCCTTCACCCTGCTGCGCCGCCGCACGGCCTGACCGGTTCCCCCCTCCCCGCGGCTCCCCCGCATCCGTTACGTTCGTTTGCGTGCCGTAGACGTCCGGGAGCCGCCCCCCGATATCCCGCACGCCATGTCGCCGTAACCAACGGTTCAGACGGGCTTGCGAGGCTCGGCGAATGAAGCCCGTCGTGCCAGAGCCTTCGCCGCCTCCCGAGGTGAACGGGAGCAACGGGGCCCTCGTCCCGCTCCTTCCGGCGCTGTCCGACGCGCCCGTATCACCGGTGGCGCGGAACAATGGGCACATGAGCAGCCAGCCCAACGCCCAGGCCCAGGTTCAGCACGCGCAGCCCTCCGTGGGCTCCATAGCCGCGCACCGCCCGCACACCGTGTCGGCGGCGGTCTCCGATCTGGAACCCGACATCGACGCCGACCTCGACGAGTACGAGGAGTCGCCGTACGACGGGCCCCAGCTTCCGCAGGGCCGCTTCCTGGACCGGGAGCGCAGCTGGCTCGCGTTCAACGAACGGGTCCTGGAGCTCGCCGAGGACCCGAACACCCCGCTGCTGGAGCGGGCGAACTTCCTCGCGATCTTCGCCAGCAACCTGGACGAGTTCTTCATGGTCCGGGTGGCAGGCCTCAAGCGCCGTATCGCCACCGGTGTCGCCACCCGCTCCGCGTCCGGCCTCCAGCCGCGCGAGGTGCTGGAGATGATCTGGGCCCGCTCGCGCGAGCTGATGGCCCGGCACGCCGCCTGCTACCACGAGGACATCGCCCCGGCGCTGGCGGAGGAGGGCATCCACCTGGTCCGCTGGAACGAGCTGACGGAGAAGGAGCAGGCCCGCCTCTTCACGCTGTTCCGGCACCAGATCTTCCCGGTGCTGACCCCGCTGGCCGTCGACCCCGCGCACCCCTTCCCGTACATCTCGGGTCTCTCGCTGAACCTCGCGGTCGTCGTACGGAACCCGGTCACCGGACACCGCCACTTCGCGCGCGTGAAGGTGCCGCCGCTGCTCTCCCGCTTCCTGGAGTCCTCGCCGGGCCGGTACGTCCCCCTGGAGGACGTCATCGCCGCCCATCTGGAGGAACTCTTCCCGGGGATGGAGATCCTGGAGCACCACGCGTTCCGGCTGACCCGCAACGAGGACCTCGAAGTCGAGGAGGACGACGCCGAGAACCTGCTCCAGGCCCTGGAGAAGGAGCTCATGCGGCGCCGCTTCGGGCCGCCGGTGCGCCTGGAGGTCGAGGAGTCCATCGACCGCGAGGTGCTCGACCTGCTGGTGCGCGAGCTGAAGATCAGCGAGGCCGAGGTGTACCCGCTGCCGGGTCCGCTCGACCTGACCGGGCTGTTCCGCATCGGCTCGCTGGACCGGCCCGAGCTGAAGTACCCGAAGTTCATCGCGGGCACCCACCGCGATCTCGCCGAGGTCGAGTCGGCGTCCGCGCCCGACATCTTCGCCGCCCTGCGCAACCGGGACGTGCTGCTGCACCACCCGTACGACTCGTTCTCCACGTCCGTGCAGCGGTTCCTGGAGCAGGCGGCGAACGACGACGACGTCCTCGCGATCAAGCAGACCCTGTACCGGACTTCCGGCGACTCTCCGATCGTCGACGCGCTCATAGAAGCGGCCGAGGCCGGCAAGCAGGTCCTCGTCCTGGTCGAGATCAAGGCCCGCTTCGACGAGCACGCCAACATCAAGTGGGCGCGCAAGCTGGAGGAGGCGGGCTGCCATGTCGTCTACGGCCTGGTCGGTCTCAAGACGCACTGCAAGCTGTCGCTCGTGGTCCGCCAGGAGGGCGACACGCTGCGCCGCTACAGCCATGTCGGCACCGGCAACTACCACCCGAAGACGGCCCGCCTCTACGAGGACCTCGGGCTGCTGACGGCGGACCCGCAGGTCGGCGCCGACCTCTCGGACCTCTTCAACCGGCTGTCCGGCTACTCACGCCGCGAGACCTACCGCCGGCTGCTGGTCGCCCCCAAGTCCCTGCGCGACGGCCTGATCGCCCGGATCAACAAGGAGGTCCAGCACCACCGTGCCGGGCGCCCCGCGTTCATCCGCATCAAGGTCAACTCGATGGTGGACGAGGCGATCATCGACTCGCTCTACCGCGCGTCCCAGGCGGGCGTCCAGGTCGACGTGTGGGTGCGCGGCATCTGCGCCGTGCGGCCGGGCGTCCCCGGGCTGTCCGAGAACATCCGCGTACGGTCCATCCTCGGCCGCTTCCTCGAACACTCCCGGGTCTTCGGCTTCGGCAACGGAGGCGAGCCCGAGGTGTGGATCGGCAGCGCCGACATGATGCACCGCAACCTCGACCGTCGGATCGAGGCCCTGGTCAGGGTCACCGACCCGGCCCACCGCGCTTCGCTCAGCCGGATGCTGGAAACCGGCATGTCGGACACCACCTCCTCCTGGCACCTGGGCCCGGACGGCGAATGGACCCGGCACGCGACCGACGCGGAGGGCCAACCCCTGCGCAACGTCCAGGAGATGCTCATAGACGCCCGGAGGCGCCGGCGTGGCACAGCAACACCTTGACCCGACGGATCCGGCCACGGCCAGGCCCTCCCCCGCTCCCGGCTCCGGCCGGGCGGGCGGGAGCCCCACAGGTGATGCCCTCGCGGGCTACCTGCGGGCCCAGGCCACGGAGTTCCTCCGCGCCCTGCGGTCGCACCGGGAGACCGGCAACGGGCAGAACGGCACGGAGGACTCGGTCGACGCGGCGCGCGCCCTGCGCCACTCGGCCCGCCGGATCAGCGGCAGTCTGCACACCTTCCGTCCGCTGCTGGACGCCGACTGGTCCGAGGAGATGCGCCCCGAACTGGCTTGGCTGTCGGGCACGTTGGCCCTGGAGCACGCGTGCGCGGCCCGCCTGGAGCGGCTGCTGCTCGCGCTGCACCGGCTCTCGGGCTCGGCGGCGTTCCCCGCGCAGTCGGCGGCCTCCGCGGTGGGCGGGCGGGTCACCGGCGCGGGCCGGGGCATCCCCGCACCCGCGGGCGGCCGTGGTCCCGGCACCGGACCGGCCGTGACGCCCACGGCCACCGCCGAGCGCGGCAACCTCACCGTGGGCGCGGCGAAGGCGGGCGCCCTGCTGGAGCGCCAGCTCACCCTGGCCCGGACCCGGGCCCACTCCTCCGCCCTCCAGGCCCTCGGCTCCTCCCGCTTCCACGCGGTCGCCGACCGGGTCGCCGTACTCGCCAGCGAGGTCCCGCTGACCCCGGGCGCGGGCACGGCCGACCTGCGCCCGCTGGCCGCCGCCGCCGGGGAGCGCCTCACCGACGCGGTCACCGCGCTGCCGCTGGTCACCGCCGGGCACCCGTACAACGCGGAGGCCCTCATCCACGGCCTCTCCCCCGACCCCGCCCCGCACCCCCAGGACGGCCCCTGGCACCAGGTCCGGCTGCTGCTGCGGCTGCACCGCTACGCCAGTGAGGTCCTGCACGGGGACGGCGCGCCGACGGACGTACGCCTGCTGACGGCAGGCCAGGCCCTCAATCTGCACCGGGACGCCTCGGAGGCGGCGGCCGCCGCCGCGTCGGCGGCCCGCACCCCGCGGATCGCCCCGGCGACCGCCTACGCGCTCGGCGTGCTGCACGCCGACCAGCGCCACGAGGTGGAGGCGGCCCGCTTCGCCTTTCAGCAGTCGTGGCAGAAGCAGGCGGTGGGCACCCCCTGACGCCCTGAACGAACCCGCACGGAGGAGACGGTGAACGACCAGTGACTTCCACGCACGACACCACCGTCCAGGCGGCCGGCTGCGTCCTGTGGCGCCGCCCGGCCGCCGGAGCCCTCGAACTGGCGCTGGTCCACCGGCCCAAATGGGGCGACTGGTCGTGGCCCAAGGGCAAGCTCAAGCGGGGCGAGACGTTCGAGGAGGCGGCCCGCCGCGAGGTGCTGGAGGAGACCGGCTTCGCGTGCCGGCTGGGGACCAGGCTGCCGTCGGCCCAGTACCTCGACCATCATGGGCGCCCCAAAGAGGTCCGCTACTGGGCGGCGGAGGCGACCGACGGAGCCTTCACCCCGAACGACGAGGTCGACGTACTGCGCTGGCTCACCCCGGACGAGGCCCACGAACACCTCTCCTACGAACGGGACCGGGACCTGATCTCCCTCGCCCTCATGGCCATCGGCACCGACGAGGACCCGCCCGGCTAGGGGGTGTCGTCGCGGCTTCCGGCCGGGCCCAGGACGACGAGCTCTCCGCTCTCCAGCAGCTCCGCGAGTATCTTCGGCGCGCGCCCGAAGTGGCAGTGGTCCCGCTGCGCGCGGCCGATCACCGGGTCCGGGTGGCCGAGCGCCCCCAGCACGTCCCAGTGCAGGTCCTGCGCCCAGACGTACCCCGGCTCCCCGTCGACGTCCATGTCCATCTCGTCGAGCGGGATGTCCGCGAGCGCGCAGGCCAGCCGGTACCCGTCCACGGGCCCGGCGGCGAAGTCCAGGAACGCGGCGGGGTCCGCGTCCGCGGGTGTGCCGTCGGCGGGCTCGTCGTCCCGGATGCCCGGCCAGGAGTCGTAGCGGTAGGCACGGACCCCGTCCCGCCAGACCTCCAGCTCCAGCCTGTCACCGTCGTACTGGAAGGCGGCCAGCACCGGAACGTCCAAGGCGGTACTGGCCGGCCCGGCGAGCGAGAAGACGCCGTTGCCGTCGATGAACCGGTCAGGGTGGACGAGGCAGAATCCCGGCCCGGCGGGCGCCGCGTAGGCGGCCGCGCAGACCTCGCGCAGAACGGGGGCCGCCTGTTGGAGCGGCAGGGGAATCAGTATCGAGCCGTACGTGGCCACGGCCTCACCTCCAGGAACGCCGTGAATCTACGTGCCCATGACACCGCGAGGCGAGCGAATTGTGCCCGCCGTCCCGCGGGTGCCGCGCCGCCCACCTCGCGTTACGTTGCGAACGGGCGGCCGGAGCAGGTCCCTCACCCAGCCGGGGGAACGCCCGTTCGTGGACGCGCTTCCGGGCCCGCCGAGCCTGGCATAGTCCGGAATCAGCTCGTGTCCTCGACGTGAGCGTTCCGTGACCTAACCGCACCGCCCACAGGGGTTCACCCTCCGTTCACTTATGCCCATAGGCGCCTTCACCTGTTCTGCCTAATTTCGGCCTTACGCGATGCGAGCCGCGACCTGGGGGTCGCTACCCGCGTCACCCACGTCTTCGCACGCCGCCGTAATTCAGGACGGCGGCTCTCGGAAGGAACTCTTTCAAGTGAAGCTTCAGCGCATGAACCGGCGGGCCCTCACCCTCGGTGCTCTCGCCGTCTCCGGCGCCCTGGCCCTCACGGCGTGCGGCTCGGACGACAACGGCGGCTCCTCGAGCAGCAGCAGCTCGTCGACGGCCAACGCCAGCTCCGCCAACTGCGGTACGGCGAAGAAGGGCCAGCAGCTCCTCGCCGACGGCTCGTCCGCGCAGAAGAACGCGATCGACGCGTGGGTCAAGGCCTTCAGCCAGGCCTGTGGCGTCCAGATCAACTACAAGGGCGGCGGCTCCGGCGCCGGTGTCACCTCCTTCAACCAGGGTCAGCTGGCCTTCGCCGGTTCCGACTCCGCGCTGAAGCCCGAAGAGGTCACCGCCTCCAAGAAGGTCTGCTCCGGCGGCCAGGGCATCGACCTCCCGATGGTCGGCGGCCCGATCGCGCTCGGCTACAACGTCCCCGGTGTCGACAACCTGGTCCTGGACGCCCCGACGCTCGCGAAGATCTTCGACAGCAAGATCACCAAGTGGAACGACCCGGCCATCAAGGCGCTGAACAAGTCCGCCACGCTGCCCGACCTCAAGATCCAGGCGTTCCACCGCTCGGACGAGTCCGGCACCACGGACAACTTCACCAAGTACCTGATCGCCACCACCCCCGCCAACTGGAAGTACTCCGGCGGCAAGGCCTGGCAGGCCAAGGGCGGCCAGTCGGCGGCCGGCTCCGCGGGCGTGGCCGCCGGGGTCAAGCAGACCTCCGGCGCCATCGGCTACTTCGAGCTCTCCTACGTCGGTGACGGCGTCAAGGCCGTCAGCATCAACACCGGCGCCTCGGCCCCGGTCGCGCCCAGCACCGACAGCGCCACCAAGGACATCGCCGCCGCCAAGATCGTCGGCACCGGCAACGACCTGAAGCTGCAGCTGGACTACAACACCAAGGCCGAGGGCGCGTACCCGATCACCCTGGTGACGTACGAGATCGTCTGCGACAAGGGCAACAAGGCCGACACGCTGCCCGCGACGAAGGCGTTCCTCACCTACATCGCCAGCGAGGAGGGCCAGAAGGTCCTCAGCACCATCGACTACGCGCCGATCCCCGACGCGATCATCGCCAAGGTTCGCAGCACCATCGCGAGCATCAGCTAGTCCGAGTGTGCGGCCGGGTCCCGGACCAGGGACCCGGCCGCACCGTCCGGTGCACCGCCGCCACGGACCGCACACAGCACGTGTGGACCCGCAGACCGGAGAATCCCGATGGATATATCGACAAAGAACCCTGAAGAAGCACCGCCCCCCACCCCCGAACCCTCAGTCGCGGCGCAGAAGCGCGCAGCCCGCGGCGCCACCCGACCCGGTGACCGGATCTTCCTCGGTCTCTCCCGCGGGTCGGGCATCCTGCTGTTGGTGATCATGGCCGCGATCGCGGTCTTCCTCACCTATCGCGCCTCGCTCGCGATCAGCAAGGACCACGCGAACTTCCTCACCACCTTCGAGTGGAACACCAACCTGCTGCCGCCGAAGTTCGGCATCGCCGTCCTGGCGTTCGGCACCGTGGTGTCCTCGATCATCGCCATGGTCATCGCGGTCCCGGTCGCGGTCGCCATCGCCCTCTTCACCACGCACTACGCCCCGCGCAAGCTCCGCGGCCCGGTCTCCTACGTGATCGACCTGCTGGCCGCCGTACCGTCCATCGTGTACGGCCTGTGGGGCGCCCTGATCCTCGTACCGCACATGGTCGGGCTCTTCGGGTGGCTCAACGACTACTTCGGCTGGACCGGGATCTTCTCCTGGGACGAAGGCGCGCCCCGCTCGATGCTCACCGTCGGCATCCTGCTCGCGATCATGATCCTGCCGATCATCACCAACGTGAGCCGTGAGGTCTTCCGCCAGGCCCCGCAGATGATCGAGGAGGCGGCCCTCGCCCTCGGCGCCACGCGCTGGGAGGTCATCCGCATGTCGGTGCTGCCCTTCGGCCGCTCCGGCGTGATCTCCGCCTCGATGCTCGGTCTCGGCCGCGCGCTCGGCGAGACGATGGCCGTCGCCACCGTGCTCTCCCCCGACTTCATCATCCACGCCAGCCTGCTCAACCCGGGCGGCGGAACCTTCGCCCAGAACATCGCCAGCAAGTTCAGCGAGGCGACGGCGGACGGCCGGGACGCGCTCATCGCCTCCGGTCTCGTCCTGTTCGTCATCACCCTGCTGGTCAACGGCGCGGCCCGGCTCATCATCGCCCGCCGCGCGGAGTACTCGGGGGCCAACGCATGAGCAACGCAGCCGTAGCGGACAAGCCCGCGAGCACCCTGCAGGGCGCGACCCTTCCCAGGTGGTCGCCGTACGCGATCGCCGGCGGGTCCATCGTCCTGGCCGTCCTCATCGGACTGGTCGGCAGCCTCGACAGCAAGATCCAGTGGGGTCTGATCGCGGCGATCCTCTTCGTCATCGGTACGTACGTCATCGCCTCGCGCGTCGAGGGCAGCCGCCAGGCCAAGGACCGGGTCGCGACCAGCCTGGTCTGGGTCGCGTTCCTCCTCGCCGTCGTCCCGCTCGTCTCGCTCCTGTGGACGACGATCTCGCGCGGCGTGAAGGTCCTCGACATCTACTTCCTGACCCACTCGATGGGTGTGGTCGCCGACTCCGAGCCCGGCGGCGGTATCTACCACGCCATCATCGGCAGCCTGGAGCAGGTCGGCCTCGCCACCCTGATCGGCGCCCCGATCGGTGTCCTCACCGCGATCTACCTGGTCGAGTACGGACGCGGCGCCCTCTCCAAGTGGGTCACCTTCTTCGTCGACGTCATGACGGGCATCCCGTCGATCGTCGCGGGTCTGTTCATCCTGTCCCTGATGCTCATGTGGGACATGGAGCCCTTCGGCTTCGCCGGTTCCTGCGCCCTGGCCATCCTGATGATGCCGGTCGTGGTCCGCTCCACCGAGGAGATGCTGAAGCTCGTACCGAACGAGCTGCGCGAGGCGTCG
The DNA here is from genome assembly GCF_044457795.1 of Streptomyces sp. NPDC050528. NCBI lineage: Bacteria > Bacillati > Actinomycetota > Actinomycetes > Kitasatosporales > Streptomycetaceae > Streptomyces > Streptomyces sp. NPDC050528. Next base: position 680,964 of record NZ_JBITHH010000005.1, read on the forward strand.
CTCGCCCTCGGCATCCCGAAGTGGCGCACGATCCTCAAGGTCGTCCTCCCGACCGCGATCGGCGGCATCACCACCGGCATCATGCTGTCGGTGGCCCGTATCGCCGGTGAGACGGCGCCCGTGCTGCTGCTGGTGTTCGGCAACCCGTTCATCAACAACGACCCGTTCCACGGGGCGCAGGCGTCGCTTCCGCTGTACATCTACCAGCAGTTCGCGCAGAGCGCGGGCGCGGGCGCGGCCTACGACCGTGCCTGGGCTGCCTCGCTCACCCTCATCGCCTTCGTGATGATCCTCAACCTGGTGGCCCGCGGCATCGCCCGCTGGAAGGCCCCCAAGGCCGGTCGCTAAGGCGACAACATCCGGCCACGGCCGGACGGAACCCCCTCAGCGACCGTTCTGAAGTCTGGAAGTGAAGTAGACATGTCCAAGCGAATCGACGTAAGTGGGCTCACCGCCTTCTACGGCTCCCACAAGGCAATCGAAGACATCTCGATGACGGTCGAGCCCCGCTCGGTGACGGCCTTCATCGGCCCCTCCGGCTGTGGCAAGTCGACGTTCCTGCGCACGCTCAACCGCATGCACGAGGTGACGTCCGGCGGCCGCGTCGAGGGCAAGGTGCTCCTGGACGACGAGGACCTCTACGGCCACGGCATCGACCCGGTGTCGGTACGCCGTGAGATCGGCATGGTCTTCCAGCGCCCGAACCCGTTCCCCACGATGTCGATCTTCGACAACGTGGCGGCGGGTCTGCGCCTGAACGGCAGCTACAAGAAGAGCGAACTGAGCGACGTCGTGGAGAAGTCGCTGAAGGGCGCGAACCTCTGGAACGAGGTCAAGGACCGCCTGAACAAGCCCGGTTCGGGTCTGTCGGGCGGCCAGCAGCAGCGACTGTGCATCGCGCGGGCGATCGCGGTGGAACCGAAGGTGCTGCTGATGGACGAGCCCTGCTCGGCCCTGGACCCGATCTCCACCCTCGCGATCGAGGACCTGATCGGCGAGCTGAAGGAACGCTTCACGATCGTCATCGTGACGCACAACATGCAGCAGGCGGCGCGTGTCTCGGACCGTACGGCCTTCTTCAACCTCGCGGCGGTCGGCCAGCCCGGCCGCCTGATCGAGATCGACGACACGGAGCGCATCTTCTCCAACCCGTCGGTCCAGGCCACGGAGGACTACATCTCGGGCCGCTTCGGCTAAACCGAGCCGAGCCGTTCCTCTCCTGAACCCCTCGCGGTGCTGCATGGCGGTGCCACCGCGAGGACGAAAAGGGCCCGCCCCTGGCTCCCGGGGGCGGGCCCGTTCGTTTGGCTGCTTGCCCACCCACCCGCCCGACTCGGTGGGCCAAGAGGTGACCGACTCCAGCCACCCGAGATCACGCAGTACCCGGCATCTCAGCGTGTTTTCCCGCCCACCCACCCGTTTACGGTCCGCCAAGAGGTGAACGATCCAAGTCGCCCTGGTCACGCGATGCCGGCGTCTGTACCTGTTTCCCCACCCGTCCGCCCGAATCACACGGCACTCGGCGCCTCAGCGCGTTTCCCCACCCGTCCGCCCGACTCGGTAGGCCAGGAAGTCAGCCGCCCCCTGCCCCAGGCGTCCTGAACCGCTCACCTCTCGACCAACCGAGTCGGGTGGGTGGGCGGGAAAGCGGGAGGCCAGGGGGCGCAGCCCCCGGCATACAGGGGCGCGGCCTACAGAAACGCCAGGTCAACGACCCAGAACGAACACGCCGCCACGATCGCCGCCGCCGGCATCGTAATGAACCACCCCATCACGATGTTCTTGGCAACCCCCCACCGGACAGCATTGACCCGCTTCGTCGCCCCGACCCCCATGATCGCCGAGGTGATGACATGCGTAGTCGACACCGGCGCCTTGAAGAGATAGGCGGTGGTGAACATGATCGCCGCCCCGGTCGTCTCCGCAGCGAACCCCTGCGGCGGATCCAACTCGATGATCTTCCGCCCCAACGTCCGCATGATCCGCCACCCACCCGCGTACGTCCCCAGCGACAACATCAACGCGCAGACGATCTTCACCCACACCGGAATCGGATCGCCGTACGTCGAGTGGCCGGAAATCACCAGCGCCATCACCACGACACCCATGGTCTTCTGCGCGTCCTGAAGACCGTGCCCGAGAGCCATCCCCGCCGCGGACACGGTCTGCGCGATCCGGAACCCCCGCTTCGCCTTGTGCGGGTTCGACTTCCGGAAGATCCACATGATCGCCGTCATCACCAGATAACCGCCGACCAGCCCGACCACCGGCGACACGAACATCGGTACGATGATCTTGTCGACGACCCCGTGCCAGATAACATCCGTACCGCCCGCGAGCGCGGCCCCCACCATCCCGCCGAACAACGCGTGCGAGGACGACGACGGCAGCCCGAAGTACCAGGTGATCAGGTTCCACGTGATCGCACCGACCAGCGCGGCGAAGAGGATCCCCATCCCCTTCGACCCCTCGGGCGTCTCGATCAGCCCCTCGCTGACGGTCTTGGCGACCCCGGAACCGAGAAACGCACCGGCGAGATTCATCACGGCGGCCATCGCCAGCGCCGCGCGCGGAGTCAGCGCCCGGGTCGAGACCGACGTAGCGATGGCGTTGGCGGAGTCGTGGAAACCGTTCGTGTACGTGAAAAAGAGCGCGACCAGAATGGTCACGACCAGAGCGAAGGTGTCCATGGAGAGGTCAGGACTCCTTGACGGCGATGGTCTCCACCGTGTTCGCCACGTGCTCGAACGCGTCCGCCGCTTCCTCCAGCACATCCACGATCTGCTTGAGCTTCAGCACCTCGATGGCGTCGTACTTGCCGTTGAAGAGCTGGGCGAGCAGCTTGCGGTGGATCTGGTCGGCCTGGTTCTCCAGCCGGTTGACCTCGATCCAGTACTCGGTGAGGTTGTCCATCGTGCGCAGATTCGGCATGGCCTCGGCGGTGAGCTCCGCCGCCCGCGCCAGCACCTCGATCTGCTGCTCGACGCCCTTGGGCAGTTCCTCCACGTTGTAGAGGACGACCAGGTCGACGGCCTCCTCCATGAAGTCCATGATGTCGTCGAGGCAGGAAGCGAGGTTGTAGATGTCCTCGCGGTCGAAGGGCGTGATGAAGGAGGAGTTCAACTGGTGGAAGATCGCGTGCGTGGCATCGTCACCGGCGTGTTCCGCGGCCCGCATACGCTCTGCGATCTCGGCCCGGCCGGCGGTGTCCGCCCCGAGCAGTTCCATGAGGAGTTTCGAGCCCGTGACGATGTTGTCCGCGGACGCGGCGAACATGTCGTAGAAGCTCGTCTCCCTGGGGGTCAGACGAAAGCGCACAAGGGGTCCTCGGGAAGCATGGGTTTCGGTCAGGCTGATGCTAAGTGCATCATCCGGCCACGGCTAATGGGCCGTCCCCCAGTGTCGCCCATCAGGCACAGTGATCCGCACGGGGGCGTACCAAGGGCCCTATACCCAGCAAAGTTCGTTACGATATACCCACTAGGGGTATATGTCTGGAGGACGTGATGGACGCGACGGACGCGATGACGACCACCGGGGCCGACGCGACGGCAGCGCCCTCCGAACCGGCCCTCGAAGCGGCCCCGGGCCCGGTCACGCACGGTTACCACAAGCAGAAGGACGAGCACCTCAAGCGCCTGCGCCGGATCGAGGGCCAGATCCGCGGTCTGCAGCGCATGGTCGACGAGGACGTCTACTGCATCGACATACTCACCCAGGTGTCCGCCTCCACGAAGGCCCTGCAGTCGTTCGCGCTGCAGCTCCTGGAGGAACACCTGCGGCACTGCGTCGCCGACGCGGCGGTCAAGGGCGGCGAGGAGATCGACGCGAAGGTCGACGAGGCGACGAAGGCGATCGCCCGGCTCCTCCGCACCTAACGCCTGGATCCGCCGGGGGCATCCCGCTCCTCGGCGACCTTCAGCACCTCATCGATGCTCTCCAGGCTGAGCCGGTCCTCGGCGGCCGAGGCCGCGATGATCAGGTCTCCGCACAGCTCGATCTCGGCGAGGGCCACGTGGTCCTGAACTGCCGTACCGCCGACCGGAGCCACGTGCATCACCTCTTCTCTGCCGTCACCGACTTCCTAGAGTAGGGAGCGGTCTACACAACGCGCATGGCACGGACGGGCTAGTCCTCACCCCGACCCACACCGACCGATACGCCACCCCACACCGACCGATACACCGCCGCACACCGATCGTTTCACGTCACTTCTCGGCGATCTGCCCGGCGTAGATGTCCTTCGACGCCGGAAGCCGTACGTCCACGGGGGCCCCGAAGTCGTACAGCAGCGTCGTCGAGGTGACCGCCACCGGGTTGTGGCGCTGCCCGTTCACGAAGCTGAACCGCTGCCCCAGCTTGCGGACGCGCCCCTGGTCGTCGAGGTAGACGTCGAAGGGCACCCGGGCAGTGGCGAACCCTTTCGCCGCCGACCGCAGAGCCGCCTCGTTCCCCGCCGACGCGCTCCGTGCGGCGACGGCGAGATCGGCGACCCCCCGATAGTGACGCACGGAGGCCCCGGCCACCTCCGTCTTCCCGAGATACGTCGCGGCAGTCGTCCCGCGCAGCAACTCGGCGGCGGCGTACGGGTCGGTGGCCCCGCCGGTCACGAGGTTGCCGTCGGAGAGCGTCCCGGTGTCGACCCGTACCCATTTGTCGGCGGGCACCCCGGCGCCCCGGTTCTTCATGAACAGGGCGCCCGGCGCGAGGAGTTCGGTGATCGGCCGGTGTTCGCTGGCGCCGGCCGGGTCCTGCGGCAACTGCACCTTCAACCGGCCGAGTTGGCGGCGGAAGTCGTAGACGCCCTCGCCGCGGATGGTCACGCGGGTGCCGCCGGTGGCCATCTCCATGGACGTACGGGCCTGTGAACTCCCTGCCGCCACAAGGGAGTCGGCCGCCCGCCGCACCACCGCGACCGCGTCCCCGCCGCCGCGCGCGTCCGCGGTCGCCGCCCCGTCACCGGCACTGCACGCACCGGTACCGACGCAGACCCCGACCATGAGTCCGGCCGCGACGACCGCTCCGCCCGCGCGCCTCTGCTGCCGCTCCATAGCCTGCCGTACCCCCGTACGTCGTCACGGGCCCTGTCGTTCCGCTTAACGACGGGTAGATGGGCCCGTCACGCGTCGTCGCGGCCGTACAACCGCCCTAGGGGCGTCGCGCGACCGCCATACGGGCGCTTTACCCGGACTCGGTACCGTGGTCGATGTGGCGCAGCAGGACGAACGACAGGCTCCCCCGGTACATCCCGAACATCGCACGACGACGGTCGAGCAGGGCCCCTTCTGCTTCGCCCGCTGCATCTGTGGCTGGCGCGGGCCGGCGAGACGGGCGAGAAGCCAGGCCAGGACGGATGCCACGGGGCATCTGCCTGTTCCGAACCTGTGACATGCGCACGAGAACTTGTGGGGTCCGACCCGTATCTCACTTGACGGAACCCCACAGGAGGCGAAATGGAACGGCGTTCGTTCATAGGCGGCGGCGTGGCCGCGATAGCGGCGGTCGCAACCACCGCGTGCAACGGCAAGAACACCGGCGGCGGTGACACGTCCGCGACGGCGACCAACGCCTCCACTTCGACGAGCACCTCCGGCCTGCGCACCACCACCGCGGCGGCCGCCGCCAACTGGGCCGCCCTGGCCCGTGAGCTGGACGGCACCCTGGTCCGCCCCGGTGACGCCTCCTGGAAGACGGCCCACCAGCTCTACAACACCCGCTTCGACTCCCTGAAGCCGGCCGCGGTGGCGTACGTCGCGAACCCCGACGACATCCGCTCGGTCCTCTCCTACGCCCGCGCCCACAGCATCCGCGTCGCGATCCGCAACGGCGGCCACTCCTACGCCGGCTACTCCTCCGGCGACGGCCGCCTCATCCTCGACGTGTCCAAGCTGAACAAGATCCGGGCGAGCGGCTCCAGCGCGGTCGTCGGCGCCGGTTCCAAGCTGATCGACGTGTACCGGGGCCTGGCCGCGAAGGGCGTGACGATCCCCGCCGGCTCCTGCCCCACGGTCGGCGTCTCCGGCCTCACCCTCGGCGGCGGCCACGGCGTGGTCTCCCGGGCGTACGGCCTGACCTGCGACAGCCTCACCCAGGCCACGCTGATCACGGCGGACGGCAAGCAGGTGGTCGCCAACTCCACGGAGAACAAAGACCTGTTCTGGGCACTGCGCGGCGCGGGCAACGGCAACTTCGGCGTCGTGACCGAGCTGCAGTTCAAGACCCACCCCGCGCCCCAGGCCGTATCGGGCTATCTGACCTGGCCCTCGTCGATGGCGGCGGCCGTGGTGAAGGCCTGGCAGGAGTGGGGCCCGGACCAACCCGACGAGATCTGGTCCTCCTGCCACCTCACGAACACCCCCGGCGGCACCCCGAAGGTCTCAGTCGCCTGCTTCTCCCTCGGCACCTACAACGAACTCCAGAACGCGGTCGACAAGCTGGCCCACCTGGTCGGCGGCAACGCGTCGAGCGTCTCGCTGAAGCGGCACACGTACGAGGAGTCGATGAACGCGTACGCGGGCTGCTCATCCTTCTCGACGGACGCCCAGTGCCACCTGCCCGGCTCGACTCCCGGCCGCTCCCCGCAGGGCGCACTGGCTCGGGAGACCTACGTAGGCCGCTCCGACTTCTTCGACCGCTCGATCTCGGCCACGGGCATCCAGACGATGCTCAACCAGCTGAAGGCGGTCCGCGGCAACGCCGGCGACATCGCCCTGACGGCCCTCGGCGGCGCGGTCAACCGCGTCTCCCCCACGGCAACGGCCTTCGTCCACCGCCGCTCCCGCATGCTGGCCCAGTACATAGTCTCCTGGCCCTCCGGCACGGCCGGCACCTCAGCCCAGTCCTGGCTGACGTCCTTCCACAACGCCATGAAGCCCTACGCCTCCGGCGCGGCCTACCAGAACTACACAGACCCCACCCTCACAAACTGGCGCAAGGCGTACTACGGCGACGCCTCAACCCGCCTGGCGACGCTGAAGAAGCAGTACGACCCCGGTCACTTCTTCACGTACCCGCAGGGGTTGTAGGGGGGAGAAACAAAGGGGTGCGATATCGGCTCCGGTCCCGCAGACGCCCGTTGTTTTTAGGGGCGCGGGGAACTGCGCGACCAGCCACAACGCACCCGCACCCGAAAAACCAGCCCCCGGAACCTTCAAGCAGCGAGGTCCCGCTCCTCCGTACCGGCCGCCTCAGCCCGCGCCCCCGGAATCACCGCATCCCGCCCAACCCCCCGAGCACCACCCGACCGAACCAGCCACCCACCCCAAGCCGACCCCTCAACAGCCTTGAGCACCGGCGTAAGCAAAGCCATGGCAACCGGCGAAAGCAGCAGAGCAACAGCCGTACCCAGCGCAAACCCACCGATCACGTCAGTCGGATAGTGCACGCCCATGTAGACCCTGCAAAACCCTTCGACCAACGCGAGCCCGATCCCCACCAGCCCGAACCGCCGATCCGCCACGAACAACGCGACCCCCATCGCCATGGTGATCGTCGCGTGATCACTCACGAACGAGAAGTCGGTCTTGCCGGAGACGAGAACATCCAGCCCGGTGTGGTCGAGGAAGGGCCGGGGCCGCTCCACGAACCCGCGTATGGGTACGTTCACGAGGACAGCGAGCGCAGCGGCCAGCGGCGCCCACACGAGCCCGGCCACAGACACCGCGGAGTCCTCACCCCCACGCCGCCGCACAGACCACCAGCACCACACCACGAGCAACACCATCGCGACGAGCAACCCGTACTCCCCGACGAACGACACGCCCCGGTCGAACCAGTGCGGCGCGTCCTTGGCTAGCCCATTGATGTCGTAGAGCAGATCGACGTCGGGGTTGGACCCGGATTCGGCGAGTACAGCCATGGTGCTGCGGCTCCTTCGTCGTAGTTCCGGGCGCATCTCTCGTGCGCATTACTGAACAGGAACGCACGGTCCCGCTTAATACGTTCCACCATCCACCGAATGATCACTCAGACGTTATCGAAGAGAGACTCATCGCCGCAGCTCAGGGGGTGGGTTCACGCTCGGTTCACACCGTCGTGGGGAGTGCTTTCGCGCCATCTTCGGTGACCCGGGTCGCACCGAAGTAATCGGGGGTGTCAATGGGGTCGAACCGGATCACAGCACCCGTCCGGGGTGCGTCGATCATGTACCCGCCGCCGACATAAATCCCCACATGCCGGATCGCCCGGGAATTGGTCAGGTCGTCCGAGAAGAACACCAGATCTCCCGGCAACAATTCGGCCCGCTGCGGATGCGGCCCGGCGTTGTACTGATCGTTCGCGACACGCGGCAGCGTGATCCCCGCACTCGCGAACGCGGCCTTGGTCAGCCCCGAGCAGTCGAACCGCCCGTCCTGGTCGGCCGTACCGTTCCCGCCCCACAGATACGGCGTACCGAGCTTGCTCTGCGCGTACGTGATCGCGGTCGCGGCCTGCTCGGAGGGATCGACCCGGCTGACGGGCGCGGCGAAGCTCTGCGAGAGCGTCGTGATCGTCTTCACGTAGTTCTTGGTCTCGGAGTACGGCGGCACGCCCCCGTACTTGATGACCGCGTACGCCCCCGCGTTGTACGAGGCGAGCATGTTCGCGGTCTGGTTCCCCGGCACGTCCTTCACATACGAGGCGAGCTCGCAGTCGTAGGTCGCGGCCGACGGAATCGCGTCATTCGGATCCCATACGTTGCGTACGCCGTCGCCGTTGCCGTCGATCCCGTGCGTGGCCCAGGTCCCGGGGATGAACTGCGCTATCCCCTCGGCCTTCGCCGGGCTCTTCGCGTTCGGGTTGAACCCGCTCTCCTGGTACAGCTGGGCGGCGAGCAGTGCGGGGTTGAGGGCGGGACAGAGGTTGCCCCACTTCTGCACGAGCGCCGAATACGCCGTCGGCACCGCGCCCTTGGCGAGCGCGACGCTCCCGCCGCCGGCCCCGTTCACGAGGTTCCCGGCGACGAGGTAGACCCCGACGACGAGCAGCATCACAAAGCTGAGCCCCAGCCCAGCCGCGACCCCACCGGCCACCCATACTTTTCGCACGGCTCAACCCTCCCCCATGACAGCCCTGTTCAAGGCCATTTCCGGGGAGGGTGGCGGCATTTCGCCGTGCTTCCGCCACATCTGACGCGTATTCAACGACTCGCGCCCACCGCACACCGCGCCTTACAGCACCTCAATACGGACGATCCATACGACTACGGACCAGCGGCCCTGCTACGAGTCGGTCGTCCTACGACACGTCACTCGTCGCGTCCTTGTACAGCTCGGCCGCCTCTTTCCCGAACACCACGCTGTACGAGATGTCCGGCGTCAGCCCGCCCTGCTCGTGCCCGCCGATGACCCCCACGACCTGCTGGTCCCCGTTCACCCAGGGACTCCCGCTGGTGCCGCCGGTGAAGCCGGGGCAGTCGATGCGCTGCTGGGTGCTGCTGTGCTGGGTGGGTTTGTTGGTGCAGCTGATGGGCTGGTCGGTGGCGGAGGGATACCCGGTGACGGTGACCGCCGTGGCCCCGGTCTCCGTCCCGGTGGTGAACCGGTCGGCCCCGACCACGTCCTCGATGTTCTTACCGCCGACCTCGACGAGCGTGGCGAACCCGATGTCGCTGTCCTCGGCCTGCCCCTTGGACCACCCGTCCGGCAGGAACCGCTGCTCGACCTTCCACACCCCGTACGGCGCCTTGCCGTCCCGGTAGCCCGGCACGAACACGTCACCGGGGTCGCCGTCCAGGCAGTGGGCCGCACTGACGATGAGGTTGTGCCCGGCGCTGTGCACCACGGACGCGGTGCAGTGGTGCCCGCCGGCCAGGCTGGTGGCGTGGGCCGCCCCGAACAGGGCGCCGACCCGCAGGCTCTGCTTGCTCACCTCGGTCACGGTGGTCACCCCGAAGGGCCCGGGACCGTCGTCGGCGGTCGCCACAGAAGCCGAGGTCAGCGCCAGCGTCACCACGGCGACGAACAGCGCGTACCTGCGGTTGCCCGCGAGGCGAGCGGAACGGGAGATGCGTGAGCTGCGCTTCATCGGGCCCCACTCTGTCCCACGAAGGTGAGAAAGGACGTCGACGTTTACTGAAATTTCGCTGTGAACAGCGCGTTCGCGCTCAAGTCGACGCTTGGTCCGGCGGTCAGTCCACCGTACTGTCCGTCCGTCCCTCCCGCCTCTCCTGCGCGATACTCGACGTCTCCCCGGCACCCGACGAAGGAAACCCCTTGTCTGACATCCCCCCCGACCTCACCTGGGAACGAGCCGCCCCACCGGACGCGACGGGCCCGGGCCCGTGGATCGAGATCGCCTTCGGCGCCGGGGACGACGGCGAGGCCCCGGTCTACATCCGCGAGACCAGCGACCCGGAGAACGTCGTCACCACCAACCGCCGCAAGTGGGACGCCTTCGTACTCGGCGTACAGGCAGGCGAGTTCGACCACTTCGTGGAGGGAGTGGAGGGAGTGGAGGGAGTGGAGGGCACAACACCCCCGGAAACCAAGGGAATCGGGCCGGATGCATAGAAGCCGCGTCTTCGCCCTCCTGATCGACACCCCCGCCCCGGAGGCCGCCGCAGCGGCGGCCTTCTGGTCGGCGGCACTGGGCGCTCCCGCTGAACCGGTCCCCGGCGAGGAGCAGTTCACCACGCTCCACGAGGCAATTCCCGGCCTGGTAACGGCGGTTCAGTCGATCGACGACCCCAACCCGCGCTTCCACATCGACATCGAGACAGACGACGTAGCGGCGGAAACGGCCCGCCTGCTGGCCCTCGGCGCGACGCAGACCGCCCGCTGGCTGGAGTGCCGCGTCCTACGCGCACCCGGCGGCCACCTGCTCTGCGTCCTGCCGGTGCACAGCACCCCCGAGGTCTTCAACACCCAAGCCCGCACCTGGAGTTAGCGCGAGGCGGCCACCAGCGGGAACACCGCACCCGTAAGCCCCTCGGACGCCTCCCACAGCCGCTTCGCCGCCGCCACGTCACTCGCCGCCGCGCTCCGCCCGACCAGCGTCGGCGCCCCGCGCATCTCCATCGGCCCGCTCGGACCGACGTAACTCGCGCCGGGAAGATCCTGGGTCGCCGCGAAGAGGGTCGGCAGGGCGCCGCCCTTGTCGTCCTGGGCCACGACCTTGTTGCCGACGGCCATGAGGGCGCGGGTGACCGGGTTCGTCGTATGACTCTGGAGGTTGGTCGCCGCCCAGCCCGGGTGGGCCGCGAGGGAACGGACGCGCGAGCCCGACTCCGTGAGCCTGCGCTGGAGTTCGAGGGTGAAGAGCAGGTTGGCGAGCTTGGACTGGGAGTACGCGCGCTGCGGGGCGTAGATGCCGTCCAGGTTCAGGTTCTCGAAGTGGATGAAGCCGTCGCCCATCCGGTGCGCGCCGGAGGAGACGGTCACCACCCGGTCGGTGATGTGCGGCAGCAGCAGGTTCGTGAGGGCGAAGTGCCCCAGGTGGTTCGTGCCGAACTGCATCTCGAACCCGTCGCGCGTCCGCCGCTCGGGGAGCAGCATCACGCCGGCGTTGTTGACCAGCAGGTCCAGCGGCCCGTCCCACCCTTCGGCGAACTCCCGAACGGACGCCAGATCCGCGAGATCCAGCCGCCGCACCTCCGTACTCCCGCTCACCCCGGCCGCCGCGGCCCGCCCCCGCTCCAGGTCCCGCACGGCGAACACGACATGCGCGCCCGCACGGGCCAGCTCGACGGCGGCCACACGCCCGATCCCGCTGTTGGCCCCGGTGACGACGGCGGTACGCCCGGAGAGATCGGGAATGCGCCCGAAGTCCCACTTGGCCTTGCCCTTGCTACTACTGCCGATGGTGCTGTCCGTGTTGTCCATGCCTCCCAATGTAGGCAACGCCAACAATGCTGTCAATGACAACAATGGTGACGCCGACAACAATGCTGACGACGTCAACATCGGGATACGATGGTTCGCATGCCCGTACGCCCCTATCACCACGGAGACCTGCGCTCCGCCCTGCTCGCGAGCGCGGAACGCACCCTGCTGGAGAAGGGGGTCGCGGCACTGTCCCTGCGCGAACTGGCCCGCGACGTGGGCGTCAGCCACGCGGCCCCCGGCCGCCACTTCAAGGACAAGCAGGCCCTGGTCGACGCCCTCGCCCTGACCGGCTTCGAGCGCATGGCGAAAGAACTGACCGCCGCGGACGACCCCGACCTGCCCCTGGAAGCCCGCCTCACCGCACTGGCCACGACCTACGTCCACTTCGCGGTCTCGAACGCCGAGTTGCTGGAGGTCATGTACTCCCGCAAGCACGACGAGGACATCTCCGAGCAGCTCCGGGCAGCGGTGGACGGCACGACAACCCAGTTCGTACAGATCGTCACCGACGCCCAGAACCGCGGCGAGATGATCCCGGGCCCCTCCTGGACCCTCGCTCTGGTCATCGGCGCCGCCCTCCACGGCACAGCCTCCTTCGCAGCCCAGGGCACCCTCACCCCAGAGGCCGCGGTCTCCGACATCCCCACCCTGATCCACCACTTGCTGAACGGCCTCAAACCCCGCGACAACTAACAGCAAGATTTAGGGACACAGGGCGGTGTCGATATGCGGCTCCGCCGCGAGGGCACACCCACCCGCACTCCTCACCCCGCCCACCCCAACCCCCTAGGGGCGCGGGGCTGTATCGACATGCGGCTCCGCCGCGAGAGCGCGACCAGCCACATCGCACCCGCACCCCGCACACAACCCAAACCCCCACCCCCAACCCGCCCGCCCCACCCCAGTCAACGCGCGTCCCGCTGTGGATATCCCGTGGAGAGAGTCAAGCCCGAGCCATCCCCACCCCATCCCCCCGCCACCGATCAGCAATCCCCCAACCCCCTTCAGTAACGCGGAAGTCAGAATTCCGGAACCCACCTTGTTGTCACGTACTCAACAAGAGATGGTCATCGCGGGCCGCCGCCCCCACCGGGAACCTCACCGGTGGACCCCCCACCCGCAGGCCTCTGCCAACCTCTCCCTGGAGGCTGTACGTTGCGTACGTCACCCCCCAACACCCCCCACATACGCGGCAATTGGCGCAGACTCGGCTCCGCCGCGACCGCCACCGCCGCCCTCCTGCTCGCAGGCCTCGGCACCGCGGCCCACGCGAACGCGGCAACCACCCCCCACAAGGTGACCGCCAAGACCGTCGCCGCACAGGTCGCCAAGGCCCACGTGCAGTACGAGAAGGCCGCCTGCGCCGCCACCCCGAAGAAGGGCTTCGCCGCGTGTAACGCCCTCCGTGTCACCGGCGGCACCACCGCCTTCATGGAGAAGCAGGCCGCGCTGAAGGGCGTCACGCCCAAGACCATCTCCCCGAAGGCCGCCTCGGACGACCCCACCGGCTACGGCCCGTCGGACATCCAGTCCGCCTACGGCCTGGCCAGCGCGGCCGCCGACAACGGCTCCGGCGAGACCGTCGCGATCGTCGACGCCTACGACGACCCGAACGCGGAGGCCGACCTCGCGACCTACCGCTCGTACTACGGCCTCTCGGACTGCACCACGGACAACGGCTGCTTCAAGAAGGTCAGTCAGACCGGTTCGACGACCTCCCTCCCGACCGCCGACAGCGGCTGGGCCGGCGAGGAGTCCCTCGACGTCGACATGGTCAGCGCCGCCTGCCCGAACTGCAACATCCTCCTGGTCGAGGCCAAGTCGGCGAGCGACGCCAACCTCGGCACCGCGGTGAACGAGGCCGTGAAGCTGGGCGCGAAGTTCGTCTCGAACTCCTACGGCGGCTCGGAGTCCTCCTCCGACACGTCGTACGACACCTCGTACTACAAGCACCCGGGCGTCGCCATCACCGCGAGCGCGGGCGACGAGGCCTACGGCGCCGAGTACCCGGCCGGTTCGCAGTACGTCACCTCGGTCGGCGGCACCAAGCTCTCCACGTCCTCCAACTCCCGCGGCTGGACCGAGTCCGTGTGGAAGACGAGCAGCACCGAGGGCACCGGCTCCGGCTGCTCCGCGTACGACGCGAAGCCGTCCTGGCAGACCGACACCGGCTGCACCAAGCGCATGATCTCCGACGTCTCCGCGGTCGCCGACCCGGCCACGGGCGTCTCGGTCTACGACACCTACGGCTCCGACGGCACCGGCTGGGGCACCTACGGCGGCACCAGCGCCTCGTCCCCGATCATCGCGAGCGTCTACGCGCTGGCCGGCACCCCCGGCTCCAGCGACTACCCGGCGTCGTACCCCTACGCCGCGGCCGGCACCTCCGCCCTGAACGACGTGACGAGCGGCAACAACGGCACCTGCTCGACGAGTTACTTCTGCACCGCCAAGTCGGGCTACGACGGCCCGACCGGCTGGGGCACCCCGGAGGGCGTGTCCGCCTTCACCGGCTGACCGCACTCCATCCGCAAGGACCTCCCCGTCGGGTCACGGGGAGCCGCCGGCAAGAGGGGGACGTGGGGTCCCCTCGGCGGAGCACAGTGCAACGGGCCGTGGCTGCCAGCCACGGCCCGTTCGCCATGCCCTGGGGTGCCCTGGGGCCCAACTCCCATGAGAATCCTGTGGGTTTGGTAAAGGGCCAGACCCTGTTCGGTAAGCCGGAAGTCAGGATTCCAGCAGCCCCTTGTTGTCGCGTACTCAACAAGAGATGGTCATCGCGGGCCGCCCCCCACGGCCGGGGAAACCGCACCGGCGACACGCACCCGCACCGCCCCTGTTCCACCGACTCAGGAGGCTGCACCTTGCGTACCACGACCCCCAACTCCCCCCACACGCACGGTAGATGGCGCCGCATAGGGTCCGCCGCCGTAGCCACCGCCGCACTGGTCTTCACCGGCCTGGGCACCGCCGTACAGGCGGACGCGGCACAGAGCGCCACCACCTCCACCGCGGTGACCTACGCCGCGACCCCCTGTGCGACCCCCAAGCACACGGGTGACCTCACCTGCAAGTCCTACCGCGTCACCGGCGGCCTCACCGCCTTCCAGAAGATGCAGGCCGCGAAGACCGGCATCACCCCCAAGGCCGCCGACGCGTCGACCCCCTCCGGCTACAGCCCGACCAACCTCCGGTCCGCCTACGGCCTGACCTCCGCCGCCGCCTCCAACGGCTCCGGCGAGACGATCGCGATCGTCGACGCGTACAACGACCCGAACGCCGAGGCCGACCTCGCCACCTACCGTTCGTACTACGGCCTCTCGGCCTGCACGACGGCCAACGGCTGCTTCAAGAAGGTCAGTCAGACCGGCTCCACGACCTCCCTCCCCACCAGCGACGCCGGCTGGTCCGAGGAGATCTCCCTCGACCTCGACATGGCGAGCGCGATCTGCCCGCTGTGCAACATCACCCTCGTCGAGGCCACCAGCGCCAGCTACGCCAACCTCGGCACCGCCGAGAACGAGGCCGTCGCCCTGGGCGCCAAGTTCGTCTCGAACTCCTACGGCGGCTCCGAGTCCTCCTCCCAGACGTCGTACGACACCTCGTACTACAACCACGCGGGCGTGGCCATCACCGTCTCCTCCGGTGACAGTGCCTACGGCGCCGAGTACCCGGCGACCTCCCGGTACGTGACGGCGGTCGGCGGCACCAAGCTCTCCACCTCCTCCACCACCCGCGGCTGGACCGAGACCGTCTGGAAGACGTCCAGCACCGAGGGCACCGGCTCCGGCTGCTCCGCCTACGACGCCAAGCCCACCTGGCAGACCGACACCGGCTGCACCAAGCGCATGGAGTCCGACGTCTCCGCGGTCGCCGACCCCGCCACCGGAGTCTCCGTCTACGACTCCTACGGCGTCACCGCCGGCTGGTACACCTTCGGCGGGACCAGCGTCTCCGCCCCGATCATCGCCGGCGTCTACGCCCTCGCGGGCACCCCGGCCAGCGGCACCTACCCCGCGCAGTACCCCTACGACTACGCGGGCACCTCGTCCCTCAACGACGTGACCAGCGGCAACAACGGCACCTGCACCACGTCGTACTTCTGCACCGCCACGACCGGCTACGACGGCCCGACCGGCTGGGGCACCCCGGAAGGCGTGTCCGCCTTCGCCAACTGACGGACGGTGACCTGCCCCCCACCCTGAACTGATCCTCAGTCACATGTCGTGCCACAGTGGGTCGTGGGGGCCACACCTGGCACGGGAGAACGGGCCGCGGCATCCAGCCGCGGCCCGTTCATCATGAGAACATCAAGGCGAACGCCACCGGGTAATCAGGGGCTAACGACCAAACCACGGACAGGTTCCGCACCGGAATCGTTGCCCGGCGTTACCTACCGTGATACACAGAGTGACCGTACGGGGTATTCGTACGAAACCCGCCAATCAATGACGCCAAGTCGACATCGCGCGGCGTCTTTGTCGGCGACAATGATGCCTGACCTCTGCGCACCCGCAGGGGATGCGGAACTACCCATCAGGGGCGGTGACTTACATGCTCTCTGCGGCCGACAAGGGAGACATCAACACCATCATCGGGGGGATCGCTCCGGACTGGGGCCCCTTCGGCAGCCTGGGCAACGAGGCGAAGGTGATGATCGAGGTCGTGATGGCGGTCGCCATCCTGCTCTGCCTCGGGATCGCCGTATGGGGTGCGGCCAAACAGCGCATCGGCGCGACGGCGCTCCGCGACACGTTCAGCGCGGAACAGGGCAAGGGACTCATCGTCGCCGGCCTGACCGGCGTCTTCATCATCGGCTCCCTCGGCACCCTCTTCACGATCGTGTACGGCATGGCCGTATAGCCGAGCCCGGCCCGTCCCCCCTCTCCCCACCCCACCCGCCCGTCGTGCCCACCGGCTGAGGTTGCGTTTCCCTGATGTCGAGTCACCACTCCGCGCCCGCGCGGGAACCAGCACGGCTACCGTCGTACTTCCAGGTCTTTCTGGACGACGGCGAAGGGGCGTACCCGGCATGAGTCCCGGAGACGAGCACGAGACCTCCGGCGGTTACGGCGGCACCGGCCAGACCCGCACCCGCCTCCCCCAGGGCACCGGCGGCGACATCTACGGCGGCGCCCGCCGAGGCGGCAGACCCTCCTCCTCGAAAAGCCTGGTCACGGTCGTCGGAGTCGTCGTCCTCCTCATCGCCGCCATCGCCTTCGCCAACCGCGGCGACGGCACGTCGTCCTCGAACGACGGCACCACGTCGAACGGTTCGAAGCCGGACGCGGCCTCCACGGCGGCGAGCGGGACGAAGCCGGTGGAGACGAAAGCGAGCGGGATTCCCGCCGGGTTCGCGCACACACAGCAGGGCGCGGAGAGCGCGGCGACCAACTACGCGACGGTGCTCGTCTCGGCCGACATCCTCAAGCCGGCCCGGCGGACCGAGATCGTGCAGCAGGTCTTCGCCGCCGACAAGCGGACCGCGCTGGAGAACAGCCTCGACCAGGCCTACTCCAAGGACTTCCTGAGCAAACTCGGACTCGATGCGAACGGCAACGCGACCGCGGGCAACACCTACATCTCCCGCACGGTGCCCATCGGCACCAAGGTCACGAGCTACTCGGACACCGTGGCCACGGCGGAAGTCTGGTGCACCGGGCTCTACGGCACCACGGGCACGGCCTCGACCAACCCGGTGACCAGCGACTGGTTCACCCTGACGCTCCACCTGCGCTGGGCCGACAACGACTGGAAGGCCGACAGCTTCTCCCAGCAGGACGGCCCAGCCCCCGTCCCCGGCGACAACAAGGCATCGACCGCCGACGCCATGGCCAAGGCCGTCCAGGAGTACGGAGGGTTCACCTATGCCCGGTAAATCGGGTCGCGTACTCAAGGTCGCGGCCGCCCTGACCGCCGTACAGACCACCGCCGTGCTGCT
Source organism: Streptomyces sp. NPDC050528 (assembly GCF_044457795.1). Classification (NCBI taxonomy): domain Bacteria; kingdom Bacillati; phylum Actinomycetota; class Actinomycetes; order Kitasatosporales; family Streptomycetaceae; genus Streptomyces; species Streptomyces sp. NPDC050528. The sequence goes on from NZ_JBITHH010000005.1 coordinate 698,709, forward strand.
GGCCACCCACGCCGTCGCGGCCCCTTCACCGACCCCGACCCCCACCGGGTCGGCGGATCAGGAGTGCAAGCTCCTCGTCGGCAAGGCGAAGGAGATCTGTGAGACCGGCAACGCCGGTTCCACCTCCAACCCCGCCCCCAGCACCACCAACACCCTCGACCCCCTCTCCTCCCTAGGAAAGGGCTGCGCCGAAGCCGCCTCCTGGACCATCGACAAGCTCAGCGACGCCGTAAAAGACACCGCGAACGTCGACTTCACGAACCCCAGGTTCCTTCAGCAGTACGCCGTAGTCTTCGCCGCGTCCACGATCCTCACGCTCCTCCTGTGGCTCCTCGCGGTAGCGAAGCGCGCGGTCCGAGGCGTCCCCCTCACCACCGCGATCTCCGAGGCCATCGGCTTCCTCTGGCTCACGGTCATCGCCTCCGCGTTCACCCCCCTGATCCTGTACACCGTCGTCTCCGCCACCGACGGCATCACACAAGTCCTCGCGAAAACCACCGGCGACCAGACCGACACCTTCTTCGGCACCTTCTCCGGCGCCCTCGCCAAGGGCAACAACATCGGCGGCGGCCCGATCATGCTGATCGTCGTCTCCCTGGTCAGCATCCTCGCCGCCGGCGTCCTCTGGCTGGAGCTCGTCATCCGCGCCGCCCTCCTCTACGTCGGCGCCCTCCTCGGCACCGTCGTCTACGCGGGCCTCGTCGACAAGAACCTGTGGGGCCACGTCCGCCGCTGGGCCGGCATCATGATCGCGGTGATCCTGGTCAAACCGGTCATCGTGATCGTGCTGGGCCTGGCCGGCGCGCTGTCCACCGCCGACGGCCCGGACTCGTTCTCCGCCGTCGTCTCCGGCCTCGCGATCATCCTGCTCGCCATCTTCGCCAGCGCGATGATCTACCGCTTCGTCCCCGGCTTCGGCGACGAGATCGCCGGCGGCCGCAACAACCGCATCATGCAGGGCGCCGAGGGCAAGGCCGCCGCGGTCATCAGCTCCCCGGCCACCATGGTCGCCCAGGGCATCAAGACCCACAGCGCCCGCACGAACGACGGCGGGGGCGGCCAGTCCTCGTCCGGCGGCGGCGCCCGCCCCTCCAACCCGGTCTCCGGCGGCGTCGCGGCCCACAGCAGCCGCCCGTCGAGCGGCGGCGGAGCCGTCCCCTCCGCCGCGCCCGCACCCCGCCAGAGCCCGGCGAACACCCCGCACGCCAGCAACGCCCGCAACAACCGCACGGGAGGTGAAGGGCGTTGACGACAGAGTCCCACCTGTCCCATCCGATCACGCCCCGCCGGACTTATCTCATCGGCCGTGCCCGGCCGAACGCGATCGTCGGCAAGAATCGCGAGACCGGCGAGATCGCGCTCATCATCGTGGGCGCGTTCCTCGGCATGATGAGCGGACTCCTCGTCCCCGTCCTGTCCCTGCGCATCGTGCTCCTGACGGGCTTCCCGATGCTCGCGCTGATGGCGGTCTACGTGCCGTACAAGCGCCGTACGTTCTACAAGTGGTTCGAGATCAACCGCAGTTACAAGCGAACCCTGCGCAACGGCACGACGTACCGCTCCTCCGTCATGGAGGCCGGCGTCCACCTCGACGGACGCGAGGTGGAGATCGGCCCGCCCCCCGGGATCGGCCGCATCAACTGGCTGGCCGCCCCCTTCGGCCCCGACGAGATCGCAGTCCTCCTGCACGCGGACCGCCGTACGGTCACCGCGGCGATCGAGATCGAGGGCCCGGGCGTCGGCCTGCGCGACAGCGAGGACCAGGAGGCCCTCGTCGACCGCTTCGGCACGCTGCTGAAGCACGTGGCGAACGGCGACGGCTTCGTCACCCGCATCCAGATGCTCGCCCGCACGCTGCCCGCCGACCCGGACGCACACGCCAAGGACGTCGCCCAGCGCGGCGACGAGAAGTCACTGACGTGGCTCCAGCAGTCGTACGACCAGCTCCAGTCGATGGTGTCCACGAGCAGCGAGCAGCACCGCGCCTACCTCGTCGCCTGCATGCACTTCAACCGCGAACTCTCCGCCGAGGCCCACGCGATGGCCCGCGCGTCCCGCCCCCACGCGGGCCGCAAGCTCGACCGGGACGCGGGCCTCGCGGTCGTCATGGCGCGCGAGTTGACGGACATCTGCTCCCGCCTCCAGGAAGCCGACATCCGCGTACGACAGCCGCTCGGCCAGGGCCGGCTCGCATCCCTCATCCACTCCATGTACGACCCGGACCACCCCATCGACCACCTCCAGGCGATGACGAAGCGCAACGCCTGGCCGGCCGAACTCGACGCCATGGAACCGACGTTCCTCCAGGCGAAGACCCGTGAGTCGTCGACCCGCGAGCCGTGGTGCCACGCCACTGCCTGGGTGAAGGAGTGGCCGATGACCCCGGTGGGCGTCAACTTCCTTGCCCCGCTGCTCGTCCACACCCCGGACGTGATCCGCACGGTCGCCGTCACGATGGACCTCGAACCCACCGAGATCGCCATCGAGCGCATGCTGACCGAGAAGACGAACGACGAGGCCGACGCCTCCCGCGCCGCCAAGATGAACCGCACCGTCGACCCCCGCGACGTGGCCGCCCACGGCCGCATGGACCAGCGCGGCGAGGACCTGGCGAGCGGCGCGGCCGGCGTCAACCTCGTCGGCTACATCACCGTCTCCTCCCGCAACCCCGAGGCCCTCGCGCGCGACAAGCGCACGATAAGGGCGTCCGCAGGCAAGTCGTATCTGAAGCTGGAGTGGTGCGACCGCGAACACCACCGCGCGTTTGTGAACACACTGCCGTTCGCCACCGGCATCCGGAGGTAGGGCTCAGATGCGGGATCCGCTGTCCGTCCTCACCGACGCCTTCACGTCCTTCCTCTTCGGAAAGATCGAGTCCACCCGCCTCCCCGTCCGCACCTCGACAGGCCAGGCCCAGGCGGTCTATCTCCCCACGGCCGCCCCCGGGTTGGGCGACTCGGGCGTCATCATCGGCCGCGAGGTCTACTCCGGCAAGGGCTACATCTACGACCCCTTCCAGCTCTACGGCCAGCAACTCCCCGCCCCCCACTGGCTGGTGCTCGGCGAGTCCGGCAACGGCAAGTCGGCCCTGGAGAAAACGTACGTCCTACGCCAACTGCGCTTCCGCGACCGCCAGGTGGTCGTCCTGGACGCCCAGGGCGAGGACGGCGTCGGTGAATGGAACCTGATCGCGGAGGAGTTGGGGATAACCCCCATCCGCCTGGACCCAACTGCCGCCCTGGACATGGGAATCCGCCTCAACCCCCTCGACCCCGCGATCACGACGACAGGCCAACTCGCCCTGCTCCGCACGATCATCGAGGTGGCGATGGGCCACGGCCTCGACGAACGCTCCGGCTTCGCGCTGAAGGTGGCGCACGCCTACGTCAACGAGACGATCGTCGAACGCCAGCCGGTCCTCATGGACATCGTCGAGCAACTCCGCCACCCCGAACCGGAGTCGGCCGAGGCGATGAACGTCGCCATAGACGACGTACGGGCGTGGGGCCTGGACGTCGCCCTCGTCATCGACCGCCTGGTCGACGGCGACCTCCGCGGCATGTTCGACGGCCCGACAACGGTGGGCATCGACCTCGACGCCCCCCTGATCGTCTTCGACCTGTCCCACATCGACCGCAACTCCATCGCCATGCCCATCCTGATGGCGATCGTCGGCGTTTGGCTGGAACACACCTGGATCCGCCCCGACCGGAAGAAGCGCATCTTCCTGGTCGAGGAGGCCTGGCACATCATCAACAGCCCCTTCGTGGCCCAACTCTTCCAGCGCCTGCTGAAGTTCGGCCGACGGCTGGGTCTGTCGTTCGTGGCGGTGGTCCACCACTTGTCGGACGTGGTGGACGGAGCGGCGGCGAAAGAGGCAGCCGCGATCCTCAAAATGGCGTCGACGCGAACGATCTACGCCCAGAAGGCGGACGAAGCCCGGGCAACCGGGCGGGTGTTGGGGTTGCCACGCTGGGCGGTGGAGATCATCCCCACCCTCACCCCCGGCATCGCCGTCTGGGACGTCAACGGCAACGTCCAGGTGGTCAAACACCTGATCACCGAGACGGAACGCCCTCTGGTCTTCACCGACCGCGCGATGACCCAGTCCTCGCGCGAACACGACCAGGAAGTGACGGACGACGCCTTGCGCGCCGCCGAGTTGGAGGCCGAGGAACGCGCGGCGGCCTTCATGGAACAACAGTTGAGCGATCTCGACGGCTCCTCCGAGTCCACGGTGGCGTGAACGGCGGTGGCATGACATGAGACCGGACGACGGTGGACGCGAGCGCCAAGGGGGCATCCCCGACGGCCTGTTGGTGAGCCTGCTCGCGTTCCTCATCGGCATGACGCTGCTGGTGTGGTCGGCGACGGGCCTGGCCGCCCTGTTCTCCAAGGGCAGTTGGCCGACCGACGTCACCTTCACCCGCACCCCGACGGCCATGCGCCACCTCATCGCCCAACCCCACGACATCGCCGGCGCCTGGCCCCAGTCCCCACCCACCGAGTTCTCCGGCTACGGCCTCTTCTGGGGCCTGTTCATCGGCCAGTTGATGATCCTGGTCGTCCTGACGGTGTTCGTGATGGGCACGTTGGCGAGATGGCGAGCGGTGAGGGCGAGGGAGCGGGCGAAGTCCCCGGCCGCGCCGCCCTCACCGGAATCGCACGAGGTACCGATACAGCGCCCGGAGCCACAACCGCAGCCGCAGCCGACGGTCGTCCTGGAACAGGCGGCACCTGCACCGGTCTCGTCAGCTTCTCTGTCCAACGGTGAACTCGTGGGCGGGGGTCAACTGGTGGGTGGGGATGGACGGGTGGGTGGGTGGGAAAAAATCCTCCTGGCCACGCCGGAAAGCCGCCAGGCCACAGCCACCCAGGCCGTACGGGACGCGGAAGGCCCAGTCATGGTGGTCACGTCAAACTCCGCCGTCTGGCAGGACACAAAGGACGCGAGAGCCAAACTCGGCCCGGTCCTCCTCTACGACCCCACCCACCTCTGCGACACCCCGGCCCGCCTCCACTGGTCCCCGACAACGGCCTGCGAAGACAAACAAACGGCACTGAAAAGAGCCACCGCCCTCCTGGCCCCCGTAAAACCCACGGCAAAGATCGACCAGGCGGTAGCCGACACAGCCGAGACACTCCTCCGCAGCTACCTGCACGCCGCCGCGATCGACGGCCGCACCATCCGCCACGTCCACCGCTGGTCCCAGGGCACCCAGATCCAGGACGCGGTAAGAATCCTCCGCACGAACCCCAAGGCAGCTCCCGGCGCAGCAGGCGAGTTGGAGGCGGCCCTCACGTCCCACCCCGAACGCAGGGACATCGCCCAGGAGTTGACGAGCCGCGCACTGTCCGCCCTCTTCACGGTCAACATCCGCGAGGCGTGCACACCCAACAGAACTGACGCCCTCTCCTTGGATTCCTTCGCGAACGAAGGGGGCACGCTTTATCTGGTCGGTGAATCCATCGAGGACCCCCGTACGAACCCGGGCGCGATGCCTCTCCTCACCGCCCTCGCATCAAGCGTGGTCGAGCGCGGCCGGCACATGGCCGAACGGTCATCGGCCGGTCGCCTCGACCCACCAATGACGCTTGTCCTGGACGACGTCGCGGCCGTGGCCCCTCTCCCCCAACTCCCGGACCTCCTGGCCACGGGAGCGGACAAGGGCCTGCCAACCCTGGCCCTCCTCCGCTCCAGGGAACAAGCCAGGGCCCGCTGGCCCCACCACGAACTACCGGCCTAGCAACCAGACTTACGACGCCCGGCCCCACGGCGGCTACGGCCGCTCAACCGCCATCTCCACCTCACGCTCGTCCGGGTTCCCGGCCAACGGCACGATGACGCCCGTAGGGACGAAGCCGACCTTGCCGTAGAACCGCCGAGCCCGCTCGTTGTCCTCGTGCACGATGAGCCGCACCCGCTCGACCCCGCGCCCCCAGGCCCACTCCAGAGCCGCGTCGAAGAGCACCTCGGTCAGCCCGATGCCCCGCACCTCCGGCCGCACGAACACCGCGACGATGTGCCCCTGCTTCCGCTCGACCGCAAGGCCGGCCCAGTCCACCGTCCCGGGCTCTTCAAGCAGCACGGTCGCCGTACCGACCCACTGCCCGTCCGGCCCCTCGGCAATGACCTGCTGAGCCGCCTCAGCACCTTCAGCAGCCCCTACGGCCCGCTCCTGGTAGAAGGAGTCCGGCTTGGCCAGCGCTTCGTCATAGGTCTCAAAGAAGGCAAGGTGCGCGACCGGGTCCTTCAGGGCGACGAGCCGCAGCTCCCTCGCGGCGGCCCACTCGTCGGCGCGTATCGAACGGATCTTGTAGTTCATGCCAGCAACGGTATCCGAAACGCAGAAAACCCCCGTACCGATTTAACGGTACGGGGGTTTTCGCAATATTTGTTCGGCGGCGTCCTACTCTCCCACAGGGTCCCCCCTGCAGTACCATCGGCGCTGTAAGGCTTAGCTTCCGGGTTCG
>NZ_JBITHH010000006.1:0-636274 GCF_044457795.1 Streptomyces sp. NPDC050528
TCATAAGCCCGGGCGTTTGTTTGCATGTGCTGTGGTCGAAGGCCAGGGTGGTGGTGGCGCGCGGGTTTTTGTATGCTTTAGTTTTTTGGTTTGGCCCCCCCCCCCCCCCCCCCCCGGGCCTGCGCACCCACGACCGTTACGGCCACCGGATCGACGAGGTCGAGTTCCATCCGGCCTGGCACCGGCTGCTCGGCAAGGGCGTCTCCGCCGGACTGACCGCCGCCTGGACCCGCCCCGCCGGGCATGTCCGCCGGGCCGCCGGTTTCCTCGTCTGGACGCAGGTCGAGGCGGGCAACTGCTGCCCCCTGTCGATGACCCACGCGGCGGTCCCGGCCCTGCGCGCCGACCCGGCGCTCGCCGCGGAGTGGGAGCCCCGGCTGACCTCGATGGTCTACGACCGTGAGCTGCGGCCCGCCCACCTCAAGGCCGGGGTCGTCTTCGGGATGGGCATGACGGAGAAGCAGGGCGGCAGCGACGTCCGCGCCAACACGACGGAGGCGCGACCGCTCGCCGAGGACGGGACGTACGAGCTGACCGGCCACAAGTGGTTCTGCTCGGCGCCCATGTCCGACGGTTTCCTCGTGCTGGCGCAGGCACCGGGTGGGCTGACCTGCTTCCTGGTCCCCCGGGTGCTGGCGGACGGCACCCGCAACGTGTTCCTCCTCCAGCGCCTCAAGGACAAGCTGGGCAACCGCTCGAACGCCTCCGCCGAGGTCGAGTTCGACGGGACCTGGGCGCGCCGGGTCGGCGACGAGGGGGCCGGGGTGCGGACCATCATCGGGATGGTCGCGGCGACCCGGCTCGACTGTGTCCTCGGCTCGGCCGGTCTGATGCGGCAGGCCGTCGCGCAGGCCGTCCATCACGCCGCCCACCGCGAGGCGTTCGGCGGCACGCTCATGGACAAGCCGCTGATGCGCAACGTGCTGGCCGACCTCGCCCTGGAGTCGGAGGCGGCGACCACCCTCGCACTGCGGCTCGCGGCGGCCTACGACGACGGTGGCGAACAGGAGCTGGCCCTCCTGCGGTTGGCGGTGCCGGCCGCCAAGTACTGGGTGACCAAACGCTGTTCACCGGTCGCGGTCGAGGCGGCCGAGTGCCTGGGCGGCAACGGATACGTCGAGGAGTCCGGACTGCCGCGCCTGGTACGGGAGTCACCGCTCAACTCGATCTGGGAGGGCGCGGGAAACATCCAGGCCCTCGACGTCCTGCGGGCGTTGCGGCGCGAGCCACAGGCGCTGAACGCCTTCCTGATCGAGGTCGGCCGGGTGCGCGGCGCCGATCACCGGCTGGACGGGGCGATGAAGAACCTGCTCGCCGAGTTCGCCGACCTGGACGGCATCGAGGGCCGCGCCCGGCGCGTGGTCGAGCGGATGGCGCTGGTGCTGCAAGGGGCGCTGCTCGTGCAGCACGCGCCGCCGGAGGTCGCCGACGCGTTCTGCGCCTCGCGGCTGGGCGGTGACTGGGGTGCCGCCTTCGGCACCCTGCCGCCGAGCCTGGACCTGACGTCGATCGCCGAACGGGCCCGGCCGACGGCCTGAACACACCGGCACAACGCGAGGGTGGTGCTGCGCCGACACGGCACCACCCTCGCAGCGTGGGACAAGTTTCAGACACCGTACGGCCGTTCACCAGGGTTGCAGAGGGTTGCAACTTGGCTCTTTCTGTGTCCGGACTGTCTCCCTCCGTCACCGCGGAGCGGCACTATGAGACCAACAGTCGATACGGGACCGGAGAGAAGGACCCATGGCGAACCCGCCGGCCGGACTGCCGCAGCGCACCACCGTCGACGCGGCGCGGACGGCCCGGATGCTGAGCGACGCCCGGCACTCCACGCACTCCGGACAGCGCGCCCGCACCGCTCCGCGCCCGGTGATCGAGGAGTCCTGGGAGCGCGCGTTACGCGGCGGGACCCACCCCGACCACGATCTGCGCACCGGGCTGCTCTCCCGCGAGGAGGTCGAACGGCGGCGCGGCACAAGCCCGTTGAGACACGTCCTGCCGGTACTGCGGGAGGGTCTGGTGTCGGTCGCGGACGCCGCCCACCACATCGTGCTGGTCGCCGACGACGAGGGCCGCGCGCTGTGGCGGGAGGGCAGCGCCGCCGTTCTCCGCAAGGCCGACGAGGTCGGCATCGAGGTCGGCACCGACTGGCGCGAGGACGTCATCGGCACCAACGGCGTGGGCACCCCGGCGGTCGTACGGCGGCCCGTGCAGGTCTTCGCCGGCGAGCATCTCTCGCGTGCGCTGGCCTCGTTCACCTGCGCGGGCGCCCCGATCACCGACCCCAGGGACGGCCGGCTGATCGGTGTCGTCGATGTCAGCGGCCCGCTGGAGACCATGCACCCGGCCACCCTCGCCTGGGTCGACTCGGTGGCCAAACTCGCCGAGGCCCGGCTGCGCGAACTGCACCTGACCTCGCTGGAGCGGCTGCGCGCGGTGGCGGCGCCGATCCTGCCCCGCATCGGCGGCCGGGCCCTGGTGGTGGACCGGGACGGCTGGACCGCGGCGGTCACCGGAATGCCGTACGTGCGGCGGATCGCGCTGCCCAAGTCGCCCTCCGGGGGCCGTCGTTGGGTACCGTCGCTCGGGCTGTGCTCCCTGGAGCCGCTGGCCGGGGGCTGGTTGATCCGCGTCGCCGACGAACCGGTGCCCGGCGTCGCCGCCCGGATCGTCCTCGACCTGGCGCTGCCGCGCCGCTGGTCGGTGACGGTCTCCGGCAGCGCGGGCGCCTGGACCCATGAACTGAGCCCGCGGCACGCCGAGTTGCTCTACCTCCTGGCCCTGCACCGCACCGGCCGCAGCGCCGCCGCCCTGGCCGAGGACATGTTCGGCGACCCCGCCCGCACGGTGACGGTGCGGGCCGAGATGTCGCGGGTACGGCGCTATCTCGGGGCGCTCCTGGAGCACCGGCCCTACCGCTTCCGCGAGGACGCGGAGGTCGAGGTGCTGCTGCCGGACGACCCGCGCGAGCTGCTGCCGCACTCGACCGCACCGGGGGTGAGCCGGGGGCGCGGGCAGGTCCGGACGCCGTAGCGGACAGGTGGCGCAAAATGCGCGTCCGGCTGCATCTTCCGCATATTTGCAGGGTCTTAGCCATGAGGGGGGCATGACTGCCGTAGCATCCCTCTACGGGCCACCCCACCTGCTCCCTGGTCAACGCACGGATCACCAGGCGCAGTTGGCTCGCCTCGGGAGGACACTATGAGTGCACGTGGGCGACACCGCCGGCGCAAGCGGGGCAGGGCGCTGCGCGCCGTGCTGACCGGGGCCGCGCTCGGCCTCACCGCGGCCGCGACGATGATCAGCGCCTCGCAGGCGACGGTCGGTTCCGATCCCGGGGCGCTGAAGCCTCTCACCTCGGCCTCCGACCTCGGCGCGTTGCAGCTGCGGGAGCACCTGGAGCCACAGCAGTCCCTGGACCGGCTCTCCTCGGCGATGGGACGCCCGGTCGGCGTCGACACCGTCCTGAAGAGCGCCGACCACACCCTGCGCGACGCGGCCGACTGCACGACCGACGAGAAGTCGGCACTGCCCGTCGAACCGGCGGCCACGCGCGCGTACTGCTGGGACAGCGGCGACGCGGCCGACCCGGCCTGGACGCCGCGCTCGGTGACCACCTCGGGCGACGCCGACGAGGACGGCTGGTGGGGCTCGAACCGGGTGATCCTCTCCGGCTGGAGCGCGACCACCCGCGGCCTGGCCAAGGTCGCCTTCGTGAACGCGGCCGACACCGCCCATCTCACGTACACCTGGGCCCTGTTGGCGGTACCGACGGACGGCGGACGCGACTACCGCGGGCTCGTCTCCACGATCTCCGGCATGGTCTGGTACCAGGACAAGCTCCTGGTCACCACGACGAGCGGGACCCGCGACGCGCTGTACGTGTACGACATGAACCGCATCCAGCGCACCACGGTGACGGCCGGCGCGGTCGGCCGGGTGCGGGACGGCTGGTCGGCGGCCGGGTACCGGTATGTGCTGCCCGCGATCGGCTCGTACCGGCTGAGCGGCGACAAGGCGGCCGTACGGCCGGTCGGTCTGTCCCTGGACCGGAGCACGGTGCCGGACAGCCTGGTCGCGAGCGGGGCGAAGCGGCTGTGGCGCTACCCCTTCAGCGGAGATCCCGCGCGCACGGGACTGCTCGCCACCGACTCGGCGGGCCGCGCGGTGCCCGAGGAGGCGTACACGACGAAGGTCGGCGGCGCCGGGGGCGTGCTCGCGAACGGGTCCGCCTGGTACGTGGGCGGCGCGGCCGGGACGGACGGCGGCCGGGGTTCGATGTGGCGCCAGGACACGCAGGGCGCCAAGGCCACCGAGTGCGGGGCCGACGAGACGCACCAGTGCTGGAGCGCGGGGACCGACTCCCTCTCCTACTGGCAGGAGACCGGCGAGGTCTGGTCGGTGTCCGGGCGGATGCTGTTCGCCCTGCCGCTGAACTCGATCGACAGCTCGCTGGGTTGATCATCCGATCGACAGATCCCCGGACCGGATGATTCCCTGACGGGCATGACGAACACCCCCGTGACGACCTGGTTCCTGGAGCAGACCGACCCTCGCGACCTCCTCCCGGCCATCACACCGGACGGAGACGTGCGGGTCGTCCGCGCCGAAGTGCCCTCCCCCGAGTTCAGCCGCTTTCTGTACACGTCCGTGGGCGGGGACATCCTCTGGATCGACCGGCTCGGCTGGACGTTCGCGCAGTGGCAGGAGTACCTGGACCGGCCGGGCACGGAGACCTGGGTCGTGTACGACCGGGGCACGCCCGCCGGGTACCTGGAACTGGACGCGCATGACGACGGCGTCGTCGAGATCGCCTACTTCGGCCTGCTCCCCGCCTTCCGCGGCCGCCGCCTCGGCGGCCACCTCCTCTCCTACGGCACCGCCCGCGCCTGGGACCTCGCGGACCGCTGGCCGGGGCGGGCGCCGACCAGCCGCGTGTGGGTGCATACCTGCAGCCTGGACGGGGTGCACGCGATGGACAACTACCAGCGCCGGGGCTTCAAGCTCTACGACACGCAGGTCGAGGAAGTGACACTGGTGACCACGCCGGGCCCCTGGCCGGGGGCCTACCCTGCCTGACCTGCGCCGACAAGACAGCGTGCGCAGCTTGTGACCGACGACACCCTCGTCTCACATAGCGGGACCAGGGTGTCCGCATGGCGGACGAAGCTGGACTGTGTCCAGAACGCCGTGACACGCTTCCGTCATGTCCGGAACTGGAATTGCCTTGGTGAGTCGGCGGCACGTCGACCTCGGCCGCATGTCCAGCGCCATCTGTCCGGCGGGCTAGCCGAGCCGCAGCACCGCCGGTTTTCCCCGTATCTGCCTCATACTGCGCAAAGACGCGCGCGTATGCCCGCATGCGCCCGTACGCGCAGGTCAGAGCCGATCACCCGCCTGTCCCGGAGGACGTAGAACCATGGCCGCCACCCCCGAGAACCCTGCCGCCGCAGCGCCCCGCCGCAAGGTGAGCCGTCACCGCGGTGAGGGTCAGTGGGCCGCCGGACACTTCACCCCCCTGAACGGCAACGAGCAGTTCAAGAAGGACGACGACGGTCTCAATGTGCGGACACGCATTGAGACGATCTACTCCAAGCGCGGGTTCGACTCGATCGACCCGAACGACCTCCGCGGCCGTATGCGCTGGTGGGGGCTGTACACCCAGCGCAAGCCCGGGATCGACGGCGGCAAGACCGCGATCCTGGAGCCGGAGGAGCTGGACGACAAGTACTTCATGCTGCGCGTCCGCATCGACGGCGGCCGGCTCACCACGGACCAGCTCCGGGTGATCGGCGAGATCTCGCAGGAGTTCGCGCGCGGCACGGCCGACCTCACCGACCGGCAGAACGTGCAGTACCACTGGATCCGCATCGAAGACGTGCCCGAGATCTGGAACCGCCTGGAGGCGGTCGGTCTCTCCACCACCGAGGCCTGCGGCGACACGCCCCGCGTGATCCTCGGCTCGCCCGTCGCGGGCATCGCCGAGGACGAGATCATCGACGGCACTCCGGCGATCGACGAGATCCACAGCCGCTACATCGGCACCAAGGAATTCTCCAACCTGCCGCGCAAGTTCAAGACGGCGATCTCCGGCTCCCCGCTCCTCGACGTCGCCCACGAGATCAACGACATCGCGTTCGTCGGCGTGAACCACCCCGAGCACGGCCCCGGCTTCGACCTGTGGGTCGGCGGCGGTCTCTCCACCAACCCGAAGATCGGCGTCCGGCTCGGCGCCTGGGTCCCGCTGGACGAGGTCCCGGACGTCTGGGCCGGCGTGATCGGCATCTTCCGCGACTACGGCTACCGGCGGCTGCGCACCCGTGCCCGGCTGAAGTTCCTCGTCGCGGACTGGGGCCAGGAGAAGTTCCGCCAGGTCCTGGAGGACGAGTACCTCAAGCGCAAGCTCGTCGACGGCCCCGCCCCCGCCCAGCCGGTCGCCCGCTGGCGCGACCACGTCGGCGTCCACCGCCAGCAGGACGGCCTCTTCTACGTGGGTTTCGCCCCGCGCGTCGGCCGCGTCGACGGCACCACGCTCACGAAGATCGCCGAACTCGCCCAGGCGCACGGCTCGGGCCGGCTGCGCACCACGGTCGAGCAGAAGATGATCGTGCTCGATGTGGCGGAGGACCGGATCGACTCCCTGGTCGAAGGTCTCGAAGCGCTCGGCCTCACCGCCAAGCCCTCCTCCTTCCGGCGCGGCACCATGGCCTGCACCGGCATCGAGTACTGCAAGCTCGCGATCGTCGAGACCAAGCAGCGCGGCATCACGCTCATCGACGAACTGGAGCGCCGCATCCCGGAGTTCGACGAGCCGATCACCATCAACATCAACGGCTGCCCGAACGCCTGCGCCCGTATCCAGGTCGCGGACATCGGTCTCAAGGGCCAGTTGGTCCTCAACGACCAGGGCGAGCAGGTCGAGGGCTTCCAGGTGCACCTCGGCGGCGCCCTCGGTCTGGAGGCCGGCTTCGGCCGCAAGGTCCGTGGCCTGAAGGTCACTTCGGAGGAACTGCCCGACTACGTCGAGCGGGTCCTCACCCGGTTCCAGCAGGAGCGCGAGGACGGCGAGCGCTTCGCCACGTGGGCCACGCGCGCCAGCGAGGAGTCACTGTCGTGAGCGAGCGGGCCGCCCCCTTCTACTGCCCCTACTGCGGCGACGAGGACCTGCGTCCCAGCGAGCAGGGTCATGGCGCGTGGGAATGCGCGGCATGCAATCGGGCCTTTCAGCTGAAGTTCCTCGGGCTCCTCGCCCGAGGCCTTCGGCAGACCGACGCAGGGGGAGACGAGATATGACGACGACTCAGAAAGCGCGCCCCACCGACGACTTGAAAGCCCTGGCCGAGCAGGCGGGCCGCGACCTGGAGGACGCCTCCGCGCTGGAGATCCTCCAGTGGGCGGTGAAGACCTTCGGCAAGCAGTTCTGTGTGACCTCTTCGATGGAGGACGCGGTGGTCGCCCACCTCGCCTCCCGCGCGATGCCCGGTGTCGACGTGGTGTTCCTGGACACCGGCTACCACTTCCCCGAGACCATCGGCACCCGTGACGCGGTCGAGGCCGTGATGGACGTCAACGTCATCACGCTCACCCCGCGCCAGACCGTCGCCGAGCAGGACGCCGAGTACGGGCCCCGACTGCACGACCGCGACCCGGACCTGTGCTGCAAGCTGCGCAAGGTGCAGCCCCTGGAGCAGGGCCTGACCAAGTACGCGGCCTGGGCGACCGGGCTGCGCCGCGACGAGTCCCCGACCCGGGCGAACACCCCGGTCGTCAGCTGGGACGAGAAGCGCCAGAAGGTCAAGATCTCGCCCATCGCCCGCTGGACCCAGGACGACGTGGACGCGTACGTCGCCGAACACGGCGTGCTCACCAACCCGTTGCTGATGGACGGCTACGCGTCCGTCGGCTGCGCGCCCTGCACCCGCCGGGTGCTGGAGGGCGAGGACGCGCGCGCCGGCCGCTGGGCGGGCCGCGGCAAGACCGAGTGCGGGCTGCACGAATGACCATCACCGACAAGGAGTCGCACGTGACGACCGGAGCCACCGTCTGGCTCACCGGACTGCCGAGTGCCGGCAAGACCACCATCGCGTACGAGCTGGCCGGCCGGCTGCGCGAGGAGGGCCGCCTCGTCGAGGTGCTCGACGGCGACGAGATCCGCGAGTTCATCTCGGCGGGCCTCGGCTTCAGCCGCGAGGACCGGCACACCAACGTGCAGCGCATCGGCTTCCTCGCCGAACTGCTCGCCCGCAACGGCGTGTTGGCGCTCGTCCCGGTCATCGCGCCCTACGCCGACAGCCGCGAGGCCGTCCGCAAGCGCCACCAGGAGAGCGGCGCCGCCTACGTCGAGGTGCATGTGGCGACCCCGGTCGACGTGTGCTCCGTACGCGATGTGAAGGGGCTCTACGCCAAGCAGGCCGCCGGTGAACTCACCGGGCTCACCGGGGTCGACGACCCGTACGAGGAGCCCGAGTCGCCGGACCTGCGGATCGAGTCGCAGGACCAGACCGTGCAGGAGTCGGCGGCGGCACTCCACGCGCTGCTCACCGAGAGGGGACTGGCATGACGACGACCGTTGCCAAGGCCGAGGACGGTACGGACACGCCGTACGCCCTCTCGCACCTGGACGCTCTTGAGTCCGAGGCGGTGCACATCTTCCGTGAGGTGGCGGGTGAGTTCGAGCGGCCGGTGATTCTCTTCTCCGGCGGCAAGGACTCGATCGTCATGCTGCATCTGGCACTGAAGGCGTTCGCGCCCGCGCCGGTGCCGTTCACGCTGCTGCACGTGGACACCGGGCACAACTTCCCCGAGGTCCTGGAGTACCGGGACCGCACGGTCGAGAAGCATGGGCTGCGGCTGCATGTGGCCTCCGTGCAGGACTACATCGACCGCGGTGTGCTGCGCGAACGCCCCGACGGGACCCGCAACCCGCTCCAGACGTTGCCGCTCACCGAGAAGATCCAGAGCGAGAAGTTCGACGCGGTCTTCGGTGGGGGTCGTAGGGATGAAGAGAAGGCCCGCGCCAAGGAGCGGGTGTTCAGCCTCCGCGACGAGTTCTCGCAGTGGGACCCGCGACGGCAGCGGCCCGAACTGTGGAATCTGTACAACGGGCGGCACGCGGCCGGTGAGCACGTGCGCGTGTTCCCGCTGTCGAACTGGACCGAGCTGGACGTCTGGCAGTACATCGCCCGCGAGGGCATCGAGCTGCCGGACATCTACTTCGCGCACGAGCGTGAGGTGTTCGCACGTGGTGGCATGTGGCTGACCGCCGGTGAGTGGGGCGGGCCGAAGGCGGACGAGACCGTGGAGAAGCGGCTCATCCGGTACCGGACCGTCGGTGACATGTCGTGCACCGGTGCCGTCGACTCCGACGCGGTGACGCTGGAGCAGGTCATCACCGAGATCGCGGCCTCCCGGTTGACCGAGCGCGGCGCCACGCGTGCCGACGACAAGCTGTCCGAGGCCGCGATGGAAGACCGCAAGCGCGAGGGGTACTTCTAACCATGAGCACCATCACGGAACTCACCGAGACGACCCTCCTGCGGTTCGCGACGGCCGGTTCGGTCGACGACGGCAAGTCCACGCTCGTAGGACGGCTGTTGCACGACTCCAAGTCGGTGCTGACCGACCAACTCGAAGCCGTACAACGGGTGTCGGCCGACCGCGGCCAGGACGCGCCCGACCTCGCGCTGCTCACCGACGGCCTGCGGGCCGAGCGCGAGCAGGGCATCACCATCGACGTGGCGTACCGCTACTTCGCCACCCCCCGGCGCCGGTTCATCCTCGCCGACACGCCCGGTCACGTGCAGTACACCCGCAACATGGTGACGGGTGCCTCCACGGCCGAGCTGACGGTGATCCTCGTCGACGCCCGCAACGGTGTCGTCGAGCAGACCCGGCGGCACGCGGCGATCGCGGCGCTGCTGCGCGTTCCGCATGTGGTGCTCGCGGTCAACAAGATGGACCTGGTCGAGTACCAGGAGACCGTGTTCGCCGCGATCGCCGAGGAATTCACCGCGTACGCCAGTGAGTTGGGCGTCCCGGAGATCACCGCGATCCCGATCTCGGCGCTGGCCGGGGACAACGTGGTGGAGCCGTCCGCGAACATGGACTGGTACGGCGGGCCGACCTTCCTGGAGCACCTGGAGTCGGTGCCGGTCGCCCACGACCTGAGCCACTGCCACGCGCGGCTGCCCGTGCAGTACGTGATCCGGCCGCAGAGCGCCGACCTCCCGGACTACCGGGGGTACGCGGGTCAGATCGCGGCCGGCAGCTTCCGCGTCGGCGACCCCGTGACGGTCCTGCCCTCCGGGAACACCACGAAGATCTCCGGCATCGACCTGCTCGGCAAGCCGGTGCGGACCGCGTGGACCACGCAGTCGGTGACGGTCCTGCTGGAGGACGACATCGACGTCTCGCGCGGCGATCTCATCGTGCCCAGCAAGGACGCCCCGGCGACCACACAGGACATCGAGGCGACCGTCTGCCATGTCGCCGACGCGCCGCTGACCGTGGGCCACCGGGTGCTCCTGAAGCACGGCACCCGCACGGTCAAGGCGATCGTGAAGGACATCCCGTCCCGGCTCACGCTCGACGACCTGTCCCTGCACCCGCATCCGGGACAGCTCGTCGCCAACGACATCGGCCGGGTGAAGATCCGCACCGCGGAGCCGCTGCCGGTCGACTCGTACGCGGACTCGCGCCGTACGGGCTCGTTCATCCTGATCGACCCGGCGGACGGCACCACGCTCACCGCCGGCATGGTCGGCGAGTCGTTCGCGGCGCCGGAGCCGGTCAAGGACGCGTCGGACGAAGACGGTTGGGACTTCTGACCATGAACTCGACTGATTTCTACTCCACGTTCGCGAAGGAGGGCGGCCGCGTCGGCAGCGGCGCCCTCGGCAGCGGGCAGGGCGGGGTGGCGCGATGTGCGTGCTGACGTACGCGCACCGCTTGCGCGCCCAGTCCCCCCACCCGACGTCCCGGACGCGACGAAAACGAAGACCTGCCGACCTCCCGGCCACGACCTGAGACCGTGACCGCCGGGCCAACGAGAGGAACACCTCCCGTGCCTGCCAACCGCTCGACCTACTTGCGTCGCGGCATAGCCGTGTTCGCCGCGCTCCCTCTGCTCACCCTCGCCGCCTGCGGTTACGGGTCGGACTCCAAGAGCACCAACTCCAAGGAGAAGGTGGCCGCCGGGTCCTCGAAGATCGAGGGTCTCGCCTCCGTGAAGATCGGCTACTTCGGCAACCTGACGCACGCGACCGCGCTGGTCGGCCGTGAACAGGGCCTGTTCCAGAAGGAATTGGGCGCCACCAAGGCGGAATACGCGACCTTCAACGCGGGCCCGTCCGAGATCGAGGCGCTCAACTCGAACTCCATCGACATCGGCTGGATCGGCCCCTCCCCGGCGATCAACGGTTACACCAAGTCCGACGGCAAGAGCCTGAAGATCATCGGTGGTTCGGCGTCCGGTGGTGTGAAGCTGGTCGTCAACCCGAAGAAGATCAAGTCGCTCGCGGACGTCAAGGGCAAGAAGATCGCGACGCCTCAGCTGGGCAACACGCAGGACGTGGCGTTCCTCAACTGGATCGCGGACCAGGGCTGGAAGGTCGACGCGCAGAGCGGCAAGGGTGACGTGACCGTCGTCCGCACCGACAACAAGATCACCCCGGACGCCTTCAAGGCCGGTTCGATCGACGGCGCCTGGGTGCCGGAGCCGACCGCGTCGAAGCTGGTCGCCGAGGGCGGCAAGACGCTCCTGGACGAGTCGTCGCTGTGGCCCGACAAGAAGTTCGTGATCACGAACATCATCGTGTCGCAGAAGTTCCTCAAGGCGCACCCGAAGGTCGTCGAGGCGGTCCTGAAGGGCTCGGTCGCGGCCAACAAGTGGATCAACGCCAACCCGACGGAGGCGAAGGCCGCGGCGAACAAGCAGCTGGAGGCCGACTCCGGCAAGGCGCTGCCCGCCAACGTCCTTGATCCGGCGTGGAGTTCGATCCAGTTCACCAACGACCCGCTGGCCTCCACCCTCAACACCGAGGCGGAGCACGCGGTCAAGGCCGGCCTGCTGGAGAAGCCCGACCTGAAGGGCATCTACGACCTGACGCTCCTCAACAAGGTCCTCAAGGCGGACGGCGACAGCGCCGTCGACGCCGCCGGCCTCGGCACGAGCTGACCGAGGGATCCCGATGACTTCCCAGGAGGTGACGACCATGGCCACGACCCTCGCCAAGGAGACCACCGCGTCGGTCGAGCACGCGGCACGCCTTGAGCATGTCTCGAAGTCCTTCGCGACGCCGGGCGGGCGGCAGCTCGTCCTCGACGACATCAGCATCGATGTCGCGCCCGGCGAGTTCGTCACCCTCCTGGGGGCCTCGGGCTGCGGCAAGTCCACCCTGCTGAACCTGGTGGCGGGCCTCGACAAGCCCACCGCCGGGTCCATCACGACGGACGGCCGTCCCGCGCTGATGTTCCAGGAACACGCCCTGTTCCCCTGGCTCACCGCGGGCAAGAACATCGAACTCGCCCTGAAACTCAGGGGAGTTCCGAAGGAGGAGCGGCGCGGCAGGACCGAGGAGCTCCTCGGACTGGTCCGGCTGCAGGGCGCGTACGGCAAGCGGGTGCACGAGCTGTCCGGCGGTATGCGCCAGCGTGTCGCCCTGGCCCGCGCGCTCGCCCAGGAGAGCCGCATCCTGCTGATGGACGAGCCGTTCGCGGCCCTGGACGCCATCACGCGGGACGTCCTGCACGACGAACTCACCCGTATCTGGGGCGAGACGGGCCTGTCCGTCCTGTTCGTCACGCACAACGTGCGCGAGGCGGTACGGCTCGCGCAGCGGGTCATCCTGCTGTCCTCGCGGCCCGGCCGGATCGCCCGCGAGTGGACGGTCGACATTCCGCAGCCGCGCCGCATCGAGGACGCGCCCGTGGCCGAACTGTCCCTTGAGATCACCGATGTACTGCGTGGGGAGATCCGCCGTCATGGCCAGCAGTGAGACGAAGACGACGGACTCGACCGGGAAACTGGCGGCGGGCACGCTGGGACAGATCGTCTCCGTGGAGGCGGGTCTGGACGCCCTGGACATCGTCCTCACCACCCGCACGCCCCTCCGTCAGACCTTCACCAACAAGATCCTTCCGCCGATCATCGCGCTCGCCGTGGTCATCGCGGTCTGGTTCGCCCTCACCCCGATCGTCGACGACCCGACCAAGCTGCCCTCGCCGGGCGCCGTCGGCAGCGCGTTCAAGAACGCCTGGCTGGAAGGCGATCTGCTCGGCTACATCTGGACCAGCGTCTCGCGCGGTCTGCTGGGCTTCTTCTTCGCGCTGCTGATCGGCACCCCGCTGGGGCTGCTGGTGGCGCGGGTGAAGTTCGTGCGCGCGGCGATCGGCCCGATCCTGTCCGGTCTGCAGTCGCTGCCGTCGGTGGCGTGGGTGCCGCCGGCCGTGATCTGGCTGGGTCTGAACAACTCGATGATGTACACGGTGATCCTGCTCGGCGCGGTCCCCTCGATCGCCAACGGCCTGGTGTCCGGCGTCGACCAGGTGCCGCCGCTGTTCCTGCGGGCGGGCCGCACGATGGGCGCGACCGGCCTCAAGGGCATCTGGCACGTCACCCTGCCCGCGGCACTCCCCGGCTATGTGGCGGGCCTCAAGCAGGGCTGGGCGTTCTCGTGGCGCTCGCTGATGGCGGCGGAGATCATCGCGAGCTTCCCCGATCTCGGCGTGGGGCTGGGCCAGTTGCTGGAGAACGCCCGCACCAACAGCGACATGGCCATGGTGTTCGAGGCCATCATCCTGATCCTGTTCGTCGGTATCGCCATCGACCTGCTGATCTTCAGCCCGCTGGAGCGGTGGGTGCTGCGCAGCCGCGGTCTGCTGGTGAAGAGCTGAGCTGAGTCCCATGCACCAGAGGCCGGTCCTCCTCGTCATCGCCCACGGCAGCCGCGACCCGCGGCACGCCGCGACCGTCCACGCCCTCGTCCGGCGGGTACGGTCGCGACGGCCCGGGCTGCGCGTGGAGGTCGGCTTCCTGGACTTCAACATCCCTTCCGTGCAAGGGGTGTTGGAGTCATTGGCGGCGGAGGGCGTACGGGACGTGGTGGCCCTCCCGCTGCTGCTGACCCGCGCGTTCCACGCGAAGGCGGACATCCCGGCCGTCCTGCGGGACGCGCCGCCGCGGCTGCGGATCACGCAGGCGGAGGTGCTGGGTCCGTCGCCCCTGTTGGTGCGTGCCCTCGAACGACGGCTCTACGAGGCCGGGTTGACGCCCGCCGACAAGTCCTCGACCGGGATCGTGCTGGCCTCGGCGGGCTCCACCGACCCGGAGGCGATCGCGGTGATCTCCGGCATCGCACGGGACTGGTGGCAGACGGGTTGGCGCGCGGTGCGCCCCGCGTTCGCCTCCGCGGCCCTGCCCCGCACCGAGGACGCGGTCCGTGAGCTCCGGGCCCTGGGCTGCGCACGCGTCGCGGTCGCGCCGTACGTCCTCGCCCCCGGCTTCCT
The DNA here is from genome assembly GCF_044457795.1 of Streptomyces sp. NPDC050528. Classification (NCBI taxonomy): domain Bacteria; kingdom Bacillati; phylum Actinomycetota; class Actinomycetes; order Kitasatosporales; family Streptomycetaceae; genus Streptomyces; species Streptomyces sp. NPDC050528. The sequence continues at coordinate 14,506 of NZ_JBITHH010000006.1, forward strand.
GCCCGACCGCATCGCCCGGGGCGCGGCGGAGGCCGACGTCCTCGCCGACGTACTGGGCCCGGCTCCGGAGGTGGCGCGGGTCGTCCTGGAGCGCTACGACACGGCCCTGACACCTGCCCTGGCGACCGTCGGCGCATAGCGCGTTTCAGGTCCCCACCTGCCCCGATTCCCGAAAAGGGTCGCCCCCGGCCCCCGGATCTGCTGGGATGGTTCCTCGCGTAGCTATTCGGGGGAGCAGTACACGTGGCGGGTCGGGACTTCGGGCATCACTTGGGGCTGCCCCGGGCACTGTCCGGGCTGCCACTGAGCCCCCTCGTCGCGTCCTACGGCGAGCTCGTCGCCGCCCAACACAGGCTCGGCCTACGGCACTTGGGCGAGGCGCTGCTGCTGCCCTGGACCGGTGGGCTGGGCGTCCTCGACGGGGTGTACGTGCCGTCCGGCGGGCGCGGGCGCCGTCGGGTGGACCTTCCGTTCCTGGAGGATCTCGCCCGCGCCCCGACCCCGGCCGCCGGACTCGCCCGGCTGTTGGCCGACGTGGCCCGGCGTGATCCGCAGGCGGTGCGCAGGGTCGTGCTGTACCAGTTGATCGGGCTGTTGCAGGACCGGCCGGTGAAGGAACGTCCGCAGACGGCGGCCCAGTTGGGGGTGCACGCCGACGAGGTCGCCGGGCTCGTGGCGGCGGCCCGCCTGCGGCCCCTCCTCGACAAGCGTGAGCGGCAGGCCGCCGAGTCCCTCGCCGGGGCGTGGGAGCAGCACCGGCTGCACCGGGTCCGCACCCTGCTGGCCCGACTGCCGGACGGCACCGACGACCCCGCTCTACGGTCGCTGCGGACCGAGTTGGCCGCACGGTTCGCCGTGGTCGACGGGGCGCTGCTCGCGGCGCGCCGGGCCGAGGACGACCGGGACGCGGAGACCGCCGGTGCGGAGTATCTGCGGGCGCTGCGGGACATCGGCGACGACCGGCGGGCGTTGCGCGGGCTGGTGCGGGTGCACCGGCCCCGGGGCGGTGAGCCGGCGGCGCTGACCGCCGAACTCGGCCTGGACCATGTGCGGTTGACGTGGGACGAGGCGGACTCGGACGGTGGCTGGCGGCTGCTGTGCCTCTACCGCGACGAGCGGGGTGTGCCGACCGTGCGGGAAGTGTCCGCGCGCGACGAGGCGTTGGTGCTCGGGAGCACCGTCCGCTACGCCGCTCTCCCCCTGCGCGACGGACTCGTGGACGGTCCGCCGCTCGTCTCGCACCAGGTGCTCGTCACCCCGGAGGTGGACGCGCTCACCCTGACGGACGGCCCGGAGCGGATCGAGGGCACCTGGAAGCGGCCCCCGGGTGCCACGGACGTGACGGTCGTGCGCACCGGGCCGGACGGCGCGGGCGAGCAACTCACCCTCCTCACCGAGGGGTTCACCGTCACGGGCCTCGCACCCGGCCGGCACACCCTCCGCGTCGTCTGCCACTACCGCGCCCCCGGCGGACAGCCGGTCTCCTCCCCCGGCGTCCGTGCCACCCGCACCGTCCACCCCTGGCCCTCCCCCGTCCGCACCCTCGCCGCCCAACCCGAGGGCGACACCGTCCGGTTCGCCTGGACCGGCGCCGAGGACGCGGACGTACGGCTGGTGGAGTGGCCCGGCGAGGTCCCGGCCCCCGGCGCCGAACTGCACACGCGGGACCTGCCGGTGGGGCTCGACTGGCCGGAGCGGGACGGGGCGTTGTGTCCGCCGCCCGGCCTGCACGTCCGGGTCGCCGCCGTCGCCGTGCTCGGGGAGCGGGCGCTGGCCGGTCCCGTCGTCGATGTCGAGGTACTGCGTCCGGTGACCGGGCTCGCGGCGCGGCGACTGCCGGGCGGGGAGGCCGAGGTGTCGTTGGACTGGCCCGGTGACACCCCTCATCTCAGGGTGAGTTGGGACGCCGGGGAGCGCAGTGTCACCGCGCACGCCTATCGCCGGGGCGGGCTGCGGCTGCCGGTGGGACCGCGGGCCGTACGGATCCGGGTCGCCGCCGCTCCCCAAGTACCGGGCGCCGTCGTGGTCGTACCGGACGCGGCCGAGGTGCTGCTGCCGCCGGACACGGCGATCGGGTATCAACTGGTGCGCGCGCCACGCCGGTTGCTCGGGAAGGGGCGCACCCTGCTGCGGGTCACCCTGTCCGCGCCGGAGGGCGGGGAGCACGACGACGCCCCCGAGTTCGTGTGCGTCGCGCGCAGCGGCACGCTCCGGCCGCGCAGTGCGGCCGACGGCACGACCCTGGTGCGCATCCCCGGCACCGATCTGCTCCGACTCGGCACGGTGGAGCAGGAGTTGCCGGCCGCGCCCTGCCCGGCGCCGTACACCTTGCGCGGTTTTCTGCTGGGCGAGCACGCGGCCTCCGTACGACTCGAAGAACCGTCCCCCGCGACCCTGGTGGTGCGCTGAGCCATGACGACCGTCATCTGCCCCTACTGCTTCGCCCGTACCTCGGCGGCCAAGCTGCCCTACCGGTGTCTGATGACCCCGAGCGGGGTCCGCGGCGGCACGCCCTGCGGGCCCGAACGGGACGACGTCTGGGCCGGGTTCGTGGGTCCCGGCATGAATCCGGCGGCCCTGCTGCGAGGGCCGGTGTTCGCCCCGGCACGCGGGATGGGCGCGCTGGCGTCCGGGCTGCGCCCCGGCTCCGGCAGCAGCGTGCCGTGCCCGGACTGCGGGGTGACGACCACGGTCCGGGTCTGCGCGTCGTGCCACAGCGATCTGCCCAGCGACTACTGCGACCAGGACAGCCGGATCATCGCGCTGGTCGGCGCGAAGGCCTCCGGTAAAAGTACGTATGTGTCCGTGCTGGTCAACGAGTTGAACCAGCGGGTCGGGCAGGCCTATCACGCCTCGCTGGCCGCGATGGGGCAGTCCACGCAGCAGCGGGACCGGGAGATGGCGGAGGACCTGTACGAGCGGCTGCGGCTGCCCGACGCGACCCGTCCGGCGGCGCTCGGCTTCAACGACCCGCTGCTGTACCGGCTCAGCGTGCCCCGCCGCAGCAGACTCGGCAACGGCACCCGGCACACCACGCTGGTCTTCTTCGACGCGGCGGGCGAGGACCTCGCGGGCGCCGAGGCGATGGACCGGTACACGCGCTATCTCAGCGCGGCCGACGGCATCATCCTGCTCGTGGACCCGCTCCAACTCGGTTCCGTGCGCGACCGGTTGCCGCTCCAGGACGGTCCGCCGCTGCCCATGGTGGAGACACCGCCGCAGCAGATCGCAGCGGATCTGGCGGCCCAGTTGCGCGCCCACGGCAAGGGCGGTTCGCGCGGCCGGGTGAGCACGCCGATCGCGGTGGCGGTGACGAAGACGGACATGCTGAAGCCGCTGCTCGACGCGCACTCGCCGGTGCTGCGCAACGCCCCGCATCCGGAGGGCACGTACGACGAGGACGACCGGCTGACCGTGCACGAGGAGATCCGCTCACTGATGGCGGACTGGGACTCGGGGGCGCTGATGCGCCAACTGGAGCTGGACTTCGACCGGTTGTCGATGTTCGGGCTCTCGGCGCTCGGTGCGCCGCCGCCCGCCGACGCACCCGCCGACGTACCGAAGTCGGGGCCGCAGCCGGTGCGGGTGGAGGATCCGCTGCTGTGGCTGCTGGCGCTGCGCGGGGTGCTGCCGGTCCGTACCGCCGGGAAGGGGCGAGTCAAGTGACCCTGGCCCAGCTGCACTACACCTCGGCGCCGCCCGGTCCCGACGGCTCCGGGTTCCGCTTCACCGCGGTCAGCGCGGGCGTTCCGCAGGGGCTGTTGCGGGAGGCCGAGCAGCTCATCGGGTACGAGCCGCCGCGCGACTGCCCGGCCCGGCCGGACGCCGAGCAGCTCAAGGGTTTCCCGAAGGCGTTCAGTTTCAGCGAACTCTCCGACGGCGGGCGGCTGTTGAGCCGATCCGTGTACATCGGCGCCGACTACAGCGGGCGGTGGGGCAACTTCCACGCGCACGCGGTCCATCTGCCGGCCGGTACCCGGCTGCCGGACGGCGTGCTGCCCATCACCGCCTGGGAGTCCCCGCGTTGGGCGGACGCGACGCCCCCGGACGGCAGGCCCGCGCCGCTCGACCGGATCGAGCCGTCCGGGCTGCTGCGCAAGGACGCGCTGGTCGCGTTCGCGGTGTCCCGGGCCGGGTGGCTCGCGCCGTTCTTCGCCGATCTGCGGGCGGTCGCGGCCGATCCCGGTGCCGGGCAGATCGTGGTGGTGGAGCACGACAGCGCCGACGTGGCCCAGTGGATCGCGCTCGCCTGCGCGGTCCTGCCCCGCGAACAGGCGCACCGGCTCACGTTCACGACCTACACCCGCCGCCCCCAACAGGCCCGCCAGCAGCTCGTCGGCGCGCTGCCGTCCTCGGAGTCGGTGGCCCACGACCACCGCTACCGCGTCCACGACTGCACCGGACAGCAGCAGCCGTCCGGGCCGGTCACCGACACCTGGGCCGAGGTGTGCGCCCGCATCTGGCGCGCGGGCCGGCCCGACCTGTTCCGCAACGCACCTGAGGACATCGGCCAGTTGGCGGCCACCGCGCTGATCGCGGGCGTCGATCTGCGCCCGGACGCCCGTGCTGCGGCGGCCCGTTGGGCGGCGGAGCACGCGGGCGCGCTGCCGGACGAGACGCTGACGGCGCTGGTCGCCGGGTTGTGCGCGGGGCCGCTGACAAGCTCGTCGGCTGCGGGTTCGGCGGGCAACGCATGCTCCTCGCCGACCACTTGGGGTTCGGCGCAGGGCACAGGGTCGGCGCAGGGTGCCCGAGGGTCGGCGCGCGACGAACACGCCTCGCCGCCCGCCCCGGACCCGGCGGACGACGAACAGGCCGCGCTCGCCGCCCTGTTGGCCCGGCTCGACGGGCAGGTACCGGCCGCGGTGTCGGCGCCGCTCGCCGCGCGGGTGCTGGCGTCGGCGGTGCTCGGCAAGGGTCCGGTGCCCATGCTGCGCGCCGGTTCGCTGACTCCGCGTGCCCATGACGACCTGGCCCGCGATCTCGCCCCCGCCCTGCGGGCCGGCCTCGCGGACCCGGCGGAGTCGCCCGCAGGCCGGCCGCTCGCGCTGCTGCGGGTCGCCGATCTGCTCGACATCGACTGTCAGGACCAACTCCCCGAGCTGGCCGGGCGGTTGGCCCGGGAGCTGGTGAGCGACACTGCGGGCGACCCGACGGGGACGCCCGAGCCGGACGGCGACCGGAGCCGGTCACGGGATCTCCGCGCACCGGGACAGCCGGGCCGGGACCAGTACACCGACCCCGTGGCCGCACCGCCCGCGCCCGGGCAACCCGCGCCCGAGGACCGTCGGCGCGACACCCGTACCGCCGTGGGCTGCCCGCCCGCGGTGCTCGACGCGGTGCACGCCCATCCCGGGTTGCGGGTGGCGTTGTTCGGGTCGCTCAATGCGCTGGCCGCCGCCGAACCGGCGGCCGTGGCACGGGCGTTGGCGGGGTCCGGGCTTCCCGTCGGGCTGCAACCCGGGTTTCCGCATCTGCGGATGTGTGTGACGCCGGTCGGGGCACGTGACCGGCTCGCGCAGTTCCACGAGGTGCTCCGCGTCGCGAGTGTCTCGTCGCTCACCGACCCTTCGGTGCTGCAAACCGCCCTGCGTCTCACCTGGCCCGGCGAGTTGCCGACGGGCCTGGAGGCGAGCCTGCTGCTGAACGAGCTGGGCTCCGACACCCACCGCGCGGCCGGCACCCGGGACCTGTTGATCGAGGCGGCCCTCGCCGCGCCCCCGGACGACCGTGACGTACCGGCGCTCGCGGTCGATCTGCTGCGCTGCTTCAGCACGGAGCTGCGGTCCGGGCAGCGGGCGGCGCTGCTTCTCCTGGAGCTGGCCGGGCTGTTGGGCACCGAGGGTGAGGGCGAGGAGTGGGTCACCAGGGTGCTGAGTCTGAAGGCCGGTGCCGCCGAGCCGGTGCCGGACCCGGTCGTCGAGCGGGCTTTCCGGGCCCTCGCGGCGCGGCTCCTCGCGGAACCGGTGCCGACCACCGAGCTGTACGCCCTCGCTCGTTCGGGTGAACCTCGGCTCCTCGCGACGTACGAAAAGGCGGGCCGTTCCGACCGGGTGGGCGACCGGCTGCGGACGTCGCCGGCGTATGTCGCCGCCCGGTTCAGCGACTGGAGCCAGTTCCCGGGAACCCATCCGGCCTGGGACGAGACCCGCAACGCCCTGCTCACGAGGGTGCTGCGGCCGATCGTGCGGGCGCTGCCCGCCGAGGACCAGACCGAGGTCGAGACGGTCCTCGGCCGCGCCGGGCGGGGCAAACTCGACGCCTATCGCGCCTGGAACCGGCCCGGCGCCCTGGGGCGTCTCGCGGGACGGCTGTCCGGCCGTGGACGGCGCGCCGACCAGGCCGACGTGTGGCCCGGGGACGTAGAACCGCCGACCGAGGGAGGCCGCCGATGACCGTCATGTCGCCGGTGGTGATGCTGGCCGTCTGGACCGGGATCATCGCGGTCGGGCTGTGCCTGGGCCGGACGCTGTGGACGTTCCTCAGGATCGGTGTGGGGGCCGTGTGGCGCGGTCTCGGACCGTGGCAGACGGGCCGCGCCGACCAGCGGGTCCCGCTCGTCGGCCCGGGCGCCGAACCGGCCCATCTCGGTTACTACTGGCGGCAGTTGTGGGTCGACGCGTGGTCGGCCGGCGTCTACGGCTTGCGGGTCGTGTGGACGGCGTTCTCCGATCCGTGGCTGCACCGGACCGTACGGAACCTGTTCCGCGGCCGTCACCCGTCGGGCCGTCGCGGCCGGGCGCCGATCAACCGCATCGGGTACGTCGTCCTCGTGGCGCCCGGCACCTTCGTGGGCGCGCTGCTCGGCGCGGTCCTCGCCACCGTCCTGCTCGGTGTGTCCCTGCTGTTCCTCGGGCTGCTGGTCGGCCTGGTGTGGCTGGGCTGCGCGACGGCGGTCCCGGTGCTGCGCGGGGTGGAGCGCGGCTGGGCGCTGACGCGCGGCATCCGCGTCAAGTGTCCCTATCCGGGCTGCTATCGGCCGGTCCCGCTGGCCGTGCACCGCTGCCCGGGCTGCCGGAAACAGCACAGTGCGCTACGGCCCGGACGGTACGGCGTGCTGGGGCACGCCTGTGTGTGCGGGCAGCGGCTGCCCACGACCCGGCTCGCGGGGCGCGGCAAGCTCACGGCGCTCTGTCCGCACTGCGACCGGGTGCTGCCCGAGACGGTGGGCGCCACCCGGGTCGTGCACGCCCCGCTGGTCGGCGGCACCTCTTCCGGGAAGACGATGCTGATGGCGGCCATGGTCGAGGGTCTGCACGCCTGGGCCCGGCACGGCGATCTGAGCGTGGAGTACGCCTCCGCCGACGACCGCCGCACCTTCAACGACCTCAACCAGGAGCTGAACAGCACCGGTTGGGCCCACGCCACGACCGGCGGCCAGCCGCGCGCCCTGATGCTGACGGTGACCCGCGGCCGACGACGCCGACTGCTGTACCTCTACGACCCGATGGGCGAGTCGGTGAGCGACGCCGAACGGGTGCGCGCCCAGAAGTACTTGGAGCACACGGACGGTGTCGTCCTGGTCGCCGACGTACTGGCCGACCTCAAGGTGCGCGGGCGGCTCGGCACCGAGGACGCCGAACGGGCCGGTGCGGCCCGCCCCTCGACGCAGGGCCCGTGGGAGACGTACCAGCGGCTCACGGGCGAGCTGAACGCGCTGACCGGACGGCGGCGCGGGCGGCTGTCCGTGGCCACCGTCGTCACCAAGCGGGACGTCCTGGACCAGCTGGTCACCCTGCCGGTGCCGGGCGCGCGGGTCGATTCCTGGCTGGCGGAGATCGGCCTCGGCGGACTCGTCCGGGCCCTCGGGCACGACTTCAAGGAGGCCCGCTACTGGGCGGTGAGCGCGCACGCGGCCACCGGCACCGGACCGCTGGAGAGCGAGCAACGCCGGGCCGCGGAACCGGTGTTGTGGCTGCTCGCCGCCTCCGGACTGAAGACCGCCGCGCTCAGCGCGCCCGGCGCCGAACCGGAGAAGAGGTACACCCCGGCATGACGAAGGTGACCCCACCGATCGCGCACGGACGCAGGCTGCTGGCAGGCCTGTTCGTCACCTCTCTGGTGCTCACGGCGGCCACCGTGGCCTACGTGGCCTCTCTGTTCCTCCCCCTCTCATAGCCTCCCCACCTCACAGAAAGGACACGGAGTGAGCGACATTCCCGGCGGGCCCATGGCGAACCGGCCGGTCCACTTCATCTGGCTGCTCGACTGCTCGTACTCGATGCAGGGTGAGAAGATCGCCCGGCTCAACTACGCGATCAGAGAAGCGATTCCGGAGATGCGGTCAGTGGCGCACGACAACCCGGCGGCCCAACTGCTGCTGCGGACGGTCACGTTCTCCACCACGGCCCAGTGGCACCACCAAACCCCCGTCCCCGTCGACGACTTCACCTGGCAGGACGTCGAGGTGGACGGCATGACCAACCTCGGCGAGGCCCTGCACGTGGTCTCGCGCGAGCTGCAGAGCCCGCCGATGCCGCAGCGCGCGCTGAAGCCGGTGCTGGCGCTGGTGTCGGACGGCGGACCCACCGACGACTGGCGGGCGGGCCTCAAGGCGATCGACGCGACACCGTGGGGCCGCAAGGCGGTCCGGGTCGCGATCGCGATCGGCCACGACGCGGACCGCAGTGTGCTCCAGGAGTTCCTGGGCAACCCCGAGCTGCAGCCGCTCGACGCCAACAGCCCCAAACAGCTCGCGGCGGCGATCCGTTGGGCGTCGACGGCGGCGGTGAAGGCGGCCTCGCAGCCCGTCGCGGGCGACGCGAACGCGCCGACCCTCACCAAGCAGCCGTACGCTCCGCCGGTCATCGACGACGACGATGACGACGACGTGTGGTGACGCTCGGGGTACGACGGTGGGAGACGCTGTCCGGGAGCGTGCAGGGCGTCGGAAAGAAGCGCAACCAGGACTGGTTCACGTGCCAGGGCACCGGTTCCGGCGCTGACCCGCTGCTGCTGGCGGTGGCCGACGGACACGGCTCGGCCGCCCATGCCCGCAGCGAGATCGGCGCGCGCATCGCCGTGGACCGGTTCGTCGGCCGGGCCGAACTGTTCGCCCGCGCGGCCGTCGACTGCCATGAACCGGGCCGACTCGCCCGGCTGATGACCTATGCCCGGGACGACTTCCCGCGCGCCCTCGTCCAGGACTGGCGCGAGGCGGCCCTCGGCCACTGGGACCGCCACCGCCCGGTCGCCGACACGGGCGCACCGGAACCACGCCAGAGCGAGAAACTCCTGCTCTACGGCACGACGTTGATCGGCGCGGTCCTCACGCCGTGGCTGTTCGTGGCCTGGCAGATCGGCGACGGCGACATCGCGGTGGTCGAGCACGACGGCACGCTGAGCCGGCCACTGGCGCCCGCCGAGGAGGATCTCGGCGACGAGACGGAGTCGCTGTGCGGCCGGGAGGCGTGGAGCGCGGTGCGGATGCACTGGGCCCCGGTGTTCGACCAGTCCCGCACCCCGCGCCTGGTCGTCCTGTCGACGGACGGCCTGTCGAAGAGCTTCGCCTCGGCCGACGGCTACCGGCAGTTCGTCGAGGGCCTGGACGGCCGGCTGGCGTCGGAGGGCAGCGCGGGGGTGCGCGAGGTGCTCCCCCAGTGGCTGGAGCAGGCCTCGAAGTACTCGGGCGACGACACGACGCTGACGGCGGCGCTGCGGCACGTGTCGACGGTGACGGGCGGACCGCCGGACGGCCCGCCGGAGGCCCCGGACCCCGCGCAGGACACCCCGCCCATGGATACGGAACGGAACACGGAGACATAGATGAGCGGCATGCTCGACAGCGGTACGCGGCTGACCGCGCAGAACGGCGAAGAGATCCAGATCGTCGACATGCTGGGCGCGGGCGGCCAGGGCGAGGTGTACCGGGCCAGGACACCGGGCGGGGACAAGGCCCTGAAGTGGTACTACCCGACGTGTGCGACCGGCGAACAGGAGGCGATCGTACGGGAGTTGGTCGACCGGGACTTCGACGACGACCGGTTCCTGTGGCCCGAGGCGTATGTCCCCGCGTACAAGGGCTCGTTCGGGTACCTGATGGGGCTGCGCCCGGACCACTTCAAGGGGCTGCCCGCGCTGTTCCGGCGTCAACTGCGCACCTCACCGCGCGCGTTGCTGACGGCGTGCCTGTACACGGTGGAGGCGTACCAGGCGCTGCACTCGCGGGGCATCGCCTACCGGGACATCTCCTGGGGCAACATCTTCTTCGACCCGGACACGGGTGCCGTGCTGGTCTGCGACAACGACAACGCGGTGGTGGAGGGGGACGTCAGCGGCATCTCCGGGACGATGGAGTTCATGGCCCCGGAACTGGTCCGCGCCGAGCCGGGCGCCCGCCCCGGCACCCAGTCCGACCTGCACTCCCTCGCCGTGCTCCTGTTCATGTTCCTGATGAACCATCACCCGCTGAAGGGCAAGCGGGAGTTGGGCATCCACTGTCTCGACGAGGCGGCCGAGCGCAAGCTGTACGGCAAGAGTCCGTTGTTCGTCTTCGACCCGGCCGACGACGCGAACGCGCCGGACCCGATGGAGCACGCGACCGTGCTGGCCACCTGGAGCGCGGCGGCGGGGAAGCTCCAGGACCTGTTCCGGCGCCAGTTCACGGTCGGGCTGCACGATCCGACGGCCCGGGTCCGCGAGACGGAGTGGCGGGACGCGCTGCGGGCCGTACTGGACTCGGTCGTGGAGTGCGCCTCGTGCGGCCGGCAGAACATGACGGAGCCGGGTGAGAACCCGCCGCCGCGCGCCTGTTGGGGCTGCGGCACCCAACTCGTCCTGCCGCCGCGCCTGGTGGTGACCACTCCCCCGCCGCGCGCCGAGCACCACATCCGGCTGGGCCGGGCGGCCCGGGTCCAGGCCCACCACCTCCAGCCGGAGCCGACCCGGCACGACTGCTCGGACGCGAGCCTGGTCGCCGAACTGGTCGAACACCCCTCGAAACCGGGCCGGTTCGGCATCGCCAACCGCTCCCGGCAGACCTGGACGGGCACGCGATCCGACGGCACCTCGCAGCAGGTCGGGCCGGGTCAAACGGTGCCGCTGCGGGCGGGGCTCGAACTGGACCTCGGGGGCGGGGCGCGGGCGGTGGTCAAGGCCAAGTGAGGCCCCGGGGCGCCCTGTTGAGGCGGGGCGCCCTGTTGAGGCGGGGCGCCCTGTTGAGGCGGGGCGCCCTACCGCCTCACAGCCCGAGCGCGTGCTTCAGCTGCTCGACGAGGGCGATCCCGCCGGTGCCGGCCCCGACGCCGATGGTGATGGTCTCCAGCGCGGCGCGGATCCGGCCCCGGTTGGCGGCGCGGCCCTCTTCGCCTGCCTGGACCAACTCGCCCTGGATGACCTGCGCTTGGGGGACGAGGGTGGGGTTCTCACCGCGCAGCCGGTCGACGAGCTGTTCGGCGATGCGCACCACGTCGGCCGCGTCCGTGCCGTTGTTGATCTCGATCCGGCCGTGGTCCCCGAAGTTGGACGGCCCACTGATGTTGCCGTTGAAATTGTACGTGCTCATGTGCCCGCTCCTGTTCCGTGCCCGGTTCACGGCGGGGGCTGTGGTGCCCCGCCCTGCCCCGAACCCCCCTGTCCCTGCTGCCCGTTCATGTTGATCTGGCCGTGGTTGCCGAAGTTGCTGTTGCCCGTGATGTCCCCGGAGATGTTGTAGGTCTGTGTGCTGATGTTGGCCTGTGCCTTGTCGAAGGAACTGGTGTCGACATGGTGGGCCTTGAGGAACTTCTCGGTGGCGACGAGCACACCGCCCTGGAGCCGGAAGAGGAAGTCCTGGGAGTCGATGCGCTCCGCGTAGCCCGCCTCGGCCCAGTCCCCGATCCGCTCGCGCAGGCTGTCGGTCGCACCGACGTCCTGGATGACGTGGTGGTCCTGGATCTCCCGCCGCCGCTCCGCCATGAACTTCTCGCGGTTCCGCCGCGCTCGGCGCAGCGCCCGCAACCGCCCGACGGCGCCCCGGAGTTCGGGCCAGGTACGCGCGTTGGCGTACCGGAAGAGGCTCCACCAGCGCTTGGAAGGGGTCACGGGCAGGCGGTCCACCAGGTGGAAACGCCCGCTCAGCGGCGGGATCGCGTACGCGGCGACCTCCCAGGTGAGGCTGGGCCCGCTGAGGATCGCCCGCAGGTACATGGAGACGATGATCCGCCCGCCGTCTCCGACCCGCTCCAGGCACAGATGGGTCCGCATCCCGGCGCCCGGGCTCTGCACACCGGCCTGCACCAGTTGGCTGGGGATCTTCGGAAGGGGGCGCGCGGTGCGGTCGGGCAGCAGTTCCGGCAGCATGAAGGCGTTGCTGCCGAGGACGTAGAGCCGGTTCTTGGTGCGCAGTCCGTCGAGGCCGGAGAGGGCCTCCATCTCCTTGGCCACATAGGTGTGGAGCTCGACGGCGTCGAAGGGGCGGATGGTGAGTTTGCCGCCTTGCGGCGCGTCGGCCGGCTTGCTGACGTCGATCGGCTGCCAGACGACTTCCTTGATCTTCCTGCCGCTGCCGACGAACGGGTTGGTGAGGGCCGCCGCGTCGGCGTACGGCAGCACGTTGGCCCGCTTGTTCGCGTGCTCCTGCAGCCAGGCCTCCGCCGCCGCGTCCACCGGTGGGGCCAGTTCCTCCACCTTGTCGGGGTTGCGGAACACCTCCTGCGCCGCCTCGCGGGCCTGGGCCTCCGCATGGTGGACGAGCCACCACGAGGCGCCGAGGACGATGACGGGACCGTAGAGGCCCACCAGGGCGACCGAGCCGAGGCCGTTCGCGAGTCCCCAGAGCGCCACCAGCAGCGAGGCGCCGAACGCCGCGCCGAGCCAGGCGAGTTGGCGGTCCAGGGCCGCACGGCGCAGCACGGCGACGCGCGCGTGCCGGGCGAGCGCGACCAGGTTGATGCCGAGCGTGAGGCCCAGGGCGTTGAACCGGTCCCCGGTGAGCTCCTCGTCGACCTCGCGGGCGAACTCCTCGTCGAGATGGACCGACGCGCACAGCCGTCGGGTCACCCCGTCCTTGCGGTACTGCGGCAACGACGGTAGGACTCTCCCCGCCACGGTGACCTGCCCTTCCGTCCGAACTCGCGCACTTCACCCTAGGGACAACAAGCCTGTTTTGTCCCGGAGTTAGGCGAGTCGGCGGGGTGACGGTCGCAGGGCGTGCGGGGGTCGTCCGGTTTCCGGCACTCCCCTGTGATGTCGGACCCCGGACGACCGTCCGCGCAGCGGCCCCCGGCAGGCAGGTGCCTTTACGGGGGGCCGCTTTCTGTACTGCGCCTCGTCCGGCGTTCTTGTCACTCCCCCGTCACACCGGGTCGGTCCTCGGAGCCGAAGGACAGCCCTCCGGTACGGGCCCGCTTCAGCTCGAAGAAGTCGGGGTACGTGGCCAACACCCGGAAACTGTCGAAGAGTTCGGCCGCCTTCGCACCGCGCGGAATGGCCCGCAGCACCGGCCCGAACCACACCGTTCCGTCCACGTGCAGGGTCGGTGTCCCCACATACCCGCCCGACTCCTCCTCGACGCCCGCCTCGTGACTGCGGCGCACGGCGTCGTCGTACGACGGATCGTGGGCGGCGTCGGCCAGTTCGGCGGGGAGGCCGAGTTCGGCGAGGGACTCGGCGATGACGGCGTCGAAGTCGTCGTGGCGCCGCTCGTGGATGCGGACGCCGAAGGCGGTGTAGAGGTCGCGCAGGACCTTGTCGCCCTGCTGTGCCGCGGCGGCGACGGCGACGCGTACCGGGCCGATCGACTTGTCGACCAACTCGCGGTACCAGTCGGGGAGTTCGTTGCCGATGTTGTGGAGGTAGAGGCTCATCGCGTGGAAGCGGAGGTCGAGCGGGCGCTCGCGCTCGACCTCCAGCAGCCAGCGGGAGGTGATCCACGCGAAGGGGCAGGCGGGGTCGAAGTAGAAGTCGACGCGGACCGGGTTGTCGTGACTCATACGGACCACGCTAACCGTCGATTAGGCCGAGCGCTCGACCCAATACGGCACTCTCTCACTGGTCCACTTTGCCCAGGGCCTGTTGCCGAGGATTCCGCCCGCCGGCCGCGAGGGCGCGGTCGAAGACGGGGGCATCGGCCGCCACCGGCACCGGGTCGGCGAAGCCGTCGTACTGGCGGTAGAGGTCGCCGTGCTTCTCGACCACGGCGAGGACCAGGCGGGCCGCGCCCTCCGAGACGCGGTACGTCTGACCGGTGGCCGTGGCGACGTCCCAGCCGTGCACCGCCAGCTCCTTGATGATCATCGAGGCGAGTTCGTCGGCGGGCATCTTCGCCATGCCGAGGTCGACCTCTCCCTCCCACACCGCCGGGTCGGCCCAGGCGGCGACGGCCCGGTCCAGCTGGGCGGCGTAGGCCTGTGCCCAGTCCGGATCGGCGGTGAAGTCGCGCGCGGTCAGCTCCTCGGAGAGCTGCTTGCGCAGCGCACGGTGCTCCAGGCCGTGCGAGGTGTAGAGGACCCAGTGATTGACCATCGTGCGGACGTCCCAGTCGGGGCAGTGCGTGGGGTCGTCGAGCTGTGCCGAGGTGACGCCGCGCGCGACGCGGGCCGCCTCGGCGGCGCATTCGATCATGTAGGGGTGCAGGTCGTTCGGGTGCGGGTGCTCGTCGTGGTTGCTCATGGCTCCCACGCTAGGGAGCCGGTCGTCAGGACTCTTGAACAAACGCGACAGCCTCGTCGGCGAGGCGGAGCAGCTCGCCGAACGGCAGCGACCTGGGCGCCCTGCGCTCGCGCGCGAACTCGTTCGCGAGCCGTTGCAGCAGATCGTTGAGCGGTGTAGGTACGCCGTACAGGCGGCCCAACAGCGCGATCTCGCCGTTGAGGTAGTCGGCCTCGATGGTGCCGGTGCCCCGGCTGAGCGACTGCCAGGAGGAGCCGCCGCCGCGCGGGGTGCCGTCGATCTCCACCAGCCGGATCCTGTCGCCGCGCACCGCCTTCTCCTCCTCGGGGCTCGCGTACGCGATACCGGCCGTGTCGAGCACGGCCACGCCCTCGTCCCGCACCCGCCCGTAGAACGCCAGGTGGTCCTCGGTGTCGAGCACCTCGACGACCGCCTCGATCGCGTTGACGAGGTTGCTGAGCAGCTTGGCGTACTGCCAGCGCGCCACGTCCGGCACGACCGGCGCCTCGAACCTCGCCTTCTCCAGATCGGCGGCGATCAGCCGGGCGGTCTCGTCCGTGCCGTGCGGGTGGCGGCCGAGGTGCAGCATGCCGGTGAGCGGGGTGCCCTCGGCGGCGACCACACCCGGCTCGACGAAGGTCGCGGGCAGCCAGACGCAGACGCCGTAGACCCGCCGGAAGCGGCGCAGCGCCAGTCGCTGGCTCTCCACCCCGTTCTGCGCGCAGACGACCGGCAGCCGCTCGGCGGCCGTACCGCCGCCGGCGACCGGCACCGGACCCCAGACCGCGAGCGCGGCCTCGCTGTCCTGCGTCTTGACGGCGAGCACGAGCACGTCGTCGGTCCTCAACTCGCCCAGTTCGGCGGGCCCTTCGACGACCGGCAAGCGATACGTCGACTCCCCCTCCGGCACCTTGAGCCGCAGCCCGTGCTCGGCCAGCGCCGCCCGCTGCGCACCCCGTGCGACCAGTACGACCTCGCACCCCGCCCCGGCCAGCCGACCACCGATGGTCCCGCCGACCGCCCCTGCTCCGATGATGATGTAGCGCATACCCAGGAGCCTCGCACAGCTACGTGTAGCTGCCATTGACAATCTCGTTAACTCTCCACCGGGCCGCTCGCGGGCGCCGCGCCGAGATCGCGCTCAACTCCCGGTCAGCTCCACGAGTTTGAGGACCGTGTTCCAGTTGCGGGACGTCGCGATCAGCCCCTTGTTGAGCCGCGGCCGGGAGAGTTCCGCGGCGAGCTTGGAGCGGCCGAGGCCGTCGGGGGCGTAGAGGTACAGGGCGCGGTCCCCGAGGCGGAACTCCTCGGGCAGGTACGCGACTTGGTCGATGTCCGCGAAACGGTCCTCGGCGACCGGCGCCGAGTAGTAGGTGACGTGGAGCTGCTTGCCCTCCAACTCGGCGGCCGGGAAAGGGCAGTTGTCGGCGATCGCCTTGAGGTAGGCGTGGTCGCGGACGATGACGTCGACCGTGAAGCCGAACCGCTTCTCGATCGCCCGCGCGAGTTCCGCCGCGAGGGACTCCTCGTCGCCGCGGCCGCTCGCGAACACGGCCTGGCCGCTCTGCAGATACGTGCGGACGCCGTCGTGTCCGAGGCCTTCGAGGAGCGTGCGCAGCTCGGCCATCGGGAGTTTCTTGTTGCCGCCCACGTTGATTCCGCGCAGGAGCGCCGCATACGTCGTCGTCATCCGCACACCATAAAGCGGCCCTCCCGCCCCGGGCGGGTGGGCACGGACCGACACCTCCCGCACCCTGATCACCACCCCCGAGCCGCCCCGATAGATGTAAGGGCCCGCCGTCCTCCCCAGTGGTGAGGAGCTGCGGTCCGTGCGGAGGAGCCGGGCGCCCGGTACTTCACCGGTCAGCACGAGGAGACGCTCTTATCCCGCACATACCTTCGAACCATGAGGTGGCGGCAGGGGGCTGTCACCGTGCACAAGGGGGCAAGCCCGTCATGGGGAACGGAGATTCGCGGGTACGGGGGCTCGCCGCCCGGGCCGGCGGCTGGAGCGCCCGGCACCGCTGGGCCGCGGTCGGCATCTGGGTGCTGTTCGTGGTGCTGGCGATGGGGATCGGTTCGGCTGCGGGCCGTGTCGACGTCGACGAGAGCGACCAGCTGAAGGGCGAGACGCACACCGCCGCCACGATCATCGACGACGCCGGGATCAAGGAACCAGCCGGTGAGACCATCCTGATCCAGTCGAAGGACGCGTCGGTCACGTCCACCGACAGCGAGTTCCGCTCCACGGTCACCGCGGTCGTCAAGGCCGTCGAGGGGACCGGCCGGGTCACGGACGTGACCTCGCCGTACGACACGAAGACGATCTCGAAGGACGGCCGGAGCGCGCTCGTCCAGTTCGACATGCGCGGCGACGCGGACACCGCCGGCGACCGGGTGGAGCCGGTGCTGAAGGCCGTCGCCGGGGTGCAGAAGGACCACGGCTCGCTGCGGATCGAGGAGATCGGCAGCGCGAGCATGGCGAAGCAGTACTCCGACGCGTTCGGCAACGACTTCAAGAAGGCCGAGTACTCCGCCGTACCCGTGGCCTTCGGCATCCTGCTGATCGCCTTCGGCGCGCTGGTGGCGGCGCTGCTGCCGGTGGCGCTGGCCCTCACGGCGATCATCGCGACGATGGGCCTGATGGGTCTGGTCAGCCACATCCAGCCGATGAGCGACACCGCCAACTCGGTCATGCTGCTCGTGGGGTTGGCCGTGGGCGTCGACTACTGCCTGTTCTATCTGCGCCGCGAACGCGAGGAGCGCGAGGCCGGCCGGGATGCCGGGGCCGCGCTGCGGATCGCCGCCGCGACCAGTGGCCGCGCGATCATCGTCTCCGGTGTCACGGTGTGCGTGGCGATGGCGGGCATGCTGTTCACCGGGCTCGCCGAGTTCGAGGCGATGGGCCTGGCCTCGCTGATGGTCGTCGCGGTCGCCATGGTCGGCTCGGTGACCGTACTGCCCGCGCTGCTCTCGCTGTTGGGCGAGCGGGTCGAGAAGGGCCGTATCCCGTTCCTGCGCCGGCGTGGTCGCCGGGGCAATGGGGAGAGCCGGTTCTGGACCGCCGTACTGAAGCGCGTCCTCGCCAAGCCCCTCGTCTCCGTGCTCGTCGCGGCCGGCGCGCTGCTCGCGATCGCCGCTCCGGCCGTCGGCATGAAGACCGAAAACCTCACCCTGGACCAGGAGTTCGGCAACTCCCTCCCGATCGTGGGGACTTACAACCGCGTCAACGACGCCTTCCCCGGCGGCTCCGATCCGGCCGAGGTGGTCGTCAAGGCCAAGGACATCAACGCACCTGACGTCAAGCAGGCGTTGGCCGACTTCAAGGCGCGGGCGGTCAGTTCGGGTGCCTCGCGCGGCCCGGTCGACATCAAGCTGCACGACGCGCAGAACGTCGCCTTCGTCTACGTCCCGCTCGTCGGCGGCTCGGACCAGGACAAGGCCGCGAAGAGCCTGGAGAAACTGCGCGACGAGGTACGCCCCGCCACCCTCGGCAAGGTCGACGGCGTCCAGGCGCCGATCACCGGAAACGTCGCGGGATCGAAGGACTTCAACGACCAACTCCTGGGCTCCGTCGTCCCGGTGTTCGCGTTCGTGGTGGTCTTCGCCTTCCTGCTGATGCTGCTCTCGTTCCGCTCGCTCACGGTCGCGATCACCTCGATCGTCCTCAACCTCCTTTCCGTGGGCGCCGCTTACGGCATCCTCGTCGCCGTCTTCCAACACGGCTGGGGCGCCTCACTGGTGGGCGCGGAGGGGGTCGGCGCGATCGTCACCTGGCTGCCGCTGTTCCTCTTCGTGATCCTGTTCGGCCTGTCGATGGACTACCACGTGTTCGTCGTCTCCCGGATCCGCGAGGCGCGGCTGCGGGGCCGGTCGACGCAGGACGCGATCCAGCACGGGGTGGTCACCACCGCCGGTGTCGTCACCAGCGCCGCCGTCATCATGGTCGCCGTCTTCGCGATCTTCGGCACGCTGTCCATGCAGTCCATGAAGCAGATGGGCGTGGGCCTCGCGGCGGCGGTCCTCATCGACGCCACGGTCATCCGGGGTGTCCTGCTGCCCGCGGTGATGGCCCTGCTCGGCGAGCGCAACTGGTACTTCCCGAAGTGGCTCCACCGCCTCCCGGACCTCACGCACGACGAGTCCCCTGAGGAGATCACACCGCCCACGGTGACGGACGAGGGTGAGCGCGTGCGGGTGTAACTCCCGTTGGCCAAGGGCCTGTTGGTACGCGCGAAGAGGTCCGCCGAGTCGCTCGACTCGGCGGACCTTCGGCACGTGCAGGATGTCAGCCTGCGCGGCCGGGCAGCATGGACAGGGCCTGCGAGCGCCGCGCGACGAGGTCGTCGTAGGTGCCGTCGCGCTCGGCCCAGCGGTGCATGAGGACGCCCTTCACGAGGACTTCGCGCGGGGTGGGGTTCTCGGAGAGCAGCTGCATGACCTCGGTGGCGAAGTCGTCGAGGGGCAGCGCGTTCGGGTTCACCTTTTTCTGGCCCGCCACGGCGACGGCCGGGGGGACGAGCTCGACGACGTCGACACCGGTGCCGTCGAGCTGCGCGCGCAGTGCCTCCGAGTAGGCGTGCACCCCGGCCTTCGAGGCGGCGTAACCGGGCATGGGCGGGAACGGCAGGAAGGCGATTCCGGAGGTGACGGTGATGAAGGTGCCGGCGCCCCGCCGGACCAGGTGGGGGGTGAAGGCGTCGACGACGCGGATGGTGCCGAGCAGGTTGGTGTCGATCGTCGTCTCCGCCGCCTCGAAGTGCGCGGGGTCGCGCAGGTCCTCCAGGAGCATGACCCCCGACATGGTCACCACGGTGTCCAGTTCGGGGTAACGGGCGAGCACGGCATCACGAGCGGCCGCGACGGAGGCGCCGTCCGTGACGTCGACGGCGAACGTGCCGAACCCTTCCCCGGCGAGTTCCGAGAGCGCCTCGGGGCTACGGCCGCCGACGGCCACGGTGCTGCCCGCCGCGGTGAACCGGCGGGCCAGCTCCCGTCCGATGCCCGAGGTGCCGCCGACGACGAGAACGGTGCGGTTGGAGAGATCCACGGGATCTTCCCTTCAGTTGAGAGCGCCGACGGCGTTCGAGCCCGACGCGGACAGCGATGTTCTCTGCCTCTTCCAGAACGGTGTCACCGCAGTCTTGGCGGTATGCGCCGGGCGTGACAGGACCCCCGTCTTCCCTGGTCCTGACAGGGCCCTCTCTGAGCCACGCGCACCGCATTACGGTGTCGGTATGAAGGACGAGGAATCCGGCAACCGGCTCGGCAGCTACCTCCGTGCCCGGCGCGAGCTGGTCTCCCCGGCGCAGGCGGGACTGCCGCCCGGCGGCAACCGCCGCGTGCCCGGCCTGCGCCGCGAGGAAGTCGCCCTGCTCGCCGGCATCAGCCCCGACTACTACCTGCGCCTGGAACGGGGACGCGACAAGAACCCCTCGCCCCAGGTGCTCGCCTCCCTCGCGCGCGTCCTGCGGCTCGACGACATCGAGCGGACGTATCTGCTCGGCCTCGCGGCGACCCGGCCCAGGACACCGCGTCGTATGCGGCCGGAGCACGTACCGGCGCGGGTGCACGAGCTGCTCGCCCACCTCCAGATCCCCGCGTTCGTCGAGGGGCGCGCGTTCGACGTCCTGGCCTCCAACTCCATGGCCGTCGCGCTCTCCCCGCGGCTGCGGCCCGGCCAGAACCGGCTGCGTTCCCTCCTCCTCGATCCCGAGGAACAGGCCTTCCAGCAGGACTGGACGAGGGCCACCGCCGATTTCATCGCCGCCCTGCGCACCACCATCGGGGACGACACCGACAACCCCCGGTTCGTCGAGCTCGTCGGCGAACTCGCCCTGTCCAGCCAGCGGTTCCGCACCCTGTGGGCCCGCCATGACGTCCGCGGTCTCGACGGCGGCACGACCACGGTCCACCACCCCGTCGTCGGTGACCTACGCCTCCACCGCGACAAACTCCCCGTCGACGACGTCATCCTCGTCGTCTACTACCCGGACAAGAACAGCGACAGCGACGAGAAACTACGGCTCCTCGCCGCCCTCTCCCACCCCGAGCCCGCCGACGCGGCCCCGGACGGCCCGGCGGACGCCCACCACTCCTGACTCTCCGGGCCTCCCCCGACTCCGGGCCGCCCGGCATCGGCCTGTCCAACGTCGCCGTCGAACAGTTCGAGGCCGCCCGCGCCGTCGTCGACATCGCCGCCATGACGGCGCACCGCCACAACACCACGGTCCAGCAGACCGCCCTGGCCTGGCACCTGCACCACTCACCGGCGACCCTGCCGATCCCGGGCACCACCAGCCCCATCCACCTCCAGGAGAACATCGCCTCCGGGACGATCCACCTGACCGCCGAGGAGGTCGGGACGATCGACGCCCTGACACCGGACGCCTGAGCAACCCCGCACTCCTGTTTTCTACGACGTCAGCTCCCGGTGCAGCCGTAGCCAGTGGTCCGGGGACACCTCGCCCACCAGGACGCGGGGATCGAGGCGCGCCGCACGGAACGCGGTGTCCACGCGGCGCCTCGGGTGGGCCCGGCGCAGCGAGGCGTGCAGGGAGC
Organism: Streptomyces sp. NPDC050528; assembly: GCF_044457795.1. Taxonomy (NCBI): domain Bacteria; kingdom Bacillati; phylum Actinomycetota; class Actinomycetes; order Kitasatosporales; family Streptomycetaceae; genus Streptomyces; species Streptomyces sp. NPDC050528. The sequence goes on from NZ_JBITHH010000006.1 coordinate 35,656, forward strand.
CGCCGACCCCCGAGAAGCCCAGCTCGACCAGATGCCGCCAGTCGCACAGCTCGGCCGGTTCGAGCAGCGGGGTCCGACGCCGTTCGATCCGTACGATCCCGGCGTCGACGCGCGGCACGGGACTGAACCGGCGCCGGTCGACGCGACCGACCAGCCGCCACGCGTAGCGGGGCCAGCTGCGGATCGTCAGCAGGGTCCAACTCCCGTAGTCCCCGGTGCGTTTGCGGGCGTATTCGAGCTGGGTGAGGAGGGTGGCGTCGGTGAGGGTGGGGGCGCGCAGGCACCAGTCGACGATGTCGGCGGTGCGGGAGAAGGGGACGTTTCCGGCGACGGCGAAGGGGGTGCGTGGGGGCCGGGTGTCCATGAAGTCACCGGCGACGACGCGTACTTGGGGTGTCGTGGAGAAGCGGGTGCGGAGTTTCGGTACGAGGCGGGGGTCGATCTCGTGGGCGTGCAGTTCGTGGCAGTGGGGGGCGAGTTTCGCGGTCAACGCGCCTTTTCCCGCGCCTACTTCGAGGAGGAGCGGTACGGGGTGTCCGTGCGGGACGGCCAGGCGGGCCACGTATTCGGCGGTGGCTTGGTCGGCCAGGAAGTTCTGCGAGAGCGTGCGGGAAACGGGGGTGGGGCGGGCCATGGCCTGCGGTCCTTGTCTTCCGTGACGGGCGTACGGGCAGACGAAGGCCCTGACCGGAAGTGACAGGAGGAACCGCGGGTCGCGCGTGGCGAGTTGGCGGGGGTGTCAGCGGGCGTGTGCGTGTGCGCCCGGGCCGGTCAAGGCACCGGGGCTGCGGCGGATGCGGATCGCATGCGTGCAGCTCCGGTTGAGACCGGAGTTCGTGATCGCGTTCGCGGCTGACATGTGGGGGACGCTAGGGGGTTTGGGTGGGGTGGGGCAACGGGATTTTTGTGGTGTGGGCGCCATCCGGGGAGGGGGTGCGGTTGGTTGGCGAGTGCGCGCCCGCCTGTGGGGGCTGGTCGCGCCCGCGCGGCGGAGCCGCACATCGATACAGCCCCGCGCCCCTTTGGGACGCTCCTCTGAAGGGCGCCTCTCAGCGTTGGTATCTCGCCAGTACCAAGTTGCCGTCCCGCTCCAGGCGTTGGCGTAGTTCGGCGAGGGTGATTGCTCCGCTGTAGTACTCCTGGAAGGCCGGGGTTGCCACCTTGTCCTTCCACTCGGGGTAGCCGCGTACCGACTGTGCGGGGGCCGAGACCAGGTCGGGAGCCAGTGCCGTACCCGTCGCCCAGTCGTCCTTCGTGGTGTGCAGGGCCGGGGACTTGAGAGCCTGCGTGCCGGTCGGGAGCATCCAGTCGCCCAGGGCCAGGCGGACCATGTTCTTGGGCTGGAGGAGGAAGGCGATGAACTCGGCGGCTTCCTTTTTGTGGGGGCTGTCCTCGGCGATGGAGAGGGTCTGTGGGCTGACGCCCTGGGTGAGGCCGTTGGCTCCGGCGGGGGCGGGCAGGACCTGCCAGTCGAAGCCCTTGGGGGCCTGTTGGACGATCTGTTGGCGGTAGGAGAAGCCGAGCGGGATCATCGCGTATTTGCCGCCGAAGAAGCCGGGGAGCGTGTCCGAACCGCCGCTGCCGAGGGTCGTGGGTGAGGCGCTGTGGTCCACGTTCGCCTGGTCGTGGATCGTCCGGGGGACGACCTCGTCGGCCTTGCCGAAGCGGACGGTCACCTTGCCGTCAGCGCCCCGGTGGAACAGCTCGCCGCCCGCCGACAGCGACAGGTTGAGCGTCGCGGACACCGGCTCCTTGAGCGGCCAGGCCACGCCGTACTTGCCGTTGCCGCTCAGCCGCCGGGTGATGTCCCTGAACTCGGGCCAGGTCCACGGGTGTTCGGGGGTCGGGATGCGTACGTGCGCCTTCTTCAGCCAGGTGGCGTTGGCGATGAGTACCCGCGGTTCCTGGAGGAACGGCACGCCGTAGACGCCGTCCCCGAACGTCGTCGTGTCCCAACTGCGTTGCGGGATTTCCGACTTGAGGCTGGAGGGCAGCAGGTCGCGGAGGTCGGCGAGGTAGCCGCCGTAGGCGAAGTCCGCGAGGTCGTCGGAGGCGTCGTGGATGATGTCGGGTGCCTCGCCGCCCTCGAAGGAGGTGAGGAGTTGGTCGTGGACGCTGTCCCAACTGCCCTGGACGTACTCGACCTTGACGTCCGGGTGGGTCGCGTTCCACTCCTTGACCAGTTCCTTGTTGGCGGTGACGGACTCGTCCTGCCAGGCCAGGGATTGGAAACGGAGGGTGATCCGGCCGTTCGCGGAGCCGTTCCCGCCGCCGCTCGTGCAGCCGGCGAGGAGCAGGGTCAGGATCAGGGCGAGGATCCAGCGCGGTCGCATCAGCTCTTCACCGCCCCGGTCAACATGCCTCCGGTGATGCGCCGTTGGATCAGCGCGAAGACGACGAGGGAGGGCAGGGTCGCGAGGAACGCGGCTGCGGCCAGTGGGCCCAGGTCGGCTACGCCCTCCGCGCCGATGAAGTGGGTGAGGACCACCGGGAGGGTCTGTTTCTCCGGGGTCTTGAGCAGGACCAGGGCGAAGAAGAACTCGTTCCACGCGGTGACGAACGCGAAGAGCGCCGTCGCCACGATCCCGGGCGCGAGGAGGGGCGCCGTGACCGAGACCAGCGTGCGGAGCCTCCCGGCTCCGTCGACCGCCGCCGCTTCCTCCAACTCCGGTGGTACCGCCCGGACATAGCCGACGAGCATCCACAGCGCGAACGGCAGTGACCACACCACGTAGACCAGCACCAGCCCGGCCAGGGAGTCGATCAGCCGCAGGTTCTTCAGCACCAGGAACAGCGGGATGATCACCAGCACGAACGGGAACGCCTGGCTGACCACCACCCACCCGGTCGCGGCCCGCGCGAGCAGCGTGCGGCGCCGGGCCATCACCCATGCCATCGGTGTCGCGATCACCACGGCGATCAGCGCGGCCCCGAGCGCCGCGATCAGGGAGTTCAACGCGGCGTGCAGCAGGGGCTGTTCGTCGAAGGCCTGGCGGAAGTTGGCGAGGGTGGGGTGCCTCGGGATCCAGGTGGGATGCAGACTGCCCAGCTCTCGTGGGGACTTGAACGCGGTGGAGATCAGCCAGAGGAGGGGGAAGGCGAGGAAGACGAGGTACGCGAGCAGGGCGACGTACTGGCCTGCGCGGGCGCCGGTGCTTGTCCTCATCCCTGATGTGTTGCCGGTCCTCATGAGTCGTCCCCTCCCCTCAGACGGCCTACGAGGAAGACGGCGAGGAGCACCGAGATCACCGCGACCATCACGCATCCCATCGCCGCCGCGTAGCCGAACTGGCCGTAGCGGAACGCCTCTTCGTAGGCGAAGAGCATGGGCAGCCGGGTGCGGCCGCCGGGTCCGCCGTTGGTCAGGACGTAGACCAGGGCGAACGAGTTGAAGTTCCAGATCAGGTTGAGGGCCGTGATCGCCAGCGCGACCGGTCTGAGGGCGGGCCAGGTGACCGTGCGGAAGCGGCGCCAGGCTCCGGCGCCGTCGACCGCAGCCGCCTCGTGGAGTTCGCGCGGGGTGTTCTGCAGGCCGGCGAGCAGGGCGACCGTCGTCTGGGGCATGCCGGCCCAGACGCCGACGACGATCACGGCGGGCAGCGCGGTCGTCAGGCTGCTGAGCCAGTCCCGGCCGTTGCCGAGGCCGAGGTCGTGCAGGGTCTCGTTGAGGATGCCCGCGTCCGGGTTGTAGACGATCCGCCACATGATGCCGACGACGACCTCGGGCATCGCCCACGGGACGATCGCCAGCGCCCGGGCGAGCCAGCGCATCCGTAGATCCTGGTTGAGGAGCAGGGCCAGGCCGAGGGCGAGCAGGAACTGCGGGACGGTCACGCCGACCGCCCACACCAGGCCGATCCGGAACGACTCCCAGAACAGCGTGTCGTGCAGCAGGTCCCGGAAGTTGAGACCGCCGATCCACTGGGTGGGCGCCGTGCGGCCCGACTGTGAGTCGGTGAAGGCCAGCAGGATTCCGTAGAGGAGGGGGCCGACGCTGAGCACGAGGATCGGGATGAGCGCGGGTAGGACCAGGAACCAGGCCGCGTGGTCGGGAGCTCGTCGCCGGCGGTCCCGGCTCGGCGCGCGGCTCGACGGCCTCCTCGCCTCCGTCACCAATGTCATGGAATCAGCCCCTTTGCGCGGCCCGGTCGGGCCCCGTCATGGTCGTGAACACGTCGTACCGCGTCAAGGCACCTCGCATGCCGTCCCACCTGTGCGAATGCGACACTGGCCGTCGGATGGCGGGAACCCGACGCCGTCCGCACACGCACAGGGACCACACGGAGGCGGACGACGATGGACGAGGCACGGGCCCGGGACGTACTGGCCGCGGCGGACGTACTGCCCGGCGCGGCGCGGGACGCACGGCTCCTCGCCCTCGGCGAGAACGCGGTGTTCGCCGCGGGTGACCTGGTCGTCAAGGTGGGCCGTGACGCGGAACTCCTCGACCGGGCTCGGCGCGAGCTGGATGTCGCGCTGTGGCTGGCCGACGCGGGGGTGCCCGCGGTGCGGGCCGCGGAGTCGGAAGCGCGGCTGGTCGAGGGGCACCCGGTGACGGTGTGGCACCGGCTGGCCGAATCCGTACGTCCTGCCGAGTCCCGGGATTTGGCCGAACTGCTACGCCTCGTCCATGCCCTTCCCTCCCCTTCGTTCGGGCTTCCGCCCCGCGAGTTGCTGGGCGGGGTGGAGCGGTGGTTGCGGCTTGCGGGTGACGCGATCGATCCGGCTGACGCGGCGTATCTGCGGGAGCGGCGGGACGGGTTCGCGGCTGCGGCGGCCGCGCTCACCCCGCACCTGCCGCCCGGCCCTATCCACGGCGATGCGCTGCCTCGCAATGTGCATGTCGGGCCGGACGGGCCGGTGCTGGTCGATCTGGAGACCTTCTCCTCGGATCTGCGTGAGCATGATCTTGTGGTGATGGCTCTTTCCCGCGACCGGTATGCCTTTCCGGCCCGGGCCTATGACGCGTTCGTCGAGGCGTACGGGTGGGATGTGCGGGAGTGGGACGGGTGTGGGGTGCTGCGGGGTGCCCGGGAGACGGCCAGCTGTGCGTGGGTTGCTCAGCATGCGCCGAGCAACCCTGAGGCGCTGGTGGAGTTTCGGCGGCGGGTGGCGTCTTTGCGGGACGGGGATGAGACGGTGCGGTGGTTTCCGTTCTGAGCGCCTGATGAACAGGGGCTGACTGGTATTGGGCGACTACCAGTTCGTTGTGGCTGGTCGCGTCCACGCGGCGGAGCCGCACATCGATACAGCCCCGCGCCCCTTTGGGGCGCTGCCCCTTGGGGCGCTTCCGGAGTCGCCGGGGTCAGACCGTCTCGTCCGTCAACTCACGGAGTGGCCACGTGCCGTCCACCACCGCGTCCTGGTCGCCCTTGCGGCGCAGGAAGCTCTGGAAGTCGGCGGCCCATTCCGCGTACCACTCGATCTGGCGGCGGTGGAGTTCGGCGGGGCCGAGGGCGGCGACCTTGGGGTGGCGGTCGGCTATCGCGCCGGCCAGGCGGGCGGCGGCGAGGGCGTCGGCGGAGGCGTCGTGGGCGGCGTCGAGGACCACGCCGTACTCCTGGCAGACCGCTTCGAGGTTGCGCTTGCCGCGGCGGTAGCGGTCCACGGAGCGGTCGATCGTGTACGGGTCGATGACCGGGGCGGGGTCGGTGCCGCCCAACCGGTCGCGCAGGGACGGGAGTCCGTGCCGGTGCAGCTCGGCGGAGAGCAGGGTGAGGTCGAAGGCGGCGTTGTAGGCGACGACCGGGACGCCCGTCTTCCAGTACGTGACGAGGACGTCCGCGATCGACTCGGCGACCTGGTCGGCGGGGCGGCCCTCGGTGGTGGCCCGTTCGTTCGTGATGCCGTGGACCGCGACGGCGTCCGCCGGGATCTCCACGCCCGGATCGGCCAGCCACTCCTTGCGGCCTATCGGCCGTCCGCCCTTGACCTCGATGACCGCGCCCGTGACGATGCGCGCCTCGCGCGGCTCGGTCCCCGTCGTCTCCAGGTCGAAGCCGATGAGCAGCTCCTGGTGCCAGGCCATGACGGCCCCCCTTCTCGGTGGTGCTTTCCCCCAGTGGTCTCCACGATCGCATGAGCCACTGACAATCCGACGACCGCGTTCCGCTTACCGCCGGGGCGGACCCCGGTAGCGGCCGTAGGACGAGTCAGGACACCGGTCGCGAGTCCGCCCACATCTGCTCGAACTCGTCGCGATATGTGGGGAAAAGTGCGCTGTCATCCATTTCGTCCGACTTCACCAACCGGCTGCCGTTCCGCAGCACCAGCACCGGCGCCTCCATGCCGCGGCTGCGGCGCAGATAGGACTGCACGACGGCTATGCCGTCCGAGCCGTCGCCGTCGACGAGGTACGCCGTGAAGCGGGGGGTCTCGTCGAAGACCTGGATCTCGAAGGCCGCGGGGTCGCGCAGCCGGGACCGCACCCGCCGCATGTGCAGGATGTTCATCTCGACGGCGCGGCTCAACTCGCCCCGCTTGATGCCGAGTTCGCGCTCGCGCCGCTTCACCGCGCTGGAGGCGGGGTTGAGGAACAGCAGCCGTACCCGGCAACCCGACTCGGCGAGGCGGACCAGGCGGCGGCCGGAGAAGTTCTGCACGAGGAGGTTGAGGCCGATGCCGATGGCGTCGACGCGGCGGGCCCCGCCGAAGATGTCCTCGGCCGGGAACTGCCGCATCAGGCGCACCCGGTCGGGGTGCACGGCGACCACGTCCGCGAAGCGGTCGCCGATGAGTTCCTCGACCGCGTCGACGGGCAGTCGGCGCGCCGAGGGCACGTCGCTGCCGGCGCCGAGGGTCTCCAGGAGTTTCGCGGAGGCCCGCTCGGCCTGGTTGAGGACGGCCTCGGACAGGGCGCGGTTGCGGGAGACGACGTTGCGGGTCACCTCCAGCTCGTCCAGGGCGAGTTCGACGTCGCGGCGCTCGTCGAAGTACGGCTCGAAGCACGGCCAGTGCTGCACCATCAGCTCGCGCAGCTGCGGCAGGGTCAGGAAGCTGAGGACGTTGTCATCGGCCGGGTCGAGCAAGTAGCCCTTGCGGCGGCTGACTTCGCGGACGGCGACCGCGCGCTGCACCCACTCCTGGCCGGCCGGCCCGGCCGCGGCGACCACCCATTCGTCGCCGTGGACGGGTTCGTAGATCGGACGCAGGACGGCGGCCACGACGGCGCGCAGCCGCTGTTCGACGAGGTTCAGCCAGATGTAGGCGCGGCCGGCTCGTTGGGCGCGCGTACGCACCTCGCGCCAGGCGTCGGCGTCCCAGTCCAGCTCCGGACCGATGGAACCAGCCGCGTCCATCGGACGTGCCAGGGACACCGCGCCGGGCGGGACTTCTGCGGAGTTCCCCTCGTGACCCTCGTCACCAGGGGGCAACTCCAGCCCTCCCGAGCCCACCCGTGCACCGCCTTCCGCTCCCCCGAGCTCTCCCCAGTCTCAACGATCAAGGAAGGGTACTCCGGGACCGGTCGGCGGTGCAGCCGGATGGACAGGGTCATTTCTCAACTTCCGCCGTTCACATTGCCGTTCTGGTTGGCGAGCGCGGGCGGAGTGAGCGGATTCATGGCGGTGACGTCGCGCGGGGCGATGGAGAATCCCTGCCAGTGGACCGGCATCGGCTGCTGGTCCTCGTCGCGGGCGATGTGGTGGAAGCCGACGTTCACCCAGACCACGGGGTGGGTGAGGGTCTGTCCGTTGACCCACTTGTCGACCTGCTTCGGGTGCCCGGCACCGCAGTTGGGCAGGTTGTCGCTGGCGAACTGCTCGCACTTGTTGTACTCGGTGAAGTACACGTCGTGCTGGGTGAAGCTGCGGCCCGGGTACTTGGTGGTGGGGCCGGGGACTATCTCGTAGGACCGGGCGTGGTTGTCCTTGTTCTTACCGGTCGCGCTGACGACGCGCCACCAGCGCATGTTCTTGGCGTCGCCCGCGAGTTCCTTGGTGACCTTGGTCAACGTGGTCTTGTTCGTGGGGGTGTTGGCCCCGTGCGTGGTGACCGCGGAGTCGTACTGCTCGACGCGGCCCTTGGAGGAGCCGTCGAGCGCGAAGTCCAACTTCCAGAAGACGTCGTGCTGGTGGCTCGTCGCGTACGCGGTGGCGCCCTTGCCGAGCGGCCAGCCGCGGCCGTCGCCCGCGTCGTAGTCATAGGGCGAAAGGCTGCCGGTGGCACCGACGTTCATGTTGATGGTGCCGTCGTCCTGGAAACGCCACTCGGTGATGTACTCGTACCAGCCGACCTGGTTGACCGTGTAGACGAGGAAGTCCTTGCCCTGGGTCTGGAAGACCTTGTTGGCGCTGTCGCCCTGCATGCGGAAGGCGTGGCCGCGTGAACGGGTCGTCGTACAGAGGCCCTTGACGTTCGGGTGGGCCGGGTCGATGGCATCGGGGACCTTGACGGTCTTGATGGTGCCGCCGGGGCATTCGCCGGGCTGCATGTTCATCAGGCCGGTGCCGAAGCCGTACTGGGTGAGGTCGCTGTATTCGTTCTTGCCGTCGTCGTACGGGACGTGGATCTGGGCGAGCTTGGCGTCGGCGAGCACCTTGATGGGGGTGGCCTGGCCGGGCGGCTGGTAGGAGATGTTCTCCAGGACGAGGCCGGCCTCGCGCTCGTAGTGCCAGCACATCCGCCAGGTGGTGCCGGTGGAGAGCTTCTGCTCGATGGTGTAGGCGGCGCTGCAGCCGGGTGCGGCGGCCGCCGGGGCGGCCTTCGGCTGGGCCACGGCCGGTCCCGCGCCGGCCGTGGCACCGGCGGCCAGGGTGGCGAGCGCGAGCCCGACGGCCCCCCGCCTGCGGGCACGGCTGATTCTGTTGACGCGCATGAAGAAGTGACTCCCTTACAGGAGAAGCAAGTTGGGACAGTGGACGAAGAACTGTGCGGTGGGCGCGGTCTGTTCAGCCGGTGAGCTTGCCGACCTTGCGGGCGCTCAGGTCGACGACGAAGTCACGGGCGTCGATCCACGGCCCGTTCTTCACCTTCGGGAACAGCCGTACGCAGCGGTGGTCGCCGCACTGGTCGAGGTCGCCGGACTGCCGTCCAGGAGTGGCCTTGTAGACCATGGCCATCAGCAACAGCTGGTCGGGCGAGGTGAGTTCGTTGCCGGTGGCGTCCTTGTAGTCGGCCTTCAGGCCCGCGCCGAGCGGGCTGGCGAGCAGCAGCTCGGCCGCCTCGACGTTCTCGGCGTGGCTCGCCGGCGGCTGCACCCCGTGCTGGGTGCCGGTCTGTTCGACCTTGCCGGTGTCGAGGTTGACGGTCTTGGTGACGACCGTGTCGTCCTTGTAGTCGTAGAACGTCACGTCCGCGCGGCGGGGTGCGTTCGGGTTGTCCAGCTCGCCGGTCTCGGGGTCGGCGAGTTCCACGTCGAGGCGCTGCGGGCCGCGCTTGCCGTCCACGTTCTCACTGGAGTTGAGGAACTGCTGGTTCACGGCGATCCGCTCGACGCGCTTGGTCTCGTCGTCGGTGAGCGGGTCACGGCCCGTGCCCTTCTCGCCTTCGGCGGGGGCCTGTTGCACCACTCCGGGTGCCGCGCCCTGTCCGTCCGCCGCCTGTTGCTGAGCGGATCCGGCGATCTTTCCGGTGCCGCCCGACTCGTCGGCCCCCGCCGTACCCGGCAGGGTGACGGCGACCATCACGGCGGTCCCGGCCACCGCTATGGCCGTACCCGCCACCACTTTGCCCAGGTGGCGGTGCACTGTCCTTCGCACTTTTCCCCCTACTCCCCCTGGGTCCTTCCCCGGACCGCTGGGAGTGGTGTGTGTCCCACTTGGTTCGGGATACGGCATACGTCGTATCCACTGGTCATTTGGTAAGAGGGACGTAAGTCATAGGTGGTTCCCTCACTTTCGGGGAGACTCATGGCCAAGGCGCCCCGGTGGCGGGGCCCGGCTGAAAGAGTCGTGACCATGCAGGTCTGGCCTGGAGAGGCGTATCCACTCGGTGCCACGTACGACGGCGCCGGCACCAACTTCGCGGTCTTCACGGAGGCCGCGGACCGAGTAGAGCTGTGTCTGCTGCACGACGACGGCTCGGAGACGGCGGTGGAACTGCGGGAGAGCGACGCGTTCGTGCGGCACGCGTACGTGCCCGGCATCATGCCCGGGCAGCGGTACGGCTTCCGTGTGCACGGCCCGTACGCCCCCGAGCGCGGCCAGCGGTGCAATTCCGCGAAGCTGCTGCTCGACCCGTATGCGAAGGCGGTCAGCGGATCGATCGCCTGGGGCGAGGAGGTGTACGGCTACCACTTCGACGCGCCCGACAAGCGCAACGACCTGGACTCGGCGCCGCACACCATGACGTCCGTCGTGGTCAACCCGTACTTCGACTGGGGCGACGACCGGCTGCCCCGGCGCGGCTACCACGAAACCGTGCTCTACGAGGCCCACGTCAAGGGCCTCACGATGCAACACCCGGGACTGCCGGAGGAGTTGCGCGGCACCTACGCGGCGCTCGCGCATCCGGCGGTCATCGAGCACCTGGTGGAGCTGGGGGTGACCGCCCTGGAGCTGATGCCGGTGCACCAGTTCGTGAACGACCACCGGCTGGTCGACATGGGGCTGAACAACTACTGGGGCTACAACACGATCGGTTTCTTCGCCCCGCACAACGCGTACGCCTCCTGGGGCGACCGCGGCCAGCAGGTCCTGGAGTTCAAGTCGGCGGTACGGGCGCTGCACGAGGCCGGTATCGAGGTCATCCTGGACGTCGTCTACAACCACACCGCCGAGGGCAACCACCTGGGGCCGACGCTGTCCTTCAAGGGCCTCGACAACCCCTCGTACTACCGGCTGACGGAGGACCCCCGCTACTACATGGACACCACGGGGACGGGCAATTCGCTGCTCATGCGGTCCCCGCACGTGCTCCAGCTGATCATGGACTCGCTGCGCTACTGGGTCACCGAGATGCATGTCGACGGCTTCCGCTTCGACCTCGCGGCCACCCTGGCCCGGCAGTTCCACGAAGTGGACCGGCTGTCGTCGTTCTTCGACCTCGTCCAGCAGGACCCGGTGGTCTCGCAGGTGAAGCTGATCGCGGAGCCCTGGGACGTCGGCGAGGGCGGCTACCAGGTGGGCAACTTCCCGCCCCTGTGGACCGAGTGGAACGGCAAGTACCGCGACACCGTACGGGACATGTGGCGGGGCGAGGGACGCGCGCTCGCGGAGTTCGCGTCCCGGCTGACCGGCTCGTCCGACCTCTACCAGGACGACGGCCGTCGTCCTTTGGCGTCCATCAACTTCGTGACCTGCCACGACGGGTTCACGCTGAACGACCTGGTGTCGTACAACGACAAACGCAACCAGGCCAACGGCGAGGACAACCGGGACGGCGAGAGCCACAACCGGTCCTGGAACTGCGGGGCCGAGGGCGAGACCGACGACCCGGCCGTCCTGGAGCTGCGCGCGCGGCAGATGCGCAACTTCGTCGCCACGCTGATGCTGTCCCAGGGCGTGCCGATGATCAGCCACGGGGATGAGTTCGCGCGCACCCAGAAGGGCAACAACAACGCGTACTGCCAGGACAGCGAGCTGGCCTGGGTCAAGTGGCCCGAGGACGACGCCGAGTCGGCCGGCCTGCCGGCCTTCACGCGCGCGTTGGTGTGGCTGCGCAAGGAGCATCCGGTGTTCAGGCGCCGGCGGTTCTTCCACGGGCGGCCCGTGGAGGGCACCCACGACGAGCTGTCGGACATCGCCTGGTTCACCCCGGAGGGCAAGGAGATGACCCAGCGGGACTGGGACTCGGCGCAGGCGTCCGCGCTGTCGGTGTTCCTGAACGGCAACGCCATCTCGGAGCCCGGTCCGCGCGGGGAGCGGATCGCCGACGACTCCTTCCTGATGATGTTCAACGCCTCCCCGGAGACGCTGGAATTCGTCGTGCCGGTCAATCACGGCCGCCAGTGGGAGGTGATCGTGGACACGGGCCGCCCTGAGGGAGTGCCGGCGGGCACGGGCGCGAAGGTGAAGGCCGGTGACCGGCTGACCTTGGTGGACCGCAGCATGACGGTGCTGCAACGGCCGACCTAGAAAGAGGGGCGGGCACCCCGGTCGGCCGATCGGCGGACCGGATGCCGGAGTGGATGACACGAAAGACGGCCGGGCGGGTACGTAGGTCTGCATGACACCTGAGCGACCCGACCCGGCAGTGCCCACGGCCACCTACCGGCTGCAGCTGCAGCCCGAGTTCCCGTTCACGGCGGCAGCTGCGGCCGTGCCGTACCTGGCGTCGCTCGGCGTCTCGCACCTGCACCTGTCCCCCGTCCTGGAGTCCGTCCCGGGCTCGACGCACGGCTACGACGTCGTGGACCACGCGCGCGTACGGGACGAACTCGGCGGCGAGGACGGCCTGCGGGCCCTCTCGCGCACCGCGCGGGAGCACGGTCTCGGCCTGGTGGTCGACATCGTGCCCAACCACATGGCGATGGCCCCGCGCCACAACCACGCCCTGTGGGAGGTCCTCCGAGAGGGCCCCAAGTCGCCGTACGCGCGCTGGTTCGACATCGACTGGGAGGCCCAGGGCGGGCAATTGCTGCTCCCGGTGCTGGGCGGTCCGGTCGGCGCGGAGCTGGAGCACCTGGAGGTCGACGGTGACGTGCTGCGCTACTACGACCACGTCTTCCCGCTGCGTGAGGGCACCGCGGAGCTGCCGTTGCCGCGACTCCTGGACGCGCAGTGGTACCGCCCCGTGTGGTGGCGGCTGGCCCGCACCGAGCTCAACTACCGGCGGTTCTTCAGCATTTCGGAGCTGATCGGGGTGCGTGTCGAGGACCCGGAGGTCTTCGACGCCACGCACGCGAAGATGCTGCACCTGCTGCACGAGGGCGTCGTCGACGGCCTGCGCGTCGACCACCCCGACGGCCTCGCCGACCCCGACGACTACCTGGCGCGGCTGCACGAGGCCACCGGGGGCCGCTGGACGGTCGTCGAGAAGATCCTCGCGGACGGGGAGCCCCTGCCGGCGTCCTGGCCCGTCGCGGGCACCACCGGCTACGACGCCCTGAGGCAGGTCGACGGGCTGTTCACGGACCCGGCGGGGGTCGGTGAACTCCTGGGCCAGTACCGGAGGTTCGCGGCCCCCCAGACCGACCGGGGCGGCCAGTGGGAGGCGACGGTACGGCGGGCGGCGTACAAGGTGCTCACGCACGAACTCGTCGCCGAGATGGACCGGTTGACCCGGGTCGCGGTCCGGCTGTGCGCCACGTCCCCGGAGCCCGCGTTGCGCGACCGGGCTCCCTGGGCGCTGCGCACCGCGCTGCTGGAGTTGCTGGTCCGCCTGGAGGTGTACCGGCCGTACACCTCGGGCGACACCGCTGCCGTCGTCACCGAGGAGGCGGCGGCCGAGGCCCGGCAGGCGTTCGTCGTCCCGGAGGAGGCGGGCGCCGTCGACGTCGTACGGGAGCTGCTGCTGGGGCGGTACGGGGACGGGCCCGAACAGGTCGAGTTCCGTACGCGGTTCGCGCAGACCGCGTCCGCGCTGCGGGCCAAGTCCGTTGAGGACACGGCCTTCTACCGCTATGTGCCGCTGCTGTCGGCGACCGAGGTGGGCGGGAACCCGGGCGATCCCGCCGTGTCCCCGGAGGACTTCCACGCGTACTGCGCGCGCGTGCAGCGCGACTGGCCCGCCATGGGCACGGTGTTGTCGACCCACGACACCAAGCGCAGTGCCGACGTACGGGCCGCGCTGGCCGTGCTCACCGAAGTGCCGGAGCGGTGGGCGGACGTGCTGGCCGAGGTGACCCGCACCGGGGAGGGCGTGCCGGACGCGCAACTGGCGTGGGCGGCCTGGCAGACGGTGTTCGGGCTCGGCCCGGCGGACGCCGAGCGCGTCCAGGAGGCCCTGTTGAAGCATGTGCGCGAGGCGGGCCTGTACACGAGCTGGACGGAGCAGGAGCCGCCGTACGAGGAGGCGGTGGCGGCGTTCGTCGCGGCGGGTCCGTGCGGGGCGCCGGGTGAGCGCGTGGCCGCGTTGCGGACGGCGCTGGAGCCGCACATCCGGGCCAACATGCTGGGTGCCGCCCTGGTCCAGCTGACGATGCCCGGCGTACCGGACCTCTATCAGGGCACGGAGACCGAGTACCGGGCCCTGGTCGACCCGGACAACCGCCGCCCGGTGCCCTTCCCGCCGCCGCAACCCGGCGACAAGGGCGCGCTCACGGCCGCCGCGCTCCGGCTGCGGGCCCGTCGCCCCGAGGTCTTCGGGGACGCGGCGACGTACGCCCCGCTGACGGCGGAGGGTCCGGCGGCGGCGCACTGTGTGGCGTTCGCGCGCTCCGGGAGTGCGGTCACGGCGGTGACCCGGCTGTCGGCGCGGCTCGCGGAGGCGGGCGGCTGGCGCGACACGGTGCTGGCGCTGCCGCCGGGGCGATGGGCCGATGTGCTGGCTCCGGAGCGGGAGTTCACGGGGCACGCACGCGTGGCGGACGTTTTCGGGGAAGCGCCGGTGGCACTGTTGGAGCGGGTGGACGAGAGCGCCTAGCGGGTGTGGACCCTGAGGATCTTGGGCGAGCGCCGTACCAGGTCCTCGGGCGCCGCCCGGGCGCCCTCTGCGCGGCGAAGACCCGGCAGGGCGGCCAGCAGGGCTCGGAGACCGTGTTCGGCCGTGAGACGGGCGAGCAGGGCGTCGGAGGAGGTGTGGCGCCCGGTGCCGTGGGCGAGCGGGGCCGGGTCGGGGCGGAAGGCGTCGTAGCGGTCGGGGTCGGTGAAGCGCTCCGGGTCGCGGCCGGCGGCGCCGAGAAGACAGGCGACGGTGGCCCCGGCCGGGATCGCGCCGACGGGCTCGACGGCCCGGCGCAGCACGACATGCAGCGGCGGATCGCGGCGCAGCGACTCCGCCCAGGCACCGGCCGTGAGGTCGGGACGGTCACGGAGGACCGCCAACTGACCCGGGTGGTCGAGGAGGTTGGCGAGGAACGAAGCGAGCGCCCGCGCGGTGGTCTCCCCCGCCGCGCCGAGCAGCGTGCCCACCAGCCCCGTGACGGTCTCGTCGGACCGCTCGGCGCACAGGACGGACAGCAGGTCACCGCCTGGATGCGCACGACGGCGGGCCGTCAACGGCCGCAGGAAGACGCCCAGTTCGGCACGCCCGCCCCCGGAGGGGCCGAGTCCCGTGCGACACCAGCGGTGCACGCGCGCGGTCTCCTCGTACGGCAGTCCGAGCGCGGCCACGGCCGTGGCGGTGGGCAGCCAGTCGCAGAACTCGGCCACCAGATCGGCCTGTTCACGGGCGGCCAGCCGGCGGGCGAGGACATGGGCGCCGCGTTCGACGGCGGCGGTCAGGGCGGCCGACGCGGGCCCGCGCAGCGCCCCTTCGAGGCGTTGATCGGCCTCCGACGTCCCCTCGCCGGGCACGGGGACGAGCCGGGGGTCGGCGAGCGCGGCGCGGACGTCGTCGTAGCGGCTGACGAGCCAGGCGCCGAAGGGCTCGTCGTACACGAGCGGGTGGTGTGTGCGGAGGGTGCGGTAGAGCGGATACGGGTCCCGTTCGGCCGTCCGCAGGCTCGGCGGGCCCGGTGGGCGGGCCGGGGTGCCCGCGGTCCGCGTGACGAGCACGTCCGTGAGACACAGCACCGCCGTCCGCTCCCGTGGTCGTCGCTCCGCCCCGCGCCGTGGGGCGCGCGGCCGGTCGTCCGCGCCATGCGCACACGCGGCTGCCCCCAGCCCACCACCGCACCGCGCGGGACGCAGCCCTCGTACGGCCGTACGGGTGAAGCAGGCATCCCGTGGTCGTACGGCGTACGCGGCCCGGCCGCACGCCGTACGACTGTCCCGGACACCGGCTCGCACCCGCGTACGGACCCGGGGTGCGGTCCGGCCGGCGGGCGTGCGGTGACGTGGCGCGGTGTCGGTGTCCCCGGTGCGGGGGTACGCGCGTGTGCCCGCAGGGGACGTCACCTGCCGTGACCGTCCGGCCCCGCGAAACCCCCTGGAAAACCCTTGCCCCCTGCTGGCACCAACGCCCCTACCGGCTGCCGGTAAAAGCGCCTGGGCGCCCCCGGTAGCCTCCCCCATGGTCTTCTTGACAGTTCACAGAGGCCGTGGGGTACTGCCGTTGCGAAGCCGGGGCTGACTAGTCGGGGGTGAGTCTCCTGCCGGAGTTGCGATACCCCAGTGTGACCGAACTGGTCTCGTCCGCAAGGGCGTTGGCCGCGCATCGGCCTGCACTGTGCACCCTGAGGCAGGTGGGTGTCTCCCGCGCGGGCAGACCACTCCATCTGCTGTCCGTGGGGCACGCCCACCGCGCCGTACTGGTGGTCGCGGGCGCCCACGCCAACGAGCCGACGGGCGGCTCCACTCTCCTCGCCCTGGCCGAACGGGTCGTACGGGAAAGGGAGTTGAGGTCGGACACCTCCTGGCACTTCCTGCTCTGCGCGGATCCGGACGGGGCGAGTCTGCATGTCACGCCGGCGCCGCGCAGTCTGCTCGACTACCACCTGGGCTTCTACCGGCCGGCCGGGCCCGAGCAGCCGGAGTGGGCGCCGTCCGTACTGCCGCCCGATCAACTGCCGCCCGAGACGCGTGCGTTGACCCGGGTGATCGACGAGCTGCGGCCCTACCTCCAGGTCACGCTGCACGGGACCGATCTGGGCGGCAGCTGGGTGCAGTTGACGAAGGACATACCGGGGCTGGCCGAGCCCTTCGCCAAGTCGGCGGCGGAGCTGCGCATCCCAGTGGAGACGGGCGCCTCGGACGCGGCGGGCTGGCCCGCCTCGGGCCCCGGGGTGCATGTGATGCCGGCGCCCGGCGCGGACGCGGCGTACCCGAGCATGCCGGACGACGCCCGGCACAGCACCTGGTACCACGCGCACCGCTACGGCGGCCTGACGGCGGTCGTGGAGGTGCCGATGTGGGCCAGCGACCTGGTGGACGACCCGGCCCCGCATCCCGCCCCGGCGGCGGCGATACGGCGGCTCGCGCGCCGGCTGCTGCGGGACACGCGCGAGGTGGAGTGGGTGCTCGCCGACGCGCTGCCGCGCCTCCAGGGCGTCGACACACCGCTGCTGCGGGCCGCGAAGTGGGCGCTGGAGCTGGTGCCCGGCCTGGCCGCCGACTGGATGCACACACCGCCGGCCGACACGACGATGGCGTACGTCGGCAGCGTGGACGCGTTCGGGCGCCGGTTGCCGTTGCGGGCCGCGGCGATGCTGCTGCGGGTCCTGCGGGAGACCGACGACCGTGCGGCGCCCCTGCTCGAACACCTCGTGGCGTCCTGGAGCGACGCCTTCACGGAACGCTTCCGGGCCCGCTGGGTGCCCCTGGAGCACCAGGTCGAGCATCAGGCCCGCACGGTCGTGGCGGCCGCGCTGTACGCGCGCGAGTCGGCGGACGGATGCGGAGACGTCTCCCGCGCGCGTGCCCAACGCTCGGCCTGACGCCGGCCGCGCCTCAGGTGTCCAGCGCGAAGACCTCTCCCGTGTGCGCCGCCATGGCGCACCCGTTGGAGAACGTCCTCCTGTAGTCGACCGGACGGCCCTTCCACTCCCCGCGCGCGTGGGCGGTCACCGGGGCGTAGATCATCGGGCACATGACGCCCTTGGCCGGGACGGCGTCGATGTCGCCGCCCGCCGCTCCCAGTTCGGCACAGGCCTCGGCCGCGTGGGCGTGCCCCTGGGGCGGGTCGCACAGAAGCAGCGTCCCGCGCGTGTCACTGGACCGGCTGTCGCCCCGGGTGACGGTGAGGTAGAGCCAGTCGCCCTGGATGCCGTGGTGGGGAGCGGCGGCCTGGGCGGGAGCCTGTCCGGCGGCGAGGAACACAAGTGCCGCCGGAAGCAGGGCACTCCGGAGCACAGTCGTTCTGAAGGTGTAGGTCATTCCCGGTGCATCGGCACCACGGTCTCCGTACCCCAGCCCGGCTCACCCGAACGGGAGCGCACGGGCGCGTGCCGGCGGGCCAGTTCGAACGCGCTGAGCACCACGCGCGACTGGTACTCGACCTGGCGCGCGACCGAGATCCAGCGGGCCCCGCAGCCGTCGCGGTAGTCGGCGCACCACTCGTCGATCAGCCGGTCCAACTCCGGGAGCACATCGGCCTGATCACGCCCGGAGGCGATCACGAGCTGGTACAGCAGCCCCGCCGTGCGCAGCGCCAACCGCCGCCCCGCGATGCGCAGGGCGGCCAGGTGGGCGGTGTTGAGCAGCGGAAGAGGGCGGGCGGCGCCGGCGTCGACATCGGGATCCCACGCGTCGGCGAGCCCGGGACAGACCAGTAAATAGTCGTCGACCGGGGCGAGCAGCCGCGCCGCGTCGGGCACGACGAGGGTGCGGGGGCGGGTGTCGGCGGTGTCCCGCGCGGGCGGTACCACCGATGCGGCCGCGGGCCGCGGCCAGGCGTCCATCAGCCCGACGCCCGTCCCCGCCTCGGTCGCGCCTTGCACGAACGGCCGTATCCGCGCGAGGAGTTGTTCCAGGATGCGGGAGTCGTGGCGCAGGGTGTGGCTCACCGTGCGGAGGAACGCGTCCGCGTCGGCGGGCGGTGCGCCGTTCTCCACGCCGGCCACGCCCCACATCGGGGCCTCCACGACCGCCGTGATCGTGCCGTGCCGGTGCGGGTGGTACCAGGTGGACTCGACGGCGGCCTCGGTGATGGCCGCGACGAGGTCGCCCGGGCGCGGGGGCGGGATGCGGTAGACGGCGGGGCCGAGGCTCGGCCAGTACAGGGTGTCGTAGGGGCCGAGTTCGCGCGGGATGCCGAGGCGGGTCGCGGTGTGGGCGACGCGGCGGGCGAGGCCGGGGAGGTCGCGGGTCAGTTCCACGAAGCCGCCGCCCACGTCGACGCCGTGCAGGGAGCACTGGAGGAACGGCCTCAGTTCGTCCTGGACCTCCAACAGGGCGCGGGTCTCCGGGAGTCGGGCCCCGGCCGCGCCGTCCGGCAGCCACTCGGGCTGTTCCAGGAAGCCGGGGCGGAAGAAGTTCCGGAAGTACCGGCCGAGGCTGTACGGGCCGGGCAGCCAGCCCTCGTTGCGGCGCGAGCCGTCGGGGTCGAGGCACAGGAGCAGGTTCCAGGTGGCGTCGGCGCCCTCGCTCAACCGGGGGTCGACGAGGACCCGTTCGGCCAGCCGCAGCACCGTCGCGCCGCCCACGGGCTCGTTGGCGTGCGGTCCGGCGACCACGAGGGCCTGGCGGCTGCCGTGGCCCACGGAGAGCAGCCACAGGGGCGTACCGGCACGAGAGGTGCCGACGCGGCGCAGCCGGGCGTCCTGGGGGCGGCGGGCGACGAGCGCGGCGGCCTGGGCGGCCAACTCGTCCACGGACGGGTAGCGGAGGAGTGGCGGCAGGGCACACCTCCACAAATATGGTGCCGTCGGTTCACCTGATGTGCATGGTGTACGCACAGTCAGTCACGGCCTGCGGGGTACGTCAACACCGCCGTACGCAAAGGGATTTCACGCACACCCAAGATCGCCACATCGGGTAATGCCCAGGCCAGAGGTGACGCGTGACCCGGTCCGGCTCAGGTGCCGGCGAGCCGGAACGTCATCCGTCCGAAGCCGATCTGGTCGCCCTCGCGGACGACGGCCGCGCCGATGACCCGTCGGCCGTTCACCGTCGTGCCGTTGGTCGAACCGAGGTCGCGCAGCACCCACAGACCGCCCTGGCGGCTGAGTTCGGCGTGCACTCGGGACACCGTCTCGTGGGTCAGGCGCAGCCCGTTGGCGGGGTCCCGGCCGATGCGCAGCGGGTATCCGTTGCCCGGGTGGGGCAGCAGCAGCTTGGGGAGCCGCTCGGCCTGCCACGCCCTGCGCAGCCGTACGGTGAAGCCGGAGACGGCCTCCACGGAGCCGAACAGCAGCCTGGAGAGGCGGTTTTCGGTCGGCAGGTCGGCGGTGAGCGGCACGAGGTCCTCGGACCGGCGGGCGGCGAGCGCCAGCTCCATGCGCCGGATGAACGTGTCGTGGGACAGCCGCCCCATGGCGACGCCGTCGTGGAGGACCTTGAGCGCCTTGTCGCGCTCCACGTCGGACAGCCGCGCGGGGTACGTGTGGAACTCGAAGGACGACGTCACGCTCGTGATTGTCGGGCAGTGAACCCCGGGTGTCCAGAAGACGCGGAAACCGCCCGCACGCGCGCGAAGATGACGACACCTGCGTCAAAGGGGTGGATTCAAAAGCGGATTGATCTCGTTTGAAGCACGATGGACGGGCTACATCCCGGTGAGCAGACGAAGGGGAACCGTCCGTGCAGTTCGAGGTGTGGGCACCAGAGGCAGACCGAGTGACGCTCCATTGCGAGGGCGCCACGCGCGCGTTGGAGCGCGATCCCGAGCGCGTGGGGTGGTGGAGCGGCGAGGCGGACGCGAGCGACGGCACGCGGTACGGGTTCGCGGTGGACGACGGCCCGCCACGGCCCGACCCGCGCTCGCGTCGGCAACCGGACGGCCCGGACGGGCTGAGCGCGGTCGTCGACCACGAGCGGTACACGTGGCGGGCCGCGTGGACCGGACGCCCGCTGCCCGGAGCGGTGCTCTACGAGCTGCACGTCGGCACGTACACCCCCGAGGGCACCCTGGACGCGGCCGCCGACCGGCTCGGCCATCTCGTCGAACTGGGCGTCACACACGTCGAGTTGATGCCCCTGTGCCCGTTCCCGGGTCGCCACGGCTGGGGCTACGAGGGCGTCTCCCTGTGGGCCGTGCACGAGCCCTACGGCGGCCCCGAGGGACTCAAGCGGTTCGTCGACCGGGCCCATGAACTGGGCCTGGGCGTCGTGCTCGACGTGGTGCACAACCACCTTGGCCCGTCCGGGAATTACCTGCCCGTGTTCGGGCCCTACTTCACGGACACGCATCAGACCCCCTGGGGCAGCGCGGTCAACCTGGACGCGCCCGGCTCGGACGAGGTGCGCGCGTTCCTCCTGGGCAGCGCGCTGGCGTGGCTGCGCGAGTACCGGATCGACGGGCTGCGGCTGGACGCGGTGCACGCGCTGCAGGACACGCGCGCGTGCCACTTCCTGGAGGAACTGTCGTCCGCCGTCGACGCGTTGGCCGCCGAATCGGGCCGGCCGCTGTTCCTGGTCGCCGAGTCCGACCTGAACGACCCGCGCGTGGTGACCTCCCGCGCGGAGGGCGGTCTGGGGCTGCACGCGCAGTGGAACGACGACTTCCATCACGCCCTGCACACGGCGGTGACCGGTGAATCGCAGGGCTACTACGCGGACTTCGCACGGGCCCCGCTCTCCGCGATCGCCAAGACCCTGACCGGCGGCTACTTCCACGACGGCACCTATTCGAGCTTCCGGGACCGGCATCACGGCCGCCGCCTCGACCGCACGCGCGTGGCCGCGCACCGCCTGCTCGGCTACAGCCAGACCCACGACCAGGTCGGCAACCGCGCCCAGGGGGACCGCCTTTCGGCCTCCCTCTCCCCCGGCCTGCTGGCCTGCGCCGCCGCGCTGACCCTGACCGGACCCTTCACACCGATGCTGTTCATGGGCGAGGAGTGGGCCGCGGGCACGCCCTGGCAGTTCTTCACCGACCACACCGACCCGGACCTCGCGGAGGCCGTACGGCAGGGCAGGCGGCGGGAGTTCACGTCGCACGGCTGGGCCGCGGAGGACGTGCCCGACCCGCAGGACCCGGCGACCCGCGACCGCTCCTGCCTCGACTGGACCGAGCCGCAGACCGAGCCCCACGCGCGCGTGCTGGCCTGGTACCGCCGGCTCATCGCCCTCCGCCACCAGGAACCCGACCTCACCGACCCCGACCTCACCGACACGAAGGTGGCCTACGACGAGGACGCCCGCTGGCTCGCCCTGCGCCGCGGAGACGTACGCGTCGCCGTGAACCTCGGCAAGGAACCGGCCGCGATCCCGTTGGGCACGCGCCCGGCGGAGATCCTGGCCGCGTGGGAGCCGGTGGAGGTGCCGGGGGCGGACGGGTTGCTGCGGCTGCCCGGGGAGTCGTGCGTGGTGCTGGCGCAGGCGTAAACGCTTGCGCAATCGTTCGCGAGCCGACGGCGTAAACGCTTGCGCGAACGTTTGCGGACGGTCGGCGTAAACGCTTGCGTTCGCGTAAACGCTTGCGCGAACGTTTACGCGCTACAACTCCCCGTCCCCTTCCCTGAGTTCCGTCACCCGTTCCAGCAGGATCGCCTCCCAGCTGCGGCGCAGTTGGGTTCTGAGGAGTGGGACGGGCCCGGTGTCGCGGTCCTTGAGGTGGTCGGCGAGGCGGACGACGGTGTCGCAGCGGGCGAGCCAGAGGCCGCGCAGGCAGGGGCGGGCGCCGTAGCCGGCGAGGGTGGCGGCGCGTACGGCGGCGGGGGAACCGACCGCCAGGGCGAGCCCGGCGATGTCCTCGGCGGGGTCGCCGAGGACCGCGTCGGTCCAGTCCAGGACACCGCGCACCCGGCCGTCGGCGCTGACCACGAGGTGTTCGCCCTTGAGGCCGTGGTGGACGAGGACCGCGGTACCGGGCTGCGCGGCGAGCTGGATCGCGCCGGGCTGGGTGAGCTGGTGGAGGCGGGCGGCGTCGAACTCGTCGGCGGCGGCGAGCCGTTCGGCGGCCTCCTCGGCGGTGCGGCGCAACTCCTCCAGGGAGCGTGGTGCGGCGCGCGGGATCCCGAGCGACTCGGCCTGCCGGGCGGGCACCTCGCGCAGCCCGGTGAGCAGCCCGGCCAGGTCGGCCTCGCCGACGGCGGAGACGTCCTGGTCCTCGCCGGAACGGCCGGGCACCTTCGTGTCCAGCGTGTAGGTGAGCCCGGGCGCCCACTCGCCGTGCGCCACACTCGTCGGAACGGCGACGGGGAGATACGGCCGTACGAGGTCGCGCAGGCGCAGTTCGCGGCGCTGGCGCACGGTGGCCGCGCGGTTCGAGGCGAGGCGCAGGACATGGCGGGAGCCGACCCACCAGGTGGCGTGCCCGCCGCCCTCGGTGACGGGCGTGATCTCGAGGCCGGCACCGTCGGCCGTGCCGTCCTTGAGCAGGGAACGGACCAGCTGGCGGACGGTGTCCGCGGTGGGTGTCGGTGCCTGGGTCATGGTCGGGCCGTCGCCGTTCGGGGTGTCGGGGCTCCTGGTCGTCGTCAGTCCACCAGGGCCATCTCGCGAACCGTGTTGTTGAGCCGACGGCCACCGTGCTCGGTCACCGTGACGATGTCCTCGATGCGTACCCCGAAGCGGCCGGGCAGATAGATGCCGGGCTCCACGGAGAAGCACATCCCGGGCACGAGGGGCTGTTCCTCGCCCTCGATCATGTACGGCGGCTCGTGCGTGGTGACGCCGATGCCGTGGCCGGTGCGGTGGATGAAGTAGGGGCCGTATCCGGCGGCGTCGATGACCGCGCGGGCGGCGCGGTCGACCTCCTGGCAGGCGACTCCGGGGCGGACCGCGCGGACCCCTGCCTCCTGGGCCTCGCGGACGAGGTCGTGGACGCGCTGTTCCTCCTCGGTGGGCTCGCCGACGTGGACCGTGCGCGAGGTGTCGGAGCCGTAGCCGTCCTTGAGGCCGCCGAAGTCGAGGACGATCATGTCGCCCTGCTGGATGACGCGTTCGCCGACCTCGTGGTGCGGGTTGGCTCCGTTGGGGCCCGAGGCGACGATCGTGAAGTCGACCTGGGAGTGCCCGAACTGCCGTAGCAGATCGGCGAGATCGGCGCCGACGTCGGACTCGCGGCGGCCGGCGAAGGGAACCTTCCGGATCTCCTCGTACGTTGCGTCGGCGGCCGCTCCGGCGGCCGCCATGAGGTCCAGTTCGGCCGCGTCCTTCACCGCGCGGAGCATCGGCAGTGCGTCGGTGAGGGAGGCGTAGGTGGTGTCGGGCAGCGTCTTCTGCAGGCCCAGCAGATGCATCGACCAGGCGTTGTCGCTGATCCCGAAGCGGCCCGTCGCGTCGAGGAGGGCGGCGGTGGCGCCGTACGGGTCCTTGCCGTCGGTCCAGTCGCGCAGGGTGAGGGCGTCGGCGCCGGGCGCCTTGGCCGCGTCCGGGGCCTCCAGGGTGGGCACGACGAGGACCGGGGAGCGGCCGGGGGCCAGGACGAGCACGGTGAGCCGTTCGGTGATCGCGGTGGGCGCGTAGCCGGTGAGCCACACCAGGTCCGGTCCCGGCGCGACCAGCAGCCCCGCGAGCCCGGCGTCGGCGGCGGCCTGGGCCGCGCGGTCCATGCGGGCCCTGTAGTCGGCGGCGGTGAAGGGCGCGGGCGGGCTACCGGTCATTCAGGCCTCCGGGGGCGGACGGAACGGGGCTACGGTCAGCATCCTGCCCGGACCTGGGAGGCCGCGCGAGCCGATCGGCGGGACTCCCGGCCCCGGACGCGCGGTGGACGACCCGGGCGCCGCGGTGTCAGACGACGTACCCGGGCACCACGGTGAACTGCTGGAAGCCGCCGCTGTTGTGGCGCACGGTGATCGTGACCTCGTCCCCGGGGTGGGCACGCGCGACCGCGCGCGCGAGGTCGGCGGCCGAGTCGACACGGCTGCGGCCGAACGTGAGCAGGACGTCGCCGCGGATCAGGCCCGCCGTGTAGCCGGGGCCGGGGATGTGGACGCCGACGATCAGGGCGCCCGCTTTCTCGGCGTCCACGGCCTCCACCCCGAGGGTCGCGGCGGCGGGCGTGGGTGACGGCGAGGAGCTCGCGGAGGGCGCGGGCCGGTCGGTGGGACGGGCCGAAGGCGCCGGTTGCCCGGCCGCCTGGCGCTGCATCTCGGCGAGTTTGCTCATGCCGATCACCGTGGCGCCGACCGTGCCGAGTCCGACCCCCGACAGCACCAGGACGGTCCCGACGAACAGGCTGAACAGCAGGGTGACGAGCCGTCGGCCGCGGCGCCGCGCGGCGTGCGGGCGCCGGGGGCCGCCGGGCTTGATGCCGTCGCCGGGTTCCTGACCGGGCATCGGCTTGGGACGCAACGCAGTCTGTTCCATGGATCGCCTCCGGCAGATGCTCTACCCGGCGCACCGGCGCCCGACGTGCCACGAACGAGTGAGACTGACCGAGGGTCAGGAGAGGGAAGCGGCGCGCACCGCACGCACGCGTGACGCCTCACCTCCACGTCACCGGCCTCACCCCCGTTCCACCAGCCGCCCCACCAACCGCGCCGCCGCCCCTCGCGGCGCACCCCCGTACACCAGTTCCGTACGGTGCACGACGCGTGGTTCGGCGAGCGGGACGGCGACCGCGCCCGGTACCCCGGTGGCCGCCGAGCGGGGCAGCAGGGTCAGGCCGTGGCCGGCGGCGGCGAGGGCCGTGAGGACGCGGATGTCGGTGCCGTCGTAGCGCAGGGCCGGGCGGAAGGCGCCGCCGCCGTTCGCGGCCCGGAGCCGGGCGAGAGGCACGCCCGCGTCGGGGGCGTCGAGCCAGCGGGCGGCGGCGAGGTCGCCGAGGCGCAGGGCGGGGCGGCCGGCGAGGGGATGGGTGTCGGGGAGCAGGACGCAGACCGGTTCCTCGGCGACGCCGTGGGTGGTCAGCGGGGCCACGTCGGGCAGCCGTAGCGGATCGTTGGGGGCCGCGATCCCGTCGACCAGGCCGAGGTCCGCGGTGCCGGTGGCGACGGCGACCGGCACCGCGTCCCGGGTGAGCACACGCAGCGTCACGCCCGCGCGCGGGAGGGCGGTCAGGACGCGTGGCCCGAGTGCGGTCGGCGCGGTGGCGAGGGTGAGCCCGCGTTCGGGGGCGGCGGCCATCCGGACGACGTCCGCGCGGGCGGCGTCCAGGCGCAGCAGCAACGGGGCCGCGTGTTCGAGGAGCCGCTCGCCCGCCGCCGTCGGCGTGACCGGGCGCCGGGTGAGCAGCGGGGCGCCGAGGTCCTGCTCCAGGGCGGCGATGTGCTGGGACACCGCGGACTGGGTGTAGCCCAGCTCGCGCGCGGCCTCCGAGAAGGAGGCGAGCCTGGCCACGGTGACGTACGTACGCAGGAGATGCGGGTCCATGCCGGACAGAATGCCGTACGACACCGACTCCCGGACGCCTCCACATCAGCTCTGCTTATCGAGAGTGCAGAAATCATCGTTGGACGCGAACACCGGGTCGCGCCCAGGATGAACGGCATGATGAACACCGCAGATCAGACCGCACGCACCGCCCGTATCGCCCTGGTCGGCGACCGCTCCCCCAACGTCGTCTCGCACAGCCGTCTCCCGCTCATCCTCGACGCCCTCGCCGAGCACGACCGGCTCGTCCTCGACGCCTACTGGATCCCGTCCGAGGACGCCGAGGCACCGGACGCGGTGCGCGGGTTCGACGCCGTGTGGGTGCTGCCGGGCAGCCCCTACCGCAGCGAGGCCGGCGTCCTGTCCGCGATCCGCACCGCGCGCGTGGAGGGCGTTCCGTTCCTGGGCACGTGCGGCGGTTTCCAGCACGCGCTGCTGGAGTACGCCCGTGACGTGTGCGGGCTGACCCGGGTCGCGCACGCCGAGAACGACCCCGACGCCGAGGACCTCCTCATCGAACCGCTGGCCTGTTCCCTCGTCGGCCACGAGGCCGCCGTCACGATCGAGCCGGGCTCGCTCGCCGAGTCCGCGATCGGCTCGGAGCGCACGGTCGAGCGCTACTTCTGCTCCTACGGCCCGACCCGCCACCTCGACACCCTGCGCGCCCACGGCCTGCGCTTCTCCGGCCACGACGAGGACGGTCACGTCCGGATCGCCGAACTCCCCGGCCACCCCTTCTTCCTGGCCACCCTCTTCCAGCCGGAACTGTCCGGCGACGGCTCGCGCCCGCACCCGGTGGTGCGGGCGCTGGCGCGGGCGGCGGTGGAGCACGCGGGGCGGGAGCAGGGGGCGGCCGTCTGACCGCCCAGCACCTCACCGCCCGGCAGCTCGCCGCCCGACCCCGTTGTCAGTGGCGGCTGTTACGTTCTGTGACATGACCGATCACGCCCTGCGGCTGCTCCGGCACCACGCCCACCTGGCCGAACTGGCCGCGTTCCCCTTCGACTTCGACCTGGACCGGGCCGACCACGTCGAGCCGGTGCGGCTGGCCTCGGGCGGTCCGCTGCGTCCGGTCGCGGGTGACGGGGCGGGCGGTACGTACTTCGTGTGCGCGGACGGTTCGGTGCTGTACGCCGACTCCGAGGGCTCGGCCGGGATCATCGGCTCCAGTGTCGACGAGGCGTTGGAGATCGTGATCGGCCTGCCGGGCTGGCGCGACCATCTGGACCTGTCCCCGGCCGACGGCCCGGAGAAGATCCTGGCCCGGGTCGCGGAGACGGAGGAGGAGTTCCGCGAGGACTACGGCATCGACGAGGCGAGGCCTCAACTCCGCGCCGCCCTGGGCCTGTCCGAGCGTTCGCCGGTCGAGCTGATCGGCATGCTGCACACCGCCCTGCTGCGCACCGAGCCCGACTTCCTGCTCCTGAACGCCGAAGAGGGCTGCGCCTACGACCTCCTGGACCGGCATCCCCGTCCCCCACTGTGGGAGCCGGTGCTCGCCCAGGGACGGGCGGATCTCGCGGCACTGCGCGCGGGCGACCGTACGGTGTGGGACGCGACGGCCGAGGACCCCGTGAGGCGTCGACTCGCCCTGCGGGCCGCGCAGTTCGACCGCGCGGACAGTGATCTGGAGGTGCTGCGGTATCTGCTGCGGCACGAGGCACGCTCGTCGATGACGGACGAACTGCGGCTCGCCGCCGTGCTGGTGGGGCTACAGGGCCACCCCGAGGATCTGTCGTTGCTGGACGAGGTGCGGGAGACGGACTTCGACACCGCGTGCGGGCTGAGCGAGATGCCGCGGCCCGGCGCGGACGGAGCGGCCCTGCGGGAGTGGGCGCTCGGTCTCGACGAGGTCTTCTTCGGTACGGACCCGTCCGACGAGCCGTCGGACACCTGGACCGAACTGGCCGCCGACCAGGGCCTGACCGAGCTGGCCCGGACCGCCCTGATCCGCAGGCTCGACGCGATCGAGCTGGACCAGGGCACGCTGCGGCGACCGGACGCGCCGAAGACGCTGGACACCTCTCCCCTGTCCTCGCTCG
Source organism: Streptomyces sp. NPDC050528 (assembly GCF_044457795.1). Lineage (NCBI taxonomy): Bacteria > Bacillati > Actinomycetota > Actinomycetes > Kitasatosporales > Streptomycetaceae > Streptomyces > Streptomyces sp. NPDC050528. Next base: position 63,536 of record NZ_JBITHH010000006.1, read on the forward strand.
CCCACGACTTCGAGCAACTGGGCGATCTCCCCCAGGCATTGCGCGCCCAACGCCTCTGCGCCGCCCTCCAGGACACGGCATGGGACCGCGTCTCGGCCCGGCTGACCCAGGCCCGCCTGGAGCGCGAGACGGGTCAACTCCCCCAAGCAGGACGGACGTTGACGGTCCTACGGGAGATCCTGGCCGCCCCCGGCGACGACACCCTCCGGCACTGGCAGGACGTGAACCTCGGCCGGTTCATCGCCAAGGAGCACTACTCCCTGGCCCGCGACCTGGCCGACGCGAACCTCCCGGAGGAGGCCCGCGCGACCCTGGCCGCCGCCGAGGAGATAAGCGGCGAGCTCTCGGGACCGGCGGCAACAGCCGTACGAGAGCTCGCCGTTGAGGTCGCGGAGCGGGTCGGGGACGCGCGGGATCTCGACTGAGCGGCTGCGTCAGCGCCCTCCGGTTGTCGATCGGAGGGCAGCCTCAGGCTCGGTCTCAGGCCCGCCGGGATCCCGGCTCGGCGGCTGCCTCAAGCCCCCGAAATCCCGGCCGACGGGCCATCACACCACCAGGGCTCCGGCCGCCGAACGACGGCCACATCACAAGCCTCCGGCAGCCGAACAGCCGGGCCATCACCAGACCCGCCCCCCGACCGACCGCCAACTCCCCGCGAAACCCCGGCCGAACGGCCGTCACGGCCCCAACACCCCGCCCGCGTCACCCTCAACCGAACGGCAACACCGGCACCCGGTCCGGTACGAACCCGTGCGACCGCTTCGCCAGGTACTCCGCCTTGTAGCGGTCGACCTCGCTGTGCCAGTTCAGGATGCCCGCCATCCAGTGCTGGAGGTCGGTCACATAGCCCTTCATGATCTCGCGGGCCTCGTCCGAGAGGTCGAAGTCGTCGTAGACGATGGGCAGTTCGTTCGCGGCGACGTGTTCGAACTGGTGCATGCGCTGGGTCATCAGGTCGTGGACGACGCCGAGTGCGGTCGGGTAGTCGATGCCGAAGAAGTTCTGTACGACGAGGATCGCGTTGTGGACCTCGCCCTCGTACTCGATCTCCTTCTGGTAGGAGAAGACGTCGTTGAGGAGGCAGGCGTAGTCGATGGCCGCGTTCTCCAGGGCGCGGACGGGGCCGGTGCGGTAGACCTCTGGCGGGACCTTCGGGCCGTGGCCCATGCGGCACATGCTGAGGGTGAGGTCGGAGCCGAAGGTGGCGCGGCGCATCTCCAGGTAGTCGATCGGGTCGGGGACGCGGTGCTGGATCTGGTTGGACAGCTCCCAGACCCAGCTCTCGGTCATCTTGTTGATCGCGGTCTTCAGGGTGCGCCGGTCGTCCACAGGCATCTCGGCGGTTGTGAGGGCCCACAGGTCGATGAGCCCGCGCTCCATTCCATTGACCGGCACGACGACCGCCGGTCCCTCGATGGGCATGCAGTCCGAGAGGCGGGCCGTGGTGACCCGGGCGGCGGCGAGGTCACCGCGGATGCCGTAGACGAGGGGGTAGTAGTCGTCGCCGTAGGTCCCCCAGGCGAGCCAGCGGGAGCTGAGGTCGAGGGCCGCCTCGGTGGCGTCCGGGTCGATGCCGGCGGAGCAGAGCGGGAGGTCGGCGGCGGCGAGTTTCTCCTCGTCCCAGACTCCCTCCTCCAGGATGCCCATCGCGTGCGCCCAGTCGACGAGGCGGAGGCGGGCGCCGTCCAGGTGCGGGCTGAGCTCGACCTGGAACGGCATGTAGAAGTCGGGGAGTTGAGAAGGACCGACCTTCTGGAAGGGCACGTGCGTGTAGGCGCGCAGCCGTTCGGCGCCGGCCGAGGCGAGCAGGGCGCCGATGTCGGCGGCGGAGGTGCCGATGCCGGTCGGGCCGTTCAACGGCGAGTTGTCCAGGGCGCCTTCGTTCATGTAGCGGCTCGAGCGCAGATGCCACTCGTGGCCGCCGGACTGCCAGTCCTGCAAGCCCTGGGCGTAGGCGGCGACGGCCCTGACCTCGTCCGGGGTGAGACCTTTCTCCAGGGCCACGGCGGGCACTTCGGTTAACGCGGTGTGCTCGAACTGGTGGAGCCGCGAGGTCAGTACGTCGTTGACGGTGTCGGCGGCCTCCTGGGTGGTGCAGCCGAAGAAGGACTCCAGGACGAGCACGCCGTTGCTCAACTCGCCCTCGTCCTCGACCTCCCGCTGGTAGGAGAAGAGGTCGTTGCGCAGGTGGACGCCGTCGGAGAAGGTCTCCATCAGCACCCGCAGCGGCCGCTCCTCGGCGACGGACGCGGGCACTTCGGAGGTCGCGTACTCCACGAGCCCCGCCGACCAGGGCGCACCGCCCACCTTGCGGCGCATCTCGATGTACTCGACGGGGTTGGCGACCCGCCCCTCGTTGATGTTGGACAGCTCCCACAGGGACTCGTTGAGCAGATGCTCGGTGGAGACGGCGAAGCGGCGTCGCCAGTCGACGGACATCGAGGGCACGGTGCGCGCCCACAGGTCGGCGAGCCCCGCCTCGACCGGATTCTCCGGCTCCGGTACGGGAGTTGAGAGGTCCAGCGGCATGAACAGCGGCAGCCGGTCCAGGTAGGCCTTGCCGCCGGCGCGGTCCTGGCTGCGCTTGAAGGTCTCCAGGAAGTGGTCGTCGAAGAAGAACACCCACACGTACCAGTCGGTGATCAGCGACAGGGCGGGCCCGTCGCAGTCGGGGTGGGTGTAGGCGCAGAGCAGGCCGTAGTCGTGCGCGTCGAGGTCGGCCTGCTCCCAGATCCCGGAGCCTTCCAGCATGCCCATCTCGCGCGCCCACACGGAGGAGTGGGCACGGGCCTCGTCCAGATGCGGGTTGAGGCGCGCGGGATACGGCATGTAGAAGTGCGGGAGTTCGAACGGCTGGGTCATGGCCGGGCCCTACCCGCGGCCCTCAACGGCCATCCCGGGCAAGGGACATGATCACACCATCGCGTGAATCAGGAGTGAACCCATGAGTTTCGCCCGCATCTTGTGACGTTCACTTCTACGCGCGCAGACTACGGGGGTTCACGTGTCCCCTCCCTTGGCCGGAGCCCCGATGAACCACTCCCGAACCTTCTCCCGCCGCGCCACGCTCGCCTCCCTGGCCGGAGCGGCGCTGGCCGGTACCGCCACCGTGCGCGCGTCGGCATCCGAGCAGCGCGGGCGGTACGGCCGGACCGTACGGTTCGCCACCTTCAACGCCTCGCTGAACCGCGCCACCGAGGGCGCGCTGGTCACGGACCTGTCGACGCCCGACAACGCCCAGGCGCAGAACGTCGCCGAGACCATCCAGCGGGTGAACCCGGACATCCTGCTGATCAACGAGTTCGACTACGTGGAGAGCGGCGGAGCGGTCCGCCTGTTCCTCGACAACTACCTGTCCCGGGGCCACAACGACTCCCGCCCGATCCACTTCCCGCACCACTTCACCGGCCCGGTGAACACGGGTGTACCGTCCGGCGTCGACCTCGACGGCAAGAACGGCGTGGTGACGACGCCGGGTTCGGACGCCTACGGTCAGGACGCGTTCGGCTACGGCTTCTTCCCGGGCCAGTACGGCATGGTCGTGCTCTCCAAGTTCCCGATCGACACCCGCGCGGTGCGCACCTTCCAGCACTTCCTGTGGAAGGACATGCCGGGCAACGTGATCCCTCCCGGGTACTACAGCGACGCGGCCCGCGCGATCTTCCGGCTCTCCTCCAAGAGCCACTGGGACGTGCCGATCCGGCTCGGCCACGAGACCGTGCACTTCCTGGTCTCGCACCCGACACCGCCCACCTTCGACGGCACCGAGGACCGCAACGGCCGCCGCAACCACGACGAGATCCGCCTCTGGGCGGACTACATCGGCGGCCACGCGCGCAGCGCCTATCTCTACGACGACAAGGGCGTCCGGGGCGGGCTGCGGCCCGGCTCGCGGTTCGTGATCGCGGGCGACCAGAACGCCGATCCGTACGACGGCGACAGCTACGACCACGCCGTACGGCAGCTCCTCGACCACCCGGCGATCAACCTCCCCGCCAGGCCGCCGGCCAGCGCGGGCGGGGTCGAGGCCGCGAAGCTCCAGGGCGGTGCGAACGTCGGCCAGATCGGCAACCCGGCCTACGACACGGGCGACTTCAGCGACACGGCACCGGGCAATCTGCGCGTGGACCACGTCCTGCCGTCCAAGGGACTGCTCCCCGGCCGCAACGGCGTCTTCTGGCCGACCTCGGACGACCCGCTGTACCGCCTGGTCGGCGACGGCACCACGGTCGTCACGTCCGACCACCGGATGGTGTGGCAGGACGTACGGCTGGGCTAGGCGTGCGCACCGCGCGGCCCACCCGGGTGCGCAGGGCCACGAACTCCGGCAGTCCGCGCGTGCCGATCTGGTCGCGGGGGCAAGGGAGTTCGACCGGTAGGTCCAGGGCCACCCGCGCCCCCGGGCCCGGGGTCAGGACGACGACACGGTCGCCGACGTAAACGCTTTCGTCGATGTCGTGGGTGACGAAGACGATCGTCGTGCGGTCGGTGCGGTGCACCTCCAGGAGGAGGTCCTCCAGGTCCTCGCGGGTCTGGGCGTCGAGGGAGCCGAAGGGTTCGTCCATCAGCAGCAGGGAGGGGCGGCAGACCAGGGCGCGGGCGATGGCCACGCGCTGCTGCATGCCTCCGGACAGCTGCCAGGGGTGCCGGCGGGCGGCGCCGGTCAGGCCGACGCGGTCCAGGATGCGTTCCGCCTCGGCGCGCCGCTCGGCCCGGCGCAATCCCTGGCGGCGCAGCGGCAGGGCGACGTTGTCGCGGACGGTGAGCCAGGGCAGCAACGAGCGGCCGTAGTCCTGGAAGACCACGGCGAGGCGGTCCGGTACGCCGGTGACGGGCCGGTCGTCGATCGTGATCGTGCCCCCGCGCGCGGGCAGCAGACAGGCGACCGTGCGCAGCAGCGTGGACTTGCCGCAGCCCGACGGGCCCACCACGCACAGGAGTTGACCGTCCGGCACGGTGAGGGTGAGGTCGCGCAGGACGGGCTGATCGCCGTAGGACTGACTCAGGGCGTCGAGGCGGAGCATCGCGGTCGATCACCTGGCCCAGGGTTCGGTGTAGAGCGCGCCGTCGCCTGCGGCGACCCGGACGTGCAGCAGGTGCGGGCCGTCCTCGTCGGGCGCGCGCAGGGTGCGGTCGAGGGCTTCGGGGAGTACGGCGGGGTCGTCGACGTAGGTCGCCGGGCAGCCGAAGGACCGGGCGAGGCCGACGAAGTCGACGCCTCCGATGTCGGTGCCCGGGACGGGGGCGATGCCGATCCGGCGGCCCAGGGCGCGGACGGCCGCATAGCCGCCGTTGTCGAGGACGACGTAGGTCACCGGCGCCCGGTGCTGAGCCGCCGTCCACAGGGCCTGCACCGAGTAGAGCGCGGAGCCGTCGCCGATGACGCAGACCAGCCGGCGCCGGTCGGCGAGCGCGCGGCCGACCGCGAGCGGCAGTCCCCAGCCGAGGGCTCCGCTGCCCGTGGTGAGGAAGCCCCCGGAGCTGTCGACGGGCACGCGCGCGTGGAGGGCGTCCCGGTGACTGGGGGCCTCCTCGACGAGGACGAGGGCGCGGTCTCCGGGCACCCGGGTGCGGAGGTGGTCGAGGACCAGTTCTGCGGTGAGACCGCTGCCGGTCTCCGGCGGCGGGGGTGCCGGGCGGGGCGGGGGCGGTTCGCGGTCGGTCGTCTTGAGCAGTGCGGTGAGGTGGGCGAGGGCGGGCTTGAGGGTGGTGACGATGCTGGTGCCGGTGGGCAGCCAGGCCGCCTGCGCGGGGTCGCAGTCCAGGTGGTGGAGTTCGGTACCGGGGTGCAGAAGCGGTCCGCCGTCGTCGACGTGGTAGGTGAAGACGGGCGCGCCGAGCGCCACGACGACGTCGAACGGCCTCAGCCGCGCGGCCAGTTGACCGGCGACCGGTGGCAGGAAGCCCTGGAAGAGAGGGTGGGACTCGGGGAAGCCGGAGCGGCCGGAGAGCGGGCTGATCCAGACGGCGGCGCGGGTGCGTTCGGCCAGCTCGCGGACCTCGGGGAGGGCGTCCTCGTCGTCGACGCCGGGGCCGACGACGAGGGCGGGGCGGGCGCAGTCGTCCAGACGGGCCGCGAGGGCGGACAGCGCGTACGGGTCGGCGGTGAACCCGGTGTGCACGGTGCGTGGTTCGACGGGCCGCGCCGGCTGGTCCCAGTCGTCCTCGGGGACGGAGACGAACACTGGTCCGCGGGGCGGTGTCATCGCGATGCGGTGGGCCTCGGCGAGGACGGCGGGCACGTCGGCGGCGCGCTCCGGCTGGTGGGCGAACTTGACGTAGGGGCGCGGGAATTCGGCCGGGCGGTCGGCGCCGAGGAAGGGGCGCAGTTGCAGCAGGGAGCGTGCCTGCTGGCCCGCGACGACGACCAGCGGGACGCGGTCGCGGTGGGCGTTGAAGACGGCGCCGAGCGCGTGGCCGACACCGCCGGCCGAGTGCAGGCTGACGAACGCGGCGCGCCGGGTGCCGAGCGCGTGGCCCGCGGCCATGGCGACGGCCGTGGACTCCTGGAGCCCGAGGACGTAGGTGAAGTCGTCGGGCCAGTCGCGGAACATGCGCAGTTCGGTGGAGCCCGGGTTGCCGAAGACGGTGGTCATCCCGGTGTCACGGAGGAGCTGGACGACGGCGTCCAGAACGGTTCCCTTCATGCGGACCTTCCCTTGCTGCTTCCCTTGCTGCTTCCGTTGTGGCTCCCTCTGCCGGTGAGCCGCTTCTCGACCGCCAGCAGGCCGGTGTTGAGCAGAAACCCCAGGGCGCCGAGCAGGACCAGTACCGCCCACACGGTCAGCAGGTCGGAGCGCGACTGGGCGTCGGTGAGCGCGAAGCCGATGCCGTTCGCGGTGCCCGGCAGCAGTTCGGAGAACACCATCAGGACGAGACAGAGCGAGAGGCTCAGCCGCAGGCCCGCGAAGATCCGGGGCAGCGCGGAGGGCAGCAGCAGGAACCAGAGCCGTTCGAGCGGGGTCAGCCGCAGTACGGCGGCGACGTCGAGCCGCAGCGGGTCGACGTCGCGGGCGCCCTCCGCCGTGTTGATCAGCACCGGCCAGACCGCGCTGAACACGATCGACGCCAGCTGCATCGGCGTACCGAAGTCGAACACGACGACGAACACCGGCACGAGCGCGGGCGGCGGCACCGCGCGGGCAAATTGCAGCACCGGGTCGCACAGGGCGTAGGCCCGGCGCGACCGGCCGACCGCGACCCCGAGGGCGATCCCCGCGACGGCAGCGAGCACGAACCCGGCGGCCATCCGACCGAGGCTGGGCAGGATCGTGTCGACGGCGGCCGAGGTGAGGAACACATGCCCGACAGGCCCCGAGAACCACAGGTTGTAGGCGTGGCGCACGATACGGACGGGCGGCGGGAAGTAGACACTGCCGTGCGCACGAGCGGCCAACTCCCAAGCGGCGAGGGCGAGTACGAGGACCAGCCAGCGCAGGAGAGCGCCGCGGACCGGGAGGGTTCTACGGTCTGACGGGCGGCGCGTCGCAGAGAGGGGCGGGTGGCTCATGGCAGGGCCTCGCCCGCTGCCGTCCCGCTCGCTCTCGTCCCGTCCGCCGCCGCACCATCCGCTCCCGTCCCGCCCGCTCCCGCACCGCCGCCGCTCTCCGACCGGCGATCACCGGAGCCGTCCCGCCGTGCGGGAGCGGATCCGTCCCGCCGGGCACCGTCCGCCCCACCCCGCCCGGCACCGCCCGGTCCCTCCCACCCGGCACCGCCCAGCCCATCCCGCCCAGCACCGCCCCCTCCGCCCCACCACGCGACAGCGAGCCCGCCCCGCCGCACCCCACCGGAGCCGTTCCGCCCTCGGCGCCCCGCCGTCCACGGAAACGCCAGCCGCTCCAACCGCACCAGCACCCCGTTGATCACCAGCCCCAGCACCCCCGCCCACACCACCCCCGCCAGCACGTCCCGTGTTCCGTCGGTGGCCAGTTGGGCCTGGGCGATGAAGATGCCGAGGCCCTGGCCGAAGCCGGAGAGGAGTTCGGTGGCGATGGCGAGGATCAGGGCGGTGGCCGCCGAGATACGGAGGCCGGCGGCGATGAAGGGCGCGGTGGCGGGGAGTTCGACGTGCAGCAGGACCGCGAGGCGGCCGAAGCCGAAGGCGCGCAGCGTGTCCTTGGCCACGGGGTCGGTCTCGGACAGGCCGTGCACGGTGTTGAAGAGGATCGGCCAGACCGACGCGTAGGTGATCAGCGCGACCTCGGTCCCGGTGCCGGAGCCGAGGAGGAGGGAGACGAGGGGGATCAACGCCACGGACGGGAGCGGGCGCAGGAACTCGATCACCGCGCGTACCGCTTCGTCGATCACCGGCACGCTGCCCAGCAGCAGACCCAGCGGAATCGCGATCGCGGAGGCAAGGGCGAGCCCGAGCGCCCACGCCCGGAGGGTGACCGCCACCCCGTCCAGGAAGGTGCGGTCGGCCGCCAACTCGACCGCGCGGGCCAGGACTTCGGACGCCGGCGGCAGATAGCCGCGTCGTACGACGCCCGCCCTCCCGATCGCCTCGCAGGCGCCGAAGGCCAGGAGGACCCCGAGTGCGCCGAGGGCGATGTCCTGGCGGCGGTTCACTTGACGAGGAGCGTGGCCGGGTCGAGCGGCTTCTTCAACAGCCCCTGTTTCCGCATGAGTTCGACGAGCCGACGGAGTTGGGCGGCGTCAGTGCTGGCCGGGTAGGCGGGCAGGTTGATGGTCTTGGCCTGGTCCGCGGTCACCTTGGTGTACTTGGGGAGTTCGGCGCGTACGGCGGCGGGGTCCTGGGCTGCGATCTTCGACGCCGCCTCGATCGCCCGCTGGAACGCCCGCGCCGTCTTGGCGTGCTTCTCGGCGAAGGCGCCTGTCGTGACGTAGCCGCTGATCGGCAGGGACCGGACGGGCGCGGACCCGCCGTCGAGCAGCACCCGGGCCTTCAACTCGCCCTGGATCGCGCTGTCGAAGGGCTCGACCGCGTGGACGGCGTCGACCTGGCCCTTCTGCAGGGCGGGGCCCATCTGCGGGAACGCGATCTGCCGGTAGACGGGGTGTCCGGCGCCCTGTTGGTCGAGGATCGCGTCGAGGGTGAGCGACTGGATGTTGTTGAGGATGTTCACGGCGACCGTTTTGCCCTTGAGGTCGGCGGCGGTCTTGATCGGTGAGTCCTTCGGGACGAGGACGTCCATCATGTGCGGTGCCGTACGGACCCCCTCGGCGAGGATGCGGAGGTCGAGGGTGCCCTGTTCGTCGGCCTGGAGGAAGGTGACGTAGTTCGCGCTCGCGATCATGTCGACCTGACCCTTGGAGAGGGCGGGCAGGGCCTGGATGCTCTGCTGGACGGGCTGGATGGAGACGTCCAGGCCCTCCTTGACGAACAGTCCGCGGTCCCGCGCGATGTACAGCGCCGCCGCGTCCGTCAGCGGCAGGGCGGCCACGGTGACCTTCTGCCGTCCGTCGCCGGAGGAGCCGGAGTCCCCGCCGTCACCGCAGGCGGCGAGCACGAGTGCCAGTACGGCCGCGCCCGCCGCCAGCCTCCCTGTTCCCGTTCGTAATGGACGTGAAGTCGTCATGCGAGCAAGGAATACCAGCGTTTGGGCATGATCACCACACGCGTGTCGGACAAAGATTCACGCTTTGGAAAAATGCGAAACCAGTTCCTCGCCGACCCACGCGAGCGCGTCCGGCAGCGCCTCCGTGGCCACCGGCAGCCACAGCGACGCGGAGACGAGCCCGACGTCGGACAGCCGGCCCAGCTCGTCCCGTACGTTCTCGGCGCTCGCGTCGTCCCCGCCCAGCGGCCGGCCCGGCACCTTCACCGACGGAGTGAACCCGGGCGGTACGAGGAACAGCCCCGCCGTCAGCCCCAACGTCCCCGGATCGCGGCCCACTTCGTCGCCGAGCACGTCCAGCCGCGCCCGTACTCCGGTGAGCGCCTCGGCGTCGACGCCGGACCCGTGCCACGCGTCGCCGAACCGCAGGGCCCGGCGCAGTGCCGCGTCGCTCTGTCCGCCGATCCACACCCGCGGACCGCCCTCGGTGCGCGGCAGCACCCCGAGCCGCGGCGCACCCTCGCCGCGCCACAACTGCCGTACGAGAGCGAGCTGTTCGTCCATCCGGTGGCCCCGGCCCGCGAACGGGACGCCTACGGCCGCGAACTCCTCGGCGTCCCAGCCGGTGCCGACGCCCAGGGTGAAACGGCCTCCGGAGAGGCGGTCGAGGGTGGCGGTCTGGTGGGCCAGGACGAGCGGGTTGTACAGCGGCAGGACCAGGACGCTGGTGACCAGCCCGATCCGCCGGGTCGCCCCGGCGATCGCGGCCAGCAGGATCAGCGGGTCCGGGGTCACGCCCGACGCGCCGGCCACCGCGTGGCCGCTCGCGAAGACATGGTCGAGTCCCAACTCCTCGGCCCTGACGGCGGTTTGGAGGACGTCGTCCAACTCCCCCTCGGTGTCGGGCCACAGCCGGTGCGGTGCCACTCCGATACGCATCTCGGTCGTACTCCCCTCGTGCGACAGGAACGTCGGTCACCGACCCAACTACACGACGCGCGCCGAGGACACCCCCCGCACCTGGATCAGCGCATGCGTGCCGCCCGTGCGCCAGAGTTGCCCCTCCGCCGCGACCAGCGCGGTCTCCGTGCCGGCGTCCAGGCCCGTGATCACGTCGGACTTGAGGGTGCGCAGGGCGGCCACCGGGCCCGGGAAGCAGGCGGTGACGTCCGCGAACGACGTCGTGGGCGCCCAGAGGCAATCGCCCACCAGGCGGCGGTAGTTGAGGTCGCCCTTCATGATCGTGAGGGTGGCCGCGGCGAACTCGGCGCGGAGGTCGGCGGGCATGTCGGCGTACGGCAGCGGGGCGCAGGAGAAGGGGTGGGCGCGCACGGTGAGGCGGCCGTCCGCCAGGGCCGACCAGAGGCCGCGGCCGTACGTCGCCGCCGCACCCGGCGCTCCGACGAGGCGGTGCAGGGCGTCGACCACGTCGGCGGTCGTGGCGTCGGAGACGTAGTACGGGTGCGGCTTGATGTGCAACACCGCGCGTTCGACGCGCCGTTGGTCGAGGAGGTGGGCCAACAGCAGCAGATCGGGGATGAGTTCGCGGCCCGCGTTGTCGGCGACGAGGCAGAGGGTGCCGGTGCCGGAGAGGAGGGACCAGAGCCGTTCGCTGTCGTCGGCGACCAGGGCCGGGACCGGGGTCGGGGCCTCGGCCGTTCCCGCTGCCGAGAAGCGGAAGCCGAGGTCCGCGCGGTTGCCCCAAAGGGAGCCGTGGAGAAGGGAGTTGGCGCGTTCCTCCGGCGGCTTGGTCTCCAGTTCGTCGAGTGCGGCGAGTTCCTCGTCCGTCTCGGGGGCGTCGAGTTCGGCGCGCTTGAAGGGGCGGAACGGGTCGATGCCCTGCCAGGCGCCGGGGCCGAAGTAGCCGACGGCTTCGAGGAGTTGGCGGTAGAAGTAGCTCTCGGACCAGAGCCAGGGGACGTCGTACCAGGGCTGTCCGGCGTACTTGTCGGTGCCCCACGCCGCCCATTGGTCACGGTCGGGGGCGCCAGGAGGGAGGGGTTCGATCGTGCCCTCGGTGCAGTTCTCGAGGAGGGCGTCGAGGGCGCGGTGCTGCTCGGGGCCGTAGGGGAAGGCGTCGCGTACCTGGTGGATGATCGCGGGGTGCCGTTCGGCCAGCACGCTGCGGGGGAACGAGCCGGGCTCGTTGCCGAGGATCACGGGCGCGGTGGGGGTGTCGGGCATGCGGCTCACCGTACCGGGCGGGTCAGTCGGCTTCGATCTCCCGCTCCAGACGCGCCGCGAGGCTGAGATAGCGGGCGCGGCGGGGCACGGGGACCAGGCCGCGGATCACCAGGTGCCACATCTCGGCGGTTCTGCGCGGCTGTAACGCGACCGGTTCGAGGGTGCGGCCCACGACGCGGATGCCCACGAAGAGGCCGACGAGGGTGCGGGCCACCGCGTCCACGTCGGTGTCGGGGTGGGCGTCGGCCTCCGCGACCGCGCCGGTGAGTTTGCGGGAGGCGATGTCGACCCACTCGGTGAAGGGGTGCGGCATCGGGGGCCGGACCTCGATCTCCCCCGCGGCGAGCCGGAGTCCGGCGCGCGGGATGGGGCCCTCGACGGCCAGGCGGGTCATGCCGAACGTGACACGTATCAACGTCTCCAGTGAGGAGTAGCCCCTGTCGTCCATCTCCTTGGAGAGTCGGCGCGAGGCCGTGGCCTGCATCTCCAGGATGGTGTGGGCCAGGTCTTCCTTGGCCGCGAAGTGGAAGTACAGGGCGCCCTTGGTGACCTGGGCTTGGTCGACGATGTCGCTCAGGCTGGTGGATTCATAGCCCTGCCGGTCGAACAGCTCGGCGGCGGCCGTGATGATCGTTGTGCGGGTCTGTTCGGCCCGTAGCTGCCTCACCATCGACTGAAACACTCCCGATGAAGGAAAAACAACGGCCCATGCCGTTTTTTTCTTACCCCCTGTACACAGTAGCTCACCGTACGGCGGTGTCGACCTTGCACTCGAAGACCGCCAACACCCCTCACGTTCCCATCACTTGCGCCTCTGTGTCCCCCGAGCCCCGACTCTTGACCACTTTCGGTGGCTGTGGCACGTGTCAGCGCCGGTTCCCGGCCAAACAGAAGACCGACCGCCCCGGTGAGGCGCCCCTGGGGACGCGCCTCACCTTACGGGTCAGTCGGTCTGTTTCTGTGAACACCCTGTGCCGCAGGGCCTGTTGCCGGAGCGTGCGCTACGAACCGTTGAGGGCGCCGGCGCTCACTGCTTGCACGGTCTTGGCCGCGTCCGCGAGTCCCGCGCCGCAGCCGCCGGAGCAACTGCCGGGCAGGGCGCGGGCATTGGCCTTGATGGCCGCCTCGATCCGGGCCGGGGTGAGCGTGGAGTCGGCGGACTTCATGAGCGCGACCAGGCCCGCGATGTGCGGGGTGGCCATGCTGGTGCCCTGGTAGTAGGCGTACGACTCGGTGGACGGCGTCTTGGTGCCGGAGTTCAGCGTGGAGTAGATGCCGTTGGCGGTGCCAGTACTTGTCTGGCCACCCGGGGCCGAGATGTCCACGGCGGAACCGTAGTTGGAGTAGGACGCCTTGGCGCCGGCGCGGTTGGTGGCGGCGACCGAGATGACGTTGGCGCAGTTGCCCGGGGAGTGGTTCGCGACGTTGTCGTTGTCGTTCCCGGCGGCGACGACGACTGTCGTACCCCGGTTCACGGCGGCGGTGATCGCGCTCTGGGTGGCCGAGGTGCAGGCGCCGTCGCCGCCCAGGCTCATGTTGATGACCTTGGCGATGTTGGCGTTGGCGGGGACGCCGGAGACAGTGCCGCCCGACGCCCAGGTGATGGCGTCGATGATGTCGGAGTCGTAGCCGCCGCACTTGCCGAGGACGCGCAGCGGGGAGATCTTCGCGCCGTAGGCGATGCCCGCGATGCCCTTGCTGTTGTTGGTGGCCGCGGCGATGGTGCCGGCGACATGGGTGCCGTGCCAGGAGGAGGGGCTGGCCGGGATGCCCGCGCCGCACTCGTTGGCGGCGTAGTAGTCGCCGGGGTCGGCCGGGTTGCTGTCGCGCCCGTTGCCGTCGACGGACACGGCGGTGTCGCTGATGAAGTCGTAGCCGGCGACGATGTTCGCGGCGAGGTCGGAGTGCGTGACGTAACCGGTGTCGATGACGGCGACGGTGACCCCGCTGCCGGTCGACGTCGGCCACGCGGCGGGCACGTTCATCCCGGCCGTGGACTCGAAGAGGTCCCACTGCTTGCTGTACCCGGTGTCGTTCGGGTCGGCCTGCGGGGTGTTCAGCCGGTCCGGTACGACGTAGGAGACCTGCGGGTCGGATCTGAACTCGGCGATGACGTCGGCGACTTCGGTGGTGCTGTGCGCGTCGCCGAGGCCGACGAGGGCGGCGCCGGTGCCGAGGCGGCGCTCGAAGTCGACGCTCTCGCCGGTCTGTTGGCCCTTGGCGGTGGCGTCGGCCTCGGCGGCCCGGTTCGAACTCGCTTCTGCGGCACCGGACTTGTAGCCGACGATGAGGCGCTCGGCGAGGGCGCCGGGGGCGGCCTCGGTCTGTCCGGACAGGGCCGGGGCGGCGGCCTGGGTGGGGGGCACCTGGGCGACGGCGGCCGAGGTGGCGACCGTGGCGAGGAGGGCCGCGGAGGCCGCGGCGACGGATATCAGGGTCCGTCCGGTGGGGAATGCCTTGGGAGTGCGCAAGGGCTTGCCTTTCGTGGCCGTACTCCGCGCAGCGCGGAGCGGCGGTCGATGCGCTTCGCCGTCGAAGCGGTGGGGGGTCGAGCCGAAGAGCGCCGGGCGCGGGCGGCTGCCACAACAGGGGTTGCCTGTGGGTCAGCTGTGGTCAAACGATAGGCAAAGAGAAGGTCATAGGGATACGGGGGAAACCCTCGATCAGGCCGGAAACCACCCCTGATTGTCGGGCAGTTGACCGGAAACGTCCTGGTTCACGGCGGCGAGGAGGCGGACTGAACGCGCCGGGCCTGGTTCCCGTATTGCACGAACAGACCGTTCCCGCCCCGGCCGAGGAGACGATCCGGATGTCCCGGACGACCGCACATCGCACCGCCATGGCGGCCGCCGCCACCGCTCCGCTGCTGCTCACCGTCTGGGCGGCGGGTCCGGCGCAGGCGCACGGGGCGCCGACGTATCCGGTCAGCCGGGTCTACGCCTGCTCACCGCAGGGCGGCAGCCAGGCCGGTTCGGCCGCGTGCAAGGCGGCGATCGCCGCGAACGGGGCGCCCTTCACCTACTGGGACAACCTCCGGGTCCCCGACATCAACGGCCGCGACCGGCAGTTGATCCCCGACGGGAAGCTGTGCAGCGGTGGCCTGTCCGACTACAAGGGGCTCAACCTCGCCCGCACCGACTGGCCGTCGACGCGACTGACCCCGGGGGCGAAGCTGACGATGACGTACGCGTCGACGATCGCGCACACCGGCACGTTCAAGTTGTATCTGACGAAGGCCGGTTACGACGCGTCGAAGCCGCTCACCTGGTCCGACCTGCCGACGACGCCGTTCGCCGAGGTGAAGGACCCGCCGCTGACCGGCGGCGCGTACCGCATCAAGGCGACCCTGCCGACGGGCCGGACCGGACGCCAACTGATCTACACCATCTGGCAGAACAGCAGTACCGAGGACACCTATTACTCGTGCTCGGACGTGGTGTTCCCCGGGGGCACCGCCGCTTCGCCGACGCCCAAGACAGGGACGGCCGGGTCGAAGGGGAAGACGGCGAGCCCGTCGTCGTCCGCGACCAAGTCCCCTGCCGCGGCGAGCAGTTCGGCGAAGGCACCGGCATCGGCCACGGCCCAGAAGGCGTCCCCGGCCGAGGAGAGCACCACGCCGGGCAGCAGCCCGGTGGCGTCCGACACCGATGCCGCGTCCAGTGGCCCTTCGGCGCCCATGATGGCGGGCGGCGCCGCCGCGGTGCTCGTACTCACCGGGGGCGCCGCCCTGGCCCTGCGACTGCGTCGACGCTGACCTCCAACTCGACGCGTACAGGCCCTATTTGCTCACTGGTCGACCTGTTTCGAGGTCGGCTCTCCTCTAGTTGGTGTAGACCGGCACGCCGCCGTCCGTCACCGGGGCGTACTTCGCGGTGAAGTAGCCGGCGCTGAAGCACAGGGACGAGCCGGAGGTCTTGGTGAAGGCCTGGCTGGTGAAGTTGATGCTGGTGTCGGTGTTGCTCGCCGTGCCGGTCAGGCTGGGCGCCTGGTAGACGCAGGTGATGCTGCCCAGCAGGGTGGTCAGCTTGACCGTGGTCTGGATGGTGGAACCGCTGGCCGGGGTGACGGTCAGGGTGCCGTCCGAGACGGCCGCGGTGGTGTACGGCAGGTTGTCGACCGTGATGCTGGTGACACCGGTGACGCCGAGGACGTTGCTCGTGCAGCTGCTGCTGTCGAAGCTCTGCCCGGAGACGGACTCGGTGGCGGTGCCCGGCGCGGTCGGGTTGTCGGTGACGGTCGCCGTGAACTGGGACGTCGTGCACTTGATGCCGCTGGTACCGGTCGCGCTGGAGTACAGGGTGGCGGTGGTGCCGGTGGCCAGGGGCGCGGTCAGCACATCGCCGACGGCGACGGCGGTACCGCCGAGGCTGCCGGTGGTGAGCACGGTGTCGGCCGCCGACGCCGGGGCGATGAAGGGGAGGGTGAGCGCGGCGACGGAGCCGACGAGGGTGAGGACGGTGCGAGTGCGCATGCGGGTGTACCTCTTCTTTCGAAGTGGAGGGTCGAACCGGGGGGTTCTCGGGGGGTGGGGGAACTGGGGGTTGAGGGCGCGAGCCACCGCCGTCTGCCGTGGCGCGAGCCACCGCCGCCGGCCGGCGTGAGTTCGCCGCCGCCGGCCCGTGACGCCTTCTCCGTACGTGACGGGCCGGGGCGGCAGCCTGCCGGTGACCGGCCGGAGGCCCGCGGGGGTTGAGGGTCTCCGGCCGGGCCGGGCGGTGGGGCGGACGGCACGACCAAGGGGGGAAGCGGCCGTGCCGGGCCGCGGGGTTCGGACTCTGCGGGCGTGAAGTGCCCTGGTGGAAAGGGAAGTCCGGGAACGCGGCTCGTGCCGCGCGGCGGATCCGGCGCCACGGATCCGGCAAACAAGGGAGAGTTGTAGACCTGAGTGTCCGTCAACGTCAAGGCATGCAGGCCAAGTTGATGTACAAGTCGAGGCTTTGCGGAAGTCCGGGAAGGGCTTGCCTCACAGGTGGCGCATGACCAACACCCTTTTTTCACAACTCCCTTGACCCTCGAATGTAACCCCCGGTAACTTCTTCGACGGCTACTGCTGCGTAACCTGAAAGCCCTTGCACCCGCCGGGAGTTGCGAGGAGGGCTGCGCCGCACTCGCTGTCCGCGCCAGGACAACGCGCCACTTCGATATCGACTCGCGTTGAACCAGAGCAGCACATGGGAGCAGACATGGCCGAGTCCCCGGACATTTCGTCCGCCGACAACACGCCTGAGAACCCGGGAAGCGGTTCTCTTTCCGAAACACCAGACACCACCGGGGGCACCGGAGGGACACCAAGACGGGGACGGGTCCGGGGCCGCCGGGCCGCCGTGATGGCCGTCCCGGCCACCGCGGTCCTCGCCGGCCTCGCGATCCTGACCGCCCAGGGGGCACTCGGGGTGTCGCTGTACATCTCCGGCATGCCCTTCACGGTCACCGCCAAGTCGCTCGACGGCACCGGCTTCGAGCAGTTCGGTGCGCTCGACCACATGATCAAGGACAGCCCGAACGCCGGTGACACCGGCGGCGATGTGCTGGTCGTCACCTCCGCGATCAAGAAGGCGACGCTGGACAGCCTGTGCCAGAGTGTCGACCTCGGCGGCGTCAACCTGCTCATCAAGGCGGGCAGCGGCTCGTCGAAGGTGCAGGCGAACGATCTGACCACCGACTCGACCCTGTTGTCGGGCGACGCGTCGTTCAACAACATCGAGATCGGCAACGACGCGAGCACCCTCGACAAGGCCGGGGTCCAGGGACCGCCGGGCGTCTTCAGCCAGCAGGCCGACACCGTGCACATCGACAACCTGCGGCAGACCAACTACAAGACGACCGCTGGGACGTTCACGCTTCCCGGCCTGAAACTCAGCTTCAGCGACACGGGTTGCTGATGTCCGGCACAGACACTCCGGATCAGGGGTGGCGGCCCGCCTTCCGTAGTTGGCGGGCCCATCGGCCCTTCCTCGGCGGCCTGCTGCTGACCCTGGGCGGCTGCTGGATCCTGCTCACCGAGAAGGCATCCCTGGCGGTCATCATCCATGTCGGCATGCAGGGTGTGGCGGGCTATCTGCTGCCGGCGGTCATGGTGCTGTGCGGCCTGCTGACCCTCTTCAGCCCCTCGCAACGCCTCTTCTACTCCGTCGTCGGCATCCTGTGCTCCCTGGGCAGCTGGGTCACCTCCAACCTGGGCGGCTTCTTCGTCGGCCTCATCCTCGGGGCCGTCGGCAGCTGCATGATCTTCGGCTGGCTGCCGGACCAGGAACCGCGGGTGAGCCGGCGCAAGCGGCGCGAGGCCGCGCGGGCTGCCGCGCAGGGCATCGGGGACGGTGCGGGAGAGCCGGCCTGAATCCGCGCAAGAGGCGGGCCGACGACCCTCGGTCCGCCTCTTCCCCATGTTCGGGCCAGAGACTGTTCAGTCCGGCAGAACCGCGCCGGTTCCCTGCAGCTCCCGCAGCATGTCGACCTGCTCGGCCAGGTCCGCCGACGCTTTGTCGACGATGAGTACCGTGCCGCGGCGGCCGGACACTCCGAAGACATGGATCTGCGTACGGAGACGAGTCCGCTCGATGGCCTCAGCCGGCCGTGCCGGTCGGCTCGGGGGCCGTCCTGGGCTCCGGCTGTGCGGGGGTCGCGGCCGGCTCCGTCGCCTTCTGCACCGACGTCGGCTCCGCCGGCGCCGCGGTGGCCAGGTCGTCGGTCTTCATCGCCTTCGCCTCGCTCTTGAGGATGCGCATCGACTTGCCCAGTCCGCGCGCGGCCTCGGGAAGCTTCTTCGAGCCGAACAGCAGGATGACGACGATCGCCACGACCAGCAGGTGCCAAGGTTCCAGTCCGTTGCGGAGCATGACCGCGCCCTCTCTTCCCTCACAACAGTTGCTATGTTGCGCAACTGTACAACCCTGAGGTGGCTCGGAGACCCCTCAGGGCCAGGGCATACACACCGAGCACGGCGGCCAGCAGCAGGTAGTACGGGAGGGCCAGCGCCGTCATGCCGAGCGCCCCGCCCAGCGGACTCAGCGGCAGCAGCACGCCTGCGGCGGCGAGCGCGGCGGCGGCCCGCCCCACCGGGCCCGGCGTACCGCCCCCGGTCCGCAGGAGCAGCATCACCAGCGCCTGGGTGAGCAGGTTCTCGGTGAACCAGGCCGAGTGGAACAGCACTTCGTCGTCCACGGCGTCCGGACCGCGCAGCGCGAGCGCCAGCACCGCGAAGGTGGCGAGGTCGGCGACCGCGTTCAGCACCCCGAACCCGGTGATGAACCGCAGGAACGCCCGCGGCCGCAGCACGGTCGGGCGGCGCAGCGCCTCGGCGCCGGGACGGTCGTGGGCGAAGGCCAGTTGGGCCGCGTCGAAGCAGAGGTTCTGGGCGAGGACCTGGGCCGGGAGCATCGGCAGGAAGGGCAGCAGCAGGCCGGCGGCGAGCATCGCGATGACGTTGCCGAGGTTCGAGGAGAGCGTGATCCGCAGATACGAGGCGATGTTCGCGCTGCTGTGCCGCCCGGCCGTGACCGCGTGCCGGATCGCGGCGAGGTCCTTGCCGGCGAGCACGACGTCGGCGGCCTCCCGCGCCACGTCCACGGCGGCCCGGGGTGCGATCCCGACGTCGGCGGCGCGCAGCGCGGGCACGTCGTTCAGCCCGTCCCCGAGGAAGCCGACCGTGTGGCCGGCGGCGCGCAGTGCGGTGACCGCGCGGGCCTTGTCCTGGGGCGTGCAGCGCGCGGCGACCCGCACCTCCCCCGGCGCCAGCCCCAGCTCCCGGCACACCCGCGCCGCCGTGGCCGGATGGTCCCCCGTGAGGATCCGCACGCCGATCCCCAGGTCGGCGAGCGCCCGTAGCGCTTCTCCGGCATCCGGGTTCAGGGCGTCGTGGAACGTCACCAACCCCCGGAAGACCAGGCCGCGTTCATCGGCCGGGCCGTAGCCACGCGCGCGGGCGGGACGTTCGGCGGTGGCGACCGCCAGCAGCCGCAGCCCGGACTCCGCCTCCCGCCCGGCCAGGCCCAACAGCCGCTCGCGCTCGGCCTGTTCGAGCACGCACCGCTCCAGTACGTCCTCCACCGCGCCCTTGACGATCAGCGTGTGCGTGCCGAGCGCCTCCCCCCGCACCACCGCCGTCGCGAGCCGCCGTACCGGATCGAAAGGCACCGCCCCGACCCCGTCGTACGTCTCCCCCACCGGCCCCGCCGCCTCCAGGAGCGCCTCGTCGAGCGCGTCCGGCACGGGTGCCTCGGCGAGCTGGAGGGTCCACCAGGCGGCTGTGGCGGCCAGGCGCAGGACATCCGGGTCGTCGAGGCCGTCGGGGCCCAGGGCGCGTTCCACGACCGGGCGGTCCTGGGTGAGGGTGCCGGTCTTGTCGAGGCAGAGGACGTCCACGGCGCCGAGGTCGTGCAGCGCGGGGAGCCGTCGGACGACGACGCCGTGCGTACGGGCGAGCAGCGCGGCCCCGCGCGCGAGGCACGTCGTGACGATCACCGGGAGCATCTCGGGCGTCAGCCCGACCGCCACCGCGACGGCGAACGGCAGCGTCGCCAGACCCCGCCCGCGCAGCGCCGCGTTGGCCATCAGGACCAGCGGGGGCGTCAGCAGCATGAACCGGATCAGCACCCACGAAATCCCGTGCACGGACCGGTCGAACGCGCTCGCCTCCCGCCGCACCGGCCCCTCGTGCGCGGCCGCGAACCGGGTCCGCGCCCCCGTCGCCACCACCACCGCCGTCGCACTCCCCGACACGACCCCGCTGCCCTGAAAGCACAACTCCGGCCGCGCGAACGGCCCTTCGTCCGCCACCCCGGGCAGCTCCACGGCCGCCTTGGCGACCGGCGCGGACTCGCCGGTGAGGGCGGCCTGGTGCACGGTGAGTCCGGTCGCGCGCAGCAGTCGTACGTCGGCGGGGACGAGGTCGCCCGGCCCGAGCCGGATCACATCGCCCGGCACCAGCTCGGCGACCGGTGTCTCCCGGGCCCGTACCGGGGCGTCGGCGTCCGTACGGCGCAGCACGCTCGCGGTGGCGCCGACCAGCTCGCGCAGGTCGTGCAGGGAGCGGTCGGCCCGGTGCTCCCCACTGGTGCGCAGCGCGCAGCTCACCGCGACCAGGGCGAGGATCACCGCTGCGGTGCCCCAGGAGGCGACGAGCGCCGAGACCAGTCCGAGGCAGAGCAGGACGGCGGTGAAGGGGTCGCGCAGGCTGCGCAGGAAGAGGCGGGGCCAGGAGGTCGTACGGCGCTGGGGGACCGTGTTCTCGCCGGTGGCCGCGAGCCGGGCGGCGGCCTCCGGGTCGGTCAGTCCGCGCGGGCCGGTGTCGAGGTGCCGTAGCACCTGGAGCGGGGTGTGCCGGTGGGCGGCGGTGTCAGAGGCCACGGAGTCGGGGGGCGGGCAGGTCGGAGCGCTCGGCGCGGGCGCCGATGCGGGTGACCGCGAGCCGGACGACGTCGACCACGTCGGGGTCGTCGACGAAGTACACCTGGCGGCGGCCCTCGCGGCGGGACCGGACCAGGCCGGCGAGCTTGAGTTTGGTGAGGTGCTGGCTGACCGCGGGCAGCGCGCCGCCGACCCGCTCCGCGAGCCCGGTGACATCGCTCTCGCCCTGCGCCAGCGCCCACACGATGTGCAGCCGGGCGGGCGAGGCCAGCAGCCCGAAGGCCGCGGCGGCGTCCGCGAGCACGTCGGCGGACGGGTCCTCGAAGCCGCTGCCGGCTGCCGTCACCGTGCTCGCCTCCCGTCCCTGGCCGGTCCCGTTCGTGAACCGCCCAGTCTAGGCGGCCGGAACTTCTCCCCGGTCCGGGGAGTTTCCACGGTGCCGCAGACGCACGACTGTCCACGTGACGCACGACTTACTACAGATGGAGTTCGCATGGCCCTGTGGGACCGCTTCAAGGAGTCCGCGTCGACGATGCAGACCCAGCTCGTGGCGAAGAAGAACGACCTGAAGAGCGGGGCGTTCCGCGACGCGAGCATGGCGATGTGCGCGCTCGTGGCCGCCGCCGACGGCACGGTCGATCCGTCGGAGCGGCAGCGCGTCGCCCAGCTCATCGCGAGCAACGAGGTGCTGCAGAACTTCGACGCGACGGACCTCCAGCGCCGTTTCGACGAGAACCTGAACAAGCTGACGGCCGACTTCGCGTTCGGCAAGGTCAGCGTGTTGCAGGAGATCGCCAAGGCGAAGAAGAAGCCCGCCGAGGCGCGTGCCGTGATCCAGATCGGCATCGTGATCGGCGGCGCGGACGGCGACTTCGACAAGACCGAGCAGGCCGTGGTCCGCGAGGCCTGCTTCTCGCTCGACCTGCCGCCGCACGAGTTCGACCTCTGACCGGCCCTCATCCCCACCTCTGCGGCAACGGCCCGTCTGCTCTTATGTAACCTTCACATCTCCGGCAACTCCCGTACGCCGCCGAGATGATCACAATGCGGCAGCAACAACTCACTCCATGTCGCTGCTCACTTGACTACCAGCGGTCACACGCGATTGGCTCCGGCCCAACGGGAGTAACCCGGTCGGCGCACCTCATACGGCTCCGAGCGCACTCTCCCCGTCCTCAGGCTCGGCCGCACAGCGAGGTGCCGCACCCCCCATGACCACTCCACCCTCATCGCACGCCCCCTCCCGACGCATACGCGGCACGGCGCTCACCGTCGCCGTGGCGGGCTCCCTGCTGCTCTCCGGCTGCTCGTTGAGCGTCGGTTCCGACTCCGGCAAGGACACGACCGGTGCCGCGCACACCGGTCGGCTCAAGATCGCGCTGGTCACCCACGCGAGCAAGGGCGACGCCTTCTGGCAGTTGGTGCAGAAGGGCGCCGAGGCCGCCGCGGCCAAGGACGACGTCGACCTGACGTACGCGAGCGACCCCGACGCCACCGGGCAGGCGGAGCTGGTGCGGGACTCGATCAAGGACGGGGTCGACGGCATCGCGCTGACGCTCGCCAAACCGGACGCGATGAAGGCACCCATCAAGGAGGCCAAGGCCGCCGACATCCCGGTGGTCGGCCTCAACTCCGGTATCGATTCATGGCAGTCGGAGGGCGTCCTGGAGTTCTTCGGGCAGGACGAGAGCGTCGCGGGCCGCGCCGTCGGCCAGAAACTCGACGCCCTCCAGGCCAAGCACGCCCTGTGCGTGATCCACGAGCGGGGCAATGTCGCCCTGGAGGCACGCTGCGCGGGCGTCAAGAAGGCGTTCACCGGCGAGACCGACATGCTCTACGTGGACGGCACCGACATGGACGCCGTGTCCGCGGGGGTCACGGACCGGCTGAAGCAGGACCCCAGCATCGACGAAGTGGTCATGATGGGCGCCGATTTCGCACTGGCGGCGGTCAAGTCCGTGAAGGCGGCGGGCAGCAAGGCCAAGGTCGCGACCTTCGACCTCAACCAGGACCTGGTCAGGGCCGTGCAGAACGGGAACATTCAGTTCGCCGTCGATCAACAGCCGTATCTGCAAGGCTATCTGGCCGTGGACTCGTTGTGGCTGTACAAGACCAACGGCAACATCAGTGGCGGCGGGGCGGCTCCCGTGCTCACCGGCCCGGCGTTCGTGACGAAGACGAACGTCGGCGCGGTCGCGAAGTTCGCGGCCAACGGAACGCGCTGACCGGACACTTCGTACGAGGATGTAGCGAGGACGACCACGATGTCTCCACGGACAGGTGCCCGGCGCCGCGTCGGTTCCATACGTCTTTCCCTGATCCTGCTCGCCCTGGTCCCCAGCGTCACGCTGGCCGCCATGTGGGGCGTGACGACGACCCAGATGTTCGCGGAGGGTCTACGGCTGCGCTCCCAGACGGAGTTGAGCAGGTCGACCGGCGCCATGGGCACCGAGGCCGCGCTGGCGCTCCAGAAGGAGCGCAGCCTCTCGGCGGCGTGGATGGCCAACCCCCATGGCTCCGAAGCGGCGTTGGAGGCCCAGCGCACGGCGACGGACAAGGCGGTGGCCCAACTCGTGGGCCAGTCGGGCGCGATCAAGAAGGCGCCCACCCGCATCAGGGACCGGATGTACTCGGTCGTCGCGTCGGTCGACAGCCTGGAGTACTACCGCAGCCAGGTGGACAAGCCCACCGACATCACGGCCCAGCAGGTGCTGGACCAGTACACCGCGATCATCGACGACCAGATCCAGGCCTTCCAGGAGCTGTCCCAGGTCGACGACGGCGACCTCACCTCGCAGGCGGAACCGCTCGTCGCCCTGGAGCACGGCGCCGAGCTGGTCTCCCAGGAGGACGCGCAGCTGACGCTGGCCTGGCACTCCGGGCACCTCGACAACGAGTCGTGGGAACGGTTCGCCCAACTGGTGCACGCCCGGCGCTGGTTGGTCGAGGACCAGATCGCCACCGGGTTCCAGGGCGCCACCAAGACGAAGATCGAGCACGTTCTGCAGAGCGTCGAGTGGAGCACCCTGGAGTCCGTGGAGGACGCGGTGCTCCGGGCCGGTACGGCGGGCAAGGCCGATCCCGACGACGGCTCGGCCGGCCGGATCGCGCTGCCCGCCGAGCAGAAGCAGTGGAACGCGGCCCTGTCCCAAGTCGCCGACCAGTACACGGCGTTGATCCGCCAGCAGACGTCCGGACTCCTCGACCGCAGCTCCGACAAGGCCCACAACCTGCTCGTCACGGCCGCCTCGCTGAGCGCCGGCGGACTCGCCGCCCTGCTGCTGTGCGTGGGCATGTCCTGGCGGATCACCCGCTCCCTGTCCCGCCGGCTGCGCGGCCTGAAGATCGCCACCCTGGGCCTCGCCGAGGACCGACTCCCCGATGTGGTCGCCCGGTTGAACCGGGGCGAGAAGATCGACGTCGAGTCGGCGACCCCGCCCCTGGACTACGGAAACGACGAACTCGGCCAGGTGGCCCAGGCGTTCAACACCGCGCAGCGCACCGCCGTGCACACCGCGGTCGAACTCGCCGACACCCGGCGGGGTTTCCAGAAGGTCATCCTCGGCATCGCGCGACAGAGCCAGAACCTGGTCAACCTCCAGCTCACCAAGCTCGACCAGCTGGAGCGCCGGCACGACGACCCCGAGGTCCTGCGCGGCCTGTACGAACTGGACTCCACCGCAAGCCAGTTGCGCCGCTACGAGGAGAACCTCGTCGTCATCAGCGGCGAGCAGCCGCGCCGCAGCTGGACCGAGCCGGTCGCGCTGATCGACATCCTGCGCAGCGCCGTCGGTGAGGTCGCCGAGTACCAGCGGGTGGAGGTGCACACCGAGGAGGAGGTGTGCCTGGCGCCGCCCGCGGTCGCGGACGTGATCCACCTGCTGGCCGAGCTGATCGACAACGCGACCGTGTACTCCCCCGCGCCGAGCCCGGTCGGGGTGCGGGCGGCCATGGTCGCCAAGGGACTCGTCATCGAGGTCGAGGACCGCGGCCTCGGCATGTCGGAGGAGGACTACGCCTCGCTCAACGAACAGCTGGCGGTGGCCCCGCAGTTCGACGTGGTCGCCCTCGCCGACGACCTGCGGCTCGGCATGTTCGTGATCTCCCGGCTCGCCACCCGGCACCGCATCGCGGTGACCCTGCGCTCCTCGCCGTACGGCGGCACGACCGCGATCGTGCTCATCCCGCACGACATCGTCGTACCCGAGCCGGCCGACGAGTCCGCGCCGGGTGCCGCACGGAACGTCGACGCCACCGAAGCCGACGAGGTCGCGGGCGGCACCGGGGCCGGGGCGGCGAAGAAGGCCGCGGCGTTGGCCGAGCGGGCGGGCAGGGTGCCGAGTCCGGTGGCCGAGAGCCTGCCGGGCATTCCCCCGGCCCGCTCGCCCGAGCCCGAACCGGTCACCGCCGGATTGGGCGGGCTGACCCCATTGCCGCGGCGGGTGCCGCAGACCAGTCTGGCCAGTGAGTTGCGGGAGGAGGCCGGGGCGGTCGAGGAGGACACGGAGCTGGAAGACTTCACCGCGGAGCGTGCGGCCTCCTCGCTGGCCGGGTTCCAGCGCGGCACGTTCCAGGCGCGGGACTCCATCGACGACGACGCGCCCTCGCAGTACGACCGGGAGGAAGCAGCAGCCTCCCCCAATCCGCCCGCCGACCGCTCATGAAGGACTCCGCCATGACACGACCCGTCCCCGCCACGCACACCCAGCTCGACCAGTTGCTCACCGGACTCGTGGACCGGGTGGCCGAGGTGAACCAGGCCGTCGTGCTGTCCGAGGACGGGCTGGTCGTCAGCAAGTCCACCGGGTTCCTGCGCGACGACGCCGAGCGGCTCGCGGCCACCGCGTCCGGGCTGATGAGCCTCAGCAAGGGGGTCAGCATGGACTTCCGGGGCGGTCCGGTGCGCCAGGCGCTGATCGAGATGGCGAACAGCTATCTGATCCTCACCGCGGCGGGCCCCGGCGCCCATCTGGTCGTCCTGACCGGTCCGGGCGCGGACGTCGGGGTCGTGGCGTACCAGATGAACATGCTGGTGAAGAAGATAGGCGAGCATCTCAGCGCCGCACCGCGGGCCAACGTCGGCCCCGCGGCCGGCTCCGGCGAGTGAGGTGAGCGGTGGCGACGCGGCGGGGCGGCTCGTACGGCCGTTCACGCTGACCGGTGGCAGAACCCGGCCCAGCCGCGCCGATTTCACCCTCATCACCACGGTGACCGCGGTCGATCCGGCGCCCACGCGGGCACCCCGGCCACAGCCGGAGCAGGCCCGCATCCTGCGGTTGTGCGCCGAGCCGCTGGCGGTGGCGGAGGTCGCCGCTCTTGTCGACCTTCCGGTGAGCGTGGTAGTGATCATGCTTTGCGATCTGCTGGAGGCGGGCCTGATCACGGCCCGGCCACCGCACCCGGTCTCCCGTACCAGCCCGGACATGGACCTGCTGCAGAAAGTGAGGGAGGGCCTTGGCCGGCTCTGACACCATCGCTCCGGCACCCGCGCCGCCGGAGACGGTCAAGATCCTGATCGCGGGGGGCTTCGGCGTCGGCAAGACCACCATGGTCGGTTCGGTGAGCGAGATCGCGCCGCTGCGCACCGAGGAACCGCTGACCGTGGCGGGCCTCGCCGTCGACGACCTCGACGGCATCGAGGAGAAACGGGCCACCACCGTGGCCCTGGACTTCGGCCGCATCACCATCGGCCAGGACCTGGTGCTCTACCTGTTCGGCACCCCGGGCCAGCAGCGCTTCTGGTTCATGTGGAACGACCTCGCCCTCGGCGCGCTGGGCGCGGTCGTCCTGATCGACGTCCGCCGCCCGAAGTCCAGCTTCGCGGCCGTCGACTTCTTCGAACGCCGTGGCATCCCGTTCGTGGTGGGCGTGAACGGCTTCTACGGCGAACACCCCTACCCCGCGGAGGCGGTGCGCGAGGCGCTGGCCCTCCCCGAGGACGTCCGCGTGCTGCTCTGCGACGCCCGTGAGCGCGACTCGTGCCGGAACGTACTGATCGCGCTGCTCGACCAGTTGATAGCCGCCGCCATCGAGGACGGGGGCGGCGGCAAGCTCACTCGTCCGCCCCGGTGAGCGGCTCGTCGGACGCGGCGACGACCCGGGCCGTGAGGTCCGGGTCGGGCATGTCCCGGTCGAAGGGGAACATCGGCCGCCGGATGCGGTGATGGCCGAGCCGGGTCAGGTCCTGGTCCACCCCTCCCGGGGTGAGCGCCATCTTCCAGTCGGCGGCCATGGCGAAGAGTTCGGGTTCGAGATAGCCGATCTTGACGAGCACGAGGTCGGCGTTGCGCGGGTCCAACTCCAGGTCGGTGAAGTCGTGTTCGTGGTGGTACGGCTTCCGGAGCCGGGTCAGGACGACGTGCACGCTCCCCACTCTGAGGACCACCTCGGTCTCCGCGTCCCGGTCGCCGTGCCGGATCGAGTGGACAACTCCGGTGAGGGTGAGGGGGCTTGCGTGGCGGTCGTCCACCTCGGCGCCCGCTGTGACGGTGACGGTGGCGCCCACACCGGCTTCTACGGCGGTGGCTACGGCGGCCGGGCCGGGCAGCGACGCGTAGATGACCGTAGGGCCGCTCTCGTCCTTGAACTCCGGGCGTTCCAGGACCTGTTGGAGGCCCCAGGTGACGTCGCCCGCGCCGCCGGCCGTTGGGTTGTCGCCGGTGTCGCTGATGAAGTACGGGCGGGCGAGGGAAGCGAGGGCCTCGTCCAGGCAGTCGGTCAGGGTGCCGGTCGGGGCCACGAACTCGAAGTCGTGCCTTGCCTCCCAGAAGCCGCGGGCCAACTGTTCTGCGCCGGCTCGGACTTGGGGCTCTGACGGGCCGGTCACGACGACTGCGGCGCGGTTGCGGGGCTCGTCCGCCCAGGCGTAGCCGACCCAGATCGCCGCGTCGGTGACTCCCTCGGTTGCTTCTACTTTTTCCACGGCCGCGTAGACGCTCTTCGCCGGTTCGATGCGGGTGGAGGTCTGTTCGCCTGCGAGGAGTACCGGGACCGGGATCCAGGCCTTGACCGGGCGGGGGGCGCCGCTTGTCAGGAGGGCTACGAGGTTGCGGGCGGCGCGTTCCTTTGTGTCCATGGCGTCCTCGTGGGGGGCCATGCGGTAGCAGGTGATCAGGTCGCTCTGGTGGACCAGTTCTCGGGAGACGTTGCCGTGCAGGTCCATGGAGGTGGACACGCGGGTTTCTGGACCTACGGTCTCTCGGATGCGGGTGAGGAGGAGGGCTTCGGCGTCGTCTATGCCCTCTACTGTCATCGCGCCGTGGATGTCGTACCAGAGGCCGTCTACCGGACCCAACTGCCGTAGCCGTGCGATGAGTTCGTCGGTGAGCTCTGTGTACGCGGCTGCCGTTACTGTGCCGCCGGGGAGGGCCTTGCCTACGAGGGCGCCTTGCCAGTCCGCGGCTTCCCGGAGGGGGGTGCCGGGGGCCAGGAAGGGGTAGCGGGTGAGGACTTCGGGGCCGCGTTGGGGGTGGAAGGC
This sequence comes from Streptomyces sp. NPDC050528, assembly GCF_044457795.1. Classification (NCBI taxonomy): domain Bacteria; kingdom Bacillati; phylum Actinomycetota; class Actinomycetes; order Kitasatosporales; family Streptomycetaceae; genus Streptomyces; species Streptomyces sp. NPDC050528. The sequence continues at coordinate 92,063 of NZ_JBITHH010000006.1, forward strand.
CGGGGCTTCTGTGCGGGCTGGGGAAAAGGTTGAGGACTCGATGCCTAGGCCGGCGATTGCGATGGTGGGGCGGGATGAAGGCACGGGTTCTCCAAGTCGTGTGTTGTCTGCGGATTCGTTGTGGCTGGTCGCGCAGTTCCCCGCGCCCCTAAAGACCTAGCGCGTCCCCGGTTTGTCTGTGACCGTCTGCAATGCCTGCGCCAAAGCCCTCTGTAGGGCGAACTGGCCTGCGCCCACCAGGCCCGCGTCCGCACCCAGGCTCGCGCGTTCGATCACCAGGTGCTCGGTGACCAGGGGGTGGCAGCCCTCGTAGAGCTGGCTGCGTACTGCCGCTACGAAAGGTTCCAGGGTGGAGAGGATGCCGCCGAGGTACACGGCGTCGGGGTTGAAGAAGTTGACGTTGGCTGCGAGGACTTGGCCCAGGTAGCGGCCGGCCTGGCGGACTGCTCGGGTTGTCTCGGGGTGGGCGTCGGTGGCCAGGCGTACGACGTCCTCCGTGGTCGTCACGTCCAGGCCGTGGCCGCGCAGGATGCGGACCAGGGCGGCGCCCGACGCGACGGTTTCCAGGCAGCCGGTGTTGCCGCAGGAGCAAGGGGTGTCCTGGGCGGCCTCGACGCGGACGTGGGTGATCTCGCCTGCCGCGCCCGTGCCGCCGCGGTACAGGCGGCCGTCGGCGATGACGCCCGCGCCGATGCCGGTGCCGACCTTGACCATGATCGACTGGCGGCGTTCGGCGGGCTGGACGGTGTGTTCGCCCACGGCCATGCAGTTGGCGTCGTTCTCGACGGCGGCCGGGACCTCGAAGCGGTCGGTGAGCCAGTCGCGGATGGGGAACTTGTTCCAGCCGGGCATGCGGGCGGGCAGCGTGACGGTTCCGGAGGCGATGTCGACCGGGCCGGGCAGGCACAGGCCCACACCCCGGAGTCGTTCGCGCCCGTGTCGGTCGGCGAGGGCGGTGAGTGTCTCGGCGAGGCCCGGCAGCGCGGCCTCGGGGCCGTCCGCCGTGGGGAAGGGCACGGTCGAGACGTCGGTGAGGCCTCCGCCGGGGAGTACGACCCCCACGTGCGCGTGCTTCCCGCCCAGCTCGGCCGCCACCGCGAACCCGTCGCTGCCGCCCAGCCGGAGCACCTTGCGCGGGCGGCCGCCGGTGGAGGAACGCGTGCCGTGCTCGGCGACCAGCCCGAGGGACACCAGCTGGCCGACGGCGAGGGAGATCGTCGAGGGCGCGGCGCCGAGCAGTTCGGCGAGTTCGGTGCGGGTGGCGGCCTGCCCGGAGGCGAGGAGTTCGAGGACGTGCTCGGCCAGTGAGGAGACGCCCGAGCTGCTCTTCCGGCGGTGCGCACTTTTTTCAGGCATAGAGGAAGTTACTTCCGGATCGGCGATCGAGGCGACGAGCGTAAGTCACTCGGATGCCCTGTCCGCTTTTTTCAGAACAGCAGAAACAGGCTTTTTACAGCGGCACGCCTGTTTCTTCGACACCAGGAGTCGTTGACTGTCCTCACTCCCGCCTCCGCCCCTCTTTTTCCGAGGAGAACCATGTCCCCTGTTCGCACGAGACTCCTCGCCGGTGCCTCCCTGACCGCGGCCTCGCTGCTGCTCGCGGGCTGTTCCGGGTCGAGCGGCACGTCGTCGTCCGGGTCGCACGACTCGATCAACTACGCGCTGCCCGCGAACTTCACCCCGAACTGGATCCTCCCGATCGGCACCGCGGCCCACCTCAACAGCAACAACGTCGCCATCGCGAGCACGCTGTGGGAGCCGCTGATCGCCTACGACGGCTCGACCGGCAGCATGGGCTGGAACAAGAAGGGCTCGGTGGCGACCGCCGCCGACTTCGCGGCCGACAACAAGAGCGTCACGATCACCCTCGGCGACCGGCACTGGAGCGACGGGAAGCCGATCACCTCCGCCGACGTGAAGTTCTGGTTCGACCTCATCAAGGCGAACAAGGCGCAGTGGGCGGGCTACAACCCCGGCAAGGCGCCGGACAACTGGACTTCCTTCAAGACCGTGGACGCCACGCACTTCACGATCACCTTCGACAAGGCCTACAACCCGCAGTGGATGCTGGCCAACGAGTTGAGCCAGATCAACCCGCTCCCCCAGCACGTCTGGGACAAGGCCGGGGACGCCGAGAAGGACTGGACGTACCTCAACAACGCGGCCAAGAACATCAGCGGTTACGCGACGAACGCCCTGTGGAAGACGGTCAGCGGCCCGTACACCGTGAAGTCCTTCTCCACGGCCGGCAAGGTCGTCCTGACCGCCAACGCGAAGTACGACGGCGGCGAGAAGCCCGGCATCCCCACCGTGAACCTCCTCCCCTTCACGACGGCGGACGCCGAGAAGAACGCGCTGCGGTCCGGGAGCGTCGACTACGGCTACATCGAGGCGACCGACCTCGACCAGAAGGCGAGCTTCACCGCGCAGGGCTACACCGTGAAGCCGTGGTCGGGCTGGGCGATCACCTACATGCCCTACAACTTCAACAACCCTTCCATGGGTGCCGTGTTCAAGCAGCTCTACGCCCGGCAGGCCGTGCAGAAGTCCATCGACCAGAGCTCGTTGGCGAAGGTCATCTTCAACGGTACGGCGGTGCCCGGGTACGGGCCGATCCCGCAGGCGCAGACGTCGTCGTTCCTGTCGGCCACGCAGAAGTCCGACCCGTATCCGTTCTCGACCTCGGCCGCCAAGTCCCTTCTGAGCAGCCATGGTTGGAGCGAGCAGGGTGGGGTCATGACCTGCACCAGCCCGGGCACGGGTGCCGCGCAGTGCGGTGACGGGGTCGCCAAGGGGACGAAGTTCCAGATGCAGGTGCTGTCGCAGTCCGGTTCGACGGTGACCGACAACATGATGAGCGCGATCCAGTCCTCGCTCGCGAAGACCGGCATCAAGTTCTCCATCAAGACCGCGCCGGTCAACTCCGTGCTGTCGCAGACACCGCAGTGCACGGCCTCGCAGTCGATCTGCAAGTGGCAGCTGTCCTTCTTCGGTACGGCGGGCAGTTGGTACTTCCCCGCCTTCCCGACCGGTGACTCGCTCTTCCAGACGAAGGGCGGCGCGAACTTCGGCAACTACTCCAACGCGGACGTCGACAAGCTCATCTCCTCGTCCACGACGTCGAGTTCGACGAAGGAGATCCAGGAGTACAGCGCGGCTCTCGCCAAGGATCTGCCGGTGATCTGGCTGCCCGAGCCGGACTACCAGATCTCCGTCGTCAAGAACGGCCTCGGCGGCTTCTCGCAGGACCCGCTCGCCAACTTCCACCCGGCCCAGTGGAAGTGGACCAGCTGAGGCATGGACACCCTTCTGTATCTGACCCGGCGGATCGCGCAGGCGCTGGTCGTGATCCTCATCGTGACGGTCGTGGTGTTCGGTCTGCTGCACGCGCTGCCGGGGGGTCCCGCGCGCGGGATCCTCGGGCCGCAGGCCACGCCTCAGCAGATCACGCTGTTCAACCACGATCAGGGGCTCGATCGGCCGCTGCCCGTGCAGTACCTGTACTACTTGCGGCAGTTGCTGCACGGGGACCTCGGGACGTCGTACACGCTCAACGAGGCGGTGTCCCGGCTCATCGAGCAACGGCTGCCGAAGACACTGGTGTTGACCGTGTTGTCCGCGGTTCTCGGGCTGGTGCTCGCGATTCCGTTGGGCATGTGGCAGGCCGTTCGGCGGAACAAGCCGGCCGACTATGTCATCACGACCTTGAGCTTCGTCGCGTACTCGACTCCCGTGTACTTCCTGGGACTTGTGCTCGTGCTGGTCTTCACTCAGGTGTTGCGGTGGTTTCCTTCGCAGGCGCCGCAAGGGGACACCGTGGCTCAAGTCTTCGCGGATCCGGTCGCGTTGGTGCTGCCTGTGGTGACCGGGGCGGCCTCGATGGTTGCCGTGTTCAGTCGGTACATGCGGGCTTCGACGTTGGAGAATCTGTCCGAGGACTATGTGCGGACTGCTCGGGCGGGGGGTTCTCGGCAGCGGGCGATTCTTTTCAAGCACGTTTTCCGTAACTCGCTTACGCCGGTGATTGCGATGTTGGGGTATTACGTGCCGGTGTTGTTCGGGGGTGCGCTGGTTGTTGAGCAGCTGTTCAACTACCCCGGGATGGGGCTGTTGTTCTGGAGTGCGGCCCAGTCTTCGGATTACCCGGTGTTGCTGGGATGTGTGCTCGTTATTTCCGTCGCTACTGTGGTGGGGACACTGCTCGCGGATGTCGTTCAGAGGGTTGTTGATCCTCGGGTCAAGGGGGGTCGGGCGTGAGTGTTCAAAGTGCCGGCCGGTGGGGGTTGCTCGCGCAGTTCCCCGCGCCCCTGAAAGCGCGCTTCGCGCGCAATAAACTCGCTGTTGCCGGACTTCTAGTCGTCATCCTCTTTTTTCTGTTCTGCTTTGTGGGGCCGCTTCTTTACTCCACCGATCAGATACACACCGACCTCACGCAGGTCAATCTCCATCCCAGCGGAGCGCATTGGCTCGGTACCGATGCCGTTGGGCATGATGAGTTGGGGCGGCTCATGTACGGCGGGAAGGTGTCGTTGCTCGTTGGGCTGGCCGCCGGTGTGCTTGCCACCGTGATCGGGACGCTCTGGGGGGCTGTCGCCGGGTATGCGGGTGGGTGGGTCGACGCCGTGATGATGCGGGTGGTGGATGCCGGGATCGCGATTCCCGCGTTGTTCATTCTGCTCGTCGTGTCTGCCATCACCACGCCTGGTGTGCCCGGGCTGATTGTGATTCTCGGGGTGGTGTCCTGGCTGGTGCCTTCGCGGTTGGTGCGGGCGGAGACCTTGACCTTGAAAAACCGGGATTATGTGCTGACCTTGCGGGCCATCGGCGGTACGCATGGGCGGGCCATCGCTCGGCATATCCTGCCCAATTCCGTGTCTACGATCGTCGTCGCGGCCACCTTTCAAGTCGCCGACGCGATTCTGCTCGTCGCCTATGTGTCCTATCTGGGGCTGGGAGTTCAGCCGCCGTCGACCGACTGGGGCGGCATGCTCTCGGCGGGGCTGACGGCCGCCTATTCGGGGCGCTGGTGGCTGATCGTTCCGCCGGGGCTCGCGATCATTCTCGTCGTGTGTGCGTTCAACGCGATCGGTGACGGGCTTCGTGACGCGTTCGACGTGAAGGGACGGGGATGAACAGCATCCTTGAGATAGAGAATCTGGGTGTCGTCTTTTCCACCGAGAGCGGTGATGTGCCCGCCGTGCGTGGAGTTTCGCTGCGGGTCGCGCCCGGCGAGACCCTTGCCCTCGTCGGGGAGTCAGGGTCCGGGAAGTCGACCGTGGCGCTTGCCGCGCTCGGGTTGTTGCCCGGCAACTCCCGTGCTTCCGGGGGCGTTTCGGTCGGCGGTACGGATGTCGTGGGCGCCGGTGAGGCCGAACTCGCTCGGCTGCGGGGGCGTACCGCCTCGATGGTGTTCCAGGAGCCGGCCACCGCGCTGGATCCGCTGACCCGAATCGGCGAGCAGATAGCGGAAGTTGTGCGGAATCATCGGGACGTCTCCCGGCAGGAGGCGGCGGTTGAAGCCGTCGCCTTGTTGCGTCGGGTCGGGATTCCCGAGCCTGAGCGGCGGGCCTCCGCCTTTCCGTTTCAGTTGTCCGGTGGGCAGCGGCAGCGGGTTGTCATCGCCATGGCCATCGCCAACTCGCCCGGGTTGCTCGTGGCGGATGAGCCGACCACCGCGCTCGACGTCACCGTGCAGGCCGAAATCCTTGATCTGTTGCGGGCGTTGGCCGCCGACTCGGGAACCGGCGTGCTGCTGGTCACGCACAACATGGGGGTCGTCGCGGACTTCGCCGATCGGGTCGCTGTGATGCTGGAGGGGGAGGTCGTGGAGACGGGGGCGGTGGAGGACGTGTTGTTGCGGCCCACGCATGAGTACACGCGGCGATTGCTGGCCGCTGTGCCTCGGTTGGCCGTGAGTGAGCCGGTGGGTGCCGCGGTGCGTGAGCCCGCCGCCACGGCTGCTGTGGTCGAACTGCGGGATGTCAGCGTGCGGTTCGGGCGTGGGCCCCATGCCGTGCGGGCGTTGGAGGAGGTGTCCCTCACCGTGCGGGCCGGCGAGACCGTGGGGCTTGTCGGGGAGTCCGGGTCGGGGAAGTCCACTGCGGCCCGGGTGGCTCTCGGGCTCGTCGCGCCGGACTCTGGAAGTGTTTCGCTCTTCGGGGCCGATCTGCGCAAGGCGCGGGGGCGGGCCCGTCGGGCGCTGTTGGCCGGGGTCGGTGTGGTGTTGCAGGATCCGGTGGCCTCGTTGGACGCGCGGATGAGTGTCGCGGAGTGTGTGGCCGAGCCGTTGCGGGTGCACCGGCGTGGGATGGGTGCCGCCGAGCGGCGCGAGCGGGTTGCCGACGTTCTTGAACTGGTGCGGTTGCCACGGGAGTTGGCTCGGCGTGGGCCGCGTGAACTGTCCGGCGGGCAGCGGCAGCGCGTCAGTCTCGCGCGGGCCCTCGTCCTCGAACCCCGGCTGCTGGTCGCGGACGAGCCGACCAGCGCGCTGGACGTGAGTGTGCAGCAGACCGTGTTGGAAGTGATCGCCGAGTTGCAGAAGGAACTCGGGTTCGCCTGTCTCTTCGTCTCGCACGACCTCGCCGTCGTGCAGCGGTTCGCGGGGCGGGTCGTCGTGATGCGGGGCGGACGGGTCGAGGAACAGGGGCCGACCATGCGCACGTTGCTGCACCCGGAGACCGCGTACACGCGTCGGCTCATCGCCGCCGTGCCCGTACCCGATCCGGTGGTCCAACGGGAGCGCAGAGAGCGCCGGTTGGCGTTGGGGACGGGGGCCGGCGCGTGAGCGACGCTCCCCAGGTGGTCGTCGGCGTCGACATCGGCGGCACGACCACCCAGGTCGTGCTGTGCACGGACCGACTCGACGTCCTGGACCGGACGGAGGTGCCGACCCCGGCGAGTGAGGGCGGTGCTGCCATGCTCGCCGCCGCCCTCTCCGCGCTACGGCTGCTGCTGGACCGTACGCCCGCCCGGTTGCTCGGCGTCGGTGTCGGTGCGGCCGGGCTCGTGGATGTGCGGGCCGGGCGGATTCTCGTGGCGAGCGACTCCTTTCGCGACTGGGCCGGGTTCGAGGTGACGGCCGGAGTCCAACAGGCCCTGGGCGTACCGGCGTTCCTCGACAACGACGTCAACGCGTTTCTGCGCGGGGAAGTGGCACGAGGTGCGGTCGCGGGTGAGGAGAACGTGCTCGGGATGACCCTCGGCACCGGCGTGGGCGGCGCACTGTGGCTGAATGGCGCCCTTTACGACGGGCCGCGCGGGGCCGCGGGCGAGATCGGCCACGTGCCCGGGTTCGGTGAACTGCCGTGTACGTGTGGGGGACGAGGGCATCTGGAGACGCTGGCCTCGGGGCGGTCGATCGCCGCGCGGTACGAGGAGCGGACGGGGCGTCGGCGGACCGCCCGTGAGGTCGCCGAGGCGGCCCGGCTCGGTGATCCGGACGCGGGTGCCGTGTACGCGGCGGTGGGGCAAGGAGTCGCCCGTGCGCTGCTGATCACGGCGGGGCTGCTGGATGTCACGACCTGCGTGATCGGCGGGGGTGTCAGCCGCTCGTGGGCGCTGGTCGAGGCCGCCGTACAGGAGACGTTGGCGCTGGAGCCGCCGGTGAGTGGTCATCCGGTGCGGGTGTTGCCGGCACTGCTGGGCGGGGACGCGGTGGCGATCGGGGCTGCGGCCCGGGCGCGGGCGGAACTGCCGATCCACACAGGAGGCTCGTAGCGGACACCTACGTGAACGACGAGAACCGGCCAAGCACGACCGTGTGATTGACGCGCACACGCCTCATCTCTACCTTCTGATCGACTTACCGAACCCCGTTCGATAAGTCGAACGACAGGAAGTATCGGGCCGCTCGTCACCCCCTGGAGAACACATGGCCGTCCCCCCTCTCCCCCACCCGTCCCGCCGGCTCTTCCTCGGCATGGCCGCGACCGTGCCGCTCGCGGCCACCGGCGCGCTCACGCTCGGCGCGGGCAGCGCGCAGGCCGCGACCAACTCGGCTTACGTCATGTGCTACTTCACCGAGTCGCCGACGTTCCTGGGCGCCAACTACGGCCTGCACCTGGCCGTCAGCCCCGACGGTCTGCAGTGGACCCCGCTCAACCAGAACGCCCCCGTCGCGACCCCCACCGCGGGCTCCCTGGGCCTGCGCGACCCGTTCATCCTGCGCAAGCAGGACGGCACGTTCGTGGTCCTCGCGACCGACCTCAACGGCACCGACTGGTCGTACGTCAGCCAGTACATCCATGTCTGGGACTCCGCCGATCTGCGTACCTTCACCGGGTACCGGCGGATGAAGGTGCACGACCTGGACACCCACGCCTGGGCGCCGGAGTCGTTCTGGGACGCGGGGCGCGGGCAGTACGGGGTGATCTACTCGGCCGTCAACGACAGCGGCCACAACGTCATCATGGTCAACTACACCAGCGACTTCGTGACCGCCGGTGATCCGCAGGTGTTCTTCGACCCCGGGTACGACGTCATCGACGGTGACCTCGCCGTGGGTGTGAACGGGGTCAACTACCTCTACTTCAAGAAGAATTCGACGCTGGTCGGTGCCCGCTCCAACTCACTGGACCCGGGTAGTTTCACCGAGTTCAGCACGGCGGTCTCGCACAACGGCACCGAGGCGCCGACGTTGGTCAAGTCCCTTGCGTCGAGCGGTACTTGGTTCCTTTGGGGTGATACCTGGGATCCGAACGGTGTCTTCTACGCCTGGCAGTCCAGCAGTCTCGCCGCCGGTACCTGGACGGCCGTCGACCAGAAGCTCTACACCCAGCCGCTCAACTCCAAGCACTGCGGCATCCAGCCGATCACCACGGCCGAGTACAACAACCTCATCGCCAAGTGGGGCACTCCGGCCTGGAACCGGCTCAAGTCCTACAACTATCCGGCGCGTTACGTCCGGCACTCGAATTTCGTCGGGCGGATCGACGAGTACGCCTTCGACCCGTACACCGACTCGCAGTGGACCCTGGTGCCGGGTCTCGCGGACTCGACCGGGGTGTCCTTCCAGTCGGTCAACTACCCGACCCGGTATCTGCGGCACTACGACTACGCGCTCCAACTCGACGTGAACGACGGCACGTCGACGTTCGCCGGGGACGCGACGTTCTACCGGACCGCGGGGCTCGCGGACTCCTCCTGGGCGTCGTTCCGGTCGTACAACAATCCGACGCGCTACATCCGGCACTCCAACTACGTCCTGCGGATCGACCCGATCTCCACGGCCACGGATCAGCAGGACGCGACGTTCTACGTCGGGTACTGAAGCCCGACGGACACGCCGACGCGGGTGTCTCCCGGAGAAACGGAGGCACCCGCGTCGGTGTCGGAGGAGGTCAGCTCAGGCCGGCCGTCTTCAGCCAGGCCTTCGCGACGTCCAGCGGGTCCTTGTTCTGGGACTGCACCTGGGTGTCGAGGTCCAGCAGGGTCGCCGTGTCGAGCTTCGCGGAGACCGCGTTCAACGCTGCTACGCCGGCCGCGGAGAGGCCGCTCTTGTAGACGAGGGGCTGCACGTTCTCGAAACCGAAGAGCTTCTTCGGGTCCTGGAGCGTGACGTGCTTCTCCTTGACGATGGTCGGGTCCGTGCTGAAGAGGTCGGCCGCCTGCACCGTGTTCTTCTTCAGCGCGGCCGCCGTCAGCGGGCCGCCCGCGTCCAGCGCCTTGAAGGACTTGAACTCCAGGCCGTAGACGGACTTCAGGCCCAGCAGGCCCTGCTGCCGGGTCTGGAACTCCGGCGAGGCGCCGATGACCAGGTCCTTCGCGATGGACTTGAGGTCCGCGATGGAGGAGTCGGACGTGAGGTTGTACTTCTTCGCGGTCTCCGCGTTGAGCGTGACCGTGTCCTTGTCCTCCGCGGCCGCCGGGTCCAGCAGCGTCAGCTTGGTGTCCAGCTTGGCGTTGATCGCGGCCGTGGTCGCGGCGAGGGTCGCCGGGGTGGCCTTCGGGTCGAGGTAGGCCAGCAGCGCGCCGTTGTACTCGGGCAGCACGGTGATCGTGCCGTTCTTGAGCAGGCCGTAGGTCGTCTCACGGCTGCCGATGTTCGGCTTGTAAGTGACCTTGACGCCCTTGGCCTTGAGGGCCTCGCCGTAGATGTCGGCGATCAGGATGCTCTCGGCGAAGTTGTTGGAGCCGACGACGACGGTGTCGCCGCTCGCCTTGCCGCCCGAGAGGGGGTTGTCGGACTTGCTGTCGGAGGACGAACCACATCCCGTGACAAGCGCAGCCGTCGCGGCGAGCGCGATGGCGGCCGCGCCGGGGTACCTAGTGCTGGACCAGCTGTTCTTCGCTTTAGAAGTCACAATTCCCGTTCCGGGCTCGGATGTTGGCACAGGCGTGCAGGCATGGCGGTGGCGTCGACGCGCGGGGCGTGAACGCCGCACTCCGCTGATCCAATCCAGCCGGTTCTTGGTCAGTCAAGAGAACTCTGGTCACCGATTGGCCTCAATGGGTGCCCAGTTGTGAAGGCAACGTAAACAGACCGGTCACGAACACAGGCGCTTTGTAATTGATTCTTGACGTAGGGCGACGCACTTGATCGTTCAAAGAGGCGGTAGTCTCCCCGGAGTTGGCGTCGGTCACAGCGGTGTGCGGGGGCCGCTTGGATCAAAAACAGTCACGCGCGTCGCTACGTGTTCCGTGACAACACCCCACGAAGGAGGCCTGGTGTCCATACGGGGCTTCGCAGACCGTTGGCCCTTCAGGCGCAAGCTCAATCTGCTGGTCGGCGTGCCGCTCGCGGTGGTCGCGGCGCTGCTGGCGTATCTCATCTCGGACGAGATCGGGCAGTCGACGGATGCGAGCGACGCGGCCCAACTCGTCCGCGACAGCGGGCAGGTCGCCAGGCTGGTGAACCTCGTGGAGGCGGAGCACCAGCAGGCCATCCTGCTCTCCGTCCGTTTCGAGGCCACCAACGACGGCGGCACCCCCTCGCAGAGCGCCTACCGGGCCGCCCAGTTGGCCGTGGACAAGCAGGTCGACAAGGTGCGCGACACCTTCGGCGACCGGTTGCCGGCCAGCGAGGCCCAGGCCCTGAAGGAGATCAACGGCCTGGAGACGCTGCGCGACACCGTCGAGCAGAGCTATCTGCCCGCCGACAACATCGACCCGGCGTACACCAGCGCCTCCGACGGTCTGATCGACGGGCTCGACCTCGAACACAACGCGAACCTCGCCACCACCTTCACCGGCAACCTGCTGGACTCCGTGCTGCGGGCCGATGCCGCCCACAGCTCGTTCGAGACCAGCGTGTTCTCCGCGACGACCGGTGACAGCAACGCGCTCATCGAGTTCAACAACGCGGTCGGCTCCTACGACCTCTACACCTACCAGGCCGCCAGGTTCGCCCGGTTCGCCACCGAGGACCAGGCCGACCAGCTCTCCGGCATCGAGCACACCCCGGCGCAGCGGCTGATCGCCGAGGCCTACGCCGAGCTGCAGATCGACCCCAGCGGGCTGCAGGCGGAGTCGCCCGGCGCCATCCGCAAGGCCTTCGCGGACGCCATGAGCGACTACCCCTCCTACCCGCAGCAGGCCGCGAGCCGGCTGAAGATCACCACCTCGCTCATCGGCCAGATCGCCACCCACGCCGACAGCGCGTCCAGCTCCGCCTCCTGGCGCGCCGGGCTGCTGCTGAACCTCTCGCTGCTCGCCTTCGCGCTGTGGATCGCCTTCGTGGTGATCGTGCGCCGCTCGGTGGTCCGTCCGGTGCAGGCCCTCACGGGCGCCGCCAAGCAGGTCGCCGAGGTCGCGGGCCGTGAGCTGGCTCGTGTGGCCGACGACGACGCCGAGGACGACGGACCGCCGCTGCTGCGGGACATGCCGGTCACCGCGAAGGACGAGATCGGCGACCTCGCCGAGGCCTTCAACCATGTGCAGACCACGGCCGCCGCGCTGCTGGCCCGCCAGGTGGTCAGCCGCCGCAACGTCGCCGAGATGTTCGGCAACGTCGGCCGCCGCGTCAGCAACCTGACGACCCGTCAACTCGCCCTGATCGACGCGGTGGAGCGCGGCGAGACCGACCCGGCACTGCTGGAACGCCTCTACTCCATCGACCACATCGCCGTCCGTCTGCGCCGCAACGCGGACAGCCTGATGCTGCTCGCCGGCATCCGCGAGACCGTGCTGGACGGCGGACCCACCGAGCTCACCAACGTCGTACGGGCCGCGCTCGGCCAGATCGAGGGCTTCCAGCGGGTGAGTCTGCGGGCCGTCACCGAGGTCATGGTGGAGCCCGACATCATCGGCGACCTCACGCTGATGGTGGCCGAACTCCTGGAGAACGCGGTCTCGTTCTCGCCTGCGGGCAGCCCCGTCGAGGTGGTCGTACGGACCGACGGCGACGACGCGCTGATCGTCGTCGCGGACCACGGACTCGGGATGAGCGCCGACCGGATCGCCGAGGAGAACGCCCGGCTGATCCGCCGTGAGCGTCTCGACCTGGTGCCGACGAAGGTGCTGGGCCTGTTCGTGGTCGGCACGCTCGCCCGCCGCTGGGACATCGACGTCACCCTCGCCCGCACGCCCGGCGGTGGTGTGACGGCGGAGATCACCATCCCGGCGACCCTGTTGCTGCGCATGAGCGCGCTGGCCTCCACCGGTCCGGCCGCCCACACCGGTTACACGGAGTTGGGGTCGGGCGCCGGGTCAACTGCCGTGGCGGACAAGGCTCTTGTGCCCTCCGCCGCCGCGAACCCCGATCCGCGTCCGGCGCCCTCCTGGGCCACCTCGGACTCCGGTCCGCGCCCGGCGATCACTCTGAGCAGGCCCGAGCCGACCGGGTCCGAGCACATGCGCGCCGACGACGAGCCCACCCCGCTCCCCCGCCGGGTCTCCCGGTACGAGTCGCCCCCCGCAGCGGCCCCGGCGGAACCGGCGCGCACGTACTCCCCGGCGGACGAGTCCGCCGACGCCCCCGACAACGCCCCCGGGGGCTCCCGGCCGCTGCGGCGCCGGGTCAGGGGTGCCACCCTTCGTACGGGCGCCGACGCCGCCGCCCAGCAAGCCGCACGGCAGGCCCCCCGGCCCGCCGACGCGGACGCCGTCCGCTCGGCCCTCGAAGAGTTCGAGGCCGCCGTAGAACAGGCGCATCGCGACAGTGACACCCTCACGGGGCTGCGCGCGCCGGACGCGAACCACCCGCACGACCAGAACCACCTCCCGAAAGGAGCGGAGCAGTGAGTACGTCGACAGGTGACACTCCCACGGGGGGCACCACGCCGGCCGATCTGCAGGCAGCCGCGGCCGATTTCAACTGGCTGCTCAACCGTTTCGCGACGGAGACCGCGGGTGTCGTCGACGCCATCGCGGTGTCCTCCGACGGCCTGCTGATCGCCGTGGCCGAACTGCGTGAACACGCCCACTCGGAGCGGCTCGGGGCCATCGTCTCCGGCATCACCAGCCTCGCCGCCGGAGCCTCCGGCAACTACGGTCTCGGTGGCCTGAACAAGGTCATCATCGACCTGGAGGGCGGTCACGTCCTCGTCTCCGCGATCGGCAGCGGCGCCGTCCTCGGCGTCGTCACCGACAAGGAGGCCAAGCTCGGCAACATCGCCTACGAGATGACGCTGTTCGCCAACCGTGCCGGTTCCGCGCTCAACCCCCAGCTGGTGCTCCAGCTGAAGAACAGCGTCGGCGCCGCTTCGGCTCGGTGACCGGTCCCCGACCGGTCGAGAGAGGAACAGCCACTCATGCCCGACGGCCGCACTCCGAGCGGTGCCGGCGCGGACGGGGCCACACCCCCGGGTCGCGATCCGGTGCGCACGCCTTCCGCCGTACGGCCGTTCCTGGTCACCGCGGGCCGGGTGGCGGGCGCGGACGCCGCCGCCTCCGGCCGGCCGATCCCGGTCGAGACCCAGGTGGTGGCCACGGCCGCCGGGCTGGAAGTGCTCGACCGGCTCTCCTTCGAGCAGCACGACATCGTCGCCGCGTGCCGGCAGCCGCAGTCCCTCGCGGAGATCGCGGCCCGGCTGCGGCTGCACCTGAACGTGGTGCGGGTGCTCGCCGAAGACCTGCGTGCCGCCGGGCAGTTGACGGTGCACGTGCCCAACTCCGACATCACCCATGACGCAACCGTCCTGCGAAGGGTCATCGATGGCCTCCGCGCCATCCCCAACTCCCGGGGAGTACTCCGTGACACCGACTGAACCGGTCGCCCGCGGTGCGGCTGCGCAGACCGTCGTACGACCGCCGCTGCCGGTCAAGATGGTCGTCGCGGGCGGCTTCGGCGTGGGCAAGACCACCACGGTGGGCGCGATCTCCGAGATCGAGCCGCTCACCACCGAGGCCGCCATCACCGAGGTCGCGGCGGGCGTGGACGACCTGTCCCACACCCCGCGCAAGACCACCACCACGGTGGCGATGGACTTCGGCTGCATCACCATCGACCCGACGCTGAAGCTGTATCTGTTCGGTACGCCCGGGCAGGACCGGTTCGGCTTCATGTGGGACGACATCGTGGAGGGCGCGGTCGGCGGCCTCGTCATCGTCGACACCCGGCGCCTCGACGACTGCTACGCGGCGGTCGACTACTTCGAGCACAAGCAGATCCCGTTCGCGGTCGCCCTGAACGCCTTCGACGGCAAGATCGAGCACTCCCTCGACGAGGTCCGCTGGGCCCTGGACGTCAACGAACGCGTCCCGGTCCTCGCCTTCGACGCCCGCGAACGCGGCTCGGTGCGGGACGCGTTGCTGGTCGTGCTGGAGCTGGCGCTGGCGCGCACGGAGAACTGACGGCAGCGGAAAGGGAGATGGGGAGGACCGTCGCGGGTCCTCCCCATCTCCCTTTGCGTGTACGGGTGTTCAGTGGCTCAGTTGCTCCTACGGACCCCGGGTGACACCGCGAGCCGTGCGATGCCCCAGAAGACGCCGAGCGTGATCAGCGCCATGCCGGCGACCAGGGTGGCGCCGCCGACGACCTTCTCGTAGTTCTTCTGGTAGAGGCCGTCGATGATGTAGCGGCCGAGGCCGCCGAGGCTGACGTAGGCCGCGATGGTGGCCGTGGAGACGATCTGGATGGCGGCCGAGCGCAGGCCGCTGAGGATCAGCGGGAGGGCGACCGGGAGTTCCACCTGGAACAGGACGCTCGTCTCGTTCATGCCCATGCCGCGGGCCGCGTCGACCGGGGACGGGTCGACGGAGCGCATCGCCTCGTACGTGGTGACCAGGATCGGCGGTACGGCGAGGACGACCAGCGGGATCATCACCGGGACCAGGCCGAAGCCGATCAGCACGAACATCAGCACCAGCAGCCCGAAGCTCGGCAGGGCGCGGGCGGCGGTGGCGATGAGCGAGAGGGTGTTGCCGCCGCGTCCGGTGTGGCCGGTCAGCAGACCGATGGGGAGGCCGATGGCGGAGGCGATGGCGAGCGCGATCAGCGAGTACCGGACGTGCTCGACGAGCCGGGTGGGGATGCCGTCGTAGCCGTGCCAGTGACTGCTGTCGCTGAAGAACAGGTTGATGTAGTGGAGTACGTTCACCGGGCTGCGTCCTCCAGTACGGGTTCGGCCGGTTCCGGCCGGTCCTCGGCGGGGCGGGCCTTGCGGGTGCCGCGCGGCATCCAGGGCGTGAGGAGCAGCCGTACGCCGACCAGGACGGCGTCCACGACGATGGCGAGGACGGCCGTGGTGATCACGGAGAGCCAGATCAGGCGTGGCTGGTGGTAGATCTGGCCGTCGTTCAGCAGGTTGCCGAGGGCTCCCTGGTTGCCGATCAGCATGCCGACGCTGACGAGGGAGATGCTGGACACGGTCGCCACCCGCAGCCCGGCGATGATCGCGGGCACGGCGATCGGCAACTGCACCTGGAGATACCGGCGTACGGGCCCGAGGCCCATCGCGGTGGCCGCGTCCAGGGTCTCCTGGGGCACCGAGCGGACGCCGTCCACGATCGCCGGGACGAACACCACGAGGCTGTAGACGCCGAGCGGGATCATCACGGTGGTCTCGGTCTGGCCGGTGTAGTCGATGAGGACGACGAAGAACGCCAGCGAGGGAATCGCGTAGAGCACGGTCGTCACCCAGAGCACCGGCGGGTACAACCAGCGCAGCCGCACGCAGAGTTGGGCGATGGGCAGCGCGACCACCAGGCCGACGAGGACCGGGATGACGGCCTCGCGCAGGTGCAGGCCGATCAGGCCGAGGTAGCTGTTCTGGAGGTCGCTGGGGATGCGGAACCAGTCGTTCATCCGAGGGCCTTCGTGCCGTCGCGGCCCGCCGCGTGGGCGCTGCGGATCGCCTCGCCCACCGCCCCCTGCGACACGACACCGACCACGCGCCCGGTGCCGTCCACGCCGACCGCCCACCCGGTCGGCGACAGCACCGCCCCGTCCAGCGCGGCCCGCAGCGAGTCCTTGCCGGCTTCGAACGGGCGGCCGTAGGCGAGGAGTTGGGCGGTGTCGACGGCTCCGGCGGTCAGCGCGCCGGGCTCGCTCCAGCCGAGCGGCCTGCCGTCCAGGTCGGTGACGAGGAGGTACGGCACGTCGGGGGTGGTGCGTTCGGCGATCTGCTCGGCGGTGGAGTCGACGGCGACGATGGGGGACGTCTTGAGGTCGAGGCCCGCCGAGGAGAAGAAGGAGAGGCGGCGGATGCCCCGGTCGGTGCCGAGGAAGTCCTCCACGAAAGCGTCCGCCGGGTCGGACAACAGCTCGGCGGGCGGGGCGAATTGGGCGAGCTTGCCGCCGGTGCGCAGCACCGCGACCATCGTGCCGAGCTTGATCGCCTCGTCGATGTCGTGGGTGACGAAGACGATGGTCTTGCCCAACTCCTCCTGGAGGCGCAGGAGTTCGTCCTGAAGACCCTTGCGGACGACGGGGTCGACGGCGGAGAACGGCTCGTCCATCAGCAGCACCGGCGGGTCTGCGGCGAGAGCGCGGGCGACACCGACGCGCTGCTGCTGGCCGCCGGAGAGCTGGTACGGGTACCGCTTGGCCAGCGAGCTGTCGAGGCCCACCCGCGCCATGAGTTCGGTGGCCCGCGCCCTGGCCTTCTCCTTGCCCCAGCCGAGCATGCGGGGCACGGTCGCGATGTTGTCGACGATCGTGCGGTGCTGGAAGAGCCCGGCGTTCTGGATGACGTAACCCATGGACCGGCGCAGCGTGTTGACCGGCTGCTTGGTGATGTCCGCGCCGTCCAGGGAGATCGTGCCCTCGCTGGGGTCGATCATCCGGTTGATCATGCGCAGGGTGGTCGTCTTGCCGCAGCCGGAGGGGCCGACGAGGACGGTGATCGAGCGGTCCGGTATGTCCAAGGACAGTTGGTCGACCGCCACCGTGCCGTCCGGGTACCGCTTGGTGACTGAATCTATCCGTATCAAAACGCCGAATACCCTTCGGATGTGGCAGAAACTGCCCGTTCCTGACCGCTGTCTCTGGCCGTTGAGGGGAGAGTCTAGACGGCTTGTGTTGCGGGAACTTGGCGGGCACCTGAGGGCTTTTCGGTGCCGTTGTCTAGGGGTTCGACGCGGATCGACTGTGCCCTTCCTGTGAGTCCGCTGATTCTCATCGACCGTTCAGCGAAGGCACAGGAACGCCCTAGCCAGGGCCCGGAAAGTCACCGTCATGAACGAACAGAACGCGGGAGGCGTCCGGCAGCGGTCGGTCGAGATCGTGGTGCCGGTGTACAACGAGGCGCACGTCCTCGCCGGCAGTGTCGGCCGTCTCCACGCATACCTCGAAACGTCCTTCCCGTTCCCGTTCACGATCACCGTGGCGGACAACGCGAGCACCGACTCCACCTGGGAGGAGGCGCTCGCCCTCACCCAGCGGCTGCCGCACGTGCACGCCGTGCACCTCGACGCCAAGGGCCGGGGCCGCGCGCTGAAGCACGTGTGGAGTCGCTCCGGAGCGGACGTGGTCGCGTACATGGACGTCGACCTGTCCACCGGCCTCGAAGGGTTCCTGCCCCTGGTCGCTCCCCTTCTCTCCGGCCACAGCGACGTGGCGATCGGCAGCCGGCTGCACCGGCAGTCGGCCGTACGGCGCGGCGCCAAGCGGGAGTTCATCTCCCGCTCCTACAACCTCCTCCTCAAGGCAGGGCTCGCGGCCCGCTTCTCGGACGCGCAGTGCGGTTTCAAGGCCGTCCGCACCGACGTGTTCCTGGCGCTCGCCCCGCACATCGAGGACACCGCCTGGTTCTTCGACACCGAACTCCTCGTCCTCGCTCAGCGCAACAAGCTCCGTATCCACGAGGTCCCGGTCGACTGGACCGACGACCCCGACAGCCGTGTCGACATCGTCCGCACCGCCCTCGACGACCTCAAGGGCATGCGCCGCATGTTCAAGAAGTCCGTCACCGGCCGCGCCCGCATCGCCGCCGTACCCCGCCGCACCCGCACCACCACCCCTGTCCTGCCCGTCGGGGCGCCCGCCTCTTCCGCGGAACACCTGGAGTACGCGTCATGACGACCCTCGCCCCGCCCCCCAGTCAGGAGAGCGCCCGCCGCTCGCACCGCGCGGGCCCGCCCGCCGACGGCGGCCTCAACTCCCGTGCCAGAAGGCTCTTCACGGGCCCGGAGGACGACCCGCGCTGGGCCCGCCCGGCCCTGTGGGCGATCCTGCTCCTCGCCACTGCCCTCTACGCCTGGAACCTCACCTCGATCACCGGCAACACCTTCTACGACGCGGCCGTCTACAGCGGCACCAAGAGCTGGAAGGCGTTCTTCTTCGGCGCGCTCGACTCCGGCAGCTTCATCACGGTCGACAAGCCACCGTTCGCCCTGTGGGTGATGGGCCTCTCCGCCCGCGTATTCGGTTACGGCACCTGGCAGTTGATGCTGCCGATGGTCGCGGCGGGCACGGGTTCGGTCGCCCTCCTCTACCGCCAGGTGAAGCGGGACTTCGGAGCGGTGGCGGGCACGATCTCGGCGATCGTCCTCACCCTCACCCCGATCACGGTCGCCATCACGCGGGACACCAACCCGGACCCGATCCTCGTCCTGCTGATGATGCTCGGCGCCGCGGCCCTCATGAAGGCGGTCCGCAACGGCAAGTTGATGCCGCTGGTCTGGTCGGCGGTCGCGATCGGCTTCGCGTTCAACACCAAGATGATGCAGGCGTACGTCGTCCTGCCCGCGTTCTTCCTCGTCTACCTCTGGGCCACGAACGTCTCCCTCGGCAAGCGCATCCGCAACCTCGCCGTCGCCACCGTCGCGCTGGTCGTCTCCAGCGCCTGGTGGATGGTGATCGTCGACCTGATCCCCGCGTCCTCCCGCCCCTACATCGGCGGCTCCACCGACAACACGGTGTGGGACCTGGTCATCGGCTACAACGGCTTCGGCCGCATCTTCGGCGCCAGCTCCTCGGTCGGCTCGCAGGGCAACGGGGCGTCGTTCGGCGGCAGTTCGGGCCTGTACCGGATGTTCAACGAGATCATGGGCGGCCAGATCTCCTGGCTGATCCCCTTCGCGGCGATCGCCCTCGTCGGCGGCCTGGTCCTGCGCGGCCGCGCTCCCCGCACGGACGCCAAGCGTGCCGCGCTGATGCTCTGGGGCGGCTGGTTCGTCCTCCACTTCCTGACGTTCTCGCTCGCCGAGGGCACGTTCCACCCGTACTACGTCACCGCCATGGCACCCGGTATCGCGGCCCTGGCCGGTGCAGGCGGGGTCCTGCTCTACCGCGCCTTCCGTGAGGGTTCGGCGGCCAAGTGGGCCTGGGTCCTCCCGGCGGCGATCGCGGCCAGCTCCATCTGGGCGGTCGTCCTGCTCCAGCGGGTCTCCGGCTCCGGCACGGTGTACACGGTCGCGGAGATCGTGGTCGCCGCGGCAGGCATTGCTTCTGTCCTGGGCCTGCTGGTGGGCCGGTTCACCAAGCGCCACCGCCTGATGGGCTTCGCGGCGTTGGCGGCAGTCGTCGCCCTGCTCGCCGGTCCCGCGGCCTACTCGGTCTCGGCGGCGACATCTTCGACCAACGGCACGAACCCGACGGCCGGTCCGAGCACGGGCGGCGGCATGGGTGGCGGCGGCGGTGGCGGTATGGGCGGCGCGCCGAGCGGCACCAAGTCCGGTACGAAGCCCAGTGGTTCGGCCCCGTCCGGCACCCGGCCCTCGGGCACTGGTTCGGCGCCTTCGTCCAGCTCGAACTCCTCCACCTCCTCGAACTCCTCCACTTCCTCGGAGTCCGGTTCCGAGTCCGGTACGCAGCAGGCCGGTGGCGGTGGCGGTATGGGCGGCGGCACCCAGGTCTCGTCCGAGATGATCGCCTACCTCAAGAAGCACCAGGACGGGGCGACTTGGCTGCTGGCGGTCTCCACCGACCAGACGGCGTCCTCGATCATCCTGGAGTCGGGTCAGCCCGTGATCTCCATGGGCGGCTGGTCCGGCAGCGACAACGCGATGACCCTCGCCAAGCTCAAGTCCCTGGTGAAGTCAGGCAAGTTGCACTACATCATCGTCAGCAGCGACGGCGGCCAGGGCACCAACTCCGCGATCACGGCCTGGGTCAAGGCCCACGGCACGGCGGTCAAGTCCTCGGCGTACAGCTCCAGTTCATCGAGCTCCTCTTCCTCGACGAGCAGCGGCCTGTACCGCCTGGACGCCTCCGACGTCAGCTGATCCACCAGCCACATTTCCCGACAGGAAGGGCCGCCGGCAACCCGGCGGCCCTTCCGCTTGTCGTGGGTGAGGAGAGCCGCTAAGCAGCCACCGTCGCGACCGGGAATCCCGGTGTACGGCGGACCCGGCGCTCCGCGTCGACCGCGAACACCTCGCAGCCGGGCCGGGCGGCGGCCCAGTCGACGCCCTCCGGGCCCATCGCGAAGGCCGCGGTGGCCGTGGCGTCCGCCTCCGTCAGTGAAGCGGCCACGACGGAGATGCTGAGCAGGCCGGTCGCGGGTTCGCCGGTGCGGCCGTCGACGATGTGGTCGCCGCGCTCGTAACGCGCGGAGGTCGCCACCGCCCCGTCGGTCAACTCCAGGACCGTGCACAGCTGATCGGCGTGCTCGGGGTGCCGTACGCCCACCCGCCACGGACCGCCGGCCACGACCACGTCGCCACCGGCGTTGAGGATGAAGCGCCGGGCACCGGCGGCGGTGAGGAGTTCCGCAGCCCGCTGCACCGACCAGCCCTTGACCACCGCGCAGGGGTCGAGGGGCCGGCCGGGCAGCCGGACGTCGAAGGCGCCGCCGGTCGCGAGCCGGTACTGCTCGCAGAGGTCCAGCACCTCGGTCAAGTCCGTGCTGAGGTCCCGGAGTTGCAGCTCGCCCCGGTCGTAGCGGCAGACCTCGCTGTCCGGGCGGAACGGGCTGAAGCGGGCGTCGACCTCGCGCAGCCAGGCGAAAAGGGCGTCCGCCACCTCGTCCCCGATGCCCTCGTCGTCGACGCGCAACGACACCGGGAAACCCATCACGTGCTCAACTCGGCGCATCTCACGCGCCCTTGGCGTCGATCGCGGCCTGGAGCGACTGGACGTAGGCGTCGCTCGTGATCGTGGCGCCGGACACCGTGTCGATCTTCGAACTCTGCGCCTTGAGGGTCTCCTCGATCAGTACCGGGACGGCCGCCGTGGTCTGCGGGTGGTCCGGCTGCTGGAGCATGCTCACGGAGCTGATCTTGTCGCCCTCGAAGGTCACCTGCACCTGCACGGTGCCCTTGGAGGTGTTGATCGCGGTGCCCTGGACGACCTTCTTCGCGGACGTGGAGGGGGTCGACGCGGAGCCCGACGACGAGGAGGTGGCCGTAGGGGTCGGTGTCGAGACCGCCTCCGTGGTCGGCGTACTCGCCGAACTCGTCGTCGTCCCGATCGACGGCTCGTAGCGCCACACGGGGATCAGGCCCGCGACGGACAGCACCAGGACAGGTATGACTCGCTTCACGATATGTCTCTCATCCCGCCAGGCTGAAGCGTTCGAAGTGGATCTGCTGCTTGGGCACGCCCATGTCGCCGAGGCTGCGCAGCACCGCGTTCATCATCGGCGGCGGTCCGCAGAGGAAGACGTCGCGGTCGGCGATGTCCGGTACCAGGCGGGCGAGTTCGCGCGGGGCGAGCTTGTCGGGGACGGGCGGGCCGGTGACCAGGTGGAGCTGGGCGCCCTTGGCCCGGGCCAGTTCGGCCAGCTCGTCGTAGAGGACGGCGTCGCGTTCGGCGGAGACGCGGTAGAGGACGACCGCATGGCCCTCCAGGTCCTCCAGCAGGGCGCGGATCGGGGTGACGCCGACGCCGCCCGCGATGAGCAGGGACTCCGGCTTCGTGCGGTGCAGGGTGGTGAAGGCGCCGTAGGGGCCCTCGGCGAAGACGCGGGTGCCGGGCTTGAGGTGGCGCAGGGCTGCCGTGCCGGCGCCGGCCGTCTTGGCGGTGAGGCGGAGGCGGGTGCCGTCGGGGGCGGCCGAGAGGGAGAACGGGTTGGCCTGCCACCAGCGGTCCTTCGTCAGGAACCGCCAGAGGAAGAACTGACCTGCCTGGGCCGGGAGTTGGTGGAGGTCGCGGCCGGTGATGTAGATCGAGACGACGTTGTCGGACTCGGGGACCACCGCCTCCACGCGCAGCTGGTGGCGGAGGTTGCGCCACAGGGGGAGGATCACGCGGCCCAGGGCGACCGAGCCGAGGGCGACGCCCCACACCGCGTACCAGTACGTCGTGGCGGCGGAGGACGCGGTGAACGTCGTACCGACCGCGACCTGGTGGGTGAAGGCGAGGACCACCGCGACGTAGGTGTAGAGGTGGATGAAGTGCCAGGTCTCGTAGGCGAGGCGGCGCCGGGCGTAGCGGGCGGAGGTCGCGCCGATGACGAGGATCAGGGCGAAGGCGACGAGCGCGCGCAGGATGCCCTCGGTGGTCTCCGCGAGGTCGACGACCTCGCCGACCGGGCCGGTGTCGGTGCCCTGGGCGTAGCCGAAGGCGATGAACACGAGGTGCCCGAGCAGCGTCCAGAGCAGCGCGAAGCCGGTCCAGCGGTGCCAGTTGGTGAGCCGGTCCATGCCGATCCGGCGGTCGAGCCAGGGCAGCCGGGCCACCAGCAGCAGCTGGAAGGCCATGACGAGGGCGCCGTAGAGGCCGAGGAGGCGGCCGATGACGATGAGCGAGTTGGAGGCGAATCCCGCCTGGACGAAGAAGACGGTCACCACGGCGACGTTCGCGGCCAGCACGGCGTACAGGCTCGTGCGGGCCACCACCCTGGGGCGTATCGCCGTGGGGGGCGCAGGGGGTGATTGGACGGTCGTCACGGACAGCAGCTCCTTGATCGGGTCCTGGGAGACGAGCTTGACCTCGGGGCGCTGTCGTTTTCCTGTCGGACGACTTTCAAGTGGCTATCGATGTGGGTGGGACGGTGACGCGGGTCTGGCGTCTGCCGGTGTGTGAAGCACTATGTGCGAGTGGACAAAGTTCGACTCCTCGTCGTGGACGACGACCCGCCGATCGCCGACCTCGTCGCGACGGTCGCCCGGTACGAGGGCTGGGAGGCCGCGTGCGCGTACTCCGGTGAGGAGGCGCTGACCGTGGCCGCCGAGTTCAAACCGGACATCGTGGTGCTCGACCTGATGCTGCCCGGCCTCGACGGTTTCGGTGTGCTGGACCGGCTGCGGCGGTCCGGGACGATGGTGCCCGTGGTGTTCCTCACCGCGCGGGACGCGGTCGCCGACCGGGTCGCGGGGCTGACCCGGGGCGGTGACGACTACCTGGTCAAGCCGTTCGCGGTCGAGGAACTGATGGCCCGGCTGCGGACCGTGCTGCGGCGCAGCGCGGGGCCCGGTTTCCCGCGCTCGGTGCTGCGGGTCGCCGACCTGACGATGGACGAGGACACCCGAGAGGTCAGGCGCGGGGACCACCTCGTCACCCTCACCCCGACCGAGTACGAGGTCCTGCGCTACCTGATGCGCAAGTCGCCGACCGTCCTCACCAAGGCGCAGATCCTCGACCACGTGTGGGAGTACGGCTTCGGCGGCCGCTCCAATGTGGTGGAACTGGTGGTCAGCCGCCTGCGCAGGAAGCTCGACGAGGGGCACGATCCGTTGATCCACACCGTGCGCGGCTTCGGCTATGTGATCCGGCAGGCAGCCGAATGATCCGACGACTGCGCCGCGACTGGCGCCGGGTACGCCTGGGCACCCGCCTCGCCCTGGGCGTCGGCGTCCTGTCCCTGATCGTGTTCGCGATCGTCGGCACGGCCCTGACGATGTATATGCGGGACTATCTCCAGCGCCAGGTCAGCGACCAGATGAAGCTCGTCCAGACCGTCCAGTCCAAGGACGCCCAGGTACACGGAATCGTCGAGCGCAAGCCGTACTACGGCTGGTACACGGCGGTCTACGACGTCTCGGGCACGACCCCGAAACTGCGCGAGCCCTCCGATGTTCCGGACGACACCAAGGCGCTCAGCGCCCTGGCCAAGACGATGGCGCACTCCAGCACGGAGATCTCCCGCACGGTGACGATCGACGGCGAGGGCACCTACCGGCTGCGGGCCTGCAAGGTCGACCCCGGCGTGGTCCTGGTGAGCGCGGCCCCACTGGCGGACGTGCAGGGCACGGTACGGCAGCTGATCACGGTCCAGGTGGTGGCGTTCGCGCTGGCGCTGCTGGTGCTGGTGGTCATAGGGCGGCATCTGCTGCGGCGCGGGCTGCGGCCGCTCAGCGACATGGCGACGACGGCCCACGGCATCGCCTCGCACGACCTCAGCGAGTCGGCGGCCCGGCTGCCGCTGCGCGCCGAGCGGGGTGACGGCGGGCCCGAGGTGGAGGAGCTGCGTACCGCGTTCAACACGATGCTGGAGCACATCGACGACTCCCTGGCGGTGCGCGCGGAGGCGGAGCAGCGGCTGCGCCGGTTCGTCGCGGACGCCTCGCACGAGCTGCGGACCCCGCTGATGTCGGTGCGCGGCTACGCGGACCTGTTCCAGTACGCGGCGGCGAACGTCCCCGAGGAGCGCGACAAGCACCTGGCCCGGCTCCGCGCCGAGGCGGCCCGCATGGGCATCCTCCTCGACGACCTCCTCCTGCTGGCCCGCCTGGACGCGGCGGACGTGGAGACTCCGCTACGGCCGGAGGACGCGGACCTGGTGGACCTGGTGGGGCAGGCGGCGGACGCGTTCCGCGCCGGGCACCGGGACCACCCGCTGACGGTGTCGGTGCCCGCGTCCCCGGTCCGGCTGCGCGTCGATCCGGTCCGCATCCGGCAGGTGCTGGACAACCTCCTCACCAACGCGGCGGTGCACACCCCGCCCGGCACGGAGGTCTCGGTGTCGCTGTCGGTCGCGGCCGGCACGGCGTCTGTACGGATCGCCGACGCGGGCCCCGGCATCCCGGAGGACGACCGGGCCCGCGTCTTCGACCGCTTCTACCGCGTCGACAAGGCCCGCAGCCGCGACCGGGGCGGCAGCGGCCTGGGCCTCGCGGTGGCCCGCTCCCTGGCGAAGGCACACGGCGGCACGGTGGAGCTGACGTCGGAGCCGGGGGCGACGGTGTTCACGGTGACGATTCCGTTGGGGGCGGCTTCGTTTCGGTGAGGTTTCGGTCGGGGGCGGCCCCGGTTCGATGAGGTTCCTGTCAGGGCGGCGGCTTCGTCCCGGTGAACGCGGGTAGCGTGCGCCCCCGCTCGCTCTAGCTCAGCGACGCCCTTGTGCCTACCATGGGTGACGTGTCGTCACCTGAGGCTCAGGATCATCAACTGGCTCTGTTTTATCGGCAGTTGTCGTGTTTCGAAGCCGACAGATCACCGTCACATCCCACGCCACACATTGTCGTACGCCGCGTCCTCCACACTCTTCCGCTGCCGTACGGCCTCCAGCTCCGTCACCGCGTCGTGGACCACGGCGATGACCGTGTCCAGCGACTCGTCGGTGACCTTCGCGGAGTCCTCGTCGGAGACCTCGCGGATGCCGGCCGCCGCGGCGAGCTGGGCGAGGACGGGCTCGCCCTCGGCCCAGCGGTCGGCCGCGTGGGTGCGGGCCGGGGAGTCGACCAGGGCCGTCCGGCCCGTGCGGACCGGGATCCAGCGCCCGCGCTGCCGCTCGACCAGCCCCTCCGCCTCCAGCGCGGCGAGATAGGCGGAGGACAGGCTCCGCCCGCGCCGCCACAGCCAGTCCTCGACCGACTCGTACGGCGTCTCCCGCACGAGCGCGGCTGCGGCCTCGTCCAACAGGCCGTCCCCCAAGGGAAGTTGGGGGTTCGGCACGATCAGGTCGCCGTCCAGTACGACGGCTTCGGCGGCGAGGAGGTCGACCACCTCCGCTCCGGCGAGCGCGAGCGAAAGATCACCCGTCTCGACGGGGCGCTCGGGTGCGACATCCATGGCGACGATCATCAGGTCCCGCGGTGTGCTCATGGGTGCCAACCTAGCGCGGCTTATGCGAGGAGGCATCGACACCCAACGTTTACATAATTCCTTCCTGCCGTCAGTGGTGTTTCGGGACTGTGAGCCTCGGATGAATAGCGGGGGCTTTTGGACCGCTTGCGCCACTGCGGTCCGAGTGGCGTGCCCTCTGAAGGAAATTGGCAGGGTTTTCGGTTGTTTGGGGGCCGGTTCCCGCTGGCCGGAACACCCCCATCCACCAGTTGCTTACCTTGCCGTTGTTGACCGACGAGTAACCGGGGGGCTAGCTTTCCATCAGCCCTCTTGCGCCTCTGCGATTACGTTCGGCGCACCCCCGCCGAAACCCCCCACCGTGCCATTTCACCGTTTATTCGGAGAATCATGACGCCTGTCGCGCGCGCCGAATGCATGATCATTGGAATCACCCCGTTCCATGAACCGGATGCCCGACTCGCGGCGGCCGTGAGCCGTGCCGGTGGGTTCGGCGTACTGGACCTGGGAACGGGCGACCGAAGAGCCAGGGAGGCCCTGGCGCGGATACGGCGCTGGTCCCCCGGCCCCTTCGGGGTACGGGTCGGACCCCACTGCCGGATCGTTCCCGGTGACCTCACGACGGGCGCCGGCGAGAAGCCGCACACCGTCGTCCTCGCCGTGGACGCTCCCTGGCGGGTCGACGAGGTGGCCGCGGACCACCGGGTGCTGGTCGAGGTCACCGACCCGGACCAGGCACTGGCCGCGGTCCGCGCCGGCGCGCACGCACTGATCGCCCGGGGCGCCGAAAGCGGCGGCCGCGTGGGCGAGTTGAGCACCTTCGTGTTACTTCAGCGCCTCCTCTCCGACCCCGCCGTGGACGTACCGGTCTGGGCCTGCGGCGGCATCGGCCCCCGCACGGCGGCCGCGGCCGTCGCCGGTGGCGCGGCCGGCGTCGTCCTGGACAGCCAACTGGCCCTGCTCGCCGAGTCGACCCTGCCGGAGACGGCGGCCGCCGCGCTCCGCTCGATGGACGGTTCGGAGACCACGCTGGTGGCGGGCCACCGTGTGCTCCTACGACGCGGCCCGGACGCCCCGCGCGTACCCGCCGACCGCGTCCCCGAACTGCTCGGCGCCCGCGACCCGCGCACCCAGCTCCTCCCGGTCGGCCAGGACGGCTTCCTCGCCGCGCGCTTCGCCGAGCGCTGGGGCGACGTGGGTCGCACCGTGCGCGAACTGACGTCCGCCATAAGGGAATCCGTACGGGACGAGACACCGGCCGACGCACTGCGCGCCGGTTCCCCGATGAGCCGGACCCTCGGTACCCGACTCCCCATCGCGCAGGGCCCGATGACCCGCGTCAGCGACCAGGCGGAGTTCGCCGCGGCCGTCGCCGAGGGCGGTGCCCTGCCGTTCGTCGCGCTGGCGTTGTCGAGCGGCGAGCAGTCGCGGGCGGTGCTGGCCGAGACCCGCGCCGCCGTGGGCGACCGGCCCTGGGGTGTCGGGGTGCTCGGCTTCGCGCCCGAGGAGATGCGCAACGCCCAGCTCGAAGCCGTACGGGAGTTGGAGCCCACGCACGCGATCATCGCGGGCGGACGCCCCTCCCAGGCCGAGGCGCTGGAGCGGGCCGGGATCTCCACCTTCCTGCATGTGCCCTCGCCGGGGCTGCTGCGGCAGTTCCTGGACGCCGGGGTGCGCAGGTTCGTGTTCGAGGGCTCCGAGTGCGGCGGCCATGTCGGACCGCGCGGCAGCTTCCCCCTCTGGGAGGCCCAACTCGCCGTCCTGGACGACTTCTTGGAGAAGGCACCAGCGGATACGGCGGAACACATCGAGGTGTTCTTCGCGGGCGGCGTCCACGACGAACGCTCGGCGGCGATGGTGGCCGCCCTCGCCGCACCGCTCACCGCACGCGGCGCGGCCGTCGGCGTGCTGATGGGCACCGCCTACCTCTTCACGGAGGAGGCGGTGACGCGCGGAGCGGTCCAGCCCCTGTTCCAGGAACAGGTCGTCCTGGCCACCCGGACCGCGCTGCTGGAGACCGCGCCCGGTCACGCCACCCGCTGCGTACCGAGCCCGTTCAGCGACAACTACCTCGACTTCGAAGCCCAGTTGCGCGAGCAGGGCGTACCGGACCGGCAGATCTGGGAGAAGCTGGAGCGGCTCAACGTCGGCCGGCTGCGCATCGCCAGCAAGGGTGTGGAGCGGGGCGCGGACGGTGCGCTGACCGCCGTGGACGAGCAACGCCAGCTCGCCGAGGGGATGTTCATGGCCGGCGAGGTCGCCGTGCTGCGTTCGGCGACCACCACGATCGACGCCCTGCACCGCTCGGTGACCGAGGAGGCCGCCGACTTCCTGGCCGACAGCGCGCGAACCGCCCGCGCCCGCCTGGGAGTTGAGGAGACTGTCGAGCCGGAGGCCCCGGCCCCGCTGGACATCGCTGTCATCGGCATGGCGTGCATGTTCCCGCAGGCGCCCGACCTCCCCACATTCTGGGCGAACATCCTCGGCGGCCGCGACTCCGTCGACGAGGTCCCACCCGACCGCTGGGACCCCGCCGTGCACTACTCCGCCGACAAGGACGGCGCCACCCCGTCGAAGTGGGGCGGCTTCCTCCCGCGCATCCCCTTCGACCCGCTGCGCTACGGCATCCCGCCGACCTCCCTCGGCAGCATCGAACCGGTCCAGCTGCTGGCCCTCGAAGCGGCCCGGCGTTCCCTGGAGGACGCCGGATACGGCGACCGGGGGCGGGAGTTCGACCGCGCGCGCACCTCCGTGGTGTTCGGCGCGGAGGCGGGCAGCGACCTGTCCAACGCGACCACGCTGCGCGCCGTACTCCCCTCCTACTACGGCAGGATCCCGCAGGGCATCGAGGAGCAACTCCCCACGCTCACCGAGGACTCCTTCCCCGGCATGCTCTCCAACGTCATCTCGGGCCGCATCGCCAACCGTCTCGACCTCGGCGGCGCCAACTTCACCGTCGACGCGGCCTGTGCGTCCTCGCTGGCCGCCGTCGACGTCGCCTGCAAGGAACTCGTGGGCGGCACCAGCGATGTGGTGCTGTGCGGGGGCGCCGACCTCCACAACGGCATCAACGACTACGTCCTCTTCTCCTCCGTGCACGCCCTCTCCCCCACCGGCCGCTCCCGCGCCTTCGACAACTCGGCGGACGGCATCGCGCTCGGCGAGGGCGTCGCCTGCGTGGTCCTCAAGCGGCTCGCGGACGCGGAGCGGGACGGCGACCGGATCTACGGCGTCATCAAGGGAGTTGGCAGTTCCAGCGACGGCCGCTCCCTGGGCCTGACGGCACCCCGCCCCGAGGGACAGCGGGCCGCGCTGGAGCGGGCGTACCGCAACGCGGGCGTCTCCCCCTCCGAGGTCGGCCTGGTCGAGGCGCACGGCACCGGGACAGTGGTCGGCGACCGTACCGAACTCTCCATCCTCAGCGAGGTGTTCACCGAGTCCGGCGCGGAGAACGGCAGTTGCGCGCTCGGCTCGGTCAAGTCCCAGATCGGGCACACGAAGTGCGCCGCCGGACTCGCCGGTCTCATCAAGACCGTGCTGTCCCTCTACACCGGCGTCAAGCCGCCCACCCTGCACATGAAGCAGCCCAACTCGGCCTGGCAGGCGGACAACAGCCCGTTCGTCTTCCACGCCCGGCCCCGGCCGTGGGCGGCCCCCGCCGAGGAACGCGTCGCGGGCCTCAGCGCGTTCGGCTTCGGCGGCACCAACTTCCATGCGGTGATCGGGGCCTACGGCGAGGCGGTTCCGCCCGCGCAGGGTCTGGACGCGTGGCCCGCCGAGCTGTTCACGTTCCGGAGTGCGGACCGGGCGGCGGCGCGGCGAGGCATCGAGGAGATCCTGAAGCTCGCGGAGACGGGGCACTGGAAACTGCGCGACCTCGCGCTGAGCGCGTCGCGGCGCGCGGATGCCCGGCTCGATCCGGTCCAAGTGGCCGTCGTGGCACGGGATGTCGAGGGGTTGGTCGGGCAACTGCGGCGGGCCCTCGAAGGGGAGCACGACCCCACTTCGGGAATCCACGTGGCGGACCCCGAAGGGGACACGGGCAAGGTCGCCTTCCTCTTCCCCGGTCAAGGCAGTCAGCGCCCCGGCATGCTCGCCGACGTCTTCATCGCGTTCCCCGAGCTGCAGCACTATCTGCACCTCGGCCGCGACCACGCCGACGCCCTGTACCCGCCGACCGCCTTCGACGACACCGCCCGCGACCGCCAGCAGGCCGGCCTCACCGACACCCGGGTCGCGCAACCCGCCCTGGGCATCGCCGGGTTGGCCGCCCACGCCCTGCTCACCGAGGCGGGCGTACGGCCCGACATGGCGGCCGGGCACAGCTACGGCGAGTTGGTCGCCCTGTGCGCGGCCGGTGCGATCACGCCGGAAGCCCTGCTGGAACTGAGCACCGAGCGCGCCGCGGCGATCCTCGAAGCCACCGGCGCGGACGACCCGGGAACGATGGCCGCGGTGGCCGCCGGTGCCGAGGACGTCGAGCAGGCCCTGAAGACGGCGAACGCACCCGACTCCGTCGTCATCGCCAACCACAACTCGCCCCGCCAGACGGTGATTTCGGGCCCGACGGAGGCAGTCGCCACCGCCGTACGCCTCCTGCGCGACGCCGGTCTCGGCGCCAAGCGCATCCCCGTCGCCTGCGCCTTCCACAGCCCGCTGGTGGCGGCCGCGGGCGAACGGTTCGCGGAGTCTCTCGCCCAACGGCCGGTCCTCGCCCCCGAGTTCCCGGTGTGGTCCAACCGCACGGCGGCCCCCTACGGCGAGGACGCCGACGCGGTCCGGGCCGAACTCGCCGCGCAGATAGGCTCCCCGGTCGGCTTCGTCGCGGAGATCGAGGCGATGTACGAGGCGGGAGCCAGGGTCTTCGTCGAGGCCGGTCCCGGTTCCGTGCTCACCCGGCTGGTCGACCAGATCCTCGGCGACCGCCCGCACCGCACGGTCGCATGCGAGCCCAACCAGAACAGCGGGCTGCGCGGCTGGCTCGACGCGCTGGCCCAACTGGCCGTCGCCGGGCTGCCGGTGCGGACCGGTTGGCTGTTCAACGGGCGCGACGCCGTCGACGCCGCCCGGACTCCCGTGCCCTCGCGACCCGGTTGGACGGTCGACGGACAACTGGTCCGTACCGCCGCCGGAGCACTCCTGCCCGGTGCGCTCGCACCGGCCCGACGCGTTGTGGAGACGACTGTGACGACGAACCCTCAAGGCGGTGCCCCCGTCGAGGCGAACAGGGACGCGCTCATCTCCGAATTCCTGCGCACCAGCCGGGAGATGGTGGCCGCGCAACGGGATGTGCTGCTGACGTACTTCGGCGCGACGCAGGGACCGGTGCCGCAGGGAACGTGGGTGCCCGCACCCGCGCCCGCCGTGGTCGAGGCACTGCCGCAGATACCCGCCCTGCCGGCGGCCGAAGCACCCCTACCTCAACAACCCACGGCTGTGGCCGAGTTGGCCGCACCCCAAGCACCCGAAGCCGTCACCGAGGCCGACGTGCTCCGGGTCGTCCTGGAGATCATCAGCGAACGCACCGGCTACCCCGTCGACATGATCGAGCCCGACCTCGACCTGGAGGCGGACCTCAGCATCGACTCCATCAAGCGCGCCGAGATCGCCGGCGAACTGGCCCAACGCCTGGGCATCGGCGGCGGGATGGACGTCGCGACGCTGGACGACGCCGAGTTGGAAGACCTGGCGAAGGCCCGCACGGCGGCCTCCGTCACGGGCTGGCTGTCGGCACGGCTGACGGAACCCACGGCGGCGGACGAAACTCCCCCGAGTACCGGCGCCCCTAAGGACACCTCCCCGAACGCCCCGCAGGACGAGGTCACCGGCTCCGCGCCGAAGCGCCTCCAACTGCGCCCGGTACTGCTGGCCCACCAGGACGGCGACAACCCGCCGGACCCGGCATCCGTGCTGAGCGGCCGACGGTTCGTCCTCTACGGCGACGGCGACGTCCCGACGACGGTCGCAGCGCGGCTCTCCTCCTACGGCGCCGACACGGTGACCGTGGGCCCCGAGCATCAACTCACCGACGCCGACGGCCAGGTGGACGGCATCCTGTACCTCGCCCCGCTCACGGCATCGGCGCCGGTGCTGCCGGACGCGTTCCCGGTGTTCCAGGCCGCCCTGCGCCGCAACCCGCGCCAACTCCTCGCGGTACAGGGGGCGGACGGCGCTTCGGCGGGCCTGCACGGCCTGTTCCGTACGGTGGCCCGCGAGTACCCGGACACCGTCGCGAGGGTCGTCGAGGTGGCGGACACCGCCCCGGCCGCTGTCGCCGACGCGCTGATATCGGAACTGCTCGCGCCCGACACCGAGCCGGTCGTCCTGCGAACTGCCGCCGGACGGCACGGACTTGAGTTGACCGAGACGCCGCTCGGCGCCCTCGCGACCAACGGTGCCGGACCCGCCGGTGACGGCGTCGCCGAAGCCGCCGCGATCGGGCTCGACCGCGACTCGGTGGTCCTGCTGGTGGGCGGAGCACGCGGCATCACCGCGAAGTTCGCCGTCGCACTCGCCGCCGCGTCCCGGTGCCGTATCGAACTCCTCGGCAGGACCCCCGCACCGGCAGGACCCGAGGACCCGGCAAGCGCGGGCGCCCGTACCCCGGCCGAACTGCGTGCCGCCCTCGCCCGCAACAGCGGTGGACTCACCCCCGTCGAGATCAACCGGACCGCCGAACTCCTGCTCGCCCAGCGGGAGATCACCGCGACCCTCGACGAACTCACCGCCCTCGGCAGCGAGGCCCGCTACCACTCCGTCGACTTCCGCGAACCGGACGCCGCGCTCCAGGCGGTCAAGGAGATCCACGCCGAACACGGCCGCCTCGACGGTGTCGTCTACGCGGCCGGCGTCATCGAGGACCGGCTGATCGCCGAGAAGACCACCGAGTCCTTCCAGCGGGTCTACGGCACGAAGACGCACGGCGCCGAGACATTGCTGTCGGCGCTGGAGGAGCTTCCCAACGGCCCTGCTTTCGCCGTGCTGTTCGGCTCCATCTCGGCCGTCCTCGGCAACCGGGGCCAGGTCGACTACGCCGCCGCCAACGACGCGCTGCAGAGCCTGGGCACCGACTGGGCCGCCCGCACCGGACACCGTGCGCTCACCGTGCACTGGGGTCCCTGGGCGCCGACCGGTGGTCACCACGGCATGGTCACACCGGAGTTGGGACGCGAGTACGCGCGGCGCGGTATCTCGCTGATCGACCCCGAGGAGGGCACCGCGGCCCTGCTGCGCGAGCTCGCCTGGGGCGACGAGTCGGCAGGGGCCGTCGTCTACACCGCCTCGGGCTGGTAGCCATGACGGACCGTCAAGCGCCGGTCGCCATCGTGGGAATGTCGGTGCTGCTCCCCGGCGCCGCCGACCTCGACGCGTACTGGCGGAATCTGCTGGGCGGCACGGACGCCATCAGCGAGGTGCCGGACGGGCGGTGGGACGCGGACTACTACCGCCCGGACTCCGCGAGCGGTCCGGCCGTCGCCGACCAGGTGTACTGCCGACGCGGCGGATTCGTGGACGAGTTGGCCGAGGTCGAGGTCACCCGGTTCGGCATCATGCCGAACTCGGTGCCCGGCACCGAACCCGACCAGCTCATCGCCCTCCACGTGGCCGCCGCCGCCCTCGCCGACGCGGGCGGTGAGAGCCGCCTGCCCGACCGGCGGCGCGTCGGTGTCGTGCTCGGCCGGGGCGGCTATCTCACCCCGGGGCTGGTCCGCCTCGATCAGCGGGTCCGTACGGCGGGCCAACTCGTGCGCACTCTGGGCGAGTTGCTGCCCGACCTGGACCCCGGCCAACTCGACCGCATCCGCACCGCGTTCACCGAGCGGCTCGGCCCCGACAGCCCCGAGTCGGTCATCGGCCTGGTCCCCAACCTCGCGGCGTCCCGCGTCGCCAACCGCCTCGATCTGCGCGGCCCGGCGTACACGGTGGACGCGGCCTGCGCGTCCTCGCTGATCGCCGTCGATCAGGCGGTCACCGAACTGGCCGCCGGGCGCTGCGACTTGATGCTCGCGGGCGGTGTCCATCACTGCCACGACATCACGCTGTGGAGCGTGTTCTCCCAACTCCGCGCGCTCTCCCCGAGCCAGCGCATCCGCCCCTTCCACCGTGACGCCGACGGCATCCTGATCGGCGAGGGCACGGGAGTCGTCGTCCTCAAGCGGCTCGCCGACGCCGAACGCGACGGCGACCGGATCTACGCCGTCATCCGCGGCACCGGCGTGTCCAGCGACGGCCGCGCCGCGAGCCTCGTCAACCCCGACTCGACCGGCCAGACCCACGCCGTACGCCAGGCGTGGGAGGCGGCGGGCCTGGATCCCGCACTGCCCGGCTCCATCGGCCTCCTTGAGGCGCACGGCACGGCGACGCCCGCCGGTGACGCGGCCGAACTCGCCACGCTGGCCGAGGTGTTCGGGGACACGGGCACTTCCGACGGCCGTGCGGTGATCGGCTCGGTGAAGTCGATGATCGGCCACACGATGCCGGCCGCCGGAGTCGCCGGTCTGGTCAAGGCCGCCCTCGCCGTCCACCACGGGATGCTGCTGCCGACCCTGCACTGCGACGACCCGCACCCCGCGCTCGCGGCGACCCGGTTCCGCCCGCTGGAGCAGGCGGCGCCCTGGGAGACGACTCCCGAACAACCAGTGCGACGGGCGGCAGTCAACGCGTTCGGGTTCGGCGGCATCAACGCGCACGTCGTG
Source organism: Streptomyces sp. NPDC050528 (assembly GCF_044457795.1). Taxonomy (NCBI): domain Bacteria; kingdom Bacillati; phylum Actinomycetota; class Actinomycetes; order Kitasatosporales; family Streptomycetaceae; genus Streptomyces; species Streptomyces sp. NPDC050528. Next base: position 126,986 of record NZ_JBITHH010000006.1, read on the forward strand.
CTGGAGGAGGCGCCGGGCGCGCGCGCAACACGATCGACGGCGGTGGCCGACGAACCGCGACGCACGAACGCCCCCGCCAGCGCTGCCTCCGTGGCCGAACCGGAACGCGTGCTCATGCTCGCCGCCGACAGCCCCGAGGCTCTCGCGGCGCTGCTGAACGCCGACGACTCCGCCCTCCTGGCCGCACACAACTCCCCTGCCACCACCGGCCGTTCACGGCTCGGCATCGTCGCCCCGGACGCCAAGCGCCTCGCGCTGGCCCGCCGGGCGGTCGCCAAGGGCCGGGCGTGGCAAGGCCGCAGCGATGTGTGGTTCACGCCGAGCCCGCTGATCGGGCCTGGCGCGGGAAAGCTGGCGTTCGTCTTCCCGGGCCTGGAGGGCGACTTCACCCCCCGGGTCGAGGACGTCGCCGCGCACTTCGGACTCCGTGAGAACCGGTCCTCAACCCCCGCACAGGTAGGGGACATCGGCCGTCACGGCTTCGATGTCGTCGGTGTCGGGCGACTGTTGGACGCGGCGCTGCGCAAGATGGGTGTCGTACCGGACGCGGTCGCCGGACACAGTGTCGGCGAGTGGACCGCGATGACGGCCGCCGGGGTGTATGCGCCGGACGAGGTCAGTGACTTCATGGAGGCGTTCGACCCCGACTCGGTGACGGTCCCCGGCCTCGCCTTCGGGGCGATCGGAGCCCCGGCCGAGCGCGTGCTCGCGGCGCTCGCCGCCGACTGGCCGGACGCCGGCATCGTCCTCTCCCACGACAACGCGCCGGGCCAGTCGATGGTGTGCGGCCCGGACAAGGCCGTGGACGAGTTCGTGCGGTCCTTCCGCGCCCAGGGCGTCCTGAGCCAGGTCCTCCCGTTCCAATCCGGCTTCCACACACCGATGTTGAAGCCCTACCTCGCCCCGATCGAAGAGGCCACGAACCGCTTCCGCCTCCACCCGCCGACGGTCCCCCTCTGGTCCGGGACCACCGCCTCGCCGTACCCCTCGGACGAGAAGGCGGTCCGCGAACTCTTCATCCGCCACCTCCTGGAACCCGTCCGGTTCCGTCAACTCGTCGAGGCCATGTACGCGGCCGGCCATCGCGCGTTCGTCCAGGTCGGCACGGGCCAACTCGGCTCCCTCATCGACGCCACCCTCAGCGGACGCGATCATCTGGTCGTCGCCGCCAACTCGCCCCACCGCTCCGGACTGGCCCAACTCCGGCGCGTGGCCATGGCGTTGTGGGCGGCGGGCGGAACGACTGACCCGGTGACACTGGCCCCCCAGAAACCGGCTCTACGACGGGAACGGCCCCCGGTGCGGCTGGACATGGACGGCGCACTCGTGTCCTTCGACGCCCCGACTCTGGTCAAGCTCCGGGCGGAACTACGCACACCGGCCGCCGCCAACACCCCTACCCTGGCGGCCCTTTCGCCCCTGGACGCCCTCGCCGACCGCTTCCCTGCGGCCGCCGAACTGCACGCCCTCATGCGCGACACCGCCGACACGGCCGCCCAACTCATCAGCGCGGGCAGCCGTCGTAGCGCACCGGCCATGTCCGCCCCCGCACCCCGCATCGCGGCCGCGCCTCCCGCTCCCCCACGGGAGTGGCAGACCACGGTCCATGTCTCCCCCGGGTCCATGCCCTACCTCATGGACCACTGCTTCTTCCCGCAACGCCCCAACTGGCCGGATGTGGCGGACCGTTGGCCGGTCGTCCCGGCGACCACGATCGTGCAGCACATCATCGAGGCGGCGGAACGGGCCGCCCCCGGCATGCGCGCGGTCGCGGTGCACGAAGCGCGCTTCGACCGATGGCTGACGGCGACGCCGTCGGTGGACGTGCCGGTGAAGGTGGTCACCCAGACCCCCGACCGGCTCGCCGTCTCCTTCGGCCCGCACGCCCGGGGTGTGGTCGAACTGGCCCCCGCCCACGCCGTATCGCCCCCACCGCACCCCCGCCCCGACCCCACCACCGAACGCGTCCCCGACCACACCGCGTCCCATCTCTACGACGAGCGCTGGATGTTCCACGGCCCGGCGTTCCAGGGCGTCACCGAACTCACCGCGATCGGCGACCGCCACGTACGCGGCGTGATCACCACACCCTCCGCCCCGGGCGCCCTGCTCGACAACGTGGGCCAGATCCTGGGCTATTGGATCATGTCGACCCTCACCGAACGGACCGTGGTCTTCCCGGTCGGCATGCGCGAGATGCGCTTCTACGGCCCCCATCCGCGCCCCGGCACGGAGGTGGACTGCCTGGTGCGGATCACCTCGCTCACCGACACCGCGCTCGAAGCCGACGTACAGCTCACGGTCGACGGCGTGGTGTGGGCGGAGCTGACCGGCTGGCAGGACCGGCGCTTCGACAACGACCCGCAGACCAGGCCGGTGGAGCGCTTCCCCGAGCGCAACACCCTCTCCGAGGCCCGTCCGGGCGGCCGGACCTTGCTCAACGAGCGCTGGCCCGACCTCGCCTCCCGCGACCTCATCATGCGCAACTCCCTGAGCAGCGTGGAGCGTTCGCAGTACGAGGAGCATCCGCCGCGCGGCCGCAGGCAGTGGCTGTTGGGCCGGATCGCGGTGAAGGACGCGGTACGGCAGTGGCTGTGGGGCCATGGCGAGGGGCCGGTCTATCCGGCCGAAATCCGGGTCCACAACGACGAGTCGGGCCGCCCGTACGTCACCGGTCTGCACGGCCGGACCCTGCCCCCGCTGGACGTCTCGCTCGCTCACCGCGCCGAGGCGGCGGTCGCGATCGTCCGGCCGCACGCCCCCGGTCCCGGCCCCGGGATCGACATCGAGGAGGTCGTGGAACGCCCCCCGGCCACCCTCACCACTGCCCTCGGCGAGGAGGAACTGGCGCTGCTGCAAGCGCAGTTGGCCGCCACCGGCGAGTCCGAGGCGCTGTGGTTCGCCCGCTTCTGGGCGGCGAAGGAGGCGGTCGCCAAGGCGGAGGGCACCGGTTTCCGGGGCCGGCCGCGTGACTTCGCCGTCTTCCAAGTGGCCCCCGGATCAAAGCTGTTGGTGTCGGGGCGGCTGGAACGCGCCTACACCGTGCACTACGAGCCGGCCGGCAATCCCCCCAATCTGCCGGACAGGACCTACGTCGTGGCCTGGACGACGGGACCCGCGCACGAAGAGGAGTACGACCGATGACCCCCACCACCGAGGACGCCGTCCTCGCCGACCTCACCGGCATGCTGACCGCGCTCCTGGAGGACGAGTACGGCGTCGACGACGTCGAGATCACCATGTCGACGACCTTCAACCGCGACCTGGAGCTGGAGAGCATCGACCTGGTGACCCTGGCCGGGCTGCTCCAGGAGCACTACGGCACGAAGGTCAACTTCGCCGAGTTCCTGGCCGGGATGGAGTTCGACGAGATCATCGAACTCACCGTCGGCCGGCTCGTGGAGTACGTCGTGCAGAGCCTCAAGGCAGCCGAGGCGGGCTGAGCCATGGCGATGGTCGACACCGGTCAACTCCGGTTGCACGTACAGCGAATGAGCCCGCCCGACGGCCGTCCGGTCACCGCCACGGCGGTGCTCGTGCACGGTCTGCTCACCGACAGCCTGGCCAGCTACTACTTCACCATCGCGCCGCCGTTCGCGCTGGCCGGCATCGACGTCGTCATGTACGACCTGCGCGGCCACGGCCGCAGCGCGCGCCCCGCCACCGGCTACACCCTCGACGACAACATCGACGACCTGGAGGCACTGCTCGACCGCCTGGAGGTGACCGGCCCTGTCCATCTGGTCGGCAACTCCTATGGGGGGACAGTGGCGTTCGGCTACGCGGCCCGGCACCCCGAGCGCGCCGCGAGCGTCTCCCTCATCGAGTCGGAACCGGCGACCACGGCCTGGGCACCGAAGCTCGGCGGCATCCTGGACCGCGTGCTGCACCAGCTGGCGCACAACGAGGACGACGCGATCGCCTGGATCAGCGAGAACCGCGGCCACAACACCGCCCGCCTCGCGAAGGGCGCCGCCCGCCTGGCCCGCGAGACCTCCCTCTCCCAAGACATCCCGGCCAGCGGTGTGTTGACGGAGGATCAGATCAGCGCGGTGTACTGCCCGGTGCTCGGCATCTACGGCGGCGACTCGGACCTCGCCCTCCTCGCACCCTGGCTGGAGTCCGTACTCCCCGACTGCCGGACCGTCGTCGTCCCCGGCCACGAGCACTCGGTGCTGGTCGAGGCGGCGGGCACGGTCGGCGGGCACATCCTCTCCCTGATCCAAAAGGCAAGCATCCAAGAGGCAGGCTTCCAGGAGGCGAGCGCGTCGGAGGCCGCCGCCGAGGTGGCGGTCCGGTGAGCCGGTTCCTGTTCGTCGTCCCTCCGTTGGTCGGCCACATCAACCCGGCGGTGGGCGTGGCGGCCGAACTGGCCTCCCGGGGACACGAGTTGGCGTGGGTCTGCGCCGACCCCACTCTCGTACGGCGGCTCGCGGGAGAGTCGGCGTGCGTGTTCCCGTGCGCCGGACCGGTACCGGGCGAGGGCGAGGGCATCCGCCCGCCCGACATCCGCGGCCCCGAGGCGCTGAAGTTCCTCTGGGAGGCCTTCCTCGCGCCGCTCGCCGAGCAGATGGCCCCCGGAGTCGCCGCGGCCGTCGAGGAGTTCGGGCCGGACGCGGTCGTCGCCGACCAACAGGCCCTGGCCGGGGGCCTGGTGGCGGAACGCCTCGGCGTGCCGTGGGCGACCTCGGCGACCACCTCGGCCGAGTTCACGGACGTCCTCGCCGGGATGCCCAAAGTCGCCCTGTGGCTGGACGAGTTGCTGGCCGGACTCCGCGCCGGGATCGGCGACCCGACGGGCACCGCCGACCCCCGCTTCTCCCCCCACCTCGTCCTCGCGTTCAGCACCCCGGAACTCGTCGGCCCCGAGGCGCGGCAGGGCGAGCAGATCCGCTGGGTCGGCCCGTCGATCGCGCCCCGGCCGGCGGCGCCGGACTTCCCCTGGGACTGGCTGGACCCGGCCCGGTCCCTGGTCCTGGTCAGCCTCGGGACCGCCAACACCGATGTGGGCGCCCGTTTCCTCACCGAGTGCGTGACGGCGCTGCGGGCACGGACGGACCGCGTGCAGGCGGTGATCGCGGACCCCGGCAACGCGCTGGGCGCGTCCGACGAACAGGACAAGGACCTGCTGATCCTGCCGTCGATCCCCCAACTCCCGCTGCTGGAAAGGGCGGACGCGGTCGTCTCGCACGCCGGGCACAACACGGTCTGCGAGGCGCTGTGGCACGGCGTCCCCCTCGTCGTGGCCCCCATCCGCGACGACCAGCCGGTGATCGCCGGGCAGGTCACCGGCGCGGGCGCCGGCATCCGCGTCCGCTTCGGCCGGGTCACCGCCCCCAAGCTGGGCGCGGCGATCGACGCCGTACTCCACGAACCCGACCACCGCACCGCGGCCGGCCGCATCCGTACGGCGTTCCGCGCGGCCGGAGGCACCCGCGCGGCGGCGACCCATCTGGAACGGTTGGCCACCGGCGCGTCCCTCAAGGAGACCCCGTGAGCAACGAGGACGACCCCAAGCCCCCGAGCCGCACCGACCAGGTGGCGGCCCTACGGCCCACCTATCAGGCCGACTTGGCCGAGGGCCTGGACCGCTTCTTCGAACCCCGGCGCGACACGTGCCCCTGGTGCGACTCGTCCCGGCTCAAGACCCGGCTGCGCACGAAGGACCTGATCCAGCACAAGCCGGGCGCGTTCGTCCTGGACCAGTGCGAGGACTGCCGGCACACCTTCCAGAACCCCCGACTGAGCCCGGCCGGGCTGGAGTTCTACTACCGGGACTTCTACGACGGCCTGGGCGAGAAGCAGTTGGGCAACACGTTCGCGGCCCGTACCAAGATGTACGAGCAGCGCGCGCAGTCACTGCTCCCGCACTCGCCAACTCCCAAGAACTGGCTGGACGTCGGCACCGGGCACGGTCACTTCTGCGAGTCGGCCCGCACGGTGTACCCCGACACCACCTTCGACGGGCTCGACTTCACGGACGGCGCCGAACTCGCCGAGCAGGCAGGGCGGGTGGAGCGCGGATACCGGGGCAGTTTCCCCGAGTTGGCGCCGGGGCTGTCGGGTCATTACGACGTCGTCAGCATGTTCCACTACCTGGAGCACAGCACGGAGCCCGAGCGCGAACTGGCCGCCGCGCACCTGGCCGTGCGCCCCGGCGGCCACCTCCTGATCGAGGTCCCGGACCCCGACAGCCGCTACTCCCGCATCCTGGGCCGCTGGTGGCTGCCGTGGCTCCAGCCGCAGCACCTGCACTTCATCCCGGTCGAGAACCTGCGCGCCCGCCTCACGGACCTGGGCTTCACGGTAGTGGCCGAACAGCACGCGGAGCCGCACGACCCGGTCGATCTCCTGGCCGGCACCTGGTTGGCGCTGGACACAGCGGCGCCGCGCGACGACCTGCCGTGGCTGCCGAAGCCGCCGACGGGGCAGGCCCGTGCGGGTCGTGCGGCGGTGCTGATCGCGGGGATCCCGGCACTGATCCTCGGCACGGTCCTGGACCGGTTCGTCGTGAAGCGGCTGTCGCACCGGCTGGGGGTGTCGAACGCCTACCGGCTGGTGGCGCGACGGGACTGAGCCCATGACGCGGACCGTCAGGACAGGCTCTCCAGCGCACGGGCGACCGCGTCCGCCGTGACACCGTCGGCGCGGTTGTCGAACACCAGCCGCCGCCCGTCCGCCCACAGGCACTCGTTGGCCTCGGCCGTCTTCCAGAACGTGTCCCAGTCGGCGAGCTTGGACAGGTCCCGGGCGCAGCCCCGGGCACGGACGCGTTCGCGGGCGGTGTCCTTGTCGACCTGGACCTGGACGACCACCAACTCGACGTCGGACGGCCAGTTGTGACGGTAAGTCACTTCGGCCAGATAGTCCGGCTGTTGGAAGTAGCGGCCGAACGGCGCGTCCAGGACGACCGGGCGCCCCAATCTCAGGTTGTCGGCGGCCAGGTCGAGGATGGTCGCGTATTCGAGGTCCATCACCACGGACTGGTAGTACGGGTTGAGGTCCCGCTCGTTCGGGTCCGTGCCGGCGAGTTCGAGGAGCGCCTCGGTGAAGCGGGTGCAGGCGGTGTCCTTGTCGATGTACGCGGCACCGCTCAGCTCGGCGATCAGCCGGGCCACCCCGGTCTTGCCCGACCCGGCGGGGCCGATCACGACGTGGACGCGTGGGGCGGTGCTCATGCGCGGCGTTCCTTCACGAAGAAGAGGTACGACATCCCGCCGAGCAGCAGGAGCGCTCCGCCGACGAGGAAGACGTACGTGTAGTTGTTGCCGGTCGCGTCCAGGATCGCACCGGTGACGATGGGGGCCATCGCGGCGCCGAGGAAGCCGCCGAAGTTCTGGATGGCGCCGAGCGAGGCCACCTGGTGGGACTCGGCGATGTCGGAGGCCAGCGTCCACAGGCAGCCCATCGGGACCTGCGCGGCGAAGTAGCCGAGGGAGAGCAGGGCGATCGCGAGCGGTGTGCTGTGGACGTACGCGACGGGCAGGACCGCGGCCGCTGCCAGTACGGCGCCGCCGACGATCGGGACCTTGCGGGAGACGACCGCGGAGACGCCCCGGCGGATCAGGCGACCGGAGAGCCAGCCGCCGAAGAGGACGCCGAGGATGCCGCAGAGGTAGGGCAGGGAGGACAGCCAGCCGGTCTCGGAGAGGCTGAAGCCCCGGGAGGTCTGGAGGTAGCTGGGCAGCCAGGTCAGGTAGACCCACACGGTGTAGAAGATGCCGAAGGCGCCGAGGATCATGAAGTAGGTGTTGCGCTGCCGGAACAGGGCACCCCAACTCGCGGGCCTGGTCTGCTCGTTGGCGCGGACCTCCGCCAACTCCGCGCCCCGGATGAGGGCTTCCTCGCGCAGGGTGGGGTCACGGTAGACGCGCAGCCAGACCAGCATGACGAGGATGCCGAGCGCGCCCACGGCGACGAACATGCCGCGCCAACCGACCGTCAGGAGAAGGCCGGTGAGGATCGGCGGGGCGATGGCGTTGGCGATCTGCGAGCCGGTGTTGACGATCGAGATCGGCAGGGCCCGCTCGTCCTTGTTGAACCAGCGCTCGTTGACCTTGAGGCTGGCCGTGAAGAACGGTGACTCGGCGATCCCGAGCGCGACCCGGGCGCCGTAGAGCAGGCCGAAGGAGTGGGCGGCGGCGGTGACCATGGTCATCAGGGACCAGAGTCCGGCGGCCCAGGCGTACATCCGCTTGGGGCCGAAGCGGTCGACGAGGTAGCCGGCGGGGAGGTTGGCGATGGCGTACGGCCAGGAGAACGCGGCGAGCAGCAGTCCCATCTCGGTTGCGTTCAGGCCGAATTCACCGGCGACGGTCGTGTTGGCGACGCTGAGCGTGGCGCGGTCCAGGTAGTTGACGACACCGCCGATCACCAGCAGGGCGACCAGGACCCAGCGGATGCGGATCGAGGTCCGGCGGGCGGTGTCGCCCAGGTCGAGGGATTCGGGGGTGAGGGACTGCTGAGCCATGGAGAGCTCCTCGGGGAACCACCGTGCGGGTGTTGGGGAGTTGGGGACGGGGTGGTGCGGTGCGGGGATGAGCGGTGCGGGACGTGCCGTACGGGGACCGGGAGTTACGCCCGCGCGCCCTCGATGGCCCGCAGCATCGTCGTAGCGGCATCCGTGACGTGGCGGTAATCGCCGTCCGCGCGGGCCGCCTTGGTGACGAAGCTGCCGACGCCGACCGCGACGACTCCGGCGTCGAACCACTCCTTGACGTTGTCGGCGGTGACGCCGCCCGCGGGCATGAGCGGGGCCTGCGGGAGGGGGGCGCGGACCGTGCGGACGTAGGACGGGCCGACGAACTCGGCGGGGAAGAGCTTCACTATGTCGGCGCCGGCCTGCATGGTGTCGACGATCTCGGTCGGGGTGTAGGCGCCGCTGACCGTGACGGCCTGGTAGCGGTTGGCGGTGGTCAGCATGGCCGGGTTGAGGTTGGGGCTGACCAGGAGGCGGGCGCCGGCCGAGAGGCACTCGTAGGCGGAGTGCTCGTCCAGGACCGTGCCGGCGCCGACGAGGATGCCGTCGTCGCCGTAGCGCTCGGCGAGCTTGTTGATGACGTCCAGCGCTCCGGGCACGGAGAGGGTGATCTCCAGGGCCCGGATGCCGCCCTCGATCGCCGCTTCCGAGACGGCGAGGGCTTCCTCGGCGCTCTCCAGGCGGACGATGAGCAGCGCGCCCGTGCCGGTGATTGATTCCAGGGCGTTAAACTTTGTTACCATGGGAGCACACGTTAGAACATGAATTCACACGTTGTCACGCCCCTTGTCACACGAAGTTAGGCTGACCCCGGCGAGCCGCCACCATCACCGCGCTGTCCCGGCTTCGAGGAGACGCATTGAGCAGGGCACCCCTGATCCCCGAGCAACGCCATCAGGAGCTGCTGCGCCTGCTGAGGGGCAGCGGGGTGCTGAGCATCCACGACCTGACCGCGGCGCTGAACGTCTCGCACATGACGGTGCGCCGGGACATCACCGCGCTGGAGAAGAGCGGCCAGGTGGTCTCGGTGCAGGGCGGCGTGCGGCTCGCGGACTGGAGCGGCCATGTGCCGCCGCGCGAGCGGGCCTCACGCGCGGCGCTGGAGATGCCCCGCAAGCAGGCGATCGCCGGGCGGGCGGCGGAGCTCGTCGAGGACGGCATGGTGGTGTTCCTCGACGCGGGGACGACCTGTCAGTCGGTCGTACCGTTCCTGGTCGGCCGCAAGGACCTCACCGTCGTCACCAACGACTTCCACGCCGTGCTCGCCCTGTGCGAACTGCCGTCCGTGAACACGGTTCACACCGGTGGCGAGGTCGATGTGTCGAGCGGTTCGAGCAGCGGGCCCCTCGCGGCCAGGACGGTCGGCGCGATCAACATCGACCTCGCCTTCCTGAGCGCCGGCTCCTGGGACCTGGCCCACGGCATCACGAGCTTCTCGATGGACAAGGTGCTGCTCAAGCAGGCGGTGATGGAGGCGGCCGGCTCGGTCGCGCTGCTCGCCGACAGTACGAAGTGGGGCACGGTGGAGCGGTTCACCGTGACCGGGCTCGACCGGCTCGACACGGTGGTGACCGACGAGGGCCTGCCGTCGGCGGTGGTCGACCGCATCACGGAGGAGGGCCCGGAGGTGCTCCGCACAAGCTGAGCGCGGCCTTCGGCACAGGGCGAACACCGGCCGAGTACCGGCGCAGTACCGGCTGGCCCCCATTGAATGATGCATTCACCGCGTCTAGCATCACTCGGTGATTCCAGCAATTCCCGTCTGACTCCTGCGCGTTGACGGGAGACGTCGTGGCGGGGGACGTGACGACGACGAGCGGCCGCGGCCCGGTTCCGGGGGCTCCGGCCGCTCGTCTCCACCGCGCCGTTACGTCAACTCAGCTCGCGGTACGGCGAATTCGCCCCTCGTACCGCTTCTCCAGCTCCAGGTTGCCCTCGAAGCCGCCGGGCACATTGGCCGAGACGTATACGGGCGGGCGCTCCCCCGAGGCGAGCAACTGCGCCGCCGCCTCCGCGACCGACAGCTGTACGAGCATCGCGCCGGTGAGTGTGGACAGGGCGCAAACGGCGCCGCCCGTGGGGAGTTCGAGGAGGGCGTCGCCGCGCGGGGCCGCGTTGTCGAGGACCACGTCGGCGAGGTCGACGAGCTTCTTGCCGCTCGGGTGACCGGCCGGGACGGCGTGGGTGTGGGCGAGCGAGGTGATGGCCAGCAGCCGGTGGCCGCGCTCCTTCACCCGCAGGGCCATCTCCACGATCACCTTGTTCACACCGGAGTTGGAGATGATCACGAAGAGATCCTCGGGGCGGGGCTCGGCGAGGTCGTAGAGGCGTTCGGCGATCCCGGCCTGCCGCTCCAGCAGCGGATCGTCGAGAACACTCGGGGCGTCACCGCCGTAGAGGACGAGGTCGGCGATGCTGAGGCGGTTGGTGGGCACCAAACCCCCGGCGCGGCCCGCGAGTTCGAGGACCATGGCCTGGGAGTGGCCGGTGCCGAAGGCCTGGATGACGCCGTCCGTGCGGACGCACTCGGCGATCAGTTCGGCGGCGCGGGACACGGTGTCGCGGCTGGACTCGGTGACGTGTTGGAGGACGGCCAGGCTCTCGCGCGCGAAGGTCTCGGCGCTTACGGACTCGGCGGACACGCGATTCTCCCCACCGGTGGATCAAACCACCTATTCTTTCTAGATCAATGAATCAATAAATCACATGCGGTCCTGGTATTCAATCGATGGCCTCTGGGGTGGCTGATACCTTCTGCACATGCCCCCGACAGACGTCACCACCCTCATCCGCACCGAGCTGCCCCGGCTGGCCGGCTCACTGAGGAAGGTCGGCGAGCTGATCCTGGAGGATCCGGCCGCCGTCACCCACTGCTCGGCCGCCGAACTGGGCCGCCGCACCGGCACGTCGCAGGCCACGGTGACCCGGTTCTGCCGGGCGGTCGGCCTCGACTCGTACCAGCATCTGCTGATCGAACTGGCCCAGGAGCGCGGCCGCGGCGAGGTCTCCGACTGGGGCACCGCGGAGATCGGCCCGGACATCTCGCCGGACGACGATCTCGAACGGGTCGTGCAGGTCGTGGGCAGCGCGGACCTCCGCGCGGTGCAGCAGACGATCGACCGGATCGACCTCGACGCGGTCGAGCGCGCGGCCACCGCCGCCGCCCGCGCCCGCCGGATCGACGTCTACGGCATCGGCGGCAGCGGGGCGGTCGCGCAGGAGACCGAAACCCGACTGTTCCGCATCGGCTGCGCGGTGCGCGGCTGGACCGAGGTGCACGCGGCCACGACCTCCGCCGCCCTGCTCACCCCGGCGGACGTGGCCATCGGCATCTCCCAGTCCGGTTCGACCCGCGAGACCATCGAGCCCTTCGAGCTCGCCAAGGAGCGCGGCGCCACCACCATCGCCCTCACCTCCGACCCGCGCTCCCCGCTCGCCCGCGCCGCCGACATCCGGCTCATCTCCTCGTCCTCCGCGACCAGTTTCCCCACCGGCATCATCGGCGCCCGCCACTCCGTCCTGGTCCTCATCGACTGCCTCTACGTCCGCATCGCGCAGCTCTCCTACCAGCGCGCGAGCGCCTCCCTGGCCCTCACCGACCACATCGCCGGGGAGCACACGGTGAAGGCTCGCAGGGGCCGGTGATCCGAGCCGAGACCGGGCCGTGATCTCGGCCGAGTCTGTATGGATGAACCACCGAAGTTACGCGGGGATGGTTGTTTGAATCATCTTCGCGGTGTCAGGATGGGCGCTCCGCCGAGCCTCTGGTAGGAGACCCATGCGCGTCACCGCTGCTCTGTCGACCGAGCTGTTCGTCGGCACCGCCGAGCATCCGCTCCAGGTGGTCGCCGCCGAACTGGCCCATGCCCCCGGCCGGCCGGTCCGCCTCACGGTCGAGGGCCCCGGCCTGCACGGCACCGCGGAGACCACCGTGGGCGAGGACGGCACCGCGCACGTCGAGATACCGGTGACCTGCGACCTCGCGCCCGGCGAGCGGTGCGCGATCGAGGTGACGGCGGCCGACGGCACCCAACTGGCCACGCTCACCGCAGAGTTCACGGCCGCGGAACCCGGCTGGACCATGTTCATGGTCAGCCACTTCCACTACGACCCCGTCTGGTGGAACACCCAGGGCGCCTACACCGAGACCTGGGACGTGGCCGACGACCCGGCCACGACCGGCCTCCCGGCCCGCACCTTCGACTCCCGCGGCCAGTCCGGCATGAGTCTCGTCCGCGCCCACTGCGACCTGGCCCGCCGCGACCCGGCCTACACCTTCGTCCTGGCCGAGGTCGACTACCTCAAGCCGTACTGGGACGCCTTCCCCGAAGAGCGGTCGTTTCTACGGCAGTTGATCCGCACCGGCCGCGTCGAGATCATGGGCGGCACCTACAACGAGCCCAACACCAACCTCACCGGCGCCGAGGCCACCGTCCGCAACGCCCTGTACGGGGACGGCTTCCAGCGCGGCATCCTGGGCGCGACCCCTGAAACCGCCTGGCAGCTGGACGCGTTCGGGCACGACCCGCAGTTCCCCGGCCTGATGGCGGACGCGGGGGTCACCTCCAGCTCGTGGGCGCGCGGACCGTTCCACCAGTGGGGCCCGACCCTGTCGGTGTTCGGCGAGGAACCGCGCGACCCCCAACGCATGCAGTTCCCGGCCGAGTTCAGCTGGATCGCCCCCTCCGGACGCGGCCTGCTCACGGCCTACATGGTCAACCACTACGGCGCCGGCTGGGCGATCGACAACGCCCCCACGCTCCCCGAGGCCGAGGCGGCGGCCCTCAAGCTCTTCACGGGGCTGAAGAAGGTCGCGCTCACCCGCAACGTGCTGCTCCCGGTCGGCGGCGACTACGCACCCCCGTGCCGCTGGGTGATGGACATTCACCGCGACTGGAACGCCCGTTATGTCTGGCCGCGCTTCGTCAGCGCGATCCCCCGCGACTTCTTCGCCGCCGTACGCGCCCAGTTGGACGAGGAGGGCCGCAAGGCGTCCCCGCAGACCCGGGACATGAACCCGGTCTACACCGGCAAGGACGTCTCCTACATCGACACCAAGCAGGCCCAGCGCTACGGCGAGACCCTCCTCGCCGACGCCGAGGCCTGGGCGACCCTGGCCTCGCTCGTCACCCAACACCCCTATCCGGACGCGGCGTTGGACAAGGCCTGGCGGCAGCTGATCTACGGCGCCCACCACGACGCCATCACCGGCTCCGAGTCGGACCAGGTGTACATCGACCTGATGACCGGCTGGCGCGAGCTGTACGACCTGGCCGAGACGGTGCACGCCGACGCGACGGACGCCCTGGCCGGGAAGGTCGCCCAACTGCCGGGCGCCACCGATGACTTGGTGGTGTTCAACGCGGCGACCTGGGAGCGCCGGGACGTACTGACGGTCACCGACCCGGGCCTGGTCCCGCTGGACGACACCGGCCTGCCCCTCCCCGCCGTACGCGACGGCGACCAACTCCACGTCGTCGTACCGGAGATCCCCGGCATGGGCCTCAAGGCCCTACCGCTCGCCGAAGGCTCGGTGCCCGAGTGGACGCCCGGCGAGGGCCTCACCATCCGCAACGAGTTCTACGAGGTGACGGTCGACCCCGCGCGCGGCGGTGGCGTCAGCAGCCTGCGCGAACTTGCCGTGGACGGGCGGGAGTTGCTGCGCGCCGATGACATCGGCAACGAACTGGTCGTACAGGAGGAGTACGCGCGCCACCCGCGTTTCGGTGAGGGGCCCTGGCATCTCACGCCGACCGGGACCACAGCCGCACGCAGCCGGGACGTCACCGCCGACATCGATGTCCGGCACTCCCCCGCCGGTTCGCGAATCACCGTCACCGCCGATCTCGGACTGTTCCGGTACACGCAGCGGTTGACGCTGTGGGCCGGGGTGCCGCGCCTCGATGTGACGACCACCATCGACGGGTACGACGGCGCCGACCGGCTGATCCGGGTGCGCTGGCCGTCCGACGTGACCGGTGGCCTGCCCGTGCACGAGGTGGCGGACGCGGTGATCGGGCGGGGGTTCGGATTCGTCGAGGTCGACAGCGAGCAGTTCCCGTGGACGCTCGACAACCCGGCGAACACGTGGTTCGGGCTGGGGTCCACCGCGCGGGTCGCGGTGCGGGACGAGTCGGGGCAGTTGCTCGGCCACCGGTCGATCGGGGTCGCCGAACTCGTCTACGCCGACTGGGACGACGCCGGTGAACTCGGCGCCCCGCTCGCGGCCGCGCTGGTCCGCGCCGGGGTCACCGCGACCTCGACGATCGCCGGCGGCCCGCGCTACGGCGACCTCGAAGTCGACTCCAATCTCCCGGACTTCCGCATCGCCGTGGGCTCGCCCGAGCGCAACTCCGTTGTCGCCGAGGCCCTCGGATGGGACCCGGCAGCAGGGCGTGAGCTGCGCCGGCAACTGGCCGAGCGTGGTGTGGCGACGGTATGGGTCGCACCGCGTGCCGGGCTGCGCGAGGAGTGGGTGCCCGGGGCCGACCTGCGCGACCTCGAACGGCTTCCGCTGCTCGTCGTCGCGGGCGCCCGCCCCGAGGACGACGCGAAGGCGGTCGACGCGCTGATCGCCGACCTAGACGACGCGGTCCTCACGGCCACGGCGGCGGGCGGCTGCGAGGCGTTGCCGCCGGGCGACGCGTGGGACGGGCGCAGCTTCGCCGTCCTCAACCGGGGCACGCCGGGCTGTGTCGTCACCTCCTCCGGCGACCTGTACATGTCCCTCATGCGCTCCTGCACCGGGTGGCCCTCCGGCATCTGGGTCGACCCGCCGCGCCGTACGGCACCGGATGGGTCGGCCTTCCAACTCCAGCGCTGGACGCATGAGTTCGAGTACGCGGTGGTCGCGGGGGCCGGTGACTGGCGCGAGGCGCAACTCCCTCAGGCCGGGCATGAGTTCAACCATCCTCTTACGGCCCGCCTGCGGACCACTCCGTGTGCCTCTGCCGAACAGGGCTCTCTGCCAAGGAAGTTCGCCCTGCTCGGCCTGGAACCGGCGGGTGAGGTCGTCCTCGACGCGCTCAAGCCGCTCGGCTCTCCGCTCGCCCGGGGCAGCGCGGTACCGGTCGACCCCGGGCGCGGTGTCGTCGTACGGATGCACGAGGTGAACGGTCGGCCGGTGCGGGCCCGGATCCGCGGACCGCGCGACTGGGCCGAGGGCGCGCGGGCCGACGTACTGGAGTCGCCCGGCGAGGAGTTGGCGCCGGAGCGGGACGGCGGGCTCGCCGTCGATCTGACCGGGTTCGAGGTCGCGACGGTGCTGGCGACACCCGGCGAAGCCTCCGAGGCCTCAACCCATCCTGGAATCGCAGCACATGAGCTCGCCCAACCCGTCCACACCCGCTACTGGCTCCACAACTCCGGCCCCGCGCCCCGGGGAAACATGCCGGTGTCGGTGTACCTCTCCCCTGGCACCCTCACCGTCTCCGGCCCCGTCACCGCGACCGTCCGGGTCGGCTCGGAACTCACCGACGCGCCGGTGTCGGGCACGGTGAGCGTCGAGGTCCCGCCCGGCTGGACCGCCGAACCCGCCGAACTGCCCTACGCGTTGGGCCCGGGCGGCTTCACGCTGGCCGAGGTGACCGTGACCCCGCCGCCGGAACCGGAGCCCGGCCGGCACTGGCTCGCGGCCCGGTTGTCGTACGGCGGACAGACGTATGAGGACGTCGTGGCACTGGATGTGGCGGGTGGCCAGCATGGCCCAACGCTCTTGTCCGAGCTGGGAGTTGAGCGGATCAGCGTGCGGGCGGGCGAGCGGGTCCAGGTGCCCGTGACCATCCGCAACACCACCCTCGGGCCCATCAACGGCACCCTCTGGGCCGTCTCCTCGTGGGGCACCTGGGCCGGAGTCGCGCCCGGCTGCCAGGGTTTCACGGTCGCCGGGGGCGCGGAACAGGAATGTCTCATCGAGGTGGACGGCTCGGCGGTGCCGCCGGGGTCGTACTGGCTGCTCGCCAAGGTCGCCTGGAACGGGTGTGTCGCCTACACGGAGGCCGTCGCGCTGGAGGTGACGCCGTGAGCGAGCACGCGGCCGTGGTGCGCGGCAGGACCGTTCCGAAGAGGCGGGTGGACGCGCTGCTGGCGGTCGTACCGGCGCGGGACCGGGAGAGCACCCGGCCGGAAGCGCTCGCGCGGGCCGAGCGGCAGCGTCGGCGGTGGGCGACCCAGGTGGTGGTCATCGACGAGTTGGCCCAACGGGCTTGTGCGGAGCGGAGGTTGGAGCCTCCCGACGAAGTGGCGCCGGACCGGGTGCTCGCGGTCGCCGAGACGGACGTAGCGGATCTCGGCAGTATCGTCGCGGCGGCCCTCGCACACTCCCCGGCGGCCCGGCTGCTGTTGGCCGAGTTGGAGCGCGAGCAGGTGGTCGCGGAGGCGGACGTACGGGACTACTACGACCGGAACCGGGATCGCTTCCTCACCGCGGAGGCGCTGCGGCGCGGTGTCGACCCGTTCGGCGGGGCGTCATCGGAGGACTTTCTGGCGTACGAGCAGGCCCGTGCGGGTGTCGCGAGGGAGTTGCGGCACGTCGCGGGGCGGCGGGCCTTCTTCGGTTGGTTGGACCAGGCCAAGGCCGGCGTTGTGCATGCCGTGGGGCATGAGCACCCGGGCGATCCGGCACACCCGGACCACGAGCACCGGCACTGATCACTACCGGAACCTAAAAGCAACATGGGAACCCATTGACCTCCGATGAATTCTGGTCCACCTTTTCATCAATCGGAGTCGAAGTTGGTTAATTGAACCAGCTGTTGGCTGATGCTCAGGAGGGCAGCGATGCGCACAGGAAGACTGACCGGATCGATGGTGGGGATCATCGTCCTGACCCTGACGGCCGCCGGCTGCGGGCTGTCCGGCAGCTCGGGCGACAGCGACTCCACGGCGGGCGGCTGCAAGGTCGACAAGGGCAACGTCGGGTCCGGGAAGCTCACCGGCGACGTGAAGGGCAGCATCACCTTCCAGACCACCAACCTGAAGAAGGACTTCGGGACCTTCTTCAACGGGGTGATCAAGTCCTTCGAGAAGGCGCATCCCGGGACGTCGGTGAAGTGGATCGACGATCCGGGCGACAACACCTTCACCCAGCGCACCGTGGCCGACGCCCAGGCCTGCACGCTGCCGGACGTCCTCAACCTCAACGCGGAGACGGCGACGGCACTGACGAAGGCGGGCTATCTCCTCAACCTGGGCGTCAAGGACCCCTCGGTCGGCAAGCCGTTCGTCCCCGCGTTCTGGAAGTCCAGCACCTTCAAGGACGCCTCCGGCTCCGCACTGCACACCGTGCTCCCCTGGTACACCGGCGGCATCGTCCTGACGTACAACACCGACCTGTTGAAGAAGGCCGGGATCGATCCCGCGAAGCCACCGACGACGATCTTCGGACTGTTCGCCGACTACGAGAAGATCGCCAAGTCGGCCAAGGGCAAGTACTACGCGACGATGGCCAACCCGATCTGGCGCATCCCGGCGGACTTCGACCAGATGAACATCAAGACCCTTTCCAGCGACGGGAAATCGGCCGTGTTCGCCAACGATCCGCGCACCACGCAGTGGGTCGCCTGGATGGCGAAGCTGTACAAGGAGGGCGCGATGCCGAAGGACTCGCTGTCCTCCAGCAACGACCCGTCCACGCCGTACACGCAGGGCAAGGTCGCCTACGGCTCGACCAATCCGAGCTATGTGCGGTTCGTGAAGCAGAACAGCCCCTCGATCTACGCCAAGACGGCGGTCGGGCAGCAGCCCTTCGACGCGCTCGGCCACACCACCGGCGCCCCGCAGTACATCTCGGTCGCCGCGACCAGCAAACACGCCCCCGTGGCACTGGCGTTCGCGGAGTACCTCACCAACGCCGAGAACCAGACGGCCTGGGCCAAGGACCCGGACGTGGTGATCTTCCCGACCACGACCACCTCGCTGAACGACCCGTTCTTCCAGAAGGTCAGCGGCAACGACCAGTTCGCACAGGCCCGCAAGCTGGTGGCCGACCAGCTCAAGACGACCACGGCCTACCAGACCAACCTCTCCCCGGCCGTGCAGAACGCGATCGTCTCGCAGGTGCAGCTGGCCATGCAGGGCAAGAAGAGCCCGGCGCAGGCCGTCAAGGACGCTCAGGCGAAGGCCAACGAGCTGCTGAAGCAGGCTGGTTGATGGTGGCGACGCAGACCGCGAAGCCGGTGACCGTGCCCGGTGCGGAGGCCGTCGTCTCCGCACCGGGCACGTCCCGCATACGCAAGTTCGCCCGGGCCGTCCTCCCCGGTCCCGCCCCCGGCGCCAACGGGGCGGCCCTGTACCGCCGTTGGTGGCTGCCCTGGCTGTGGACCGCGCCGGCGATCGTCTGCGCGGCGGTGTTCGGGGTGTTCCCGTTCCTCAACACGCTGCTGCTGTCGTTCACGAACGCCAAGCCGCTCGGCGGTGCCGCGAACTTCGTCGGGCTCTCCAACTACACCCGGATGATGGGTGATTCGGACTTCTGGCTGGCGACCCGCAACAGCGTCCTGTACGCCGTGATCGTCGTCCCGCTGATGGTGCTGCTGCCGCTCCTGCTGGCCGTCCTGGTGGAGAAGAACCTCCCCGGCATCGGCTTCTTCCGCTCCGCCTTCTACACCCCGGTGCTCGCCTCCAGCGTGGTCGTCGGCCTGAGCTGGCAGTGGCTGCTGGCGGACGACGGACTCGTCAACACCTGGCTGGAGAAAGCCCACTTGATCCGGTCGGCGATCCCCTTCCTCTCCGACTCCTGGCTGATCCTGCTCTCCGCGATGGGCCTCACCCTCTGGAAGGGCCTCGGCTGGTACATGGTCTTCTACCTGGCCGCCCTCGGGAACGTTCCGAAAGAGCTGCACGAGGCCGCGTCCATGGACGGCGCCGGTGCCGCCCGCCGCTTCTGGCACATCACCGTGCCCGGCGTACGGCAGGCGATGATGCTGGTCGGCACCCTCACCGGCATCGGTTCGCTGCGCGTGTTCACCGAGATCTACATGCTCGGCAGCTCCACCGGCGGCCCCGGCGGCGCCGACCGCACGCTGCCCTTCTACATCCGGGACGTCGGCCTGGACCCCATCACCGGCAACGCGGGCTACGGCTCGGCGGTGAGCGTCGCGCTGTTCGTCCTGACCCTGGGCCTGACCCTGCTGGCGCAGCGCCTCACGAAGGAGGACGAGTCATGACGACGACCGCCGTACGCCCCAAGTCCCGCCGCCTGACTCCGCGTTGGCGCGACTACGGCCGCCCCCGCGAACTCCTCGTCCGCTACCTCCTGTTGCTGCTGGTCCTGGGCCTCACGGTCGGCCCGCTGATCTGGCAGCTCCTGGCCTCGCTCAAGGGCACCGGCGAGGACGTCTTCGGCGCGAACGCCTCCCTGCTGCCCCACCACCCGACCCTGCACGCCTACCGCGAGGTCTTCAGCCAGGTCCCGGTGGTGACGTACATCAGGAACAGCCTGATCGTCGTACTCCTGTCGGTGGCAAGCCAGTTGCTCTTCTCGACGACCGCCGGCTACATGCTGTCCAAGCCCGCCTGGAAGGGCCGCCGCGCGGTCTGGATCCTCCTCGTCGCCTCGATGATGTTCCCCTTCGAGTCGATCATGGTGTCGCTCTTCCTGAGCATCCGCGACCTCGGCCTGGTCGACAGCGTGGTGGGCGTGTGGCTGCCCGGCTTCGTCGGCGCGATCAACGTCCTGCTGATGCGCGGCGCGTTCCTCGCGGTACCGCGCGAGATCGAGGACTCGGGGATGCTGGACGGCGCGAGCGAGTGGCAGCGCTTCCGCTACCTCTATCTCCCGTCCGCGTGGGGCGCGATCATGGTGGTCACCATCAACACCTTCATCAGCGCCTGGGACGACTTTCTCTGGCCCCTGATCGTCCTCCGCTCCGAGGACCACATGACGCTGACACTGGGCCTTTCGCGGTTGCAGAGCTCGTCGTTCGGCTACGACCAGCGCGTGGTGATGGCCGGTTCGGTGATCTCGGTGATCCCGGTGCTGGTCCTGTTCGTCATCACCCAACGCTGGTTCTACAAGGGCGTGTCGGCCGGAGCGGTCAAACTCTGAGGTGTACGACGAGGGGTTCCGCGACGAGCGCCGCCCGGGCTGACTGAGCGACCCGAACCTCCACGGCACCGACCTGCTCCAACTGGTCGGTGCCGAAGCGGATTTCCACCCTACGGCGCTCCCCCGGGGCCAACTCGACCGCCTGGAAGGCGTGCAGTTCGAGCGTGCGCGGCCACACCGGGGTGATCAGCCGCCGGATGTACACCTGGACGACCGAACGCCCGTGCCGCTTACCGGTGTTGGTGACGTCCACCTCGATCATGTCCCCCGCTACGCGCGGCGGACCGTACTCGAAGCTCGTGTACGACAGCCCGTGCCCGAAGGAGTAACGCGGCTCGGCGTCGCCGTCCACGTAACCGCCGTACTCGGTGTCCTTGTGGTTGTAGTAGACGGGGAGTTGGGCCACCGAGCGCGGGATGGACACGGGCAGGCGGCCGGTCGGTTCGGCTCGGCCGAGCAGGACCTCGGCGATGGCCTCGCCGCCCCACGGGCCGGGGTACCAGGCGGTGAGCAGGGCGCCGGCATGTTCGGGGACGACGTGCGGGCGGCCCTGGATCAGGACGACCGCCGTGGGTGTGCCGGTCGCGGTGACCGCGTCCAGGAGGGCGTGCTGGGCCCGGCCCAGGCTCAGGCCCGCGAGGTCGACGCCCTCGCCGCACGTCATCTCCGAAACGGCGTTCCGTGCGGCCCCGTTGGCGTCGAAGTCCGTGTCGGGGGTACGGGCGCTGCTGCCGCCCAGCACCAGCACCGCCAGGTCGGAGGCTGCGGCCGCCGCGACCGCCTCGGGGATGCCGGAGAGGTCATCGCCGGTGAGGGCGCAGCCGGAGGCGTGGCGGATGTCGGTGCCGGGCGGGGCGAGTTGGCGTAGGCCGTCGAAGACGCTGGTACCGGTGCCGGGGTGTTGGGGCGCGGTGTAGTCGCCCAACTGGTGGGCGGTGGTGGCCGATTGGGGGCCGATGACCGCGATGCGGGAGGCGGTTGCCGGGATGGGCAGGACACCGCCGTCGTTGTGGAGGAGGGTGACGGCGGCTCGGGCGAGGGCGGTGCTCAGTTCCCGGCCTTGGTTCGGGGGCGACAACTCGGGTGTGGCGTAGGGCTGTTCGAAGAGCCCGAGTTGGAACTTCAGGCGGAGCACGCGGGCCACAGCCGTGTCGAGGGTCTCCTCGCTCACCAACCCCCGCTCGACCGCCTCCTCCAGATGCGTGAAGCCCTCGTCCCACAGGCTCAGGTCGACACCGGCGTTGAGGGCGAGGGCGCCTGCCGAGACCTTGTCGCCGGTGATGCGGGCCAGGCGGTCCACGGCGAGGCCGTCGGCCATGACCAGGCCCTCGAAACCCCAGTCGTCACGCAGGAGTTGGGTCAGCAGGGCGTGGTTGCCGGAGCAGGGCAGGCCATCGACCTCGTTGTACGCGGACATGAGGGCGGCGGCGCCTGCGCGGACTCCGGCGCGGGCGGCGGGGAGGTGGATCTCGTGGAGTTCACGGAGGCCGAGTTCGGACTCGGCAGAGTTGCGGCCGCCGACGGTGGCGCCCTGGCCGGCGAAGTGCTTGAGGACGACGGGGGCTTTGTCGGGAGCGAAGCGGGCTCCGGTGACCGGCACCTTGTCCGGCGCGAACCCTGCGTCTGCGACGGGGACTTGGTCGCTCGCGGACCCCGCCGTCATGTCGCCCTGCATGCCCCTCACGAGCGCCTCGGTGAGGCGGGCGGCGAGGTGTGGGTCCTCCCCGAAGCACTCCTCCGTGCGGCCCCAGCGGGGGTCGCGGGCGATGTCCAGGGCGGAGACGAGGGCCAAGTGGCCGCCACGGGCGCGGAGTTCGGCGGCGGCGTGGGCGGCGGCCCGCTCGTACAGGTCGGGGTCCCAGGTGGCGCCGACGGCCAGGTTGACCGGGAGGACGGTGCCGCCCAGGGCCATGTGGCCGTGCGGTACCTCCTCGACGAACAGGGCCGGGATGCCGAGCCTGCTGCTCGCGATGACGTGGCGTTGCACCAACTCGGCCAGGGCGGCGCTGTCTTGGGCGCCGGGGCCGTTGGAGTGGTCGACGCCGGACCAGGCGTCGGCGCGGAACAGGCCGTAGAGCGCGCCGAGTCCGGCGAAGCGGTCGGTCTCGGCGCGGAGGGCGTCGGTGAGTTCGAACCCCTCGGGGCTGTCGAGGGTGCGGCGGTAGGCGTTCCAGCCGTACATCCGCTGGTTGAGCTGGCCGACCTTCTCGCGGAGGGTCATCCGGGCGAGGAGGTCGGAAACCCGCACGCCTATAGGGGCGTTGGGGTCACGGTAGACGGGGGTGGTGGCGTCGGTCATCGGCCGTCACCGCCGTACGCGAGCCGGGCGAGCGCGACCGCGCCCCGGCAGCCGTCCGGTACCCAGTCGAGGGTGAGGCCGAGGGCGTGGAGGCGGGCGGTGAGGGGGGTCGTCAGCGGGCCGTCGGGGCCGAGCAGGCCGCCGGTGGCGACGATTCGCTCACCCGGGCCCGGCTCCAACGCCCTGACCGTGTCGGTCAGTTGGTCCGCCGCCTCGTCGAGGATGCCTTCCGCCACGGTGTCCTTCTCCCCCGCCGCCTCGACCACCAGCGGGGCGAACCGGGCGAGGCGGATGGGGAGTTCGGCCATCACGGCGGGGAGGACGTGCATGCGGTAGGCCTCGCGGTCGGCGCGGGACCAGGCGCCGTCGCCCGGCAGGACCTCGTCCGGTACCCCGAGTGCCTGTCCGACGGACCCGGCCAGCACGGTCGTAGGGCCGCGTCCGTCCGCCATGCGCAGCACCGCCCTTACCGCGTTCCGGCCGATCCAGAAGCCGCTGCCGTCGTCGCCGAGGAGCCAGCCGTCGCCGTCCACGCTGGTCGTGGTGCGGCGGTCGGTGATGCGCAGGGCGACCGCGCCGGTGCCGGCGACCAGGGCGAGGCCGTCGGCCGGGGTGCCGGGGGCGGAGGCGAAGGCGGCCTCGATGTCGCTGCAGACGCGGACGCGGTCGGCCGGGATGCCGAGGCGGCGCAGCGCGGCGGTGAGGGCGGCGCGGGCGTTGACGTGTCCCGGTTCCTCGGTGGAGGCGGCCGTGGCGCCGGCGAAGCCGCCGGACACGGCGACCACCCGGGCGCGGGCCGCCGCCGGGACGGCCTGCCCGATCGCCTCCACCAGGTGGTCGGTGAGACGCGGGACCGGGACGGTCAGGGCGTTGCCGGGGCCGGCCGCACCCTCGCCGCACGGGCGCCCGTCCTCGGCGGCGGCCAGGACGACGCGGGTACGGGTGCCACCGGCGTCGAGGCCGACGACGAAGTCACCGGTGAATTCTTGGTTCAAATCATTGCTCATCACTGACTATGGTGGTTGATACATTCGCCCAGTACAAGAGCAAGCGGTACAAGAGCACGCAGTACAAGAAGCAAGACCGGACCTGGGGAGGATCCCATTCCTACGCTCCGCTTCGGCGTCAACTACACGCCGCGCCGCGGTTGGTTCCACTCCTGGCACGACTTCGACCCGGCGCACATCCGCGAGGATCTGGCCCAGATAGCCGGGCTCGGCCTGGATCACGTCCGCGTCTTCCACCTCTGGCCGCTGCTCCAGCCCAACCGCACGTTCATCCGCAGGACCGCCGTGGACCAGCTGGTGCATCTCGTCGACCTGGCGGGCGAGGCGGGTCTCGACGTGCTCGTGGACGGTGTCCAGGGCCATCTGTCGAGCTTCGACTTCTACCCGGAGTGGACCCGCAGTTGGCACCACCGCAACGTCTTCACCGACCCGGGGGCCATCACCGCCCAGGCGGAGCTGATGCGCACGCTGGGCCGCGCCCTCGCCGACCGCCCGAACCTGATCGGCCTCCAACTCGGCAACGAGCTCAACAACTTGGTGGAGCACAACCCGGTGACGGCGGCCGAGGTGGACCACTACCTCGACACCCTGCTCGCCGCCGCGCGCGAACACCTGCCGCCGGACCGCCTGGTCACGCACTCCGCGTACGACGCCGCCTGGTACGGCGACGACCACCCGTTCACGCCGGAGGCCTCGGCCCGCAAGGGTGATCTGACCACCGTCCACCCGTGGGTGTTCTCCGGTGACTGTGCCCGCCGTTACGGCCCGCGCTCCCCGCAGGTGCTCCATCTCGCCGAGTACGGAACGGAGTTGGCCAAGGCGTACGCCACCGACCCCGACCGTCCCGTCTGGGTCCAGGAGACCGGCGCGCCCGAACCGCACATCCCGGCGGCCGACGCCCCGGAGTTCGCGCGGGCGACCGTGCGCAACGCGGCCGAGTGCGCGGGGCTGTGGGGTGTGACCTGGTGGTGCTCGCACGATGTGGACCGCTCGCTCGCCGACTACCCCGAACTCGAATACACGCTGGGCCTGTTCGACTCGGCGGGCCGCCCCAAGCCGATCGCCGAGGCCTTCGCCGAAGCGATCGCCGAGCCGCACACCGTCCAACTCCGCGACACCGCGCTGGTGTTGGACTGCACCCCGGGCACCCGCTCGGTGTCGGGGCCGGGCGGCGCGTACTTCGAGGAGTGGATGCGGCTGCGCGAGGAGGGTCTCCGGCCGGCGGTGGTGCTGGCCGAACGGGCAGATGACGCAGGGTACTTGGCGGCGCGCGGCATCAAGGAAGTCGTACGGCCGACGTGACGGTCACGTGCCCGCCAGGACCTCCGCGACCGCTCGCAGGTTGACCTTCCCCCGGCCGTAGGAGCAGAGGGCGCCGCCCTCCGGCAGCCCCGTGTCGACCAGTACGGCGTCGGGTCGCCAGGCCGCGAGCGTGTCGCGCAGCCGGGCCTCCCAGGGGTGCAGGCCGGCGTCGGAAGTGGCGACGACCAGGGGCGCGCCCGTCCGTGCGATGCCGTCGACGAGGGCGCCGGGGTCGGCCGGTTCCTCGGTGAGCGCGGTGCCGGTGGCCGTGGGGTCGATCGCGCGGAGTTCGGTGAGGAGGTCCTCGCCGCCCCAGTTCAGGGCGGGGTGCGGGGCCGGGAACAGGTCGACGACGTGGGCGCCGCGCAGCGCGGACGGCAGGGTGCGGTTGCGTACCGCGCGGCGGGCCGCCTCCAGGCCGGCGTCCGCGTCCCAGGCGGCGACCGTCCGGCGCGGGGTGGCGTACCGCTCGGCGAGGCGTTGCACCCGGCCCGCCGCCTCCCGGACCCGCTCCTCGGGCAGCACGCGTGAGTGCAGCGCGTCGAGCACGGCGTCCCGGCAGGCCAGGGTGACCTCCAAGTCCGGTACGGCGACGATGACTTGGTCCGCTCCGGCGGCGAGGGCGATACGGGCCCCGGCGGCCTCGCCGTACGCGTCGGCGATCGCCTTCATCTCCAGGGCGTCGCTCACCAGGACGCCGTCGAAGCCGAGTTCGAGGCGGAGCAGATCGCCGAGGATGCGGCGGCTCAGCGTGGCGGGGCGGTTGGCGTCGAGGGCCGGGAAGACGACGTGCGCGCTCATCAGCATCGGCACGCCCGCGTCGATGGCGGCGCGGAACGGGGCGAGGTCGACGAGGAGTTCGTCGTACGGGCGCGGGTCGATCGCGATGCCGTGGTGACTGTCGGTGATCGTGCCGCCGTGACCCGGGAAGTGCTTGGCGCAGGAGGCGATGCCGCGGACGTCGGTGGCGGTGATCCAGGCGCGCAGATGGCGGGCGGCCAGGTCCGGGTCGGCGCCGAAGGAGCGGGTACGCACGATCGGGTTGCGCGGCTGGTGCTGGAGGTCGGCGACCGGGGCGTAGGAGGCGGTGATGCCGAGTGTGGCGAGGTGACCGGCGAGGGCGTCGGCGCAACGGGCGGTCAGGGCCGGGTCGTCGACGACGCCGAGGGCGTAGGAGCCGGGGACCTCCGGGGCACCGGCGTTCACCAAGTGGCCTATGCCGCCGCCCTCGTTGTCTATGGCGACGATCAAGTCGGGGCGGATGGCGCGGAGTTCGTCGGTGAGCCGGCGCACCTGTTCGGCGTCGCGCACATTGCGGGTGAAGAGGATGACTCCGCCGAGGCCGCGGTCGATGAGCCGCTTGAGCGTGTGCGGCACCGCCGTCGCGCCGTCGAATCCGGCGACCAGACAGCGGTGGGCCGCCTCGTCGAGGTCGACGGGGAGGGCGGTTGCGGCGGCGGACGAACGCTCGGCGTGGGTCATAATGGAATTCAAATGGCTCGATCAGCCGAAAGTCAACAAACCGATGGATTGTTGATTCAGGCAATGAACTGGAATGAACTCGAATGATCTGGAGTGGCGCGGGCCCGGCACGGGGATGACACAGAGGACTGGCCCCGTGCCGACACAGGTGATGCGGATGAGCGTTCACTCGCGCCCCACCCGCACCGCACCCCCGCGGCAACCATGCCATTCACGCCATGTATGCCGTCCGCGTCGCCCACCCGCCCGCGCGCCTTCCGCTTCCGGACACCGCGGCGTCATACCGGAGGGGAACGTTTCGCCTCGTGTCCCTGCTTCCGCTCGAAGACATCCCCGGGCCGCTCCCCGCCTCCACCGCCGGCCCCACTCCCGCCCCCGTCCCCTTCCGTCTCCCCTCCGCGGCGCGCCTCGCCACGAAGGTGCTGACCCTGCTGCCCCTGCTGCTGATCGCGGTGTGGGCGGCGGTCGACTGGCGTGCCATGTACGACGGCACGGCCCGGCTCGCCTCCGCCGACCCCTGGTGGCTGCTCGCCGCGTTCTTCTTCACCTGTCTCGGCTGGGGCACCGCAGCCCTCGTCCGCCAGGGCGCCGTGCCCGAGCGGCTGCCGACCGGTCTGCTGATCGCCTCGCAGTTCGCGGCCGGCGCCGCCAACCACGCGCTGCCGGCCAGCATCGGCGCCCACGCCGTGACGCTGCGCTTCCTCCAGGGCCGCGGCATCCCCCTCGCCCGCGCCACCGCCTCGCTCGCCCTGTACTCGCTCGTCAGGCCGATCGCGAAGACCCTCGTGCTCATCGCCTTCCTCATCACCTTCCCCGAGATGCTGAGGTTCGGCCAACTCGTCCCGCGGGGCTGGTCGTTGGTCCTCGCCTTCGGCGGCCTCGGCATCGCGTTCGGCACGGCCGCCCTGCTCCTGGCCGTCGTCCCCCCGCTGCGCCGCCCGGTCCTGCGCTGCTTCCGCACCGCCCTGACCGACGTACGGCAGCTGCACACCATGCCCAGCCGCATCCTCGCCCTGTGGGGCGGGGCGGCGGCCGCGCCGGTACTGCAGGCCACCGTGATCTTCTCGGTCGGGGCCTCGCTCGGCATGCCTCTGTCCTGGGCCCAGGTCGTCCTCGCGTTCCTCGCCGCCAGCACCGCGGTCGGCGCCGTGCCGGCACCCGGCGGGATCGGTCCCGTGGACGCGGCGACGGTGTTCACGATGGTCGCGTTCGGCGCCCCCATGGACCTGGCCACGGCGAGCGTCATCGGCTACCGCGTCCTGACGGTGTGGGTACCGTTGCTGCCGGGGGCGTTGATGCTGTCGGCGCTGGTCCACCGGAAGGTGCTATGACCGACATCCCTCCCGTACATCGACACCCCTTGTCCGTCGAAATCCCCTTGTACGACGGCCCCTTCCGCGTCTAACGTCCCTGCTCATCGGCGTGTAGCTCAGCAGCAGAGCACCGGGCTCTTATCCCGGAGGGCGCAGGGGCAGGACCTGCCACGTCGGCTTATGGACGACGACGCTGACCAGCAGCACCTCACCGCGGCCCCCGGCTATGCCCAGGGCCAGTTAGCCAAGGCCTTCACGACCGCGCTCACCCACGAGGACGCCGACACCCGGCGGCGCGCGGAGGGCCGCGTGCGGCGCTGGCGTGCCGTGCTCGCGGGGATGGCCGGCGGCCTGCTGTCGATCGGTTCGCGCACTCCGGTGGCCGGGCTCCCCGCCTGGGTCACCCCCGAGGTGGTGCACGGCGGCTTCGCCACGGGCACCCCGAGCGCGGGCGGCCCGCTCCAGCCGTACGAGACGCGGCTCGCGGAGCGGTTCGGGGTGCCCGCGGACCGGCGGGCGCTGTTCGCGCACTGTCTCACCGACAGCGGACTCACCTGGCTGTGGGGGCAGTTGAACAGCGGGCGGTACGAGGTGACCGTGCCCGAGGAGGGCGCGCTGCTCACCATGGCGTGGCTGGTACGGCACGGGGAGACGGCCGCCGCCCTTGACCTGGTCGCGGAGTTGGAGCCGTTCGCCGATCAACTCCGGTTCCTGCCCCGCCCGTCGACCGGCCGACCCGCGCCGGACGTCACCGACGCGCTGCACCGCCGTACCGTCTCCGACACCGTGGACCGGCTCGTCCGGCGGCGTCCCAACGCGGCCGTGGAGACCCAGCGCGAGGCGCTCGCCGTATGGCAGCCGTTCGGGGACGAGTTGCTCTCGCACTGGCTGGAGACGGCGGGCGGGGAGGGCGGCCGGGTGCTCGAACTCGCCCCGGACGCCGCCTGGTTGGAGCGCGGCGCCGGTTTGTTGAGCCGATACCGGCAGCTGGCCGAGGAGCACACCCACTGCGGGAAGCACCGTAATCCCAAGCAGAACCTGGGCATTCTGCGTGGCGCGCTGGAAGAGACCGTCGCCGGGCGGACGTTGGACGCGCGGCGGCTCGGGCTGCTGCGGCACGCCGTCGCGTCGATGGTACGGCGGCGCGGTCTGCCGGGCTCGGTCCCGCACACGGAACTGCGCCGCGTACAGCGGGCCCAGGCCGCGCTCCCCTCCCACCACGCCCTGGCGCAGGTGCTGGTGGGCCGCCTCGCCGGGCTGCCCCAGGAGTCGGGCATCGCCGACCTCGCACGCGTACTCGCCCCGGTCTCCGAGCCGGAGCAGCGGGAGACCGGCCTGCCCGCCGGTGCCCAACTCCCGCCCGTGCTGCGGCAGGTGGTCGAAGGCGCACTCAGCGCACCCGTATCCACCCTCGTGGAGCGGGGAGTTGTCCCCTCGGCCGAGGTACTGGCCGCACTGGTACCGCAGTTGGTCGCCGTCGCCACCGCGCGGAGCTACGACGACGCGACGCTCCGGACGCTGATGGCCGCGAACTACCGCGCGTTCCGCAACCGCCGTTCGCTGCTCCTCCTCAACCTGGAGCGACAGGTCCGAATCGAGGAACTGCCCTGGGTACGGGCGGTGTCCGCTCAGCGCGGCGACGGCTCGGCCGAAACGGCGCTGCTGCTAAGGCAGTTGGGCGAGCTGGCCGTGCGGGCGTTCCCCGGCACGATCCTGCCCAACCCGCTCGTGCGCGAACTCGGCGTCCTCGCCCGCCAGTCGAAGCTCGGCGCCCCGCTCGTGGAGGAGCTGGCCGCCGACATCTTCATGGACGCCTTCGGCCCCAAGTTCCTTGTGGCGGCCGGGATCGCGGGCGAGTTGCTCGGCGGTTCGCTGTACGAGCGGTACTACGGCATCGACTACGGGGCGATCCGCGACCTCGCGATCACCGAGGCGACCGAATCGGCCGACCGGGGCCGGGCAAACGGCGCCGGACCCCGTACGTCCCCGGGGTTCGCGCGACTGTGCGCGGAGCGGGCCGCGGCGGCGTCCTCGGCTCCGGACCGGTCCACGTCCGGTTCCATGTCCGGTTCCTCGTCCGGGTCCCGGGTGGCGGCCAACGGCAAGGTGATCGAGCAGTCCCAGATCCTCACCACGCACAACCTGGCCACACTGGTCCACCGGGTCGGCATCGCCCCCGAGCCCGGGTGGGCCGACCTGGCGCGCCGCTGCTTCGGCACCGTGTGCCGACTGACGGCCCGGGTGCACCGCAACCCGTGGCCGTACCCCACGATCAAGGACACGGCGTACGCCTGGCGGCAGCTGGTGTTCCACCTGTCCCTCTGCCCGCCCGCCGAACAGCGCCGCGTACTCGACGAGTTGGACGCGGAGGTGACCCGGCACCCGGCCCACGTCACCGGCCGTCTCCCGCCCGCACTGGCCGGGCTGCGGCTGGTCGCGGACGGGGGCACCTTCGCGCCCGACGGCACGGCGGACGAGGGCCGCGCCCGCCGACTCCTCGGCTGGACCACGGACGGCCACTGGCTGGCGACGGACCCAACCGCCTTAGGAAAAAAGGGCAGTTGAAAGCCCGGCGCGTAGGAACAAAGGACAGTTGAGAGCTCGGTGCGCAGGCCCCGCTAACTCTCCGCCGCCTCCGCGGCCTTGCGCACCGCCGCCTCCGTCAGGGTCTTCGCGGTGGCTACGGCGCTGGTGATCGCCTCGTCGGGGGTGAGGCCGCACTGGTCGGTGAGGGTGAAGAGGGCGTCCGAGGCCATGACCACCGCGAGGCCCCGCTTGAGCTGGGTGAACGCGTCCGGGTCGGTCTCGCCGAGGGTGGCCGTCAGGGGGGCGAGGGCGTGGTCGATGAGGCCGAAGCGGATGCCGGGGCGCATGTTCGCCGCGTCGGGGCGGACGATGGTCGCGGCCATCATCGCGCGCACCCCGCCCTGCCGGGCCAGGGTGCCGCGGAGCAGGAACTCGCAGGCGAACGCGATCCGTTCGACCGGATCGCGGGAGTCGGCGACCGGGCCAAGCGCGTCGACGGGGTCGGGCCAGACGCCGGCCAGGGCCTCGCCGATCAGGGACGGCAGGTCGGGGAAGTAGCGGTAGGCGGTGGCCTCGGAGACCAGGGCGACGCGGGCGACCTCGGGCATCGTCACCTCGCTGCCCGTGCCGATCAGCCCCCGGGCCGCCTCGACGATCGCCGTACGGGTGCGCTTCTTCTGGTTGCTGCGGCCCGTGTCCGTCTGTGCTGTCGCCATCGGTGCGTCACTTCCCCGTATTCGCTCGTCGCTGTCGTCCGTCACCCCTACATTATCACGCTCAGCTCTCATTGTAAGAGTGAGCTTGCATAACGAGAGGTGCCCGACTAGCGTCCGTAGGGCGCGCCACCGCGACGAGCGCACAACTGGCGCCACACACAAGGGAGTCGGCGATGAACGAGGTTTCCGTGGTCGGTCCGGACGACGGCGAGTCGATCCGGCTGGGCCCGGTCACGATGCGCATCCTGGAGGACGGCAGCACCACCGACCACCGGCTCGGCATCGGCGAGATCACCCTCGCCCCGCACACCCAGGGCCCGCCGCAGCACCGCCACGCCCAGCACGACGAGGGCTTCTACGTCGTCTCCGGCACCGTGCACTTCACCGTCGGCGAGACCGTGCACATCGCCCCGGCGGGCACCCTCGCGATGATCCCGCCGGGTGCCCCGCACACCTTCGCCAACCCCGGCGACGAACCGGCGGCGATGATCAACACCTTCACGCCCGACCTGTTCGTGCAGTACTTCCGCGACCTGCGGGACATGATCGCGGGCGGCCGGGAGTTCAACACCGAGTCGACGATCGAGACGATGAGCCGCTACGGCACGGTCCCCGCGACCGACTATGCGTAAATCACCGCACGGGCCGCTTTATTGACTGCCCGTCAGGAATTGCCCGAGTTCGACGGGCCGAAGAACTCGATCTCGGCGATGGCCACTTGCTTGCTCCCGGAGGTTCCGTAGGCGGACTCGATGGTGAAGCGGACCGACGTGACCGTGCCGACGCGGAAGGAGCGGCGCTGGGCTCCCGCCCCCTGGTCCAGGGTGATCTCGCGGGTGATCGTCTTGCCCTTGGCCGTGGTGATCACCGCCTGGATCCGGTGCGGGAGCGCCGACTGGCCGATCTGGTCGGGGCGGGTGGAGACACCCGGGGTGATCATCAGGTCCAGCAGCCGCGTCGGTTCGTCGAACTGC
This sequence comes from Streptomyces sp. NPDC050528, assembly GCF_044457795.1. Classification (NCBI taxonomy): domain Bacteria; kingdom Bacillati; phylum Actinomycetota; class Actinomycetes; order Kitasatosporales; family Streptomycetaceae; genus Streptomyces; species Streptomyces sp. NPDC050528. Next base: position 159,130 of record NZ_JBITHH010000006.1, read on the forward strand.
GCCTCCAGCCACTGCCCCGTGCCCGCCTGGCTCACGCCCGGCCCCCACCAGGTGTTGTTCAGCCGGTCGAAGGCCAACTCCGGCTTGTGGCCCGGGAAGGAGCGCGAGGCGCTGACGCGGTCCGGGTAGACGGGGGCGCGCTTGGCGAAGTGGTCCTTGGTCGCGTCCACGGCACCCGGGATGTTGACGGCCAGCACGATCAGCAGGGTCAGCACGATCGCGGCGCCGAGCCAGCTCAGCACGCGGTCGAAGGTGCGGCGCAGCCGGGGCCGGTCCCCCGCCCACGGGATCTCGCCGTTGCGGAACGCGAGCAGCCGCCGCCACCAGGGCAGCCGGCCGGGGGCGCGCTCGTCGCCGGCCATGGGCATCGCGCAGCGGGCGCAGTAGTGCCGGTCGGGGCGGTTCGCCGTGGCGCACCAGGGGCAGGGCACTCCGCCGGCGGCGCCGGGTTCGACGCCGGGTGCCCGTACGGACTGGGGGCGCGCGGCGACCGGGCGGCCGGGCAGCACCGGGGCCACCGAGGGGGCCGGGCGGGGCTCCGGGTCGGAGACCGGGACGAGGAGCCGCCGGGCGCGCTCGGCCTCGGACTCCCGGTCCGGGTCCGGTCCCGGTTCCGGGGAGGTGGCGGGGACCGGTTGGGTGGGGGCGGTGTCGGTCGTGGACGCGGTACGGGGGACGGTGCCCGCGTCCCGGTGACCGTACGGCGCGTCGGGCGTGGGTGCCGGGTCCGTGGCCGGGTGGGGTGCGGGGTGGGTCGTAGAGCTCCCGGACGGGTGGGTCGTAGCGGCGCCGGATGCGTGCGGGGTCGTAGAGCCGCCGTTCGCCTCGCCGCTCGCCGGCTCCTGACGGGTGCCCGCGCCGACCGGGTCGTACGAGCCGCCGGCGGCGAGGGCGTCCAGGCGCAGCGACAGGGCGTCGAGTCGGGCGGCGGGGTCGTCCGAGCCCGAACTCCCTTGCCCTGACGGCTCGTTCGTGCTCAGCGTGTCCCGGCGGGTGCGGGGCGGGCCTGCGCTGTCGGACTGGGGGAAGGCGTCCCAGCCCGCGTCACCGCCGTCGGCTGCCTCGCCGCGTTCGGCCGGGGCCCCGGTGCGGGCGCCCGCGCGGTCCGTCCAGCTCAGGACGGCACCGCAGGCGTCGCAGAACGACTGGCCCGGTTCCGCGCGGGTTCCGCATTCGGCGCAGCTCTGGGTGGTCGTCATCTCTCGGGGTTCCTTTCGGGGAGCACGGAGGCGGTCACCTGGACCGTGTACGGCATATGGGCGGGACGGGCCGCCGCCACGAGGGCGTCGAGCCGGTGGGTGTCCAGGGTGGTCGGCGCGGGCAGCCGCAGGTGGACGTGGAGCCGGGGGCTGCGTTCGCCGGGTACCGGCCCGAGGGGGCGGGCGTTCCAGTCGGCGGCGCCGCTCTCGGTGATCTCCGGTTCGTACCCGAAGGCGAGCCGGACGGCCTCGGCCAGTCCGCGCCGGGTGCCGCGAATGCGGTGGAGGTACGTCGCTGCGGCTACGGCGGCCCGCAGCCGCTCCTCCGGTTCGCTCCCGTCGGTCTCGGCACCGACCCAACTCCCCAGCCATTGAACGAAGTCGAGGGGTGCCAGCGACGGCCGGAAGTACGTGTCGAGGCAGTCCAGGACACTCAGGATCGGTGCTACGACCTCGTCGAGCCCGGCGACGAAACGCTGGGCGAGGTCGTCGTCGGCGAACACGGCGGGCAGCATCGCTCCGATGGGTGCGGACGAGCCGAGCCCGTCAACTGATCCCCTCAACACACGCCTCCCTGGCGGGAGTTGGCGAGATTCGCGCTGCTGATGTTCACGCGCCGTCTCCGATCACGCGGACGCGGTGGTCGAAGGAGAACACCAGCGACGGCCGCTCCAGGTCGATGCGGTCGGTCGGGTCGCCGCGCTTGCCGGTGAGCGGGTCGGCGGGGTGCAGGACGACCTCGTCGACCAACTCGACGCCGGGTACGCGCTGGAGCACCGCGAAGACCTCCCCGGACTGCACCGGGCGCCCGAACGGCCAGCCCTTTCCGTCCGATCCGCCGGTGAGCGGGTCGAGGTGGCGGTAGAGGGCGTCGTGGGCCTGGCGGCGCACCCGGTCGGTGTCGACACCCCGGAAGGCGTGGACCGTGGCGACGACGGTGACGCCCTGGTAGAACGGCGGCCCGACCGCCAACCGGGTCCCGATCAGCCGCCGTTCGTCGAGATGCCGGGTGATGCGGTCCAACAGGGCGTCCCCGGGCACGAGTTGCTCGAAGCGCAGTCGGCCGCCCGGGTCGGGTACGGCCTGCGGGACCACCAACACCCGTACGGCGTAGGCCCCGTGCTCCTCCTCGTCGCCCTCCAGGCAGGTGATGCGCGCGGTCTCGGGGGCGGCGCGGCGGGACAGTTCCTCGTAGTCCCGGAGGGTCACCGCCCGTTCCTGGGCGCGCAGGGTGATCGGGGCGCGGGTCTTGGCCTCCTGGACGGTCTCGCCGTCCACTCCCCCGCGCGCGGCCTCGCGGTTGACGACCTCGGAGACGTACGGGATGGAGCTGCGCAGGATCTGTACGGCGCCGCGTGCCACGTTGCCGGCCCGGCCGCCGCCGGTGCGGTAGCGGCGGGCGCGGATCACCGCGCCCTTGGGGGCGACCATGCCGTACTGGCGCAGGGAGCCGTCGGGTTCGCGGACGGCGGGTCCGAAGGCGAGTTCGCCGGTGGCCGCGTCGAGGGTGATGTGGCGGTCGTCGGGGCCGGAGGCGGCGAAGTGCGGGACGACCTGCCAGTCCGTCCAGCCGTCGCGCTCGGCGGTCTGGAGGAGCAGGGGTACGGCGTCGCCGACGACCGGTGTGTGGGAGAGCCGCAGCCGCTGCCCGGGCAGGCCCGTGGACTCGCCGAGCGCCTCGTCGTAGACCGTGTCGGCGTGGACGACGGTGGTGGTGCCGCCGATGGTGAAGGCCTCGGCGGAGCGGACGGTCGGCGAGGTGGTGTAGAAGGGCTGGTCGGAGTGGGGTTCGGTGACCCGGCAGCGCAGCCAGCCCGCTTCCTGGCCGCCGTTGCGGGACAGGCTGTGGCCGCCGGGGACGTGCAGGACGACCGCGCCGGGGCGGTTGAGACCGCCGGTGCCATCCCGGTCCACCTCGCACGCCTGCCAGCCGTCGGCGGTCCACGCCTCCCACACCAGGGGCGGTTGGCGCGGGTCGACGCCGACTCCGTCGACGCGGCTGTCGAGTTCGAGGACGAGGGCGCAGTGCGGGACGGCGGCGGTCAGCCCGAACAGCATCGAGTCACCGGGGTCGGGCGACTCGGCGAAGCACATGACGTGGTTGCCCTCGGCCAGGTCGTGGGTCCGGTCGACGACCTGCTTGCCCCGGTGCTGCACGACGAGATGCCTCAACGCGCTGGGCACTACGGCGAGTTCGCGCTCGGTGGCGAAGACCACCGCCTCCTCGCCCTCCGTGCGCATCGTCGCGACCTCGGTGCCCAGCGGCACCTGAACGGCCTCCTCCTGGGGCGCCGACAGCCAGAACGTGACGTCGGTGCGGGCCGCGGACGGCGGGAAGAGCGTGATGCCGACCAGGTCCAGGAAGGCCAAGTGGTTCTTGTCCGGTACCCGGTTGAGGCGGTAGACGATCTGGTCGGCCATGTGCGCGACCGTCTCGACGAGGGTGACGCCGGGGTCGGAGACGTTGTGGTCGGTCCACTCCGGGGCGCGCTGCTGGATGTAGCGCTTGGCGTCGTCGACGAACTGCTGGAAGCGGCGGTCGTCGAGGTTCGGGGAGGGCAGGGCCATCGGTCAGTTGTCGCTTTCAGCAGCCGTGCCGGGCGTACCGGAGGTGTCCGGCTCGTCGTGGGACGGGATGACGTAGAAGGGGAAGACGAGGCTGCGCGGGTTGTTGGTGCCGCGGATCGAGTAGCGGACGTCGATGTACAGCACGCTCTGCTCGGTGCCCGCGGTGACCTCGACGTCGTCGACCTCGATGCGCGGCTCCCAGCGGTCGAGGCTGACGTGCACCTCGTGCTGGATCCGGCCCGCGGTCTGCTCGTTGACCGGCGCGAACACCAGGTCGTGGATCGCGCAGCCGAAGTCGGGGCGCATCGGCCGCTCACCCGGCGCGGTCGACAACACGAGCCGGATCGCCTCCTCGACCTCGCGTTCCCCGCTGACCAGTGCGATACCGCCGGTCGGCCCGATGCGCAGCGGGAACGACCATCCGGAGCCCACGAACTGTTCGGCCATCAGACAACACCCGCCCGTTCCTTGCCCGTTGGGCCACTCATGTCCCCGCCTGTTGGGCCGCTCATGTCCATGCCCCGTCGGCCGGTCATGCCGGAATCACCATCGGGACAAGGCCGTTGAGGGTGACCACGCCCATGATCGGCACGGTGATGGCCCGAATGCCCACGTTGCCGATGGAGTTGACCTGTACGCTCCCGCCCGCGGTGAGCATCGCGTTGCCGAGCGCCTTCATGTTGAGGACACCCATCGCGTCCAACGTGATCGCCCCGGTGGTCGACTTGACGTTGATCAGCCCACGTCCCTCGATGTTCAGCGGCCCTCCGCTCTTGATCGTGAGGCTGCGCCGGGCGCTGAGAGTGAGATCGGTACCGGCCTCGACCGACACCGAGCGGCTGCCCTTGATGGTGACCTCGCCCTTGCTGTCCACCACGATCTCGGTGTTCGTGCGGTCCAGGGTGATGGTCAACTGCTTGTCCCCAGAGGCCAGTCGGACGCCTTGCTTACGTCCGCCGGTCTTCTGGCTGAGCAGGTCCATCCGGTTGCCGTCCCGGTCGGAGACGGTGTGCCGGCTCGCCTTCTTCCGTACGGCGTCGTGCAGCGGCACATCGCCGACGACGGTCGGCTTGTCCTTGCCGTTGTAGAGCCCGCCGATCACGAACGGATGGTCAAGTGCCCCTCGGTCGAAGGCGACCAGCACTTCGTCGTTGACGTCCATGGGGAAGATCCCGCCCCCACCGAGCCCGCCCCACTGGACAGTTCGCGTCCAGTCGCTGACGTACGTGTCGTCGAGCCAGGGGAACTGCAACCTCACCCGCCCCTGCTTCAGCGGGTCATTGACGTCCGTGACCAGGGCGTTGGCGACACCGGGCAGCCGGGGCGCGGTCTCCGAGCCGCCCGAGGCGAGCCCGTACAGCGAACGCCACTGCCGTCCGCTGACCGTCACCCAGGTCTCGTAGTGCTTGCCGTCGCCGAAGACGTGCCGTACGGAGGTGGCCGTGTACTTGCCCTCGAAGGGTGGGCCCACGTCCGCGAGCGCGACCGGAACTCCCGGGCGCAGCTTGGGATTTCCGCGCGCGACGACCTCCAGCTCGGCGAAGGAGGACGTCACGTCGTCGGCGAGCGCGGCGGCGGCGAACTTCACCTCGTTCTGCTTGTCGTAGGGCGTGCCCGTCTCGACCAGCTTGGCCGTCTTGAACTTGCCGGCCGCCGCACCCGGCGTGGTGCCAATTCCGATGGCCGGGTTGGACGTTCCGGGCGAGGTGGCGGTGAGCTTCTTCTTCGTGGTGACGTCCCAGCCGCGCGCCTCGACCGTGCCGACCTGGTCGGCGGCGGTCACGGCGGCCCGCAGCCGCAGGATGTCGTGCCCGGCCTGGAGCACGAACGGGCTTTTGTCGCCGTCGGTTTCGGGCGACGGCGCACCGGACGACGGCTTCGGCTCCACGAACTGGAACTTGCCGTCCGCGTCGACCGACATGACCATCTCGTTCTCGTCCGCGAGCCGCGCCAAGAAGTCCCAATCGGTCACGTTGGACTGGGAGATGAACTCGTACACGGTCCGCGTCGAGGTGATCTTCCCGATCGGCACCCCGTCCTGGGCGGCGAGTTTGCGGGCGATGTCGGACGCGCTCTGGTTGCGGTAGGCGGCCACCCGGCGCTGGCGCAGCAGCCGGTGCCCGAAGTCGTAGCCGCGCACGACGGTGAAGGTGCCGGTGCCGTCGTAGTCGGCCTCAAGTCCCGTGACTTCACCGGTGAGCAGCGGATCGGAGGCGCCCTGTCCGTCGGCGACCGGCGCGATGACGACCTTCGTGCCGAAGGTGACGCCGAGCTTGCCGAGGATGAGCCGGTACGGGTCCCGGAAGGTGAGCCGGAACGCGGCCGGGACGCCGACGCCCTGGTCGACGTAGCTGTCGACGAGGTAACGGGCGTACTCGGAAGGGATCTTGGCGCCGCCGATCTTCACCTCGACGACGTTCGAGAACGCGGACTTCACCATCAGGAACGCACCTCCTCGGCGGACGGCAGCACGAGTTCGACACCGTTCGCGAGCCGCGTCGGGTCGTCGATCCCGTTGGCCTCGGCGATCGCCCGCCACGCGGCGGAGTCGCCGTACTCCCGCCAGGCCAGCGACTGCAGGGAGTCCCCCGCTACGACCCGGTGGACGCGCTGCGCGGTGAGCGCGCCCGAAGTCGGGTTCTGGCCCTTGGTGTTGCTCGGTATCTCGTGCAGTTGGAGGCGGCAAGTGGCGCGGATGGGGACGCCTGTCGTCCCGAAGAGCGAGTAAGCGGCTTCGACGGAGGAGACGTAGGCGGTGAAGCGGGCGGTGGAGAAGGAACCCCACTGGAACACGACCCACGGCGGTGAAGGCTGTTTGGCGGCAATGGACTTGGTGGTCACGTCGCAGCACGCGAGGAGCGACTCGACCTTCTTCAGCACGGAGTTGCTGGTCGGTTCGTCGGAGGAGTCGAGGAAGATCTCCACGCCCATCTCACGCGGCTGCGAACCCATGAACTCCGGGAGGGAACCGTCCCGTTCTATCTGTGCGGGGGTCGTCTTCCACTGGGCGCGGCGGGTGAGGGACAGTTGCGCGGGGTTGAAGTCGAAGGCGAAGGTCTTGATGAGCCCGCCCGGGGTGGTGCTGCCCCCGACAGGTGGCTCATGTATCGCGAGGCTGGCCCGGACAAGGCTCTTGCCGGCGCCCCTGCTGGTGGTGGCCATGGTCTCGTTCGCCCCCGCTCAGTCCGTGAATCCGTGGTGGGCGATCTCCAGGACCTCGGTGGCGACGGCTGGCCCGGACGGGTCGAGGGAGGGGCCCTGCCAGCTGACGGGCAGCACGTCGATCAGCCCCCAGTGCGCGACCTCCGAACCGTCCGCGCGCAGCGCCGCGATCTGGCCCGTGGGGCGCTTGATCCCGGTCTGCACGGAGGAGATCCACTTGGCGACCTTCGCGGTGTCCGGGGTGAGCGGGCGGGTCAGCCGGATGGTGGAGAAGGTGACACGGGTGGGGAGTTGCCAGACGAAGCCGTTGTTGCCGCCCTCTTGCCGGTGCTCGATCTCCACCGTCGACGACAGCCCGTCGCACCCGTTGAAGTAGCCGAGGCTCTCGCCGTCGATGCTGAGGGTGAACCAGATGGTGGAGCCCGGGTCGAGGCGGGACATCGGGGGTGGGCCTGCCTTTCTGCTTTTGCGTTGGGGGCGGGGGCGGTACGTGGTGGGTGGTGCGTCGGGGGGGTGGTTCCGGGTTCCGGGTTCCGGTTAGTGGCGGGGGTCGCGGAGTTTGCCGATTCGTTCGCGGTCCAGGCGGAGTTCCGTGCGGATCAGGCGGGTGATGCGGCCGATGATCCGGTGCACGAGTTCGTCCAGCTGGAAGTCCGTCAGGTCTCGGGGGTCGAACTGGCCTGCGGGGATTGCCTCGTAGGCCGGGGGTGGGGGGTTGCTGGCGTTGGCGGTTGTGGTGGAGGAGTACGGGGGTGGCGGGTCGGGGGGTGGGGGTGACTGGGAGGGGGATGCGGTGTACGGCGGGGGTGGGGTGGAGGGGCGTGTGGCGGGGGCGGCGAGTGTGGTGGGCGGGGGTGCGATGGGGGTTTTGGTGAGGGTGGGGAGAGCGTGGTTCAGGGGGGAGGAGGGGTTGCGTTGGACTGTGGGGAAGGGGGCCGGCGAGCGGGATGGGGTGGAGAGGGGGCCGGGGCCGGGTGGGGTGGAGACCGGGAGGGGGGTGTGGGGTGCGGGGGTGGAGGGGCGTAGGGGTACTACGGGTAGGGCAGGGGTGCCGGGGTGTACGGGGGTGCTCGGTACTCCGAGGGTGCTAGGGGCTGCGCTCGTGCCGGGTACTACGGGTGTGGCAGGGCTGGTGGGTGTCGTGCGGCGGTGACGTTGTACGGGGCTGAAGGGCGATGGGGGCGCGGGGCGCTGCACCGGGGGTGGGTGATTCGGGTTCTTTGCAGGGTGCGGGTGCGTGGGGGCTTGTCGCGCAGTTCCCCGCGCCCCTAGGGGGTTGGGGTGGGGCGGGGTGAGCGGGGAGGTGGTGAGGGCGGGCGCGGCCGGGGCAGGAGTGGTCGGGCTGGGCGGAGCCGGGGTTGGGGGCACGGCCAAGGGCGAAGGCCCGCTCGGAGACGGCGTCACGGCTGAGGTCGGAGTCATCGCCGGGGGCCGGACACCGACCGAGGACGGAAACGCACCCGGTGACAGGCTCGTGGCCGGGGCTACAGGCGTCCGGTCTGCGGTGGTCGTAGGCGTTGCACGTGAGGAGGCGGTGGCCGAGGGAGCCGGCGGAGCCGGTACCGGCGTGCCGGGCACGACGCTTCGCTGAATCGTCGGCCCCGGACCCGGTGTCGCCGGAGGTGCCGGGTTGGCCGACGCTGCGGTGATCGCGGACGCGGCGGGTGCAGGGTCCGCGACCGAGGGAGCCTGCACAGCCGGTACCGGCACACCCGGGGCAACACTCCGCTGAATCGCCAACCCCGGACCCGAGGTCGCCGGGTTGCCCGGAGCTGTGGTCGGCCCGTGCTCGGTGATCGCGGACGCGGCAGGTGCGGGGCCCGTGACCGAGGGAGCCTGCGCGGCCGGTACCGGCACACCCGGGGCAACACTCCGCTGAATCGCCAACCCCGGACCCGGGGTCGCCGGAGGTGCCGGGGTGGCCGGGACTTCGGTGATGGGGGACGCGGCGGGTGTGGGGGGCGTTGCCCAGGGAGCCTGCGCAACCGGTACCGGCACGCTCAAGGCAACACTCCGCTGCACCGTCGGCCCCGGACCCGGTGTCGCCGGAGGTGCCGGGGTGGCCGGGACTTCGGTGAACGGGGACGCGGCGGGTGCGGGGCCCGTGACCGAGGGAGCCTGCACAGCCGGTACCGGCACGCCCGGGGCAACACTCCGCTGGACCGTCGGCCCCGGCCCCGGTGTCGCCGGGTTGGCCGGAGTTGTGGTCGGCCCGTGCTCGGTGGTTGGGGGTGCGGCAAGCGGATGTGCGGTCGTTGGGTATGCGGCGGGCTGGTGTGTGGTGACTGAGGGGGCCGTGGCCGGGGGCGGCACAGACGTGTTGGAAGCGACGCTTCGCTGAATCGCCGCCCCGGGTCCGGCTGTTGGCCTCGAACCCGTTTCCGTACGGTGCCCAGGGCCGGCCTGCGTGAACGGCGAGCCGATGAGGGGCTTGGCGTCTGCGGGTGTGGCGGTGACCGGAGCGCCTAGGGGTGAACGGCGTCGGGCGGGAGCGGGAGCCGGGGAACGGGGGGCGGGGCTTGCCGAGCCTGATGCCGAGGTCGACGTGGGCGCCGGACCGCTGGGCGAATCACCTTGCGGTGCAGGGGTGTTGGACGTGTTGCCCTGTGTGGAGTGAGCGGTCGAACCAGGCACCGGCGCTACGGGTGCGGAGGGCTGCCGTATCTCGTTCGGGCGCGTGGTGAGAGGGGCGCCGAGGGGAATGCGAGACGGGCGGCGAGCCTCGCTGCGTTGAATCTGGGGCGCGGGAGGGGGCGTAGGACCGGGGGTTGGATCGCTGGTCCGGGTGCGGGCGGAGTCCGTCGGTTCGGCCAGGGGTGCCGGGGTATGGGGCTGCGGTTGGGGCTGGGTGGTGCCCCCATCGCCTGGGGCAGGAGCACTCACGGCGCGTTGTACGGGCATCGGTGCGCGGGAGGTGTTCGGGGTCGTCGGCCGCGCCGGAACGACGGGCGTGACGGGCGTGACGGGCATGACGGGCATGACGGGCGGCAACTCGGCTGACAGCGCTGGTGAGTTCGGCGTCGGCGTCGGCGTCGACGCCGGCATCGATGCCAGCGTGGGCTTCGGAGCCGTCGAAGCAGCGGCTGCCGCACCCGGCCTCGCAACCGCCCGCTGCACGCTGTCCGTCCCGCCCCCGGAAACGGGAGCCGCGCTATCGCGCCTGCTGGGGCGGCTTTCGGGCTCGGTCGCGTTGAGGCCGGCAGGTTCCTTCCTCCTGGCAACGCTCCCGGCAACGTTCCCGCCCGCGCTGTGAGCGTTCCCCGCACCGCGAACTACGCTTGCGGCACTGCCAAGTTGATCAACGACGTCACCGGGCACCCGGACGGCAGGTGGGACAGGCGAGTCACCACCCGGCTCGCCTTCCCCTCGCCCCCCGCCAGTTGACACGGACGGGGACTCGCCACCCGAACTGTCGCCCACAACCGCCGAGTTCCGCCGACCAACCAGCCGCCGCTGCACCGCAGTCGCACTCGACCTCGTCAACGACCCGGTCCTCGGCCGGAGTTGCTCCGACGACGACACCGCAGTCACCCGAATACCGGGAACCGGCCCCACCGCCCCGCCCGAACCCACCACCACAGGAGCCGAAGCAGTACCGCTCACACCCACAGCCTCACTCGACACAAGAGGCACAGCCCGCACAGCCCGCTGCACCGCAGGCCCCGGCCCCGTCACCTCGCGCCCCGCACTCGCCCGCAACGGCGCCACCGGCCCCGGCTGCGCAACCAACGGCCGCCCCGCCAAGGGAAGTTCACCCGCAGGCTGCCCGAGGCTCGGTACCGCCCGCGCCGGCCGCGCCGACCCCGCAGGCAGCGAGGACCCCGCGATCCGGGCACTCCGCTCCGCGTCCAGCACCGCACGGAACCCCGCCCCCGTGAACGACGGGTTCTGCCACGTGGGCAGCCGCGTACCGAAGCCGGCGTCGGCAACTCCGGTGCCCCCAACAGCAGAGGACCGCTGAATCGGCGGCAACCCCGGCCACGCGGCCAGGGCCACCGCAGGCGCAGAAGCCGTAGCAGCCGTAGCACCAGAACTCACCGGCCCTGCGGAGCCACCCGCCTCGCCGGAACCCTGAAGCTCGCCAACTCCCTTCCCAGCGCCGGAGTTGGCGTCCTCACCGGCGACAGACCTATCCGCCCGCCCCCGCAACCGGTCCAAGAACCCCACCGCTCAGCCCTCCGCCCCGGACCGTGTCACCAGGGACGCGATCTCGCCGGTGTAGCGGCGGCGGTCGTGGTGTTCGAGGTCCAGGATGTCCTCCAGGCTCCAGTGGAAGTGGTAGGCGACGTACGCGATCTCCTCGTGCAGCCGGTCGGTCGCGTACGTCACGATTCCCCCAGGCGGCTCCCGCCGAGCTCCACTTCGAAGGGCTCCGCGCAGTGCGGGCACTGAACTGCCGCGCGGGTGTGGCCTTCCGCGTTGATCTGGCGGTAGAAGTCCTGGAGGAAGGCGAGGTCCGAGGCGAACATGTTCTCCACGATCCCGTCGTGGACCATGGGGACGCTGCCCAGCCGCGTGATCACCCGGCCGAGCAGCACGACCGACAGATACGCCGGATTCTCCTGGACGCGGACGTCCCGCAGCGGCACCAACTCGTCGCGTGCGGTGGCCAGTCGCATCACACCGTCCTGGTGGACCGTGCCGGACTCGTCCACATAGCCACGCGGCAGCTGGAAAGGGAACTCGGTCCGCAGCGTCTGCCGTACGGCCGGAGCGGGCGCCGCGGCGGCCGGCGCCGGGGCCGGAATCGGACCGGCCCCCACCTCGGCCGCCGTCCCCGGACCCGCACCCGGCGCAGCCACAGCCGTAGTTGCTCCCGCGGCCGCCGAACGCCTCATTATTCGATGACCAGTTCTTCGAACACGATGGTCACGGACTCGGTGAGCGCGGCGGCCTCGCCCGCCTTCACCGTGCTCGCGTCGATCTTGCTGCACCAGGCGTTGCGCAGGTGGTAGCGCTTCACCGGGTTGTTCTGGAAGTCCATCATGATGATCGACGCGTTCTTGCGCGCGGTGGTCATCTGGCCGGAGATCGACTCGTTGATCCACTGGGTGAACGAGGCCGACTGGGTCATGCCCCGGATCACCGTGCAGGTGCCGTTCTTCTTCACGCCCGGCAGGTTCTTGACGACGTTCTGGCCGTTGGGGGTGTTCTGCTGGTACGTGATGACGTCCTGCTCGATGCTGAGGCCGCTGACCTCCGCGAGGTACTCGACCATCACGCCGTCGATCTGCAGGCCGAAATTGTGTGAGGTGAGGGCGTCACCCGGCTGGAGACTCATGAATTCGCGTTCCTTCTGGCGTTACGGCGGCTGACTGCTGGCTGATGGGGCCGGGGATGGAGATGGCGGACTACTCCTCCAACTCACCGCTGCCGCTGGAGAACTGAGCCAGGCGGAAGATCACGAACTCGGCCGGCTTGACCGGTGCGATGCCGATCTCGCAGACGACCCGGCCGACGTCGACCGACTCCGGCGGGTTGGTCTCCTCGTCGCACTTGACGTAGTACGCCTCTTCCGGCCGCTGGCCGAACAGGGCACCGCTGCGCCACTCGTTGACCAGGAACGCCGAGATGTTGCGCCGGATCCGCGCCCACAGGGCGTGGTCGTTCGGCTCGAACACCACCCACTGGGTGCCGATCAGGATCGACTCCTCCAGGTAGTTGAAGTACCGGCGGATGTTGAGGTAACGCCAGGCCGGGTCGGAGGACATGGTGCGGGCGCCCCAGACGCGGATGCCCCGGCCAGGGAAGGCGCGGATGCAGTTGACGCCGATCGGGTTGAGCAAGTCCTGCTCGCCGCGGGTGATTTGGGTCTCCAGGTCGACCGCGCCGCGTACGACCTCGTTGGCGGGCGCCTTGTGCACACCGCGCTCGGAGTCGTTGCGGGCCCAGACGCCGGCGATGTGGCCGCTCGGCGGGATCAGCCGGGACTGTCCGCTGGACGGGTCGAAGGTCTTGATCCACGGGTAGTACAGGGCCGCGTACTTGGAGTCGTAACCGGCCGTCTCCTGCCGCCAGACCCGGATCTGACGGGCGTTCAGGCTCGGCGGCGGGTCGATGACCGCGACCCGGTCGCCCATCAGCTCGCAGTGCGCGATCAGGCCCAACTGGACTGCCTTGACAGCCTCCAGGTCGATCGCGCCGCGCTGGTAGGCGGCCATCAGGTCGGGCACCGCGACCATGGAGATCTCGTCCACGGCCTCCAGACCGCCGAAGCCGGTGCGGTCGGAGGAGTCGCCGAGGTAGGTGGCCGGGCCGGGATGTGACGCGGTGTCATTTCCCTTGCCGGGTACGGCGGGTGCGGCCGGGGCGGAGGCGGGCGCGGCGAGGGCGACCGTCTGGTTCTCCGGGCGGGCCAGCTGCGCCGCGGGCGCGGCCTCGGTCACCGCGATGAGCTTGGAGCGCTCCTTGACCTGGGTGACGACGTAGTTGCGGCCGCCCTTCTTGGCGGTCACGTCGAAGCTCTCGACGTCCTTGCCGGCGTCCTTGACGACCAGCCGGAAGCGTTCGGCGGGGCCTTCGCCCTCGGCGTCGGCCACCTCGACGGTCAGGTCGCCGGGCGCCAGAGCGGTCACGGCGAAGGTGCCGAGCTGGGCCGGCTCGCCGGGCGGCAGCGCGGCCGGAGCGGCCGAACCCGTCACGGCGGACGGGGAGTTGGACTCGGCCGAGGTGCCCTCGGCGGTGCCGCCGACGCGGACGACGTAGGCGGCCGAACCGCCGTTGTTGAAGAAGCCGTAGACGGAGTGGGCGAGGTAGTACCCGTCGGTGAACTCACCGAAGGCAGCCACGTACTGCGTCCAGTTGGTCACCAGGGTCGGCTCGTTCAGCGGACCGGTCGGGGCCAGGCCCACGAAGGCCGCCACCGAGGTGCCCACTCCCTCGATCGGGCGCGAGCCGCTGGCCACCTCCTCGACATAGACGCCGGGCGACAGGTAGGACGGCATGCTCTGCTCTCCTCGGGGTACGAGACAGGATGCCCTCAAGCGTCACGCGCGCGACCCCGCCGCCGAAACGTCCCCGAGTGCCTGCCTTGGGGCAACTTCCTTGCCCTCAGGGGCACTCCACAGCGCGGCCAGGGGCGGCACACTGCGATGGACGCCGTCGCTGCGGGGGCAGTGGGGGGTTTGCCGGGCGGCCCTTTTGGGCAACTCCTGTTGCCCCGGCGACTCCTGACGCGCCCTCACCATCCGTCGTAGCGTCGGCACATGAGTCTGTGGACCTCCCTGGAGCCAGCGTCCGCGACCGTCGATCCCGGTAGCAGTACCCGCGTGCGGCTGCGGCTGCGCAACACCGGCGACGTCGTGGACGAGTACCGCTTCGAGCCGGTCGGGAGCATCGCGCCCTGGACCGCTGTGGAGCCGCAGACGCTGCGGCTCTATCCGGGCACGACGGGCACGGTCGACCTGACGTTCTCGCCGCCGCGCACCCCGGACGCGACGGCGGGCCCGAACCCGTACGCGGTGCGGATCACACCGACCGAGCACCCGGAGGCGGTCACCGTCCCCGAGGGCAATCTGACCATCACCCCGTTCACGGAGGTGCGGGCGGAATTGGTGCCGCCGACGGTCAAGGGCCGTTTCCGGGGCCGCCCCCAACTCGCCGTGGACAACCTGGGCAACACCAAGCTGACGGCGTCGATCAGCGGCAGTGACAACGGCGACCAGCTGTCGTACGACATCCACCCGGGCAATGTGCAGATCGAGCCGGGCCGGGCCGCCTTCGTCAAGGCGTCGCTGAAGCCCCGGAAGATCATCTGGTTCGGGCCGAAGGAGCAACGGCCGTACACGCTCAGCGTGTTGCGGTCCGGCGCCAACCCCCTTCCCGTGGAGGGGACTTACCTCCAGCGCGGTTTCCTGCCGCGTTGGCTGGCCACGTTCCTCGGTGTCCTCGCCGCGCTCGCGCTCACCTTCGTGATGCTGTGGATCGCGTACAAGCCGCAGGTGCAGACCGCCGCCACCGAGCAGTTGAAGGACGCGGGGGTCAGTACGCTCGCGCCCAGCCCCACCCTGAGCGCCGCGCCCCCGCCGCCCTCACCCGTGGTGACGAGCGCGCCCCCGGCGGCCGAGACCTCCACGGCCGCCGCGGCGGGTGGCGGATCGGGCGGCGGCGGGGACTCCAAGCCGTCCGCCAAGCCGAAGCCCGTGACGGCGGCGACGGCCGTGAACAAGCTGGCCGCGCAGGACTCCGGACGCCATGTCTGCTACCGGATCTACATCGGCGGCAAGGGCTGGCAGGCCCCGGAGTGCGACGGCGCCACGGCCGCCACCTCCACCGACGACGAGCAGATCCTCTCCGTGAACATCGCGGTCTCCGGGACCGCCGGTTCGGCCGCGAACGCCTTCATCCACGACCCCGCGTCGACCAACGGCTACGGCAAGTACCAGCCTTCGGGATGGACGGCCATCATCGCCGACGGCAAGGACAACTACATCGGCAGCGCGAAGCCGGGCGCCGCGTACGTGACGGG
Source organism: Streptomyces sp. NPDC050528 (assembly GCF_044457795.1). Taxonomy (NCBI): domain Bacteria; kingdom Bacillati; phylum Actinomycetota; class Actinomycetes; order Kitasatosporales; family Streptomycetaceae; genus Streptomyces; species Streptomyces sp. NPDC050528. Next base: position 174,526 of record NZ_JBITHH010000006.1, read on the forward strand.
TTTCGCGAACAACATCGGCAGTGGTCAGCTCTGTTGGATCGTCCGCAACTCCGGCTGGGACTGGAGCCCGCAGAACTGCACCAAGCCCCGGCCCGAGTACGGCTTCTCGGGCACCCTCGACAACAACCACTGGCTGGTCGCGATCAGGCTGACGGTGCCGAACTGACCTCTGACGACCGGCGGTTGACGACCGGCCGTTCTTGATCGACCCGCGAGGCGGGGTGGCTACCAGCTGCCCTCTCCCGGCACCAGCCGCCCCGCCTTGCGGTATTCACGGCGGGCCCCTTCGAGGAGGTCCGCCGCCGTTACCGTGTCCCCGCGTCCGGCGGCGAGGTACGCGGCGGTGACGACCGCGCTGCGGATGGAACCGCCGGCCAGCTCGAACTCCTGGGCCAGCGGCCCGAGTTCGAGGTCGGGCACGCTCGGCACATGGGTCAGGCCGTGCCGCCACAGCGCGAGCCGCTGCGCCGGGTCCGGGAACGGGAAGTCGACGACCAGGTCGAGCCGCCGGGTGAACGCCTCGTCGATGTTGGCGCGCAGGTTGGTGGTGAGCAGCGCGATCCCGTCGAAGGACTCCAGCCGTTGGAGCAGATAGGCGCTCTCCATGTTGGCGTACCGGTCGTGCGAGTCCTTCACCTCGGACCGCTTGCCGAAGACGGCGTCGGCCTCGTCGAAGAGGAGCACGGCGTCGGTGCGGTCGGCCTCCGTGAAGATCCGCTCCAGGTTCTTCTCGGTCTCGCCGACGTACTTGTCGACGATCGACGACAGCTGAACGACATAGAGATCCAGGCCTAGTTCGGCCGCGACGACCTCCGCCGACAGCGTCTTGCCGGTACCGGACTCCCCCGCGAACAGCCCGAGCACACCACGCCCCCGGCCGCCGCCCGCACTCAAGCGCCAGTCACCGAGGACCCGGTCGCGATGCCGGGCGCGCAGGGCGAGTTCGTGCAACTGGGTCAGGGACCGTTCGGGCAGCACCAGGTCCCGCCAGTCCACGGCGGGCCTGATCCGCCGGGCGTGCTGTTCGAGCCCCGACGCCGACTGCTGCCGCGCCGCGAGCCGCAGATGGGCGGCGGTCATCGGGGTGCCGTCGAACGCCGCGAGCCCCCGTGCCGCCCGAGCCGCACGCGCGATGCGGTCGGCGCCGAGGTGATACGGCGCGACGGTCGCCCGCACGTCGAACCCGCGCTGCTCACCGACGGCGTCCGTCCAGGCCCGCACCGCCGCGGCCCGCTGCCGGGGCGCCTCCAGGATCAGCGGATCGCTCTCGCACCACTGCGGGTCGTACGGCCGCGCGCCCGCGATCAGCACGGAGACATCGACGGCATCGGTCAACGCCCGTACCAGCGCGCCGGGTTGATCGGACAGCCCGCCCACGACGACCGCACGGCCACTGAGCCGGGCCTCGCGCAACAGCTCCGGCACCCGCTCGACGGGCCCGGAGAACCGCACGGCGCCCACCCCCGCCGCATGCAACGCGGCTGCCACGCACACAAGCCCGTCGCCCTCGTGACGCTCCCTCACATACACTGCGAGGGGCGGACCTTCGGCGAGCAGCGCGCCCAGCCGGTCCACGAAGACGCTGAACTCCTCGTCTCCGCCCGGCTCTTGCCCGCCCGTCTCCTGTCCCTCGTACGACACGCTCGGCACCGGCAGCGGGTGGAGGTACCCGGTGAGGGTGGCGTCCGGGGTGTCGTCGCCGAGGAGATGCGCCACGACCCGGTCCGGCACCCGCAACGAGCGGCTGAGGAAGGGGCGTTCGGGTTCCTCCACGGTGAGCAGGCCGAGGGCGGACAGCGGTTCCGCCGGAAGGAACCGGGCCCGGCCTTCGGCCTGGTGTGCCGGTACGCCGCACAGGTCCAGGGCGAGTCCGACGGTGGCCCGGCGGCGGCTGACGTCGTCGTTGAGGTAGCCGTAGAGGGGCTCGAAGGTGCGGTCGAGGTCGGGGGCGAGGGCGATGAGGAGGAGGGCCGTGTCGAGGTCGGTCAGGCGCAGGGCGGCGAGCCGGTCGGCCGGGCTGGGCGCCAACTCCGGTGCGGGTGGCGTTGGTTCGGGCGAGCGGAGCAGCAGGTGCCGTACCGCCTCTTCCGGGAGGTAGAGGCCGCGCATCGGGTCGGTGGCCGTGGGGTCGACGGCGGACCGCCGGTCGACGAGCAGGGCGACGCGCTCGCGGAGACGACCGAGCCGGGCGAGGAGGGCATCGGTCTCCGGCTCGGCGGCGAAGCCCGACGCGCCGTCCGTGACGGCCGTGTCGGCGCCCCTCGCCCCGCCCGTCACCGCCACATCGACGTCCCCGGCATCATCCGTGACCGTCATGTCGGCGTCCCCGGCGCCTTCTTGCGCCGGGCGACCTCCCGCGCCTCCCGTACCGCCGCCACCTGGCGCGGACGGTGCGCGCGTTCCTCCACGCCAGGCTCGGTGCCGTCGAGGCCGCTCACGCGGACCGCCGCGCCCTCGGTGACAGGCGGGCCGGCGTCGTACTCGGGGTAGGCCAGGAAGGGCGCGGTGACCACGAGGTCGAGGGACGGCTTGAGTTCGCCGCCGAGGGCGGACCAGATCTCCGCGAGGGAACGGGACTCGGTCTGGATGCCGGCCACCGAGATCGGCACCGACAGGCCCAACTGACGCAGCGAACCCGGAAGTTCGTCGGGGGCGAGCAGTTCGCGCGGGATGAGGGTCGACAACACGGCGGACAGCAGCCGGTGTTCGTCCTGCGGCCGCTTCGTCCACGCCGTCACCAGATACGACAGCCGGAACCAGCGCGGCGGCTGGCGGCGTTTGACGACCACGTCCCGCTCGTCGCGCACGGCGACATGCCCGCGCTGGCGGCGGTGCACGTCCTCCCGGATGTCGTACAAGTAGGTGTTGATCGTGGGGGTGTTGCGGCGGGCCGCCCAGTCGCGGGTCGGGGCGTCGAAGGAGACCTCGATGCCCGAACCGGCCAGTGCGCCGCCGCCGATCAGGTCCTTGAGAACCTCGTCCACCTCGTGGATCACCGCCGAACTCCCGCCCTGCCGTGCTGTCGTGCCCCGCGGTCCGCGTCGGCGCCCGATACGCCCCTGTCGGCCGTCCCCCGATCGTGCCGTCCCAACCGCCGTTCCCCGCAAGCACCTTGGGGACGGGGACAGGGCACGACACGCTGCCCGCGTGTCCGCCTTCGAGTGCCCGTTCGGTCAGATGTAGCCTTCCCGAAGGGCATGCGCCACGGCATGCGCCCGATTGCGCAGGTGAAGGCGTGTGGTCAGCCCGTGCATGACGTTTTTGACGGTGCGTTCCGAATAGGAGAGCTTGCTGGCTATCTCTCCGGTGTCCAGCCCCTCGGCGACCAGCCGCAGGACGTCCACCTCACGCGGCGAGAGCCCCGAGGGGTGTCCTCCGGACCGGCCCGCCGCGCTGCGGTGCAGCGTGCCGACCTGTTCGACGAGTCGGCCGATCAGATCGGCCGGCAGGTCGCCGTCACCGCGCGCCGCGGCGACCACGGCCTGCACCAGGCGCTGCGCGGTCGCCTCCTCGCGCCACACGATGGCACCGACCCCGCACTCGATCACATCGAGCAACTCGGCCTCGCGCAGCGCCCCGACGACGAGCACGGCCCGCCCGCCCTCGCTGCGCACCAGTCGGCGCAGCCGGGTGAGCGCGGTCTCGTCGAGTGTGTCGGCGATGAACAGGGCCACTCTGCCGGGACCGGTGTCGTTCTCCTCGCGGAGGTCGATCTCCGGGTATCTGCGCAGCTGGCTGAGGGCTCCCTCGCGGGAGATCGGGTCCGGGGCGTGCACCGCCACGGGTATCCGGTCTCCGGAGTCGGCCGTACCGGGGTGTGCGGGCCGCGATGAGCTGAGCAACGTTCTCCCTCGAATCCACTTACGTGCCACCCCAGTTGCACTGGTGGCGGCCGTGTACTCCTCACCCTCACGGGGCGGGTGGGGCGCGCACAATCGTGGAGCACCACGAGCAGCACCACGAGATCGGACGTACGGCGGACCACAGCGAGTGAGCGGCCAGGACAGCGGCGGCGACCGGCACCACGGGTAAGACGGATACGAGGAGGACCGCGATGACGGGGTCGACACCTGACGCCGGAGCGTCCGGGACACCACCCGAACACCGGGACGCGACACGGCTGTTGGCGGCGGAGGCCGCATGGGCCCGGGCCGGTGCCGGCCGGCTGGTGCTGTTGCGCGGGGCCACCGGGACGGGCCGCACGACCGTGCTGGAAGCCACCGTGGCGGACGCGCAGGCGCACGGCATGCGGGTGCTACGGGCCCGCTGCTCACCCCGCGACCAGGCGAGCCCGTACGCCACCGTCCTGCAACTGATGTCCCCGGTACCGGAGTTGGGCGACGCACAGTTCGCCGGCGACGAGCGGGCGAGCGCCGAGCTGTTCCGGCGGGTGCTGCGCTCCTACGCCGACCGGGCCCCGCTGCTGATCGCGGTGGACGACGTCCATCTCGCCGACCCGGCCTCGCACCGCTGGCTGGTCGAGTCCGCCCGGCACGTCGACCGATTACGGATCCTGCTGGTCGTCACGGAACGCAGCCAGTACGACGTCGATCCAGCGGCCCCGGGCCTGACCCACACCCTGTCGCCCGCCCTGGTCCGCACCCTCACGCTCGGTCCCCTGACCGCGAACTCGGCCGCCGAGCTGGTGAGTTCGGCCCACCCGGACGCCCCCGAGCCGTGGGTCGAGGACTGCGTACGGGCGGGCGCCGGCAACCCCTTGTTGCTGCGGGCCCTGCTCGACGACCTCGGCGCCGGACGGCATGCGAGCGTGCCGACGTCGTCCGCCGCGCTGTACCCGGGCGCGTATCCGGCGGCCGTGTCCTGGTGGCTGGACAGCGCGGGCCCGGCCACCGGCGAGGTCGCGCGGGCGCTGGCCGCGCTGGACGAAGGCTGGGACGGTGACGTCCCGCAGCAGCTGCCGAGCGGCCACGACACCTGCCCCACCGACGAACTGGCGGCTGTGATCGCCGAGTTGGCCGCTGCCGACCCGGCGCGAGTGTCCGGCTGGCTCACCGCGATGACCGGGCTCGGGGTGCTGCGCCCCGACCCCGACGGACGTCCACGCTACGCGCACCCCCTCCTGCGCGACGCGGTGCTCACCGGCGTCCCCGCGGCCCGGCGGCGGGCCGCGCACGCGGCGGCGGCCGAGACGATGCAGCGCCACGGCGTCTCCCCCGACACGGTGGCCCGGCAGTTGCTGCTGTCCGACCCGGTCGGCGCGCCCTGGACGGCGACCGCACTCCAGGAGGCGGCCTCGCTCGCCCTGCGCGACGGCCGCACGTCCGACGCGGCCGCCTTCCTGCGCCGCGTCCTGGAAGAACCACTCCCGGACGCCCGCAGACAGCAACTCCTCACCGAACTGGGCTCCTTGGAGTACAAAGCGCAGACGACCTCGGCCGGCATCCCCCGCCTCAGCGAGGCGCTACGGCTGTCGGGGGCGCCGCAGGACACCGTGCGCGCGGCGGTGGCGCTCGGCACGGCGTTGGCCGGCCGGGGCCGGACGGTGGCCGCCGTGGACGTACTGCGCACGGTGGAGGACGAGTTGACGGACCGTCCGCACCTGATCCGCACCCTCCAGACCGCCTCGGTGCTGCTGTCCGAACAGGACCAGTCCGTGCGCAAGGAGGTGTACCAGTGGCTGTGCGACGCCGCCGAGCACTCGCCGGAGCTGGTCGGTACGGCCGGTCACGCGCTGGTCGTCCGGCATGCGGCGACGGCCGGGCTGACCTCGGCCGCGGAGGCGATGCGACGGATGCGGGCACTGCTCGCGCAGCCGGCCGATCCGCTGACCGAGCCGTTCCTGATCGGCACGGCCGCCGCCGTGGCCCAGTGGGCCGACGAACTCCCGGAAGCGGAACGGCTGGTGGAGCGCGGACTGGTGGGTCAGCGGCCCGACGTGCTGCACCCGATGCACGAGGCGCTGGTCAACGTACGGGCCGACATCCTGGCCGCGCGCGGTGAGCACGCGCGGCTGCTGACGGACCCGTGCCCGCGCGACCGGGCGCGCAGCGGACCCTCCAACCGGCAGGCCCATGTGCTGCTGTCGCTCGTGGCGACCGGTGAGGAGGCGCGGGCGCTGCGGCTCGCGGACGGTTTCGATCTGCGGTCGGCGCCCGATTCCTGGGAGTTGAACCGCTTTCTCTACGCGCGGGGAGTGCTGCGCGCCGCGACCGGCGACACGGCGGGCGCGCTGCACGACTTTCTGGAGTGCGGGCGTCGGCAGTCGGCCCGTGAGGTGGTCAGCCCAGTCGTCACCCCGTGGCGCACGGCGGCCGCCGAGTGCCGGATCGCGCTCGCCCGTCCCCGGGAGGCCATCGCACTGGCCGAGGAGGAGCTGCGGCTGGCCCGGGTGTGGAACACGCCCCGCACGGTGGGCCGTTCACTGCGCGTCCTGGCCGCGGCGACCGGCGGCCGGCGCGGTCTGGAGCTCGCGGAGGAGGCCGTACGACTGCTGCGGGACGGGCCGGTGGGGACGGAGGGCGAGTTGGTGTCGGCGCTGATCGTGCGGGGCCGTGGGCTGACGGCGGCCGGGGAGCGGGGGCGGGCCCGGGCCTGTCTGCGGGAGGCCGCGGAGCGTGCCGAGCGGCTGGGGGCGACGCGTCAATGGGCCCTGGCAGAAGGGGCGTTGGGCGAGAGCGGGGCCCGGCGCTCGGCGCCCGCCCGTACCGGTTCCCGGTCGCTCACGACCAGTGAGCGGCGGATCGCCGAACTGGCCGCCGACGGCCGGACGAACACCGAGATCGCCGATCTGCTGCACCTGGCCCGCCGCACGGTGGAGACCCATCTCACCAGTTCCTACCGGAAGTTGGGCATCCGGCGGCGGGGCGAACTGCCCGGAACGCTGGGGCGTAGCAACGGGAAGTGACCGCCGCCGCGCGCTACTTGTGGGCCCCGGCGGTCGGCTTCTTGGACTCGGTGGCCTCCGCCCGCACGGAGCTGTTGCCCTTCTTCTTGGGGATGTGCCGGGGCACGACGTCCTGGGGGAAGGTGAGTTGCTGGTTCATCCACTTCAGGGACGCGGGCATCTCCCGCACCCAGGTGGGGAAGTTGTGGCTGCCTGACTCGGGGAGGATCGACGCGACGCGCATGGGCGCCTTGACGGCCTTGATGAAGGCGACGGTCTGCGGATAGCCCCGCTCGCCGTGCTTGCTGTCGGCGACCAGGACGGAGACCTGCGGGATGGGCAGGTGCTTCAACCGCCACATCAGGTCATGCCCGTTGACCCGGTTCACCCGGCCGAGACCGCTGCCGAAGAGGTTGCCGGTGGTGGGGTCGTCCTTGATCCTGTAGTCGGGCGAGAGCGCGGCGGCCGTCGTGTACACGTGGGGGTTGCGCATCGTCAGCTGCAGGGCGCAGGTGCCACCGGAGGAGTAGCCCATGACGCCCCAGGCGCTGGCGTCGTGGCCCACCCGGTAGACGGACTTGAGGGCCTGCGGGAGGTCCTTGGCGAGGAAGGTCTCGGTCTGCGGGCCGCCCGGGACGTTCACGCACTCGGTGTCGCGCGGCGGGGCGATCGTCGGCCGGATCATCACCATGATGGTCGGCTGCATCTGCCCGCTCTTCTGCAGCTGCCCGGCGGTCTGCGAGACCCGCAGATACTGCGCGAGGTTGAAGATGCTGCCCGGGTAGCCGCTGAGCGCGACGACCACGGGGAAGCGCTGGCGGGCGTAGGCCTTCTGGAAGTACTGCGGCGGGAGGTAGACGAACGCCGGGTCGACCACTCCCGTACGGCGGCCGATGACCTTCACGGACTCCACCTTGCCGTTCACCGCGGGATTGCCGGTGGGCAGTCCGCTGACCCGGCTCAGCTGCTCGTCGCCGGCGGGCTGCACCAGCGCCCCCTTCACGGAGACACCGCCGATCGAGCCGTCACCGTTGTGGTCGGCGGCCTGGGTCACGCCGACGGGGGCGGTGTCGACGTTGCCGAACAGCTCGCCCCACGATCCGAAGAACTGGTACGAGGAGTTCAGCCAGCACGCGAACGCCGCGATGATGGTGACCTGAGTCACTCCAATGGCTGCCAGCCGCCCGAGCACGTGCCGCACGCCCGGACTGGCGAGCCGCGGCCACACCCAGACCAGCAGCGCCACGCAGACGGCAGCCACGGCCGCCACCACATAAACGGTAGTCTCGCTGGTCAAACCCATGCCACTCAGTCCCCGGTTTCCTTGCCTGTGCTGTTTCCTTCACACAGAAGGAGGGCTACGGACCCTTCTGCGTTCCTCAACGAGCACGAATAGGACAAAGAAGCGGGTCGGCGGGTGTTTCCACGGACGGCCCCCTCCCAGGTTTAGGACGCCCGGCCGGTGATCGGTCCCGTTGCCCGTAAGACCGGCGTAAGGTCCGGCCGTGCGCCATGGCCCGGCCCGACCCGGTAGGTTTCGCAGCGGCCCGAAGCGGGCGACTCCGGGGAGGGGAACGGCATGGCGAAGGACGATTCCGCCGGCCTGCTGGCCGACAGACTGGCCTCCGCCCGCCTGCAGAACTTCGTCGGCAGGCGCGAGGAACTCGCCCTGTTCCGGCGGGCGTTGGCCGGCGAACCCGACGCTCCGATGGTCATCGTGCTGCACGGCCCGGGCGGCATGGGCAAGAGCGCGCTGCTCCAGCGCTTCGCCGCGGAGGCACGCGCCGCGGACCGGCCGGTCGTCGGTGTCGACGCCCGTACGGTCGAGCTCTCGCCGACGGCCTTCGAGGAGGCGACCGCCGAGGTCTTCGCCCGCGACAACGCTGTCCTGCTGGTCGACGACTTCGAGCGCTACCGGGACATGGAGGAGTGGATACGCGACCGCTTCCTGCCGCGGTTACCTGCCGGCGCCCTGGTCGTCGTCGCCGGACGGCACGCACCGGACCCGCTCTGGAAGGCGGACCTCGCGTGGAGCGAGGTCCTCCAGGTCGTGCCGCTACGGGAGTTGGGGCCCGCGGACTCGGCGACCCTGCTCACCTCGCAGGGCGCGGACCCCGCCCTGCACCCGTCGCTCCTCCGATTCGCCGCGGGCCATCCGCTCGCCCTGCGCCTGGTCGCGGAAGCGGCGACCCACGACAACTCCTCGACGGACGAGGTCTTCTGGGCCCCGCTGCGCACGGTCGTCGACCGCCTGCTGACCCACATCGTCGGCAGACCGCCCTCGCCCGCGCACCGGCGGGCGCTGGAGGTGTGCGGCCATGTCGCCGACACCACCGAGGAGTTGCTGCGCGTGGCACTCCCGGGCGAGGACGCCACCGAACTCTTCGCCTGGCTACGGCAGTTGTCGTTCATGAAGTCGGGCCCCTTCGGGGTGTGCCCGTACGACGTCGTCCGTGACGCGCTCGACAGCGACTTCCGCTGGCGCGATCCGGAGCGCTACAAGGCCATGCACCGCACGGTCCGCCGGCACCTGGTGGAACGCGTCCGCAACGCTCCGGAGAAGGAAGCCCTGCGCGCGGCAAGGGAGTTCAACCACATCGTCTCCCGGGCCCAATGGCTGAGGGAGTTCCAGGGCGCCCGCGACGAGGCGGCCGTGCACGAGGAACCCATGCGCCCGGAGGACGTCCCCGCGCTGATCGAGCTGACCCACAAGGTCGAGGGCGAGCACAACGCCCGTACGGTCTCCTACTGGTTGAGACGTCAGCCCGAGGCGTTCCACGTCCACCGGGACTGCGACTCGGGTCAACTCCTGGGATTCATGGCCTGGTTGCGGATCGACGCGCTCGACGACGAGGCCCGGGCGGCCGACCCCGTGCTGACGGAGGCGTGGGAGCTGGTCTCCTCGATGACTCCCCCGCGCCAGGGCGAACACCTCGGTGTGGCGCGGTTCATGGTGCACGCGGAACACCATCACCGCCCCTCGCGGGCGTGGGACGCGGTGCGCACGCGGATCGTCTTCGAGCTGCTGCGCGCCAAGCACTGCGCCTGGTCCTGCTTCGTCAGCGCCGAACCGAAGTTCTGGGCGCCGCTGATGACATACCTGGGCATGTTCCAGCCGCCCCGCCGGACCGTCCACGCCGATCGCGGGTACGGCCTGTTCTGCCACGACTGGCGGGCGGCTCGGGTGGAGGAATGGGCCGAGGGCATCGACGCGCGTCTGCTCGGCGGGGCACCGGCGGTGACGGCCGCGAAGCCCAAGTCCCGTCTCACCTCGTTGAGTCGGGAGGAGTCGGACGCCGCCGTCCGCGAGGCGCTGCGCGGCTGGCTCGACCCCGGCGGGCTCGCCGACAACGCGCTGCTGCGCAGCCGGCTGGTGGAGGAACTCAGCGAGGGCGACCCGGTGACCGCGCTGCGCGACGTGATCGGCAAGGCCGTACAGCGGCTGAACGCCCATCCCCGGACCCGGCATCTGCACGACGTGCTGACGCTGACATACCACTCGACGTCCACGCAGGACGCGGTGGCGCGGAAGCTCAATCTGGCGTTCAGCACGTACCGCAGGCATCTGGCCCGGGCGCTGGACGAGGTGCGGGAGACGGTGTGGGACTGGGAGGTGCACGGCCGGATCAGGGCCGAACAGGAGCCGCAGCAAGGGAGTTGAGGGCCCCGTCCGCGACAGTTCCGGCGAGCACACGGCAGTGGCCCCGGGACTCCCGGGGCCACTGCCGTCGCCGCCTAGCGGACTACTTGGCGGGCTTGTAGAACGCGTACGTGGCGGTGTACGGCACGCTGACCTGGTCCGTGCTGGTGCCGGTGCAGGCCGTGGTGGGCGCGACGCCGCCGGTCGTGTTGAGGCGCTGGACGTAGGACACGTCGGCGAACGTCCCGGTGCCGCGGGTGGCCGTGGCCTTCACCAGCAGCTCGGGGATGGCGCCCGTCTTGGGCGAGCTGGCGATCGCGGAGCCGTTGACCGCGCTGCCGTCCACCGTGGACACCCAGACCGGGCCGCGGGAGTGCAGGGCGACGGGACGCTTGGTGCGGTCGTTCTTGGCCCACAGGGTGGCGGCCGGCTCCAGCAGCGTCCAGGCGCTGTTGGTGCAGGTGTAGGTCTGGACGCCGGCGGCGGAGAAGACGCCGGTGAGCGTGTTGCCGTCCGGGACCTTCAGCGCGTCGGGCACGGTGACACCGAGCCGGACGGGCGGCTGCGGGGTGGCGGCCTGGCCGACGGTCGCGCTCACGAGCGTGCCGGCGACCACGGCGGTGACGGCCGCGGTGGTGAGGATGAGACGTTTGGCGATCTTCATCGGTGTGTCTCCAGAGCAATTTCTGAACAGGATCGCGGGTATCGGGGTCGCGGATGTCCGGACCCCCGGGCCGATCAGATGATCTTCGGCCCCGCTGCCGCAATGTACGGGGGATTACTCGTCGCCAAGGTGCCAACTTCTGACCGACTTATGACCAGCACTGCTCACCATCACGGCGGCGTGCGGATTGCCGGTCCCGTTTCCGTTGTCCGGCAGGGCCTGCGCCGGTCTCCCATACGGAAGACTCCGCCGCCCGGATCGCCGCGCGGCGGAGCGTGGGAACGGACAGGAGTGTTGAGACATGCCTCGTTGCCGGTTGTCCATCCGCCGACAAGGGCGCGCACGATCCACGGTGGGCCACCGCCGTGCGCCCCGCCGGCCCCGCCCGGTACGCAGACAGGTAGGTGTGGCCGCCGCGATACTCCTGACCTGCCTCGCCGTGGTGACCGGCGTCCTGCTGGCCCGCGCGCAGCCGGGAACCCCGGGAGACCGTACGGTCGCCGGTCCAACGTCCGCGCACGATACGGCCGTTGCCCGCACCCCGTCCCTCCCCGGACCGTCGCCGACGACGACGTCATCGCCGCGCGCCACGCCCTCCCCCTCGCCCACCCCCGACGCACGGAAGCCGGCCAAGGCGAGCGCCTCGCCGTCCCGCGCGGCCGGTCAGCCGAAGGCCGCGACCGCCGGCAAGCGGACCGTCACCCTCGTCAACCGCCTCGACCGGACGATCTGGCCCGCGATCGCGGCGGACCCCAAACACCCTGTGGAGGCGACGGGTTGGGTGCTGAAGCCCGGCGCGAGCCTCAGCTTCACCGTCCCCGACCACTGGGACGTCCGGGTGTGGGCGCGCACCGGTTGCTCCTTCGACGCAGCCGGGGCCGGCCACTGCACGACCGGGGACTGCGGCCGTTTCCAGTGCGGCTCGACCTGGGGCGAATTCCCTTCCACGCTGGCCGAGTTCAACCTGAACGCCTGGAACGGCATGGACTTCTACGACGTCAGCCTGGTCGAGGGCAACAACCTGCCGATGTGGATCAACAGTTACGGCGGCTCGTCCCAGGACAAGATCGACGCGAACGGCTGCTCCGCCGCGGGCTGTACCCGAGACGCCAACGCGACCTGCCCCGCCAAACTCCAGCGCCTTCGGGGCGGCCGGGTCGCGGCCTGTCTGAGCGCCTGCCTGGTCTTCAAGACGGACAAGACTTGCTGCACAGGCGCCTACGCGGCGCGCCCCCAGTGCGTCCCCTCGTCCTGGCCCGTCGACTCGGCGGCCGTGTTCAAGAAGGCCGAACCCTTCGCCTACTCCTACGTCAACGACGACGCGACCAGCGTCCTCACCTGCTCCGGAGAGTGCGGCTACCGCATCACCTGGGGAGTGAGCCCCTGACTCCGCGTGCGGCCGGGCCGGATCAGTCGGCGGACTGGAAGGCCCGGCCCGCCGCGGTCGTCGTCGTACCGTCCGTGAAGAGACCGCTGCTCGGCTTCGCCGGATCGGCGCCCAGCCCGAACCACGCGTAGCGCTGCACATACGGCAGTCCGTCCAGCGCCTTGGTGGACGCGGTGACGAAATCCGCCTGTTGCTGCGCGGTCGGGAAACGGGTCCCCTGGGAGAAGTCGATCAGCGCGTACTCGGTGAGCCAGATCGGCTTGTGGTAGCGCTCGTACACCGCGGCCAGGTACGCCTTCAACTGCTCGACGGCCTGCGGGGTACGGAAGTCACCGCCGTACCAGTGCAGCGTGATGAAGTCGACCCGGTAGCCCTTCGCCTTCGCCCCCGCCATGAACCGGTCCAGCCAACCACCGGCCGTGTCACCGCCGTAGGCCACCGCCGGGCTGCCGAGGATCTTGCCCGCCGCCATGAGCCGGGGCCACAACTCCAGCGCCTGCTCGACCGTCATGTTCGACTGCTGTGCCATGTCCGGTTCGTTGAACCCCAGCAGGTAGGGCCCGTACGACCGGGCCTGCGCCAGCGAGGAGTCGGTGACGGACTTCGCTCCCCAGATCATGGGCACGAACGACCCCGACGAGGGTGTCGTGATCCCCGAGTGCTGCGTGGACCAGGTGTAGTACCAGTTCGCCCCGCTCGCGGCGAGCGCCTGGCTCACCCCGCCGAACGACCACACCCCGACGCCCTTCTTGGCACCGGAGGCGATGTGCACGGGCACGGCGGCGGTGTGCTTCGAGGGCAAGGGACTCGGCTTGGCCTTCGGCGTCGGCGTCGGGGACGCGCTCGGCGACGTGCTCGGAGAGGCCGACGGCGTGGGGCTCGGAGTGACGCTGGCCACCGGAGCGGGCGATGCCTCAGCCGTCGTAGAAGAGGAACCCCCGCTGAGGCGGGGCGCGACCAGCGCCGCCACCACCGCGACAGCCACCGCCGCCGAACCACCCACCACCTGCTTGCCCGTACGACCGGACCGGCGCCCGTGTCGCCGACGCGGGCCCCGGTGCGCGGACCGCGCGGGTTGGTCCGCCGGCGAGGGCGAACTCCCCTCCCCCATAACGGCGTTCAGCACCCGGGCCGGGTCAAGTCCCGCCGGCACGGCCACCAGCGGGAGCCCGCTCAGCAGCCGGTCCATCGGAAGCAGTCCCTCATCGAGTCCCTGGCACACCCCGCACCCACGGATGTGTCGAGCAAACCGCTTACGCCACAAGGCACTTGGTGTGCCGTCCCAGGTCGAGGCCGTTTCCTCCAGCTCCGCGCAGCGGGGCGCGGCGGCCAGGGCCCGCACCACCACCCGGGAGACCTCCATCTGCTTCTTCATGCGCTGCACGCGGACGGAGGCGTGCCGGTCGGAGAGGCCCAACGCACCGGCGAGTTCGGCGCGTTCGAGTTCGCCGGTCTCCTCCAGCCACCACAGGGACAGCAGTTCCTGGTCGTCGGGGTCCAACCAGCGTGTGGCCTCGACGACTTCACGGCGCTGTTCGGTCAACCCCAGCCGCAGGATGGTCAGTCCGGCGAAGTCGAGCGCGGGGTCGGTGATCGCCTCCGCGTCCTCCAGATGCGCCCTGCGGTCGCGATCGGCGGCCCGTATCTGCTCACGGTCCCGTACCTGCCTGATGGTGATCGCCACCAGCCACGACCGGAACGCGGCGGGATCCCGCAGCTTCGGCAGCCCCCGCACCATGCGCAACAGCGTCTCCTGTACGACGTCATCAACATCGGCGTGACCGTTCAGGGCCCGGCCGACGATGTTGTAGACCAGCGGCAGGCACTGCGTCAGCAGGTGATCCAGGGCCTGCCGGTCACCCGCGCACGCGGCCGTCACCACGCCCGCGTCGGGTCCACTCCTGGGCTTCTCGGTCATCTGCGTTCGTTCCTCCGCGTGTGGTCCGGCCGTGACGTGTCCCTGATTCGGAGACCGCCGACGCGCGCAAGGACTACAGAAAACAGGACGGCAAAAGAAATCAGCCGGTCGCGTCCGAATTTATGTTGTCGGGCCGTCGCCGAACAGGTCACCGATAGGCAGGACCGAATCCGGACCACATCCGGACCGCATCCGAAGAGCATCGGGAAGGCGCGAGGACCATGGCACGAGGACGCAGAAGACTCGGCGCGAGCCCACGGCTGCACCGCCGACGCTGGTGGTACGTCGGGGCTGCCGCCCTCGCCACGGCCGCCACCGTGCTGATCGCCTACAGCGTGTGGACGCCCTCCGGAACGGACGGCACCCGCACGACGGCCCACCAGGACACGGCCGCGCGTCCGGCCGCGTCCCCCAGCGCCTCGCCCTCCCCGGCTCACAGCGCCTCGGCCTCCCCGTCGCCCTCGGCCTCGCACTCCCCCAAGGCGACCGCGTCGAAGAAGAGCACGCCCGCACCGACCGCCAAGCCGGACGAACCGGCACCGGACCAGCCCTCGACCGCCCCCGCCGGCAAGCGTCTGATCACGGTCGTCAACCGCACCCCGAAGACGGTCTGGGCGGTCGTCACCAACACCGCCGTCTACCCACAGGGCCGCCGACTCGCCCCGGGCCAGAGCCTGTCGGTGACCGTGGCGAACAACTGGGGCGGCCGCATCTGGGGCCGAACCGGCTGCACCTCCACGGCCGCCGGCCACTGCGCGACCGGCGACTGCACCAGCGTGTGCGAGGGCGCCAACCCGCCCACCACACTGGGGGAGTTCACGTTCGACGCGTACGCGGGGATGGACTTCTACGACGTGAGCATGGTCGACGGCTCGAACCTGCCGATGTGGATCAACATCTCGCACACCACGACCGTCGACCCGGTCGGCTCCAGCGGCTGCTACAAGGGCGTCTGCACCTCGGACGTCGACTGTCCCACCGCGATGCGGGCGGTGTCGGGCGGCCAGGTCGTCGGCTGCAAGCCGCCCTGCGCGGCCTTCGGCGGCGACACGTACTGCTGTCGCGGCGCCTGGGCGGGCCGCGACAACTGCGTCCCGTCGAAGTGGCCGGTCGACTACACCCAGGTCTTCAAGCGGGCGGCGCCCTACGCCTATGCGTACGCCTTCGACGACGGGGCGACGATGCCGTGCAAGGGGGCCTGCTACTACCGGGTGACCTTCGGGACGACCGGGTCGTAGCGCTGGGTGCGATGTCGGTGCGGTCGGCTCGATGTCAGTGGTCCCGCGTACCTTTTTCCTTGACCGTCCGGATGGCCGGGCGGTCGGGGGAGGGACGGGACATGGAGTGGACCGGGGACGCCCGGCTGGCCGCCGGTGCGGAGGCCGTCCGGTATCTGGAGGCGGCGTTCACGCCCGGCGCGCAGTTGGGGACGGTGTATGACGACCCGTCAACGCCGGTCGTGGTCACGGGAATTGAGCGGCTGACCACGATCCGCATACCCAGCGGCCGGCTGATCGTGGACGCGCCGTGGCACGACGACGAGGTCATGGACTACGAGAACGGTTCGCCGACGGAGCCCCCGCGCGAGCTGGCCCAGCGGATTCCACCGGGCACCTACCCGGTGGAGATCGCCTGGACGGCGGGGCCGTACGAGTTCTTCGGCGAGCACTTCGACGGCATCGAGTGCGCGGCGACCCGCATACGCCTGAGCGACGAACCCGTGGCCGGGTGGGAGATGGGCCTGGGGATCCACGACGACCTCGACCGGCTTCAGCCGGGCGAAGAGGTCCGCTTCTTCTCCGATGCCAACATCGGCTGCTTCGCCGACGCCGAGGCGTGGCCCACCCTGGTCGCGCCGTTCCGCACATTCGTGAATCTCAGCCCGGTGGAGCGCGAGACCGAGCGGCTGCCCGACGACTGCGAGCGGGTGAGCGACGAGACCCGGCAGGCGGATCTCGTCACGTTCACCGCGGAGTCGGGCGGTGTGGTCTGGCTGGGCCGCACCAGGACCGGCGCCGTGGCCACGATCGTGGTGACCAGTGGCCTGGCCGGCGCCAAGGCCTGACGCGGCCCCTTCAGCGGAGTGTCAGCTCTCGTCCGGGGTCAGCCGCAACGAGATCGAGTTGATGCAGTACCGCTGGTCCGTGGGCGTCGCATAGCCCTCGCCCTCGAAGACGTGCCCGAGGTGCGACCCGCACCGGGCACACCGCACCTCGGTGCGCACCATCCCGTGCGAGCGGTCGGCGATCAGTTCGACCGCGTCGGTGTCCTTCGGGTCGTAGAAGGACGGCCAGCCGCAGTGGGACTCGAACTTCTCGGTGGAGGTGAAGAGTTCGGCGCCACAGGCCCGGCAGGAGTAGACGCCCTTCGTCTTGGTGTCGGTGTACTCACCGACGAAGGCGGGCTCCGTGCCGGCCTGCCGCAGCACCGCGTACTCGGCCGGGTTCAGCTCCGCGCGCCATTCCTCGTCCGGCTTTTCGACGTCGTACGACATGCAGCTCAGCCCCTTACTTCGCGAGACGGTCCAGGATCCGCGGGCCGAGGTCAGTCACATCGCCCGCTCCCATGGTGAG
Source organism: Streptomyces sp. NPDC050528 (assembly GCF_044457795.1). NCBI lineage: Bacteria > Bacillati > Actinomycetota > Actinomycetes > Kitasatosporales > Streptomycetaceae > Streptomyces > Streptomyces sp. NPDC050528. The sequence goes on from NZ_JBITHH010000006.1 coordinate 191,552, forward strand.
AACGAGATCACCGGGCTTCGCCATTCCCGCGACGGCCTCGGGTACGTCGGCCTTGTCGTGGACCGGGGTCACGTCGGCGCCCGCGGCGCGCGCGGCCTCGATGATCAGGTCGCTGGTGATGCCGGGGATCGGGTCCTCGCGGGCCGGGTAGATGTCCAGGACCAGCGACGCGTCGGCGAGGGCGAGGGCCTGGCCCATCTCCTTGCCGAGTTCCTGGGTGCGGGAGAAGAGGTGGGGCTGGAAGACCACCAGCAGCCGCGCGGAGGAGGCCGCCGCGCGCATCGCCTCCAGGTCGGCGCTCATCTCCGTGGGGTGGTGGGCGTAGGAGTCGATCACCTGGACGCCGGCCGCCTCGCCCTTGAGCTGGAGGCGCCGCTTCACGCCGGTGTACGCGGCGAGCGCGGGCGCCAGCTCCGCGGCCGGGATGCCGAGCGCGACGCCCGCGGCGAGGGCCGCGACGGCGTTGCTGGCGTAGTGGCGGCCGGGGACCGAGACCGTGAAGGTGAGTTCCTCACCGCCCAGGAGGACGGTCACCTCGCTCTTCAGGCCCTGCGCGACGACGGACAGGATGCGGACGTCGGCGTCCTCGGCCTCGCCGTACGTCACCGTCTTCACGGAGTCGGGCACCCGTCGGGTGAGCTCCCGGGCGCCCTCGTGGTCCGCCGAGATCACCAGGGTGCCGCCCTCGGTGATCCGGTCGGCGAAGGTCTGGAAGGACTCGTAGATCTCTTCCATGGACGCGTAGTTGGCGTGGTGGTCGAGCTCCACGTTGAGGACGATCGCGACCTCGGGGGCGTACTTGTGGAAGCTGCGGTCCGATTCGTCGGCCTCGGCGACGAAGATCTCGGCGTCGCCGTGCAGCGCGTTCGACCCCGGGGCGTCCAGGTCGCCGCCGATCGCGTACGAGGGCTTCAGGCCCAGTTCGGTCAGCGACACCGCGAGCATCGACGTGGTGGTCGTCTTGCCGTGCGTGCCGGCCACGGCGATCGGGCGCAGGCCGTCCATCAGGCGGGCCAGCGCGTCCGAGCGGTGGACGACGGGGATGCCGAGCTCGGCCGCGCGGGCCAGCTCGGGGTTGTCCTTGCGGATCGCCGACGACACGACCACGCAGGTGGCGTCGTCGGCGAGGTGCTCCGCCGCGTGTCCGATGTGCACGGTGGCGCCCAGGGCGCGCAGGGCGTCGGCGGTCGCGGAGTCCTTGGCGTCGCTGCCCGCGACCTTCGCCCCGCGCTGCGCGAGGATCTTGGCGATCCCCGACATCCCGGCCCCGCCGATGCCGATGAAGTGCGGTCGGTCCATGGCGGTGGGAAGGCCGGGTGCCATGTGTGTCTCCCTGTGCGTGCTGGTTCTGTACGGGTACGGCGGACGTTCAGCGGCAAGCCTATGCGGTGCCACCGACAATCACGGACACCCGTCGGCCGTCCCGGCGAGCGCTACTCCTTGCTGTGCGAGAAGAGCTTCAGCACCGGTACGCCGACCTTGTGACGGGCGCGCGAGGCCCAGTCGCGGTGGAAGAACTCCTCCACGTAGTGGGGATCGGTCAGCACGATCACCTCGTCCGCGCCGATCTCGTCCACGAGGGTCTTGAGCGCGTCGAGCGGGTGGTCCTCGATGAGCCGCCCCTGCGCCTCGCTGCCGGCCGCGTGCAGGGCCGCCAGGGACACCTCCAGAGCCTGCGTGCCGAGGGCCGCCGCGTCCTTGCCCTCGGGGGTCTCCCGCTCGTGTGCCGCCTCGTCGAGTTCGCCCAGCGCGACGTCGTCGATGGCCCGCAGCAGGCGGTCAGCCTGGTCGCCGCGGGGCTGGAGCAACACGTGGAAGGAGACGGTCTCGTCACCGTGCAAGGTGGTGACGAACTCCACGTCGGCGGACGTAAGGGCCTTCTCGATCATCAGTACGCTTGTGAACACCAGGCGCCCTTTCTCCTTCGAGGACCCGCGGGCCCTCTCTCCTCCGTAGGCCTGCCAGGCCCTGCGGAAACCATCCTGCCCCGTGATCGCACGGGTACTGCCGGATTTAGTGTGCCCGTCGAAAGACAAACGGAACGGATCATTCCGCCCGTACTCAGGACCGACGGTAGCGACCGAACAGGAACCCGGCCTCTTCCAGCAGGGACACCAGTTCGAAGCGCTGGGGAACCTTAACCGACGGCCCCCCGGAGATCCGCTGCGCCTCCCCCGCCACGAGCATCGGCGAGAGCGTCATACACAGCTCGTCGAGCACCCCGGCGGCCACGAACTGCCCCAACAGCCGCGGCCCGCCCTCGGTCAGCAGCCGGATGTGCCCCAGCTCGGCCAGCGCCGCTACGGCCCGTGCGGGATCCACCCCGGCGCCGTCACCGGCGACCACCACCCGGGCGCCCGCCTTCTCCGCGGCCGCGACCCGGTCCGACGGCGCCTGGGCGCCCGTCAGGATCAGCGTCGGCACCAGGGGCGAGGTGAAAAGCGGAAGCGAGAAGTCGAGATCGAGGCTCGCGGTGACGACCGCGATCACGGGGGCCGGTCCCTGCCCGGCACGCGCGCGTGCGTCCGCGAACTCGGCACGCGCGCGTGCGGGCCGATAGCCCTCCTGGCGTACCGTTTCCGCACCGACGACCACGACATCGGCGAGCGCCCGCAGGGTGCCGAAGATCCGCATGTCGGCGTCCCCGGAGATGGGCTGCGAGCGGCCCTCGTGCTGACCGGCCCCGTCGAGCGTGGACACCATGTTGGCGCGCAGCCAGGGGGCGTTCCCGGCGGGGTGGGCGTACGCTTCCGCGAGGTCCGAAAGCCCCCACTCCCGGTCCGTCCCACGCGCATCAGGGGCCCCGCTCGAGGCCTGGGCTGCTGTTTCGTCGGTCACAGGGAACAGGCGTCGCATGTCGTGCAGTGTGGCACGGCCCTTAGAGTGGTGAACCGTGTCGTCCTCCTCCGCCGCCTCCGGGATCAGCCCGATAGCAGACGCGGCCCCGCTGTCCCTGTGCGCCCGTGAGCCGTACGTCCCCGCGGACCGGCTGGTCGCCGAGATGGTGCCGCCGCCGCGCTTCGACTCGGTGCGCTTCGCCACGTACATCCCGGACCCGAACCAGCCCAGCCAGACCGAGGCGGTCGGCGTCCTGGAGACCTTCGCCGCCGGACTCGGCGGGGCGCACGCGGCCGGCACCGCCAAGCGCGGCTTCCTGGGCTTCGGCAAGGCGAAGACGAAGGCCCCGGCAGGGCCCCGCGGTGTCTACCTGGACGGCGGCTACGGCGTCGGCAAGACCCACCTCCTCGCCTCCCTGTGGCACGCGACCCCGGCCGAGCCCGCGCTCAAGGCGTTCGGCACCTTCGTCGAGCTGACGAACCTGGTCGGCGCGCTCGGCTTCCAGCAGACGGTGAAGACGCTCTCCGGTCACCGCCTGCTGTGCATAGACGAGTTCGAGCTGGACGACCCGGGCGACACCGTCCTCGTGTCGACCCTGCTCGGCAAGCTGGTCGACGCCGGCGTGGCACTCGCCGCCACCTCCAACACCCTGCCGGGCAAGCTCGGCGAGGGCCGGTTCGCGTCCGTCGACTTCCTGCGCGAGATCCAGGGTCTGTCCGCGCACTTCCGCTCGCTGCGCATCGACGGCGACGACTACCGCCACCGCGGCCTGCCGGAGGCCCCGGCCCCGTTCACCGACGAGCAGGTGACGAAGGCGGCGTACGCCACCGCCGGTGCCTCGCTCGACGACTTCCCGCACCTCCTGGCGCACCTCGCCAAGGTCCACCCCAGCCGCTACGGCGCCCTCACCGACGACCTCAAGGCCGTCTGCCTCACCGACGTCCAGCCGATACCCGACCAGTCGACGGCCCTGCGGCTCGTCGTCCTCGCGGACCGGCTCTACGACCGTGAAGTGCCCGTCCTGGCCTCGGGGTTGCCCTTCGACCGGCTGTTCAGCGAGGAGATGCTGAACGGCGGCTACCGCAAGAAGTACTTCCGCGCGATCTCCCGCCTCACCGCGCTGGCCCGGGACGCCAAGAGCCTCGTCGAAACCGCCTAGTTCACGCCAGCCCAGGCGCGCTTTTCACGCTCTCTTGCATCGGAAACGCTGCGTTAACCCTGCAAACAACTTCGCTGGGCTACCGTGTTTCTTGACCAGCCGTTGACCTGGCCTTGGTCTGTACTAGGCACGCGAACTGGCTGAAGGGGGGCGCATGTTCCGAGGTAAGACGGCTCGGACCGTCGTGATGCTCCTCACTGCCGTCCTGTTCGCCCTTCAGTTCTTCGCATCCGCGGAATCCTTCGCACCCGCGCACACAGCGCGTCATGCGGAGGCCAAGGCACAGCCCGGGCTCAAGCTCAGCGGCAAGGCCCTGCGCGCCGAGACGATCACCTTCCGCGACTGCGGCGCCTCCGGGACGCCCACCGTCCCGCTCCGCCTGCGCGACCGTTACCGCTCCGCCGACTGCGGACCCGAGACACCCGAACGCCCGCTCCTCACCGAGGACCCGGCGGCCGTACGCACATCGGTGGCGCCCGGCACGGCGCTGCACCGCACATCGAGATCCTCGACAGCGCACTCTCCGGCGGCACTTCAGGTCTTCCGCTGCTGAGAGCAGAGCAGGCAGTCAAGTCCCCCACGCACACTGTCATGCAAGCCCGACGCGCCCAGAGGGCGCGCCAGGAGGAACAAACACGTCATGCAGCCCCTCATCGACAACGCCCGTACGTTCGGACAACGCCCTGAGGAGTTCGCCAAACTCGCTGAAGGCCAGTCCCCGCAGGTGCTGTTCATCACCTGCTCCGACTCCAGGGTCGTCCCGGCCCTGATCACGGGCGCCCGCCCCGGCCAGCTCTTCGAGCTGCGCACCGCCGGCAACATCGTCCCGCCCTACGCCTCGGGCAACCCCACCAGCGAGGCGGCCACCATCGAGTACGCCGTGGAGGTGCTCGGCGTCCAGGACGTCGTCGTCTGCGGCCACTCCCACTGCGGCGCCGTCGGCGCCCTGGTGCGCGGCGACGACCTCGCCGCCGTCCCGGCCGTACGCGACTGGCTCGCGCACGCCGCCGACGAACCCGCCCCGAGCGACACCGCCGACCCGACGGTCGCCGGAGCCGTGCAGAACCACGTGCTCGCCCAGCTGCTGCGCCTGCGCTCCTACCCTTGTGTGGAGCGGCGGTTGGCGGACGGACGGCTGCGGGTGCACGGCTGGTACTACGAGGTGCACACCGGTGCCGTGCTCGAACACAGCGCGGACACCGACCAGTTCGAGGCCCTGTGAGTAGCGCCATGGACCTGAAGAAGAACAACGAAAAGGCCAAGTTCCCTTATCTACGGCAGGACTTCGCGGCCTCGCTCGTGGTGTTCCTGGTCGCGCTCCCGCTCTGCGTGGGCGTGGCCGTCGCCTCCGGTGTACCGGCCGAACTCGGCCTGGTCACCGGCATCGTGGGCGGGATCGTCACCGGACTCATGCGGGGCAGCAGCCTCCAGGTGTCCGGGCCCGCCGCCGGTCTGACCGTGCTGGTCTTCGAGGCGGTGCGGGAGTACGGGCTGCCCGCCCTCGGAGTCATCGTGCTCACCACCGGTGTCCTCCAAATCGGCATGGGCGTCCTGAAGTTGGGCCGCTACTTCCGGGCCATCTCGGTCTCGGTCGTCGAGGGCATGCTGGCCGGCATCGGACTTGTGCTGATCGCCGGGCAGTTGTACTCGGTGGCGGGGGCGAAGGCCCCCGCCTCGGGGCTGGACAAGATAGCCGAGCTGCCCGGCGCGCTCGTCGACGCCGTCGGGAACACGAAGGCGCTGGCCTCGCTCGCGCTCGGCGCCGCGACCATCGCCGTGCTGGTGCTGTGGAAGCGGATGCCGGCCAAGGTCCGTACGGTGCCGGGCCCATTGGCCGCCGTAGGACTCGCGACGCTCGCGGCGCTGGTCTTCGGGCTGCCGGTGGCGACGGTCGAAGTGCAGGGGCTGCTGGGCTCGTTGCAGCCGCCGCCGCTGAGTGCGTTCGGTGAGCTGGCACATGTCGGGATGTTGGGCACGATCGTCGCGTTCACGTTGATCGCGTCCGCCGAGTCCTTGTTCAGCGCGGCGGCGGTCGACCGGCTGCACTCCGGTCAACGCACCGAGTACGACAAGGAGTTGGTGGCGCAGGGCGCGGGCAACGCGCTGTGCGGGATGCTCGGCGCGCTGCCGATGACCGCGGTGATCGTGCGCAGCGCGGCGAACGTGCAGGCGGGCGCGCGGACGAAGGCGTCCCGGGTCATGCACGGCGTCTGGCTGCTGCTGTTCGCGGCGCTGCTGCCGGACGTCCTCGCGTACATCCCGATCCCGGCCCTGGCGGGCATCCTGGTGCACGCCGGCGCCAAGCTCATCCCGGTCCGGGAGATCGTGTCGCTGTGGCGCGAGCACCGGGGCGAGGCGCTGATCCTGGTCGTCACGGCGCTGTCGATCGTCGCGGTCAGCATGTTCGAGGGCGTCCTCATCGGCCTCGCGCTGGCCGTCGCGAAGACCGCATGGGAGGCCTCGCACATCAAGATGGAGGTCGTCGACAAGGGCGCGGGCCCGGTCCAGGCGTACCTCTCGGGCAACGCGACCTTCCTGCGGCTGCCGAAGATCCTCGACAGCCTGGAGGCGCTCCCCCAGGACCGCCCGGTCGAACTGCACCTCTCCGGCCTGCACCACCTCGACCACGCCTGCCGTACGGCCCTGGAGAACTGGGCCGAGCGGCACAGCGCGGCCGGTACCGAGCCGGTGAAGGTCACGGAGGCGAAGATCCCGGCGGTGAAGTAGCGGCGTCGGTGCCTGCTCCGGGATGATCGTGGCCCCGGAGCAGGCACCGGGCATACCCTTGCAGGAGCAGACAGAACGGCCTCTCGACGAGGGGGTCAGGATGCTCCAGGAACTGCTGGTGGCGGGCGCGGCGGCCGGTTCCGCGTGCGTGGTGTACGTCGCTGCGGCGGCCAGGGTCGTCAAGCAGTACGAGCGCGGGGTGGTCTTCCGCCTCGGGCAGGTGGCCGGTGAGGTGCGGGCACCCGGCTTCACCATGGTCGTCCCGTTCGTGGACAAGCTCCGCAAGGTCAACATGCAGATCGTGACGATGCCCGTCCCCGCGCAGGAGGGCATCACCCGCGACAACGTGACGGTCCGGGTGGACGCGGTCGTCTACTTCAAGGTCGTCGACGCGACCGACGCGATCGTCAAGGTCGAGGACTACCGGTTCGCCGTCTCGCAGATGGCGCAGACCTCGCTGCGGTCGATCATCGGCAAGAGCGACCTCGACGATCTGCTCTCCAACCGCGAAAAGCTCAACCAGGGCCTGGAGTTGATGATCGACAGCCCCTCCATCGGCTGGGGCGTGCAGATCGACCGCGTCGAGATCAAGGACGTATCGCTGCCCGAGACGATGAAACGCTCGATGGCCCGCCAGGCCGAGGCCGACCGCGAACGCCGGGCCCGGATCATCAACGCGGACGCCGAGTTGCAGGCCTCGAAGAAACTCGCCGAGGCCGCCGAGCAGATGTCCGAGCAGCCCGCCGCGCTCCAACTCCGGCTGCTGCAAACGGTGGTGGCGGTCGCTGCCGAGAAGAACTCCACGCTGGTGCTGCCCTTCCCGGTCGAGCTGCTGCGCTTCCTGGAACGCGCGCAACCCCAACAGCAGCCTCCCGCGCCACCGCCCGCCGTGGACCATTGACGCCCGCCCGCTGACTGGCGGGCACGGCCCCCGCGCCGGAGGATCGAGGGAGCCGACCGGAAGAGGTGCCCCATGGCCAAGAAGGGCGCGAAGCGCAAGAACGGGGAAAAGGAGGCGCAGGGCAAGGCGCTCCCCCTGGCCGACCTCCTGCGCGTCCCCGCCGGCCGCCCGGTCGACCTCGCCTCCTACGACGCCGCGGCCACCCCCGGCGGCCCCGCCGACAAGGCAGCCGGCCTCAAGGACACCGCCCGGATGGGCGAGCACCTCGCCGACCTGCAAGAACGCCTCTGGGCAGCGAGCACGGCAGGCGACGGCCGACGGCTCCTCCTGGTCCTCCAGGGCATGGACACCAGCGGCAAGGGCGGCACGGTCAAGCACGTCATCGGCCTGTTCAACCCCTCCGGCTGCCGGATCAACGCCTTCAAGGCACCCACCCCCGAGGAACGCAAGCACGACTTCCTCTGGCGCATCAGACGCGCCCTCCCCCACCCCGGCGAGATCGGCATCTTCGACCGCTCGCACTACGAGGACGTCCTCATCGCCCGCGTCCGCGAACTCGCCCCGCACCGCGAGATCAACGACCGCTACGGCCGGATCAACCGCTTCGAGAAGTCCTTGACCGACGAAGGCGTGACCGTCGTCAAATGCTTCCTCCACATCTCCTACGACCAGCAGCAGCGCCGCCTGCTCGAACGCCTCGACAACCCCGACAAGCACTGGAAGTTCAACCCCGGCGACATCGCGGAACGCGCCCTGTGGCCCGCCTACCAGCAGGCCTACGAGATCGCCCTCACCCGCTGCTCCCCGCCGGAGGCCCCCTGGTACCTGATCCCGGCCGACCGCAAGTGGTACCGCAACTGGGCGATCAGCCGCCTCCTCCTGGACCACCTGACGGCACTGGATCCGCAGTATCCGAAGGCGGACTTCGACGTGGCCAAGTGCCGGGAGGAGCTGCTGAGTTCGGGCTGAGCGGGGGCCGGTACGGTTCACCCATGGCATGGCGGGGACCGACGTATCGGACGGTGGACGGGGAGCGGATCGACGGGGTCTGGTGCCACGTCTGGCGGCGCGGCGACTTCAGGGGCGAGTACCACGTCGACGATCTCGTCCTGTACGCCGACGGGACCGTCGTGTGCGACGAAGGCATGGATCTGCCCGGCCTGAAGAGGCTGCTGGACGCCGGTCGCCTCGCGCTGACGCCTCCCGACACTCCCGTCAAGGTGGATGAGCGGTCGAAGTGGGAGTCCCGGTGGGGCGAGCCGCGCACCCCGGAGAGTTTTCTGCTCGAAGTCGCCGACCGGATCGAGGAGTTGAACGGCCGGCCGACCGCCGCACGGCGCTGCTGGGACGCCGCGGGGCGCTACGCCCGGGAGCCGAGCGAGGCGAACCGGGAGCTGTTGCGGGCGGCGTATCTCGCCGTACCGCAGCATCTGCGCGTCTTCGTGCTCGGCGACATGGACCTCCAGGACCGTCCGCTGCGGATCCTCCTCACCGATGTGGGCGCGCACGTCGACGGGGACGGCCCTCTGGTGACCGCGGAGATGCACGAGCGCGGACTGGACTACTTCCGTCGTCAGGCCGAGGCGATCGCGGCGGCGGAGCAGCGGCGGGCCGCGCTCCACGCCGACGACCCGGTCACGGCCGGGCGGGCGACCGTCACCTCGCACCAGGGCGTCTACCCACGGGGCTGGCCGGCCGAGCCGGGCCTGTTCATGCTGCGGAACGAGTTCCCCGCGCCCATCGCGTACGGCGGCGAGACGTACGCGTCCGTCCTGCACGGCTACTGGGCCCTGTCCGCCGCCGACCCCGCCGACCGCGCCCGTATCCGCGAGGCGCCTTCCGGCCGGGACGCGCAGGAGCGGGGCGGCGGGGTCGTACGGCGGGAGGGCTGGACCGGGCTGCGGCTCGCGGTGATGGCCGACCTGCTGCGGGCCAAGTTCACCCAGCATCCGGAACTCGGGGCGGTGCTGCTCGGCACGGGGGACGCTCGTATTCGCTACACCGGCTACTCGGACTCGCCGTTCTGGCTCGACGAACACGACGACCGGGGTCGCAACTGGGTGGGGCGGCTGTTGGAGCTGGTCCGGTCGGAACTGGCCCTGGCTCAAGAGACGCAGGGAATCAGCCAGACGCAGGGAAACCACCAGACGCAGGGAATCCGCCAGACGTGGGGAGGCCAGGGGACGCAAGAGCCTCAAGGTGTGCATATAACCGAATAATCCCCTTTACTGCGTTACGTTCGCTCGGTGACCATTCGAGTACGACGAGTCGCCGCCGCCTGTGCACTCGGCGCCGCGCTCACCGCCTGCGGGGCCCCCTCGGCGCCCCACGCCAGCCGTCCGGCGCCCAGCGCGCCCACCGCCGCCGTGTCGCGGCCGCCCACGCTCGCGCCCGGTCCCGCCGGTCTGGCCCCGGTCTTCAAGAACGGTCCGCGGGCGGGCGGCAAGACCGTCGCGCTGACCTTCGACGCGGACATGACCGCCGACGAGGGGCCGCGCGCGGCGAAGGGCGAGCACTTCGACAATCCGCAGCTGATCTCCACGCTGCGCACGCTGAAGGTGCCGGCGACCGTGTTCATGACGGGGCGGTGGGCGGACGAGTACCCGGCCGAGGCCCGCGCCATCGGACGCGACCCGCAGTTCGAGATCGCCAACCACTCCTACAGCCACTACGCCTTCACCGGTGACTGCTACGGCCTGCCGACCGTCGCCCCGGACCGGATGAAGGCGGATGTGGAGCGGGCGTACACCGCCTTCAAGAAGGCGGGCGTGCCGAACGCGATGCCCTACTTCCGCTTCCCCGGCGGGTGTTACGACCGGCGGGCGCTGAAGACGCTGAGCGCGGTCGGTGTCACGGCGGTGCAGTGGGACGTGGTGAGCGGGGACGCGTTCGCGACGGACTCGGACGCGGTGGCCCAACAGGTGCTGGAGGGGGTGAAGCCCGGCTCTGTCGTCGTCATGCACTGCACGCGCAGCGCGGCCCCGGCGACCGAGCGTGCCGTCCGCATGATCGTGCCCGAGCTGCGGAAGAAGGGGTACCGGTTCGTGAAGGTCTCCGAGCTGATCGGGGCCACCGGCCGGCACCGCTGAGGTCGACCGAGGTCGACTGAGGGTCGTGCACTCCTCGTACGCTGGTCGCATGAGCGACGAAGAGCCGGCGCCGGCGTACGCGGAGTGTGTGCTGTGCCGGGAGCCGACCGAGTACCCGGAGTCGCACAAAGGGATCACGCTGTGCCCCGTCTGCGAGTGGCAGGAGGCACAGCGCACCGCCTGTTCGGGGTGAGCGGCGGTCGATCTTCTCGCGTGACCGCCGTGGGGGTGGTGGGTGGTTTGCGGGTGCGGGCCCGTTGTGGCTGGTCGCGCAGTTCCCCGCGCCCCTGGGGTGCGGCCCCTTGGCGGTGCTTCCAGGAGCCGTTTCTTTGGCTGGCAGACTATGGGGGTGATCAGTGACTCCACCGTTTCCGGCGACGGCGCCGACCCCTTTCTCAATGAGCCCACCGTGCGTGATGAGGCTCCGCAGTTCGTGCTGCCTCTGGTCGTGCGGATCGAGCGGGACGCTCCCCCGGCCCGTACCGACGCGTTGGAGACGGCCGCTCGGGCTGTGCTGACGATCCTGAGTGATGAGCGGGCCGTCGGGGACGGGGAGTGGGCGCAGGTCATGCGGGACTGGCAGGACGCGCGGATCCGGAAGGTGGTCCGGCGGGCGCGCGGGGCGGAGTGGCGGCGGGCCGAGGCGCTGCCGGGCATCACCGTGACCGGCAAGTCCGCGGAGGTACGGGTCTTCCCGCCCGTTCCGCTCGACGGCTGGCCCAAGGACCTCGCCCGGCTCCAGGTCTCCGGCACCGACCTCGACGACCCCGAACCGCCGGCCGACACGGACCCCACGGCACCGGTGCTCTGGCTCAACCCCGACCTCGACATGTCCGCCGGCAAGACCATGGCCCAGACCGGCCACGGCGCCCAACTCGCCTGGTGGGAACTGTCGGACGAGGAGCGGACCGCCTGGCGCGAGGCCGGCTTCCCGCTCTCGGTCCGCACCGCCGCCCCCGCCCGGTGGGCCGAACTCACCGCCAGCGGGCTGCCGTTGGTCAAGGACGCGGGCTTCACGGAGATCGCGCCGGGCTCGGCGACCGTCGTGACGGAACATCCGGCGCTGAGGCGACGAGGCTGAGGCAGCGCAACTGAGTTGCCTGCAGGGCCCGTTGTGGAAAACGTACGGCCGTGTCGGGGGTGCCCGGTCGGGGCGACGGCTGGTCGGCCGGCGCTCCTTTGGCGCCGCGCGATCGTCGAACTTCTCGGCGCCGCGCAGGCGTTGAACCCCTCGGCGTGACGATCCCGGCGTCGGACTCGTGCCCGGTGCGCCACTCCGTCCGGCACCTCACATCCGCATCCGCCCGCTCAACTCGGCGCCGCCGCCACCTCCTCCTCGCCCTCGGGTGCCTCCGCTGACACCTGGGATCTGGCGTCGCGGCGGTCCAGCAGGCTCAGTACCGGGACTGTCATGACCGTGGTGACCAGGGCGACGAGGACGAGTGCGGTGAACAGTTCCTCGCTGACGATGCCGGCCGACAGGCCTATGTTGAGCGCGATCAGTTGCATGAGACCGCGGGCGTTCATCAGGGCGCCGACCCGGACGGCCACCGGGCCGGGTTCGCCGCGCAGCCGGGCGGCAGCCCAGCAACCGCCGAACTTTCCGATCACCGCCAGGACGACCGCGGCCGCCCCGAACACGAGCACAGGCGGGTCCGAGAAGACGTCGAAGCGGGTGTTCAGGCCGGAGTAGGTGAAGAACATCGGCACGAACACCACCTGGGTCACGGACTGGGTGGTCCGCACCAGCCGTTCGGACGCCTCGCCGCGCGGCATGGCCATCCCCACGCAGAACGCCCCGAACACGGAGTACAGGCCGCTGATGTCGGTGAACCAGGCCGCGCAGAACAGCAGGGCGACGGTGAAGAGGAGGCGGGTGTCGTCGCCGAGGCCGGGGCGGTTCACGACCCAGGCCAGCAGACGGCGCCCCAGCAGGAGCAGTACGGCGACGAAGAGCAGGGTGCCGCCGACGGCCTCCAGGATGGGGCGCACCTTGCCCGAGGCCACGCTCAGCACGCCCGCCAGCATGATCCAGGCGACGGCGTCGTCCGTGGCACCGGAGGCCAGGGCGAGTGAACCGAACCGCGAACCGGCCAGCCCGCGTTCGGTGATGATCCGGGCCAGCATCGGGAAGGCGGTGATCGCCAGCGCGACGCCGACGAACGCCGCCGTCACCCAGACCGAGACCCCGTCGACGAAGATGCCGACATGGCCGTGGGCCACGAGGGTCAGGCCTACACCCAGGACCAGCGGGATCCCCACCCCCGCCGAGGAGACGGCGGCGGCGGTGCCGGCCAGGCCGCGTCCCGCGTGCGCCCGGAACTCGTAACCGGCACCGAACATCAGGGCCACCAGACCGATCTGGCCGGCCACGTACAGCACGGGCTTCAGCTCGGGCGGGAAGACGTGGGCAGAGGCCCCCGGGGCGACCAGCCCGAACAGGGAGGGGCCGAGCAGTACGCCGGCGATCATCTCGCCGACCACGGGCGGCTGACCGAAGCGGCCCGCCAGCAGGACGACCAGACGGCAGGTCAGCAGGATCACGACGACGGCCAGGAAGAAGGCGGGAGCGAGCTCCACGGGAGTCATGGTCTCGGTCCTCTCAACGGCCGGCTGGGACAGAGGTGGCGGAGCCGCCGGGCGCGGCGGCGAAGTAGTTCCTGCACAGGCCCTGGCGCCGCGCGTCCCACACCATGTAGCTGCCGAGGACGAGCTGGACGAGGCTGCGCCAGACGCCCTCCCAGCTGTCGGCGAGACGCATCACCGCGAGCCGGGTCCGCAACCGGGCACCCCCGGCTCCGGTGCGCGCGACGAGCAGGCAGGGACCGCGGCTGGGCAGGGACCGGGTGTGCTCCACCGAGGAGTCCAACCGGAAGCGGCGCAGCACCTCTTCGGCGGCGACCCGCATGGTGAGGACGGCGAAACCGCGCGCAGGGCAGGGACGATTGGCGGTCACCCCGAACGGGATGAAGGCGGAGGGTCTGGTGCCCGGGTTCAGCCATCGGTCCGGGTCGAAGGGGGCGGCCCCGGATCCTTGGTATTCGGGGTAGTTGAACAGCAGGACCGAGCCGGCCGGGATGGGGTCGCGTCCGTCCCGGGGGATCTCCCCCGAAGTGATCCGGTGGGCCACTCCGAAGAGCGGGAAGTGCTGGAGCGTCTCGTTGATGACCCCGTCCAGGAAGTCCGGGTCCGCCTCGCCGGCCGTCAGTCGGTCCTGGACCGGGCGGTGTGCCGCGAGGGCCAGCAGGAGGTGGGCCATCGCCTCCGACATCTGCACGACCGCGGTGTTGAAGAACGTGCCCTGGAGGTAGTACGCCTGCTCGCGCGCGGTGAGTGTCGTCGGCAGCGGACCGGGCGGCGGATCGTGCGCGAGCCGGTCCCGCAGGTGGGCGGTGAGGCGGGCCCGGCGGTCCATGTGCCGCAGGCGGGTGCACTTCAGGGCGCTCACCACGTCGTCCGCGTTGCCGGTGATCAGGTCCCGGACATGCCGTGGGCAGGGTGCGCGGAAGACCACCTCGTAGTAGACCTCGGCCCAGACCGGCATCATCAGGTCGCGCAGTCTGACCTGCTGCACACGCGCGTGGCCGTCGAGTTCGTCGAGCACCCGGCGGGTGCAGCGGCCGACCAGCTCCGTCCACTGCTCCCTGGACAGCCCGGCCAGGATCTGCCGGGTGGTCCGGGCCACGTCGTCGTAGCGCGGACCCGGCTCCAGGTGCTCCTGGTGCACCTCCGGGCCCGGCGCGAGCCAGTACCAGAACAGGTCGGAGAGTGCGGCGCCCCGGCTGCGGCCGTTGGCCGCCGGATGCCCGTACACCTTCTTGAACTCCTCGGCGGGCACCTCCCTGCCCGGAGCCCGGACCCCTTCCTCGCCGCCCACCCAGGCGAAGATCCGCACCCGCAGCGCGATCACGATCCTGGGCAGCCAGTAGGGCAGACCGGCCACCAGGATCACGGCCAGGACCATGACGAGCCAAGCGGTGGGGCTCATGCGACCACCCCGCCGAATCGTCGGTCCGCCCCGGGCGGCACGGCCGGACCCGGCAGGGGACCCCATGTGGGCGTCCGGACCAGGTCGGGTGTCAGGTCGGCGAGTCCGGACGCCCCGCACAGGGCGAGGGTGTCGTCGAGTTCGTCCCGCAGGAGTTCGAGGAGACGCCGGACGCCCTTCTCGCCGCCCTCGGCCAGCGCCCACATCACGGGCCGGCCGATGCCCACGGCGGAGGCGCCGAGCGCCAGTGCCTTGACCGCGTCGGTGCCGCGCCGGACTCCCCCGTCCAGCACGACCGGGATGCGGCCCTCGACGGCGGCGAGGATCTCGGGCAGCAGCTCCAACGTGGCCGGGACGGTGTCGAGTTGGCGGCCGCCGTGGTTGGACAGCAGCAGCCCGTCGACCCCGTGGCGGACCGCGAGCCGGGCGTCCTCGGGGTGCAGGACGCCCTTGAGCAGGATGGGCAGGGAAGTGATGCCGCGCAGCCAGTCGACGTGCTCCCAGTTCAGCTCCGGGGACATGGCGATCTGGCGTACGTGGCCGCGCTCTCCGTCGCGCAGGTCCACCAGGTTCTCGCAGCGCAGGCCGGGTGGCAGGTCGTGGAAGCCGTTGCGCCGGTTGCGCTCGCCCGCGCCCAGCACCGGGGAGTCCACGGTGACGACCAGTGCGGTGCACCCCGCGTCGGTGGCCCGCCGCACCAGCGCCTCGGTGATGTCCAGGTCGGGTTGGATATAGAGCTGGAACCACAGGGACACGTCGTCGCCGGCCGCGCGCGCCGCGTCGGCGATCTCGCCCACCGCCACCGTGGACGCCATGGCCACGATCATGATCACGCCGGCGGCGGCCGCGGCCCGGGCGGTCGCCAACTCCCCTTCGGGATCGACCAGTTTGTGGAAGGCGGTCGGGGAGAGCAGGACCGGCAGGCTCGCCCGGCTGCCCAACAAGCTGATGCCCAACTCCCGTTCGGCACTCCCCCGCAGCACCCGAGGCAGCAACTGCAGCCGCCCGAACGCCGCCTCGTTGGCCCGTACGGTGATCTCGTCCCGCGCCCCGCCGGCGATGAAGTCGGCGTACACGGGGTCCAGTTCGGCGCGCGCCACGGTCTCGAAGTCGCGGACGGTGTACCGCACGCCGCTCACCGCCCCGCCGGAGCCGGAGTCGGAGTCGGCCGACGGTCCAGCTCGCGGGCGAAGAACGCGGCCAGCGGGGCGTGGTGGACCTCCGGGTCGTCCCAATGGTTCTCCAGGTTCTCGGCCATGTGATGGGTGCCGAGAAGTTCACCGCCACCGCCGCCGTGGTGACGGATCACCGGGTGCAGGTACGCCGCGTCGAAGGCGTCGTCGACCGAGTTCTGGGCGGTGCGGCGCACGGTGATGTCGAAGGGGTCGACCTTGTCGTGGTCGGGGCCGTACTCCAGGGAGACGGTGAAGTAGTCGCCGCTGTCGGGGAGTTGGCGTTCGTGGGCGTACGCGACCGGCACCTCCTCGTGGTACCGGGCCGGTTCGCCGGGCGGTGTGACGATCAGGTCCCCGATGACGCCGAACTGCTGCCACAGTGCCGAGCTGCGGTTGACCCGGGCCACCACGGCGTCGGCCAGCGCGGCCGGGTCACTCTCCAACTGCCGCTGCGGCCAGGGCTGTTGGTGATGGCGTTCGTCGAGGATGCGGCTCAGGGCGCGTACGGCGTACCGGAAGCCGTGGATGAAGCCGCCGGTGGACTTCTTGAAGTCGCGTTGCTGCATGAGCGTTCCGGCGAAGTAGAGGCCGGGCACGTTCACCGACTCGTAGGCCGGGGAGAGGGCGGCGAAGCGGTCGTCGATGACCAGGGTGGGACTGCTCGCCGGGTCGAACGCCGAGGCGTCGAAGCGGAATCCGGTGCAGACGATCACCCGGTCGTAGCGCAGTTCCTTCACGACCTCATTGGCCCGGGAGAAGCTGAAGCGGACGCGGTACATGCCGTCGGGGTCCTTCTCGACGGACAGTACGTTTCCGTCCAACAGGGCGTTCTGCGACTTGAGTTGGTAGGTGTCGAGGAAGTTGTTGTTGACCGCGCGGAGATGGCCGACGTAGTGGGTGTTCCAGGCCATGCGGATGGAGTGCGGGCCGGCGACATGGATGACGGCGGCGGTCTCGACAAGGTTGTCAGCGGTCTCCAGGGCGGAGTTACCCTTGCCGATGATCAGGACACGTCGGTCGATGAAGTCCTCGGGGTCCACGGAGACCACGGAGTAGTCCTCGGCCGTCTCGATGCCGGGGATGTCAGGGGTGTTGGGCCGGGTCAGTCCGGTGGCCATGATCAACCGACGGGCGCGGTGTTCGTGACCGTGCTGATCGGTGACGGTGAAGCCGTCCTCGTCGCGCCGGATCCGCTCCGCCCGGGTGTCGTAGGCGATGTCCAGCTTGAACGTCTCGGCGAAGTCGGCGAGATAGCGCACCAGGTCGTCGGCGTGCGGGAAGTAGCGCTTGCTGTAACGACCGAAGAGGAGGTCCGGGTCCGGGGACAGCAGGGAGTTCCAGTCCATCCGGAGGTTCAGTTCGGGATCGTCGGTGCCGTTGTGGACCTTGTTGATGGAGATCAGCTTGCGGTGGCGGGGGAAGGTGCCGAAGAACGTGCCGGGGGCGTGACCGCTCTCCAGGATCCGGTATCCGTGCCCGGCCGCCTGGAGTAACTGCCCGAGCTGGAGCCCGGCGGGCCCGGCACCGACCACGAGGTAATCCAGAGGCTCACTGTGCGTGGAGTTCACGGAACTCTCCTTCTGCTCCGGGCGGGGACATGCCTGGAGAAGGGTGGGGGGTGACAGCTGGGGGGGGAGGAAGGACGGCTCAGGGGCACAGCCCACGGGCACGTCAGTGGCGGCCGGTCAGCCGGTCAGCCGGTCAGCCGGTCAGCCGGTCAGCCGGAATGGTCGCGCCTCGTCGGCGGACAGAGCGATGCGGGAGCGGTCGCCGTGAGGGCCGAGGACACGTGGCCGGGCGTTCTGGCAGGGGCATTGCAGACCCTCCATCAGATTTCCCTTTGAAATCTCCATGAGCACGTTAGTGACGAGCTGTGGACATGGGCAACAGTGGCACCGGGATGACAGCAATCCGACAGGTGACCCCGTCAACTCCCGCTCTTGGGGCGGAAATTGACACCGGTGACAACTACACGACCGACCCGGACCACCCCTACCGGCTGTCGACGGTCCGGGGTCCGACCCGACCGGGCCGGGTCCACGGGATCAGCGCCGGAACGCGGGCGCGGTAGGCGTCGTAGGCCGCCCCGAACTGCCCGGCCATCATCCCGTCCTCTGTGCGCACCCGGCGCAGCAACCACGGCACAGCCACGGCCAGGAACACGATCCATACGCCGAAGCCGCAGGCCAGCATCCCGCCGAGGACCAGGCCGAGGAGCCCGGTGTAGATGGGGTGCCGCACTATTCGGTACGGGCCTTCGGTGCGCAGTTCGTGGTGTTCGTGGACCAGCGGGATGCTCGCCCACATGACGCCCAGCACCCAACGGGCCCACAGCAGCAGGGCGGTGGAGGCGACGGCGAGCACCGCACCCAGGATCGCCAGCTCGGGCTGCCAGTACTGGAGGTGGTGCCAGAAGGAGTCCGGGGAGTGTCTGATCAGCAGGGAGAAGGCATAGGCGCCCACCAACAGCAGCACCCGCCGGGGCAGGGTGCGGCGCAGGCCGCGCGCCCAGCCGCTCAGCCCGGACCCGCTCATCACGCCGAAGTAGACGGCGCCCGCGATCCAGGCCACGACGAAGATCGCGACACAGATGCCGGTGAGAGCGACGAGTGCGGAATGTAGTGAGCCCATGGCACAAGGCTGCGCCCCGACCTGCGTCGACCACCACCACCCACGGGCTGATTCAGCGGCTCCACCCTCGGGTGGAGACCCATGACTCACACCACGACGCACACCCTGACTCACGGTCGAGGTGACGTCGAGGTAGGCCGAGGCGAGGTCGAGGTGACTCAGATCACGACGGATCGTGGCATCGGACAGCCCCGCCGGAGCGTCCCCCTTCTGAAAGTCCACGAGGGGGAAACGACCGTGAGTCAGGGTGTGCGCCGTGGCTACAAGTGGGTCGACCGCGAACTGGCCCGGATGGACCCGGACACCGACTGGGAGCGCATGATCTCGCTCTACGTCGGCCACCGCGTCCCCGAGTTCGCGCTGGCGATGATGGTCTATCCGGGCACGATGCGCATGATGCAGCCCGGCTTCGGCGCCGCCACGCTGGCCCACACCGGGAAGCTGGAGACGAGACCCCGGCGGCGTTTCGAGGACGGCAACGAGTTCCTGATGGCCTGGATGGTGGACGGCTTGTCCAGCGCCGCGGGTCGCGAGGCCGCCGAGCGGCTCAACCGCATCCACCTGGCGATCGCCCGTGCGACACCGCACCTGCCCGGCAACTTCGACGACGTCGACGACTTCGTCTATCCCCTGGTCCTGCTGGCCACGTCCGCCGACCGTCTGCAGACCTCGCTGGGCCTGCCCGGTACGAGCGAGAACATGAAGACCGCCTGGCATCGCTGGGCGCAGACCCTCTTCCGCCTCCTGGAGCGCGAATCCGGCCCGCTGGCCGACGAGACGTTCCCCGAGGACTGGGACGCGATGACCGAGTTCGCCCTGAAGTTTGAGTCCCGGCCCTACGAGGAGACGGAGTCCGGCCACCGCGTGGCGACCGCGATGATGGAGTTCTTCGCCGAGTACTGGTTCCCCATCCCCTTACGGGCGTTCGGCAGAGACCTGACCCGGTATCTGGCCGGCGAGCGGGTCTGCCGGCTCCACCGGATCGGCTGGCTCTCCCCTCGCCGCGAGCGTGCCGTCCGCGCCTTCCTGAAGTCCGCGTTCCTCGCCCAACGTCTGCTGCCCGACTACCGCAGGCCACTTCCCGAGCGGTTACGGCGGACTCGGCGCAGGCCGCCCGCCACAAGCCCCTCCCCAAGGTGAAGCACCTCAACTACCCAGCATTTTCAAGGTCCTTCGGTGCCACACCAACGGACTCCGCTCGTCGTCGGACCGCATCGCCAGCACCCGCAGCACGATGATGTCGTGGTCCCCGGCGGGATAACGGTGCTCCACGACGCACTCCAGCCACACCGGCGCACCGTCGAGGAAGATCGCGCCGGACTCCGCCTCCACCGTGCGCAGGTCGGCGAAGCGGGCCGCCTTGCTGCGGGAGCCGAGTTGGCGGGCCTTGTCGCTGTGCCCCTCGCCCAGGACGGAGATGCCGATGGTCTGCGCGCGGGACAGCAACGGCCAAGTGGTCGAGGTGTGTTGGGCGGCGAAGGAGACCATGGGCGGGTTGTGGGAGACGCCGACCGCGAACGACGAGACGATCATGACGGTCGGCTCGCCGTGGACGCGCGCGGCGAGGGCCGCGACGCCCGACGGGAACCCGGAGAACGCCCTCGTGATCTCCCCGGGATCCGAGGTGACGCCGTCCAGATCCTCCAGGCCTGCCATGCCCTCGCTTGCCGTCATCGTGCAACCCCCGTCCGCATCGGGCCTCATGAGACCTCGTCAGGCTTCATCACGCGACTCCTGTGGGTAGTTGTGGCGCGGCGGACACCGACAGGGGCCCGTTGCCGGGAGGCTCGGTCCGCAGGAGTGCGCACGCGAGGAGGCAGAGCACCCCGACCGCCGCGAGCCCGCCGAGCGTGACCGCGTAGCCGTGCCCGGCCAGCAGCACCGCGCACACCGCGCTGCCGAGCACCGCCCCAAGTTGCTTCATGGCGTTGAAGGTTCCGGACGCCGCCCCGACCTCGTCCGGCCCGACCGAGGTCACCGCGGCGATTGAAAGGGGCGACCAGACAAAGGAGTTGGCGACCCCGTACACCGCGAAGGTGGCGGTCAGTGCGGAGATCGGCGCGTCCGTGGCGACGAGCACCGCCGACGTCCCGATGGACAGGACAAGGGCGCCGGAACCGATGACGGCGACCGCGCGGGCCCCGATCCCGTTGTTGAGCCGGGCCGACACCGGCGCCCCCAACAGGCAGACCGCGCCCATCGGTACGAGGGTGAGGGCAGCGGCGCCGGCATCCAGCCCGCGTTCCCGCTGGAGGTACAGCATCAGCGGAATCATCGCCGACCCGGAACAGAAGGCAGCGGCGGCACCGGCCCAGGCCGCGACGACGAACCCCCGGCTGCGCAACAACTCGACCGGCACCAGGGCGCGTTGACCGTCGCGCCGCTGAAACCACACCACCGCCGCGACGACCACCACACCCACGACGACGAGCAACCACCGTGGCACGCCCAGCACTTCACCACTCGACGCCGCATCCGTCCCCTGGATACCGATCACCAGCGCACCGACCCCGCTGGCGTTCGCGCAGATCGCCCACACCGGGATACGCGCCTCCTGCCGCGGCAGCACCGGCACGAACACGGCCACGGCCACCAACGCACCAACCCCGACCGGCACGTTGACCCAGAACACAGCGGGCCAACCTCCGGCGGCGACAAGGAACCCGCCCAGCAACGGCCCGACAGCCACCGCCGCTCCACCCACCGCACCCCACACACCGAGCGCGATGGCAAGACGCGGCGGCCGGAACAACGCCTTGATGAGCGTCAGACACTGCGGTGTCATCAGCGCGGCACCGACGCCCTGCACCACCCGCCATGCCACAAGTGCCGTGATGGAGGCGGCCGTTGCGCACAGCAGCGACCCGAGCGTGAAGGCCGCAAGACCGACCAGATGGACGCGCCGATGCCCGTAGCGATCCCCCAACCGCCCCGCGACGACCAACGGCACGGCGTAGGCGATGAGATAGCCGCTGTTGACCCACATCGCGGCGGTCTCGTCGGTGTGCAGTCCGGTGATGAGGGACGGCAGCGCGACCGAGGTGATCGTGCTGTCCAGCAGGAGCATGAAGAACCCGGTGCAGAGGCTGCCGAGAGCGAGCCAGTCACGCCGCGCGCCCGCACCCTCCTCCCTGCCCACACTCACCGCGGGCATATCAAACTGCCAGGTTCTCGCGGAGAGTTGGCCCCTGGTACGCCGGCGCGAGCGCACCGCGACGACGCAATTCGGGCAGCAGCAGCTCACTGATCGCGGCGAAGCCGGAGGGCATGGCGAGCGGGCTGGAGAACATGAAGCCACCACGTGCTCCCGTCGCGTCGAAGTTCTCCTCCAACGCGTCCGCTACGGCGGCCGGATCGCCGACGATGCTGTGGTCCACCCCCGTCGCCCTCCCCCGCCCGTGCTCGAAGAAATCGCTACGGCTCATGGTGTGGTCCGCGCCGAACTCCGTGACGAGCGAGCCGACGATCCCGGCGGGACTCGCGTTGGCGGCGGCCAACTCGTCGCGCAGCTCCCCCAGTTGGAAGGAGGCCGGAAGCGTCGAGAAGTCGTAGCCGGCGTTGTGCGAGAGGTAGGTGGCGACTGCCTCCTCGTTCCAGAACTCGTGCACCGCCTCGCACCGCGCCGACGCCTCGGCCTTCGTGCGGCCGACGATCACCTGGGTCGCCCAGAGGATGCCGACGTGTTCGGGGTCCCGGCCCTCGGCGAGGAGGGCCTCGTCGAGCAGTTTGCGGTGGCGCTGCTGCCCTGCGAGGTTGCCGCCGAAGCCGAAGACGAGGTCGGCGAAACGGGCCGAAGCGGCAATGCCCCGGGGCGAGTTGCCCGCCTGGACGATGAGCGGGTGGTACTGCGGACCGGGTACGGAGGCGAGCGGTCCCTTGACGGTGAAGAAACGCCCGTCGTGGTCGATGGGGTGCACCTTCGCGGGGTCGGCGAACCGTCCGGTGCTGCGGTCGCGGACGATGGCGTCCGGCGCGACGGAGTCCCACAACGCCCGGCAGACGTCGACGAATTCCTCCATCCGCTCGTACCGCAGATCGTGGTCCATCAGCTCGGCGAACCCGTAGTTGGCCGCGTCCGCGCCGCGCGTCGAGGCGACCACGTTGAAGGCGATCCGGCCGCCGGTCACATGGTCGAGCGAGTTCAACAGCCGTGCCACGTAGAAGGGATGCATGAACGTCGAGGAGTACGTCAGCCCGAAGCCGACCTTCTCCGTCACCGTGGACATCGCGGCGATCACCGGCGCCATGTCGTGGCGCGGCCACTGGATGCCCCACTCCACGGCCGGTGCGATGCTGCCCCGCCAGGTGCTGGGGATACCGCTGCCGTCACCGAAGAACAGCAGCCCCACGCCCGCGCGTTCGGCGGTCTGCGCCAGCTCCATGAACATCCGGACGTCCGGGAAGTCCCGCCCGATCCAAGAGCCTTGACGCGCCCAGGCGCCCTCGGTGTGGGTGAAGGAGAGGTCGTAGCCGATGTGCATTCCGGTCATCGCGCGGCCTTCTTCCACAGCTCGGCCACTTCGTCGGCGTCGCTCAATACGGCCACGTTGAGGCCCAGTTGGAACAGGGCGGCGGCGTTGACGTGCTGGTCGTAGGCGGTCGTCGTGTCCTGCGGTACGACGACGGGCCAGTCGAGTTGGACGGCGTCCTGCGCGGTGGCGTACACACAGCACTCGCTCGTCAGACCGACGACGGTGAGCCAGTCGTGGCCGGCGGCGCGCAGTCGCGCGTCGAGATCGGTGCCGAGGAAGCCGCTGTAACCGCGCTTGACGACCCGCAACTCCCCTTCCTTCGGCTGCATTTGATACCACTCGGCGCCGACCGTTCCCACCCGGCACGGCTCGTCCGGGCTCATGGGTGCGTCGTAGTCGCCCTCGCGCAGCCAGTTGCTGGACCGCCAGGGCCGTGCCGGGTCGCTGCCCAACTCGACCCAAACGACCGGCACTTCGGCGGAGCGCGCGGTGTCGACGAGTTCGGCGATCCGGGTGACGGTCCGTTCCAGGGTCTCCAGCGCCGCGTCCGTCAGGCCGTACGCCCCGAGCCGCTCAGGGTCGGCGAAGTCGCGCTGGACGTCGACCACGACGAGCGCGGGCCCGTTGAACGGCCCGGTGAGCTGGGCGAGTTGTCTGTCCCGCAGGTCGGACATCAGGCCGCCACCTCGTCGCGGGCGCGCAGCTCGGGCAGTACGGTGTCGCCGAACAGCAGCATGTCCTCGTCGTACTCCGGGAAGATCAGCATGAGTCCGTCGAGGTCGGCCTCCCGCACGATGTACTCGATGTGCTCGGTGACCGTACGGGCACTGCCGGCGACATACGGCGTCTGGAAGGCCGCCTCCCCGTCGGCGCCGTCGGCCCAGGCGCGGGCCTGATCGGCGGGGACGCCCCAGGTGTGCCGCATATGGGCGAGCGCCTCGCGGTCGACGCCGACACCCCACTCCTTGACCTTCTTGACGGCCAGTTCGTCGGTGTCGTCCTGGACGACGGTGAGCATCGAATACGTCTTGCAGACACGGCCGTTGGCCTTCGCCCGCGCATGCACGTCGGCCGAGAGCGACCGCATGTCGTCGAGGCTGTCGGCGGCGAGAAACGCACCGTCGGCGTACCGCGCCTGGAACCGCCGCGCGTCCTCGGACCGCCCCGCGCTGATGAGGGTCGGCCGGCTCGCCGGATGCGGCCGGGACTCGCAGTCGACGAGGTCGAAGTACGGCGTGCGCAGCGT
This sequence comes from Streptomyces sp. NPDC050528, assembly GCF_044457795.1. Classification (NCBI taxonomy): domain Bacteria; kingdom Bacillati; phylum Actinomycetota; class Actinomycetes; order Kitasatosporales; family Streptomycetaceae; genus Streptomyces; species Streptomyces sp. NPDC050528. The sequence continues at coordinate 215,778 of NZ_JBITHH010000006.1, forward strand.
GACGGAGTCCTCGGTCCACAGCCGCGTGACCGCCTCCGTCCACAGCTCCGTCATCCGATAACGGTCCTCGTGGCTCAACTCCGGGTCCCAGTCCCCGAATTGTTCGAACTCCCCCGCGTACGACCCGTTCACGATGTTCATCCCGGCGCGACCACCGGAGATGTCCTGAAGCGTGGTGAGCATCTTCGCCGCGATCGCGGGATTGTGGACGTTCGCGTGCAGAGTCGCCCAGATCTTGACCCGACTGGTCGCCTCGGCGAGCGCCGCCATCATCGTCATCGACTCCAGCGAACGGCCCCAGTGGTCCGTACTCCCGCCGAAACCACGCCACTTGGCCATCGACATCACGAAGTCGAGCCCGATGCTCTCCGCGTGCACGGCGGCACGTTTGTTGTACGCGTAGGTCGCCTCGGGATGCGGCGCGGTGGTGGACAGCATCCAGCCGCCGTTCCCGATGGGAAGGAAGATTCCATACTCTTTCGCGGGCACGTCACGGACCTTTCTACGGCTCTGCGGGCTTCTTGCGTTGTTACGGCGCGGGCCAGACGAGCTTGCCGCCGCTGTAGATGTCCTTGACGAACGAGGTGTCGAACCACCCCGTGGCCTTGGCCGCGGTCACGCTGCTCGGCACGATCTTGAACTGGTGCAGCATGGCGACGAGTTGGGTCACGTTGTCGGGATCGACACCGCCCAGCGGCTGCCCGGGCGTCGGGTTCTCCTTGACGACCTGCGTCTCGGTCTTCCAGATCGTCGCGTTCAGCTTCTTGTCGTAGGTCGGCCCGGACAACTTGGCCGCGTACCCAACGCATTCGGTGATGTGCGCCTCACTGGCGGAGCAGTACGCGTACGCGTGCAGCGCGGCCCGCAGAATGTCCTCGACGGCATGCGGATGCGCCTTGGCGAACGCCGGGTTGACCGCCATCGCCCCGATCGAACTAGGAATCTTGTAGTCGACCGGCTTCCACACGGTGACGTCCTTGCCGGCCGCCTTCAGCTGATTCGGCTCGTTGGAAATGAACCCGGTGAGCGCCTCAAGACCACCCTGCTTACGCGGCAGCACAGAGGGGTCGTACCCCTCCTTGACCAACTTGAGCGAGTCCCACTTCACACCAGCCTTGACCAACATCGCCTCAACGGCAGCGGGAACATACCCCTTGTGCCCGACAACCTTCCCGTCCAACTGGGTCAGATCGGTGATGTCCTTGTTGGTCATCAAAATATCGAGCCCGGCATTCGAGTAAGAGGAAATCCCCTTGATGTCAATCCCGTTGGCCTGCGCCTGGATCAGATCCTGCTCGGAGATCGCAGACACGGTCGCCTGCCCACCGGCAAGCAGCTTGGTGTTCTGCGCGGTGTCACCGCTACCGGGCTTGAGATCGACGGTGAGGCAAAGGTCCTTGAAGTAGCCGAGCTTGGCGGCCGCGATGTACTCAAGAATCGAGACGGAGGACTGGAACTGATACCCGGAGAGATACGTGATCTTCCCGGCAGCCTTGTTCTCCGCACACCGCTTCGCAGAGATAGCGGAACCTGCCGAACCGGCGGACGTACTGTCGTCCGACCCGGATCCACATCCGGCGACTCCGAGCACCATAACGGCGGCGACGAGGGCAGATCTGGTGAGGCGATAGCAAGGCATGAGCGGACTCCAAACTGGCTGAAGAGCCGGTGAATTGATGAACGAGGGCCCAGACAGGCGCCCCTTTTAGGGGCGCGGGGAACTGCGCGACCAGCCCCCACCGGCCCGCAGACAAAAACCGTGCTGTCAGGCTCAATCCGTACTGTCGTGCCAATGCAGCACACGCCGCTCAACGACAGTCACCGCGAGCAACAACAGCACGCCCATCACCGCGAGCACGAGGATCGAGGCGTAAACAACAGGAAGTTGATTCATGGAGGAGGCAACGCTGATCGCGGTACCCAGTCCCCCCGTAGACCCGGACGCCGACATCTCCGCGACAACCGCCCCAATGATCGACAGCGGAAAGACAATCCGCAGCGCGGCAAAGAGATACGGCAGAGCATGAGGCACACGCACATGCCACAACAACTCAACCCGGCTCGCATCCATCGTCCGATACACCTGCAACACCTGCTGCGGCACCGAACGCAACCCCGTAGCCGTGTTGATGAGAATCGGAAAGAAACAGATCAGCCCAGTGATGATCAGCTTGGGCATGAGCCCGAACCCGAAAGCCACGACAAGCGCCGGCGCAATGGCAACCAACGGCGTCACATTGAGAACAACAGCGATCGGCATCACCGCCCGCCGCACCAACGGAAGTTCACTCGTCAGCACCGCGAGGACGAACGCCCCGACGAACCCCATCCCCAGCCCGGCCGTAGCCTCACCAAGAGTGACAAGCGCGTTGTGGACGTAGTAACCGAGTTGATCGGACAGCGAACCACCGACATCGGACAACGGCGGCAGCAAATACGGAAGTTGTTCAGCTCCCCAATGCCACAGCCCGCCCAGCAGCACCAGCATCACGACAAGCGGCAACCACACGGCCGGCCGAACCCACGCGATCCGCGACCTGGGGTGCTTCAGACTGAACCGGGACGGTTCGACAGGCGGCCGCTTCCCGGCCCTGCCGGTCGTCCCGCCCGCCGGAGCTTCCGTGGTGCGTTCGTCGGCAACGGTCACGTCCCTCACGCCCCCACTCACGCCGCTTCACTGCTCCACGCGCGCCGCAGCCGCTCTCGAACCAGGTCCTCGTACTCGTGGAACCGCCGTTCTCCGAAGAGCCGTTCACCGCGGGGCCGAGGCAGATCGACATCGATGCTCTCGACGATGCGACCGGGGTTGGGCGCCATGACGACGACGGTGTCGGAGAGCCGTACGGCCTCGGACACGGAGTGGGTGACGAACAGCACGGTCGTCCGCAACTCCTCCCACAGATCGAGGAGTTGGTCCTGAAGGCTCTCGCGGGTGAACTCGTCCAGCGCCGAAAAGGGCTCGTCCATGACCAGCACATCCGGCTGCAGCCCGAACGCCCGCACGATCGCGGCGCGTTGGCGCATGCCGCCGGACAACTGGGCCGGAAGCTTGTGCAGGGCGTCGCCGAGCCCGGCCTTGACGAGGAGTTCCTCCATGTCGGGAACCGCCGTCTCCCGCTCGGCGAAGTCGGCGATGCGCTCACGCCGCTTCCCCGCACCCCGGTTGATCTTCTGCGGCAGCGTGACGTTGCGCAGAACGGACAGCCAGGGCAGCAACGCCGGGCTCTGCGGCACAAGGCCGATCATCTTGGCCGCGCACGCCTCCGCCGGCGTCACCCCGTGCACCAACACCTCGCCGAGGTCCGGCTGTTCGAGGCCCGCGACGAGCCGCAGCAGGGTGGACTTACCGCAGCCGCTGGGGCCGATGAGACTGACGAAACGGCCCGACGGCACCGTCAGGTGGACGTCGTCGAGGGCCGTGGTCGCGGTGGACCCGAAGCCGTAGACCCGTCGTACCGACCGCAGTTCGAGTGCTGGCGTACCAGTCACCTTCACGCTCCCATCCATGTCGCGGGCACAAGTGCCCGATCCTGGAAGTCGGAGAGCGTGCGTAGCGAGTGCGACTGACTGCCACGCGGAAATCCGCTTAGGTGCCCCCGACCGTAGGAAGATTGTGTTTCGGGTCGGCGCAGTTGACTGTTACGGGCGTTTTACGTCTGGCTTCGCGGAAGATCGCAGCGGAGCGACCGCGCTGCCGTCGAAGACGTGGATCTCGATCCCGAGGTCGGCCGCGGCCCGCGCCACCCAGCCGCCGAGCGCCTGCACGATCAGCTCGCTGACCAGCAGCACCGCACGCTCGGCGGTCGGCACGGACTCCCGCAGCCAGAGCAGCTTGAACATGTCCGCCATGACCTTGTTGCGGTAGGCGGGCTTGTACGCACCCTGATTGCCGACCAGTTGGACGAGCACGCGGCATGCGGCGTCGATGCCCTCGACCTCGACCCGGCTGCCGTCGGGCAGCATGAGCGGCTTCGGGCGCAGCGGCGTGCCGAGGTGGTCGCCGAGCGCGAGCAGCATGCGGCGTTCGACGGAGCCCTCGGCGAAGCGGCTCCACTCGGTGGGGGCGTCCAGGACGATCAGGTGCACGTGCCGCATCCTAAGAAGGGTCCGTTTCCCCCGTGTTGCTTAGGGTGGACCACCATGAGAGCGGGCGGAGCGACAAGGACACCTGACGGGGATGCGCCGATGACACGACTCGACGGCCGGGTCGAGCGGGGCAACCGCACCCGGCGGCTCATCCTGCGCCGCACCGTCGACATAGCCTCCGTGGAGGGCCTGGAGGCGCTCTCCGTAGGCCGGTTGGCGACCGAACTTCAGCTCAGCAAGAGCGGGGTGTTCGCGCTCTTCGGCTCCAAGCAGGAGCTGCAACTGGCCACCGTGCGCGAGGCCGCCCGCATCTACACGGAGAAGGTCATCAGGCCCGCCGCCGAAGTCCCGGTCGGCGTAGGCAGGTTGTGGCGGCTGTGCGAGCTGTGGCTGGAGTACTCGCGGGGACGGGTCTTCCCCGGCGGCTGTTTCTTCTACGGGGTCATCGCCGAGTTCGACGCCCGCTCCGGGCCGGTGCACGACGCGATGGTCCGTGCGCAGCGCGACTGGATGGCCCTCGTGGAGCGGACGGCCGCCGAGGCCCGGGACTCCGGCGAGTTGCGGGCCGACACCGACATACCCCAACTCGCCTTCGAGATCGTCGCATTGATGGAGACGTCCAACGCGTTCTCCGTACTGCACGACGAGGAGACCGTGTACCGCCGGGCCCGCGTCGGCATAGCGGCCCGGCTTCGATGTGCGGCCACGGATCCTTCGACGGCCCCCCAAGTCACCTGACATACACGGCATTTCACCTCCCCGCACCCAACGCTTTTCCCCTCTCCCCACTTCGGCCGAAAACAAGTAGCACGACCGTTCGCACAGTTTTAGGCTCAAGCCTCATGACCACCACCGGAACGGACATCGTCGAGCTCGACCGAATCGCCGTGTACGAGGCCCTGCGCGTAGTGGAGTTGGCGCAGGAGGAGGACTGGGAGCGGGACACCCCCTGCGCGGGGTGGGACCTGCGGCGGCTCGTGGCGCACATGGCCGCGCAGCACCACGGGTTCGCGGCCGCCGCGCGAGGAGCGGGTCAGGACAGGGCGTACTGGCGGGAGCCCGAGGACATGAGCCAGCCGGCCCGGACGCATCGCGCGGCGGCCACCGCCGTCCTAGCCGCGTTCGCCGAACCCGGCGCCACCGGGCGGGAGTTCGCGCTGCCGGAGCTGGGCGCGAGCTTCCCCGGCCGGACGGCGATCGGCTTCCACTTCATCGACTACGTCGTCCACGCCTGGGACGTCGCCGCCACCCTCGGCGTAGAACTGGACCTGTCGGACGACGTGTTGGACATCGCCCTGGTGGTGGCCCGACTGGTGCCCATCGAACCGGCCGTACGCGGACCGGAGTTCGCCTTCGCCCCGCCGCTCGACATACCGCCGGACGCCGGCCCGCTCGACGAGGCGCTGCGACTGCTGGGCCGGACGCCGGAGGACTGGCCGACGAAGGGCTGACGACAGGACCGGCGAAGGGCTGCCGAACTCGCTTCCTTTGCCTGCCCTTTGAGCAAAGCCGACCTCCCTTTGAACAAGGGGACATGCCCGCGCGTACCTCCTGGCACTGGCCACGCGTCAACTTCTCCAACGACCAGTTGGTTCCCCCGGGAGGCTCCCATGCGTCGTATCAACGGTACGGCTGTGTTCATCGCCACCATTTTCGCCACCACCGGTGCCCTCGTCTTTCCCGTGTGGTCGTACGCCGACCGGGCGGGTACCGGGCAGGCGAACGTGGCGGCGGGCACCGTGAACACCGAGTGGGGGCCGTTGACGGCCGCCGACCGGGATCTGATCGTGCGGGTGCGGCTGGCCGGGCTGTGGGAGCTGCCGGCCGGGCAGCAGGCGATCGAGCGGGCGCCCAGCCAGGCGATCAAGGAGGCCGGTGACCACCTCATCGTCGGCCACACCGACCTCGACAAGCGGGTGCGGATCATCGCGGCCCAGCTCGGGGTCGCGCTGCCGAACGTGCCGAACGAGCAACAGCAGGGCTGGCTGCGGGAGATGAGCGCGGCGACCGGCGCCGAGTACGAGTACAAGTTCGCCAACCTGCTGCGCGCCGCGCACGGCAAGATCTTCCCGGCCATCGGCGCCGTACGGAACACCACGCGGAACACGCTCGTACGGCAGCTCGCCTCGGACGCCAACCAGACCGTGCTCGACCACATCACGGTGCTGGAGAAGACCGGCCGGGTCGATTTCGACGCCATCGCCAACGAGATCGCCAACGCCTCGACCGCCAGCCCGACCGGCCCCGCCGCGCCGGCGCCCGGCCAGGTGGCGCCCTCGGCCCCCGTGGCCGAGGCGAGCCCGAACATCCGGACCACCTCGCGGCCGTCCCCGGCGGCACCGGGCACGGTGAACACCGGCCGCCCGGATCCGGTCGACTCGAACGGCGTCCTGGGCTAGGAGACCGCTCCCCGAACCTCAAATGTTGCTCTGAAGGTGACGCGAGCGGGGTTCGGGGCCCGGCGCCGGGGCGATACCTCCGTCACGCCGGAACAGCGGCCCTACGGAGTTGATGAATTTCCTGGAGGACGGGGACGGACGATGGAGCGACTGGGAACAGGCATCGGCTGGCGGCCGGAGATCGCGGACGCCGTGGAACGCATGCCGGGCATCGACTGGGTCGAGGCCGTGGCCGAGAACGTCTGCCCCGGCCACCTCCCCGACTCCCTCCTACGGCTGCGCGAACGCGGCGTGACCGTGATCCCGCACGGCGTCTCCCTCGGCCTCGGCGGCGCCGACCGCCCGGACGAGGCCAGGCTGACGGCGCTCGCCGAACGGGCCGAGGCGCTGGGATCGCCGCTGGTCACCGAGCACATCGCGTTCGTCCGCGCGGGCGGCCCCCTCACCGCCTCCCCGCTCCTCGAAGCCGGCCACCTGCTGCCCGTACCGCGCACCCGCGACGCCCTCGACGTGCTCTGCGAGAACATCCGCATCGCCCAGGACGCCCTGCCCGTCCCGCTCGCGGTCGAGAACATCGCCGCGCTCCTCGCCTGGCCCGGCGAGGAGATGACCGAGGGCCAGTTCCTGTACGACCTGGCCGACCGCACCGGTGTACGGCTCCTCATCGACGTCGCCAACCTGCACACCAACCACGTCAACCGCGGCGAGGACCCGGCCAAGGCCCTCGCCGAACTCCCCGTCGAGGCCATCGCGTACGTCCATGTCGCGGGCGGCGTCGAACGCGACGGCGTCTGGCACGACACCCACGCGCACCCCGTCCCCGCCCCGGTCCTCGCCATCCTGACCGACCTCGCGTCCCGCGTCTCCCCGCCCGGCGTGCTGCTGGAGCGCGACGACAACTTCCCCGAACCGGCCGAGCTGGAGCGGGAGTTGGAGGCGATTCAGGGAGCGCTGACCAAGGGGTGGGCGCGGTCGGCCGCGAGCAGGGTGCGGGTGCGGGAAGCGCAGGCCGTACGGACCGTAGAACCACCGGCACCGGCACTCGCTCCCCCGGCCGCACCCCGGATCTCCGACTGCGCCCGCCAACGCCTCGCCCTCGGCCAGACCGCCCTCCTCTCCGCCCTGGTCGCCGGGACCCCCGTCCCCGACGGGTTCGACCGTGTGCGGCTCGGTGTGCAGGCGCGGGCGCTCGGGGTGAAGCGGGCCGATGTCGTGGCGAAGGTGGCTCCCGAACTGCCGGAGATTCTTGGGGAGTTGTACCGGCCGGCGTTCCTCGCGTACGCGCACTCGCACCCGATGACCGGCGGTTACCGGCGGGACGCGCTGGACTTCGCCGGGCAGTTGCTGCTGTCGGGCGGGCCCGAGGACGCGGAGGTGCGGCGGGAGTTGCGGGAGTGGTGGCTGGAGCGGTCGGGGCCCGTCCCGCGTTCGACGCGGCCCGCGGTCCGGCTCGCGCGTGCCACCCGGCGGGTGCTGCTGCGCCGTTAGGGGCTCGGGCGGCGCCGACCAGGGGCCTTGGAAGGTGACAGTGACTCCACAGTAATATTGCGGTCCCGCACGAGAGGCGCACGAAAAGCACACTCCCGTGCGGTGCCGTAACAGGAGGCACCCCATGAGACCGCGACCCCCCGTACAGGGCCGAGGGATATTCAGTGGCACCGGCGTCATCGTCATGGGCCTGACCGCGACCCTGGCCGCGCTGATCTTCCCGGTCTGGTCCTACGCCGACCGGTCCGGGACGACCGCTGCCAACGTGCTCAGCGACCAGACCGTGACGACGCGGTACGGGCCGTTGTCCGCGCTGGACCGGGACTTCGTCACCAAGGTCCGGCTGGCCGGGCTCTGGGAGCTGCCGGCCGGGCAGCAGGCCGAGGAGAAGGGCACGACCGCTGCCGTACGGACGGCGGGGCAGCACCTCATCGAGGGCCACACGTTCCTCGACGAGCGGGTGCGGGACGTCGCCGCGCAGCTCGGGGTGCCGCTGCCCAACCAGCCCAACGCGCAGCAACAGCAGTGGCTCGCCACGCTGAACGCGGCGCAGGGCGTGAACTTCGACCGCGACTTCGCCAACATCCTGCGCCTCGCGCACGGCAGGGTCTTCACGGTGGTCGCGCAGGTCCGTGCCACCACGCAGAACTCCCTGGTCCGCGCCCTCGCCGACGACGCGAACACGACCGTCCTGGACCACATCAAGGTCCTGGAGGCCACCGGGTACGTCGACTTCGCCCAGCTGGCCCGGGACATGGCGGCGTCGAGTTCGCCGGCGCCCAGCGTCTCCGCCGCGGCAGACCCCGGTCAGGTGGTCCCGCTGGCCCCGTCGGTCTCGCCGACCTACACACTCCCGCCGGCCGCCTCCAGCCCCCAGCCGTCCGCGCAGCCGTAGAACCGTTTCGGCCGTGGTCCGTTTCCGGACATTCGGAACGTCACATACCGACAACGCTCCGTCCGGATTGTGAACAAGGCATGGCGTCGCACTGGGCCTTTGGCATAGAAACTTGGCATGTTCTGGGTCCTTCTTCTGCTCCTGGCCTGGGCCGTCGCCGGCACCGCGTGCACGCGGCTGTGCCTGGCCGCCGTGCGAGCGGCGGCCGTCGACGCGGACGACGCGGGCACGGGACATGATCTGACGCTCTACGAGGCTGCGTTCCTGTCCGGCGGTCCCGCGCGGGTCGCCGATCTGACGCTGGTCTCCATGGCGCGGCAGCACCGGCTGCTGCTCGCGCACACCGGCTGGGCGACCGTCGTCGACCCGCGCGGCCGGGACGCCATCGAGCGGTCGGTGATCGGCGCGATCGGGCCCGAGGGCCAGTCCCGGATCGGCCCGGTGCGGGCCACCGCGGCGGCCACGGACGCGGTCCGCGACGTCGCCGACCGGCTCGTCGACGCGGGTCTGGCCGTACCGGACGGCAGCAGTACGACGGTTGCGTCCGGGGTACGGCAGGTGCGGGCCGCCGCGCTCGTCGTGCTCGCGCTGGGCGCGGTCGCGCTGCTGACGCCGGGGGCCGAGATGCCGCGGGGGCTGGTCGCGCTCTGGTTCGGGCTGCCGCTGGCCCTCACGCTGAGCTGTCTGGCCATCGCGCGGGTCGAGGTGCACCCGTACTCGCGCTGGGCCTCCCCGGCCGGTCAGCGGCTGCTGGGCACGCTGGCGCGGCACGCGGGCGGCGGGGACGACCGTATGTATCTGACGTCCGTCGCGGTACGCGGTATCCGCGCGGTCGGCGAGCCGGATCTGCGGGCGGCGTTCGCGCATCGTGAGCAGTACCGCGGCCAGTTCGACGAGTGGCGCCGCTGACCACAGCGTGAAGGCGCTCCCCGGGGGCGCACGGGGGTCATTGGGGCCGACACCGCCCGTCGGTGCTTGCCTTCGCCAACAGCCGAACGAAACATCCCTTTTGTTGCTGCCGTGCTCCGAAGGGATACCCCACCATGCGAGCCGCCGCCCTGTACTCGGCCGCCGGGTCCTTGCTCCTGACCACCCTCGCCGCCGCCCCGGCCACCAGTGCCCCGGGCGCCGCGGAGTCGACCGGCACCGCGCTCGCCGCCGCGCACGCCCGGTCGGCGGGCATCACCTTCGGGAAGTGCCCCGACGCGCAGGACCTGCCCGGCACCATGGAGTGCGGAACCGTCTCCGTCCCGCTCGACTACGCGCACCCCGACGGCAAGCAGATCAGACTGACCGTCAGCCGCGCCCGCGCCACCCACAAGGACCCGCACAACAGCAAGCGCAGAGTCCCCCGCCAGGGCTCCCTGGTCTACAACCCCGGCGGCCCCGGCGCCTCCGGCCTCTACTTCCCGCTGATCGGCATGCTCCCCGAGTGGAAGCGCATCGCGTCGGCCTACGACCTCGTCGGCTACGCCCCACGCGGAGTCGACAAGTCGGCACCCCTGTCCTGCGAGGACCCCAAGCACTTCTTCAAGGCCCCCTCGCAGTCACCGACCTACCCCTCGGAGTCGTACAAGAAGGAACGCATCGCGGAGGCCAAGTCCTACGCCCGCGGCTGCGCCAAGCGCTCCGGCAGCAAGCTCCGCTTCTACACCTCCCTCAACAACGCCCGCGACCTGGACGTCCTGCGCGCCGCGCTCGGCGAGGACCGGCTGACGTTCATGGGCGCGTCCTACGGGACCTACTTCGGGGCGCTGTACGCGACGCTGTTCCCCTCGCACGTACGGCGGATGGTGTTCGACTCGGCGGTGAACCCGGACCCCGAGCAGATCTGGTACCGCAACAACCTCGACCAGTCGGCCGCGTTCGAGGGCCGCTGGACGGATTTCCGGGAGTGGATCGCCAAGCACGACGACGTGTACGGGCTCGGTGACACGGAGGAGAAGGTCCTCGGCAGCTACCGCAAGGCGGAGGCGCGGCTCGCGGAGAAGCCCGCGGGCGGGAAGGTGGGTCCTGCGCAGTTGCAGGGCGCGATTCTGTCCGCCGGGTACTACGACGACTACTGGCCGCACAGTGCGGCTGCCTTGTCGTCGTATCTGAAGGGCGATCCGAAGCTGTTGATCCAGCAAGCCGGGCCCACGCCGGGGGCGGCCGTCGAGGCGGAGAACGGGAACGCGGTGTACACGGCCGTCGAGTGCAATGACGCGGCCTGGCCTACCGAGTGGAGTGTCTGGGACCGGGACAACACGCGGCTTGCTCGGGTGGCGCCGTTCGAGACGTGGGACAACGTGTGGATGAATCTGCCGTGCGCGTACTGGCCCGCGCCGCGTCAGCAGCCCCTCGATGTGCGGACCGGTCCTGGTGAGTTGCCGCCGGTGCTGATCATGGCTGCTGAGCGGGATGCGGCTACGCCGTATGACGGGGCGTTGGAGTTGCAACGGCGGTTGTCCGGCTCGGTGTTGGTGACTGAGCGGGATGCGGGGACGCATGGGATCGCCGGGGGGTCCAACAAGTGTGTCAACGGGTACTTGGACGCGTATCTGTTGGAGGGGCGGCTGCCTGAGCGGCGTGCGGCTTGCGCGCCGCATCAGGAGCCGAAGCCTAGTCCTGCGCGGTCAGGTAGTAAGTAGTCTGCCGGCCGGTGGGGGCTGGTCGCGCCCACGCGGCGGAGCCGCAAATCGACACAGCCCCGCGCCCCTAAAGACAAAACGACTACGCGAGGCCGGCTACCAAGTCGCCGATGTCCTTGCGGCGGCCCGTGTAGAAGGGGACCTCCTCGCGGACGTGCATGCGGGCCTCGGAGGCTCGGAGGTGGCGCATGAGGTCGACGATGCGGTAGAGCTCGTCGGCCTCGAAGGCGAGGAGCCATTCGTAGTCGCCGAGGGAGAAGGAGGCGACCGTGTTGGCTCGGACGTCGGGGTAGCCGCGGGCCATCTTGCCGTGGTCGGCGAGCATACGGCGGCGGTCCTCGTCGGGGAGCAGGTACCAGTCGTAGGAGCGCACGAACGGGTACACGCTGATGTAGTTGCGCGGGGTCTCGTCGGCCAGGAAGGCCGGGATGTGCGAGCGGTTGAACTCGGCGGGGCGGTGCAGCGCCATGTTCGACCAGACCGGCTCCAGGGCGCGGCCGAGCTTCGTGCGGCGGAAGAGGTTGTACGCCTCCTGCAGCTGGTCGGCGGTCTCGGCGTGCCACCAGATCATGAGGTCGGCGTCGGCACGCAGGCCCGAGACGTCGTACGTGCCGCGGACGGTCACGTCCTTCGCGGCGAGCTGGTCGAACAGCTCCTGGACCTCGTCGGCGTATCCGGCGCGGTCCTCGGGCAGTACGTCCTTCAGCTTGAAGACGGACCACAGGGTGTAGCGGATGACCTCGTTGAGGTCCTTGGCCAGCTTGCCCTTGTTCGGGACACGGCCGGACTCGGTGGTGGGGGCGTCGTCGCTCATGGGGCTATTCTCCCGCTCCGCCGGAGGCGCTCGGCACCGGGTCACCGGTCAGCCGCTCCACGGCCGCGTACGCGCTCGCGATGGTCGCCGGGATGCCTACGCCGTCGTACGCCGCGCCGCAGACCGCCAGGCCGGGGAGCTTGCCCACGTGGTCGCGGATGCGGGCCACGCGCGCGTGGTGGCCCACCGGGTACTGGGGCAGGCCGTCCGTCCAGCGGGTGACGCGGGTCGCGAGGGGCTCGGCGTCCAGGCCCGTCGCCTCGCGCAGGTCGTGCCGGGAGACGTCGACCAGGCCGGCGTCGTCGCGCTCCAGGATCGTCGTCTCGCCGTAGCGGCCCACCGAGGTGCGCAGGACCAGCACGTCCGGGTTCTCGTCGGCGATCCAGCCCCACTTCTGGGAGGCGAAGGTGGACGCCTTGATGGTGCGGCCGTCGACCGGGGGCACCAAGAAGCCGCTGCCTTCGGGGAGTTCGATGTCCGCGCGGCGATAGGCGAGGGTGATCAGAGCCATCGAGGCGTACTCGACGGCGGCCAACTCGGCGGCGGCGCCCGGTGCTTCGGGGCGCAGCAGCTCGGCGGCGACCGGGGCGGGGACGGCGACGATCACTCCGTCGGCGTCCAGCACGCGGTCTCCGGCGACGACCCGCCAGCCCGATGTCCCGGTGCGGCGCAGCTCCGTCACCGGTGTTCCGGTGAGGATCTCGGCGCCCCGCGCGCGTGCCGACTCCGCGACGGCGAGCGGGAGTTGGCCCACTCCGCCCTGGATGCCCATGAAGACCGGGCCGGTCTGCTGTGCGGCGGCGGCGCGCTCCTGGATGCCCCGGACGGCCTCGGTGAGGGAGTCGTGTGTCTTCGCGGCCTCGAAGAGCTGCGGGACGGCCGAGCGCATCGAGATGCGGTACGCGTCGCCCGCGTAGACACCGCCCAGGAGGGGTTCGACGAGGCGGTCTACGACCTCGCGGCCCAGGCGTGCGGCCACGTACTCGCCGACCGCGACGTCGTCGCCGACCTCCGTGCGGGGCAGGTCGGCGTCGCGCTCGATGCGGTGCAGGCCCTCGTCCGAGAGGACTCCTGAGAGGGCGGACGCGGTGCCGGGGACGCCCATGACATGGCCCTTGGGCATGGGGCGCAGCGCACCCCGGGTCCAGATCGACGCGGTGGCCGTGGCGGGCGCCTGGAGGCGGTCGGTGAGGCCCACCTCGCGGGCCAGGGCGACGGCCTCGGGGCGGCGGGCCAGCATCGACTCGGCGCCGAAGTCCACGCGGGCGCCCGCGATCTCGCCGGGCAGCAGCTTGCCGCCGACCCGCTCCGACGCCTCGACGACGGTCACGCGCACGCCTCTGTCCAGCAGCCGGTGTGCGGCGGCCAGCCCGCCGATCCCGGCGCCGATCACGACGACATGCCCTGTGCCCGTACGGGTCTCCACTTCACGCATGCACCCAGCCTCTCAGACCCCACTGACAGTCCGACTCCGGCCCGGTGTCCGGCGCGGTGTCCGGTGCGAGTCCCGACCGTGACCGCATCGGGACCGTTTCCCGCCAACGTCCCGCCCGGTCCCGGCGTCGAAGGTGCGTCAGTCGTCACGACGAACCTCGGGGGTACCCACACCATGCGCGCACGACTCTCCGTACGACCCGTCCAGGCCCTCGCCAGCCTGCTCCTTGCCTCGGCGCTCGCGCTGGCCGGGTGCAGCGCCGGCGCGAGCGACAAGAGCGCCAGCGACTCCGGCGCGGGCGCCAAGGCCGTCGCCCCGGACGCCGGCCGGCAGGAGGGCGCGTCCGGCAGCGGCAACGCCCGGAACACCAAGGCGGTACCCAAGCTCACCGCGAGCAGCATCATCCGTACGGCCTCGCTGTCCGTGCGGGTCAAGGACGTACCGAAGGCCCTCGACGAGGCCCGCACCACCACGGAGACCGCGGGCGGGTTCGTCGGCAACGAGTCCACCAGCCGCGACGGACAGGGCCACGAGCGCACGCGGGTCGTGCTGCGGGTGCCCAGCAACAAGTACGACGAGGTCCTCGCCGACCTGGAGGGCGCGGGCAAGCTGCTCTCGCGGACCGCGAAGGCGCAGGACGTCACCGACCAGGTCGTGGACGTGGAGAGCCGCATCGCCTCGCAGCGGGCCAGCGTGGCACGCGTGCGTGAACTGATGGACCGGGCCACCAAGTTGAGCGATGTGGTGGAGCTGGAGGGCGAGTTGAGCGCCCGCGAGTCCGACCTGGAGGCACTGCTCGCCCAACAGGCCTCCCTGAAGGACCGCACCAGCCTGGCCACGATCACGCTGTCCCAGTCGCAGACCCCGGTCGCGAAGGCCGCCGCGAAGGACGACAGCCCCGGCTTCGTGGACGCCGTGGCGGGCGGCTGGCACGTCTTCGTGACGATGCTGCGCTGGATCGCCCTGTCACTCGGCGCGGTCCTGCCGTTCGCTGCCGTGGCGGCCCTGGCACTCGTCGTGTGGCTCCGTCTCGTACGGCCGCGCCGGGCGGCGACCGTGCCGGCGGCCACCGGGGTGGGACCACTCCCGGAAGCCCGTCCGGTACGACCTGAGGAGGAGGGCAGGCAGGACTGAAATGATCGGTCCCCGTAGCGTGTTCGCATGAGCATGAGCCGTGCGAGGGGTACCCGGGAACGACTGGTCGTCATCGGCGGAGACGCCGCGGGCATGTCCGCGGCGTCGCAGGCCCGCCGTCTGAAAGGGCCGGACGAGCTGGAGATCGTCGCCTTCGAGCGCGGCCACTTCACCTCGTACTCGGCGTGCGGCATCCCCTACTGGGTGGGCGGTGACGTGTCCGCCCCGGAGGAGTTGATCGCCCGCACCCCGGAGGAGCACCGCGAGCGCGACATCGACCTGCGGATGCGTACCGAGGTCGTGGAGCTCGACGTCGCGGGCGGGCGGGTACGCGCGCGTGACGTCGATTCCGGGGAGGAGTCCTGGACGTCGTACGACAAGCTCGTGATCGGGACCGGGGCGCGGCCGATCCGGCCCGACATGCCCGGGGTGGACGCGCCCGGGGTGCACGGGGTGCAGACGCTCGACGACGGGCAGGCGCTGCTCGACTCGCTGGCACGCACGCGTGGGCGTCGTGCCGTGGTGGTCGGGGCCGGGTACATCGGGGTCGAGATGGCGGAGGCGTTCGTCAACCGCGGGTATGACGTGACCGTCGTCAACAGGGGCAAGGAGCCGATGTCCACGCTCGACCCGGACATGGGGCGGCTGGTGCACACGGCGATGGAGGGCCTGGGCATCACCATGGTCGACGACGCCCAGGTCACCGAGGTGCTGACCGGGGACGACGGGCGGGTGCGGGCGGTGGTCACCAAGGACGCGGAGTACCCGGCGGACGTCGTGGTGCTGGGGATCGGTGTCCGGCCGGAGACCTCGCTCGCGAAGGCGGCCGGGCTGCCGGTCGGGCAGCACGACGGGCTGCTCACCGACCTGGCGATGCGGGTGCGCGGGCACGAGAACATCTGGGCCGGCGGCGACTGTGTGGAGGTGCTCGACCTGGTCTCCGGGCAGGAGCGGCACATCGCCCTGGGGACGCACGCCAACAAGCACGGGCAGGTCATCGGCACCAATGTGGGCGGCGGTTACGCGACCTTCCCCGGGGTGGTCGGTACGGCCGTGAGCAAGGTGTGCGATCTGGAGATCGC
Organism: Streptomyces sp. NPDC050528; assembly: GCF_044457795.1. Classification (NCBI taxonomy): domain Bacteria; kingdom Bacillati; phylum Actinomycetota; class Actinomycetes; order Kitasatosporales; family Streptomycetaceae; genus Streptomyces; species Streptomyces sp. NPDC050528. The sequence continues at coordinate 231,741 of NZ_JBITHH010000006.1, forward strand.
CCGTACCGGGCTGCGCGAGAAAGACGCGCACCGCGCGGGCCTGCAGTTCGAGACGGTCACGATCGAGTCGACCAGCCGCGCGGGCTACTACCCCGAGGCCGCCCTCATGACGGTGAAGATGCTCGCCGAACGCCGTACCGGCCGTCTCCTGGGCGTGCAGATCGTCGGCCGGGAGGGCGCCGCGAAGCGGGTCGACATCGCGGCGGTCGCCCTCACGGCCCGTATGACGGTGGAACAGATGACGGCCCTGGACCTGGGCTACGCCCCGCCGTTCTCGCCGGTGTGGGACCCGGTCCTGGTGGCGGCCCGAAAGGCGGCCGCCAAGATCCAGGCGGGCCTGCGGTAAAGCGTTTACGCCGTGCCGTTGATGCGGTCTATGGCCTGCCGTGCCTGCTCGGCCGGCGGCCTGGCGGGCAGCGACGAGACGGACGCGCTCGGCGGCACCATGGCGGCCGGCTTGGCATGGGCGCCCAGCGCGTTGGACCGCAGCCGGTTGCTCACCGCCTCGTCCAGGGTCACCGGCCGCTGCATCTGCGCGGCCAGGCGTCCCGCTTCCTGGCCGAGCCGGGCGACGTCCTCCCAGGGGAGGCGCACCACCAGGGAGATCTCGGCCTCGCCGTCGGGCGTGGCGGTCATCTGAGGGGAAATACGGTCGTTCATCGCCTGTTCCTCACGTCGTCCCCGCGACACGCCTTCCCCGCACCGCGGGCGGTTGAGGAGTCATACGCACAGGCGGACGGCGGTGTTCACCGGTTCGCCGCGCGGATCGGGGGCACTAATCCCTTGTGGTCATCCCCGTCCATGACGTGAACCCGGTGCGCCGCACCCCTTGGGTGACGTATGCGCTCATCGCCGCGAACGTGCTCGTCTTCCTGTCCACACCCGGAATGGCGGGTTCCGTGGCGGGCGGCAGCGACCTCTCGCAGCTGTGCCATCTCCAGGCGTTCCTGGACCACTACGCGGCCGTACCAAGGGAGTTGATCCACCATCAGATGCCACAGCTGGTCCCGACGGGCGCCGTCCAGGCGGGCCCCGGCGGCGCGAGCTGCGCGGCGGGACCGCCGACCTACGACAAGTCGGCCCCGCTGAGCGTCTTCACCGCGATGTTCCTGCACGGCAGCTGGATCCACCTGCTGGGCAACATGCTGTTCCTGATGATCTTCGGCAACAACGTCGAGGACCGCATGGGCCACATCCGCTTCACGCTCTTCTACGTGGCGTGCGGTTACGCGGCGGGCTACGGCTTCGCGCTCTTCAACGACAACTCGGCCGACCCCCTGATCGGCGCCTCCGGAGCGATCGCCGGAGTCCTGGGCGCGTATCTGGTGCTGTACGCGAAGGCCAGGGTGTGGGTCCTGGTGCCGTTCCTGTTCTTCCTGCCGCTACGGCTGCCCGCCTGGCTGGTGCTGGGCTTCTGGTTCGTGCTCCAGGCGTTCTACTCGTCCGGCGAGGGCGTCTCCGACGCGGGCACGGTGGCGTACGAGGCGCATGTCGTCGGGTTCCTCGTGGGCATGGTGCTCGCCTGGCCGCTCAAGGCGGGCACTCCCCCGCCGCCGGAACCGCGCGGCCTGCTGTTCGGCAGGCGGGCGCGGCCCCGGCACACGTGGTGAGCGCGCTTATCGGGCCGTCTGGGTGTGGACGTACTCGGTGAGCCGGGTGAGCGCGTCCGGGTCGGTGTTCGGCATCACGCCGTGCCCGAGGTTGAAGATGTGGCCCTCCAGGTCCTTCGCCGCTTCGAGGACCTCGCGGGTCTTCGCCTCGACGGCCTCCGTGGGGGCGAACAGGACGGCCGGGTCGAGGTTGCCCTGGAGGGCCTTGCCGGGGCCGACCCGGCGGGCGGCCTCGTCCAGCGCGACGCGGTAGTCGACGCCGACGACGTCGGCGCCGGCCTCGCCCATCAGCCGCAGCAGCTCGCCGGTGCCGACACCGAAGTGGATGCGGGGGACGCCGTAGCCCTCGACCGCCTTGAGGACCTTCGCGGAGGCGGGGAGGACCGAGCGGCGGTAGTCGGCCGGGGCGAGGGCGCCGGCCCAGGAGTCGAAGAGCTGGACGGCGCTGGCGCCCGCCTCGATCTGGACCTTGAGGAAGGCGGCCGTGATGTCGGCGAGGCGGTCGAGGATGTCGGCCCACAGTTCGGGGTCGCCGTACATGATCGCCTTGGCGTTCTCGTACGTGCGGGACGGGCCGCCCTCGATGAGGTAGCTCGCGAGGGTGAACGGGGCGCCGGCGAAGCCGATGAGGGGGGTCGGGCCGAGCTCGGCGGTCAGCAGGCCGATGGCCTCCGTGACGTAGGAGACGTCCTCGGGGGTGAGGTCGCGGAGCCGGTCCAGGTCGGCGCGGGTGCGGATCGGCTTCTCGACGACCGGGCCGACGCCGGGCTTGATGTCGAGGTCGATGCCGATGGCCTTGAGCGGGACGACGATGTCGCTGAAGTAGACCGCCGCGTCCACCTTGTGCCTGCGCACCGGCTGGAGCGTGATCTCGGCGACCAGCTCGGGCCGCGTGCAGGACTCCAGCATGGGGATGCCCTCGCGCACCTTGTGGTACTCGGGCAGTGAGCGCCCGGCCTGCCGCATGAACCACACCGGGGTGTGCGGCACGGGTTCACGCCTGCACGCCTTCATGAAGGCGGAGTCGTAAGTGGCGGTCGGCTGCTGGCCCGCGGGGCTCTGGTTGGCACTCACGGGGCAAGTCTCGCACGGCGCCAGAACGCGATTACACGGTGTGCTGAGCCGAAGAGCGGGTGTCTAGTCCCGCACGATGCCTCCGTTCCCCTTAATCTTCCCGCATGGCTGCGGCTCAGGGACGATTGTCGGATGGCGCTGACGGGATGGACGACTCCAAGGAGGGGGACCGGGATGGGGGCGGTGGGGCTCCGCCGGCTTTCCAGGCCGCGGTCCAGGCCCTGAAGAACAGTCGGCTGAGGCCGCAGATCGAGATCGATCCGACGCCCGCTCCCCAGCGGCTCGCCCCGTTCGCGTACGCGCTGGAGGCCGCCGTCGTCGACGGCGACCAGGACCTGGCCGACGGCCGGCTGGTGCTGCTGCACGACCCGGACGGGCACGACGCCTGGCACGGCACGTTCCGGCTGGTGACGCTGGTGCGCGCGGAGCTGGAGGCGGAGATGGCGGCGGACCCGCTGCTGCCCGACGTGTGCTGGTCATGGCTGACCGGCGCGCTCCAGGCGCGCGGACTGACGTACGGCGAGCCGAGCGGCACCGTCACACGGGCCAGCTCCCACTACTTCGGCGGACTGTCCGAGCGGCCGTCCGCCTCGCAGATCGAGATCCGTGCCTCGTGGACACCGCGCGAGGGGCTCGGCGGCGTACCGGACACGGCGGCACATCTGGCCTCCTGGTGCGATCTGCTGGCCCAGGTCGCGGGCCTGCCGCCGGCGGGTCCGGGCGACGCGTCCATCGTCACGCTGCCGCAGCGCCGGGGCCCGCAGTCACGCTGAGCCTTACCCGAGGCACACCGAGGTCTTACCGACCACTTCCGGTGTCTTTGTCGATACGGCCACTTTCAATCAGGAGTGGCCCATCGAACGAGCCGTTTCGTTCACCGAACGATCGACAGCGTGTCCGAATTGCACTGATTGCTACTCACTAAATCGTGATCTTTCTCTAAAGGACCTGGGGTTTGGTGCCGAAGACGACTGTGACCTTGAAAGTCGTCCCACACCCCAGGAGGCCTGGTGTCCGTTCTCCTCGAGCAGCCCGCAAGCCTGGTCGCCTACCGCCCGAACAAGCCGACCGCCATGGTGGTCGTGGCCGACCCGCGCGTCCGCTCCACCGTCACCCGCCACCTGTGGGCGCTCGGTGTGCGCGACGTCATCGAGGCCTCGTCCGTCGCGGAGGCTCGTCCCCGCATCGGCAACCCCCGCGACATCTGTGTGGCAGACGTCCACCTTCCCGACGGTTCCGGTCTCACCCTGCTCTCCGAGACCAGAGCCGCAGGCTGGCCCAACGGCCTGGCCCTGTCCGCCGCCGACGACATCGGTGCCGTGCGCAACGCCCTCGCGGGCGGCGTCAAGGGCTACGTCGTCACCGGCACCCGCACCAACGTCGGGCTCCCCACCCGGCCCGGCGCCGCCCCCATCGGCTCCGCCGCCGCCCGTATGCACCGCCGCCCCCCGGGTTCCCCGAGCCACCCGGGTGGCTACCGCGAACTGTCCGGCCGTGAGGTCGAGGTCCTGCGTCTGGTCGCCGAGGGCCAGTCGAACAAGGCGATCGGCGTCTCCATGGGCCTGTCCGCACTGACCGTCAAGAGCCACCTCGCCCGCATCGCCCGCAAGCTCGGCACGGGTGACCGCGCCGGCATGGTCGCGGTGGCGCTGCGCACCGGAATCATCCACTGACCCCGTCCCGCCGCCCCTCCACCCCGTCCCCCACCTCCCCTTCGGCTCCCCTTTCCGCTCCCCCTTCGAGCCGTGAACCGGATCTTTCACTTACCTGACTGGTTTACGACCCCCAGACGCCCGTCGACGGAACGTTCCGTCGGCGGGCGTTGTCCATACACGGATACCCTTGACAGGTGACCGACGCCCAAGAAACCGCAGCAGACAGCTCACTGCGAACCACCGGAGGCGCCCCTCCGGACGACGTCGAAACGGCGCCGATCCCTTTGCTTGAGCCCCGGGAGGGCATTCCGCCCGTGATCGCCGACGAGGAGTCCCTCGCCGAGGTGATCGCGGCCTTCGCCGCCGGCACGGGTCCCGTGGCCGTCGACGCCGAGCGCGCGTCCGGCTACCGCTACGGGCAGCGTGCCTATCTGGTTCAGCTGCGCCGTGAGGGCGCGGGCACCGCACTGATCGACCCCGTGGCCTGCCCCGACCTGTCGGGCCTCGGTGCGGCTATCTCCGGCGTCGAGTGGGTGCTGCACGCCGCTACCCAGGACCTGCCGTGTCTGCGCGAGATAGGCATGGTGCCGACGCGGCTCTTCGACACCGAGCTGGCGGGTCGGCTCGCCGGATTCCCGCGGGTCGGACTGGGCGCGATGGTCGAGAGTGTGCTCGGTTTCGTCCTGGAGAAGGGGCACTCCGCCGTCGACTGGTCCACCCGCCCGCTGCCCGAACCCTGGCTGCGCTACGCCGCCCTCGACGTCGAACTCCTCGTCGATCTGCGGGACGCGCTGGAGAAGGAACTCGACCGGCAGGGCAAGCTCGACTGGGCCCGGCAGGAGTTCGACGCGATCGCGGCGGCGCCGCCCGCCGAGCCCCGCAAGGATCCGTGGCGTCGTACGTCCGGGATGCACAAGGTACGGCGGCGTCGGCAGCTCGGTGTCGTGCGGGAGCTGTGGCAGACGCGGGACCGGATCGCGCAGCGGCGGGACGTGTCGCCGGGGAAGGTGTTGTCGGACGCGGCGATTGTCGAGGCCGCGCTCTCTCTTCCCGTCGATGTGCAGGCGCTGGCCGCGTTGAACGGGTTCGGGCATCGGATGGGGCGGCGGCAGCTGGAGCAGTGGCAGGCGGCTGTTGATCGGGCCAAGGCCCTGCCCGACTCCGCGCTGCCGCAGCCTGGGCAGCCGGTTACCGGGCCGCCGCCGCCGCGTGCGTGGGCCGACAAGGATCCTGAGGCTGCGGCTCGGTTGTCTGCGGCGCGCGCTGCGGTGTCTGCGGTGGCCGAGGGGCTGAACATGCCTCAGGAGAACCTCATTACTCCGGATACTGTGCGGCGGGTTTGTTGGGAGCCGCCGAAGCATGTGGATGTGGAGTCTGTGGGGGCGGCTCTTGCCGGGTATGGGGCTCGGGCTTGGCAGGTCGAGCAGGTTGCGCCGGTATTGGTGGAGGCGTTGACCGCGAAGGCGCCGTAGGGGTTGTGCGTTTTTGCGGGTGCGGGTCCGTTGTGGCTGGTCGCGCAGTTCCCCGCGCCCCTAAAGACAAGGGCCTCGGAAGCGCGACCGGGGTGTCGAGGTGGCTGGTCGCGCCCGCGCGGCGGAGCCGCAAATCGGCACAGCCCCGCGCCCCTTTGGGGCGCGCGTCAGCTGGGCCGGGAACGGCGAGATCACGCCAAGATCCTTGGGCGACATGTGCAGGCATGTAGGGCGCAAGAGGTCGTTGGAGTGTGACGTTCGCCGCTTGGGGCCCCGGGACTGGGCAGCTTGGTTACTCGTAAGTAGCATGGGTACTGAGCGCGCGCTCAGCGCATCGCAGCAGTGCCGATCCCGCACCCTGGAGGAGAGCCAATCGTGCCTCGTACCGTCAGGGATGTCGTCTTCGTAGACGGCGTCCGTACCCCGTTCGGCAAGGCGGGCCCGAAGGGCATCTACCACGAGACCCGGGCCGACGACCTCGTCGTGAAGGCGATCCGGGAGCTGCTGCGCCGCAACCCCGGTCTCGACCCCGCGAAGATCGACGAGGTCGCGATCGCCGCGACCACGCAGATCGGTGACCAGGGGCTGACCCTGGGGCGGACCGCGGGCATTCTCGCCGGGCTGCCGCAGTCCGTCCCGGGCTATTCGATCGACCGCATGTGTGCGGGCGCGCTGACCGCCGTCACGACCACCGCGGGCTCCATCGCGTTCGGTGCCTACGACGCCGTCATCGCCGGTGGTGTCGAGCACATGGGCCGTCACCCGATGGGCGAGGGCGTGGACCCGAACCCGCGCTTCGTGAGCGAGAAGCTGGTCGACGACTCCGCTCTGTTCATGGGCATGACCGCGGAGAACCTGCACGACCGCTACCCGCACATCACCAAGCAGCGTGCCGACGAGTACGCGGTGCGTTCGCAGGAGAAGGCCGCCAAGGCGTACGCCAACGGCAAGATCCAGCAGGACCTGGTCCCGATCTCGGTGCGCAACACCAACGACCAGGTGGGCGAGGTGGGTTGGGGGCTTGTGACCGCCGACGAGCCCATGCGGCCCGGGACCACCCTGGAGAACCTGGCTGGTCTGAAGACGCCGTTCCGTGTGCACGGGCGGGTCACCGCCGGTAACGCGGCCGGGCTGAACGACGGTGCCACCGCTTCGATCATCGCCAGCGAGGACTTCGCACGCGAGCACAATCTGCCGGTGAAGATGCGGCTTGTCTCGTACGCCTTCGCCGGTGTCGAGCCGGAGGTCATGGGCTACGGGCCGATCCCCGCGACCGAGAAGGCGCTCGCCAAGGCGGGTCTCGGTATCGAGGACATCAACCTCTTCGAGGTCAACGAGGCTTTCGCCGTCCAGGTGTTGGCCTTCCTCGACCACTACGGCATCGCGGACGACGACGAGCGCGTCAACCAGTACGGCGGCGCGATCGCCTTCGGTCACCCGCTGGCCTCGTCGGGTGTGCGTCTGATGACGCAGCTGGCCCGGCAGTTCGAGGAGCAGCCGAACGTCCGCTACGGCCTGACGACGATGTGCGTCGGCTTCGGCATGGGCGCCACGGTCATCTGGGAGAACCCGCACTTCGAGGGGGACAAGTGAGCACCACCACCGAGCTTCTGAAGGGTGCGGCCGAGCTGTTCCCGGACGAGGTCGTGACGTCCGCGCACGTCCGTCACCTCGAACTGCCGTACAGCGCGGGGCGGTTCGCGCTCATCACGCTGGACAACGGCTTCGACCACACCAAGCCGACCACCTTCGGCCCGGCCTCGCTGGCGAACCTGAACACCGCCATCGACCAGGTCGAGAAGGAGGCGGCGGCCGGCGAGATCGTCGGTGTCGGCATCACCGGCAAGCCGTTCGTCTTCGCCGTCGGCGCGGACCTCAAGGGCGTCGAGCTCCTCAAGAACCACGACGACGCGCTCGCCATCGGCAAGGGCGGCCACGAGGTCTTCAAGCGCCTCGCGGACATCGCGGTACCGACCTTCACGTACTACAACGGCGCGGCCATGGGCGGCGGTGTCGAGGTCGGTCTGCACTGCGAGTACCGCACGGTGTCGAAGCACATCGCGGCGTTCTCGCTGCCCGAGGTCTTCCTCGGCCTGGTCCCCGGCTGGGGCGGCTGCACGCTGCTGCCGAACCTGATCGGCGCGGAGAAGGCCGTCTCGGTGATCATCGAGAACAGCCTCAACCAGAACAAGCAGCTCAAGGGCCAGCAGGTCTTCGACCTCGGGATCGCCGACGCGCTCTTCGAGGGCGCCGACTTCCTGGAGCAGTCGCTGATCTGGACGGCCAACGTTCTCAAGGGCGACATCAAGGTCGAGCGTCCGGCGATCGACCGCGGCGAGGCCTGGGACCAGGCCGTCGCCAAGGGCCGTTTCGTCGCCGACTCCAAGGTGCACGGGGCCGCCCCGGCCGCCTACCGCGCCCTCGACATCATCGGGGCCGCGAAGAACGGCGACCTCCAACAGGGCTACGACGCCGAGGACCTGGCCCTCGCCGACCTGATCATGGGTGGCGAACTGCGCGCCGGTATCTACGCGTTCAACCTCGTGCAGAAGCGCGGCAAGCGTCCGGCGGGTGCGCCCGACAAGTCGCTGGCGCGTCCGGTCACCAAGGTGGGTGTGGTCGGCGCCGGTCTGATGGCCTCGCAGCTCGCCCTGCTCTTCCTGCGCCGCCTCGAAGTGCCGGTCGTCCTCACGGACATCGACCAGGAGCGCGTCGACAAGGGTGTGGGCTACGTCCACGCCGAGATCGAGAAGCTGCTCGGCAAGGGCCGTATCAACCAGGACAAGGCCAACCGCCTCACGGCCCTGGTCACCGGTGTGCTGGACAAGGCCGAGGGCTTCTCCGACGCGGACTTCATCATCGAGGCCGTCTTCGAGGAGATCGGCGTCAAGCAGCAGGTGTTCGCGGAGGTCGAGGCGGTCGCCCCGGCGCACGCGATCCTCGCCACCAACACCTCCTCGCTGTCGGTGAGCGAGATGGCGTCGAAGCTCAAGAACCCCGAGCGGGTCGTGGGCTTCCACTTCTTCAACCCCGTTGCGATTCTTCCCCTGTTGGAGATCGTGCGCGGTGAGCAGACCGACGACGCGTCGCTGGCCACCGCCTTCGCCGTCGCCAAGAAGCTGAAGAAGACAGCGGTGTTGGTGAAGGACGCCCCGGCGTTCGTCGTCAACCGCATCCTCACCCGCTTCATGGGCGAGATCCAGAACGTCATCGACGAGGGCACCCCGGTCGCCGTCGCCGAGAAGGCCGTGGAACCGCTCGGGCTGCCCATGTCCCCGCTGGTTCTGCTGGAGTTGGTCGGTCCGGCGATCGGTCTGCACGTCTCGGAGACCCTCAACCGGGCCTTCCCGGACCGCTTCACGGTCTCCCCGAACCTCGCGGCCGTCGTCAAGGCGGGCAAGCGCGGCTTCTACGTCTACGACAGCGGGAAGCCCGAACTCGACCCCGAGGTCGCGGCGTTGCTCCAGCAGGGCGACTCGGTGCTGACCGAGGAGCAGGTGCGGGACCGGGTCCTGGACGCGGTCGCGCAGGAGATCGGGCTGATGCTCGACGAGGGTGTCGTCGCCGAGGCGCAGGACATCGACCTGTGCCTGATCACGGGCGCCGGCTGGCCCTTCCACCTGGGCGGCATCACGCCGTACCTGGACCGGGAGGGTGTGTCGCAGCGGGTCAACGGCAAGCCGTTCCTGGCGCCGGGTGTGGCGAGCGTTCCGGCGTAACCACCGTCGTACGGACGTGAGTTGGGGAGGGCCTCCGCCTTGGGCGGAGGCCCTCTGCCGTTCCGTGCCGGTGGCTCACCAGGTCGGCATCGCCGGGTAGTGCTCGCAGCTGCCGGAGCAGGGTTCGCGGGACGACAGCGACGTGTGCAGCCAGTTGTCCTCGGGGATGCCATGCACGCGCAGGGTCAGGGGCGCGGGCGCCGAGTGGATGGCGCTGAACACCGCCACGAACTCGACCGTGTAGGTGCCCGGCCGCCAGTCGTGGGCGTGGGTGACCCGCCAGGTTCCGTCGTCCTGGACGGGTGCCTGGGCGATGAGTCTGCCGTGTTCCAGCACCATGACCTTCGTGACGCCGGGGGCCGCCCTGCCGGAGAAGCGGGGGCGCGGACCGCACCAGGCGTTCGGCCTCGGGCCCACGATCTGCGGCGGTTCCAGCCGGTCGAGGACGTGGAAGTCCACGGCGGAGGTCCGGGAGACGCTGTTGCCCGCGACCCCGAGCACCTCGACGGTGTGCGGACCGGCCGGCCAGTTGACGACCCGGCGCCACTGCCAGGTCCCGCTGGGGGCGACGGAGGTGCCGCCGAGGTAGCGGCCCTGCTCGTAGAAGAGGACGTAGTCGGTCCCGGCCGGTGCCTTGCCGGTCAGTCTGCGGGCGGCGCCGACCGGCTCGCCGGGTGCGGGCGAGGTGAAGACCGGCGGGTCCGGCAGGCTCGGCTGCATGGTGAGGGCCAGTTCGGGGCGGCTCACGGTGAACTCGGCGAGGACCGCGGGAAACGTGTCGGGGGCCAGCCGCTGCGGGTCGACCAGGTCGCGCGGCAGGCCCGGGTTGTCCAGGACGGACGCGGCCAGCCGCCGGGCCACCTCGCGGGCTCCCGCCTCGTTGAAGTGGCTGGAGTCGATGATGCCGTCGGGGTGGTTCGGGTGCTCGCCGGGATCCAGCCAGCGATAGAGCCGGCGGGCCCGGGTGGGCCCGAGTTCCGCGAGCATCGTGGTGGTGAACGCGGTCATGTCGATCAGTGCGGCGCCGGTCTCGGCCGCGGCCTCGCGGGTGAGTTCGGGGTATCCGTCATGGGTGTCCAGGACGTTACCGGCCTCGTCGAAGGTGCAGCGCGCCGCCGGAGTGACCAGCACGGGGAGGGCTCCCTCGGCCTGGACGGCCTGGGCGTACAGGCGCAGGTACTCCTTGAACTCCCGTGGCCCGTGGTGGCGTTCGGGCTGGTTGACGCGCTGCTCGACGTTGCCGAAGGCGATGAGGACCAGGTCGCCGGGGTTGAGGACGGAGAGGAGGGTGGCGAGGCGCTCGGTGAAGTAGCCGCGCAACGTCATGGCGTCGCGGGCGTAGTTGCGCACCTCGTGGTCGCCGCCCAGGAACGTGCCGAGGTACTGGCCCCAGCCGGCCAGCGGTGCCTCCTCCTCGGTCCGCGAGGCGGCCACCGAGTTCCCGATGATGCAGATCTTGCTCATGTGTTCCTCACGTTTTCCCGATGTCCTGCGCGCCCGCTGTCGGAGCCGGTCACACGATCACCGGGGGTCCGAAGCCGTCGGCCACGTCCGGCGTGTTCTGCCGCATCACGCGCAGTCGCGCGTCCGTGCCGAGCACCGCCACCACGACCCGGCCCGCGTGGTCCAGCGCGAGGGCGGGCGGACGGGCGATCAGCACGTCGTGGTCGAACCAGTCCGGTGCCTGCGGCCGGCCCTGGGTGGGCAGGACCGCCAGGCTCAGCCGGTTGTGGGCGTTGCGGCGGGCCAGCACGAGGGAGTCGTGCCGGTCGGTGAGCTGTCTCAGGGCGGCGATCCGGCCGGTCCCGCCGTGCCCGCCGAGCCGTTCGGCCTGTCCGTTCCACCGGCCGTCGGGCCGCTGGCGGACGCACATCACCTCGCCGGAGTCCTCCTCGCGGTAGAAGAACGCCATGCGGGAGCGGCCGATCTGCACGGGGGTGAGACCGCCGGCGGGCCGCCAGGCGTCCGGGTCGGCCGTCGTCACACCGTCCTGGAGCTGGTACGGGCCGTACACGTCCTCCTGGTACCAGTGCACGCCGCCGACGCGGTTCGCGGCGAACAGCTGGATCCGGCCGGTGGACTTCAGGACCGCGGTGAGACAGTCCTGCATGCCGCGGCCGCCCAGGTCCTCCCAGGCGGCCCAGCCCTCGCCGGTCTCGCGGCGGGCGCTGATCCCGGATCCGAAGTTCCGCATGAAGACGTGCAGCCGTCCCGAGGGGTCGGTCACGGCCTCGGGTACGCCGACCTCCCGGCAGCGCTGCCAGTCGTTGGACCGCGCGTTGGGGTTGCCGACCTCCTCCCAGGGCGCCACGGCCCCGGTGTGGGCCTGCCGCCACATGCGGACGACCTCCACGTCCACCTGACCGCCCGGCCCCGATGTGCGGCGCAGGCCGACGAGGTGCACGCCGCCGGCGCGGTCGGGGGCGACGGACAGGGCCGGCGTCAGACCGGCCCCGGGCAGGAAGGCCGGCCGGCCCCAGTTGTCGCCGCCCGGCACGCCCTCGGTCCAGACCGCGACCCGGCCGCCGAGCACGGCGTACGCGGCGAGCCGCCCGTCGGCCTGGAGGTGGAGCCAGTCGGTGCCGCCCTCGTAGCGGGCCCGGGTGCTCCAGCCGTAGCGGCGGATGTCGGAGCCGTCGGACAACTGCCGGTCGCCGCAGTATCGGTGGCGGCAGTCGTGGCCGTCGGCCGATGTGTACACCTCGACCACGCGCTTCTTCTCGGCCCAGGCGTGCTCGGTGAGGTTGCTGGGCCAGAGCTTGTTGCCGTAGCCGACGCAGTGGTCCACGAGCGGGGGCACGCCGCCCTCCGCGACGTAGTGCTCCAGGGCGGCCAGCGCGAACTGGGCGGTCGCGGTGTGGTCCTGGTGGTCGCTGGACGTCGGTCCCCGCTTCTCGTCCCAGGCCGTGTGCCAGGGGTCGGGGTCCATGGTCCAGAAGTGGTCGGGCCGCGTGTGGCGGAGCACCTCGACGAGGGAGCCGAGCAGCGCGTCCCGGGTGAGTTCCTGCGGCTGCCGCAGCGGGGACTCCGCGGCGTTCAGGGTGAGTTGGGTGCCGGACTGCCCGGTCCACAGGGTGGCAAGCCGGGCCGCCGGGCGGTCGGCCGGGAACCCGTGCCGGTCGTCGACCATGCGCAGCCCGAAGAAGAACAGCTGGACGTGCGGTGCCGCCAGCAGGGTGGAGCGCTCGGCGGTGACTCCGGTCGAGAACGAGACGACGTCCCGTGCCCACTCGCTCTCGCGCTTGCCCGTCACCATGGTCGCGTAGGCCGCGCGCAGCCCCTGCTGACGGGCCTCCGCGTAGCCCGGGTAGTCCGGCGGGCTGTCCAGGCGGTGCGGGTCGCGGGTGTCGATGTTGCGCCCGTCGGCCTCGGCGGCCGTCAGGTACACGCTGGTCACCCGGTGCCCCGCTTCCAGCGCCCGCTGGAGGTCGGGGTTGATGAAGTAGAGGTCGTCGTCCGGGTGTGCCAGCACCTGGAGGAGCGAGGCGTGCGGTGTGTTTCCCTCAGCGGACTGCATGGCGGTGTTCCCTCGGCTGCGGACGGGCGGACGGGCGGTGGAGTGCCGGGGTGCCGGGCGTCACAGCGGCCAGGGGGGCAGATAGCCCGCGTGGGCGCGCTGGTTGCGCAGCGATCCGGTCTCGAACTGGCTCGGCACCGGGAAGTAGCTCGGCAGGAAGGCCCTGAGGGTCGCGTCCTGTTCGTCCTCGGGCACATCGCCGTCGTGGTAGTCGTTCAGGCAGAACACGTCGTGCGGGCGGGCCGTCAGCAGTCGGCTCAGCCGCGGCTGGTGTTCGCTGAGCCCCACGTTGACGAAGCCGCACGAGATGCTGCCCGGCACGCTGCGCAGGGTGTGGAAGCCGTAGTAGTGGTGCAGCGAGGACGCGACCGAGATGTCGCTGTGGTCGCGCAGCCGGTTGGCCGCGGTGGTCGCGACCGCCTGCTGGTAGTTCTCCTCGATGTCCGCCAGGACACTGCGCCGCAGCGGATGCGGGGCGTGCAGGAACGAGTGGACCAGCGTCTGTCCGAAGGAGTGCTCCACCAGGGCACGGTTGTTCTTCGCGGCGCTGATGTTGAACTCGTCGTCGTAGGAGGGCGGCGCCATCGGGACGGAGGTGGGCGACATGAAGTGCTTGGCCTGCCCGTTGCCGTGGAAGAACATGCTGGGCTGCAGGGTCCGCCCGACGAACACGTCGTCGTTGAAGTAGAGGAAGTGCTCGGCGAGGCCGTCGATGTGGTGCAACTGGCTCTCGATGGCATGGGAGTTGTACGTGGGCAGCGCGCCCCGGGTGCCGAAGATCTCGGTGTGATCCACGACGCGGATCCGTGGGTGGGAGAGGTCCAGCCAGTGCGGGATCTGCTGGTCGGTGACGATGTAGATGTTCCGGATCCAGGGGGCGTACATGTCGATGGAGCGCAGGGAGTACCGCAGTTCGTCGCGGTCCCGGAAGCGCGCCGCGCTCGTCGCCGCGTCCTCCGTCTCCATGCCCAGGGCCGCCAGCACGGCGTTCTTCCGTTCCAGCCACGCGAGGTCGGAGCCGTTCACCCACGTGTAGACGGCGTCCACGGGGAAGGTGACGTCTCCGTGGAGCGTCTGCCCGAAGGCGTGGATCGTCGGGTAGGGGCGGCCCCCCAGCGTCAGCGTGCTCCGGTACATGGCGCTGTTGGGCACCCGGTCGCCGATCAGGGTGCGGGCGGGCGCCTTGAGGTGGGTCTCGTCCTCGGGGTCGTGTTCCCAGAAGGAGACGGTGCAGCCGTAGACGGCGCCGAGGCGCAGGATGCGCGAGGGCGAGACCACGTTCTGGTAGATCCGCACCCCGGACGAGGTCTCGCCGGCGTACGGCGCGACGAGTCCGGCGAGGACAGTGGCCACCGTCTTCTGGCCCTCGTTGAGCACGGCCGCGTAGACCGGCTCGGTGGCGTACCGCTCGGCGAGCGCCTTGAAGACCGCCTCGCGGTGTACGGCGTGCACGGCGACCGTGTGCCGGACGAGGTGGTCGCGCACGACGAGGTAGGGGATGTCGGCGGCTTCGAGGGCGTTCGCGACCAGGGCGAGGTTCTGCTGGACGACGTCCCAGGGCGACTCCCAGTCCAGCAGCCGGCAGACCTGGCCGCCGTCGCTGACCGTGCCGCGCCGCTTCAGGAGCCGTTGTTCCAGGGCCCGTTGGTCGGAGGTGCGCACGGTGGTGGCCGGGGCGGGGACCGCGGCGGGCACGATGCCGTCGGCTCCGCCGTAGTAGGCGTGCACGGCCTGGCGTTCGGCCTTGGTGACGGCCCGGCGGCCGGTGTCCCGCTCGGCGACGAGTTCGTGGAGGATGCGCTCCCAGTGCGCGGTGACCACGGCGGGCGCGAAGCGGTTGACGGAGGCGAGCGCCGCGGCGCCCATCCGCTGCCGCAGTTCGCCGTCCTGGATGAGGAGCATCAGGGCCGAGGCCAGGGCGTCGGTGTCGCCGGGCGGGACCAGGACGCCGGTCTGTCCGTCGATGACCACTTCGCGGGGGCCGTTGGGCGAGTCGTAGGAGACGACCGGGACGCCCGCGGCGTGTGCCTCGGCGAGGACCAGGCCGAAGGCCTCGTTGCGGGAGGTGAGGGTGGCGATGCCGGCCTTGGCCCACTCCTCCGCGAGGTGGGGGGAGTTGCCGTTGAGCTGGACGCAGTCGTGCAGTCCGAGGGTGTCGATCTGCCGGCGCAGGGCGCCGCTGAGCGGGCCGTCGCCGAAGATCCGCAGCTGCCAGTCCGGGTGGTGGCGGGCCACGGTGGCCCAGGCGGTGACGGCGTGGTCGATCTGTTTCTCGGCCACGAGCCGGCCGGCGATCACGACGGTGCGGGTCTGCAAGGTGGAGCGGGGCCGGAAGCCGCTGGGCAGGGCGTTGGGCACCACCTCCAGCCGGGGCGCGGCGTCGCCCAGGGTCTCGGCGAACCAGTCCCGGGTGCGTTCGCTGAGCACGGCGAGCGCGTCCAGCCGGGCGGCGTAGCGGCGCAGCGGTTCGCCGCTGGTGCCGCGGAGTTCGGAGACCCGGTGCTCCTGGTGGACGGTGATGACGTGGGCCGGTGCGAGCTGGACGGCGAGGGCCATCAGCGCCGGGGTGGTGGTGATCAGGACGTCGGTGTCGGTGTCCTGCAGGGCGAGTTCGAGTTCCAGGTCGGCCAGCCGGTTGAAGGCGGACTCCCAGGCCCGGTCGACGATCTGGCTGGGCTGCGCGGCGAGCCCGGCCCACACCGAGTCGTCCACGGTGGTCGCGCGGGTGGGGCGGGGGGTGCGTGCGGTGAGGTCGACCAGGTGGTCGAGGCGGACGCGTTCGTCCGGGGTGAAGAACTGGGCCGGCCTGCTCTTGAAGACGCTGAGCACCCGTACGTCGTGGCGGGCGGCGAGTTCCGACGCCTGGTTGAACACCGCGCGTTCGGTGCCGCCCACGGCGTCGGCCGTGGTCAGCAGGAATGTGATCTTCATCGGTCGGTTCAGCCTGCCTCGGACATGCGCGTGCAGGTGACTCGTAGATTTCCTGCGGGGGTGTAGCGCGGTTGGACGATCAGGGGCGGTCGGCCCTGGGGGGTGATGGCGATGCTGCGCATGGCGAAGACCCGCAGCGGGTTGCGTACGTCGTGCAGTCGGCGGCCCAGCCGCAGGGACCGGCCGCCGTGGTCGTGGAGTTCGACGTCCCAGTGCTCGGGGCGTGCGCCGCGCGGGGTCATCCGGTCCAGGGGTACGTCGACCCGGAAGACGCCGGAGCCGCCGCTGGCGTCGGCGGTGACGGGCTGCTCGAACCGGCGTCCGGAGGCGACGAACTCGGCCCACGGCCGGTCGGTCGTGACGCCCAGCACCCGGAAGTCCAGGGTGACGCCCGCATGGGTCAGGTGCACCTTGGTCACCTCGACGGCGGGCCGGACCCCGGCGCTGACGACCCGGGCGCTGCCACGCACGGAGCGGCCGATCCGGTGGCGTTCCCCGGTCACGGGGGACGCCATCATGGGCTTGGTCGGTCCTTCGTAGGGCACCGGTGGCTCAAGGAGCAGCAGGGACAGCGAGCGTTTCCTGCGCCCGGTGTACAGGCGCAGGCGCAGCCGCCAGCGTCCGGTGGTGACGGGGACTCCGCCGACCTCCGCGCCCAGCAGGACGGCGGCGTCGACCAGTGCCTCGCCGGCCGGGCCCTCGTAGACACGGGCCTCGACGGCGTGGCGGCGCCGGCCGCGCCGTACCAGGATCTCGGCCCGGTCCGGCAGTCCGGCGGACGGCGGGAGTCCGGCGTGCAGGTTCACCGTCTGGCCGTCGAGGATGGCGGCGTAGTGGAGCCGGGCGGCCCGGCGGCGGCGCAGGGGGATGAAGAGGCCGAGCATGAGCCGGTCGCGCAGGGCGCCGAGGCGGGCGCGCGCACGGCGTGGTCGGGCCGCTCCGCCGGTCGGTCCGGCGGAGGGCTTGGGGCGGGAGGTCATGAGCCGGCGCGCCCCAGTTCGGCGACGCGCGGCGCGGGCCGGGGTGCGGTGATGCCGGATGCGGTCTCGAAGGGGCTGAGCACCGGGAAGTAGGCCTCCAGGAACGTCTCCACCATGCGGTTCTGGGCCTCGGGGTCGGCGGCGGTGACGGTGTCGTTCATGCAGAAGGTGTCGAAGTTGCGCCGCGCCAGCAGGTTGTTGAGCCGGCGCTCGGCCAGGTCGTCGGCGAGGTCGACGTAGACGTAGCGGATGTCGCCGACCGTGGCCCGTGCCGAGTGGTAGGCGTAGTAGTGGTGCAGCGAGGAGGCGATGGGTACGTCGCTGGGCGAGCGGAAGCGGGAGTGCTGGGTGACCCGGTGGGCCTTGTCGTAGACCTGCTCGATCTCGGCCAGGATGCTCCGCCGCAGGGCGTGCGGGGTGTGCTTCATCTTCTGCGAGATGACGGTCCCGAAGTGCTGGGCGATCAGGCCGCGGCTGTTCTTGCCGGCCGCGTTGACGGGGAGGTCCTCGGTGCTCGCCCGGCCGGACGGGATGAGGGCCTTGGACTGGAAGAACTTGGTCAGTCCGTTGGGGTGGAAGAAGTGGCCGGGCTGGACCGGGCGGCCGAAGAAGACGTCGTCGTTCAGGTACAGGAAGTGCTCCGAGAGGTCCTTGATGTGGTGCAGCTGGCTCTCGATGGCGTGCGAGTTGAAGGTCGGCAGGGCGTACGGGTCGGCGAAGATCTCCCGGTGGTCCACGACCCGGATGCCGGGGAAGTCGGTGTTCAGCCAGGCGGGCACCTGGCCGGCGGTGACGAGGTAGATGTCGCGCACCCACGGGGCGTACTGGTGGATGGAGCGCAGGGAGTACTTCAGCTCGTCGCGGCTGGTGAAGCGGGAGTCGTTCGCGGCCTGTTCGTGCAGGCTCCCGCCGTCCGCGCGGCCGCCGTCGAGCCCGCGCCGGAAGGCGTCCCGGCCGGCGCTCCACACCGGGTCGGAGTCGTCGACCCAGGTGTAGACGACGTCGATCGGGAAGAGGTGGTCGTCGGGGAGCGCGGCGGCGAACTCGGGCAGGGTGCGGGCGTGACCGGTGGCGTAGGGGGCCGGAACAGGGCTGAATCGTTTCTGTTCGGTCCAGCAGCGGCCGGCGTCCACCGCGACCTCGGTCATCACCCGGTTGGGCCGCGGTGCGACGAGCTGTCCGTCCCGCTCCTCCCAGAACTCCAGGTCGCAGCCGGACTCACGGCCGAAGACCAGGTTCCCGGACGGGTCGCAGACGTACCAGGCGAGGCGCAGCACGCGCTGGTCGCGCAGCCCTCGCCAGCTCGCGGTGAGGGCACCGGGCCGCATCTGGCCGGGTGAGACGGTGCCGACGTAGCCGGCGCCGTCCTCGGACCCCAGCCGCAGCGCGGCCTCCAGCTCCGGGCGCAGCCGGGCCGGTACGGCGACGCACGGGACGGCGGCCGAGGTGCCCCGCACACAGAAATAGTCGATGCCGGCCTCTTCCAGCACCGCGACGAGGAGGTGGAGGTTGCGGGCCCGGGCGGCCCAGGCTGTGGCGCCGGATACCTCCATGGCACGGAGGTGCCGGCCGCTCACGCGGACGACCCGCAGCCGGCCCTCGGTGGTGTGGCGGCCCCCCTTGCGACTGCCGCCCAGTGCCCGCACCACCACCGCCGACCGCACCGCGTCGGCGGAGGCGAGCGAGCGCTTCACGGAGGTGCGCAAAGGGCTCGGCAGCCGCCTGACGATCTTGCGACGCGCCCCCACCGGCACCAAAGATCGATATGTCGACACGAACGCGCTCGCCTCGGGATTGTTGAGGCTCACCTGTTTCCGCACCATCCAAGTCGTGGCCAGGGTCACCCCCGGCGGATTTTCCCCACCCTGACCGACTGCCGCACCCCCTGTGCGACCGCCGCCGAACCAGTAGATCTGACCAAATTTTTACCGAAGTCACACTTGCGGCTTACTTGCGTCTTACTGATCAGACAGAATGTTTACATCTGGTTCGCAACCTGTCCAGAAGCAATCGGTTTCTGTGAAACTTCTGTCACGAAGGCCACATTCGCACAACCCCCGCACAGAGACGGCAGGTCAGGCGCGCACCCAGTCCGAAAAGACCAGCCCGGGATCCGGGGCCTGCCGCCCCACCCACAGCGCGCCGTCCGCGTCGAAGGCGGCGAGCACCACGCGCCCCCACGCGTCGTGCGCCAGGGCGGGCGTCCCCTGACAGGACCTCCCGGTGCCGTTCCACCACAGCCCCGAAGCCTCGGACTCCGTGCCGCACACACCCACCAGCACCTCGCCGGACGCGCCCCGGTGCGCGATCACCGTGCAGTCGTAGCCGTCGAGGACGGTGCGCAGCACCGCGTTGCCCCCGTCCCCCGGCGCACCGCCGACCGGGATCGCCCAGCCGCCGGGCCGGTGGCACAGCAGGCCGGACCCGGCCGGATCGGTCCACACATGGGTGAGCCGACCGGGCCCGGTCTCCAGCGCGACCGCGGAGCCGGGCAGCGCCCCGGGCCGGATGTCGTACGACCGCTGCGGCACCGCTCCGGGTTCCGGCTGCACCCAGTGCAGCGCGCTCTCCCCGGCCGGGGCGAACACCTCGACGCGCCCGTCCGACGCGGCGGTGACGGTCACCCCGTCCTGGATGCCGGAGCCCCGCAGGTCGGCCCAGGGCTCCCACTTGCCGCCCTTGCCCTCCCGGCGCATCATCAGGCCGCCGCCGGCGTTCCGCACGAAGACGTGCAGGTCACCGTTGGTGTCCACGGCCCCGGCCGGCACCCCCAGTCGACGCGCCCGCTCCGGCTCCCGGTGCGGACTGCCGAGCGAGCGCCACTCGGTGACGGGCCGTCCGGGCTGGTACTGGATGGCGTGCACGACGTCCACGTCGGCGGAGCCGTCGGCCCGGCGCCGCTCCCGGCGCCCCAGGAAGTGGACGTACGTGTCCGCTCCCTGCACGACGGTGAGGTGGGTCAGGTCCGCGACCGCGAAGAAGTCCGGCCCCGACCACCCGGCACCGGCGGGGCCGGTCTCGGTCCAGCGCAGCAGCCCGCCACGGGCCGGCGCGTACGCGGTGAGCCTGCCGTCCTTGCCGCGCGTCAGCCAGGAACCCGAGGCCGTGCCCGTCACCGCGAACGCCGGGGCGACGGCGGGCTCGGGCGAACGTCGGTGCTGCTCCACCCGTGCGGAACGACCCCGCATCACCATGACGGACTCCCTGAAGACGTGCCCGACCTCGACGCGGGGACCAGAAATTCGCCACATCATATGCATGGGTCCTACACTCCCCGGGCTCGGACAGCGGGCCCGCTGTCCGCGCGGGAACGGCCACAGCGTCTGACGGTGCCTCGAATCGGCGAAGTTAACGTGATGTGGATCACTGATGTACAACGCAAGGCGTCTGTCGCCGGTCTGTCCGATCGCCCAGCAGTTTTCCGCCCCGGTACGCACCCGGTCCGCACCAGACGAGGACAGCACCCGAATGACGACCCCTGCCGTCGACAGCCCGAGCAGATCGCAGCGCCCCTCGCGGCGCGGCACGCCCCGCCGTCGGCGCCGCACCGGCCGCTGGATCCTGCTCTCCCTGGCCCTCCTGGTCCTCGCCGGAGCCGGTACCGCGTACTGGCTCTACAGCGGGATCGACGGCAACATCAAGAACGTCGACATCGACAAGGCGATCGGCGACAACAGGCCGGAGAAGCTGCCCACGTCGGGCCAGAACATCCTGATCCTGGGCTCCGACTCACGCGCCGGCGCCAACGCGAAGCTGAACACCGGGAACGTCTCCGGCGCCCGCTCGGACACCGCGCTGGTGATGCACATACCCGAGGGCCGCAAGAAGGCCGTCGCGATCAGCATCCCCCGCGACACCCTGGTGACCCGCCCGCAGTGCACCAGGTCGAACGGCTCCTCGGCCGCGTCGGCGAAACGCGTGATGTTCAACTCGATCTACTCGCAGGTCGGTCCGGCCTGTGTGGTGAAGACGGTGGAGCAGATGTCCGGGGTCCGCATGGACCACTACGTCGAGGTCGACTTCGCCGGCTTCAAGGATCTGGTGGACGCGATAGGCGGCGTGACCGTCACCGTCGACCAGGACATCCACGACACCTCCAGCGGCCTCGACCTGACCAAGGGCACCCACAAGCTGAACGGCACCCAGTCCCTGGAGTTCGTCCGCACCCGGCACGGCATCGGCGACGGCAGCGACCTCGGCCGCATCGGCCTCCAGCAGCAGTTCATGCTGGCCCTGCTCACCGAGATCCAGAAGCAGGACCTGCTCGGCAGCCCCGTCAAGGCGTACAAGATCGCCGACCAGCTCACCGCCGCGCTCACCACCGACTCCGAACTCGCCTCGCTCACCAAGCTCGCGGAGTTCGGCCGCAGCCTGAACGGCGTCAACCCGTCCACCATGGAGACGATCATGCTCCCGGTGGCGTACGACAAGGTCGACCCGAACCGCGTGGTCGCGGCGGAGCCCCAGGCGACGACGCTGTGGAAGGCCCTCCGCACCGACTCGACGATCCCCGAGTCGGCGAAGAAGTCACCGGCCACGGGCGGGACTTCGTCCTGACGGGACGCGGCGGTTGCCGGGAGCGGATGCCGTGGGCGGGCCAACTGCCGTCCGTCCGCGGCTGATCGGCGGATCCGGAGCGGTCGCTCACACCTCCCGCCAGGCCTCCAACGCCAGTCCCGCCTCGTCCTTCCGTCGTGTGACGAGGAGTTGACCGGTCGACGGCGACACCGTCGCGGCGGCGATGCGCTCGCTCTCGTCCACGGTCAGCGACACCTCGGCGTCCGCCGGGAGTTGGGGCCCCGACTCGGTCCACCAGGCACCGGCCGACTCCTGTTCCGTGGGGTACGCGGCGAAGGCGACCCGGCCGCTCGCCGAGCGCTGGGCGAGCAACGTGCAGTCGTGGCCGTCGAGTTCGCAGCGGATCGCGGAGACCGGGCCGGGGCCGGCCGAGGGCAGGAGGGTGACCGGCTTGGTGCCGGGGCGCCAGGCGCAGAGGTCGCCGGAGTCGTCCGTGAAGAAGAGGGTGGTGCTCTGCGGGGAAGTGGCCAGGGCGCTGAGCGTGCCGGGGCGGACGCCGGCCTCCATCGCCTCCTCCAGCACCGGCTGTTCGCCCGGCTCCAGTTGACGCCAGTGCAGGATCGCACCGGGTACCGCCGCGTACAGCTCGACCGTGCCGGACTCCCCCGTCACCGCCGCCAGGTCCTCGTGGACGTCGCTCCCCTTGAGGTCGCGCCACGGGTCCCAGCCGCCCTTCTCCCGCTGGGCCAACAGGCTGACCCCGCCCTTCCCGTTGCGCACGAAGACATGGGCGCGGCCCTCCGCGTCGACCGCGACCGCCGGTACGCCGGTGCGGTCGCCCTTCTTGTCCGGGTGGCCGACCGGGCTCCAGTCGAGGGCCGCGAGCAGCGGGCGGAAGTGCGTGGAGTGGACCAGTCCGGACTCGCCGGCCGCCGTGGGGCGCCAGGACACGAGGTGGGCGTAACCGTCCGCGCCCTGCCCGATGCCGAGCAGCCCGGGGTGCAGCTTCTGGTCGCCGCCCACCTTGCGCGGGGCGCTCCAGAGGCCGCCGGGTCCGCGTTCCGCCCGGCACAGGACGGCGTCACCCGAGGGCAGATACACACTGAGCCGGCCGTCGCGGCCGCGGAGGAGCCAGTCGCCGTTCACCGCTTCACTGTAATTGGGGCGGTCGCCTCCGCGCGGGGCGCCCCCGCTCCCGTGCGACCCTTTCCCCATGGACGAGGACACTCCCCTGCTCGTGATCGTCGACGGCGCCAACGTCGTCGGCTCGGTGCCGGACGGCTGGTGGCGCGACCGCAAGGGCGCCGCCGAACGCCTCCGCGACCACCTCGCGAGCAACGGCCTGCCGGGCCGCACGGACCCCGTCGAACTCGTCCTCGTCGTGGAGGGCGCGGCCCGCGGCGTGCCGTCCGTCCCGGGCGTACGAGTGGACTCGGCCCCCGCGAGCGGCGACGACCGCATGGTCGAACTGGTCGCCGAGGCCGACGGCCGCCCGTGCCTGGTGGTGACCGCGGACCGCGAACTGCGGCGCAGAGTAACGGAGTTGGGCGCGGAGGTCACGGGACCGCGCAGCGTACGCGGCTGATACATACGCGCTACGGCCCCGCAAGTCCCCTTCACGGAGCGGGACTTGCGGGGCCGTACGCCAACTGGCCTGTCTACGAAGCGTTTCCGGGCGGCGGCGTCGCCGATTCCCGCGCTTCCGCCGCCTGTTGCAACCCCAGGCGGCTGTGGGTGCGGCCGTAGAAGAAGTACACGGCGAAGCCGATCGCCATCCAGATGGCGAAGCGGAGCCAGGTTTCGGCGGGGAGGTTGAGCATCAGCCAGAGGGAGGCCAGGACCGAGACGATCGGGAGGGCCGGGACCAGCGGGGTGCGGAAGGAGCGGGGGAGGTCGGGGCGCTTGTTCCTGAGGATGACCACGCCGATCGCGACCACGATGAACGCGAACAGCGTGCCGATGTTGACCAGTTCGGCGAGTTCGCTGAGGCTCGTGAAGCCCGAGACGATCGCGATGACCACGCCGAGGAGGATGGTCGGGCGGTACGGGGTGCGGAAGCGCGGGTGGACGTGGGAGAAGAAGCGGGGCAGCAGGCCGTCCCGGCTCATCGCGAAGAACACCCGGGCCTGGCCCAGCAGCAGGATCATGCAGACCGTCGTCAGGCCGATCGCCGCGCCGAAGCTGATCAGGCCCGCGAACCACGGGTGTCCGGTGGCCTTGAACGCGTCGGCGAGCGGTGCGTCGATCGACAGGGAGCTGTACTTCTGCATGCCGGTCACGACGATCGCGACGGCGACGTACAGCGTGGTGCAGATGACCAGCGAGCCGAGGATGCCGCGCGGCACGTCCCGCTTCGGGTTGCGGGTCTCCTCGGCGGCGGTGGCGACGACGTCGAAGCCGATGAAGGCGAAGAAGACCACGGAGGCGGCGGTGAAGATGCCCATGACGCCGAAGTTGGAGGGCGCCCAGCCGAACATCAGCTGGATCAGCGGGGCTTTGAGGTTGCCGCCCGCCTCCACGGCCTGCGACTTGGGGATGAACGGCTTGTAGTTGTCGCCCTTGATGAAGAACGCGCCGGCCACGATCACCACGAGCACGACGGCGACCTTGATGGCGACGACGACCGAGGTGACGCGTGCGGAGAGCTTCATGCCGAGCACGAGGATCGCGGTGAGGACCAGCACGAGCAGCGCGGCGAGGATGTCGAAGCCGAAGCCGTGGGCGCCGTCCCGGCCGCTGAGCGCCTCGGGCAGATGCCAGCCCGCGTTGTCCAGCAGCGAGTGGATGTAGCCGGACCAGCCGACCGCCACCACCGCCGTACCGAGGGCGAGTTCGAGGACCAGGTCCCAGCCGATGATCCAGGCGGGGAACTCGCCGAGCGAGGCGTACGAGAAGGTGTACGCGGAGCCGGCGACCGGGACCGTGGACGCGAACTCGGCGTAGCAGAGCGCCGCGAGGGCACAGACGACGCCGGCCACGACGAAGGACAGGGCGACCGCGGGACCGGCGGTGTTCTTGGCGGCCGTGCCGGTGAGGACGAAGATGCCGGTGCCGATGACGACTCCGACGCCGAACACCGTCAGATCCAGGGCCGAGAGGGATTTTCTGAGCGCGTGCTCGGGTTCCTCGGTGTCCTGGATGGACTGTTCGACTCTCTTCGTCCGGAAGAGTGTGCTGCTCACGGGTGTACCTCCCACGCTTGGCGTCCTCGACATGATCGAGAGGGGGCGATGGGGGCACCCCCGGTCGAGCGAAGCCGAGACTGGGGGACCGTATGCCCCGGCGCGAGTGGATTCACGCGAACGGGCCGCTTTCACCACTGCAAAGGGTGGTGGAAGCGGCCCGTCCGGCCGTGTCGCCTGCCGTCTCAGTCGCGCGCGGGCTCCACCGAGTCGACCTCGGCGGTGGGCCGTTCGAACCGGCCGTCGAGCTTGGAGACCAGGCCGGTGACCTGGCGGGCGATGTCGGGGGCGGTGAGGCCGATCTCCGTCATCACCTCGGCGCGGGAGGCGTGGTCGAGGAAGCGCGGCGGGATGCCGAAGTCGCGGAGCGGAACGTCCACGCCGGCGTCGCGCAACGCCTGTGCGATCGACGAACCGACGCCGCCCACACGGGAGTTGTCCTCGACGGTGACGACCACGCGGTGCTGCTCGGCGAGCGGGGCCATGGCCTCGTCGACGGGCTTGACCCAGCGCGGGTCGACGACCGTGGTGGTGATGCCCTGCTGGTCGAGGAGCGTGGCGATCTCCAGGCACATCGGCGCGAGGGCGCCGACCGAGACGAGCAGGACGTCCGGGGCGTCGCTGCCGGGCGCGCGCAGCACGTCCATGCCGCCGATGCGGCCCACGGCGGGCACGGCGGGACCGACCGCGCCCTTGGAGAAGCGGACCACGGTGGGCGCGTCCTTCACCTGGACGGCCTCGCGGAGCTGGGCGCGGACCTGGTCGGCGTCGCGCGGTGCGGCGAGCCGCAGGCCCGGGACGACCTGGAGGATCGACATGTCCCACATGCCGTTGTGGGAGGCGCCGTCGGTGCCGGTGACGCCGGCCCGGTCCAGGACGAAGGTCACCCCGCACTTGTGGAGGGCGACATCCATCAGCACCTGGTCGAAGGCGCGGTTGAGGAAGGTGGCGTAGACGGCGAAGACGGGGTGGAGTCCGCCGGTGGCGAGGCCGGCCGCGGAGACCGCGCCGTGCTGCTCGGCGATGCCGACGTCGTAGATGCGGTTCGGGAAGGCGTCGGCGAACTTCTTCAGGCCGACGGGCTGGAGCATCGCGGCGGTGATCGCGACGATGTCCTCGCGCTCCTGGCCCAGCGCGACCATCTCGTCGCCGAAGACGGAGGTCCAGTCGGCGCCGGAGGCCTTGATGGGCAGGCCGGTGTCGGGGTGGATGGGGCCGATGCCGTGGAAGCGGTCGGCCTCGTCCTGGAGGGCGGGCTGGTAGCCGCGGCCCTTCTCGGTGAGGACGTGGACGATCACCGGGCCGCCGAAGCGCTTGGCACGGGCGAGCGCGGACTCCATCGCCTCGATGTCGTGCCCGTCGATCGGCCCGACGTACTTGAGGCCCAGGTCCTCGAACATGCCCTGCGGGGCGATGAAGTCCTTGAGGCCCTTCTTCGCGCCGTGCAGCGTCTCGTAGAGGGGCTTGCCGACGACCGGAGTGCGCTCCAGGAGGTCCTTGCCGCGGGCCAGGAAGCGCTCGTAGCCGTCGGTGGTCCGCAGGGTCGCCAGGTGGTTCGCGAGGCCGCCGATGGTCGGTGCGTAGGACCGCTCGTTGTCGTTGACGACGATGACGAGGGGGCGGTCCTTGGCGTCGGCGATGTTATTCAGCGCCTCCCAGGCCATACCGCCGGTCAGGGCGCCGTCACCGATCACGGCGACCACGTGGTCGTCGCGTTTCAGGACCTGGTTGGCCTTGGCGAGGCCGTCGGCCCAGCCGAGGACCGTCGAGGCGTGCGAGTTCTCGATGACGTCGTGCTCGGACTCGGCCTGCGAGGGGTAGCCCGAGAGGCCGCCCTTCTGCTTCAGCTTGGAGAAGTCCTGGCGGCCGGTGAGCAGCTTGTGGACGTAGGACTGGTGGCCGGTGTCGAACAGCACCCGGTCCTTCGGCGACTCGAAGACGCGGTGCAGGGCGATGGTCAGCTCGACCACACCGAGGTTCGGGCCGAGGTGGCCGCCGGTCTTCGAGACGGCGTCCACGAGAAAGGTCCGGATCTCCTCGGCCAGCTGGTCCAGCTGCTCCAGGCTGAGCCGGTCCAGATCGCGCGGTCCCCTGATGCGGGTCAGCAGCGGCACCCGTGCCTCCTTGCGAGTAGAGCTGATCGAGCTGTTGCCGGGCTTGTCGAGTCTAATGTTCCGCCTTGGCGGAACGCGCTCGGGCTCTGCGTCATACGTCACGCGATCGGCTGTACCCAAGAACAGCCTTTCGTACGACATGACTGTGCCCGGTACCGCGATCGGTACCGGGCACAGTCTGCGCGAAGGGGCAGATCAGCCGCGACCGGACGCCTTCTGGCTCTTGCGGGACACCGAGTCGATGACGACCGCGCCGAGCAGAACGCCACCCGTGATCATGTACTGGATCGACGTGTTCATGTTCAGCAGGTCGAGGCCGGTCTGGATCGACTGGATGACGAGCATGCCCAGGAGGGCGGACCAGACGGTGCCACGGCCGCCGAAGAGGCTCGTACCGCCGATGACCGCGGCCGCGATGGCCAGCATCAGGGTGTTGCCGCCACCGGCGTTGAGCGTGGCGCTCTGGGTCTGACCGGCGAAGAACATACCGCCGACCGCCGCGAAGCCGCCGGAGATGGCGAACACGGTGATACGGATCATGGACACGTTGATACCGGCACGGCGCGCGGCCTCGATGCCGCCGCCGACCGCGAAGACCTTACGGCCGTACGGGGTACGACGGAGCACGAAGTCCACGATCACCAGGGAGGCGAGGAAGATCACCAGCGAGTTGGAGACACCCGCCGACGAGTTCAGCACCGCCGCGGTGACGAACGCGGCCACGGCGAGCAGACCGACCCGCAGCGCGATCTCGCTGGTGGGCCGGAACGGCACCCCGGCCGCCTTGCGACGGCGCTGCTCGACGAGCGAGCCGTAGGCCAGGGAGGCGACGCCGAGCGCGGCCAGGATGTAGGCACCGGCGATCGACTGGTCCATGAAGAACGAGCCCTGGCCGAGCAGGTGCACCGGACCCTCGTCCGGGATGTTGATGGTGCCGCTCGAACCGAGCAGCCACAGCATCAGACCGTTCCAGCCGAGGAAGCCGGCCAGGGTGACGACGAACGCCGGTACGCCGATCCTCGCGAAGAAGAAGCCGTGCAGCGCGCCGATGCCGACGCCCGTGACGATCGTGAGGACCAGCGCCAGCCAGCCGTTCATCCCGTGGTTGACCACGAAGACGGCGAACAGGGTGGACGCCAGACCGCTGACCGAGCCGACGGACAGGTCGATCTCGCCGAGCAGCAGCACGAAGACCAGGCCGATGGCGAGCATGCCGGTCGCGGACAGGTAGTAGCTGATGTTGGACAGGTTGTCCGCGCTCAGGAACCGGCTGTTCTGCGCCTGGAAGATGATGCCGATGATGATCAGGCCG
Organism: Streptomyces sp. NPDC050528; assembly: GCF_044457795.1. Lineage (NCBI taxonomy): Bacteria > Bacillati > Actinomycetota > Actinomycetes > Kitasatosporales > Streptomycetaceae > Streptomyces > Streptomyces sp. NPDC050528. The sequence continues at coordinate 259,825 of NZ_JBITHH010000006.1, forward strand.
GCCACGACCGGCAGCGAGCCGAGCTCACCGCCCTTGACCTTGCGCTTGAACTCGGTGATGTAGCCCCCGAAGCCCTCTTGGCGGACCAGCAGACGCGGGTCGACGACGGTGGCGGCACCGGCCGCCGCCGTGGGGTCCTCGGCCGCGGTGATCGGTTCCACCGCGTCCTTCTTCACGGTGCCTGACGTGTCGCTCACTTTGCCGCCTCCGTGCTGCGCACCGCACGACGGGTCACGGCGTTGTCCGTGGCACCGGTGATCGCGGCGATGATCGTTTCCTGACTGGTGTCCTTCACCGGGAAGGAGCCGTTGTTCTTGCCCAGGCGCAGCACGTTGACGGTGTCGGCGACCGCCTTGACGTCGGCCATGTTGTGGCTGATGAGGATGACGCCGAGGTTGCGCTCGCGCAGCCGCTCGACCAGGTCGAGGACCTGTGCGGTCTGCTCGACGCCGAGGGCGGCGGTGGGCTCGTCGAGGATGACGACCTTGGGCTCGCCGATCAGCGCGCGGGCGATCGCGACGACCTGACGCTGGCCGCCGGAGAGGCTCGCGATCGGGATGCGCACGCTCGGGATGCGGATGGAGAGGGTGCTCAGCAGCTCACGGGAGTTCTTCTCCATCGTGACCTCGTCGATGACACCGTGGCGCAGCAGCTCACGCCCGAGGTACAGGTTGCCGACGACATCGAGGTTGTCGCACAGCGCGAGGTCCTGGTAGACCGTCGCGACGCCGAGTCCCTGGGCGTCGTGCGGCTTGTTGATGCTGACCGGCTTGCCCTCCCACTCGATGACGCCGTCATCGATGGGGTGCACTCCGGCGATGGTCTTCACCAGGGTGGACTTTCCTGCGCCGTTGTCGCCGACCAGTGCGACGACTTCTCCGGCGTGGACCTCCAGCTCTACTTCGGTGAGGGCCTGCACCGCACCGAATCGCTTGGAGACTCCGCGCAACGCCAGCACGGGCGTAGCGGACACGTGAACCATCTCCTTCGCCGCCTGACCGGCGGGGATGCCGCGCTTGTCAAAAGCCGCGGAGGGTTGTGCCTAGGCACAGATTTACAAGATGAACATGCGCGCGGCCGGTGCCAGTTGGCAACGGCTGCGTTCGCACGGGTTCCGATCGGCGCCCGCCCCACAGCGGGGTTTGAGGGTGGGGCGGACGCCGAAGGGGCTCTGTCACCGCGGGGCGGTGATTACTCCAGACCGGCCGCCTTGCACGCCTTGGCGTAGTCGGCGGTGCAGATCTGCGCGACGGTGTAGAGACCGTCCTTGATGACCGTGTCCTTGATGTTGGCCTTGGTGACCGACACCGGGGTCAGCAGCTGCGAGGGCACCTTGTTGCCGGAGCCGCTGGTCTGGGTCGTGGTGGCGAGCGAGGAGATGCTCTTGTTCTGCGCCAGGTCGACGGCGAGCGTCGCGGCCGCCTCGGCCTCCGGCTTGAAGGCCTTGTAGACGGTGCTGGACTGGGTACCGGCGACGATGCGCTGGATACCGGCGAGCTCCGCGTCCTGGCCCGTCAGCGGGATGTTGGGGATGCCGGCGCCCTTGAGGGCGGTGGCGATACCGCCGGCCATGCCGTCGTTGGCGGAGTAGACGCCCGCGATGTTCTTGGCACCGAGCTGGGTGATGGCCGCCGTGACCTTCTGGTTGGCGACGGTGTCCTTCCACAGGCCGGACTGCTCGTAGGCGATGTCGACCTTGCCGTCGAGGGCCTCGTGGGCGCCCTTCTTGAACTGCGCGGCGTTCGGGTCGGCGTCGTCACCGTTGATCATGACGATCTTGGACTTCGTGGTGGCCTTCGAGCCCAGCGCGGTGAGGAGGGCCTCACCCTGGAGCTTGCCGACCTGCACGTTGTCGAAGGAGACGTACGCGGAGACCGGGCCCTGGGCCAGACGGTCGTACGCGACGACCTTGATGCCCTTGTTCACGGCCTGCTGGATCGAGGACTTGATCGCGGCGGAGTCCTGCGCGCTGACCACGATCACCTTGACGCCCTTGGTGATCATGCTGCTGACCTGCTGGGCCTGCGTGGCGGCGCTGGCGTTCGCGTTGTTGTACTCGACGGTGCAGCCGGAGCAGAGCTCCTTGACCTTGGCCTCGAAGTACGGCTTGTCGAACTTCTCGTACCGAGTGGTGACGCTGTCGGGCAGGAGCAGGCCGATCTTGGCGGTGGTACCGCCGGAGGAGCTGGAGCTGCTGTCCGACTTCTTGTCGTCGCCGGCCTTGCCACAGGCGGCCATCGAGACCGCCATCGTGGTGGCGATCACTGCAACGGCGGCACGACGCATACGCGTGTTCACTTTGAAACCTCCCTGACGAGGCCGCGTCGTTGCGGCCGAGGTGGCTGGAAGTCAACTCGGCCGCGCGTTCGGCGTCAAGAAGTAAATACTTAACGAGATGGCAACGGCGTCGTGCGTTCTCTAAGTGAAGACAGGTGTGGCCGCGGTCAGCGACCCGTCCAAAAGGGTCGAATCACCCATCTCGCTGAGTGCGAGAGCGAGTGCTCCGAGCACCTCCGCACGGCCTCCAAGTGCCCCCGGGAGAACGGACAGTTGACGCGCCGCACTGGGGATCGCGTAGCGGCCGACAGACTCCCTGATCGGCCCGAGCACCAGCTCACCGGCCTCGGCGAGATCGCCACCGAGGACCACTCGGCTCGGGTTCAGCAAATTGCAGAGATTGGCGACTCCACTGCCGATGTGGCGGCCGACGTCGGCGATCACCCGACGACAGCCAGGGTCTCCGTCCCGGGCCAGCCGTACGACTCCCTCCATGGTCAGGTCGGTGCCGTGACTGGACTGGAGCAGCGGCAGCACATAGCGCGCAGCTGTGAACGTCTCCAGGCAGCCCCGGTTTCCGCAGCGGCAGACAGGGCCGGACTCATCAAGAGTAATATGCCCGATTTCTCCCGCCGTGCCACCCGGGCCCCGGTAGATCTTGCCGTTGATCACCAGTCCCGCGCCGACCCCGCTCGCCACCTTGATGTACGCCAGGTCCCTGACGCCCCGCCCACTGCCCCAGACCAGCTCACCGAGGGCGCCGAGGTTCGCGTCGTTGTCCACGTGCACCGGTACGCCCAAACGGCTGCCCAGCTCCTCCGCGGGTCTGGTGCCGGTCCAGCCCGGGAGGATCGCGGTGGAGCCCAGGGTGCCCGACTCGACGTCGATCGGTCCGGGCACGCCGAGGCCCACTCCGGCGATCTTGGAGCGGTCCACGCCGGTCGCCGCGATCAGCCGGTTGACCAGCTCTTCCGCCCGGTCGAACCCTTGCGTCGAGGAGGCGTCCACGTCGACGGGTTCGGACTCCTCGGCCAGCACCTGGTGGGCGAGATTCCCGACCGCGACGCGCAAATGCGTGTGCCCGAAGTCGACGCCGATGACGATGCCGGCGTCCCCGCTCAGCGAGACGCTGCGGGCCCTGCGGCCGCCCGCCGAGGTGGGTGTGACCTCGACCGTTCCGCCGTCCTTGAGCTCGCGCACGATATTGGAGACGGTCGCGGCGGACAGGCCCGTCGTCCTCGCGATCTCCGCCTGCGTCAACGACCCGGCCAACCGCACCGCTCGCACGACCCGTTCGAGATTGGCTCGGTGCAGTGACGACTGCGACCCCGGAGTCTCCACGACGACCTCCTGCGCGCGGGACCGCATCGATGAGGCCCCGTCTATGTCCAACTAGTGAACTCTAAGCTGAGCTGTTCGGGTCGCCTCCCGTCAAGAGGTTGAACCGCATCCGGGGTCTCGGACACATACGTGACCACCGCTCCCGGCCTGCCGGGAGCGGTGGCGGAACGATCACTTCCTGTCGCGTCGTCCAGGCGCTCTACTTCAGCGTCGCCGAGGTCAGACCGGACTGCACCTGGCGCTGGAACGACAGGTAGACGACGAGCATCGGGATCATGGCGATCGTGACACCCGCGAAGAGAACGGGCAGGTCGGAGGCGTAACCCTGCTGCTGCTGAAGCTGGATGAGCCCCTGGGTGAGGACATAGCGTTCCGGGTCCGAACCGCTCTGCGGCTGCATGAGGACCGTCGGCAGGATGAACTGGTTCCACTGACCGAGGGTGTTGAAGATACCGACACTGATCAACCCGGCCTTGGCCATCGGCAACATCACTTGGAAGAACGTCCGGGTGTGCGACGCCCCGTCGAGGATCGCCGCCTCGAAGACCGCGGTGGGCAGCGTCCGGAAGAACGCGTGCATGAAGAACACCGTGAACGGCATCGAGTAGGCGATGTAGACCAGGATCAGCCCCTGGTACGTGTTGAGCATGTCGAGGCGCTTGACCATGAAGAACAGCGGGACCAGCGCCAGGAACACCGGGAACATCGCGCCGGCGACGAAGAAGTAGTACAGCAGACGGTTGCCCCAGAACCGGTAGCGGGCCAGCACGTACGCGGCCATCGAGCCGAACAGCATCGTCAGCGGGACCGAGAACACCAGGACGATCAAGGTGTTCAGGAAGTAGTCGCCGATGCCCTTGCTCCAGGCCCGCCGGAACACGTCGAACGACCAGTTCTGCGGCCAGCCGAAGGCCGAGTTGCCGATCTGCACGTCGGTCTTGAACGAGCTGAACACGAGCCACAGCAGCGGCAGCACGATCAGCAGGGCCCACAGGGCCAGGAAGCCGTGCGAGAAGGCGTTCAGCACGACGCCCTCGCCGCGTGGTTCACCGGACCGGGCGCCGGACTTCCCGGGCGACGGCTGGGGCGGGACGGTGCCGCCCGCGGGGGCGGTCTCCTTCAGGGGTGCGCTCATCGTCGTATGTCTCCCGCTCAGAACTCGATGCGCTCACGGCGGGTGGCGCGCAGCGTGACCACGGACAGGACCAGGGTGAGCAGCAGCATGACGACGCCCATCGCGCAGGCGTAGCCGCTCTTCCCGAAGTAGAGGAAGTTGCGCATCATCACGGTCGACATGACGTCGCTGCCGTGGTCGGGACCGCCTCCGTAGGCGCCCATGTTCGAGGTCATGGAGGAGACCAGGACGAACATGTCCATCGCGATGATGCCGAGATACACCCAGGCCGTCTGGACGGTCTCCCAGAGCAGCGGCAGGGTGATGCGGAAGAACGACTGGGAACGGCCCGCTCCGTCGATCAGGGCGGCCTCGTAGATGTCCCGCGGAATGGACTGCATGGCCGCGGAGAACAGCACCAGATAGAAACCGACGCCGTGCCAGACCACGACCGCCATCAGCGCCCACAGCACCACGTTGGGCTCGTTGAGCCATTCCACCGGATTGTTGGCGTCGACCAGGTGGAGTTTGATCAGGACACCGTTGAGCAGACCGCCGCCGTCACTGCGGTACACCGCGTTGAAGAGCACCGCGAGAATCGCCAGCGACAGCACCTGCGGGAAGAAGTAGACGATTTTGTAGAACCCGCTGCCGGCGACACCCTGCACGCCGCCGGCCTTGCTGTGTCCTCCCGCGTTCACCATGAAGGCGAAGAAGAGGGCCAGCAGAATGGTGATCACCGGGATGAACACCAGGAACAGGAGGTTGTGCCAGATGGCCTCCTTGAAGACGTCGTCGTGGAGCAGCGCTCGATAGTTGTCCAGTCCGACGAACTTGAAGGTCTGTGACTCGCCCTTCCAGTCGGTCAGCGAATAGCCGAACGTCTGGATGTACGGCCAGATCACGAAGATCAGATAGAGCGCCACGGGAACGAAGAGAAATCCCGCGACGAACCTGTACTGCCCTTTGCGCATTGGCGTTTCCTGCCCCTGGTGTCCCGAGCGTGATCAGGTGGTGCGATCAGGCGTTGTGATCAGGAGTGGACGTTCTTCTTGGACGCCGGGTCCTTGGCCTGCTTGTCGACGGCGGCCTGACAGCGCTTCAGCCACTCCTTGGGCTGGATGCGCTTGGCCATCAGCTCGTTGGACGCGTTCTGGATGGAGGTGTCCATCTCGCTGTACCAGTCGGGGTACAGGAAGCGGAAGGTGTTGTCGCCGGCCGCCTTGGACGCGTCGACCGTGGACTGGGTGCCCGGGCGCAGCGTGACGCTGGAGTCGACACCGTCCTTGAGGATGGTGAGCGAGTTGGCCTCCTTGGCGAAGAGCGTCGACCACTCCTTGGAGAGCATGTGCCGCATGAACTCCTTGGCGCCGGGGAGGTTCTTGGCCTTCGCCGGGATGATGAAGGGTTCGCCCGAGCCGGCCCGGATCGCCTCGAACGGCATCTTGCTGTCGGGCAGCAGCGGCATCGGCAGGAACTTCATGTCGAAGTCCGTGGGCGTCAGCTTGAGCTGCTCGTTCTCCAGCCAGGAGCCACAGGTGATGAACGCGGCCTTGTACTGGTTCCAGCGGGTCTGCGACTCGGTGTGGGTCAGGCCGTTGGTGCCGGGCATCAACAGGTCCTTCTCGACCACCTCGTAGATCGCCTCGACGCCGGCCTGCGCGGCGGCCGAGCCGACGAACGCCTTCGGGTCGAGGTTGTCGATCGCCTTGACGGCGTCGATCCCGCCCTTCTTGGCGATCAGGTCCATGATGGCGACGTTGATGTAGTACGGGTACTTGCCCTGGTGGGCGAGGCCCCCGATACCGGCCGCCTTCGCCTTCTGGCAGACGGCGATGAACTCGTCCCAGGTCTTCGGCGGGGTCCAGCCCTTGTCCTTGAAGAGCTTGCCGGAGTACCACAACCCCCAGACCGTGTAGATGTAGTTGAGGGCGACGACCTTGCCCTCCTGCACACCCGGGTCGAGGGTGCCGGGGATCAGCAGATCGCGCACCTTCTTGCTCGGGTCGTCGATCGCCGGGGCGTCGAGGACCGGGGAGAGGTCGAGCAACTGGCCGTTCTTGTACAGGACGTCGATCTTGATCTGCTGGGCGCCGGAGTCGTCGACGATGTCCGGCGGGTTGCCCGCGTTGAAGCGGGGCTGCAGCTTGCCGGTGATCTCCTGCGTTCCGGTGTGGGTCGAACTGACGCCGATCTTCGTCTTGAAGTTGGCTTCCCACGCCTTCGCGTAGTCGTCGCCGTAACCGCCCTTGAAGACGACGACGTCGAGCGTGCTGCCCTTCTTCACACCGAAGGGATTCGACTTCGACGTGGTGCCCTTGGTGGAGTCGTCGCTGCTGGTGTCGTCCCCGCCGCCGCTCGCACACGCGGCCAGGAAACTCATCGTGGGTACGGAGATCAGACCGAGTGCGGCCGACCTCTTGATCAAATCGCGGCGGCCGACGCCATTGGAACCGTTGTTCTCGGCTGAAGTGGATCCCATGCTCAAGTCCTCGCCTTCAACAGGACTCAGGCGGTGAACCGGATCCTCCCCGGCACCGCGGTCAGGTCGAGCTTGGTCGTGCAGGAGTACTTCGTGCGTGCTGCTGCGAGAGCGGTGTCGAACGCGACAGGTATAGTCCACTTCCGGTCGACAGAGCAAGATCGAATGCAGGGTGGGTTGTCGGTCTTTTCCGAAGTGAGACCTCGCGGAAATATGAACGCCCTGTGCGTTCGATGCTGGAGAAATCCGCGTTATTGCCCTCGAATGCCTCACTCAACACCCTTGACACACCTGGCCACTTGACTCCCTACTGTTCCTTGCGCATCGAAGCTGACAACGTTGTCCAGCGTGCAGGGAGGATGCCCTCGTATGCATCACAGATGGTGGGGTACGGCGGTTGTGTCAACCGCCGCACTGGCTTTGCTCGTGGGTTCGCAGGGGGTGGCGGTCGCCCTCCCCGCAAAGGCCCCGGCCGGCGGGGAGTTCGCCTCCTCGTTCGAGTCGGGAGACCCGGCACCGGACTGGCTGAACACGGTCGACACCGCGCCGGACGGCTCCAAGCGGGCCTCGGGCGTCGACGGCGGCTACAGCACCGGGATCCCGGGCAATGTGACCGACCACGTCACCGACGTCCGGGCCAGCTCCGAGAACACGGGCGGCGGGGAGGTGAAGGAGAACCTCGTCGACGGCGAGTCCGGCACCAAGTGGCTGACCTTCGCGCCCACCGGCTGGGTCGAGTTCGACCTCGACAAACCGGCCAAAATAGTGACGTACGCCCTGACTTCGGCGAACGACTTCGCCGAACGCGATCCGAAGGACTGGACGCTGTCGGGCTCGACGGACGGCAAGGACTGGAAGACCCTGGACACCCGCTCCGGCGAGAGCTTCGCCGACCGGTTCCAGACGAAGTCCTACGACCTCGCCGAGCCGGCCGAGTACCAGCACTTCCGGCTCGACATCACGAAGAACAACGGCGCGAGCGGCATCCTGCAGCTCGCCGACGTCCAGTTCTCGACGGGCGGCACCACCGCCCCGATCCCCGAGGACATGCTCTCGCTGGTCGATCGGGGCCCCAGCGGCTCCCCCACGGCCAAGGCGGGCGCCGGCTTCACCGGGAAGCGCGCACTGCGTTACGCGGGCCGTCACACGGCCACGGGGCGGGCGTACTCGTACAACAAGGTCTTCGACGTGAACGTCCCCGTCGGCAAGGACACCGCGCTCTCCTACCGGCTCTTCCCGCAGATGTCCGACGGTGACCTCGACTACGACGCCACGAACGTCTCCGTCGACCTCGCCTTCACGGACGGCACGTATCTGAGCGACCTCGGCGCGACCGACTCGCACGGCTTCGCGCTGACTCCGCAGGGGCAGGGCGCGGCGAAGATCCTCTACGTCAACCAGTGGAACAACGTGGTCTCGCGGATCGGTTCGGTCGCGGCCGGCAAGACCGTCGACCGGATCCTGCTGGACTACGACTCCCCCAGCGGGCCCGCGAAGTTCCGCGGCTGGCTGGACGACGTGAGCCTCAAGTCGGTGGCGCCCGAGAAGCCGAAGGCGCATCTGTCCGACTACGCGCTGACCACCCGGGGCACCAACTCCAGCGGCAGCTTCTCGCGCGGCAACAACTTCCCCGCCGCGGCGCTGCCGCACGGCTTCAACTTCTGGACCCCGGTGACGAATTCGTCGTCGCTCAGCTGGCTCTACGACTACGCACGCGCGAACAACGACGACAACCTGCCGACGCTCCAGGCGCTCAGCCTGAGCCATGAGCCGAGCCCCTGGATGGGCGACCGGCAGACCTTCCAGGTGATGCCGTCGGCGGCCTCCGGAACCCCCAACACCGACCCGACGGCACGGGAGTTGGCGTTCAAGCACGAGAACGAGACCGCGCGTCCGTACTACTACGGCGTCACGTTCGAGAACGGTCTGAAGGCCGAGATGGCCCCGACCGACCACGCGGCCTCGCTGCGCTTCACCTACCCCGGCGACGACGCCAGCGTCATCTTCGACAACGTCACCGAGCAGGCGGGCCTGACCCTCGACAAGACCAACGGGACCGTCACCGGCTACTCGGACGTCAAGTCCGGTCTGTCCACGGGCGCTACGCGGCTCTTCGTCTACGGCACGTTCGACGCGCCCGTGACGGACGGCTCGTCCAGCGGCGTCAAGGGCTATCTGAAGTTCAAGCCCGGCGCCGACCACACGGTCACCCTGCGCCTGGCCACCTCGCTGATCAGCGTCGACCAGGCGAAGGACAACCTGCGCCAGGAGATCCCGGACGGCACCTCCTTCGACACGGTCAAGAAGCAGGCCCAGAAGGTGTGGGACAAGCTGCTCGGCAAGGTCGAGGTGGAGGGGGCGACCCCGGACCAGCTGACGACGCTCTACTCCAGCATGTACCGGCTGTACCTGTACCCCAACTCCGGCTTCGAGAAGGTCGGTTCGACGTACCAGTACGCCTCGCCGTTCTCCCCGATGACGAGCCAGGACACCCCGACGCACACCGGCGCGAAGATCGTCAACGGCAAGGTGTACGTCAACAACGGCTTCTGGGACACGTATCGGACGACCTGGCCGGCCTACTCGTTCCTGACGCCCAGTCAGGCGGGTGAGATGGTCGACGGGTTCGTGCAGCAGTACAAGGACGGCGGCTGGACCTCGCGCTGGTCCTCGCCCGGCTACGCGGACCTCATGACCGGCACCTCCTCGGACGTGGCGTTCGCGGACGCGTACGTCAAGGGCGTGAAGTTCGACGCCAAGTCGGCCTACGACGCGGCCGTGAAGAACGCGACCGTGGTCCCGCCCGCCTCCGGCGTCGGCCGCAAGGGCATGACCACCTCGCCCTTCCTCGGCTACACGAGCACCGACACCGGCGAGGGCTTCTCCTGGGCGATGGAGGGCTACGTCAACGACTACGGCATCGCCCAGATGGGCCAGGCCCTCTACAAGAAGACCGGCGAGAAGCGCTACAAGGAGGAGTCCGCGTACTTCCTCAACCGCGCCCAGGACTACGTGAACCTCTTCGACAAGCAGGCCGGGTTCTTCCAGGGCAAGGACGCCAAGGGCAACTGGCGCGTGGACTCGGCGAGTTACGACCCGAAGATCTGGGGTTACGACTACACGGAGACCGACGGCTGGGGCTACGCCTTCACCGCCCCGCAGGACAGCCGCGGCCTCGCCAACCTCTACGGCGGCCAGAAGGCCCTCGGCGACAAGCTCGACCAGTACTTCACCACCCCCGAGACCGCCTCGCCCACCAACGCCGGTTCCTACGGCGGTGTCATCCACGAGATGACGGAGGCGCGGGACGTCCGCATGGGCCAGTACGGCCACTCCAACCAGGTCGCCCACCACGTCACGTACATGTACGACGCGGCCGGCGAACCCTGGAAGGCGCAGAAGGACGTGCGCGAGGTGCTGTCGCGGCTGTACACCGGCAGCGAGATCGGGCAGGGCTACCACGGCGACGAGGACAACGGCGAGCAGTCGGCCTGGTACCTCTTCTCCGCGCTCGGCTTCTACCCGCTGGTGATGGGCAGCGGCGAATACGCCATCGGCTCCCCGCTGTTCACCAAGGCGACCGTGCACCTGGAGAACGGCAAGGACCTCGTCGTCAAGGCGCCGAAGAACAGCACGAAGAACATCTACGTGCAGGGTCTGAAGGTCAACGGCCAGAACTGGACGAAGACTTCACTCCCCCACTCGCTGCTGGAGAAGGGCGGAGTGCTGGACTTCTCCATGGGCTCCAAGCCCTCGTCGTGGGGCAGCGGCAAGAACGCGGCACCGGTGTCGATCACCAAGGACGACAAGGTGCCGACGCCCCGCAGCGACCAACTCGCCGGTGTCGGGCCCCTGTTCGACAACACGTCGGCCACGGACGCGACGGTGAGCTCGGTGGACCTGCCGGTCGCCAAGGCCACCAAGGGCGTCCAGTACACGCTCACGTCGTCGAAGGACCACACACTGGCGCCGACCGGCTGGACCCTCCAGGGCTCGGCCGACGGCAGCACGTGGAAGACGCTCGACAAACGCTCCGGCGAGTCCTTCACCTGGGACCAGCAGACGCGCGTCTTCTCGGTCAAGTCACCTGGTTCGTACGCGCGTTACCGCCTGGTGCTGAGCGGTCCCTCGACCCTCGCGGAGGTGGAACTGCTGGCCTGAGGCACGGTCACGGCACGGGGAGGCGGGGCAGCAACCGCCGCAACGCCTCCGCGTGTTGGTGGACCCGTCTGAGCACGCCTCTCCTGGTCGACGCGAAGACGGGGACGTCCTGGGCCGGACCGCACGCGGCGGCCGTGTACAGGTCGTCGAGCCACGCCCCGCTCCCCCTGGTGCCGTCCGGCGCCAGGGGGATCAGTCGTGTCAGGACCTCCGATTCGGCGCCGCCCAGGAACCAGACCCGCACCATCAGGTCGGCGCGCAGATAGCGCAGGCCCCCGTCTATGTCCTCCGGCGGCGCGAAGCCCTCGTCCCCCACCAGGAACGCGAAGGCGGTGCGCGCCTCGGCCCGGAACTCCTCGGGCAGCTGCGGCCGTTTCACCATCTGCGGATGCTCGCACGCGCCGATGTGCCCCCGCCACCGGAACCGGCGAGGGCACACGGAGTGGACGTCAGTTCACCGCAAGGGTGAACACATGGAGATCCGGGTCGTCCGGAAGTGTCACGCTCTTGATGGTCTTGCCCGTGGGTGCCGCGAACGGCTTGGTGGCGAACACATAAGTGGCTACCGGGTCTTTGTCCGCACCCGCGACATTGCGGTACGCGGTCCTGGCGACCACCTCGTTGCCGTACTGCACGGTGCCGCCGCCCCCGCCGACCGTCCAGTCCGTGAAGGACAGGTCGATCACGTCGGTGCTGCCGTCGGTGTAGGTGACGGTCGCCTTCGTCTGCTGATTGCCGTTGACCGCGCTGCCGACGAAGGACAACATGCTTGCCGCCTGCGGGAGTTGGACGGTCTGGCCGGCCGCCGAGACGTTGTCCGGGCGCCCGTTCGGCGAACTGGGCCAGGTGAAGCCGAGCCCGCCCACCGTGCCCGTGCCGCCCGGGGTCAGCCCGGCCGCCTCCAGCGCCTGGAGCGAGTAACTCCAGCCACCCCCGTCGTAGTCCGCCTCGTCGTGCTCGCCGGTGTCGTCGGAGACACCGGTGTTGTTGTAGGCGGCGAGAAGGGTGCCGGGCGCGGCCACCGTCAGGGACACCGGCTGCTCGTACGACGTGCCGCCCGAGGTGACGGTGACCTTCACGTCGTAGAAGCCCTGCTGGACGTCGGTGGCGGCGGTGAGGGTGATGTCCTGGGAGCCGTCGACTACCGTGCCCTGCGCGGGAGTTGCCGTGACTCCGGCGGGGGTCTCGACGGTGTAGCGGACCTCGGGTTCGGTGCCGCCGCTCAGGGAGAGGGCCTTGATGTTGACCTTGGTGCTCTCGCCGGGGGCGAGGGTCGCGGCGGTCGGGCCGACGCCGATCTGGTACGGCTGCTCGCCGGTCCGGAAGGACGGCGGGGCGTCCGAAGGGGCGCTGCCCCAGGTGCGGTTCGGGGTGGTGGAGAGGGTGTAGTCGAGAGTGCCGCCGTTCTTGACGATCGAGGACGAGAGCCAAGGCTTTTGCGTACTACGGCCGTTGACCTTCAGGGACTGGATGTACGGGGCGTCGGTCGCGGCGCCCTTCGCGCGGATGGAGATGTCGTTGCCGTGCGGGCGAGTGATCTCGATGCGCTCGAACAGCGGGGAGGCGAGGGTGAGTTCGGCGCGGGAGGGGACCTGCGGGTACATGCCGAGCGCCGAGAAGACGTACCAGGACGACATCTCGCCGAGGTCGTCGTTGCCGGGGATGCCGGCCGGGTCGGTGGTCCAGAGCTGCTTCATGGCCGCGCGGACGGTCTCCTGGGTCTTGTAGGGCGCGCCCGCGTAGTCGTACAGATAGGGAACGTTGACGGACGGCTCGTTGTCGAGCTCGGACTTGTCGCCACCGCTGCCCGTGAAGGCCCAACTCCCGTCCGCCTCATGGAAGAAGGAGTCGAGGCGGACGAGCGCCTTGTCGGTGCCGCCCATCGCCGCGAAGAGGCCCGCCGGGTTGTGCTGGACCATCCACGTGTACTGGGCGGCCGTGCCCTCCACGAAGCCGTTGCCGGTGCCCGGGGTGAAGCCGGTGACCCAACTGCCGTCCGCCTTGCGGTTGGCGATGTAGCCGCCGGTGGGGTCGGCGGCGATGTTGAAGTTGTTCTGCCACCACTGGGCACGGGTGGCGAAGTCGGACGCCGTGGTCTTCTTCCCTGCCGCCGTGGCGAGTTGGGAGAGCGCGAAGTCCGCCGTGGACATCTCCAGGGTTTCGGCGGCACCGCCCCATGCGTTGGAGACGGACGGCATGTAGTGCAGGTTCAAGTACTTGTCCAGGGACGGGCGTTGGCCCACCGAGAGGACCGGCTTGCCCGAGGAGGACAGGTCCTGGGCAGTGGGTACGGTCGCCGCCTGGACGAGGGAGGCGAGGGCTCCCTTCAGGTCGAAGTCGGTGCCGCCGAAGGCGCGGATGCCGGCCAGGGCGGTGGGTGAGGGGTCGCCGTTCATGACGTGCGTGCCGCTCGCGCCGTGCAGCCACCGGTCCCAGACTCCCCCGTTCTGCTGGGCGAGTTCGTAGAGGGACTGGGCGATGTCCGAGCCCGTGCGCGGGCTGAGGAGGGTGAGCAGTTGGACCTGCGACCGGTAGATGTCCCAGCCGGAGAAGGTGCCGTACTGCGCTTGATGACCCCGGCCGACCTTGTGCACCTTGCCGTCGCTGCCCGTGTATCTGCGGTCGGCGTCGCTGATGACGTTCGGGTGCAGGAGGGAGTGGTAGAGCGCGGTGTAGAAGGTGGTGCGCTCGGTGTCGGTGCCGCCGCCGACCTTGATCGCGCCGAGCTGGTCGCGCCAGGCGCGGTGGGCCGCGTCCTCGACGGCGTCGAAGGTGCGCTTGGGCGGGTTCTCCGCCGCGAGGTTGGCCTTCGCGCCGGCCTGACTGACGTACGAGATACCGACCTTGACGCCGACCGGGCCGTTGCCGGGCTCGAACTCGACGTAGCCGCCCGCGCCCTTGCCCGCGACGGGACGGCCGCCGTTCGTGAACCCGCCCGTGCCGCCGGTCGCGGACGTCGACCCCGGGGTCAGCTTGTCGTCCTGCCAGGTGCCGGTGGTCTTGAAGGCGCGGTCGAAGGTGGCGGTGAAGTACAGGGTGTAGTAGGCGCGTTGGCCCTCGGGGTCGAGGTAGCCGCAGAAGTTGCCGGAGGTGACCGAGCCGGAGACCGTGTTGGTCTTCGGGTCGATGGTGACCGACGAATCGGTGGAGCCCACCTCGGAGTTGGCGGTGCGGATCAGGAGGGAGGCCGGCTTGTCGGCGGGGTACGTGAAGCGGCCGGAACCGGTGCGGGCCGTCGCGGTGAGGTCGGCGGTGACGCCGGAGGCGAGGCCGACCTTGTAGTGGCCGGGTTCGGCGGTCTCGTCGGTGTGGCTGAAGTCGGAGGCGTAGACGGCGTCTTTGGTGTCGCTCGCCGGGGAGGAGGTGACCTCACCGGCGTACGGGTAGAACGGGATGTCGCCGCTGCCGCCCGCGCAGCCCGTGCCGGACATGTGGGTGAGGCTGAAGCCGCGGATGCGGGTGGCGTCGTACTGGTAGCCGCCTGGCGCGGCTGTGCTGGTCGCGCTGCCTCTGGTGTTCTCCGGGCTCCAGGAGAGCATGCCGAAGGGCACGACGGCGCCCGGGAAGACGTTGCCGCCGTTCTTGGTGCCGATCAGCGGATCGACGTAGGCGCTGGGGTCCTTGACGAGTTGTGGCGGGGCGGCGGCGGTCGCCGCCAGGGCGGGGGTGGCACCGCCGACCGCGAGTGCGGCGGCGAGCAACAGGGACATGGGACGGAAACGCATGACGCGGCCCCTCCTCCTTCGGACGGGTCGCGCACCACAGGTCGCACAAGCCGCAGGGACAGTAACGTGCGCCACCCGTACCACGGAAGAGCGCGTGTGCGGGCAGGGCACGCGGGGGCACCCACTCGGACGGCGCCCGCAGGCCAACTGGGTTGACATCGTTGTCCGTTGGGGCGGTAGAGTCATATACAGACCATTCGACAACGTTGTCGCACCGCAGTGCCGTACCAAGCCACGCACCACCCGGGCAGGCTGAACCCCCATTCCCTGCCCGGCTCGCGGACCCGGTGGCCCCCGACCACCGGGTCCGCCCTGAGCACTGGCTCAACCGACCTGGCAGGGAAGGGCAGTTGCCAGGTCACCGCCGTCGCCGTTCACGACGTAGCCGAAGGTGGAGCTCTGCCCCGGACTCAGTGAGCCGTTCCAGTCGGCGTTGTGGACCATCACGTCCTGGCCGCTGTAGGTCGCGTTGCCGTTCCAGAGGCTGGCGACCGACTGGCCAGCGGGGAGTGCCCAGTTGACCATCCAGCCGAGCATCGGGACGTCACCGGAGTTGGTGACGGTCACCTCGGACTGGTAGCCGCCGGGCCAGGTGCCGGTCGTGTGCCGGGTCGCCGAACAGACGCCGGGTACCGGGTCGGTGGGGTTGCCGGGGTCGTGAATACCCGTCACTTCCCCGTTGCCGCCGTCGAATACGACGTCCGAGCACGAGTAGAAGGTCTCGGTGCTGTCCGAGCGCTGCCACACCATGTAGATGATGTGGCGCCCCGACTTGTTCGCCGGAAGCTGCCCGGTCCAGGAGTAGTTGGCCTCGACGGTGCCCGGGGTGCCGTTGAGCGGCGGGTGGTCGACCGTGAGGAACGGGGTGTCCTCCATGGCGTCCCAGGTGAGTGTCTTCGTCGGGTCGAAGCCGTCCTTGGTGACGTAGACGTAGAACCAACCCGGGTGCGCCGCCCAGGCGTTGTACGAGAAGTCGACGGTGGCGCCGGAGGTCAGATGCGTCAACGGCCAGTCGTCGCGCGGGAGATCGAAGCCCGTGAAGTTCGGGTTGCCGCCACTGCACAGCGAACCGTCCGGCACGAAGCCCCGGGTGCGGCCGGCGCCGTCGGAGCGCAGCACGGAGAACCAGTTGTAGAACGGCGTTGTACCGCTGACCTGTTGGGCCGCCTTGCACGCCGGGTTGATCGGTTTGATCTCGCCGGTGGTGGTGAGCGCGTCCTGCCAGCAGAGGAAGGTGCGACTGCCGGGTTTCATCGGGGTGCCGTGCGCCTCCGCGCGGCCACCCGTGGCGAGGATCAGGGCCAGGGCGGGGACGGTGGTGAGCAGGGCGAGGAGCACGAGGAAGAGGGCTCGGTGGGGAGTGGGGCGCGGTAATCGCGGTACGGCACTGGGAGTTGGACTTTGCTTTGTCACGAACATGACAGTTCTACGTCCCTTCGGTCGGCGGGTGCGAGGAACGTGCGGGGGTGGTCGCGTGGGGTGGGGCGACCCGACCACCCGGCGGGTTCCGGACCGCCGGGCGGGTGGGAGCGCTCCCACCCCACTTGCCCGTGAAGTTAGCGCGGACTGGGGCGGCTGTAAACGGCGGGGGCACTCGAAGTGGCGCCGAGGGCGGGCTTGTTCGGGAGCCGGGTCTCGGAGCGCGGCAGGGAACCTTGCGCACGGCGACCAGTCGGAACCAGCCCCCGCCTCACACCCCTCCCCTCACCGCTCCCACCACAGTGACCCCACAGGCTTGACCCAGTTTTGGCCAAACGCGCTATGTGGTGACTGACGTTCGGTCCTGTTCACTTGTCGCGTCCACGGGGTTGGTTCTTGACGTTTTCTGAGTCGAGTGGGCGTTGCGATGGAGGAACAGCTCATGAGAAGACAGATCCGCGGTGCACTGGCCGCGTTCACCGGAGCGCTGCTGCTCACCATGGGGATCACCGCGACCGGCGGTCAGGCCGCGCGGGCCGATGACAACGGTGTCGGGCTCAAACCCGTGCTGGGGTGGAGCAGTTGGAGCTTTGTGCGGCGCAATCCGACCGCGCGGACCATCGAGGCCCAGGCCAAGGCGCTCAAGACCAGCGGGCTGGCGAAAAACGGCTTCGTCTACGCCAACGTCGACGACTTCTGGTACCAGTGCCCGGGCAGCCAGGGCCCGGACGTCGACCAGTACGGCCGCTGGGTCACCGACCCCGTCAAGTTCCCGCCGCGCGGCAGCGAGAACGGCGTCCAGGTCGTGGCCGACTATGTCCACTCCCTGGGGCTGAAGTTCGGCCTGTACGTCACTCCCGGCATCTCGCAGCAGGCGGTCGCCAAGAACACCGAGATCAAGGGAACGCCGTACCACGCGCGGGACATCGCCACCTCGACGACCGAGAACAACTACAACTGCGGCGACATGGTGGGCATCGACTACACCAAGCCCGGCGCGCAGACGTTCATCGACTCGTGGGCCGACCAGTTCGCCGGGTGGGGCATCGACTATCTCAAGATCGACGGTGTCGGCACGTCCGACCAACAGGACGTCCAGGCCTGGTCGGACGCCCTGCACCACACCGGGCGGCCCATTCACCTGGAGCTGTCCAACAACCTCGACATCAACAACGCGGCCACCTGGAAGAAGCTCTCCAACGGCTGGCGTACCGGTGGCGACATCGAGTGCTACTGCGGTCCGAACGACAGCAGTTACCCCCTGACCACCTGGGCCTCCATCGCCTCCCGCTTCGACCAGGTCGCGGCCTGGGCGCCGTACGGCGGGCCCGGCGGTTACAACGACTACGACTCCCTGGAGATCGGGAACGGCGCGAACAACGGCCTCACCCCCGACGAGCGCCGGACGCAGATGAGCCTGTGGTCGCTGGCGGCTTCTCCGCTCATCCTCGGCACCGACCTCACCCATCTCGACCCGGCCGACCTCGCGTTGCTGAAGAACACCGATGTCCTCGCCGTCGACCAGGACGGCATCGACGCCAAGCGGATCTCCTCGGACACCGACTCGCAGGTGTTCGCCAAGACCGAGGCCGACGGGGATGTCGTGGTCGGGCTGTTCAACACCGGGTCGGCTCCCCGTGAAGTCGCCACGACCGCAGCCGCGTTGGGGCTGTCCAAGGCGCGCGACTACGGCCTGCGGGACCTGTGGAGCCACCAACTCACCGAGTCCACCGGCCGGATCGCCGCCAATGTGCCCGCGCACGGTGTGGCCCTGTACCGGGTCCACGGCAGCCACCGCACGGTGACCGGCGCGGCTCCGGATGTCTCGTTCGGGCTCAACTGGGCGCCCGCGCCCAGCGACAGCACCACCCGCACGGTGACCGCCGTCCTGTCCGACAACGGGTCCCGGTCGATCACCGATGCCGACCTGACCCTCACCGGGCCGGCCGGTACAAAGATCACCACGCACTCCGCGACCCGGGCCCGGACGATTCGCGGCGGCCACGCGCTCAAGGTCACCTACTCCGTCTCCATCCCGCCCTCTACGAAGCTCTTCGCCTCCAACGACTTCCAGGGGACGGCGAGTTACCGCTTCCGGTCCGCAGGGAAGACCCGGCTGACCGCCGGTGACACGATCACCGTCAACCACCAAGTCACCGCCCCCTACCGGACGTTCGCCTCCACCACGGCGAGCTTCAGCGAGTCCGGCACGCAACTCGGTATCCGGGCGCAGGGTGCGGATCTGTACAACGGCACGAACGAGTACGGCTCGATCTACCTGCCGGGTGCGGAGCACGACGGTTCGGTGACGACGGTGAAGCTCAACTCGCAGTCGGACACGGACGTTTGGGCGAAGGCCGGGATCATGGTCCGCAACGACATCACCCAGCCGAACACCTCACCCGGGTACGTGGCCCTCGTCGCGACCCCGGGCAACGGCTACCTCCTCGACTGGGACAGCGACGGCGACGGAAAGCTGGACTCGCAGGATTCCACCGGCACCGCCGCCTACCCCTCGTGGCTGAAGCTCGTCCGTGACGGCAGCAGCTACAGCGGCTATTACTCGACCGACAACGCCACCTGGAACCTGGTCGGGACGATCGATGTCCCCACCGCCGCGGCCACCCAGGACGTCGGCCTGACCCAGACGTCACACGCCTCGGGCACCACCGGCGAGGCCGACTTCGACTCGTTCACGACCACGCCGTAGGTCTGCGGCGACGACGGTGATGCGCGTCCGTCCGGTGCTCGGTGCTCCTCTAGACCGGTGCCGTGCGGGCGCGCATCGCCGTTTCCGCGGGCGGGAGTTCGGTGGTCGTGGCCGCCGGGAGTTCGATGGTGAACTCCGTGCGGCCCGGGACGCTGGTCACGTCGATGCGGCCGCCGTGGGCTCCGGTGATCGCCGTCGCGATGGCGAGTCCGAGGCCGGAGCCGCCCTCCTTGCCGCCGGCGCGGGTGCGGGAGGCGTCGGCGCGGGTGAAGCGTTCGAAGACCGTGGGGAGGAGGGCCGGGGGGATGCCGGGGCCGTCGTCGCGGACCCGGATGACGACGGTGCGGTCGGCGGTGGCCTCGACGCTCGCCGTGACCGTGGTGCCGACCGGGGTGTGCATCCGCGCGTTGGCCAGCAGGTTGGCCAGCACCTGGTGCAGGCGGGCCTCGTCACCGACGACCAACGCCGGGGCGTCCAGGGAGAGTTGGAGCTGCCACTCGTGGCCGGTGCCCGCCGCGCGGGCGTCCCACACCGCCTCGGCGAGCAGCGCCGCGAGGTCCACCTCGGCGGATTGGAGGGGTCGGCCCTCGTCGAGCCGGGCGAGCAGCAGGAGGTCTTCCACCAGGCCCGTCATGCGGGCCGATTCGGCGGTGACCCGGCGCCAGGCGAGGCCCGGTTCGATGCGGTCGGTGCCGCGGTTCATCAGCTCGGCGTAGCCCGCGATCGAGGCGAGCGGGGTGCGGAGTTCGTGGCTGGCGTCGGCGAGGAAGCGGCGCATGCGTTCCTCGCTGCGGCGCATCTGCTCCTCGCTGCGCTGGCGTTCGGCGAGCGAGGACTCGACGTGGTCGATCATGCGGTTGAGCGCGGCGCCGACCTGGCCGGCCTCGCTGCCGGGGTCGGTGTCCCGCTCGGGCACCCGGGTGAGCGCGGTGACCTCGCCGTGGCCGAGCTGCGAGCGGGAGACCTCGACGGCGGTGGCGGCGACCCGGCCCAGCGGCCGTAGCTGCCGTCGGATGACGACCGCGCACAGGCAGCCCGCCGCGGTCAGTCCGGCGAGGGCGACGACCGCCTCGACCGCCACCATGCCGCTGATCATGTCCTGGACGTCGTCCATCGGAAGGCCGGTGAGGACCCGGACGCCATCGCTGTCGAGGGCCGTGAGCCGGTAGGTGCCGAGGCCGGGCACGGTGCGGGTGTGCATCGCGCTGTCGGCGGTGACGCCCGCGAGGGCCGCGCGCTGGGCGGCGGTGAGGTTCTGGGGCGGGGCGTCCTGCCGGACCACTGCCGCGGCGATGATCGTGCCCTTGTCGTCGAACCGCGCGGCGAGCGTCCCGACGGCGTGGCCGTTCTCCATGAGGAACCCGAGGTCGCCGTCGAAGTCCGGGTGGTGCTGGGCGCCGCCCAGGCTGCGTTCGGCGGCGTTGCCCACCCGGTCGTCCAAGTTGCCGAGCAGATACGCGCGTTGGACGAAGACGGTGGTGAGGGCCATCGCGGCGCACACGACGACGAGGGTCGCGCTGATGAAGAGGAGGAGGCGGGTGCGGAGTGAACGGCCGTGCAGGCGGCCTCGGTTGCGGGTCAGGAGGTTCATCTGCCGTCCTCCACGGGCCGTAGGGCGTATCCCATGCCGCGCACGGTGTGGATCATCGGGGCCCGGCCCCGGTCTATCTTCCGGCGGAGGCTGGAGATGTAGACCTCGACGAGGTTGCCGCCGCCGTCGAAGCAGCTGCTCCACACCTGGTCCAGGATCTGGGCCTTGCTCAGCACCTGGCGGGGATGGTCGAGGAACAGGGTGAGCAGGTCGAACTCCTTGGCGGTGAGCTGGACGGGCTCACCGGCGCGCCGGACCTCGCGGGTCTCGCCGGTCAGGACGAGATCACCGAGGACGCGTACGGAGTCGTCGGCCGGGGTCCGTTCGCCGCCCGCCCGGCGCAGCAGTCCGCGCAGCCGCAGCACGACCTCCTCCAGGGAGAAGGGCTTGGTGACGTAGTCGTCGGCGCCCGCTTCGAGGCCGTCGAGGCGGTGCTCGATCGCGTCGCGGGCGGTGAGCATGAGGACGGGCAGCCGGGGGTTCTCGTAGCGGAGTCTGCGCAGTACCTGGACGCCGTCGAGGTCGGGCAGCATGCCGTCGAGGACGACGGCGTGCGGGGCGCAGGCGCGGGCGATCCGCAGCGCGCTCTGGCCGTCCGGCGCGGGGTAGGGCCGCCAGCCGGCCTCGGTGACCGCGACGGAGAGCAGCTCGGTGAGCGCGGGCTCGTCGTCGACGATGAGCACGCGTACGCGGCTGCTGCGGGACCCCGATGTGCCAGTCATGTCCTGATTCTGTCCCGGCCCGCTGGGGGAACCCTGTGTTCCACCTGAGCACTGGCGATGACCTGCGCGGACATGCGGCGGACAAACGCGGAGGGCCGCACCCCCGTCTCCGGGGATGCGGCCCTCAACTGCCCTGCCTGGTCTGCTAGTTGCGGATCAGGTTGCGCAGCACGTACTGCAGGATGCCGCCGTTGCGGTAGTAGTCGGCCTCGCCGGGGGTGTCGATGCGGACGACCGCGTCGAACTCCACGCCGGTGTCGGTGGTGACCTTGACCGTGCTCGGGGTGGTGCCGTCGTTCAGCTCGGTGATGCCGGTGACGGAGAAGGACTCTTCGCCGGTCAGACCGAGGGACTCGGCGGTCTGACCCGCCGGGTACTGGAGCGGGACGACGCCCATGCCGATGAGGTTCGAGCGGTGGATGCGCTCGTAGGACTCGGCGATGACGGCCTTGACGCCGAGGAGCGCGGTGCCCTTGGCGGCCCAGTCGCGGGACGAGCCGGAGCCGTACTCCTTGCCGGCCAGGATGACCAGCGGGATGCCCTGCTCGATGTAGTTGCGCGAGGCGTCGTAGATGAAGGAGACGGGGGCGTCGGCCTGCGTGAAGTCACGCGTGAAGCCGCCCTCGGTGCCCGGCGCGACCTGGTTGCGCAGGCGGATGTTGGCGAAGGTGCCGCGGATCATGACCTCGTGGTTGCCTCGGCGCGAGCCGTAGGAGTTGAAGTCACGCCGCTCGATGCCGTGCTCGGTGAGGTACTTGCCGGCCGGGGTGTCGGCCTTGATGGCACCGGCGGGCGAGATGTGGTCGGTGGTGACCGAGTCGCCGAGCTTGGCGAGGACGCGGGCGCCGGCGATGTCGGAGACCGGGGTGGTCTCCATCGTCATGCCCTCGAAGTACGGGGGCTTGCGCACGTAGGTCGACTGCGCGTCCCACTCGAAGGTGTTGCCCTCCGGGATGGGGAGCGCCTGCCACTGGGCGTCGCCCGCGAAGACGTCGGCGTAGGACTTGTTGAACATGTCCTCGCCGATGGCGTTCGCCACGACGTCGTTGACCTCGGCCTCGGTCGGCCAGATGTCTTCGAGGTAGACCGGCTTGCCGTCCTGGTCGGTGCCGAGGGCGGCGGTGGTGATGTCGATCTTCATGGAGCCGGCGAGGGCGTACGCGACGACCAGCGGCGGGGACGCCAGGTAGTTCATCTTGACGTCGGGGTTGATCCGGCCCTCGAAGTTGCGGTTGCCGGAGAGCACCGAAGTGACGGCCAGGTCATGGTCGTTGACGGCCTTGGAGACCTCCTCGGGCAGCGGGCCCGAGTTGCCGATGCAGGTGGTGCAGCCGTAGCCGACGAGGTTGAAGCCGACCTTGTCGAGGTAGGGGGTGAGCCCCGCCTTGTCGAAGTAGTCGGTGACGACCTTGGAGCCGGGCGCGAGGGTCGTCTTGACCCACGGCTTCCGCGTCAGACCCTTCTCCACGGCCTTCTTCGCGACGAGCGCGGCGGCGACCATGACGTACGGGTTCGAGGTGTTGGTGCAGGAGGTGATGGCCGCGACGGTGACCGCGCCGTGGTCCAGCTCGTAGGTCGATCCGTCGGGGGCGGTGACGGTGACCGGGTTGCTCGGCACACCGTTGCTGGCGGCCGGGGAGTCGGAGGCCGGGAAGGACTCCTTGCCCGCCTCGTCGTCGTCGGAGACGTAGTTGCGGACGTCGCTCTTGAACTGCTCGGCGGCGTTCGCGAGGACGATGCGGTCCTGCGGGCGCTTCGGGCCCGCGATCGACGGGACGACCGTCGAGAGGTCCAGCTCCAGCTTCTCGGAGAAGTCGGGCTCGGCGGCCGGGTCCAGCCAGAGGCCCTGCTCCTTGGCGTACGACTCGACGAGCGCGACCTGCTGGTCGCTGCGGCCGGTCAGGCGCAGGTACTTCAGGGTCTCGCCGTCGATCGGGAAGATCGCGGCGGTGGAACCGAACTCCGGCGACATGTTGCCGATGGTGGCGCGGTTCGCGAGGGAGGTGGCGGCGACGCCCTCGCCGTAGAACTCGACGAACTTGCCGACGACGCCGTGCTTGCGCAGCATCTCGGTGATGGTCAGCACGAGGTCGGTGGCGGTGGTGCCCGGGGTCAGCTCGCCCGTGAGCTTGAAGCCGACGACGCGCGGGATGAGCATCGAGACCGGCTGGCCGAGCATCGCGGCCTCGGCCTCGATGCCGCCGACGCCCCAGCCCAGCACACCGAGGCCGTTGACCATGGTGGTGTGCGAGTCGGTGCCGACGAGGGTGTCGGGGTAGGCCTGGCCGTTGCGCACCATGACCGTACGAGCGAGGTGCTCGATGTTGACCTGGTGGACGATGCCGGTACCCGGCGGGACGACCTTGAACTCGTCGAACGCGGTCTGGCCCCAGCGCAGGAACTGGTAGCGCTCGCGGTTGCGGCCGTACTCCAGCTCGACGTTCTGCGCGAACGCCTCGTGCGTGCCGAACTTGTCGGCGATGACGGAGTGGTCGATGACCAGCTCGGCCGGCGCGAGGGGGTTGATCTTCGCCGGGTCGCCGCCCAGCTCCTTCACGGCCTCACGCATGGTCGCGAGGTCCACGACGCAGGGCACGCCGGTGAAGTCCTGCATGATCACACGGGCCGGCGTGAACTGGATCTCCTGCGACGGCTGGGCCTGCGAATCCCAGGTGCCGAGGGCGCGGATGTGGTCGGCGGTGATGTTCGCGCCGTCCTCGGTGCGGAGCAGATTCTCCAGCAGGACCTTAAGGCTGTAGGGGAGCCGGGCCGAGCCCTCCACCTTGTCCAGGCGGAAGATCTCGTACGACTCGTCGCCCACCTGCAGCGTGCTGCGGGCGTCGAAGCTGTTCGCCGACACGACAGTCTCCTTCATTGATGTGCGCGTTCCCACCGCATCCTGCCGCTACGACGTCTTGGCCGATCCGCTAAGGTCAGGCTAAGTTAGGTAAGCCTTACTGCTGGGATCGGCGGAGTGTGCGGCTGCGGTGCACCTCGGCAGATATCTCGATGTCGAGATAACTCTAGTACATGGGGGCGGGCTGGTCATGCCCGGACCCGCTCGGAGCCGTTCCCGGCGGCCCGTCCCGGCCGGATCGGCGGCTACGGCCGCTCGGCCACGACGATGTAGAACGTCACCGCCGCGAGGAAGGGCCCGGTGGAGAGGTGGTCCAGCCAGCGCGCCGCCCCTTCCTCGGTGAGGTGTCCGGCGGTGACGGCTCGGCGGGTGGTCCGTTCCAGTCCGAGGATCTTGTCGGCTGCCTCGGCGTCCCGGAACACGGGCGTGACGGGGATGACGGTGGGCACCGCGAATCCGGCCTCCGCCGCCAGTCGGGGGAGCTCCCTGCCGATGCGGGCGTTGCGGACGACCTTGTCCGTGACGTACCGGGTGTAGGCGCGTGAGAGGTCGCTGTCCGGATGGTCGACGGCCAGGGTGTCCCAGTCCGGCTCCCCCATGACGAGCCGCCCGCCGGGCCGTAGCACGCGGTGGATTTCCCGGAGCGCCTGAGCGGGGTCGGCGACGTGTTGCAGGACCCGGTCGGTGCGGGCACGGTCGGCGGTGTCGTCGGGCAGCGGGAGGTCGTGGATGTCGCCGAGCCGCACGGTGACGGTGAACTGGTCGGCGGTGCGCTCCCTGGCGGTGTCGACCGTCGCCCGGTCGTGGTCGACACCGATCACCGTGCCTGTCGCGGTGACGGCCTGGGCGAGCGAGGCGAGATCCGTGCCGGGGCCGCAGCCCAGGTCCAGTGCCGTCTGGCCCGGACGGATGTCGAGTTCGTCGAGCATGCGCCCCTTGTAGAAGCGGCCCAGGTCGGTCGCGGCGACCCGGTCGAGGTAGGCGGTCCGGTCGGGGGTGGTGGTCTCGAACGCTGGTGAGGTCATGGGAGGCAGTCAATCAACTCCGGCGAGGGGAAGGGGTGTTGGTGGTGTCGAGTCGGGCGACCGTGCCGATCTCCAGGGCCGTCCAGACGGCGCCGTCCGGTCCCAGGGTGATGCCGTGCGGCTCGGAGGACGCGGTGGGGAGGTCGTGTTCGTCGATCCGGCCTTCGGGGGTGATCCGGCCGATGCGGTTGGCTCCCCATTCGGTGAACCAGCAGTTTCCGTCGTCATCGGCCGCGATGGCGTGGGGGCGTGACGCGCGGTCGGGCAGCGCGAATTCGTCGATCTTCCCGTCCGGCGTGATCCGTCCGATCCGCCCGGCGCCGATCTCGACGAACCACAGGGCGCCGTCGGCGCCGGCGGTGATACCGACCGGGGCGCTGTCCGGCGCGGGCAAGGGGTGGACCGTGACGTGGCCGTCGAGTGCGATGGCGCCGATCGCGTTCGCCTGGTTCATCGTGAACCACAGCCGGCCGTCCGGGCCGGTGACGACGGCCGACGGGAAGGCTCCCGAGAGCGGGAGAGGGAACTCGGTGACGTCGCCGTCGGGCGTGATGCGGCCGATGCGGCCGGAGTTCGCCTCGGTGAACCACAGGGCTCCGTCGGGGCCCGCGGTGATGCCGAACGGCCCGGCGTCCGGAGTCGGCAGCGGGAACGACGTGATCTCGCCGGTCGTGGTGATACGGCCGATCCCGTGGCCGCGGAACTCGGTGAACCACAGCGCGCCGTCGGGCCCTGTGGTGATGATCGACGGTCCGCCGGAAGCGGGGTCGAGCTGGTAGGAGGTGACATCGCCGTCCGGGGTGAGCCGGCCGATCCGACCGTGGTGGACCATCGTGAACCACAGCGCGCGGTCCGGGCCGCAGGTGATTCCGTAGGGGCCGGCACTGCTGTCGGACACGCGGAATTCCGCGATCGGCGGGGTCGGACGGTGTGCCATGGGGTGGTTCCTTCCTCAGCGGGCCTGGGGAGTTCGGCGACTGCGGATGCTATCCAGCGCGCTCCGCGACCGCCTCGGTCGGTCCACGTACGACGGCTCCGCATACGGCTCCGCGAGACCCACCCCGACCCCTGGTACGGGTACCCGGCCCCCGTGGTCCACTCCCCCGCGAAAACCGTTGGAGCCGACCCGTCGCGCGCCAGTACCGTCCCCGGAATGACCTATCTGAGTCCGCTCGGGTATCTGCTGGGACTTGAGGGTGCCGCCCTGCTGCGCGGCTTCAAGGAAGGGAGCGCCGACCAGGCGTTCGTCGAGGCCCGGACCGCCGAGATCCGCAGGCTGCTGGACAGCCCGGAGCTTGCTCGTGCCGAGGGCGTCACGGCGGTCCCCGGGGCGATCAGTACGGCCGCCGTCTATCAGGACTGGGCGCCGCACTACGACAACCCCGGCAACGGGATGATCGACGCCGAGCAGCCCGTCGTCCAGCGCATCCTGGACGGGCTGCCGGTCGGCACCGCGCTGGACGCCGCGTGCGGCACGGGTCGGCACACCGCCCATCTGCACCGGCTCGGCCATCGTGTGATCGGCTGCGACGCCTCGCCGGAGATGCTCGCTCGGGCGCGGGAGCGGCTGCCGGACGTCGATCTCCGCCAGGCCGATCTGCGTCAACTGCCGCTTCCCGACAACGCCGTGACACCGTCGTCTGCGCGCTCGCTCTGACGCACGTGCCCGAACTGGCCGTCGTACTGGCCGAGTTCGCGCGGGTGCTGCGGCCCGGCGGGCATCTCGTGATCTCGGACGCGCACATCATGTCGTCCTATCTCCGGCCCACCCTCCCCCGGCGCCCCGGCCCGGACGGCCGCCCGACCCTGCTCACCGAGTACCACCGCCCGCTCAGCGCGTACCTCACGGCCGCCCTCCCCCTCGGGTTCCGGGTCCGGCACTGCGAGGAACCCCGCCGACCGCGCCACTCCCTCGATCCCGGCGCCGCCCCGGACCCGCTGCCCACGTGGATGTCCTGGGACCTCCTGCACTGGGATCCCGAAGCGTCCGCCGCCGCACTGGACGACTCGCCGGTCGCGGTCGTCTGGCACCTCCAGCTCGACGACAACGGGGAGACGTGAGCAACTCCCGTTCTTCCTCGGATGATTGGCCGACTTCGGGGTACCCGGTGCCAGACGAAAGGGGGCGGGTATGCCGCTCACGTTCCGTAAGAGCTTCCGGGTCCTTCCCTGGCTTCGGCTGAACATCAACAAGGGGTCCTTGTCGTTCACGACAGGTGGCAAGAACGGCCCGCGTTACACGCGCAGCACCTCGGGGCGCCGTACGACATCGATGAACCTGCCCGGGCCGTTCGGATGGCGCAAGACGCGCACGAAGAAGGACGACTGACGGCAACCGGCAGCGCCGCTGACCGGCCGTCACCCGAATGGACCCCCCAGGAGGCGCCATCTCATATCTGAGATAACCTCGGCCTCATGGCAGACGACTACCTCGTACGTATCGGCAAGCTCATCCGTGACGCCCGGCAACATCGGGGCTGGACACAGACGCAGCTTGCCGAGGCGCTCGGCACCAGTCAGAGCGCCGTCAATCGCATCGAGCGCGGCAACCAAAACATCAGCCTTGAGATGATCGCTCGAATCGGTGAGGCCCTGGACAGCGAGATCGTCTCTCTGGGCTACGCCGGTCCGATGCATCTGAGGGTGGTCGGCGGGCGCCGGCTGTCCGGCGCGATCGATGTGAAGACCAGCAAGAACGCGTGCGTGGCACTGCTGTGCGCCTCGCTCCTCAACAAGGGGCGCACAGTGCTGCGCCGGGTCGCGCGGATCGAGGAGGTGTACCGCCTTCTGGAGGTACTCGGCTCGATCGGCGTCCGCACCCGCTGGATCAACGACGGCGTCGACCTGGAGATCGTGCCGCCGGCCGAGCTGGAGATGGACTCGATCGACGCGGAGGCGGCCCGCCGGACCCGCTCGATCATCATGTTCCTCGGCCCGCTGCTGCACCGCATGGACAGCTTCAAACTGCCGTACGCGGGCGGTTGCGACCTCGGTACGCGCACGATCGAGCCGCACATGATCGCGCTACGGCGGTTCGGCCTCGACATCGCCGCGACCGAGGGGCTGTACCACGCGCAGGTCGACCGGGCCGTCTCACCCGACCGCCCGATCGTGCTGACCGAGCGCGGCGACACCGTCACGGAGAACGCGCTGCTCGCCGCCGCCCGGCACGCCGGTGTCACGGTCATCCGCAACGCGTCCTCCAACTACATGGTCCAGGACCTGTGCTTCTTCCTGGAGGCGCTCGGCGTCAAGGTCGAGGGCATCGGCACCACCACCCTCACCGTGCACGGCGTGCCGACCATCGACGTCGACGTGGACTACTCCCCCTCCGAGGACCCGGTCGAGGCGATGAGCCTGCTGGCCGCCGCCGTCGTCACCGAGTCGGAGCTGACGGTCCGCCGGGTGCCCATCGAGTTCCTGGAGATCGAGCTCGCGGTCCTGGAGGAGATGGGCCTCGACCACGACCGCACGCCCGAGTACGTCGCGGACAACGGCCGTACGCGCCTGGTGGACCTGACGGTCCGGCCCTCCAAGCTGGAGGCGCCGATCGACAAGATCCACCCGATGCCGTTCCCGGGCCTGAACATCGACAACGTGCCGTTCTTCGCGGCCATCGCGGCGGTCGCGCAGGGTCAGACCCTCATCCACGACTGGGTCTACGACAACCGCGCGATCTACCTCACGGACCTCAACCGCCTCGGCGGCCGGCTCCAACTCCTCGACCCGCACCGGGTGTTGGTCGAGGGCCCGACCCGCTGGCGCGCCGCCGAGATGATGTGCCCGCCGGCGCTGCGGCCCGCCGTGGTCGTCCTGCTCGCGATGATGGCGGCGGAGGGCACGTCCGTGCTGCGGAACGTGTATGTCATCAACCGCGGTTACGAGGATCTGGCGGAGCGGCTCAACTCGGTCGGGGCGCAGATCGAGATCTTCCGGGACATCTGATCGGCGGGGGTGTCGTGCCCCTGGGAGATGAGGGGCACGACACTTCTAAATGCCTGCTGAACTGCTGTTACACACTTGCAGGACCCTCCATTGATCATCACTGTCTTTCATCACCTTGTGCAACGTGCGTGCAAGATGATCTTGAATTGGTGACGATGCATCAGAGATCCCTGAGTGGCCGTCAGTCTTCACGGAGAGTGCTCCCCCAAGGGGCCTCGCATTGTCCGCACCGACGGTGCCACTGGCGCGCGAATCACCCTGTTCCGGCCACCCGTCCCAGCCCAGGTCTCCCTCTACGACCCGTTCGCAGTTGCCCCCGTCATCCGGACACGTCGGTACCGCGCCCCATTTCTCCGAGCCCCTGCTGGCATCGCTCACAACGGCAAGTGGAGGGTGAAGACCGACCCGGTGCCGGCCGTGCTGCTGACGGTGACCGAGCCTCCGTGTGCCTCGGCCAGGCGTCGCACGATGGCCAACCCGAGGCCGCTGCCGCCGCTGCGCCGGTTGCGTGACTTCTCGGCACGCCAGAAACGGTCGAAGACGTGCGGGAGTTCGGCGGGGGCGATTCCGCATCCCGTGTCGGAGACGTCGATGACGACGGCGTTCCTCCCCGGTCCCCGGTGCTCCGTTTCGTGGCTGCCGAGCTCGTCTCGGTCTTCGACGCGGGCGCGAAGCGTGACCGTTCCGCCTGCCGGTGTGTGTCTGATCGCGTTCGACACCAGGTTGTCCACCATCTGCCGGAGCCGGACGGGGTCGGCGCCGACCGTGATCGACGGGTCCGCCTCGCTGCGCAGACGGACACCGGCCGGGGCGGCCGCTGCCTGGCCGGCCGTCACCACGCTCAGCAGGAGTTCGGCGACCCGCACCGGAGCCGGCGACAGGCGGAGTTCGCCGGCTTCCGCCGCCGATAGGTCCCGGAGGTCGTCGATGATGTGCTGCAACTGGAGTGCCTGCCCCAGCAGTGACGTCACGAGGTCGGAATCAGGGCGGGCGAGACCGTCCTCCACCGCTTCGAGCCAGCCGCGGAGATTGCTCACCGGTGTGCGCAGTTCATGCGCGATGTCATTGGTCATGTCACGGCGCAGGACCTCCAGTTTCTCGCGACGCTCGGACATCGCGTTGAAAGCCGCAGACAACCGAGCGACCTCGTCGCGACCTCGTACGGGGACCCGGGCGGTCAGATCTCCGTCCTCCATACGCGTGGCCGCCATGGTGACCATGCGCAGCGGGCGCACCAGCCGGATACCCGCCAGGCTTGTGACGATCACGGTGACCAGGACGACGACGGCCGCCCAGCCCGCGATCTTCGACCTGTTCGCCGCGGACAGGTCGAAGAACGTCGTCGCGGTACGGCTGTCGCTGTCGACGTACAACAACGCCTCCGGTGCCACGTACGGCGCGAGTTGTTGCGCGCGGCTCGTCGTCAGGCACGAGGAGACGGCCTCGCCCGAGGGAGCCGGAGTGCCGGAGGACGACCAGCCTCCCGCGATGTTCAGGATCACCGTCTCGGAACCCAGGCGTCGCAAACAGGCGTTGACGAGTGAGTCGAGCGTCTTCAGCGGCTTCGCCTCCGACGCGACAGGCGCGTTGAGAGTTCCTCGCGCGCACGACCTGGTGAGGACGAAGCCGTCGTCGTCGATGCCGGGCACGATCACGCGCGGACGCCCGCTCGGCAGGAGTTGGACGCGTGCCTGCACACCCGTGTTCTCGTCCACGCATTTCGCCACGCGGCTCGCCACCGTACGCAGCCGCCCGGCGTCCTGGGCGGAGAGTCTGAAAGGGCCGACCGCCCTGGGATCGATCGCTGGTGTCGCCGACCCCACGGTCCCGGAGAACTGGACGCCGTCCGCGCCCGGGGCCGTGGTGCCCAGTTGCGCGTCGACGGACAGCGGGTTCACGACGGCGGTCGCCTTCGCGGGCGGCCGGAAGACATGGCCGTGCTCAGGTGCGGAGTCCGCCAGGACCCGTCCGTCCTCCGCTGTCAGAACCACTCGGTGACCCGCCTGCCGGCCGAGTCGCTGCACCGTGCTCCGCACCCCGCTCCAGCTGGTATGGGTCGCCGCGTAGCCCATCAGGCTGTCGTACACGCGGTCCTCGTCGGCGAGCGCCTGTCCCCGCTCCCCGCCGAGTGCGACGGCGGTGGTGTGCAGGACCACCCATGCCGTCACGGTGATCGAACAGACCGAGACGAGGGCCGACACCGCGAGCAGACGTATCAGCAGGCTGCGCCGCAGCGGGACCGCGGAGAAGCGGGGATCGGCCGTCCTCGATCGCACCGGCCCGGACCGCAGCACACCGCGGAGCCGCACCACGAAGCCCGGACCGGCCTCGTCCATGGCGTGGTCATCCACGGGGTCGCGTCGGATGCTCGTCCACGAGCTTGTAGCCCACCCCGTACACCGTCACCAGCGGCATGGGCGGCCGGCTGTCGCCTCCGGCCACTCGCAGCTTGCGGCGCAGATTCATGACATGCACGTCGACCGTCCTGGGCGTGATGAAGGGATCGGAGCCGTGCAGACGTTCGAGTATCTGACTTCTCGACAACACGTGGCCCGGATGTTCGGCGAGCATTTCCAGCAGCTTGAACTCACCGGGCGTACAGGTGATGTGCCGCCCGTACGCGTGTACCTCGTGTCGTGCGACGTCGAGCGACACGGGACCCGCCCGCATGACGGAGTCGGGTTCCGCCGTCTCCGGGACGGTGGGCGTGGTCCGTTCGCTGCGCCTCAGCAGCGAACGCACGCGAGCCACCAGTTCACGCGGACTGAACGGCTTGGTCATGTAGTCGTCGGCGCCGAGATCGAGACCGGCCAGCAGGTCGTCCTCCGACGACCTGGCGGTCAGCAACAGCACCGGCAGATGCGCGAGACGCGGATCCGCGCGGACGATGCGGCACACGTCGAGCCCGTCGATCCACGGCATCATCACGTCGAGCACCATGAGGTCCGGGAGCCGACGGCGCAGCAGGTCGAGAGCCAGACGGCCGTCGCCTGCCACTGTGACGGTGTGCCCCTCGTGTTCGAGGTAACGGCGAATCAGTTCAGCCTGATCGGCGTCGTCCTCCGCCACCACTATGTCTGCGCACATACGAGCTTTTCCAGAAGACATCTCGCGATGTCGGTCGTAGGGGAATTCCGTCCGGTATCGGTCGATCTCGTATCGACTCGTATGGAACGGAACATCGAAGAAAGGCCGATATTTACCCTGCACTCGGCAGTGGAAAGCTGCTGGACAATATAGGCGATAGGACGGCCGAGTCTGCCGTGGACCATCGCCATCAGGACGCGGACCCGAAGGACTTGACCAGGCACGCGGTGTTGACCTGTGCGTAGTCACCGGGGACGTCGGCGGAGGTCAGCGTCCAGTTCATCGGCTGGCCGGCGGTGGCCGGCACGATCACCGCCGCAATGCCGTGGCCGTTGAGGCACTTCACCACGGCCACCACGTCCTGGTTGTAATGCGGATTCCTGGCGGGATCCAGCTCGGGCGGCTGAATCGGAGCCTTGTCCTTGCAAGCCGCCTCCGCCTTCGTGCGTACCGTGTCGCTGACGTGGCTCTTCTGCCCCATGCCGTTCTCGGCGAGACAACTCGCGTAGATCTTCCGGATCTGTTGCCGCTTCTCCGTGGTGTCGTCGAGCCGGAGCTGTACGCCCGGGGAAGCGTCCGGCGAGTCCTCCTGCGAGGTGGACCTTCCGTCGCCGGCCGCCGACGGGGAACCCGGCGAACCGGTGGCCGGCGGCAACGAGGCCACGGCCGTTTTCGCGGTCTGCCGGTCATGGCTGGAGCAGCCGCTCACCAGCAGCCCCCCGACGATCACGGCGGCGGCGAGAGGCGGCAGAGCGAGCCCGGATCGGCTCTGGTGCACAGGCATGTGCTGGTCCTTTTCCATGGAGAATTGAGCAGAGTTCAGGTGGTGGCGAGGGCCTCGGTCGGGGTGAGCCGCGACGCGCTGACGGCCGGATACACGCCGGCCAGCACACCGACCGCCAGGGAGGCGCCGACCCCGCCGGCGAACATGCCGAGGGGGATGAGGACGGGCCAGCCCTGGAGCACCGCGTAGGCAGTGGCACAGGCCGTCCCGATGGCCGCGCCCCCGCACGCGCCCAGCAGCGTCAGAACCACCGACTCGGTGAGGAACTGACCTCGGATGTGTCCCCGGCCCGCCCCCAGGGCTCGTCGCAGGCCGATCTCACGGCGGCGTTCGAGGACCGAGATGTACATGGTGTTGGCCACTCCGATGCCGCCGACCGCGAGCGCGATGCCGGCCAGCGCGACGTACAGCGTCGAGTAGGTACTCCGGGCGGCGCGCTGGGCCTTGAGCGCGTCGGAGGGATTGGTGACGCTCACGAAGCTCGGGAGCGGAGGGTAGACCGTGGCGGCGAGCACGGACTTGACGGAGTCGATCGCGCTGTCCGGAGCCTTCGCGTAGACCACGGTGGGATGTCCGTCGAAGCCCAGGTAGCGCTGGGCCGCGCCCCACCCGACGAACACGGACAGTTCCAGGTCGGGATCGAGCGGCATCGGGTCGAGGATGCCGGTCACGGTGAACCACCGGTCTCCCAGCCGCAGCAGCGGGGCGTCCTCGCCGACCGTGAGACGGCTGAAGCCGAGCGTGCCGGCCGCCTGGTACCCGAGGACCGCCGTCGGAAGTACCGCGGTCCTCGCGTCGATGAAGTGTCCGGTGTGGACCGAGCCTCCGACCAGGTCGAGCAGATTGGGCCGGGTCGCCAGAACGGTCAGCGCGGCGGTGTCGTCGGGGTTGTCGGCCTCGGTGCGCCGTACGGACCGGTGGGTGTTGGCGACCTCGCTGGTGGCCGTCACGGGTCCGATCCTGGCGGCCATCTCGGCGGCCTGTGACGGCAGTTCGATCGGCTGCTGCCCCTCGGGCACCACCGGCTGCGCTTTGAGCCGGTCGGTGCCCAGCGCGGTCAGCCTGTTCAGCAGGGCCTGCTGGCTGGAGGCGGGGACGGCAGTGACGAGGATCAGCGTGGCCACGCCCACCGAGATACCGAGAGCCGAGAGCAGGGCCCGGACCTTGCGCATGCGAAGTCCCATGATGCCGACCCTGATCAGGTCGACGGGCCCGAGGCGGACCACCTGGGCGCTTCTCGCACCGTTGTTCCGGGCGGTCGCTCGCCGGAGGGGCTCCACTTGGCTATCCGAGGGCACTGGTCGCTCCGTTTCGCGTGTCGCTGGTCAGACGTCCGTCGCGGATCTCCACGCGTCGCGGGAACCCGGCGGCGATGTCGCGGTCGTGGGTGATGACGGCGATGGTCGTGCCCTCCTGGTGGAGATCGGCCAGAAGTTCCATGACCGACGCTCCGTTGGCGGTGTCGAGCGCGCCGGTCGGTTCGTCGGCGAGGATCAGGGCCGGGTCGTGGACGAGTGCGCGCGCGATGGCGACACGCTGTCTCTCGCCGCCGGAAAGCTGTGCCGACAGATGACCGGTGCGGTGCGCGAGCCCGACCCGGCGGAGCGCTTCCGCGGCCAGGCCATGTCGGTCGCGGCGCGCAACACCGGCGTAGAGCAGCCCTGTTGACACGTTCTCCAGCGCGGTCAGCCCGTCGGTGAGATGGAACTGCTGGAAGACGAAGCCGAGCATGCGGCCCCGCACGGTGGAGAGTTGCCGGTCGTCGAGCGACGTGACGTCGGTGCCGCCGATCTCCACCCGGCCACTGCTGGGCCGGTCCAGCGTTCCCATGAGGTTGAGGAGTGTGGACTTCCCGGACCCCGACGGTCCTACGATGGCGAGGAGTTCGCCCTCGTCGATCGACAAGGACACCTCGTGCAGCGCGGTGACACCGCCCGGGAAGCTCCGACTGACGCGGTCCACGAGAAGGACGGGACGGGGTACGTCGTCGTCCAACGGTGGGGAGGTCCCGTGGTTCGCGAGGCTCACGAGGCGACCACCACGTCGAGTCCCGCGGTGAGGCCCTTGCCGCTGATCTCGACCAGCCCGGTGGCGAACATGCCGGTCCGCACCCTCACCAGTTCACCGCCGGGTCGTTGCACGGCGAAACCACCGCCGCTGAGGGCGAGCAGGGCGCCGATCGGCACCGTGAGCACGTTCTTGTGGGTCTCGGAGACGAACTCGACCTGGACGTCGGCGTCAGCGAGGTGCGCCACGTCGGACGACCGCTTCGGCAGGACCGTCACGTCGGTCTTGGGAGTGGAGCCGTCTCCCGCGTCCGGTTGCGAGGAGTCGTTCTGCCCGGTGTCGCCGACCGCCGACACCGTGCCGGGGACGTCCCCTCCGGGCAGCACGACGGTCACCGGGTCACCGGGCGCGATCGCGGACACCTGCTGGGCGTCGACGGGCACGGTGATCACCTTCCTCGGCGCGACATAGCCGAGGATGTCCTCGGCCACCGGGTCGCCGACCTGCGCCTTCACACTGCTCACGCGTACGGGCCCGGGAAGCACGAGCACATCGCCCACCTTCAGCTCGCCGGTCGGCTGGAGGCCCATGTCCTGCTGCCACTTCTTCAGCGCCGACACGAGGGACGCCGTGAACGCCGAGCCCTGCGCCCGCGGCTGATTCGCCGAGCGCTGCGCGGTCCCCTCGTGACCCACGTCGTAGCCCAGGGCCGCGAGGTTCTTCCGCAGCACGGTCACGTCGTTTCCGACCGCCCCGACCTTCTTCAGATCCCGGAAGAACGGGGTGTCCCCGTAGAAGACCGGTACGGGCCTGTCGTCGACCCGGTAGAGCGCCTTGCCGCGCCCGGTCGTCGTCCCGTTCGAGGGGAGCTTCGTCAACGTGCCCGTACCGGCGCCCTTGAGCTCCTTCGCCGGCCCGAATCCCAGGTGGCCCTGCACGGTCTGGCTGTTGCTCAGATCACGGCGGGTCACCTTGGCCGTGTGCACGGAAGGCGCGGCGGTGGCATGCGGGTCGGGGGCGCCGGACGAGTGCCGTGCCACGGCTACCGTGCCGGCCGCGCCGACGGCCACCACCGTCACGAGCACCACCGCCGGAACGCGACGTCCGTGACCCGTGAACCGGGAGAGCGGGGAACCTCCCCCGGACACCGACGCCCGGTCCTGATGCCGGTCCCGGTCCGTCGGCTCTTCTCTGTCTGTGATCGTGAGCATGACCCAACGGTCCCGGGCCGATGTCATAGGATTGTCAGCCATCGGTGAGGAGGTCTTGTTGCCGCACCGGGGTGACGTGCCGTCGGCTCTGCGGGGCCGTCCACAAAGCGTCCACTCGACGGGAAGTCGGTCGCACTACGGTCGCGGACTGTGCGAGCCGGGGGATACGCAGCGCAGCGGAGCGATGTCGAGCGCGTGCACACCGCGAGAACGGGAAGTCCATGGGAACCGCGTCCGACCAACAGCCACGTCCTGCCGCTGATACCGACCAGGCTTCCACACCGGTATCCGCCCCGCGCGAAACCCGTGCGAGATATCTCGTACGACCCGAGCACGGACCGATCCTGGCCCAGTTGTACCTGCCTGCACGGAGCGGTGGGAATCACGGGAATCGCCCGGGCTCGGCGAGGGAGTGGGATTTCGGGCCGTTCTCCTACATCCGCAGCCTGCGGTTGGGTCCCGCAGCGGAACGCGACGGTTTCCGCTGCCATGCGCGCGGCGGACAGGTCGGCAGCTTGCTCCACGGCGTCCATTACTCCGACGAATTCTCCGGTGTCTCGGGCGGTGTCCCGGACAGTGATTCCGTGGTCGCGCACTTCATCCGCTCCGGCTGGGCCCGATTCGAGAACGAGACGACATCCGTCACCCTCCTACCCGGACAAGTGGTCTTCCGGGACACCACGAAGCCCTGGCGGTTCTGGTTCGGTCCCGCGACCAGATCACGAACCGTGGTCGTGCCGCGGGACCAACTCGTCCGCCACGCGGTGGTGCCGGGGAAACTGCCGCAGATCGTCGTGACGGACACCGGCCTGGCCGAGGTCAGGCTCCTCACCGGATTCCTGGATCTGGCACGGCGCTTCGCGGACGACGCCCTCTCCCCTCTCGGGCGGAGCGTCAGCCAGGACGTCGGTATCCAGTTGCTGGCCGCCGCCATGGGCGCGGCCCGGACCGCCGAAGCCGGCGAGCACACGAACGTGGTGCTGGCCGCGGCCCGCCGGTTCGTCGACGAGCATCTCGCCGACCCGAACCTCGCCCCGGCCCTGATCGCTCAAGAGCTGCACATCTCGCTGCGCAGCCTGCACCGGGCATTCGAGGACACGGACGACTCCGTCATGGTGTACGTGCGACGTCAACGCCTGCGGCGGGCCCGCGTTGAACTGCTGACCCCCGGCGCACGCGTCGCCGGCGTCGCCGCGCGTTGGAGATTCTCGGACACCAGTCATTTCATCCGCCACTTCAAGGCGGCCTACGGCTCCACTCCGACGGCGTTCATCGAGAAGGAGAGCCGACGCAGAAGGCAGGATCTCAGCAGGGCTTGAACGAGGAGATCCGGTCGTTCCAGTTCAGTACGCTGCCACCCTCGATGAACGTCACCTTCCTGAGATCCCCGGAGGAATCCCCCGCCGGGAACACCACGTAGGAGCCTCCGTAGTCGGTGTTCTCGTAGAAGCACATCTTGACGGGGACCGGTTGGATCGAGGAGATCGCGTCGTTCCAGGAGCCCGCGCCGATGACGCTCGTCTTCAGATTCGACGCCGTGGTGGGGAAACTCGTGCAACTGCCGTAGTTGATGTCCTTACAGATGGTCACGGCTGTGGCCGCGCCGGCAGATCCCGGAAAAGCAAGGGTGATACCGGCGGCCATGGCTCCGATTCCGGCCACCACGGACAGTGTCTTCCTGGTTTTCATCGTTCTTCCTTCGGCACTCGTTCCGGAGATCAGGAACTCTGATAC
Organism: Streptomyces sp. NPDC050528; assembly: GCF_044457795.1. Lineage (NCBI taxonomy): Bacteria > Bacillati > Actinomycetota > Actinomycetes > Kitasatosporales > Streptomycetaceae > Streptomyces > Streptomyces sp. NPDC050528. The sequence continues at coordinate 298,017 of NZ_JBITHH010000006.1, forward strand.
TTCGGCACAGAGCACCAGGGTGAATAGAACGACAGTGCCTCGATCAAGGACATCGGCGCCTCGGTTCAAGTGGACGGCGATCGCAGGACGGCGGCTGTCACCTGAGCGAGGAGCCACTCGTTCGAACGCTCCAGCGACCAGCCGAACACCTCACGGGTTCGGAGCAGGCCGTCGAGGCCGTAGTAGTAGGTGATGATCCGGGTCGCCGACCGTGCGTCCACGTCGTCACGCAGGGCACCGATGTCCTCAAGGTGACGGCAGATCACGGCGAGGCTGTGACGGTGCCGCCTGTGCGCGGTGGCGAGCACCGACCTGGACTCGTCGTCGTGCGGCGCGACGTCGATGACCACCTGGATGACGTCGCCCCACTCCTCGGTGATGTGGAGGTAGGCGGCGGCCAGGGCCCGCAGCACGAGGGCGGCGTCATCACCGGTGAGCTGGACCCGTTCGGCCATCGAGGCCCGCGTCCAGTTGTCCATGAGCGCTCGCAGCAGCCCCTGCTTGCCGCCGCACTGCGCGTACACCGTCGCCGGCGATACCCGACTCAGCTTCGCGATCTCCTGAACCGTCGTCTGGAAGAAGCCTTTCTCCGCGAACAGCCGACGCGCCGCGTCGACCACGGCGGCCCTGGTCATGTCGGGGTACTCGGCGCGGCGGGGGCGGACTGCGGTGCGATCCATACCGGGATGCTAGCGAGCAGATCCGCGGCTCCGTAAGTAGAGATACCATCCAGTGAATAGAGTCTGACTCCAGCAGGTGGAGGGAACCGTGACGACCGGCAGGCGCAGCACCCAGGAGACCGTCGGCCGCTCGCCGCGTCGTGCACCGATGTCAGCGACGTACGGAAGACCTGCGACTCCGTGACATGGTGGAGGTGTCGTCGTTCGCCGAGGCCGGCGTGAGCAAAGCCCTCGCCGGCCTCCACCCCCGTACAGCCCCTCGGCAGCAGGCCTGTTCCCCTCGCCGCTGCCGGCTTCGAACCGGCCGATGACGTCACGGTTGAAGCCGCGCCCACGCTCGTCAACCCGTCCGTGACAGCCGTCCGGGCGCACTCCGTCGTCCCCACGGCCGCCTGATCGACACCGGTCCGCGTGGGGGCGCGCGCACCACCCGCCTCGTGACCGTGCGGCGGCCCCGGCGCATTGCATCAACCAACGTGACAAGTACTCATACACATTGATCCGTGTGATCGGATCGACGGTCGGCTTCGGCCGTGGAACGCCCGGAAAGGACACCAGTTGGAGGAGGAGCTGCGGTTCTCGGTGCTGGGTCCGGTCAGGGCGTGGCGCGGCGGGGGCGAGATCGAACTCGGTCCGCCTCAACAGCGGGCCGTGCTGGTGGTGTTGCTGTTGGCGGAGGGCGCGCAAGTGCTGGCCGGCGGGCTGATCGATGCGGTGTGGGGAGTCAGCGCGCCGTCCTCGGCGGCCGGCATCCTCCGGACCTACGTCCACCGGCTGCGGAAAGTCCTGGAGCCGGACGGCGCCCCCGCGTCCTCGGTGATCCGCTCCACCGGCAACGGCTATCAACTGTGCCTGGGCTCCGCAGAGTTGGATCTGGATGTCTTCCGGGACCTGACGGCACGGGCCGCGCGTGCGCGGGGTGCGGGTGACATCGAAGGCTCGGTGACACATCTGCGGGACGCCCTTGGTCTGTGGCGGGGGGTGGCACTGGCGGGCGTGCGGGGTGAGTACGCGCTAGCTCAGCGGCGGCGGCTGGAGGAACTGCGGCTGTCCGCGGAGGCGGCCCGTATTACGGCCGAACTCGGTCTGGGCGCGCATGGACAGGCAGTGGCGGAGCTGACGGGTCTGGTCGCGGAGCATCGGCTGGACGAGCGGTTCCGGGAGCTGCTGATGCTCGCCCTGTACCGCTCGGGGCGGCAGGCCGCGGCCCTGGCCACCTACCGTGAGACGCAGTCGCTGCTCGCGGAGGAGTTAGGGGTGGACCCCGGTCCGGCATTGCAGTCGCTGTATCAGCGCGTGTTGCGGGCCGACGTCGACCTCCTCGCCCCACCGGCCCCGGCCCGACCCGCACCCGTCGAACCGGCCACACCTCCCGAACCCGTCGCGCCCGCCGAACCCGCTGGACCGGCCCTGCCTGTCGCTCCCCCTGCGGCCCCCGCCGCGATCCCGGCTCAACTGCCCGCCGCTCTGACGGTCTTCGTGGGCCGGGAGGCGGAGCTGGCGGAGGTGGCCGCGCTGCCGTTGGGCTCCACCGTGGTGGTGAGTGCCGTCGCGGGGATGGCGGGTGTGGGCAAGACCGCGTTCGCGGTGCACTGGGCGCGGCAGGTCGCCGACCGCTTCCCGGACGGGCAGCTGTATCTGGACCTGCGGGGCTTCGACCCGGTCGGTCTGCCGGTCGCGCCGGGGCAGGCCCTGCGTTCGCTGCTGGAGTCCCTGGGCGCCGATGTGAACGGGCTGCCGCAGGACGTGGACTCGCTCGCGGCCCGGTACCGCACCCTGCTCAGCGGCAGACGCGTGCTCCTGCTGTTGGACAACGCCCGTGACGCCGCGCAGGTGCGCCCCCTGCTGCCCGGTACTCCCGGCTGCCTGGTGATCGTCACCAGCCGCAACCGGCTCGCCGGGCTGGTCGCCATGGACGGTGCTCATCCCCTCCACCTCGACGTGCTCACGCTGCCGCAGGCCCGTGCGCTGCTCGCCCGGCGGCTCGGGCACCACCGGGTCGAGGCCGAGGCACAGGCGGTCGAGGAGATCATCGCCCGGTGCGCACGGCTGCCGCTGGCCCTGGCGGTCGTCGCCGCCCGCGTGGCGACCCGGTCCGCCATCTCCATGGCGGCCGTGGCGAAGGAACTGCGGGAGAGCGTCACCGGCCTGGACGCCCTGCGCGACCAGGACGCCACGGCCGACGTACGCGCCGTCTTCTCCTGGTCCTACCACGCCCTCACCACCGATGCCGCCCGCCTGTTCCGGCTGCTGGGGCTGCACCCCGGACCCGACATCACCCTGCCCGCGGCGGCCAGTCTGGCCGGCCTGAGCGCCGTACACACCCAGCAACTGCTGTCCGAACTCATCCAGGCCCACCTCGCCGACGAGACCGCCCCCGGCCGCTACGCCTCCCACGACCTGCTGCGCGCCTACGCCGCCGAACTCGCCGAGACCCTCGAACCGCCCCAGCAGGTGACGGCGGCCCGCCACCGCATGTTCGACCACTACCTCCACACCGGCCACAACGCGGTCGCGCTGACCGGCACCGCACGCGTACTGATCTCCTTGGCCCCGGCCGTCGACGGGGTGCGCGCCGAGGACTTCGCCGGGGACGCCGCGAAGGCGAACGCCTGGTTCGCCGCGGAGCAGGCGGTACTCCTCGCGCTGGTCGAACAGGCCGCCGCCCATCACTTCGACGTCCATACCTGGCAACTCGCCTGGGCCATGGCCAGCCATCTGCACATCTGCGGGCTGTGGCGGGAGCAGGAGGCCGTGCACCGCGCGGCGCTGGACGCGGCGCTCCGGCTGGACGACCCGGTCGCGCGGGGCCACGCGCATCGGGGGCTCGGTGCCGCCGCCCCGGGGCTGGGCGACCTGGCCGACCGGCGCGGTCATGTCGAGCGTGCCGTCGAACTGTTCACCCGTGCCGGCGACATGGGTGCCTGCGCCGATGCCTATCGGACGCTCGCCTGGATCGTGGAGTTGCAGGGAGATCTTGAGGGCGCGCTCGCCGCCGCGCAGCGATCACTCGCGCTGTACCGGTCCGTCTGCCGGGGGGCCGACGACAGCCGGGGGCAGCTCAGGATCGCGGCCGGGCTCAACGGGGTCGGCTGGAGCCTCATCCTCCTCGGCCAGTACCAGCGGGCTCTCGACCACTGCCGAGAAGCGCTGGACCTGTATCGAAGGCTCGGAGACGACCTGACTGCGGCGCACATCCACGACAGCATCGGCCACGCCCAGTACCACCTCGGGCAGTACGACGAAGCCGTCACCAGCTTCCGCAGCGCCCTCGCGATCTGGCGGGAGACCATCGACGCCTCCTGGCTGACCGCGGACACCCTCATGGGCCTCGGGGACGCGTACCTCAGCCTCGGACGAGGGGACGAGGCCCGCACCGCGTGGTTGAAAGGACTGGATGTCGCGGAGCGGCTCGGCCACACCGACGCGGAATCCTTCCGCACCAAGCTGCGGGGCCTCGACGAGTCGGGGGCTCCCTCGGCTTGTTCTCTGTGTCCGGCGCGGCCTTCGTGAGGCGCGGCGGGGTTGTTCAGCTCGCCGCGCGGCCCAGCAGTTCCACCTCGGCGATCGCCACCTGCTTGTTCGAGGCCGTGCCGTACGCGCTGCGCAGGATCATGTCGACCTGTACGGCGTCGTGCATCGAGGCGTCGACGAGCTGGGGACCGCCGTCGGCGAGTTGGTAGTGCGTCAGCGAGGTGCGGCCCGAGGAGTCGGTGATGAGCAGATCGAAGCGCTGGGGGCGGGCCTCGGCACCGAGGTCCGCGGAGCGTGTCGACACACCGGGCGTGATGATCATCTTCTTCAGGTCGACCGGTCGGCTGTAGTTCGCCTGGAGGTACTGGCCCGCGGAGTCGCCGGAGAAGCCGGGCCCCCACCAGGTGTTGCTGACCCCGTCGAACGCGGACCGCGCGGGGTGCGCTGCGTCGGAGTTGGACGCGCTCACCGCGGCGGGCGGGAGCGGGGCGGGGTCGGTGAAGTGGTCGCGTATCGCGCCGACCGCGGCGGGGGTCAGCAACGCCGCACCCACCAGCGCGGCCACGACCCCGACGGCGATCAGCACCCGGGCCCGGGACACGCGGGGCCGCCAGCCCGCGAATCGTTCGCCCCGCCGACGGCCCACCGTGGTCGTCCGCTGTCCGCCCCGGTCCAGCGGAGCGCCGTCGTTCCGGCAGAACGTACGGTCCGGACGGTTCTGCACCCCGCAACGCCAGCAGGTGATGCCGCTCTCCTCCTCCGGCGTCGCCGCGCGCACGCTCGGCCGCTCGGGCTCGGGACGGCCGGGCAGTACGGGGGCCACGTCCGGGGCAGGGGCCCCCGCCTCGGGCACCGGTACGAGGAGTGCCCTGGCCCGGGTCTCGCCGCCCGGCCCCGACCGGGGCTCGGCCGCGCCGCGTGGCGTCCCGTCCCCGCTCGCCGGCCGGGTGGGCTCCGGCTCACCGGGAGACGCGGAAACCGCCGCTCCGGACGTCGTCGCCTCCGGCGTCGGGACCGATACCGCTCCCGCGCCGGACGTCCCGCCGTCGGGACGCCGTACCGAACCACCCGCCGGCGGACGCTCGGTGCCACCGGTGCGTTCCGCGCGCGAAGCGAAGGTTGTCGGCAAGGTCCCGTCCGACTCGGGCCGTTGCCGACCCGGCCGCTCCTCCCCGGACACGGACACGGGCCCGGACGCGGAGGCGGACACGGGCCCCGATCCGCCCGACGTGGAACCCGAAACGGCGGACTCCGGCACGGCGGCCGGAGCCTGCGCCGCGTCCCAGTCCACCAGCGTCCCGCACACCTCGCAGAACGACTCCCCGCTCCCGGGGCCCGGGGTTCCGCACACCGGGCACAGCCCGTCGGCCGTAGGCTTCTCGCTCATCTCTTCTCAGTCCTCTCAGCCAACACCTCGACGGTGAAGGGCAGATGTGCTGGTCGGGCCGCGGCGACCAGGTTCTCCAGGCGCCGGGCGTCGAAGGTCGTGGGGTCGGGGACCCGTACGACGACCCGCAGCCCCGGCCGCGGGTCGCCCGGGAACGGACCGCGTGGCCGGGCCGACCAGGCCGCGCCGCCGCTCTCCGTGATCTCGGCGATGACGCCGAAGGCGAGGCGGATCGCGGTCGCGAGCCCGTACGCCGTGCCGCGCCGACGGTGCAGCGCCATCGCCATCCCGACGGCCTCGCGCCGGACGGACTCCGCTGCCAGACCGTCCAGTTCGGCTCCGACCCAGCTCCCGATCCAGTCCAGGAAGTGGACGGGCGCCAGCCCTGGGCGGAAGTACGCGTCCAGACAGTCCAGCGTGTTCAGCACCGGGGCCTGCATCGTGTCCAGCCCGTCCGCGAACGCCCCGGCGAAGGCGTCCTCGGCGTACACGCCCGGCAGTTGGTCCCGCAGCGGGCGGGGCGAGACGACAGGAGTGTTCATCGCTCCCCCACCACTCGGACACGGTGGTCGTACGGGAACAGCAGGGCGGACGCGGTCAGTTCGACGCGGTCGGTCGGCTCGCCGCGGCGGCCCGTCAGCGGGTCGACGGAGCACAGCTCCACCTCGTCGACCAGCTCCACGCCCGGTACGCGCTGGAGCGCGGCGAAGATCTCCCCCGAGCGGAGCGGGCGGCCGAACGGCCATCCCCCACCGTCCGCTCCGCCGCTCAGTGGATCCAGGTAGGCGTACAGGGAGTCGAGCGCGGCGGCCCGTACCTCCTGTGCGGAGACGCTCCGATAGGCGTGCAGGGTCGCCGTGACCGAGACGCCCTGGTAGTAGGGCGGGCCGACGGCCAGCCGGGTGCCCAGCGGACGGCGTTCGTCGAGATGGCGGGTCACCCGCGCCAACAGCTCGTCCTCGGGGACGAGTTGCTCGAACCGGAGCCGGCCGCCGGGGTCGGGCACGGCCCGGGGCACGACGAGGACGCGGACGGCTCCCTCCCCGTCCCGGTCCGACTCGGCGCCCAGACACACGATCCGTGCGGTCTCGGGCGCGGCCTGCCGGGCCAGTTCCTCGTAGTCCCGGGCGGTGACGGCCCGCTCCTGGGCCCGCAGCGCGATCGGCGCGCGGACCTTGGCCTCCTCGACGGTCTCTCCGTCGACCCCGCCGCGGGCGGCCTCCCGGTTCTCGACCCGGGCGATGTACGGGATGGAGCTGCGCAGCACCCGCAAGCCGCGACGCGAGACATTGCCGCCGCGACCGCCCCCGGCCCGGTAGCGCGCCGCGCGGACCACCGCGCCCTTGGCGGGCACGGCTCCGAACTGCCGCAGGGTGCCGTCCGGTTGCCGCACGGACGGGCCGAAGGCGATCTCACCCGTCGTCGCGTCGACCGTCAGATGCCGGTCGGCCGGTCCCGAGGCCGCGAAGTCGGGGACGATCCGCCAGGCCCGCCAGCCGTCGTCGCCCTCCGCCACCTCGACCTCCAGCGGCGGATCGTCCGCGACGATCGGCGCCTGCCCGAGCCGCATCCGCTGCCCGGACGCGCCGGAGGACTCGCCGAGCCGTTCGTCGCGGATCTCGACCGCGTGCACGGCGCGGACGGTGCCGCCGATGGTGTAGGCGGCGGCGGACCGGATGGTGGGGGTGGCGGAGTAGAAGGGCTGGTTGTCGGCGGGCTTCAGGACCCGGCAGCGCAGCCAGCCCGCCTCGTGCTGACCGAGTGGGGAGAGCGTGTGCCCGCCCGGCACGTGCAGGATCACCTCGCCGGCCCGGTTGAGGCCGCCCGTGGTGTCCTCGTCCACCTCGCACGCCTCCCAGCCCGACGCCGTCCGCGCCTCCCAGGCGAGCGGCGGCTGGCGGGGGTCCACTCCGACGCCGTCGACCCGGCTGTCCAGGGCCAGCACCACCGCGCAGTCGGGGACGGCCTCGGACAGGCCGAAGAGAAGGACGTCCCCGGGCTGCGGTTTCGCGGCGAAGGCGGGCACGTCGGTCGCTCCGAGGACGGCGCTCGTACGGTCCTGGGGGCTGCCCTTGTTCTCCTGGCGCAACACGCGCCGGAGCGAGCACGACGGCACGGCCAGGTCACGTTCGGTGGTGAAGACGACGGCTTCCTGCGTCTCGGTGCGCTGGGTGGACACCTCGGTCCCGGCGGGCAGCAGGACGGGCTCCGGCTGTGCGGCCGACAGCCAGAAGGTGACGTCCGCGCGGGCCGCCGACGGCGGGAAGAGCGTCACCCCCAACAGGTCCAGGAAGGACAGGTAGTTCTTGTCCGGGACCCGGTTGAGCCGGTAGACGAGCTGGTCGGTCATGTAGGCGACGGCCTCGACGAGGGTGATCCCGGGGTCGGAGACGTTGTGGTCGGTCCACTCCGGGGCGCGTCGCTGGATGTAGCGCTTCGCGTCGTCGACGAACTGCTGGAAGTGCCGGTCGTCGAGGTTGGGGGCGGGCAGGGCCATGGGGGGTCACACATCGCCTTCGCTGGACGGGATGACGTAGAAGGGGAAGACCAGGCTGCGTGGGTTGCTGGTGCCTCCGATCGCGTAACGGACGTCGATCAGCAGCACCGCCGGGTCGTCCGGGGAGGCGGTGACGGCCACCTCGGCCACCTCGATCCGGGGTTCCCAGCGCTCCAGGCTGGTCCGCACCTCGTAGCCGATGCGGCCGGCGGTCGCCTCGTTGACCGGCGCGAACACCAAGTCGTGGACGGCGCAGCCGAATTCGGGACGCATGGGCCGCTCTCCGGGCGCGGTGGCGAGCACGAGCCGGATGGACTCCTCGATCTCGCGCTCGCGGCGGACCAGGGCGATCCCGCCGGAGGCGTCGGTGTGCAGCGGGAACGCCCAGCCCGCGCCGATGAACTGCTCGCCCATCAGAACGGCACCCCGTTGGCCAGGGTGAGACCGGACAGCGTCACGGTCGCCGCGGTGACGGAGGCGTTGGCGGCCGAGGTCAGTGCCACCGGCCCGACCGCCTTGATGCTGGCGGTGCCGACCGCGTCGAGGCTCACCGCGCCGCCCGCGGCGACTTCGACCTTGCCGCCGGCCTTGAGGTTCAGCGCGGCCCCGGCCGTGATGTTCACGGCCCGCCCCGCGGTGAGGTTCAGGTCGCCGCCCGCCTTCACCTCGACGCCGCGTACCCCCTGGATGGTGACGCTGCCGTCGCTGCGGACGGTCACGGTCGTACGGTTCTGGTCGAGGTGCACGGTGAGCGCTCCGTCGCCGGTCCGCAGCCGTACCCCCCGCGCCCTGCGCCCGTCGTCGAGCAGTTCCACGGCCTGGCCGCCGCGCGAGGCCAGGCTCCGCCAGTTGACCGTGCCGCTGGTGGCGTCCACGGGCGGGCTGCCCTCCTTGATGCGGGGCAGCTTGTCGACACCGTTGTAGAGACCGGCCAGGACGTACGGGTGCTCCAGCGAGCCCCGGTCGAAGGCGGCCAGCACCTCGTCGTTGACCTCGGGCAGGATCAGCCCGCCGCCGCGCACCCCGCCGAACTGCGCCACCCGGCACCAGTCGCTCTCGTAGCTGTCGGACAGCCAGGGGAACCGCAGTTTGACCCGGCCCATCTTCAGCGGGTCCTTGATGTTGCTGACGACGGCGACGACGACACCGGGCAGCGCGGGCGCTTCCCGGGGACCGGCCGCCAGCCCGTACAGCGAGCGGAACTGACGTCCGCTGACCTGCACCCACGTCGTGTACCGCTGCCGTGACGCGAAGACGTGCCGTACGCCGGTGACCGTGTACTTGCCCTCGAACGGCGAGCCCGCGCCGTTGAGCGCAACCGGTACACCGGGTCGCAGTTCGGGATTGCCGTCGACGGCGATCTCCAGCTCGGCGAAGGAGCCCGTCACGTCGTCGGCGAGCGCCTCGGCGGCGTGCCGCACCTGGGCCTGGGTGGTGTGCGGGACCGCCGTGGCGGTCAGCGAGGCGGCGCCGAACGGGGCGGCGACCTCGGCGGGTGTGGTCCCGGTCAGGATCTCCGTGCTCGCGGTGGCGCGCGCGTCGGCGGTCAGCGGCCGTTTGGTCTGTACGTCCCAGCCGCGCACCGAGACCGAGGGGACCTGTCCCGCGGCGGTGACGGACACCCGGCTGTCGCCGGCGTTGACACCGAACTCCAGGACGTAGGGGCTCTGCGCGGCCGGGGTGGTGTCGGCGGGAGCGCCGGAGGCCGTGCGCAGGGCGGTGAACTGGAGGAGGCCCTCCTCGTCGAAGTACAGCCGGACGTCGTTCTCGCGGGCCAGGCGGGCCAGGAAGTCCCAGTCGGTGAGGTTCGGTTGGGTGGCCAGCTCGTAGACGGTCGGAGTCGCGTCGATCGTCCCGGCCCTGAGCCCGTTCTCGGTGGCGAGCCGGCGCACGATGTCGGCGGCCGTCATGTTCGGGTACCCGGCGACCCGGCGGTTGCGCAGCAGCCGGTGGCCGGGGTCGTAGCCGCGGACGATCAGCGACTTGCCCGTCCCGTCGACATCGGCCTCCAGCGCGGTGACCTCGCCGGTGAGCAGCGGACGGCCCTGGGTGCCGTCCGTGTACGGGATCAGCTCCGCCTTCGCACCGACGACGAGTGCCGGGAAGGTGCTCAGCAGATCGCGGGCCGGGTCGCTGAACACGAGCCGGAAGGCGGCCGGCACGTTCACGCTCGCGTCGATCCAGGCCGAGACGAGCCGTCCGGCCACCGCGTCGGGCAGTGGGACCCCCTGGACCCGCACTTTGAGCACAGTCGTGTAGGACTTCGTCGTCACGGTGTTCCCTCTGGTTCTCGTCCTCGTCGTACGTCGTCGGCGGACGGCAGCAGGAGTTCACTGCCGGGCCGCAGCCGCATGGGGTCGTCGATGTCGTTCGCCACGGCGATGACACGCCAGCGGGTGGCGTTGCCGTACTCCCGCCAGGCCAGGGCGGGCAGCGTGTCGCCCACGACCACCTGGTGGACCCGCCGCGCGCTCAGCGCACCGGACGTGGGGTTCTGGCCCTTGACCGGTGTCGGGATCTCCTTGAGCGACAGTCGGCACGTGGCCCGCAGTGGCTCCCCGGTGGGGCTGAACAGCGAGTAGGCGGCGCTGACGCTCTCCACGTACGCGGTGAACTGGACGGTGCTGAAGCCGCCCCACGAGAAACGGACCCACGGCGGGGACGGCCGGTTGGTCGGCAGGCTCTGCGGATCCACCTCGCAGCAGGACAGCAACTGCTCGACCTTCTTGCGGACTTGGGGGCTGGTGGGGCCGGCGGAGGCGTCGAGGAAGACCTCGACGGACAGCGAGGCCGGGTCGGCCCCGGAGAACTCCTGCTGCGCCCCGCGGTCGAAGCCGACGGCCCGCTGCGCGTACCAGGAGGCCGAGCGCGACAGCTCCAACTGGCCTGGATTGAACTGGAACTCGACCTCGCCGATCCGCCCGCCCATGGTGCGGCTCGCCCCGCTCGGCGGATGGTGGATGGCCAACCGCGCCCGTACGAGGCTGCTGTTGGCACTCGCGGGGGCCATCAGGTGCCCCTGGCATCGGTGAAGCCGTGGTGGGCGATCTCCAGCGTCTCGGTGGCGACGCCGGGGTTGGCCGGGTCCATGCTCGGCCCCTGCCACCGCACGGGCAGCACCTCGATGAGTCCCCACTGCGCGACAACCGATCCGTCCGCGCGCAACGCGGCGATCTGGCCGGTCGGCCGGGTGATCCCGGTCGCGATGGACGAGATCCACGCGGCGGCCTTCCCCGTGTCCGGGGTCAGCGGCCGGGTGAGCCGGATGGTGGAGTACGTCACCCGCGTCGGCAACTGCCACACGAACCCGTTGTTGCCCCCTTCTTCCCGCTGCTCCACCTGCACCTCGGAGGCGAGCCCCTCGCAGCTGTTGAAGAGACCGAGGTCCAGACCGTCGATGGAGAGTCGGAAGAAAACGGTGGAGGCGGGATCTAGAGCGGTTGGCATGGGTCCGGTCCTCGGGGGTCGTTGCGATGCGTCGTCGGCGGGGGCAGGGGTGGTCAGAGGGCGTCGCGGAGAAGGCCCAGGCGCTCACGATCGCTGCGGAGTTCGGAACGCAGGAGGCGCGAGAGGGGTCCTAGGAGGGAGTGCGCGAGAGAGTCGAGGGCTTCGGGAGACAGGCCGTCGAGGGCGGGGGCGGCCGACGCGGAAGCCCGGGGGGCGTGTGGCGCGGGGGGTGCGGGGGTCTGGCGTTGCACGGGAGGTGCCGGGGTTGGTGGGCGTGTAGGCGGTGTCTGGGCACGATGGTTCGCAGGTGCGTTCGTCCGCCCGGGCTGGCTGGTCCCCGGTGTGGACGGGCCGGTCGTAGGCGTGGCGGCGCGAGTGTCGTGGGCCCGCTGGACCGTGGGTGCGTTCACGAACCCGGGCTGGGTGATCCCCGGCGTGGACGGGCCGGTCGCAGGCGTGAAAGCCCGGGTGCCGAGGGCACGATGGTCGGCGGTCGGGGCGGATCGGGTGGTTGCGGCGCGGAAGGCCGGGGCGGCCGGTGCCGGAATCACCGACCGGTCCGCCCGGCGTGCGAGGGGTACCAGGGGCGGCCTGGGGACCCGGACGGCGCTTCGTGGGGCGGCCGTCAGGCGGTGCGTCCGCTGGAGCGGCGGGCGGCCCGGTCCTGGCACGAGTGCGTACGGCGACGCCGTCGCGCCGGTGGCCGGTGCCGGGCCGGAAGGGGCTCCGGCAGGGCTGAAGGGAGCCCCTGAGGTTGCCCCGTCGGCTTTCGTCAGCGGTGTGCCGCCGGAGCCGTACGCCTTCTCGTTCGGCTCCGGCGCTGCGGTGAGAAGCCCTGGGGAGGATGGAGACGGCTCGCTGTCGGACAACGGGCGGCGCCGGACGGCGGGCATGGTGCGCGTCGCCTGCGGGGTCGCTGCCTCCGGGCCGTCGGCGGTGGTCCGGGGAAGGGGAACTGCGGCCTGGGCTGTCCCGCCCTGCTGGGCGGCCTGGTTCGCGGACGGCCCGGTCGTCGGCCGCCGCTGGACGGACGGCGCGGCACCGGCTACGGGAGTGGCGCGGGAGGTGACCGATGATGCGGCCGATGCGGCAGGCTCCGTCACACGGTAAGCGCCGACGGGTTCGATGCCGGAGTCTTCAGGCTCCTCCGAGGAGCGTGCGGAACCATTGCGCGCCGCCGGAACCGCGAACAGCCGTGCGGGCGCGGGAGTTTGAGTATGCGACGTGCTTTCCGGTGAGCGTTGCACCGCCGGGGACAGGATCGTCGTCATGCGGGTGGCCGCCAAGGGGCGGATGGTTCGTGGGGAGCGCGGGCCGGGCGAGGACAGTGTCACGCTCGGCACGGTGGGACCGGCCGCCGCTCGGGGAGTGGGCATGTCGGCGGGCACGGCAGGTGGTCTCGTCGTGGTGGACCCGGTCGGGGCGGTGGACGGCGCGGGCGCGACGGGTGTCGTGGGCGGGGCAGAAGCAGTGCGAGCGGATGCCCCGGAACGGGCGGGAGACGCAGGCGTGTTGGGACTCATGACGTCAGGTAGATCGGTCGGCTCGGCGAGTGCGCGGGCCACGGTCGGCGTGGCGGCATGGGTGGGTGCTGGGGTACGCGCAGCGTCGGAGAGCGTGGCCTCGGTGCCGGGACCGCGGGGCCGGGTGAGGCCGGCGGGCGGCGTAGGCGTGGCGGAGCCGGCGAGCGGCGCAGGCGTGGCGGGCCCAGCGGACGCCGTGGATGCGACAAGCCCGCCAGACACCTCAGCCGTGACCGGCTCAGCCACCACCGTAGGTGTGACGGACCGGGCGATCACCACACCCGTGACGGTCCCAGCGGACGCCGTGGACGTGACACTCCCGGCTGACGCTGTAGCCATGACGGACCCGGTCGGCGTCGTTGACGTGACGGGCGCCGTGGGCGTGGCCGCGGAAACCCTGTTCCCGTTGGCGGCGGCGAAGCCCGGCTGAGGGGTACTGCGACCTCCGTCGTGCGCGGACGGCCCAGCCGTAGCCGTGGCGTCGGCCCATCGCTGAACGGTCGCGGGCACACGGCCGACGCCCGGTCGTCGCGCGGAACGCGCGGGCTCTGTCTCGGGCTCGGGCTCGGCGGAGAGCTGTGCAGCGAGAGCGGAGGTCCGTGACGCTTCCTTCGGCGTCCCCGGCTCCGAGGTGCCCGCACGCACGGGCGGCGGGACAGTGGGCCGACGCGGCGGACCAGGGGGTGGGCCCGCCGCGCCGAGTTCGGAGGATGCGGACCTGGTCAGCCGATCCGCATCGAGGGTGGGAACAGGGATGCCGCTCCCACCCGAGGAGATCGGATCGTCGCCGGAGTTCGCCGCTTCGCGGGCCGAGGATGGAACAGCGGTCGTACGAGCCGTACTTGGCGCGGCTGACCGCGACACGGTGACCGCGGGAGCGGATGACGGTGTCGGCCGCAGGGGTGCGCCCAGCCCGGTACGGCGGGAGATGGGAGGAGCGTCTCCCGACTGGCCGTGGCCCTGGTCCTGGGCCGTCGTGGCAGGGTCAGGCAGTGCGGGGACCGCGCCGGATTCCGCTGCTGCCGAGGTCAGCGGTACGCCGAGTCCGGCTCGGGGTCGAGCGGTTCCGGTCGCGCTGAGCGCCCCGTCGGCGGACCCTGGAGCCGACGGTCCGTCAGCGGCACGTACCGAAGTCTTAGGTCCCGAAGTCGCAGGCCCGCCCGGCGCAGGGCGTTGTGTGGCGATGCCGGACTCTCGGGGGGCGGCCGAGCGGATCCCGGTTCTGCCGCCTGGTTCGGTCGGAGCCTCCATGGACCCCGGCCGCACCGCCCGCTGAACCGTTGCCGAGCGCCCTGCCCCTTCAACGGCCGTGCGCCCCAAGGCACTTGGCCCAACGGCGTGCGGTGCCGTCGCAGCTTCAGGGGATCGGGTCAAGGTTGATGCCACACCGTCCCGGCGGGAGTCCGCCGGGCTCCCGCCCGTGGTCACCAACCGCCGGAGCGGGGTGGTCGACGGCGCCGAGAGCAACCGCGGTCGCGCGGACCGCGAGAAGGTGGTTCGCACTGCACGCTGGGCCGATGGCCCTCGGGAGCCGGATGCCCCGCCGGGGGTACCGGGCGAACCCGAGGTGCCGGACTGCTCGGAGCGCCCGGAGTCGGGAGCCGAGAGACCACCCGTCTCGTTGGACGGATCGTTGAAGGGATCGTTGTACGGAACGAACGATCCGGCCGGTGTCGCAGGGGCGGAACCGCCAACAGGTCCTCCTCCGACCGCGTGCCGCATCCCACCCGATCCGCCCGTCCTCATCGGCTCGGGCGCACGCCGAACCACCGTTCGCGTCGCCACCGCGGCTCGATCCCCGGTACCCCACCCGTGGGCCGAGCCGCCGCCGGTGCCAGTGCCGGTTCCGCGCCCTGCGTCATCCAGGACCCGTATTCCGCCGCCGGCGGCCACGATGCCTCCGGTGAACGCCGGATTCCCGTGGGTGGCCAGCCTGCTGGCGAAGTCCGGCGTCATCACGGGGGACAGCGCCCCGAGCACCCGCTGGACCGGAGCCGTCGACCGCCATTCCGCGCCGGAGGAACGGGACGGACCCGGCTCACCCGATGACGTGCGCGGCACGTTCGGGTCGGGATCCGGCGCGGTGCCCCGCATCCACCCCCGGACCCCGGCCAGGAATCCCGCCATGTCGGTTCACCTCTCCTCGTGGTTCAGCAGTGCCGCGGTCCGCTCGACGTATCTCCTGCGGTCCGCGTGTTCCAGATCCAGCAACTCCCCCAGCCCCCAGCCGAGATGGAAGCCGAGGTACGCGACCTCCTCGTGCAGGCGGTCGGTCGCGTACGTCACGATTCCCCCAGGCGGCTCCCGGCCAGTTCCACTTCGAACGGCTCCGAGCAGTGCGGGCAGGACACCGCCGCCCGGGTGTGGCCCTCCGCGTTGATCTGCCGGTAGAAGTCCTGGAGGAACGCGAGGTCGGAGGCGAACATGTTCTCCACCACCCCGT
The DNA here is from genome assembly GCF_044457795.1 of Streptomyces sp. NPDC050528. Lineage (NCBI taxonomy): Bacteria > Bacillati > Actinomycetota > Actinomycetes > Kitasatosporales > Streptomycetaceae > Streptomyces > Streptomyces sp. NPDC050528. The sequence continues at coordinate 313,468 of NZ_JBITHH010000006.1, forward strand.
CGTGCACCGAGGGAAGCGTGCCGAGGCGGGTGATGACGCGGCCCAGCAGGACCACCGACAGATAGGCGGGGTTCTCCTGGACACGCATGTCCCGCAGGGGGACGAGTTCGTCCCTGGCGGTGGACAGCCGCATCGTGCCGGAGCGGTGGACCGTCCCCGACTCGTCGACGTAGCCGCGCGGCAGTTCGAAGGAGAACTCCGTCCGCAGCTCCGCGGCGGTAGAGGTGGGAGGCGCGGGCGACCGGGGAGGCGGCGGGTCGGCGGCGGGTGGCTCCGCCGTGGCAACGCCCCCCGCCCGCACGGCCGTTCGCCTGATCACTCGATGACCAGCTCTTCGAAGACGATGGTCACCTGCTCGGTCAGCGCGGAGGTGTCCCCGGCCTTGACCCCGCTGGTCTCCACCTTGCTGCACCAGGCGTTGCGCATGTTGTAGCGCTTCACCGGGCTGTTCTGGTAGTCCATCATCATGATCGTCGCGTTCTTGCGCGCGGCGCCCATGTTGCCCGCGATGGAGTCGTTGATCCACGACGTGAACGCCGCCGACTCGGTCATCCCGCGGGTGACCGTGCACTCGCCGGCCTTCTTGACGCCGGGCATCTTCTTCGTGACGGGCTTGCCGTCCGCCGAGACCTGCTGGTACTCGATGACGTCCTGCTCGACGGAGAGGCCGCTGACCTCCTGGAGGTACTCGACCATGACGCCGTCGATCTGCAGGCCGAAGTTGTGTGAGGTGAGGGCGTCACCGGGCTGAAGGGACATGCGTGTTCGCTTCTCTTTCCGAAGTAGGGGGATCGGGGAAACCGGTCAGGGGGCGGTGATCCCCGGGGTCACTCGGCCAACTCGCCCGTGCCGTCCGAGAACTGGGCCAGCCGGAACACCACGAACTCGGCGGGCTTGACCGGCGCGATGCCGACCTCGCACACCACCCGCCCGACGTCCACCGACTCCGGCGGGTTCGTCTCCGCGTCGCACTTGACGTAGAACGCCTCTTCGGGTCGGGAGCCGAACAGTGCCCCGGCCCGCCACTCGTTGACGAGGAAGGCCGATACGTTGCGGCGGATACGGGCCCACAGCGCCTCGTCGTTGGGCTCGAAGACCACCCACTGGGTGCCCGCGAGGATCGACTCCTCCAGGTAGTTGAAGTAGCGGCGTACGTTCAGGTAGCGCCAGGCCGGGTCGGAGGCGACCGTACGGGCGCCCCACACGCGGATGCCGCGGCCGGGGAAGGCACGGATGCAGTTGACGCCGATCGGGTTGAGCAGGTCCTGCTCGCCGCGGGTGATCTGCAGCTCCAGGTCCACCGCGCCGCGTACGACCTCGTTCGCGGGCGCCTTGTGCACCCCGCGTTCGGAGTCGTTGCGGGACCAGATGCCCGCCATGTGACCGCTCGGCGGGACCAGGCGCTGCCGGCCGCCGGACGGGTCGAAGACCTTGATCCAGGGGTAGTAGAGGGCGGCGTGTGCGGAGTCGTAGCCGGCCGTGTCCTGGCGCCAGTCGCGGATCTGCTGGGCGTTCATGCCCGGGGGCGGGTCCAGGATCGCCATCCGGTCGCCCATCAGCTCGCAGTGCGCGATCATCCCCAGCTGGACCGCCTTGACGGCATCCAGGTCGATGGCTCCGCGCTCGTAGGCGGCCATCAGGTCGGGGACGGCGACCATGGTGATCGCGTCCAGCGCCTCAAGGCCGCCAAAACCGGTCCGGTCGGCGGGGTCGCCGAGGAACTGGCCGCTGGTGAGGGCCTCCGGTGCCGTGGCCGATACGGGCGCGGCCACGGCGGCCAGTCGCACCGTCCCGTTCGCGGGCCGCGCCAACTGACCGGCGGGCGCGGCCTCTTCGACGGCGATCAGCTTGGAGCGCTGCTTGACCTGGGTGACGACGTAGTTGCGGTTGCTCTTCTTCGCCGAGACGTCGAAGGTCTCCAGCACCTTGTCGCCGTCCTTGACGGTGAGCGTGAACCGGTCGTCGGGTCCCTCGCCGGAGGTGTCGGAGACCTCGACCACGGGTGCGTTCCCGAGGCTCGCTCCGTCCAGCGCCGAGACCTGGAAGGTGCCGAGGGCGGCCTCCCGGGCCGACGCCTCGATCGCCGGGCGGCTGCCGGGGCCGGTCCCGGACGCGCCGCCGACCCGTACGACGTACGCGGCCGTACCGCCGTTGTTGAAGTAGCCGTAGACCGCGTGGGCCAGCAGGAGGCCCTCGGTGAAGTCGCCGAAGGCGGCGGTGTACTGGGACCAGTTGGTCACCAGCATCGGCTCGTTCAGCGGTCCGATCGGAGCCAGGCCCACGAAGGCGGCCACCGAGGTGCCCGCCCCCTCGATGGGGCGGGATCCACTGGCCACCTCCTCGACGTAGACGCCGGGGGAGAGATAGGTGGGCATGGTGGCTTCTCCTCGTATGACACTCGTACGACAGCTGGGTGATTGCGTGGGTCCAGGCTGGCGTGGGCGGGCCCGGCGGGAAACGGCCACCCGACAGGCTCTTGGGGCCGACCGCGATGGCCGTACGGCCAGTGCCGCACGGGACATCGGAGCGGACCTGGCCCGTAGGACGCCCGGGGGCCGCGACCGGCGGGCCGACCGGTGGCCGTACGGCCTCTCGCACGGCCACCCAACCCTGCCCGGCCGCTTCTGACGTGCGCACAGGCCGCTTTCTACGGTGGCCGCGTGACCACCTTCGCCTTGCTCGAACCCGCCTCAGCCGCAGTCGATCCCGGATCGAGCGCGACCGCGACCCTGCGGCTGCGCAACGACGGCGACACCGTCGAGGAGTACCGGCTCTCCGTCGTCGGCGACCCCGCCGAGTGGACCCGGGTCGCCCCCGACACCCTGCGGCTCTACCCCGGCGACGAGGGCTCGGCGGAGGTGCTGTTCACCCCGCCGCGCTCGGCGGGCACGACGGCCGGCACGGTCCGGTTCGGGGTCCTCGTGCATCCGCGCGAGAACCCGGAGCTGTCGAACGTGGCCGAAGGCGTCCTCACCGTCTCGGCGTTCGGTGAGATGCGGGCCGAGCTGCTGCCCGTCACCGTGCGCGGACGGCTGTCCGGGCGCCCCCGGGTGGCCGTCGACAACCTCGGCAACTCGGCGCTGTCGACCGGCATTTCGGGGAAGGACGACGAGGACGTGCTGACGTTCCGGCCCGTCCCCGAGTTGGTGCGGGTCGCGCAGGGGCGGACCCGGCTGGCCCGGGTCCGTATCCGGCCGAGCGGGGTGAAGCTGTTCGGCCGACCGGAGCGGTATCCGTTCGCGCTGACCGTGACACCCACGGCGGAGGGGAGCACCCCCGCCGAGCCCACCGCGTTCCCGGGCGCTTCCGGGGCGGTCCCGCCCGCCCAACTGCGCGGCACCTTCATACGGGTGGCGCTGTTCCCGAAGTGGCTGCTCGTGCTGCTGGGGCTGCTGCTGGCTGCGGCGGGGGTGTTCGCCGCGCTCTGGTTCATTCCGCGGCCGTCGCTCGTCTCGAACGCGGTGGTCCGGCAGCAGTCGGCCGCCGCACCGGCCACCGCCGCGCTGCCGGCCGCACCGGCCTCCCAGGCGCCACCGCCCGCGCCGAGCCCGTCGGCCGCCGCTACCTCGTCCTCACCCGCACCCTCCCCGTCGGCCTCGCAGTCCGAGAAACAGCAGCAGGGCAGCGACCAGGACCAGAACAGCGGGCAGCAGGCCACGGACCAGGCCGGCGACAAGGTGGTCACCATCCGCAGCGTCCAGAACGGCAAGGACCTCACCGTCCAGGACGGCGGCACCGGCGACGGCACTCCGGTGGTGGTCTCCGACTGGACGGACAAGCAGCAGGGACTGAACCAGTTCTGGGCCCAACTCCCTTTCTCCGACGGCACGGTGGCCCTCACCCCCGGCAACTCGCCGGACAGTGTGCTCGACAAGGCCGACGGTCAGCCGCAGGTACAGATCCGCACCGTCCAGGGCGGCGACGCGGCCGTACGCCAGGGCCAGGTACCCGCGCTCCAGCGCTGGCGGCTGCAGCCGGTGTCGGACGGCGTGGTGACGATCGTCAACGCGCAGACCGGCGAGTGCCTGACCAACACCGGCGACGACACCCAGGTCCAGGCCCTGGCCTGCGACGACCGCTTCGCCTCCCTCCAGCAGTGGCGGCTCGGGGACTCCTGAGAACCGCCGCCCGACAGAAAGGCGGGTCGCCGTGCGCCCCCGCGTCCAGCCCCAGCGGCCCGAGAAGGCCGAGCCCCGGCCGACGTCCCGGGTTCCCGATTCCCGTACGGAACAAGGCGGTTCACCTGGTGTGCTCTCCCCCGCGCAGGTAGCGGAGCTGCAACGGGCCGCCGGGAACGCGGCCGTCCTGCGCGCGGTCGAAGAGGCCCGGCATGTGCACGGGGCCGGGTGCGGTCACGCCTCCTCCGTCCAGCGTTCCTCCGTCCCCGAAGTGCTCCGCGCTCCCGGCCGCCCCCTGGACGCCCCGGTCCGCACCGAGATGGAGGCCCGCCTCGGCGCCGACTTCTCCGACGTACGGCTGCACACCGGCCCCACCGCCCGGCGTTCCGCGGCGGAGATCGGTGCCCGCGCCTACACCTCAGGCAGCCATGTCGTCCTCGGCGCGGGCGGCACCGACCGGCACACCCTCGCCCATGAACTGACCCATGTGATCCAGCAGCGCTCCGGCCCCGTCGCGGGCACGGACGACGGCACCGGGCTGCGGGTGTCCGACCCGTCCGACCGGTTCGAACGGGCCGCGGAGGCGGGCGCGACCCGTGCCCTGGCCGGTCCCGTTCCCGTCACCGCGAGGGAACCGGAGCGGCCCGCCACCCGGTCCTCGACGGCGTCGGCCACCGCCCACGTCCAGCGGACCCAGGGCGACGAGCAGCAGGCCGCCGACGGGCGCCGGACGCGGGTCCTGGTGGTGTCCGACGTCAGCGGGCTGGGGCTGGGCGGGGTGCCCGTGTTCAACATGGAACTGGTGAAGGGCCTCGCCCCGCAGTACGACGTGACCATGCTGACCGTCGACCCCGCTACTCCCTACGACGCGGACGCGAAGATGGCGGAGCACAGCGGCCCGGAGGGCGGCCGTCCCCGTATCGTCAACATCCCGGCGCCGAAGACCGTGGAGCCCCGCGACACGCTGGTGCCGCTGACCGAAGGCAGCGCCGACCAGCACGGCCTGCCCGCGGACCCGAACGCCTTCGACGTGATCATCGGGCATTCCCGGTTCTCCGGCCCCGGCGCGGAGGCGATCCGGCGGAAGTGGTACCCGCAGGCCCGGCTCGTGCACTTCCTGCACACCAGCCCCGTACGGCTCGATGTGATCAAGAGGAAACCGCAATCGGCCGGCGAGAAGTCCAGGGCCGAACGTAAGGTCATGCGCGACGCCGACCTCGTGGTCGGTGTCGGTCCGCTGCTCACGAAGGAGGCCGAGCGGTTGTCGCAGCAGGTCCTCCGCGTCCCGGCCGTGCACGAGTTCGTTCCCGGGACGGTGATCGGGCCAGCCGTCGGTTCGGAAGCGCGCGGCCGGCGCGGGGCGGCGCAGGGGCCGGCAGCGCTCAAGCTGCTGCTGCCGGGCCGGGCCGAGGACGAGATCAAGGGCGTCGAGGCGGCGGTCCGGGCGATCGGTATCCTCCGCAGACCGGTCGACCAGGGTGGCAGAGGCCTCGATGTGCACCTCACGGTCCGAGGCGGTCCACACCCGGAGAAGAAGCCCACGGAGTACCAGCACTGGCAGAACGTCATCCGTCGGTACGGCGAGGGCGGTGTCACCCTGCTGCCCTTCACGACCAGCGCCGAGGAGCTGGACAAGGACCGCACGGACGCCGACGCGCTGATCATGCCCTCCCTGCACGAAGGTTTCGGACTGGTCGCCACCGAGGGCGCGGGCCGTGGCATTCCCGTGCTCGTCAACGGTGAGAGCGGCGCGGCCCAGTTCCTGGAGCGCCTCGGCAAACTCGGCGTGCCCAGTGTGGTGAACGCGCCCGTCGTGATCGACGCGGGCACGGGCGGAGAGAGGGACGACAGCCGCGATGCCCGGGCCCAGAACTGGGCCGACGCCATCGAGCAGCTGGCGAACGAACTGCCCACGCGGCGCGAAACCGCCGGGAACCTGCACGAAACGCTGCGCCAGTACTCCTGGCAGCATGCCGCGCAGGCCCTGATCGCGGCCGCCCTTCAGACCGCTTCGCCAAGCAGCCGGGAGCGATTGGGGGCCGTCACACAGCAGGGAGCCGACGGAACGGTGGAGCCGGTCGGCCGGCGGACCACCTGGGAGCCCACGGAACACTGGGACGGCAGGACCCCGCTGGCGCCGACCAAGGCCGCGGCCGTCGATCCGGCCCACCAGAAGCAGCTGGCGGAGAACCTGCACCTGGAGGCAGAGATCCTGCTGGCGCGCCCCCGGCCGGCACGTCGCGGGAGTCCGGCACGTCGCGGGAGTCAGTGACCTCGGGGTCCCGGGAACCGGCCGGCCGCCGACGCGGAGCCGGTTCCCAGGCCTAGAGGTCGTCCTGTCCGAGCACCAGCCGCCCGGCCTTCCGGTACTCCCGGACCGCGCCGGTCAGCAGGTCGTCGGTCGTGACGCGACCGCTCCGGCCGGCCGCGGCGTAGGCGGCGGTGACCACCGCGCCGCGGATCGAGCCGCCGGCCAGCGCGAAGTCCCTGGCGCACGGGCCGGGGTCGACACCGTCGGCGCAGGGCACCCGGGCAAGGCTCTGCCACCACAGGGCGAGGCGCTGGTCGGCGTCGGGGAAGGGGAAGTCGACCACCAGGTCGAGACGGCGGGTGAAGGCGTCGTCGATGTTGGCGCGGAGGTTGGTGGTGAGGACGGCGATTCCGTCGAAGGACTCCAGGCGCTGCAACAGGTAGGCGCTCTCCAGGTTGGCGTAGCGGTCGCTCGCCTCCTTCACCTCGGAGCGCTTGCCGAAGACCGCGTCGGCCTCGTCGAAGAGGAGCACAGCGTCGGTGCGGTCCGCATCGGCGAAGATCCGTTCGAGGTTCTTCTCGGTCTCGCCGACGTACTTGTCGACGACGGCGGACAGGTCCACCACGTACAGGTCCACGCCCAGTTCCCCGGCGAGGACCTCGGCCGCGAGTGTCTTCCCGGTCCCGGACTCGCCGGCGAACAGGGCGACCACTCCATGACCGCGTCCGCCACCGGCCCGCAGCCCCCACCGGCCCAGCACGCGCTCGCGCTGCCGGGCACGGACGACCAACTCCTCCAGCAGTGCGCGCGGTTCGGCCGGCAGCACCAGGTCCGCCCAGCCGACCGCGGGTGTCACCCGCCGCGCGTGCCGGTCCAGCGCGGGTGCCGACTGCTGCCGGGCGCCCCGCTGCACATGGGCGGCGGTCAGCGGCCCGCCCTCCAGTACGGCGAGCGTCCGCGCGGACCGGGCCGCGCGGCGGATCTGTTCAGGGGCGAGACGGTACGGCGACACGGCCGCGAGAAGATCGAACCCCTCGGCGTCCGCGCCCAGTTGGGCCGCCCAGAGCAGTCCGGTGTCGACGGCGCCGGGGGGTGCGTCGAGGCAGAGCACGTCACCGTCGGCGGACCAGCGGGGATCGAAGGGCTCGCTGCCGAACATCACCACCGGTACGGCTCCGGACGACTCCAGTGCCCGTACCAGTGCGCCCGCCTTCTCCGTCTTCTCCGGCAACGGACCGACCACGACACCCGCCCCGCGCAGCCGCGCCTCCCGCAGCAGGACACGCGCCACGTGCTCGTCCCCGTACGCCGGGTCGTACCGCAGCGCCGGAAGGCCCGCCGCCCCGAGCGTCTCGGCCGCCGTCCCGGACTCCGTCCCGCGCCCCTTGAGGTAGACGACGGCGGGGCGGGCGGCGAGGAGGGCGCCGAGCCGGGACGCGAAGGGTCCCGCGGCGGTCACCTCCGTCAGCAGCTCGACCACGCCCAGTAGTTCGCCGTCGAGGCAGGTGTCCCCCAGCAGATGCGCGATCACCCGCTCCGGTACCCGCAACCCCCGCCCCGGCAACGGCCGTTCGGCGTCCTCCAGGGTCAGCAGACCGGAGGCCGACAGCGGTGCCCCGGGATGGAAGCGCGCCCGCGCCGCCCCGTCGTGCGGTGCGAGCCCGGCCAGTTCGAGGGCGAGCGCCACACTGGCCCGCCGGCGTCCGACGTCGTCGTTGAGGTAGCCGTACAAGGGCTCGAAGTCCCGGTCCACGTCGGGTGCCAGGGCGGCGAGGAGGATGTGCGTGTCCAGGGACGTGAGCCCGAACCGGGTGGCCAACTCCCCCAGAGCATCGTCCGCTTCGGCTCCCCCGTACGCGTCGTCGAGCCGTACGGGTGCCCGCTCGTGGCCCTGCAAGAGTTGCTCCACCCGCTCGGGCGTCACATACAGCCCGCGCAGCGGATCGCCCGCCGACGTGTCCTGGGCACTGCGGGCCTCGGCCAGGGCGCTCACCCGCTCCCTCAGCAGCCCGAGCCGCTTCAGCAGGGCGTCGCTCACCGCGGCTCCCGTCGCCGTGCCGGTGGGGTCGAACCGTCGCCGGACAGGCTGCCGTCGGCGAGGTCGTGCAGCTGGGCGACGGCCGGTTCCAGCACCGGCGGTGCCACCTTGTAGTCCGGCGAGACCGGCACCGGCGCGATCACCACGACGTCCAGCGAGGGCTTGAGTTCGCCGCCGAGCGCCGACCAGATGTCGGCGATGGAGCGGGACTCGGCCGGCGGCACCCCGACCGTGAGCGGAATCGCCGCGCCCAGGGCGAGCAAGGTGCCGCCCGCCAGGTGCTCGGCGGGCAGCACCTCGTACGGCAGCAGTCCGGCGAGCACGGCGGACAGCAGCCGGTGTTCGTCCTCCGCACGCTTGGTCCAGGCCGTGACCAGGTACGACAGCCGGAACCAGCGCGGCGGCTGGCGGCGCTCCGTCACCGTTCCGGCCGCGTCGCGCAGCGCCATCGCACCACGCTCCCGACGGGCCACCTCCTCACGGATGTCGTACAGATACGCGTCCACAGTGGGCGCGTTGCGGCGGGCCGCCCAGTCGCGGGTGGGTGCGTCGAAGACGACCTCCGCCACGCCTCCGGGCAGCGCCCGGGCGCGCAGCAGCCGCCGCAGGGCCTCGTCGATCTCGTGGATCACCGATGGTTCTCCGGTTCGTCGTTCCGCGAGCGCACGAGCGGCCTCACAGGTATCCCTCCCGCAGCGCGAAAGCCACCGCGTGGGCCCGGTTGCGCAACTGCATCCGGGTCATCAGGCCGTGCAGGATGTTCTTCACGGTCCGCTCCGAGTAGGCAAGCTTGCCCGCGATCTGCCGGTTCTCCAGCCCCTCGGCCACGAACCGCAGTACCTCCACCTCCCGGTCGGCGAGCCCGGTGACCGAGGTCACCACGGAGCTGCCCGAGCCGTGCCGCCCGAGCTGGACGAGCAACCGGTTGAGCAGGTCGGGCGGGACCTCGCTGTCGCCGCGCGCGGCGGACCGTACGGCCTGCTCCAGCCGTTCGGCGGTGGCCTGGTGCCGCCACACGAAGGTGTGCACTCCACAGGCGACCGCGGTCAGCAACTCCCGCTCGCGCAGGCCGTCGACGACGAGGACGACCTGGCGGGACTCGCCGCGGATCAGTCTGCGCAGCGCCGCGGTGGCCGCCGTGTCGACCCGGTCGGCGAGCACGACCGCCACGGAGCGGCGGCCGACGGCCCGCACGGACCGTTCCAGGACCTCGATGTCCGGGTGGCCCCGCAGGCAACTGGTGACGCCGGCCCGCGACAGCGGGTCGTCGGCGTGCACGGTCACGGTGATCAGCTTCGTCGTCATGGATGTCTCCCCCATGGGGTGCGGGCCCGGGACCCGGCGTACGCCTGAGTCCCGGGCCCGGCCGGGCTGGTCAGTAGTCGCTGTCCTTGGCCTTCTGGCCGTCCGGCGCCACGGCGAACCAGGTGCCGCCGACGCCCTCGCCGCTGGTCTCGCCGGCCGCGGTGTCCTTGGAGAACCGGTAGACGGGCCAGCCGCCGATGGTCACCTGGTTGGTGCCGTCGGGCCGTTGGACCGTGGAGATCTTGTCCCGGTCCAACCCCTGGAAGACGATCTTGTCGTTGGCGAGGACCGGCGGCCAGGTCACCGCGCAGGTGCCCACACAGGTCGCCTTGGACGGGTCGGGCGAGTCCGGGTCGAACCGGTAGAGCGTGAAGCCCTCGCCGTCCACGACGGTCGCGCCGAGCTTGTCGTTGTGGCCGAGCTGCACGGTGGCGGGCCAGTAGCCCCCCGACGGATTCGTCGACTGCGAGGGCTGGGCGGACTGTGAGGCCTGCGCGGCCGGCGCCCCGCTCGCGCCGCCGCTGGATGCGGCGGCGGGCGGCACGGAGGCTGCCGAGACCGCCGCCGGACTGCCGGAGCCGCCGCATCCGGAGAGCAGCAGGACGCCGCTGAGCGCGGCGACCATGCCGAAAGATGCGTAGGAACGCGTCATTACTTATCCCTTGTTGTTCGTACACGTGATGAAGGGCGAGAACGCCCGGGAGACCGCACTGTGGTGGTCCGGCACACAGAGATGCCGAACGCGAGCGGGAGGCACATCGGGGGGTCCCATGCCGAGCGGCCACGGCGCATGCCACGGTAGGGAGCCCCGCTTGATGACGAGTGGACACCTTGTGGACGGGGCCATCAGTGCCGGTTCGGCGGGGCCCGGCCCGTCACCTCCCGTAAGGCCGACCGCGGTTGACGCCCGGCGACGAACTCCCGCTCGGGGTTGGTGTCGTCCAGGGCGTTGGAGACGCACAGGCGCAGTCGGTTCGCCCGCGACGGCGGCATGGTGACGCGGACCGTCTCACGGACCAGGTCGTGCGCGAACCGGAACGAGAACGGGTCGTCCGGCCCCGGCTCCAGGATGCCGAGGGCGGTCAGCGGCTCCAGGCGTTCGAGACAGCTCTCGACGTCTAGCCCTGCCACCCGGGCGAGCAGGCCGAGTTCGACGTCCGGCCCGATCAAAGCGGCGGCCTGGACCAGGTCCCTGATGTCGCTGTCGAGGCCGGCCATCCGGTCCAGTACGACGTCCCGCACGGTGGTCGGCACCCCGACCCGGGCCGCGGCGGCGTCCGTGAGCGCACCGCCGTCGGCGAGCAGCCGGGTCAGTTCCCGTACGAGGAACGGGTTGCCGGCCGTGCGTGCGTGGAGCGTGCGGGCGGCGTCGGCGCCGGTGGCCCGGCCCGTCTCGTGGCGAACCAGTTCGGCCACGGCGTCCGGCGTGATCGGGCCGAGCCGGAAGCGGCGGTGGCCGGATGCCCGGCTGACCGCGGCGAGTGTCCGGCACAGCCGTGGGCCGGGTACGGGTGCCCGGTCGCGCAGCGCCCCGAGGAGCACCGTGCCGCCCGGCAGCCGGACCGCCACATGCCCGAACAACTCCAGTGAGGCACTGTCCGCCCACTGGAGGTCGTCGATGACCAGAATCACCGGCCGCTCGGCCGCGGCCTCGCCCAAGACGGCGACGACGCGCTCGAACAGGTGGAAGCGGAAGCCGTTGTCGGGTAACACCGATGCGACCAGGTCGTCACAGCGCGCCTCGACGAGCCGGCCGAGGTCGTCCTGGAGCCACTTCTCCCGGGCGACGGACGGCAGGCCGCCGACGACCGTGCCGATCGCCTGTGCCCACGGCCACATCGGGGGTGTCCCTTCGCCGTTCAGGCAGCGGGCCCGGACGACGAGTGCCCCGCGCCGGCCGGCCTCGGCGGCGGCCTCCTCCAGCAGGTGGGTCTTGCCCACGCCCGGCTCGCCCTGGACGATGCCGACGGCCGTGCCACCGGTGAACGCCGGTTCCATGGTTCGCCGCAGCACCGCGAGTTCGTTGGTCCGGCCGACCAGACCGCCGACCGTACTCGCCCGCGAGCCGTCGCTGTCGCTGTCCGTATCCGTCGCGGTCGCCGGGGCCGGGGGTTGCGTCAGCACGTTCCGGTGCGCCTCCAGCAGCGTCGGACCGGGGTCGACCCCGAGGTCTTCGACAAGGCGGGCACGGACCGCGCCGAACACGGACAGCGCCTCCGCCTGCCGGCCGGCAGCGGCGAGGACGCGGACGAGACCGGCCTGGACGGGTTCGTGCAGGGGCGCCATCGACGCGGCCAGGCGCAACGCGGGAAGCACCCGCTCGGGCCGGGGCAACGACACCGCGAGGTCGGCCGCCGCCACACACGCCTCGTACAACTCGGCGTCGAGGGCGGCGAAGACCGGTGTCATGGTGCGCCCGTGGGTCAAGCCGTCGCCTGCCGGACCGTTCCAGAGCCCCAGCGCCTGCGTGTAGTGGTCGAGTGCGGCTTCGTGACGCCGCTGCGCGCGGGCCTCTTCGGCTCTCGCCACGTGCTCGCGGAAGACGACCAGGTCGAGCCTGCCGGAGGCGACGGTGAACAGATAGCCGTTGCCGCGGCGAAGGATGTACGAGCCGACGCCCCGGACGGGGAGTCCGGGTTCCAGCAGGCGTCGCAGGACGCCGACGTACTTGTGGATGACGTTCAGGGCACTGGCCGGTACGTCGTCGTCCCACATCAGGTCGATGAGTTCGGGGACACTGACCGGCTTGCCCTCTCGTGCGAGAAGCAGCGCGAGCAGGCGGGTCTGCTGCCGCGGGCCGGGGTCCAGTTCGACACCGTCGTGCCAGAGCCTCGGCGGACCGAGGATCTGCAGCCGCAGGGAAGCCTCATCGGTCGGCCGGCCGTAGTCGGACGGGATGGAACGAGTCGGTACCGCCACGCCTGCAACTCCCGATGTACTCATACGGATTCGATGCAGGCCCGGTACTCAGAGGTGTGATGGCGTACCTACCGGACAGGGGCGGTGGGGGCGCTGCGCGACCAAGACAACCGGCCAGGTGTCCACGGCACGTTTACTTCCGCTCCACGGATCGTTGACGCGTGTCGCGCCTGCCGTCCGCCCAGGAACTTACCTATTCTCCACCGACCCGGCATCCACAAAGCGTCCACTGTCCGTCAATCGATTCTCCGTACTCTCGACCGGAGAATACGAACACGGATCATCGTAAATCGCATCCGTGGGATCTCACCTTTCCGCGAATGGAGCCAGGAATGACCGAGTCGGCCGCACCGGCCACCAACGGGCTGCATCACTTCGCTTTTACCGTCCGGGATCTCCAGGCCAGTATCGCCTGGTATCAGAACGTTTTCCAGGCCGAATTGGTGGACGGGGACCTGCCGCACTACGGCCGCGAGTGGACGGGGTTCGCGCGGCTGGTGATCGAGCCGCGCACCGGACTGGCCATCGGCCTGCACCACAACGAGAAGAACCAGGGCGAGGAGTTCGACGAGATCCGTACCGGGCTCGACCACATCGCGCTGCGCGTGGAAGGACGCGAGGGACTGGAGGCGTGGGCGGACTGGCTGGACGCTCTCGGCGTCGCACACTCCGGCATCCAGAGCAAGAAGGAGCCGTTCGTCTTCTCGACCATTGTCTTCCGGGACCCGGACAACATTCAGCTGGAATTCGTGGCCCTCGACGTCTGAGGGCCGAAAGCCGTCGGCACATTCCGAACTGACCACACCTTAAGGCGAGATACAGAGATGACCGAATTCACGACAGCGGACGGTGTGCGGATCTTCTTCAAGGACTGGGGGTCCGGCCGGCCGATCGTCTTCAGCCATGGCTGGCCGTTGTCGTCCGACGACTGGGACCCCCAACTGCTCTTCTTCCTCCGTCAGGGGTTCCGGGTGATCGCCCATGACCGGCGCGGCCACGGCCGTTCCGCCCAGGTGGACCACGGCAACGACATGAACCACTACGCCGACGACCTGGCGGCCCTCGTCGAGCACCTGGACCTGCGCGACGCCGTGCACGTGGGCCACTCCGCAGGCGGCGGAGAGGTGGCGCGCTACATCGGCCGGCACGGCGAGAGCCGAGTCGCCAAGGTCGCGTTGATCGCGGCGGTGACCCCGTCCGTCGTGCAGACGGCCGACAACCCGGCCGGTGTCCCGAAGGCCGCCTTCGAAGGACTCCAGGCCCAACTGGCCTCGAACCGCTCCGAGTTCTACCGGGCGGTGCCGTCGGGGCCGTTCTACAACTTCGACCAACCGGGCGTCGAGCCGTCCGAAGCGGTCATCGCCAACTGGTGGCGCCAGGGCATGACGGGCGGCGCCAAGGGCCAGTACGACTGCGTCGACGCGTTCATCCACGAGGACTACACCGAGGACCTGAAGAAGATCACCGTCCCGGTCCTGATCATGAACGGTGACGCCGACCAGATCGTCCCCTACGCCACGTCGGGCCCACGCGCGGTGGAACTCGTCGAGAACGGCGAACTGAAGACGTACGCCGGTCTGCCGCACGGCATGCCGACGACCCACGCGGAAGTCGTCAACAAGGACCTGCTGGCGTTCATCCGGTCCTGATCCCTCCAGTGGTCCCACACCCAGCCCAGCATTTCCACACGGAAGGAGCCATGTCCCCATGGGGAATTCGAACCTGCGGAACGTCCTTGTCACGGGAGCCGGTACCGGATTCGGCTACGAGGTCGCGATGCGCCTGGCGGAGAAGGGTTTCGACGTCATCGCCGCCGTCGAGATCTGGGCCCAGGTGCAGACCCTCAAATGGCGTGCGGCCGAGCGGGGGGTCAAGCTGCGGGTCGAGAAGCTCGACGTGACCGATGCGGGCGACCGCCGGAAAGCACTCGGCTGGGGCGTGGACATCCTGGTGAACAACGCCGGTATCGGCGAGGGCGGTTCGACGGTCGACATACCCGAGTCGAACATCCGGAACCAGTTCGAGGTCAACGTAACGGGACCGCTCGTGCTCACCCAGGGCATCGCGAAGCAGATGGCCGGGCGGCGCGCCGGCCGTATCGTCTGGGTCTCCTCGCGAGAGGGCCTGAACGTCAATCCCTTCACCGGGATCTACGCCGCGTCCAAGCACGCGGTCGAGGCGATCGCCGAAACCATGGCCTACGAACTGCAGGAGTACGGCGTCGAAGTCGCGACGGTCAATCCGGGACCGTTCCTGACCGGCTTCAACGACCGCATGTTCCAGACGTGGGTGAGCTGGCAGGACGACGCGTCCGAGCGTCTCTTCGACTACTCCGAACTCGCTTTTCCCCGGGCGCAGTTCGATCCGGAAGCCGTCTACGCGACGCTGACGGCCGTCGCCGCCGGAGAAGTCGACAGCTTCCGCAACCTGGAACCGAAGTCGATGATCGAGGAGACGAGAAACCTCCAGGAGGTTCCGTGGGTGCGCAAGGTCACCGACGGCCTGGGCACACGGCATCAGGCCATCCAGCGATCGTACGACATGGAACCGGAGACGCCGGTATCGGGCTGAGCCCTCCCCCCACCATTTCGGAGGAACGCCATGCCTATCAAGCCAACCGTTCTGCAGGACCCTTATCGCAACCGCGGCACAGCCTTCTCACTGGAGGAGCGCGCGGAACTCGGGATCGTCGGCCGACTGCCGTCGACGGTGGAGACACTGGACGAGCAGGCTGCCCGTGCGTACGCCCAACTCCGCGACCAGCCCTCCGACTTGCACAAGTACGTCTACCTCAACCGGGTCCTCAACCAGAACCAGGTTCTCTACTACAAGCTCCTGGGTGACCATCTCGCCGAACTGCTGCCGGTGGTCTACGACCCGACCGTGGGCGATGCCATCGAGCAGTGGTCCACCGATTTCCGCGACTCACGGGCGGTCTACCTGTCGATCGACCGGCCGGAGGAGGTACGGGCCTCCTTCGCGTCGCTCGGGATGGGCGCCGACGACGTGGATCTGATCGTGGTGTCCGACGCGCAGGCGATTCTCGGCATCGGCGACTGGGGCGTGAACGGTACCGACATCTCCATCGGGAAGCTCGCCGTCTACACGGCCGCCGCCGGCATCGACCCCAACCGCGTCATCGCCGTCAACCTGGACGTCGGCACGGACAACGAACAACTCCTCAACGACCCGCGCTACCTCGGAAACCGTCATGCGCGGGTGACCGGCGAACGCTACGACGAGTTCATCGGCCTCTACCTGAGGACGGCCGCGGAACTCTTTCCCGACGCCCTGCTGCACTTCGAGGACTTCGGACCGTCGAACGCGCGGCGGATCCTGGTCGAGAACGCCGACACGTATCGGATCTTCAACGACGACATGCAGGGCACCGGCGCCATCGTCATGGCCTCGGTGTTCTCCGCCCTGAAGGTGACCGGCCAACGCTGGGCCGACCAGCGGCTCGTGGTCTTCGGCGCCGGCACCGCGGGAACCGGCATGGCCGACCAGATCCACGCGGCGATGCTGCGCGACGGTGCGACGCCCGAGCAGGCGAGGGACAACATCTGGCTCGTCGACGTCCACGGCCTGGTGACCGACGACATGCGCGACCTGCCCGACTACCAGCGGGCCTACGCTCGGTCCGCGGCCGAGGTGGACTCCTGGGCCGACGGCGACACCGGCCTGCTCGCCACGGTCGAGCACGTCGGGCCCACCATCCTCATCGGCACCTCCACCGCCCACAACGCGTTCGCCGAGGACGTCGTCCGCGCCCTGGCACGCGGGGTGGAACGGCCGATCCTGCTGCCGCTGTCCAACCCCACCAGCCGCATCGAGGTCATGCCGTCCGACGCCGTGCACTGGTCCGAAGGCAGGGCGCTGATCGCCGTCGGCGTTCCCGTGCCGCCGGTCGAGTACAAGGGCGTCACCTACACGATCGGGCAGGCCAACAACGCGCTCCTGTACCCCGGACTCGGTCTCGGCTCGATCGTCTCCGGCGCCCGTCACGTGACCGACAACATGCTGCTCGCCGCGGCCGAGGCCGTCGCCGGCCAGGTCGACGTGTCGCGGCCGGGCGCCGCGCTGCTGCCGCCCATCGAGAACCTGAGGGCGTCGTCGGCCACCGTCGCGATCGCCGTCGCCGAGGCCGCCGCCGCTGACGGAGTCGCGACGAAGTCCCACGACAACCTGGTGCAGGCCGTCCAGGACGCCATGTGGCAGCCGGTGTATCCGACCGGCGTCGACGAGGAGCGGCCATGAGCCGTGACACCCGGCCGGCGCCGGCGATGAGGGACGTACCGATCGGGGTCCGGGCGAGCGGAACACGGAGGGAATTCGACAGCATGGGCACCGTCGAGGTGCCGGCGAACCGCTACTGGGGTGCGCAGACGCAACGGTCGCTCACTCACTTCTCCATCGGCGGCGACCGAATGCCCAAGCGGGTCTACCACGCCTACGGCTATGTGAAGAAGGCGGCGGCGCTGGTCAACGCCGCCGCCGGACGGCTGCCCGAGTGGAAGACAGCGGCCATCGTCCGGGCCGCGGAGGAAACCATCGCAGGAGACCTCGACGAACACTTTCCGCTCTTCGTCTGGCAGACGGGATCCGGCACCCAGAGCAACATGAACGTCAACGAGGTCCTCGCCAACCGTGCCTCACAGTTGCTCGGCGGCACGCTGGGCACCCAGCAGCCGGTCGGCCCGAACGACGACGTCAACATGGGGCAGTCGAGCAACGACACCTTCCCGACCGCCATGCACATCGCCTCGGTGCAGGAGATCGACGACCATCTCCTGCCCCAGGCAAGGGAGTTGGCCGCCTGCATCACGGCCAAGGCGCAGGAGTGGGCCACCGTCGTCAAGATCGGGCGCACACACCTTGAGGACGCGGTGCCCCTGACGGTCGGACAGGAGTGGTCCGGTTACGCCGCACAACTGCGGGCCTGCGTCGAGGAGATCGAGCACGCCCGGGAAGGACTGCTCGCCCTGGCGGTCGGCGGCACCGCCGTCGGGACGGGACTGAACGCCCCGAACGGCTTCAGCCGCGAAATCGCGGCCATGATCGCCGAGTTGACCGGTAAGCCGTTCGTCACGGCCGACAACAAGTTCATGGCTCTGGGGTCGCTCGACCCGATGGTGCGTGCGCACGCGGCGCTGCGCGGGCTGGCCGTCGCCCTGATCAAGATCGCCAACGACATGCGATGGCTGGCCTCGGGCCCGCGCACCGGATTCGCCGAACTGCTGCTGCCGCAGAACGAGCCCGGCTCCTCGATCATGCCCGGCAAGGTCAATCCGACCCAGTGCGAGGCGATCGTCATGGTCGCCATCCAGGTCCTCGGCAACGACTCCGCGGTGGCCTTCGCCGGCAGCCAGGGAAATTTCGAACTCAACGCGATGCGCCCGGTCGTCATCAACAACTTCCTGCACTCCGCGCGGATCCTCGCGGACGGCATGGAGAAGTTCCGGACCTTCTCCGTCAGCGGCACCCGGCTCAACCGGAGCAGGATCGACCAGTACGTGAACGAGAGCCTGATGCTGGTCACGGCGCTGAGTCCGGTCATCGGCTACCAGAACGCCGCGCACATCGCCGAATCCGCACTCGCCAACGGCCAGACATTGAGAGAGGCGGCCCTGGCGAGCGGCCACGTCGACGAGCAGACCTTCGACTCCCTCGTCGACCCGCTTTCGATGGTCGGCCGCGGATACGACGGCGCCTGACGCACGACACCGGCAGTCCCGACACAGGAGCTCCGGCACAGGGGTTCTGACACCGGAGTTCCGCCACGATAGTTCCGACCCAAGGAAGAGAAAGAAACTGATGCTCAGACTGTCTCGCCTCCGCCGTCCTCGCGCGATCGCGGCAGCGGTGGCCCTCACGGCTTCACTCGCCCTCGTCGGCACCGGCCACGCCGGTCTGCCCACCGCCGCACACGCCCAGGACCCGGGCCCCCTTCACTGCACGACACCGGGTCACCAGCCGATCACCGTGGTCCTCGTCCACGGAGCGTGGGCCGACTCGTCCAGCTGGAACGGCGAGATCGACGAACTGCAGCGCGCCGGGTGCGCGGTGCGCGCCGCCGACAACCCCGTCGAGAACCTCACCACCGACTCCGAGAAGGTTGCCGCCTTCGTACGCGCCATCCCCGGCCCCGTGCTGCTGGTCGGACACTCCTACGGTGGCGCGGTGATCAGCAACGCCGCGGCCGAGGCGGACAACGTCGTGGGCCTCGTCTACGTCGACGCCGCGGCACCCGCTGTGGGCGAGCCCTTGAGCGCGCTCGACGGCAGCACCTCGGTGATCGCCACCAAGCCCGCCTCCGAACTCTTCGAGCAGGTCCCCGGAACTCCGGACGGGAACACGAACCTGCTGCTCACGGAGAACGCGTTCGTGAACTACTTCGGCGACGACCTGCCGAAGGCCCAGGCACGACAGTTGTGGGCCGCCCAGACCATGACCGCGACTCCCGCCATCGACACGCCTTCGCGCTACGCGGCGTGGAAGACCCTGCCGTCCTGGTACTTCATCTCCACCGGAGACAAGATCATCACCCCGGAGTCCGAACTCGCGATGGCCCGCCGGGCACACTCACACGTGACCGTCTTCCACGGCGGCTCCCACCTCACGCTCATATCCCACCCCGACGCGGTGACGGCTGTGATCGCGAAGGCGCTGGCAGACACCACTCGCTGACGCCCGTCCCCATAACGGCACAGGGGCCCGGACCAAGAGGTCCGGGCCCCTGTGCCGCGTCGCCGGGTCCACGTGGTGAACGGTGGAACTCGGTCGGTGCTCATGACGGCCAGGTGGACGCACTTGAGGCCGCCCTCACGTCAGTCATCAACTGTCGCTCCCAGCTCGGGAGTTACACCGCTCACCGTACAGACCCGGTCCTGGCCAGCAAGGAACGGCACAGCTCGTCCATGGCCTTACGGGCCGGGCTGCGAGGAAGGGCGGTCAACTGCCCCTCGGCCTCCCTCACCAGGTGGGCGAGCCGAGCCCGCGCTTCGGTGACAGCCGGGTGACCGCGCAGCAGGGCCAGGGCCTCCTCGACCCGGTCGTCGTTCTCCGGTCCGGCCGCGAGCAGCGCGCGCAGCCGCGTGTCCGCGGGATCGGTGGTGTCGGGATCGCTCGCGCGCAGGATGAGCACGGGCAGCGTCGGCACCCCCTGGCGCAGGTCGGTGCCCGGCGTCTTCCCGAATTCCTCGGCGCCGGTGATGTCGAGGATGTCGTCGGCGATCTGGAAGGCGACGCCGATCCTCTCACCGAACGCCCCGACGGCATCGGCCGTCGCCCGGTCCGCACCCGCGACAACGGCTCCGATCCGCCCGGCACCGGCGATGAGCACACCGGTCTTGTCGGCAATGACGTCGAAGTAGTGCTCCACCGGGTCGCGGTGGGCGCCGGGGCCTGCCGCTTCCAGAGCCTGCCCCCTGATGAGGCGCAGCAGCAGGTCCCGGTGGGCGTGGATCACCTCCTCCCCCAGCCCGGCGATGATCCGGGCGGATCGGGCGAGGAGGAAGTTGCCGGATCTGATCGCCGTCAGGTTGCCCCACCGGGCGTTGACGCTCGGCACACCGCGGCGCAGCACGGCCTCGTCGATGACGTCGTCGTGGTGGAGGGACGCGAGATGCAGGAGTTCCACGGCCGTGGCCGCCTGGACGACCGCCGGCTCCTCGGGGTCGCCGAAGTGCGCGGCCAGGAGCGTCATGACGGGCCGGAATCTCTTGCCGCCGGCGGCGACGAGGTGCTGCGCCGGCGCCTCCAGTTCGGGCAGGTGGCTCTTGACGGAGTCACGCAGGAGGAGGTCGACCTCCCGGAGCCTGGCCTCGATGCTCCTCCTGAGGCCGGTGTGGCCGAGCCCGCCCCAGCGGGATGTCCGTGCAGACATGTACTTCCTCGGTGTCTCTGGCCGAAAGGGGAAAGTGGGTGGTGGCGCCGGCCTTCGGTCGGCGCCACCACCCACCCCGTGTCCGACGGGTCAGCCGCGCGCCATCGCGTAGACGTGCAGGACCGGGCTGTTCTGCACCGGCGTGGACGTGACGTCGGGCAGAGTCACGCTGACCGGTGTCCGTCCGCTCTGGAGTGTCACGCCCACGTAGTGCACGTAGGCGACGTGCTGGTACTGCGCGTTGTCCAGCCGGTTCTGGTACGCCGCGGTGATCGCCACGGCGCTGCTGGTCTTGAACCAGTCGGGGGCGGTCAGGGTGAACTGCTGGGTGGTGCCGTCGGAGTAGGTGACCGTGGCCGTGCCCGAGGCCGCGCCGTTGGCTCCCGCGACGAGGAAGCCGAGCGTGCCGCCGTGGGTTCCGTCTACGGCGACCGTCTGCCCGGCAGCGAGTGTGTTGTCGGGCTCACCGTAAATTGCCCCGGTCACCCCGTCGGCGTCGTCGACGCCCGCGGTGGTGGGCCAGGTGAACGACAGGCCCTCCTGGGTGACGGTGCTGCCCGGACCGACACCGGCCGCCTTGAGCGCCTGCGCCGACATGCTGCTGCCCCAGCCGTCCATGTCTCCGTAGCCCGTGGCGGTGTCCTGGGTGACGCTGACGTTCCCGAAGGTGTCGGTCAGTTCGGGAGCCGCCGTCCCGACAGCCATGGCGAACACGTGCAGTTCCGGTGTGCCGTTCGCATCCGTCGCATGGGCGCCCGGGAGTTCGACACTGACCAGCGTCTTGCCGGGCAGCAGGGAGATCCCGCGGTACCAGACGCCCACGCGGGTGTTCTGCCTGGTGTTGCCGGGAGCGTTGGTGTAGGCGGCGGTGAAGGCGGGATCGCCGTCCGTGCCGTGCCAGTCCGGGGCGTCCAGAAGGAACCGCTGGCTGGTGCCGTCGGAGTAGTGAATCGTGC
This sequence comes from Streptomyces sp. NPDC050528, assembly GCF_044457795.1. NCBI lineage: Bacteria > Bacillati > Actinomycetota > Actinomycetes > Kitasatosporales > Streptomycetaceae > Streptomyces > Streptomyces sp. NPDC050528. Next base: position 334,940 of record NZ_JBITHH010000006.1, read on the forward strand.
CGGTGCCCGTGAGCGAGTCGGCCGCGGCCGTGCGGAAACTGGAGGCGACCAGGAATCCGAGGGTGTCGCCGCTCCCGCCGACCGCGATGTTCTGGCCGTCGGCGACCGTGTTGTCGGCCGCCCCCGTACCCGACTGGGTCGGCCAGTGGAAGACCACGCCGCCGTGGATGACGGTGCTGCCCGGCGTCACGCCCGCCGTGGCGAGTGCCTGCGCGGACATGCTCAGACCGTGGCCGTCCAGGTCGGCCGTCGCGGTGTTCGTGTCCTGGGAGACAGCCTTGTTGTCGAAGGTGGCCGCGAGGGAGGACGCGGGGGTCCCGGGGTCGGCCGGCGGGATCGTCGCGACGACGGAGTCGAGATAGTCCTCGCCCTGCTGCACGGACATCCCGACGGCGTGCTGGGCGTCGACGCGGGTACGTTCGGTGGTGATGACGTCCGCCAGATGCGTGTCGCCCTGTGCCTTGGCCTGCGCCACCACGTCGTCCGCGAAGGCGTTGGCGCTGTCGATCTGCTGCTGCGTCAGAACGACGCTCGTCGCCTGATCGGTTCCGACTGCCTCCAGAACGGGCTGCCAGAGCTGGATCGCTTTGGTGAACTCGTCGAGAAGAGTTCCCTGTAGGGCGATCGTCTCGTCGAAGTCGTCACGGTTGGTGAGGAAGAGGTGCTCGTAGTAGACGACCGCGGGATCCTCGGCGATCGTACCCAGGTTGTACATGTGCACCAGCGAACCGGCGACCTCGGCCAGCGAGGCGCCGTCGGCGCTCAGCGCCGAGGCGTCGTCGTACAGGGCGGACAGCGTGGAACACGTCACGGTGCCGGAATCACCGCTGCACCCGGCCGGCCGCGGGTCGTCCGTCGTCGCCGTCACCCCCACATCGACCGTCCATATCTCGTTGATGACGGACGTGATGTAGTCGCCCGGGCCGTAGATCGACGTGGACACCTGCATGAGCGCGGTGTACATGTCCGCGAAGGTCGAGGTCGGGGAGATGTAATCGGTCAGCGCTTCGTAGACGAGGGGCACGGCCGTGCTGTAGCCGAGCTTGTACACCATGCGGTAGAAGGCGTAGTTGGGTATGCCGCTGTCGGTGTGCACTCCGCCGTTGTCCTCGCACGTCAGGACGTACTCGGACATGTCCTGCGGCTGTCCGTGCGCCCGCGGGTCCGCCATGCTGCGGAACGGGGCGTACACGTCCAGGTTCGAGCCGAGGAGCCAGTCGTTCCTGCCGGTGGCATAGCGCTCCGTCATCTCGCCGAAGAAATCGGAGATGCTCTCGTTGAGCGCCCCGGACTGGAAGGAGTAGACGAGACCCGCGGTGTTCTCGGTCACCGCGTGGGTGATCTCATGCCCCGTGACGTCCTGCGACAGCATGCCGTCGCCGTACGTCATCAACGTGCCGTTCCAGTTCGCGTTGACGAAGTTCTTTCCGTAGTGGACGCGGGACTTCAGCGGGTAGCCACGATTGTCGACGCTGTCCAGGCCGAACGTGGTCCGGTAGTAGTTGTAGACCACCCCGGTCTGGTCGTAGGCGCGGTCGGAGTCACGGTCACCGCTCGGGGTGGTTCCCTCGGTCCGCACCAGCTTGCCGTACAGCAGCTGGTTCGGCGGATCCGTCAGGTGCTGCTGGTCGTAGACGTACCGGTTCAGCGCCGACTCGGTCAACGGCTCGACGCCGACGAACCGGTCGCCGCCCAGGGCGTCGACGAAGACGCGCTCGTTCTCCTCGCCGCCGTTGCCGATGTCCACCTGCCAGGTGAGGTACGCCGGGGTGCGGACCCCTGCCTGTGGCCGGCCGGCGTAGATCGTCAGCACGGGGGCGTTCTGGCTGCGCCCGCCCGGCACCGCCTTCGCGGCGACGGCGATCGCGGCCTTGGCGCTGATCCTGGGCGTGGTGGAGGCCGGCGCGATCAGGTCGGGGCGCAGGCCGTTGGTGACGGCCGTGACGGTGGTGCCGGTCTTGTCCAGGTGTACGCCGACACGCGCGTCGTACACCGGCACCCCGTCGACGACCTGGTCGTACCAGACGTGCCGGGCACCGCTCGGATCCTTCACCCGCCGACGCTGGTCGTCGTTCCTGAGGATGCCCCGGGTGTTCGAGACGCCGAAGGCATGGGCGTGCTTCTGGAGCCACTCGGGCACGTCGTCGCCGCGCAGTTCGCTGCGCAGTCCGACGAGCATGGACGGGGTGCCTGTCGCGCCGTTCTCCGCGTCGGAGTTCTTGACGCCCGGTACCCGGGGCAGAGCCGCGACCGCGGCGTCGACTCCGGGCAACCGCCACTTGTGCCCACCGGACGTGTCGTGACCGGCGGGCGCGGCCGTGGCCGCACCCGCCGACACCAGGGACGCGACCAGTGCGGTCGCGGTGACCGTGGCGAGACGTCCGGCACTGCGTCGGCGGGCACCCCGGACGGCGGCGGACAGGTGCCCGGCCGGGCGCCCCCGCAGCGCCACGACGGTACCGCCGACGACGAGCGTCCAGCCGGCCGCCGCGACGACCGCCGCTGGCGACGACATCGTGATCCTGAACTCGGGCTGCGCCGTGGTCCATTCGACCGCGATCCCCTGCACCATGCCGCTCAGCACCGTGTAGCAGGCGACGGAGGACAGCAGCAGCGGCCATCTGGGCAGGGCGAGCCTGCGGGCCGCGAGGACGACGCAGAGCCCGAGCACGACGGAGCCGGCCACGGGACCGGCTCCGATCAGCAGCAGCTCCGACCGCTGGCCGATCACCCAGGCCGCCGATATGTGCCCGGCGAACGGGGGCATGCGCCACCCGACGGGCACCCCGCCGCCCGCGGCCAGCGCGGTCCCCGTTCCCCCCAGGCCGGGGGCGAGAGCGCGGGCGACGAGGACGTCGAAGTACTTGTCGCTGTGCGCGATCACGAGACGTAACGCGGCCTGCACGACGAGAAGTGATGTGGCGAGGGCCACCAGGCTTCCCGTGGCCGCCGACCAGACCATGTACCAGGCCCGGCCGAGGGGCCCCGGTCTGCGTCGGGTCATGGGTTCACTCACTGGTTCTCCGTAAGGTGTCGGGGGCCCGGAGGCCGAACTTCGTTGCTGTACGGCGGAGTTGTCGACGACAGCTCCGGTCGACGTCCGTCTCCACCGCTCGTGCGGATCGGCGCGGGGTCGGTCACTCGACGAAGATGTCCACCGACGGCCGCATCCGGGAGCAGACGTCCAGCACCTGGTGGATGACGTGGCCCTCGAACGCCGCGAAGGGAGCGGGATCCACGGCCTTGTCGTCGACCGCGGGGTACGTCTGCTGCGTGAGGAGATAGTCGAAGCGCGGAGCCCACTTGCGGGCGCCGAGCCGTGCGGTGGTGGAGCAGTTGTCCACCATGTAGGCGACGCCGCGGGCATGCATGTAGGGGTTGAGCGAGTCGACCGCCTCGATGACCGACTCGTTGGCGATCTCCGAGTAGGGGTGGCCCCGTTCCAGCAGCAGGTCGACCTGCGCCATCATGATCCCGCAGAACACACCGGCGGTGAACGGGTCGAGGGGGGCCTCGCCGTCGGTGTCACGCCGGGCGCGCACGCGCTCGCCGACACGCCACATGTCCGCCTGGTCGATGCGGCCCATGGGAAAGCGGTCCAGGCGCTTGCCCGCCAGGATGACGCTGCGGATCTCGTTCCCGGAGCTCACCTCGTCGTAGATCTCCGCGGTCAGTTCCAGGCCGACGGGATGGGCCGCGGAGTAGGCGTGCGCGAACACGGCCTTCTGGTCGTCGTCGAGGCGCCGGTAGACGCCGATCAGACCGTCCTTGGAGATGGTCCGCGAGATGGGGCCGGTGACGGACTCCACGGAGTGGCGGAACGCGTCGTGGTCGCTCATTCCTTCGTGGTCGCGGAAGCGCCGGTACAGGCTCTCCACCACACCGTGAACGCCGGCCAGCAGCATGGCGCGTTCGCCCGACAGGTCCGACAGGTACTCCGAGCGCAACGTGGTCTGGAAGGTGAAGGGCGCACCGAGCGCCACCGACCAGCCGAGCGCGCGCTCTACGGCTCGCCCGGTGACGTCCTGCTCGACCGCGAAACTCGCGTTGATCCCGGCACCGTTGACCGTGGCGCCCTGCACATACAGGGCACGCACCGACGGCCCCATGCCCTTGGGGCACACCGCGATCACGTCGACGCCCGCGGGGAACGACCCGCCGGTGTCCGCGAGGTGGCCCAGCAGGAATCCGTGGGAGAGGCCCAGTGTGGTCCCCGGGCGCAGCGCCGCGAGGATCTCCTGGTGGTGCTCGGCGAGTGCGGCGTCCGATATGAGCAGCAGCACCATGTCGGAGGCCGCGATGACCTCGAACATCTCGCCGAGGGTGCCGTCGGATTCGCTGAAACCCGCGGCGCGGGCGGCATCGAAGGAGTGGGATCCACTCCGCAGCCCGACGACCACCTTCACGGTGTCGCCCAGGGAGTCCCGCAGGTTCTGAGCCTGGGCAGGACCCTGCGAGCCCCAGCCGATCACCCCGATCCGGTTCACTCCATCGAAGGCGGCGGGCAGTCGGTCGAACAGGTGCCGGCCGCCGCGCACGATCGCTTCGCGTCGCCCGCCGAGGGTCACGTACTCCTTGTCGAAGACGGTGGTGTCGAAGTCCAGGCTTTCCAAGGTCGTTGACCTGCTTTCTCATTCGTGCGCGCCGAAAACATGCGTGTGGGCTGAAACAGGAAGGAAGGAAGGACGGGGTCAGGCAGCGGACCAGGAGGGAATGAGTGCGGCCTGTCCCCGGACGGTGCCGTCCGTGTCGTGGAGATTCCAGATCGTGACGTCCGCTATCCAGAACCGCCGGCCTGTCCGTGACTCCCGCAATCCGCGGTAGCCCTCCGCAAATCCGCGGCGCCGGACGTCCGCCATGAGGCGGTCCCGTGCCGAACGGTCCGCGACTGGGGCGGACAGGCGCGACGGCAGACCGGAGAACTCTTCCCACGAGTAGCCGAAACACTGCTGGGCCGCGGTGTTCGCGTAGACGAACGCGGGATCGTCGGCCGCGTCCTGGGCGAGGACCGCGTACGGCGCGTCGTGGTAGAGCCAGTACGGGAGTTCGACTCCGATCGGCGCTCCGGATGTCAGAGGCCGGCCGAGGAGTCGTTCATGACTGCCGTTCAGGAGCGAGAAGAACGTCGTGTCGAGCGGGGAGGAGACGAAGAACAAGGCCGGTATCTCCGAGAGTGGCGAAATGGTCTGTCCGAGAGGGGAAGTTATCCGGCCGGCACCCCGTTCGGTGATCGGCCGGGCGAGGTTGGCGCTGACGTTCAACTGCGTGACTCGGGCATTCCAATGGACGCTTTCGAACTGGAGATCGCGCGGTGTTCTACGCCCCTCGCGACCGCCGCCCGAGGACCGGGGCACCGATGCCAGAGCCAGGTGAGCCGGTCGTACAGGGGCTCGAAGCCGGCGCGCAGCATGTTGCGGAGGAAGGTGTTGTGTTCGGCCGGGGGCTTTCGCTCCGGTCTCCACCACGAGCCATCGGCAGCCGGCGGCCCGGGCGCCCCTGGCCCGAGCCGCGAGCAGTGCCGACCGGGCTCCGGGCTCCGGGCTCCGGGCTCCGGGCTCCGGGCTCCGGGCTCCGGGGAGGGTCGCGCCGCCGAACAGGTCCGCGCAGTCGTCGTTGAGGAAGACGCCGCCGACGGCGACGATCCGGTCGGCGGGGTCCCACACGTCGTACCGCCGCCAGTTCGGTCCGCCGACGCGCGTCCCGGGGTCGAGCGTCGCGATGCCGTCGGGCGCGGCCTTCACGTACTCGATGGTTCATTTGCGCAGGTCAGAGACGTCGTAGATCAGTTCCGGGACATCTAGGGCAAGTTGTGGATGTCTGGGGTGCCGCCGTGCTTCTACGGTGCGGCGGCACCGGCGTGTTCAGGCGGCACCGGCGTGTCAGCGGGTGCTCCACTTCTGGTTGTCCTGGCCGTTGCAGTCCCAGAGTTGGAGCCGGGTGCCGTTGGCGGTTCCCTGGTCCTTGACGTCCACGCACTTGTTGGCCTGCGGATTGACCAGGTCGTTGCTGGAGTTGAGGCGGAACTGCTGGGCCGGGTTGCCGCTGCACACCGCGATCTGGATCACCGCGCCGTTCGCCGACGAGCCCCAGGCGACGTCCATGCACAGGCCCATGGAGCGGATCGTGCCGTCCGAACGGAAGTCCCACTTCTGCCAGTTCTTGCCGGTGCAGCTGTTGATCTGCAGCGGCGAACCGTCGGCGCCCTTGTGACCCACCATCTCGATGCACTTGTTGGAGGCGTGGCTGTAGATGGTGGTGCCGGGGGCGACGGTCACCGTCTTGGTGGCCGTGACCTTGGTGGTGGTCTTCTTCTTCGAACTCCCGCCGGAGGACGCCTTCTTGGGCGCCTCGGCGGAACTGCCCGCGATCACTCCCGCACCGGAACCCGCCCCGGCCGCCGCCGCTCCCGCGCCGTTCTTCACCGTGTTGTTCTTGCCGCCGGTCGTGTGCGAGGGGGACGGCTTCGGCGAGGTCGGGTCCGGGCTGGCCGAACCGTAGGCGCCGGCGCCGCTGTCCGTCGTCGCGCCGTTCAACACCGTTCCCGCGTCGGCCACTTGGTCCGACGGCTTCGAGTCCGAGCTGGACTTGCCGAGCAAGCCCGACACCAGGAACGGTACGCCGATCAGCAGCGCGCCGGCTATCGCGGCTCCGGCGAGCAGGCCTCGGGAGGGGCGGCCGAAGGCGGGGGCCGCTACGGCGGTGCCCTCGCCGGTGTCCGAGCCGGATCCGCCCGCGGCTTCGGTTGTCGCGGTCGCGGCCAGGGCCTCGGGGCCCGGGTCCGGGTCGGCGTGGGTGTGAGCGTCGGGCGCGGCTTCGGGGGTCGCGCCCTCGTCGGTGCCTACGGCGGCTTCCGCGGTGGGGAGTTGGGCCTTCGCGGCGGGCCGCGCGGGAGGCGTGAGCGCCGCTTCCGCCCGCGCCGCGGTCTCCGGGGCGCCGGTGCCGGCGGCCGTGGTCTCGCCGCTGGTCGGCGGGAGCGCCGCCGCCTCGGTCTCGCGGGCGCCCGCGGTGGTGTCCGGGGCCGGAGTGGGCTCCGCCCCGCCCGTCGCTGCCTGGTGCTGCGGGCTGTTGTTGCCGGACATGCTGGTCCTTCCAGAAAGTTGATCGGGTGACGACCGGTCAGTCGTCGTCCGGGGCGGGCGGTTTGACCGAGAACCGGTTGCCGTCAAAGTACAAGGTCAGCGGGGTGCCGTCGGCCGGGCCGAAGCGGTGGGCGCGGTCGCCGGGGCTGATCACCCGGACCGGGCGCCCGGTGTCGCGTACGACCAGTGCGGCGAGGGTGGCCACATAGAAGGGGTTGTCGGGGTCGGCCAGCACCAGGGCGAGGCGGGCGGAGTCGTCGAGACCGGCCTCCGCGACGGTCACCATGCCGTTCTGGAGGATCGCCTGGGCACGCAACTCCTCGGTGAGGGCGCCGATATGGGCCAGCGCGTCGGTCGACACCTCGCTGCCCGACGCCGGGAACCTCGGGTCGTCGGGAGCGCCGTTCGCCGCCACATCGGCCTGGACCCAGGCGAACAGCGCGCCGTGCGGGTCCGGGTCCCGGGTCCACGCGGGGGCGGCGTCGGAGTCGGAGTCGGCGAGCAGCCGGGCCAGTGAACGGGCGAACGTCTCGGGGCGCTGGGCCCGCGAGACGACGGGGCGGTAGCGGGCACCGCCGGAGCCCTCACCCCGCAGGCCGTTCGCGCCGCCGCTGTCTTGGCCGTCGCCGTCCTCGTCGCCGGGCGCGCCTTCGCCGGACCCGCCCTCGCCGCCCAACTCCTGCCCGTGCAGGCCACGTTGACCGCCCTGATCGTGGCGAACGGCCGGGTCGTCCTGATCGCCCTCGGGCTCCTCATCCGTGCCGTTCCCGGCATCGACCGGCCGGAACTCCGGTTCCTGGGGAGCCACTTGAGGCTCACCCTCGGGTTGCTCCTGTGGGTCCGCCGCCGGTTCGGGGGGTGCCGGTGCCGGGCGAGGGATGCGGCGCGGCCACGTGGCCGGGGTGGCGGCCACCGAGCCGGTCGTCAGGAGGGCCGTGCCGTCGCCCTCCGCCGCTCGCTGTGTCTCCAGGACGGTGACGACATCGGCGAGGTCCCGTTCCGCGTTGCGCTGCCGGGACGCCTGCCTGGCCTGTACGGCAAGGGAGTTGATGATCTGCCGTTCGAGGGTGTCGACCGCCGCCTGGGCCTCGTTCCGCGCGGCGACCATCTGGTCGTGGTGCGCGGTGGCCGCGCCGAGTGCCACCCGGGCCGCGTCGTGCGCCGTGGTCGCCGTCGCGGCCCTGTCCCGGGCGCCGGTCAGGACGCCGGCGGCGTGGCGTGCCACGTCCTGGGCCAGGCCGAGCCGGCGCCTGGTGTCGTTGGCCGCGTGCCGGGCGGTGTCGACGGTACGGTCGGCCGCCGCGGCCTCGATCCGTGCCTGGTCCAGCGTGGTACGGGCGCGGTTCCAGCGTGCCTCAGGCCGGGCGGGTGAACCGGCGTCGTCCGAGCGGGAGTTGGCGGGCCGCTGCCGCGCGGCCCCCTCCGCCTCCCGTACGGCCGCCTCCGCCGCCGCCAGCTCCTCCTCCGCCGTACGGACGGCGTCGCGGTACTCCCCCGCCGTCCGGGTCGCGTCCGTCACGCGCTCGTCCTGGTCCTGGGCCTCCGTGGTCAACTGCGTTACCCGGGCGCGCCGTTCCTCGTCGTTGCGTTCGGCGAGCGTCACGGCCCGCGCGGCGGCGGCGAGTTCGGCGGCCGCGGTGTCGGCGGCGGCGTGGGCGTCGTCCCGGTCCCGCTCGGCCTGTCGTACCGGCGGCTCGGCCTCGTTCAACACGCGTTCGGCAGCGGTCATCCTGCCCCGGAGCCGTCCCTCCCGCGTATGCGCGGCGTGTTCCGCCCGCGCGGCCTCCTCCAGCGTGCGCATCTGATTCCGTACGGCCCTCCAACCGGCTTCGTCGACCGCGTCGTTGGGGCCCGAGCCACGCTCCACGGCACTGCTCGGGCCCGCACTGCTCGGACCCCCGCCGTCCAGCTCCTCGTCGCCCCGCTCGTCCGCCCCCGGCGTCCCCTCCGGTTCCCCGTTCGCGTCGAACCGCCGGAACCGCACGCCCTCGCTGTCCCGCAGGGCGAGTTCGACGGGCCGCCGTAGCAGCGCGGCCGTGCTCGACGCGGTGTACAGGGCGCGGGCCGTCTGGGTCGGGCTGTCGTCGGTGGCCAGCCAGAGCTGGAGCATGGTGTCGGCGGCCGGGGCCGGGTGTGCGCGGATGCCGTCGGCCAGCAGGGGCGGGAGGTCGCGGAAGGAGAGCCTGCGCCAGTCGCGGAGGGCCTCGGGCGCGGTGTCGGTCGGGGCCTGTGCGTCGGCCGCCTCGCGGATCAGGGACGCGATGTCGTAGACGCCCGGGTCGGTGGTGCCGGGGGTGACGCCGTGGCCCAGGAGGTCGCGCTCCAGGGGGCGCAGGCTGACCGTGCCGGAGACGTACCGGGTGCCGTTCGGGCCGTGGACGGTGACGACGGCGTCGGCGAGGATCTCGTGGCTGCGGGTGCCGCGCGAGTCCGGCGGCGTGGAGGTGTTGCCGTGCTTGAGCCACTCGCGGCGGGTGCCGGCGACGGCCGCGCCCGAGCCGGGGTCCTGGGCCGGGCGGGCCAGGACCGGCGCGGTGAAGCCGAGGAGCTGGCGGTTGGAGTCCTGGAGGCTGAAGGCGCCCTGTGCCGAGAGGCTGCCGGTGAGGCCCGCGTGCGAGGCGGAGCCCGCGCTGACCGTGGTGAGCCGGACCCGGTCGAGCGTCACGGCACCGGTGTCGGTCTGCGGGCGCGGCCGGTACAGCTGCACGGTGAGCCGGGGCGGGGTGTCGGGTTCGCCCTGGAACGGGTAGGCGCCCGGCATCGTGGGGGTGATGCCGGCCGGGCCGCGCGGATGGTCCAGCTCGATCGTGCCCGCCTGGAGGAGTTCGGCGACCCGTACGGCGGTGGCGTCCGCGGAGTCGGAGGCGGCGAGCCGGCGCCAGGAGCCGGTGAGGGCGGGGGCCACCTCGTCGAGCGCGGCGGCGAGTTGGGGGCCGGCGTCGAAGGAGAAGACCGGTGCGGGGCCGCCCGGCCTGAACCGGCCGCCGACCGGCGTCGGGGCTTCCGCCGATGTGCTCGGCGCCGTCCGCTCCTCGGGCTGGTCGGGGTCGGTGGCCTCGCTGCCGGTGAAGCGGAGCGCGGCGGCGGTGTGCACGGTGACGGTGCGCGCCCGGCTGCCGAGGAAGAGGTGGGCGATGCGCCGGGCGAGCGGGGTGTCCGTGTCGGTGAGGGTGAGGACGCCGTGCTGGAGCATGCTGCCCGGCAGGTCCACGATCCAGTCGGCGGTCGGTGAGGACCGTACGGTGGCGACGACCTTGTAGGGGACGCCGGCGAAGTCGGCGACGCTGTCGCTGCGCAGCCAGTGCCGGTCCTCGGCGGCCCGGGTCACCCGCGCCGAGTTGCCGCGCACGGTGTCGGCGCTGAGGAGTGCGGCCGCCCGGTCGGTGCGCGGGCCGCCGGTGGGCCTCGGGAGCCGGGTCTGGAGCTGGACGAACCCGGAGTGCCGGGTGCTGTGGGAGGTCTTGTCGGTCACCGCGGACGGGGTGTGGCCGAGGTACTGCTCCATGCCGGCGCCCGTGGCCCCTTCGTGGCCGCGCACCCCGCGCAGCGTGTGGTCGTCGCCGTCCGGCTCGGCGGCGAGCGTGACCTCGACGAGGCGGGCGCCGCCGTAGCCGACGTGGCGGAAGCGGAAGCGTTGCACGCGGCCGGGGCCGCGGCCGGCGAGGGTGCGCAGGCCGGCCGTGGAGGTGAGGTCGGCGATGCGGGTGTCGACGCCGGAGAGGTACGACGCGTGGCCCGGGACGGTCGTGCCGGGGGCCTCCTTCTCGACGAGGGCGAGGAGTTGCTGTCGGACGAGGTCGGGGCGTTGGACGGTGCGCAGGGCGTCGGTGTACTGGTCCATCGCCTGGACGCTGCCGAGGCCCACCTCGCGCGAGGCGATGAAGCGGCGCGGCAGCGGTACGGAGAGCCGGCGGGGCGTGGGCATGGTGAGACCGGGCACGGTCGCGAACCAGGCGGGGTGGCGCAGGATCTGCGCCGGGGAGACGAAGAACCGTACGGCGTCGGGGAGTTCGACCGCCACCGTCACGGTGCGGCCCTCGCCCTGGCCGAACGCGTTGCCCACGGCGTTGCGGTGACCGCGCCGGAACGTGACCAGCAGGAGCGCGTCGGCGAGGATGCGGTGCTGGGCGCCGCTCTCGGTGGCCGTGCGGTGCGCCATCGTCGAGGAGGCGAGCGCCCGGCCCTTCTCGCGGCGGACGGTGTGGGTGTAGCGGCCCGAGGGGTTGAGGGTCGCCGCGCGGGATGCGGAACCCGTCGTGGAACTGCCTTGCTGTGCCGGTTCGTCGGCGCGGCGTCGCATGCCGCCCTCGCCGAGGCCGCCGATGTCGCCGTCGTTGCCGGCGGCCTGGTCGGAGCTCGGGGTCTGGGCCGAGGAGCTGTTGCGGACGGCGGTGAAGCCGCCCGCCCACTGCACGGCCGAGGCCACCGTGCGCTGCTGTCCTGCGCCGTCGACGGCGTTGAGCCCGGACTCGAAGTACTGGGTGATCTCGCCCGACGCGCGCGGCCGGCGCAGGGTGCCCCGGATCTCCACCGACAGCACCTCGTCGGCGGCGAGCCCGGGCAGGGTGAGCCCCTCGATCACATAGGCGCCCTTGAACACCTGGTGGCCGCGGGCCAGCAGGGCGGCGGGGTTGCGGGCGGCGCTGAGCATCTCCGCCGTCACCGTGGTCGGGTCGGTGGCCGCGGCGCCGACCAGGCTCTCGCTCACGGCGCGCCCGACTCGGGCCACCGGCGCGGGAGTCAGGCCCCCGACCGTGTCCCGTACGCCGTCCAGGAGACCGCGTGCCGGATGCCCCTGGTAGGTGTTGCCGAGCACCGCGCGGAACGCGTCGTCGAGCGCGGCCGAGGCCCGGAACACCTCCACCATCGAGTCGTCCGGCAGCGGGATCGAGTCGGGCAGCGGGGTGCCGTCGTCGTGGGTGAGGGCGAGCGCCGTGCGGTCGGCGTCGACGGCGGCCCGCACGGTGTGCGCGGGGGGCGCCGGCTGGACGGGCTCGTCGGCGGCGGGCAGCGTACGGAGCGTCGGCACCGACAGCAGCAGTGTCCCCGCGACCCGGTTCGGCGGCGGGGGCGGCGGCGGGTCGTTCGGGCCGGGCGCCGGGGCACCGTGCGGGACGTACGGATGCTGGACCGTCTCGTGCGCGAACCGCCGCAGGGGCTCCTCCCCCGGCCCTTCGTACAGGTCGAGCGCGAAGTCGGCCGGCACCTCGAACACCTCGCTGCGGTTTCCCTCCCCGGTGCCCTGGAACTGCTGGTCGTGCCCGAGGGACAGCTGCAGGCTGTTGTCGTGCTGCACCTGGTGGGAACGCACATGGTCGGCGGTGCCGCCGAGAGTCCACGCGCCGTCGCGCACCGGGATGCCGAACGAGCCGCCGACGCCGTACGACGCCCCGTACTGCGTGCCCTTCTGGTCGGTGGCGACCGTCGACAGGGAGACCAGGCCGACGCCCTCCACATGCGGCAGCACCTTGGTGTGGGTGCTCGGGCCCGTGCCGCGCTCCGCGCTGAGCACCAGCCGTACCCGGCGGGAGCCGGTCAGCGTCGGGATCTCCAGGAAGAGCGAGTGGCCGCCGTCCAGCATGGCGTCCGTCGCGGCCCGCTGGCCGATCCCCGAGCGGGTCTGCTCGAAGCGGCGCAGGTTGTTCAACTGGGCCTGCACCAGCGCCTCGTCGGGCAGCACCCGGTTGCGGGCGGTGTCGTCGCCGGGCAGGAAGCCCTCGGCGCGCAGCCAGTTCTCGGCGTGCACGAAGAGGGGCTCGGCGCCCCGCACGGCCAGCGGTGTCGCACTGGCGCCGACCGACCGCAGATGCTCCAACTCCGCCGGGAGGCGCCGCAGTTCGTCCGCCGTCGGGGCATGGCCCCGGGCGTCCTCGGCGGTCATCACCCGCAGATGCATGCCGTTGCGCCACGCGCCCGGCTCGAACCGGACCCGTCCGCCGCCCGCCTTGTGGAACACCAGCGTGTGCTCCACCGAGGCCGGGGCCAGCAGGTGACTGCGCTTGGTGCGCACCTCGTGCATCAGCGACGCGCTCGCGCTCTGGTTCAGCGCGTCGCTCGTCCCCGCCTGGACGGAGGCCCGGCCCAGCACACCGCCGCCGACCCGCCACGTCGCCTCCGAGTGGCCCTGGCTGTGGTCGCCGGTGAGCGCCGGACCGACGCTGCCGGACAGGGAGGCGCCGCTGCTGAACTTCGACTGGGCGTCGATCTTCACCGACTGCGTGAGATGGCTCTCCAGGTTGATCTTCCCGGCGACGGTCCGCCGCTGCGGCTCGCCCACCACCACCTCGGTCAGCAGCTGGAACATGCCGAGCGCGCGCCCCGACGCGTCGAGCAGCACCGGCGAGAAGACGCCGCCCTGCCGCTGCATCGGCAGGGTGCCCCGCAACAACGGCTCCGACAGGAACGTCTCCAGCTCCGCCAGCGAGTCCGTGCCCAACTCCCGCAGCGGATCGGCGAATCGCTCCAGCGTCTCCGCCAGCAGCCGCCCCGGCTCCGCCACCGTGTCCACGCCCCAGATCGGCAGCTCGTCCAGCCCCGCCGCGTCGGGCAGCTCCCCGTCCTCGTCCGTCGCCAGATGCTGCGGGAACCAGATGGTCACCGGTCCGTGCGACTGCTCCGGCGACCAGGTGACGGGCGCGGCCAACGCCGGGGTGTCGACCCGTACCTCCCACGAGCCGGTGAAGTCGTACGGCTCCGAAGGCTCGTTGCTGCGCTGTGCCGTCGTCGATGTCACCACGGACGCCACCGACGCGCTCGACGAGAGCTGGTTCAGGGTCAGCGCGAGGGTCACCGCGGCGTCGACACCGCGCACCGGGATCGCCCGGGTGACCGGGAACAGCGCGGTCCACGGCAGCATCACCGTACGGATGTTGCCGGACGCCTCCGACGACACGGACTCCTGCGAACCGATGCCGCGCCGCTCCACCCGGACATCCCGCACGGCACCCTCGGCCTGCCCGTACCGGGCCGCCGCCCTCGGGTCCGAGAGCCGCAGGCGCAGGTCCACGTCCCGGTCCCGGCCGTCCACGGTCACCCGGATCCGGAAACCCAGACTCCCGCGCAGATACGGCAGATTGATCACCAGCGTCTCGGCACTCGCCACCGTCCGCAGCTGCTTCCGCACCGGGTGCGTGTCCGGCGCGTCCCCCAGCCCGAGCGCCGTCATCACCTGCTGATGCAGCCCGCCGACGACCTCCGCCGACAGCGGTTCGAGGAGCACCAGGCCTACGTTGCCGTCCCGTTGGGAGCCGTAGTTGAGGACGAACTCCGAAGACGGGGGCGCCACCGGGGCGTTGGAGGCGGGCCAGGTGAGAGGGGTGTCGGTGGGGATGGGGGTGGTGTCGGGGTCCAGGGCGGGGGTGGTGTCGTCTTGGCTTGTGTGGTCGTGGAGTTGGGGGCCGGCCGCGGTGACGTTCTCGATGGTGCGGAGGTAGCGGTGCGGGATGTGGACGGCGGTCTGGGTGGTCGCCATCAGGCCGGTGGTGTGGACGGTGGTGCTGTTCGGGTGGTTGCGGAGGAGGAAGTCGTTGTCGCGTTGTTCGTCAGGCAGGCCGAGGTAGTGCAGGACTTCGTGGAGGAGGTCCTCGTCGGAGTGGTTGGCGTCCAGGTGGAGTTGGTCGGCGCGGGCCGGGTTCCCCGTGTTGGTGAGGGTGATCGCCTCCGGGTGCGCAGGGTCGTCGATCAGGTTCAGGTTGATGTGGAGCTGGTCGCCTGAACTGGGCAGCGCCAGGCCGGAGTTGAGGTGCGTGTCCAGGAGAGCGGTGATGCGGTCCTTCAACTGCCCGGTGAGGGAAGGGTCGTTGGTGGTGACCGGGAGGTTGAGCGTGTAGTCCCGTACCCACTGGCCGTTGGGTGCCTGGATACGGCGAACCTGGGTGCGGATGAGAGTCGTGGCGCCGCTAAGTGCCCCAGGGCGCGGCGAGTTGGACTGGTCCGCGTGCGGATCGAACCGCTCGGTGCTGTGCACGGCGGGACGGGCATGCGGACGCAAGCCGTGCCAGGAGTCCTTCGGTGCGGGGTCCACGACACGGGACGCGGGACGCTCGTCGTCGGCGTCACGGGTCGGTGCGGGACGGTAACGGCCGTTCGGCTGAATGCTGTTGGCGTCCTCGGGGCCCCGGGGCGCCTGTGACGTGGTGATGTTCGCCGGGTTGGTGCCGGTGCTCGCGTCGCTGGCGCTGTAGTGGTTCAGGCCCGTGTAGTGGACCTCCAGCGCGGGGGTGTTGGTGGTCGGGCCGTAGCGCAGCGCGATGCCGCGCGGGCCGCCGGTCGCGGTGGTGCCGGCGAGCGGTGCGGGCATCGGCTGGAAGACGTGGATCGGGGCGCCGAGGGTGTCGGCGAGCAGGGGCAGGAAGGTGTCGCCGATCGGGTTCGCCCACGCGTCCGACCAGTGGCCCACCGCGCCGCCGAGCATGTTCGCCTCGTCGTCGCTGAGGGCGGCGGTGCTCCGGTGGTAACCGGCGACCAGCAGCGAACGGCGCTCGTCCGTGGTCATGGCGGCGAGCGTCGGCAGCCCGTTCACCGCACGCAGATAGGCGAACATACGGCGGTTGCTCGGCGCGGTGCCGGTGAGTGCGGGCGGTGCGCCCTGCACCGAGACGGCCTGCAGATAGCGGGTCTGGAGGTCGACCGGGTCCAGGTCCTCGGCGTGGGTCACGCCCTGGATGCCGTAGCGGACGAGTTCGTTGTCGATCTGGGCGGGGGTCATGTTCCGGACCGCCGCGGTGAAGGGGGTGACGAGGACGCCCCGGAGTTGGCCGAGGACCTGTGGCGGGAGGGGGCGGCTGCCGTCGCGGGCCGCCGCGAGCCGGGCCAGTACCAGGTTCTGCAACTCCTGCCGTGCGGCCCGTAGTTGATTGGATCCCCGGTCGCCCGCCTGCGGGTTCCGCGCCATCGTCCTGAGGGCCCGTTGTACGTCGTCGGGCCGGGCGAGCCAGGCTGCGGTGGCCGGGGCGAGGGGCTGGGTGGTGCCGGTGGCGGCAGACTGCTGGAGTCGGGTGCGGACCAGGTGGGGTGCGCTGCCGATGACGGCGTAGAGGAGGCAGTTGCCGTCGCCGGGGGTCTGGACGGCGTTGCCGGTGGGGTCGACGTAGGGGGACAGCGCGGCGGCGGGGGTTGCCGTGGTCGTCGCTTGGGCCTTGCCCTTGCCCTTGCCCTTGCCCTGGTCAGCGCCCGTGGTCTTGCCCGTGTTCTTGTCGGTGGCCGACTTCTTGCCCGTACCGGTGCCGTCGCCCTTGCCCGTCTTGGCGCTGCTCGTACCGGACTTGGGCGGTCCGCTCTTCTTCGGCTGCTGCTTCGGCTGCTGCTTCGTCGTGGACGTGACCGGGGTCTGCGCGGACGTGGTGGTCGCGGGTGCCGGGGTGTGAGTCTGGCCGCCCGCCGGGAGCGGCGCGGCGCGGCCGTCGGGGGCGGGCCAACGCGGCGGGGTGGTCGCGAAGGTGGTGCGCGGGGACTGTTCGGGCGTCGGGGCGCTGTCCTGGACGTCACCGGCCAGGCCCGGCAGCGCGGCGGTGGCCGACGTCTGGTCGGCGGCGGCCTGCAGCTGTGCGGTGACGGCGGCGACGACCAGCCCGTTGCGGCGGGTGGCCTCGGTCGCGGCCGCGGTCACCCGGCCCTGGGCGACGGTCTCGTGCCGTGTGGCGGCCTGAACCCTGTTGGCCGCGACGACCTCGGCCGCCGCTGCCTCCTCGGCCTCCTCCACGGCCTCCTCGTGGTTGTCCTCCTCCGCGCTGATGCGGTCCGGTCCGACCTCGACGATGTGCTCCGCCCGTTCCAGCACCGGCCGGGCGGCGTCGAGCGCGTCGGTGGCCCGCTGGATCGCGTTGTCGGCGGCGGCGATCGCCGGGAGCGTGGCCTGTACGCGGGGGTCGGCGGCGACGTCGGGCGCGGCGGTGTGGGGACGCGGGGCGCCCGGCGCGAGGGGGGCTGGTGCGGGGGTGGGGGCCGTAGCCGACCGGCCGTTCTTCGCGGCCTGTTCGGCGGCTGCGCGTGCCGCCGCTATGCGTTCTTCGCGCACGGTGTTCTCGGCCCGCGTCAGCGCGGCCAGCGCCGTCCGGAGGTCGTGGTGACCCTTGGTCTCGTCCCGCTCGTGCCGCTCGATTTCCGACGGCAGGGTGGTGACGGTGTTCCGGGCCTCCGCGAGGTCCCGCTTCAGCCGTGCGACCAGCTCCCCGGCCTTGCGCGCGGCCTCGGCGGCGTCGGCCGCCGCCTGCTGCGCCCGCGTGTGCGCGTCGGTCGCCTTCGTGACCGCGAGCCGCGCCTCCCCATGGGCTTCTACGGCGGCCGTGTGCGCCCGGTTGGCCCGCTGGAGGTCGACGGTGAGGCGGTTCAGCCGCTGCGGGGTGTCGGTGAGCGTGTCGGTGGCGGTGTGCAGGAGTTCGGCCTGCGCGTGGAACGCCGTCCAGGCGGTGGTGAGGTCGGGGTCGGCGGTGACGAGCGCGCCGTCGGGGGTGAACTCCCAGCGGCGGATGCCCTGCGGGTCGCGGGTCATCAGCTCCAGCGGGCGGTTGCCGAGAACTGCCGTACGGGAAGCGGCGTAGAGCGCCTGGCCCAGGTGCTCGCCCTGTCGGTCGGCGCCGAGGGCCACCCAGACCTGGACGCCGTGACTGCCGGGCGGGATCGCGGAGTTGAGGCGTTCGGGCAGGGTGTGCGGTTCGGCGGTGGCCCAGTCGGGGACGAGCGCGGGCAGGTCGTGGAGGTTCGGTGGGGTCTCCGCCGGGGTGAGCAGCCCGTGGCCGAGGAGGTCGCGTTCCTCGATGCGGAGGGTGACCGTACCGGTGACGTGGCGGGTGCCTTCCGGTCCCTCTACGAGGAGATGGGCATCGGCGTCGACGACGTAACTCCGCGTCCCTCGCGCGCCGTTGGCGGGCGCGGAGGTGCTGCCGGACTTGAGCCAGTCACGACGGCTGCCGGTGGTGGTCCCGCCGAAAGTGGACGGCTGGGTCTGCCGCTGGGCGAGCGGGACAGTGATCCCGGCGATCTCGTGGTTGTCGTCGTCGCCGCTGAGGAGTTCCGTGAACGAGGTCGCGAAGGAGTGGTCGGCGCCGGCCGCGGTGCTCACCGTGTCGGTGGTGTTGTGGAGTTGGTCGAGCGTGACGTCGTCGGCCTGGGTGGAACGGCGCGGGTTGTAGAGCGTCACCGCGATCGACGGCGGCTGGTCCGGCGCCCCTTCGAAGGGCGCGGTGCCCGGCATCTTGCGGGTGAGGTCGGCGGCCAGGCGAGGGCGGTCGAGGGAGACCCGCCCGGCCTGGATCAACTGGCCGAGCCGGACGGCCTGTCCCTCCACCGAGACGGAGGTGATCTGCGCGTGCCAGCCACGGCCGCCGCGCGGCGCCACGTCGTTGAGGGCGGTTTCCAGGTGTGCCCAGCCGTCGAAGTGGAACGCCGGGGTCGGTCCCACCGGGTGGAACATCTGCGCGTCGCTGAGATACGGCCCGGCGGCGGGCCCGGTCGGCCGCACGGTGTTGCGCGGGTCGGTGCCGGAGACGACGGACGGGGCGGTCACCGGAGCCGGGCCGCCCGTGCCGGGCAGGGAGGTCTCGGTGCCGGTGAAGCGCAGGGTCAGCCGGACCGGGACGGTGCTGGTGCGCGGGGTGCCCCGGGCCATCAGCTGGTTGATCCACTCGCGTACGTCGCCGTCCGCGTCGGACCAGGCGATGACGCCGTTCTGGATCAGACCGCCGATGACGTTCGGCGGCCAGTCGGCGACCAGCGCGGAGCGGACGGACAGCTCGTAGTCGTACTGGAGCCCGTCGAAGTCGGCGCCGTTGTCGGTGCGCAGCCAGAAGCGGTTGTCGGCGGTGGTCGCCCGGCGCGCGGAGATGCTGGTGGCCGACTGCGGGGTGAACACGGGCGCCGCGCGGTCCGTCTTGGACGGGTCCGGGCCCTGGTTCGAGCGGAGGTAGCGGGTGGTCAGGGTGACCGGGAGCTGCTTCTGCCGGACCGAGGCGCGCGTGGTGGTGCGGCCTGCGGCGGTGTGCGACTGCCACTGTTCGAGACCCGAGCCCGGGGTCGAGGAACCCCGGATCCCGGCGAGGTTCTGGGTCCGCCGGGGCCGCGCCGTGAGCGTGACCTCGACCAGCCGCTCGCCCCCGTGGCCGTGATGCCGGAAGTGGAAACGGGTGGTGGCCCGGCGTGGGGTGCCGTCCGGACCGCGCCCGGGCAGCGAGCGCAGCCCGGCGGACGAGGTGAGCTGGGCGACACGGCTGTGCACACCTTGCTGGTAACCGGCGTGCCCGGGGGTGACCGCTCCGGGCGCCTCGGCCTCCACCAGCGCCAGCAGCTCGCGCCCGATCTGCCCGCGCCGCTCCCTCGGGTTGACCGGCCCCAGCGGGACCTGCCCGGCGTTGGGCCCGGTCGTGGGGACGGGGGCCGCGACCGGCCGGTCGTACTCGATGACCGAGAGGACACCGCCGAGGCCCAGCTCGCGGTTGCGGGTGTACGGCGCCGGGAGGGCCGCCGTCAGTGCCGGGGCCGGCGCGGGGGTGAGCCCCTGCACCGAGCCCATCCACCGTGCGTCGCGGGCGAGTTGGCCCGGGGTCATGAGGAACTGGAGCCCGTCCGGGACGTCCACCGCGAAGGTGACGGGGTCGATCGTGCCGGGCTCGCCGACGCCGTTGAACAGGGTGCGGGAGCCCGCGCGGACCGTGACGAGGTAGGTGACGTCGGCGACCACCCGGTGCAGGTCGCCGCTCTCGGTGGGGGTGCGGTTGACGCCCGTGCTGGCGGAGAGGGTGTCGGCGGTGTCGGTGCGGGTGACGTACCCGAGCCGTGCCGAGGGGTTGAAGAGACCCTTGTACGACTTGCCGCTGGTCTGGCTGGTGGAGACCGAACCGTCCGACTCCGGGCCGGTGTTGCCCTGTCCGGCCGCGTTCGCCGGGGCCGCGGGAACGGTCGGCGGGTTCTGCGTGAGCACCCCGCTGCCGCCGAACTGGTGCGACTTTCCGAGGGACTTGAGCTGCTGGGCGTTGTCGGTGGCCGAGACGCCCGTCTCCAGGTACTGCCGGGTGGTGTCCAGCAACCGGGGCCGGTGCGCGACCGCCTGGATCTCCACCGAGTACTGCCCGTCCGCGAGCGTCCCCGGCAGGCTCAAGCCCTCAACCACATAGGAGTTCTTGAACAGTTCGTGCCCGTGCGCGACAAGACTGCCCGGCGTGATCGCCGCGTGCCGGGTCTCGGCGGCGCGCGTCCTGCTGTCCGAGATCCCGCGCCCGGCGAGCGGCGAGATGCCGTCACGGGCGGCCGGGGCGGGGGCCGTGCCGGTGGTCGCGGGGGCGGTGACCGGGAGGATCGGGCCCGTGCCGGTGGTGGCGGGGGGCGTCGGCTGGGCCAGGTTGCGGATCTCCCGGGCGGCCCGCTGGAACGCCGACTCCACGGCCGCCGAGCCACGCACGGTGTCGATCAGCGCGTCGTCCGGTATCCGCACCAACTCCGGACGCGGGGTACCGGTGGCGTCGGTGCCGTCGAGCCGGGCCCGGTCGACCGCGGTGGGCCGGCGCGGCGCCCCGTCGGTACGCACGGCGGGCGGCGCGGTGGTCGCCGAGGGCGCGTGCGTACGGCCGTGCGGCACCGCGAGGCGCAGCGAACCGGTGACCGTCGGCGCGACGGGCGGCACGGCGGCAACGGGCGGCGCTCCGGCGGCAGTTGGGGCCGGTGCGGGCGCCGGCGCGAGAGCCTGGTTCACGTTCCGCCCGAACTGCTCGCTGGGCTGGTCGCTGTCGTCCGCGTACAGGTCCAGGGCCAACTGCACCGGCACCCTGAACTCGTGGCTGTCCTGGCCGGTGCCGATGTAGAACTGGTCGTGCGAGGTCGCGCCGCCCACGGTGTCGCCGTGGGTGACCTGATGGCCGTACTGATAGTCGGCGCCGAACCCGATGGACCCCCAACTCCCCAGCGGCCCACTGACACTGGCCATCGGCCCGAGCGCACCGCCGTACGACTCACCGCGCTGCTCGGCGTCGCTGCCCGCCATCTGGGCCAGGCCCATGACCTGGATGCCTGGCAGGACCAGGTGGTGGGTGCTGGCCTGCCCGGTGGCACGGTTGGCGCTGAGCAGCAGCCGGACCCGACGGACGCCGGTGTCACTGCTGTTGGGCACCTCGAAGTGCAGGGAGTGTCCACCGTCGACCATCGCGTCGGTGGCGGCACGCAGCCCGGTGCGGGAGCGCGCCTCGCGCAGTCGGCGCAGGTTGTTGAGCTGCGCGTGCAGCCGGATCTGGTGCTCGGGCTCGTGGTTGCGTACGGCCTGCTTCAGTCGCGCGCCAACTCCGCTGGGTGCGGGGGCCGTTGGGCTGGGCGGCAGGAAGCCCTCGCGGCGCAGCCACGCCTCGGCCTCGTCGAACAGGCCGTCGGTGCCGGTGACGTCCAGCGGGGCCGCGCTCAGCCCGATGCCGTCCAACCGCTCAAGGGAGTCAGGGAGTTCACGCGTCTCGGCGGCGGTCGGCGTGTGTCCGGTGGCGTCCGTCTTGCTCAGGACGCGTAGGTCCATGCCGTGTGTCCGGGTGAGCGCCGGGGCCGCCGTCTCGGTGCCGTCCGGCCGGATCAGAGTGACCTGATACGTGACGCCGGACGGGGTGAGCAGGTGGCCGCGGTTGGTGCGGATGGCGTGCATCGTGCCGGCGGAACTGCTCGCGCTGTACGTGTTGGTGACGGTCGCCTGCGTCTGCCCGCGCAGGCCGAGGCTGCCGCCGATGACGCTCGACGCGTCCGGATGCCCCTTGCTGTGGTCGCCGGTGAGAGCGGCGGCACCACTCCCGCTGACGGCGATGCCGCTGGTGTACTTCGAGGAGAGGTCCACCTTCGCCGTGTTGACCAGGTGACTTTCGAGGTTGATCTGGCCGGGGGTGCTCTGCCGCAGCGGGGTGCCGACGGCGGGCGTGGTGACCAGGTGCAGCATGCCGACCGCGTTGCCGTCGGCATCGGTGATCACCGGCGAGTAGATCCCGCCGTCCACCTGCATCGGCAGCGTGCCGCGCAGCACCTGCTCCGAGAGGAAGTCCGAGACCTGCCCGGCCGCCGTGTCGTCGAGATCGGCGTGGAACGTCTGGTGGACGTGCTCGTACAGCGCCCGGGGATCGATCACGGAGTCGACGCCGTAGAGCGGAAGATCGCCCATCGCGGCGGGCGCGGGCAGCGAACCCGGCGCCGGATCGGCGGCGGTGAGGTGCCGGGGGAACCAGATCGTCGTCGGACCGTGGGACTGCGCCGTGCCGAACCCGTCCGCCGCCGGGGCGGTCGTGGTGGTGGGCGCGGCGACGGGTGCGGTGACGGCGGGCGCGTCGACGCGGACCCGCCACCGGGTGCTGAACTCCACTGGATCAGAAGGCTCGTTGGAGCGCTGGGAGGACGTGGTCTGCACGGCCTGGGTGACGGTGGTGGCGTCGCCGGCCTGGTTGTGCGTGATGGCCGCCGTCAGCGAACCGTCGATGGCCCGCACGGCCGTCGGCGCGGTGATCGGCCACGAACCGGTCCACGGCACCTGGACCGTCCGGTACGTCCCCGACGGCTGACTGGAGAAGTTCTCCCGCGTACCGAACCCACGCCGCTCGACATGCTTGTCCGGATCACGCGGGTCGAAACGCCCCTGCCGCAACGACGCCCGGGCATCGACAAGCGTCAGCTGTACGTCGACGGTGTGCTCACGGCCACCGACCCGGACGGTGATCCGGTGACCGCCGTTCGAGCGCAGATACGGCAGTTGGAGCGCCAGGTTCTCCCGGCTCAGCTCGCCCCGCACCTGCTCACGCACCGACTCGGGCGGGTTGTCGGCATCGAGTCCCAGCGCCTCGTAGACCTGCCCGCGCAACCCCTCGATCACCTCGTCCGAGAACGGCTCCGCGTACACCAGCCCGACGGTCCCGTCCGGGAGCCTGCCGTAGTTGTTGACGTAGCTGGACGGGAGTTGGCTCTGCGCGGGCGGCTGGGCGGTCGGGGCGTTGGAGGTGGGCCAGGTGAGAGGGGTGTCCGTGGAGATCGGAGCGGTGTCGGGGTCGCGGACCGGCGTCGTCTCGTCTTGGCCTGCGTGGTCGTGGAGTTGGGGGCCGGCCGCGGTGACGTTCTCGATGGTGCGGAGGTAGCGGTGCGGGATGTGGACCGGGGTCTGGGTGGTCGCCATCAGGCCGGTGGTGCGGACCGTGGTGCTGTTCGGGTGGTTGCGCAACAGGAAGTCGTTGTCGCGCTGTTCGTCCGGCAGGCCCAGGTAGTGCAGGACCTCGTGGAGCAGGTCCTCGTCGGAGTGGTAGGCGTCCAGGTGGAGTTGGTCGGCGCGGGCCGGGTTCTCCGTGTTGGTGAGAGTGATCGCCTCGGGGTGGGTCGGGTCGTCGATCAAGTTCAGGTTGATGTGGAGCTGATCGCCTGAACTGGGCAGCTCCAGGCCGGAGTTGAGGTGCGTGTCGAGAAGACCCGTGATGCGCTCGTTGAGTCGGGTGGTCAGCGCCGGGTCGGTCGCGGTGACCGGGAGGTTGAGCGTGTAGTCCCGTACCCACTGGCCGTTGGGCGCCTGGATACGACGGACCTGGGTGCGGATGAGAGTCGTGGCGCCGCTGAGTGCCCCAGGGCGCGGCGAGTTGGACTGATCCGCGTGCGGATCGAACCGCTCGGTGGAGTGCACAGCCGGGCGGGCATGGGGACGGAGACCGTGCCACGTGTCCTTGGGCGCGGGGTCGGCGACATGGGACGCGGGACGGTCGTCGTCCATGCTGCGAGTGGGCGCGGGGCGGTAACGGCCGTCCGGCTGAACGCTGTTGGCGTCCTCGGGGCCCCGGGGTGCCTGCGACGTGATGATGCCCGGGTCCGCGTCGGTGGCGCTGTAGTGGTTCAGACCCGTGTAACGGACCTCCAGCGCGCGGGTGTTGCCGGTCGTCGTCGGGCCGTAGCGCAGCACGATGCCACGGGGGCCGCCGGTCGGGTTGGGCACCGGCTGGAAGACGTGGATCGGAGTGTCGAGGGTGTCGGCGAGCAGGGGCAGGAAGGTGTCGCCGATCGGGTTCGCCCACTGGGTCGACCAGTTGCGCACCGCCGTTTCGAGTTCGTCCGCCTCGTACTCGGTGAGGGGGGCGGTGCTGCGGCGGTAGCCGGCGGTCAGCAGCGACCGGCGCTCGTCCGGGGTCATGGCGGCGAGCGTCGGCAGGGCGTTCGCCGACCGCAGATAGGCGAACATCCGCCGGTTGCTCGGTGCGCCGCCGGCCAGTGCGGGCGGTGTGTTCGGCTGCGAGACGGTCTGTGCGTAACGCGTCTGGAGGTCGAACGGGTCCAGGTCCTCGCTGTCGGCCAGGCCCTGGATCTCGTACTCGGTCAGCTGCTCGTCGACGTCGGCGTCGGACGCGCTCTCCACCTGCCCCGCGAACCGGCCGGCGAGGACGCCCCGGAGCTGGCCGAGCACCTGCGGCGGGAGCGGGCGGCTGCCGTCGCGTGCCGCCGCCAGCCGGGCCAGCACCAGGTCCTGCAACCCCCGCTGCGCGGCCCGCAGATAGCCGGTTCCCCGGTTGGTGGTGTGCGGCTCGGCCGTCAGCGTCGTGAGGGTCCGCCGTACGTCGTCGGTCCGGGCGAGCCAGGCGGCGGTGGCCGGGGCGACGGCCGGGATGGTGCCGGTGGCAGTGGCCTGCCGGAGACGATCGCGGACCAGGTGCGGTGCGCTGCCGATGACGGCGTACAGGAGGCAGTTGCCGTCGCCGGGGGTCGCGATGGCGCTGCCCGTGGGGGCGACGTAGGGCGACAGGGGCGACTGTGCGAGCGGGGACTTGGCCTTGCCGTTGCCCTTGTCGACGCCCTTGCCCTTGTCGCCGCCCGTGTTCTTGGACTTGGACGGCCCGCCCTTCTTCTGCTGCTGTTTCGCCGGCTTCGGCGGGGTCGTCGTGGTCGTCGGGTTCGTCCCCGTGGTGGCGGTGGTGGTCGCGGGCGCCGGGGTGTGGGTCTGGCCGCCGGCCGGGAGGGGCGCGGCCGGGCGGTCGGGGGTGGGCCAGCGGGGCGGGGTGGTCGCGAAGGTGGTGCGCAGGGACTGTTCGGGCGTCGGGGCGTTGTCCTGGACGTCGCCGGACAGCCCCGGCAGCGCGGCGGTGGCCGACATCTGGTCGGTCGCGGCCTGCAGTTGCGCCGTGACGGCGGCGACGATCGCCGTGTCGTGGCGGGCGACTTCGGCCGCGGCCCCGTTCACCTGGTCCTGGACCTCGGACTCGTGCCGCGTGGCGTCCTGGAGGTCGTCGGCCGCGTCGGTCTCGGCCTGCGCGTCCTCCCGCGCCTTCTCCACGGCCTTCCGGTGGTTCTGTTGCGCCGTGCGGATCTCGTCCGGGCGACTGGCGGCGGTCGCCCGCGCCTCCACCAGCGCCGGCCGAGCTGTGGTGAGCGCGGCGGTGGTCTGCCGGATCGCGTTGTCGGCGGCGGTAATCGCCGGGAGCGTGGCCTGGACGCGGGGGTCGGCGGCGACATCGGGCGCGGCGGTGTGGGGGCGCGGGGCGCCGGGTACGACGGGGGCCGGTGCGGGGGTGGGGGCCGTAGTCGGCCGGCCGTTCTTCGCGGCCTGTTCGGCGGCTGCGCGTGCCGCCGCGATGCGCTCTTCGCGCACGGTGTTCTCGGCCCGCGTCAGCGCGGCCAGGGCCGTCACCAGGTCGTGCTGCCCCTCCCTCTCCTCCCGTTCGTGGTTCTCGATGACCGTCGGCAGTGTCCTGGCGGTCTCCTGGGCCGCCGCGAGCTCCCGCGTGAGCCGCTCGATCTGCGCCTCGGCGTCGCGCACGGCCCGGGCGGAGTCGGCGGCGGCCCTCGTCGCCTGCTTGTGGGCGTCGCTCGCGTTCTTGACCGCGTCCTGCGCCTGCCGGTGGGTTTCGGCGACGGCCGTGTACGTCTGGTTGGCCGCCCGACGGGAGAAGGTGAGGAGGTTCAGCTGCCGCGGGGTGTCGGTGAGCGTCTCGGTGGCGGTGTACAGGAGTTCGGCCTGGGCATCGAAGGCGTTCCACGCGGTGGTCAGGTCGGGGTCGGCGGTGACGAGCGCGCCCTCGGGGGTGAACTCCCAGCGGCGGATGCCCTGCGGGTCACGGGTCATCAGCTCCAGCGGCCGGTTCCCGAGTACGGCCGTACGGGAGGCTCCGTAGAGCGCCTGGCCCAGGTGTTCGCCCTGCGGGTCGGCGCCGAGGGCGACCCAGAGTTGGACGCCGTGACTGCCGGGCGGGATCGCGGAGTTGAGGCGTTCGGGCAGGGTGTGCGGTTCTACGGTGGCCCAGTCGGGGACGAGCGCCGGCACGTCGAGGACGTCCTCCGGGGACTCGTCCGGGGTGAGCAGACCGTGGCCGAGGAGGTCGCGTTCCTCGATGCGGAGGGTGACCGTACCGGTGACGTGACGGGTGCCCCGAGGTCCCTCGACGAGGAGATGCGCGTCGACGTCGACGACGTAACTCCGCGTCCCCCGCGCGCCGTCGGCGGGTGCGGCGGTGCTGCCGGACTTCAGCCAGTCGCGGCGGCTGCCGGTGGTGGTGCCGCCGAAGGAGGAGGGCTGGGTCTGCCGCTGGGCGACCGGGCCGTTGAGCGCGCCGAGGTAGCGGTTCTCGCGGCCACCGCTCACCACCTGCGTGTACGAGACCGCCAGGGAGTGGTCGGCGCCAGCGGCGGTGCTCACCGTGTCGGTGGTGTTGTGGAGTTGGTCGAGGGTGACGTCGTCGGCGTGGGTGGAGCGGCGCGGGTTGTACAGCGTCACCGCGATCGACGGGGCCTGCTCGGGTGCCCCTTCGAAGGGGTGGGCGCCGGGCATGGTGGTGGTGAGGTCGGCGGCCAGGCGGGGGCGGTCGAGGCTGACCCGTCCGGCCTGGATCAACTGGCCGAGCCGGACGGCCTGTCCCTCCACGGAGACGGACGTGATCTGCGCGTGCCAGCCTCCCAGGCGGCGCGGCGCGACGTTGTTCAGCGCCGTCTCCAGATGCGCCCAGCCGTCGAAGTGGAACGCCGGGGTCGGCCCCACCGGGTGGAACATCTGCGCGTCGGTGAGATACGGCCCGGCGGCGGGCCCGGCCGGGCGCACGGTGTTGCGGGGGTCGGTGCCGGACACGGCGGACGGGGCGGTCACCGTGGCAGTCGGTACGGGCACGTTGGTCTCGGTGCCGGTGAACCGCAGCGCCAGGGCGACCGGGACGGTGCCGGTGCGCGTGTTGCCCCCGTCCAGCATCCTGTCGATCCACTGGCGCAGGTCCCCGTCCGCGTCGGACCACGCGATGACGCCGTTCTGGATGAGACCGCCGATGACGTTGGGCGGCCAGTCGGCGACCAGTGCGGAACGGACCGACAGGTCGTATTCGTAGCGCAGGCCGTCGAAGTCGGCGCCGTTGTCCGTGCGCAGCCAGAACCGGTTGTCGGCCGTGGTCGCCCGCCGGACCGAGACGCTGCTGGCCGACTGCGGGGTGAGCCCCGGTGCCGCGCGGTCGGTCGTCAGGGGATCGGGGCCCTGGTTCGGACGGAGATAGCGGACCGCCGGCGTGATCGGGAGCTGCGTCTGCCGGACCGAGGCGCGGGCGGCGGTGCGGCCCGCGGCGGTGTGCGACTGCCACTGTTCGAGACCTGAGCCGGGTGTCGAGATGCCCCGGACGTCGGCGAGGTTCTGGGTCCGCCGGGGCCGTGCCGTGAGCGTGACCTCGACCAGCCGCTCGCCGCCGTACCCGTGGTGGCGGAAGTGGAAGCGGGTGGTGGCCGGGTGCGGGGTGCCGTCCGGGCCGCGTCCGGGCAGGGAGCGCAGTCCGGCGGTGGAGGTCAGCTGGGCGATCCGGCTGTGCACACCGGGCTGGTGACCGGCGTGCCCGGGGGTGAACACTCCGGGTGCCTCGGCCTCGACCAGGGCCATCAGCCGCCGCCCGACCTGGCCGCGCCGCTCCACCTCGGTGTTGAGCGGCACCAACGGGATCGCGCCGCTGGGGGCCGGTGCCGGGGCGGGGACATTCTCGTACTCGGTGACCGAGAGGACGCCGCCCAGGCCCAGTTGCCGGTTGCTCACGTAGGCCGCCGGCAGCGGAGCCTGGCCCTGGACGAGTGCCGGGGTGAGACCTGCCACCGAGCCCATCCACCGTGCGTCACGGTCGAGTTGGCCCTGTGTCATGAGGAACTGGAGCCCGTCGGGGACGTCCACCGCGAAGGTGACGGGGTCGATCGTGCCGGCGTCGAGGATCCCGTTGCCCAGGGTGCGGGAGCCCGCCCGGACCGTGACCACGTAGGTGACGTCGGCGACCACCCGGTGCAGGTCGCCGCTCTCGGTGGGGGTGCGGTTGACGCCCGTGCTGACGGAGAGCGTGTCGGAGGTGTCGGTGCGGGACACCTTGTTGAGCCGTACCGCCGGGTTGAACTGGTCCTTGTTCGGCTTGGAGGTGCTCTCGCCGGTGGCGGCCGAACCGTCCGACGCGGTACCGGTGTCGGCCGGTGGCACCGATGTGGTCGCGTTCTGGGTGGCCGTCCCGCTGCCGCCGAACTGCTGCGACTTTCCCAGGGACTTGAGCTGCTGGGCGTTGTCGGTGGCCGAGACGCCCGTCTCCAGGTACTGCCGGGTGGTGTCCAGCAACCGGGGCCGGCGTGCGACGGCCTGGATCTCCAGGGAGTACTGGCCGTCCGCGAGCGTCCCGGGCAGGCTCAGCCCCTCAACTACATAGGAATTCTTGAACAGTTCGTGCCCGTGCGCGACGAGACTGCCCGGCGTGATCGCCGCGTGCCGGGTCTCGGCGGCGCGCGTCCTGTTGTCCGTCATCCCGTGCCCGGCGAGCGGGAAGAGGCTCGCGCGCTGCGGCGCGGCGGGGGCGGGTGCCGTGCCGGGGGCGGTGACCGGGAGGATCGGGCCGGTGGCCGGGGTGGCGGGCGCCGTCTGCTGGGCCTGGTGGCGGATCTCCCGGGCCGCCCGCCGGAACACCGACTCGATGGCCGCGGAACCGCGCACGGTGTCGATCAGCGCGTCGTCGGGTATCCGCACCAGATCCTGGGCCGGGGCGCCGGCGAGACCGGTCCTGTCGTTCCCGTCCACGTCACGCGGCGCCCCGTCGACCCGTGCGGGCGGCGCGGGCGACGCGGGCGCCTGGGTACGGCCGTTCGGCACCGCGAGCCGCAGCGAACCGACGACCGTCGGCGCGACGGGTGGTGCGGGCACAACGGGCGCCGCACCGGCGGCAGTTGGGGCCGGGGCGACGACCGGGGTCGCCTGGGCGAGTGCCGCCTGGTTCAGGTTCCGCCCGAAGCGCTCGCTCGGCTCGTCCCCGTCGTCCGCGTACAGGTCCAGAGCCAGGCGCACCGGCACGTCGAACGCGTGGCTGTCCTGGCCGGTGGCGATGAAGAACTGGTCGTGGCCGGTGGCGCCGCCCACGGTGTCGCCGTGGGTGACCTGGCCGCCGTACTGGTAATCACCCCCGAACGAGATGGACCCCCAGCTGCGCAACGGCCCGCCGACACTGCCCAGCCCTCCGAACGCGCCGTTGTACGACTCACCGAGCTGCTCGGCGTCGCTGCCCGCCATCTGCGCCAGGCCCATGACCTGGATGCCCGGCAGCACGAGGTCATGGGTGCTGGCCTGCCCGGTGGCCCGTTCGGCGGAGAGCAGCAGCCGGACCCGGCGGACGCCCGTGTCCGTGCTGTCGGGCACCTCGAAGTGCAGGGAGTGCCCGCCGTCGACCATGGAGTCGGTCGCGGCACGCAGCCCGGTACGGGAACGAGCCTCCATCAGCCGGCGCAGGTTGTTGAGCTGGGCGTGCAGCCGGATCTGGTGCTCGGGCTCGTGGTTGCGCGCCGCCTGCTTCAGCCGCCCGCCAACTCCCGTGGGAGCGGGGGTCGTTGGGGCGGGCGGCAGGAAGCCCTCACGGCGCAGCCACGCCTCGGCCTCGTCGAACAGCCGGTCCGTACCGGTGACGTCGAGCGGGGCGGCACTCAGCCCGATGCCGTCCAACCGCTCCAGGGAGTCCGGGAGTTCGCGCCTCTCGGCGGCGGTCGGCGTGTGCCCCGTGGCGTCCGTCTTGCTCAGGAGCCGTAGATCCATGCCGTGCGTCGGGGCGAGCGGCGGCGCGTGCAGCTCGGTGCCGTCCGGCCGGATCAGGGTGACCTGGTAGGTGACCGCCGTGGGGGCGAGTAGATGGCTCTGGTTGGTGCGGATGGCGTGCATCGTGCCCGCGGAACTGCTCGCGCTGTACGTGTTGGTGACGGTCGCCTGGATCTGCCCGCGCACACCGAGGCTGCCGCCGATGACCTTCGACGCGTCCGGATGCCCCTTGCTGTGGTCGCCGGTGAGGCCGACGGCGGCGGTGCCGCTGAGGCCGAGACCGCTGGTGTACTTCGAGGAGAGGTCCACCTTCGCGGTGTTGACCAGATGGCTTTCGAGGTTGATCTTGCCCGGGGTGCTCTGCCGTTGCGGGGTGCTGGTCCCGGGCGTGGTGACCAGGCGCAGCATGCCGACCGCCTCGCCGTTGGCGTTGGTGATCACCGGCGAGTAGAGCCCGCCGTGGATCTGCATCGGCAGCGTGCCGCGCAGCACCTGCTCGGAGAGGAAGTCCGCGACCTGACCGGCGGCAACGGTGTCCAGGTGGGCGTCGAACGCCTGGTGGGCATGCTCGTACAGGGCCCTCGGGTCGATCACGGAGTCGACGCCGTAGAGCGGGAGATCGGCCGGCGCGGCGGGCGCGGGCAGCGAACCCTGCGCCGGGTCGGCGGTGGTGAGGTGCCGGGGGAACCAGATCGTCGTGGACCCGTGCGACACCGGCCCGCGCCACCCGTCCGTCGCCGTCGCCGGGGCCGTGGCGGGCGCGGTGGGCGCCGCGGTGACCGCGGGGCCGTCGACGCGCACGCGCCAGTGGGTGGTGAACTCCACTGGATCAGAAGGCTCGTTGGAGCGCTGGGCCGACGTGGTCTGCACGACCTGCGTCACGGTCGTCGCGTCACTGGCCTGGTTGTGCGTGACGGACAGCGTCACCGACCCGTCCCCGGCCCGCACCGGCGTCGCCGCGGCGAACGGGAGCGTACCGGTCCACGGCATCTGGACGGTGCGGTACGTCCCCGACGGCTGACTGGAGAAGTTCTCCCGCGTACCGAACCCGCGCCGCTCGACATGCTTGTCCGGGTCGCGCAGGTCGAACCGCCCCTGCCGCAACGAGGCCCGCGCGTCGGAAAGCGTCAGCTGTACGTCGACGGTGTGATCGTCTCCGTCGACCCGGACGGTGATGCGGTGACCGCCGTTCGAGCGCAGATACGGCAGTTGGAGCGCGAGGTTCTCCCGGCTCAACGCGTCCCGCACCTGCTCGCGCACCGACTCGGGCGGGTTGTCGACGTCCAGCCCGAGCGCCTCGTAGACCTGCCCGTGCAGCCCCTCGATCACCTCTTCCGAGAACGGCTCCGCGTAGACCAGCCCGACGGTCCCGTCCGGGAGCCTGCCGTAGTTGTTGACGTAGCTCGACGGGAGTTGGCTCTGCGCGGGTGGCTGGGCGGCCGGGGCGTTGGAGGTGGGCCAGGTGAGGGAGGAGTCGGTGGGGATGGGGGTGGTGTCGGGGTTCTGGGGCGGGGTCGTCTCGTTCTGGCCTGTGTGGTCGTGGAGTTGAGGGCCCGCGGAGGTGACGTTCTCGATCGTGCGGAGGTAGCGGCGGGGTATGTGGACCGGGGTCTGGGTGGTGGCCATGACGCCGGTGGTGTGGACGGTGGTGCTGTTCGGGTGGTTGCGGAGGAGGAAGTCGTTGTCGCGTTGTTCGTCGGGCAGGCCGAGGTAGTGCAGGACTTCGTGGAGGAGGTCCTCGTCGGAGTGGTTGGCGTCCAGGTGGAGTTGGTCGGCGCGGCCCGGGTTGGCGGTGTTGGTGAGAGTGATCGCCTCGGGGTGGGACGGGTCGGCGATCAGGTTCAGGTTGACGTGGAGCTGGTCGCCTGAACTGGGCAGCGCAAGGCCGGAGTTGAGGTGCGTGTCCAGAAGGCGGGTGATGCGGTCGTTGAGCTGCTGGGTGAGGTCCGGGTTCGTGGTGGTGACCGGGAGGTTGAGCGTGTAGTCCCGTACCCACTGGCCGTTGGGCGCCTGGATACGACGGATGGTGGTACGGACGAGCGTCGTCGCGCCGCTGAGCACCCCCGGGCGGGGCGAGTTGGACTGGTCCGCGTGCGGATCGAACCGCTCGGTGCTGTGCACTGCGGGACGGGCATGCGGACGCAAGCCGTGCCACGTGTCCTTGGGCGCCGGGTCGACGACAGGGGACGCGGGTCGGTCGTCATCGGCGTCGCGGGTCGGCGCGGGACGGTAACGCCCGTCCGGCTGAACGCTGTTGGCGTCGCCCGGACCCCGGGGTGCCGGCGCCGGGGTGATGGTGGCCGGGTCGACGGTGAGGGGGCCGGCGTCGGTGGCGCTGTAGTGGTTCAGGCCCGTGTAGTGGACCTCCAGGACCCGGGTGGCGGTGTGGGAGCCGACGCGGGCGACGGTGCCGAGGCCGGTCGACGGGTCTGGCCGCAGTACCTCGACGGCCACGTCCAGGGTGTCCGCCAGCAGCGGGAGGAACAACTCGCCCTCGTCGCGGTCGTACACATCCGCCCAGTTCTGGACGGAGTCGAGCGCGTGGGCCAGTTCGGCGTCGGTGAACTGTGCGGCGCTCTCGGTGTAGCCGTGCCCGAGCAGTCTGCGGAGCTGGTCGTCGGAGAGGTGGTCCAGCGTGGGCAGTTGGCCGGTGTCGCGCAGATACGCGAACCGGTCCCGGATGCTGGGATCCGCCGGGCCGATCACGTTGTTGCCGGTCAGCGCCTCGATGTAGAGCGTGTCGAGCTCGTCCACCTCCAGCTGGTCGGGCTCGGTCACCCCGGTGATGCCGTACTCGCCGAGGGTCGTCAGGAGTTCGGGCCGGTCCATGGCCGCCGTGCGCCCCTCGAACCACCCCGTGAGCGTCTGCCGTACCTGGCCCACCACCTCGTGCGGCAACGGGCGTTCACCGCGCGCGATGAGCAATCGGTCCTCGGCGAGGATGCGCAGCTGGTCGGCCGCGAGCATCAGGTGCCGGCCGGCCGGGGGCATCGGGGTGCCCCGCCGCCACCGGGTGAACTGGGCCAGCCCGGCCCGGACTTGGCGCGGGTCGCCCAGCCAGGCGTAGGTCTCC
Organism: Streptomyces sp. NPDC050528; assembly: GCF_044457795.1. Classification (NCBI taxonomy): domain Bacteria; kingdom Bacillati; phylum Actinomycetota; class Actinomycetes; order Kitasatosporales; family Streptomycetaceae; genus Streptomyces; species Streptomyces sp. NPDC050528. The sequence goes on from NZ_JBITHH010000006.1 coordinate 368,067, forward strand.
GGGGCCTGGGTCCGCAGGTGGGACAGCCGTTCGCGGACCCGTGCCGGGTCGGTGCCGATGAACGTGTAGAGCATGCATCGGCCGTCACCGCGGGTCGGGACCGCATTGCCTCGCGGCGCCCGCACTTGGTAGTCGGCGGGCAGCGGCGCGCTGGGGTTCGGGGTTGTGGAGTCGGATGAACCGGGGTCCTGTGACGTGCCGTTGGTGTCGTCCTGGGCAGGCGCCTTGCCCTTGCCCTTGACGTCGGTCTTGGCCGCGTCCGGGTCCGGCTCTGCGTCGGTGCCCGGGTCCGCCGGTGTGGTGTGCGAGTCGGTGGACGTGATGGGGGTGTTGCCCACCAGGGCGTCGAACGCGCTGTCCTGGGCGGAGGTCGTGCCGGGGTCGCCGGACGTGCCGCCTTGGTCCCCGCCGGTGGTGTCGCCGTCGCCGGTCGGCGGACCGTCCTTCGGCGGGACGAGGGACGTCGGGTCGGGAGTGGTCAGTTCGGTGTCCGCGTCCGAACTGGCCTCGCTCCCCGAATCGTCGTTCTCCGTCGTCGAGTTGTCGTCGCCCTCTGAGGTGTCGCCGTCGCCCGCGAGCGGTGCGTTGCCGGTGGAGGGGCCCGCCGTACGGGGGCGGCCCGAGCCCGGCCAGCGCGGGGCGACCGAGGCCAGCGTCGTGCGCGAGGTGGGCAGGGTCGAGGGGGCGACGGCCAGCACCGGGCCGGTGACGCCGGGCAGCGCGGTCTCCGCCGCGGCTCGACGGGCGGTGGCGTCGTCGCGCCTGCCGAGGGCGTTGTCGATCCGGGTGTCGATCTCGTCGAGCGTCCGCGCCGCCCGCTCGTGGTTCTCGCGTGCGTCCTCGTGGACCAGCGCCGCGTCCTCGGCCTGCCCGCGCGCGGTCTCGGCCTCCGAACGCCGGGTGCCGGCCGTGGCCTTGACGCCGGGAAGCTGCGCCCGCGCCTCGTTCAGGGCCGCCACGTCACGGTCCAGACCGGCCTGAGCATCCCGGAGCGCGGCACCGTCCCGCTCAAGACCGGCCCGCACCTCGGCGAGATCGGCGTCCAACTTGCCGATCTTCGCGGTGACTTCGGCGATCTGCTGGGTGAGACGGGGGTCTACGGCGGGGGCAGGTTCTACGGCGGGGGCGGGCGCGGGTTCTACGACCGTGTCCGGCGCGACGGTGTCCGACGTGTCCGTGCCCGGCGTATCCGAGTCCTGCGTGACCGTTTCCGGCGCGAGTGCCACGACCTCGTCCGGCGTCGCGTTCTCGACCGTCGTGGCGCCGTCCGTGTCGGACGGGCCCGGCACCGGAGCGTTCTCCGGGTCGCCGGAGGCGGGGCCGGAGCCGGAGGGCCTCGGCGTCGCGGCCTCGGCCGCGCGGGCCGTGAGGTCGGCCAACTCCCGGCGGGCGGTGTTGATGTCGGACCGGAGACGCAGCTCCCGGCGTTCGCCGTCGGAGACCGCGTCGGTGAGCGGGCCGATCGTGCGGCGGGCCGCGGAGATCCCGCCGACCAGGGTCTTCTCGCGGGTGATGAGGTTCTGGAGCTTCTGTTCGGCCTGGTCCGCGGCCTGTTCGGCGGTGGTCGCGGCCGTGTCGGTCCGGTGCGCCTCGTCCGCCGCCTTCGTCAGCGCGATGGCCGCCTCGTTCAGGGCGTCCTGCGCGTCGGGCCGTAGCTCCCGCTGCTCGTATTCGTCGTCGAGCGCCGCCGTGTGGTCGGCCTCGGCCTGGTCGAACGCGGCGGCCTCGCGCTCGAAGTCCGCCCAGGCCTGGTTGTGCGGCCCGGTCGGTGTGCCGTCCGGGTCGAAGGGCCAGATGCGCAGGCCTTCCGGGCCCCGGGTGACGAGTTCCACCGGGCGCCCGTTGTCCCGGGCCGCGCGGGACGCGGCGTAGAGGGCCAGGGTCAGGCGGGAGCCGTCCGGGTCGGGGCCGGTGGCCACCCAGAGTTGGAAGCCGTCGTCCGTGAGGTCGACGCCCGCGTTGAGGTTGTTGCGGACGTCCCCCAGCCGGGTCGTGGCCCAGTCCTCCGGCGCGGTGCCGGTGCCTTCGGTGAGCAGGGCGGGGAGGTCGTAGACCTGGGGCAGCGGGTTGGGCTCGGTGATGCCGTGGCCGAGGGCGTCGCGTTCCTCGATGCGGATCGTGGCCGTACCGGTGACATGGCGGACGCCTTCGGGGCCGGTGACCTGGATGTGGACGTCGGCCCGCACCTCGTAGCTGCGGGTGCCGCGGCCGTCGGCGGGGAGGCTGGTGCTGCCGGTCTTGAGCCAGTCGCGGCGGCCGCCGGAGACTCCGCTGCCGAAGTTGCTCGCGTCCACGGGCCGTTGGAGCACCGGCGGGGTCGCGCCGAGGAGGTTGCGGTCGGGGTCGTCGGCGCTCAGGACGAACGGCAGTGACAGCCCGCCGATGGTGTCGGCGCCGGAGACCGTGCTGCTGCTCCGGGTGCTGATCCGCAGCCGGTCGAGGGTCACGTCGCCGCCGTCGGTGACCACCCTCGGCCGGTACAACGAGACGGTGAGCGTGGGCCGTTGGTCCGGCGCGTTCTGCAGCGGGAACGCGCCCGGCATCGCCGGCAGCATGCCGCCGGTCTGCCGGGGTGTGTCCAGCGAGATCGTGCCGGCCTGGATGAGTTCGCCGAGCCGTACCGACGCGTTCTCGTCGGAGGTCGAGGCCGGCACGGATCGCCAGCCGCTCCCGGTGTCCGGGGCCACCTGGTCGAGGGCGGTGTACAGCTGGCTCCAGCCGTCGAAGCCGTAGACGGGGACGGAACCGGTCGGGTGGAACAGGTCCGCGTCCCGCAACGCGGGCTGTGCTGCGGGGAGTTGGCGGGGGTCGACCCGGGACACCGAGGGCGGCGGAGGCGCGGGCAGCGGGGGCCGGGTGCCGTCGGTCTCGCTGCCGGTGAAGCGCAGGCTGACCTGGGCCGGTACCCGGACCTGGCCGCCGAGTTCGCCGGAGAGGGTGCGGCCGATCCAGGAGCGGGTCTGCGGGTCGGCGTCGTCCCAGGCGATGAACCCGCGCTGCACCAGCGCGCCCACCACGTTGGGCGGCCAGTCGGTGACCAGGGTGGTGCGGACGGTGGCGACCAACTCGTAGTCCAGGCCGTCGAAGTCGGCGGCGCTGTCGGTGCGCAGCCAGAACCGGTCCTCGGCAGTACGTCCGCTCTTGTCGACCTTGCTGGACGTGGCGACCACGTTGAGGGAGGGGCCGAGCCGGTCCGTACGTTCGTCGGCGTCGGGGCGGCTGAAACGGGCCGTCGGGTTGCCGGCGAGACGGTGCGTCCGGCTCTCCGAGGAGGAGAGCGAACGGCCCTCCGCCGTGTGCGCACCCCACTGCTCGATACCGGACTTCTCGCCCGGAACGGCGGTGCCTCGCACGGTGCCCCGGTGCGCGGCGGTGCTCGTGGGGCGGGCCGAGAACGTCACCTCGACCAGGGCCGAGCCGCCGAACCGGTGGTGCCGGAAGCTGAACCGGGTCTGTCCGCCGCCGCGCCCGATCAGCGCGCGCTTCCCGGCGACCCCGGTGTTGTCCGCGATCAGCGCGGCGACACCGGGCAGGTAGGAGGCGTGGCCGGGGGTGGTCGCGCCGGGGGCGTAGCGGTCCACCAACTCCCGTACGTCGTTGTGGAATCGGGAGCGCTGCTCGATCGGCGGGGTCGGGGTCGGGCCCGTGCCCGGGTCGGAGAACTCGGTGACCGAGTTGACCGCGGCCAGGCCGAGGGTGCCGTCGTGGATGTACCGGTTGGGCAGGGACGGGCTCGTGAGACCGGTCGTCGACGGGTCGGCCGGGCGCTCGGGCAGGGCGCCCATCCACCGTCCGTCGCGCCGGAGTTGACTCTCCGTCATGAGGAACTGGAGCCCGCGCGGCACGTCCACGGCGAGCGTGACGGTCTCCCCCGGCCCGAACCCGAGGGAGTTGGCGATCACGTTGCGGTGCCCGGACCGTACGGTGATCAGGTAGGTGACGTCGGCCGTGATCCGGTGCTGGAGACCCGACTGGGTGGGGGTCCGGTTGGTGCCGGTGCCGCTGGTGAGGGTGTCGGACTTGTCGCTCTTGCGGTCGTACTGGTAGCGCCCCGACGGGTTGAAGCGGGACGGCGTGGCCGGCGTGGGTGTCGGGGACCCGGCGGGCAGCGAACTCGCGGGAGGAGTCGGCGGGTTGTTCTGGGTCGCCGAGCCCCCGACCCCGAACTGGTGTGTTTTTCCAAGGCCCTTGAGCTGCTGCGCCGAGTCGGCGGCGGAGATGCCGGTCTCCAGGTACTGGTTGACGCTCTGCGTCAGCCGGGGCGTGTGGGCGACGGCCTCGATCTCGATCGCTATCTGCCCGTCGGCGCCGAGCCCGGGCAGCGTCAGCCCCTCGACCACATAGGTGCCGCTGAAGATCTGGTGCCCGCGGCCGACCAGCGAACCGGGTGAGAGCGCGGTGATCCGGGACTCGGCGCTCACGGTGGTGGTGTCGGCGAAGGGACTGCCGACCAGTGAACTGCTCAGGAACCCGGTGAAGTTGTCCACCAGCCGGGAGACACGGCCGGGAGGGGCGACCGGTTCGGCGTTGGTGTCGGTGCTGCTGTCGTCACCGGTGCCGGAGTCGGTGTCGGTGTCGACGCCCGCACCCGTCACGATCCGCCGGAAGGCGTCCTGAAGTGCTCCCGAACCGCGCACCACGTCGATCAGGGCGTCGTCCGGGACCCGGATCACGTCCGGGTGCGGATCGCCGGTGGTCGGGTCCGTCAGGGCCAGCCGGTCCCGGTCCTCCTGCGTGACCTGCCGTACGGTGAACGGCTCGCCGTCCGGCGCGGGCTGCGCGTCGGCCCCGTCCACCGTGCGCTCGTGCGGCACGGCCAGCCGGATCGTGCCCGCGACACCCCGCTCGTGGGGGACCTGAAGTCCCAACTCCGGGTCGGGCTGGGCCTGTTGGTCGGGCGGTGCCACCTCGCCGAACCGGACCACCGGCTCCTGGCCCGAGCCTTCGTACAGGTCGAGCGTGAGGCGGGCCGGTACCCCGAACTCGTGGGTGTCCTGCCCGGTGCCGATGAAGAACTGGTCGTGGCCGAGCGTGGTGCCCGTGGTGTTGCCGAGGCTGGCCTGGCCTACGTACTGGTAGTCGCCGGTGGCGTTCAGGGTCCACGCGCCGCCGTGCGGGGTGGGCACGGTGAGGCCGCCGCCGAACCCGGCGCCCAGGCCGTAGGTGTTGCCGAGCCGGGCGGTGCCGCCGCCGGCCGCCTGCGCGAGGCCCATGACCTGGATGTTGGGCAGCACCGTGCGGTGCTCCACCGGCCGGTTCGGGTCGCGCTGCGCGCCCAGCTCCAGCCGTACCCGGCGCCGTCCCGTCACCGAGGGGACCTCCAGGAACAGCGAGTGGCCGCCGTCCACCATGGAGTCCGTCGCCGCGCGCAGTCCGAGCGGGGAACGCAGCTCCTGAAGCCGCCGCAGGTTGTTCAACTGGGCCTGCACCAGCGTCTCGTCGGGCAGTCGGCCCCGGTGCGGGGCATTCGCCGGCGGTGGCAGGAAGCCGTGGTCCCGCAGCCAGGTCTCCGCGTCGTCGAACAGCGGATCCGCGTCGCCCTCGTCCACGCCGAGCGGCGCGGTGGACTGCCCGACCGACTCCAGGTTCTCCAACTCGTGCGGCAGCTCGCGGAGTTCGTCCGCACTCGGCTCGTGCCCCGCCGCGTCCTCGGCGCTGAGCACCCGCAGATCGAGGGCGTGGGTCCACGTCCCGGGCGCATAGGTGGAGATGGAGCCGTCGGGCCGGATCAGGGTGAGGGTGTACTCGACGTCCGCCTCGGTCAGCAGATGGCTGCGGTTGGTGCGCACCGCGTGCATGGTGCCCGCGAGGTTGCTGGTGCCGAACACGTTCTGCGCCGCGAGGCTCGCGGTGCCCTTGCCGTTGACGGTGCCGCCGATGCCGTGGGAGGCGTTCGGGTGTCCCAGGGCGTGGTCGCTCGTGAAGGTCGGGCCGACACTGCCGGTGAAGGTCACCCCGCTGTTGAACGACGTGTTCTGGTCGTTCTTCACCGAGTTGACGACATGGCTTTCGAGGTTGATCTTCTTGTCGAGGCTCTTGGCCACCGGGGTGGTGCCCCGGACCGTCGCGTCCAGCCGCATCATGCCGACCGCGCGTCCGCGCGCGTCGGTGAGCACCGGCGAGTACAGCCCGCCCTCGACCTGCATCGGCAACGTGCCCCGCAGAATCGGTTCGCTGAGGAAGTCCGCGAGTTGCGCCGACGACGTCTCGTCCAGGTCGTCCCGGAAGTTCTCCGCGGCCCCCTCGTACAGCCGCCGCGGATTCAGCACCGAGTCCACGCCGTAGATCGGCAGCGTCCTGATGTCGGCGGGCGCGGGCAACTCCTGCCCGGGATCCGTCTCGGCGTCCACGAGGTGCTGCGGGAACCAGATGGTGACCGGCCCGTGCTGCTCGGCCGGCCGCCAGTCGTGCGCGGGATCGGGGGTCGCGACGACAACGGCCGTATCCGCTGCGTCAGTTGCGTCCCCCGCATTCGCCGCATCCGCATTCGCCACGTCCGTCTGCGCTACGTCCGTGCCCGGGGCCGGCGCGTCCACGCGCACCTGCCAGTTGCCGGTGAAGTCGTAGGCGCTGGAGGGCTCGTTGCTGCGCTGGGCGCTGGTGGTCTGCACGACCTGGGTGACGGTGGTCGAACCGTCCGCCTGATTGTGCGTGATGGTCGCGCCCAGCGCGATGTCCACCCCGCGGACCGGGCCCGCCGCGCCGACCGGCACCGAACCGGTCCACGGCACCGGGATCGTCGAGAACGTGCCGGACGGCTGCGCGGAGACGATCTCCCGGGTGCCCTGCCCGCGCCGCTCCACATGCTTGTCGGGATCACTCCCGTCGAGCGCGCCCTGCCGCACGGACGGCCGCATGTCGTCGAGCGACAGCCGTACGTCCACCTCGCGGGCGGCGCCGTCGAGGTCCAGGACGATCCGGTGCCCGCCGAGGCTGCGCAGATACGGCATGTTCAGCGCCATCTGCTCCGCCGAGAGCACGTCCTGGAGCTGGGTGAGCACGGGGTCGTTGGGTCCCGGGGCGGGCCGGCCGAGCGCGGTGAGCACCTGGCGGTGCAGCCCGTCGACCAGGTCCGGCGAGAACGGCTCCACGTGCACGAGCCCCAACTGGCCGTCGTGGCGCCGCCCGTAGCCACCGAGGTAGGAGGTGGGACGGCCACCGCCGGCCACCACGTCGGTCGGGTCGGTCGGGTCGGTCGGGTCGGTGGTGTCGCCCTCCGGGGAGGTCAGGGTGATGTCGGGGACCGACACGACCGCGGGAACGACGACGGGAACGGTCTCGGGCTCCGGCTCGGTCTCCGTCTCGGTCACCGGATGCGTCGGATGGGTGTCCGGCGTGTCGGTGGACGTGGTGGCCACCGGGGTCGGCGCGGTGTGGTGCTGCTCGACGGGGGTGGTGGGCGGTGCGGGCGGGTCCGCGCCGGGCGCGCCCTTGACCGGTCCCCGACGTCCGGCACCACCCCGGTGGTCGTCCGCGGGGTCGCCGACCAGGGTGCCGATCAGTGCGAGGTGACGGGGCCTGAGCCCACCCGACGCGTACGCCGGGTCCGGGTCCGGCGTGGGCGTGAACCGGGTGGGGTCGCCCATCAGGCTGTTCGTGCCGCCGCGCTGCGGGGCCGCCGAGTCGAAGCCGCTCTCGTCGCGCAGGCCGAGCTGGTGACCGACCTCGTGGGCGAGATCGGAGTCCGAGATGTCGGCCGGCCACGAGTGGTGGGTGGCCGGGATCCCGTCCGTCGGGTCGGTGAGGGTGACATCGAGGTGCGCGGTCTCGCCCGGAGCGGCGGGCACGACGGTGACACGCAACAGGCTCCCGTCCCCCAGCCGGTGCCCCGGGGCGTTGAACACCCGTTGCACACCGTCCGTCAGCCGCTGCTGAACGCCGTCGACCTGCGGCCCCAGGCTCGGGTTGCCGGTGAGCCGGTAGGTGACGGTGAGATCGGTGACCGGCTCCCCGCCGTGGCTGAACCGCCGCACGGCGAAACCGGCCCGCACGACGTACTGCGTCCGCGTACCGTCCGCCCCGAGGGGCCGGGACACCGGATCGACCCAGGTGTGACTCCGCTCCGAGGGCGTCACCTCGGCCCGCGCCTCCTCGTAACTCCCGGGCTCCGGTGTGGTGTTGGGCGCCGGGGAGGGGCTGAGTACGACGGGATCGGGGGTGGGGGTACTGGACGAGAGGTCCGAGGAGGTGTGGACGGGGGCGGGAGTCGGTGTCGGCGCAGGCGTGGCAGTACCGGAGTGGGACGGCTGGGTCACCTCGGGCGCGGGGGTCGTGTCCGGTGCCGAACTGGTCGTAGGGGGCGCGCTGTTGCTGGTGGTGGCGACGGGGGTGGGGAGGTCGGTGTTGGTGTGAGTGTCCGTGCTCGTGCTCGTGTCGGTGCCGGTGTTGCTGTCGGTCCCGGTGTTCGTGTCGGTGCCGGTGTTGCTGACCGTGCCGGGATCGGAGTGGGAGGTGTCGATGCCCTCCGTGCCGGTGGTCTGCGGGGTGTTCGTGGCGTCCGTGGTGTCCGTGCCGGTGCTGTCGGAACTCGTGTTCTCCGGGCGCCCCGTCGTCGTAGTACGCGGGTTGCCACCACCGTTCGAGGACGTACCGGAACCGGAACCGGACGTCGGACTACCGGTGTTCGTCCCCGCCCCGCTCGAAGCGGGGGCACCGGAACCGGTCGTGCTCGCGCCTGTACCCGGACCCGTCCCCGTGGTCGTAGTCGGCGGCACGACGCCGGTGTTGGATCCGTTCGCGACCGGAACGTCCGGCGAGGGGGCCGGAGTTGAGGTGTCCGAGGGCGAGCCGGACCCGGTCGTGCTCGTGCTCGTGCTCGTGCTCGTACTCGGCGGCACGACGGTCGTTTCCGAGGTGTCGTTCTGCTGGCCGGTGCTCTGTGGCTCGTCGGTGGTGTTCGTGTCGGGCTGGTCCCGCGTCGGCGTGGGCGTATGGCTCGTGGGCGTAGGGGTGTTGGACTGCGAACTGCCCCCGCCCGACGTGCTCGTCGTCCCGTGCGGGATGTTGCTCTGGAGGTCTCCCCCGTCGACCTTCACCTCGTCGAAGTGGGGGTCGGTGATGTTCGTGTCGACGTCGCTGGATTCCGTCGGCGGGGTGTTCGTCGAGGAACTGCCTTTGCCGGACGTCGTGTTGATGGGGCCGGGGCCCGACGTGGTGGACGAATCGGACGACGGGACGTTCGTCGAGGAGGTCGAAGAGTCGCTGTCCGAACCGGAGTTGGTGTTGGAGTTGGAGTTCGTGTCGCCGTCGGGGATGTCCGCCGTGCCCAGGGTGTTCACCTGCGGCGGGGTGGTGAAGTTGAACTTGTTGCCGATCGCGCCCGCGCCCTGGCCCAGGTGGCGTTCGCTCATCGAGCTGAGGCCGGCGCCCAGGAAGGTGTTCAGGGGGTCGATGGGGAAGCCGTAGATGGACGCCGTGGCGATCTCGCCGAGCGTCTCCGCGCCGCCCTCGGTGAGGAAGTGCTCGAAGTCCTCGCCGAGTTCGTGCTTCAGCTTGTCGCCGAAGGTCTTCGGTTTAGGTGTGGGCGTCGGGGTAGGGGTCGGCGTGACATGCGGGGTCGGTGTCGGGGTGGGCGTGGTCTTCGGGTTCGGGGTCGGCGTCGGCTTCGGGTTCGGCTTCGTGTTGACGTCGGGGTTGTCGAACTTGTGGTTGTTGAACTTCTTCCCGTTGTCGGTGATGTCCTTGAACGGGTTGTGGCTGTTGAAGATGTTCTTGAAGTTGTTCTTCAGGCTCTTGCCGATGTCCGACAGCACACCGTGGAACAGGCCGGTGAACGCGCCGAAGACACCGTCCTGGACGATCTGCGACCAGTCGAACCCGTGCGGGCGGCGGCCCTTGGGCGCGCCCAGCATCATGGCCAGCCGTACCGCGAACGTCGTGAACGCCTCTTCGATCGCCTCCGTGATGCTGGGCATCAGGTGCGTCTTCTTCATCAGCCATTCCATCAGCGTGAGAATGGCGACCCGGCTGCGGGCCTTCGCCACCGCGGCCTGGCTGGAGGCGGAACCCCCGGTGAAGGCGGACAGCACCGCGATGACGAGCAACTCGATGAGCAGCCGCACCAGTTCGGCGATGATCTGCCACTTCGACTCCATGATGTCCATGGAGGACTTGGTGCGGGACTGCCCGATGCTGTCGAGCTGGTCGGCGAAATCCTTCAGGTAGTTGACGCCGCCGCTGTCGAGGAACATGTGCATCGCCCGCACATAGTTGTTCCCGACCTGCGGCGGCAGCGCGCGCCCCACCCCACCGGCGGTCTGCTCGATCAGGTCCGAGAGGTCACGCATGCGCCGGCCCAGCCGCTCGTACGGCTTGCCGTTGGCGAATGCCATGTCCTCGTCGGCCTGGAGGAACTTCTCGCCGATGAGCACGAACATGAGGTTGTTCAGCTGGGGCGACGCGTGGATGGTCATCAGGGGCGATCCGCTGTGTCAGTGCTTTCCGCCGTGCGAACCACCGTCGGTGTCGCCCGTGTTGATGCTGGAGTCGTGGATGGCGTCGAGCGCGCCGTTCTGCGTGCCCAGCACGCTCTTGAGGTTGGTGAGGGTGCCGTCGCCGACGCTGACGATCGCCTCGGAGAGGGACGAGCCGGTCGTGATGGAGCCCTCCCGTTGCTGCTTCTCCTGCGGCCGCATCTGCTGGGCGTAGCTGTCGTTGTCTCCCGGCCAGCCGGAAGTGGACGACACATCCGTGATGAACTCGTTGATCATCTCATTGGCCAGCCGGCTGATCTGCTCGATCTGCCGGGTGCCGGCGACGAGCGCGGGCGGGGTGGCGGAGTAGGCGTTCGAAGCCATCGTCTTCTCAGTCCTCCGGGTCTTCGCTGATCTCGTCGCGGAGCCGGCCGGCCCCGCGCCGTCGGCCGCCCTTGGGGCCCTCCAGGACGCCGGGCCCGAAGATCTTGTTCCAGTCCACGTCGAAACCGGTGATCTCGGGTGCCTCGGGGTTGGCCTTGGTGAAGGGCTCGAAGGTGGCCATGACGTGCCGGGCCATCCGGGCCCGGGCCTCCTGCACGGCCTCCAGGACGCTCGCGGCGAGCTGACCCGCGGGCATCGTGCGGTACTTGTCGTCCAGGAAGGTCAGGTCGCGCAGGTCGCCCTGGGCGCTGACGGTCACCTCGACCGCGCGGTCGGCGGAGCGCACCGTGCTCTCGGCGTGGGCGAGTTCGCTCTCGGCGCGGGCCACGGCGGCCTCGGTGGCCTCCAGTTCGGCGACCGCCTTGGCCAGTCGCTGCTCGATCGACTCGCTGCTCATCGGCCGATCACCGCCGGCGAACCGCCCTCGTCGGTGCCCCAGACGTCCTCGTCCTCGGTGAGCCACGCGTCCCGGGCGCGGTCGCCGCTCTCGGTCGAACGGCCGTTCTGTCCGGCGCCGTTGGCGCCGGGGCCGCCCACCGGGTACGGGGCGCTGGACGTGGTGGGCCGGGTGTAGACGACGTCCTCGTCCTCGTCCACGGATGCCGCGCGGTTGGTCCGGCCGCGCCGGGTGCTGCCGTTGGACGGGTCGGTGAGGACGGCGCGGGTGCGCTCGCTGGTGCCGCCCTGGCCACCGCCGCCGCCACCGCCCATACCGCCGCCGCCCATGCCTCCCATGCCGCCCATCCCCATCGGGTTGAGCGGGGTGCCGCTGGACGCGCTCTGCTCTCCGGTGGAGGCGCCGAGAGCGGCGGTGTCGAGGGAGTCGGAGCGCAGCGCGCCGCCGGTGTAGGGGGTGCTGTCGTAGTCGTCGTAGCCGCTGTCGAGGCCCGAATCCAGGCCGCCGGAGGACGAGTTGAGACCGCCGCCGCTGAGGCCGCCGCTGTTGAGGCCCGTCGTGTTGAGGCCGCTGGTGTCGAGGCTGGTGCCGTTGTTCAGCCCGCTCGTGTCCAGGCCGCTCGTGTCGAGACCGCTGGTGTTGAGGCCGCTCGTGTTCAGCGAGGACGAGGGGAGGTCGGTGCCGTCGATGTCGGTGGTGGTGGTGTGGCCCGACGGGTCGGTGGTGGTGAGCTGGCCGGTGTCCGGGTTGAGGGTCTGGGTGGAGCCGTCCGGGAACTTGGTGGTCAGCGTGCCGTTGTCGTTCAGCGTGGTGGTCGAGCCGTCCGGGTTGGTGAAGGAGTCGCCCGGGTTGAGGTGCGTGGTGGTGACGTTGCCGGAAGGGTCGGTGACGGAGACCTGGCCGGTGTCCGGGTTGAGGGTCTCGGTGGAGCCGTCCGGGAACTTCGTGGTCAGTGAGCCGTCGGCGTTGAGCTGGGCCGTCGAGCCGTCCGGGGTGGTGAAGGAGCCGTCGGTCGGGTTGAGCTGGGAGACCGAGGTGGAGCCGTCCGGGTTCGTGGTGCTGACCTGGCCGGTGTCCGGGTTGAGGGTCTGGGTCGTGCCGTCCGGGAACTTGGTGGTGAGCGTTCCGTCGTCGTTGAGCGTGGTCGTCGAGCCGTCCGGGTTGGTGATGCTGGTGCCCGGGTTGAGCTGGGAGACCGAGGTGGTGCCGTCCGGGTTGGTGGTGGTGACCAGGCCGGTCGACGGGTCGATGGTCTGGGTCGAGCCGTCCGGGAACGTCGTGGTGAGGCTGCCGTCGCCGTTGAGCTGAGTGGTGCCCCCGGTCGGGGAGTTGAGCGTGGTCGAGCCGCTCTTGGTGGGGTCGCTGCTCGTCAGGAACGAATTCGGGTTGAGGCCGCCGTTGAGGATGGAACTGGCCAGCTGGGTCGGGTCGTTGCCGTTCGTACCGTCGCCGTTCAGACCGCTGTCGTTCAACAGGCTGTTGGTGTTGAGGTCGTCGAGCCCGCTGCCGACGTTGTTCAGGCTGTTGCCGAGATCGTCGTTCAGGTTGTTGAGGCTCGAATTCAGGCCGTCACCAATGTTGTTGAGGCTGTCGTTCAGATTGGTGTTGAGGTTTGTGCCGAGGTTGTTGAGGCCGTCGCCGAGGTTGTTCAGGTTGTCGTTCAGGCCGTCGTTGAGATTGTTGAGGTTGTCCCCGAGGTTGTTGAGGTTGTCGTTCAGGTTGTCGTTGAGATTGTTGAAGTTGTCGCCGAGGTTGTTGAGGTTGTCACCGAGGTTGTTCAGGTTCTCGTTGAGCTTGTCGTTGTTCTCTTTCGCCTCGTCCTCGGCGATCTCGTTCTCCTCCTTCTGGAGGACCTCGGAGAGCGACTCGTTGTTCTTGTTCTTGATCTCGTCGTCGAAGGCGTCCTGTACGTCGGCCCAGGCGTTCTTCACGGCGCTGAGCGCGTCGATGGACGGCTGCTTGAGCTTGGAGTCCGCGTGGTCCGACCAGCTTTTGACGGCGGCGTCGGCGACCTTCTGCCAGGTGGTGTGCTGGGTGAGGTCGCCGTACTCGGGGACGTTCTGCTTGAAGTTGGCGTCCGTGGAGTAGGAGGTGTAGTCGCCGCCTCCGTACTCGCTGTAGGTGGACGTCGTCGACGACAGCACGTGGTTGATGTTGTTGTTGATGACCCACTGACTGATCTCGTCGAGGATCTTCTTCACGTGGTAGTGCGGGTCGTGCTGGCCGTCCGACGCCCAGTCGGTCCACGCGGCCTGGAGCGCGGTGACCGCGTTCTTCAGGGCCGTCTGCGCGGCGGCCAGCGCGTCGCTCAGCTTCGACTTCGGGACGTAGCCGCCGAGGGTGCTGTTGGTCGGCGTGTAGTCGCTGCCGCCCAACTGCGAGACGTAGCCGTTGTAGTTGGTCTTCAGCTCGTCCAGCAGATGCCAGAAGAGGCTGGCCGCCTTGCCCTTCCAGGCCGCCTGGTCCTCGCCGAGCGAGGTCATCCACTTGTCGACGATGTCCGAGTGGTCCTTGAAGAACTGCACCACCCGGTCGAAGGACTGCCCGGTGGTCTCGAAGGACAGCATGTCGACGGCGTTGTCGTCGACGACCGACAGCCCGCTGTACTCGAAGCCCTGCGTGTTGTACGGCGACGCCAGCAGGTGGTCGAGGACCAGCTTGCTGCCCGAGATGTACTGGGCCATGGGCCCCGAGTCCCACTGGGTGTGCGAGTACGAGCCCTCGAACGCGCCGCCGCCGGTGACCTCGCCGCCGCTCCAGAGCGTGGCGCGGCCGTTCTCGTCGACGGTGACGCCGATCATCACGATCCGCGCCTTCTTCATGCTCACGCTGTCGTGCGCGCCGTCCCCGCCGGCGTCGTAGAAGGCCAGGTCGTAGTCCTCGCCCTTGTTGACCTGCCAGCCGCCGATCGCCGAGTAGTCGGCCGCGGTCACCGACCTCATGTCGATGCCCTGGATGTCCATCCGGAACAGCTTGAGGTCGGCGAAGTCGTCGCTGTTCGAGCTGCTGAGCTTGGTGAACAGGCTCGACCGGGTCGGGATCGTGTACCCGGTGAAGTCGGTGACGGCCTGGGCGAAGTAGTCGTCCGCGTCGTAGGTGGGGGTCCCGGGGGACGGGGTGCTGTCGGCCATGGGGCGGAACTCCGCTGCTGGGAATGTGGGGGCGGGGACAGGGCGGGAGCGGGGTGCGGGGCCCGGGGCTCAGCGGGAGCCGGCGGGCCGCGCACCGGCCTCAGGAGGTCTTCGAGTCGCTGCCGCTCATGTCGCCGTCGACGGTGTCGAAGATGTCCAGCAGCTTCTCGCCGTCGATCGAGTCGAGGCTGTCGCCCTGTGTCTTCAGCAGGGTGGTGATCGTCTCGTCCAGCGCGCTGTCGATGTCGTCGAAGAGCGTCTTCTGGTCGGTGAGGATCTTGTCCAGCGCGGTCGCCTGTGTCTTGAGCGCCTCGACGAGCGTGGCCCCGCCGACCGGGTCCTTGCTGTCGCCGCCGTTCATCAGGCCGATGCGCAGGATCTTGGCGAGGCCCTGGGCGGAGCCGGCACCGGTCTCGGCGATCAGGTTCTTCAGGGACCGGACGCCCGCGTTGTCCTTGCGGATGTTCACCAGGTCGGTGATGAAGTCGGCGACGTCGGTGTTCTTGAAGTTCTTCAGCGCGGTCGAGTCGAGGTGGGTCAGATCTGCCATGGGTGCCTCCGCGGGCGGAACGCGCCGACCCTGGGCGTACGGCGCGGCGACGGAACGGGAAGGAGCCTGGACCGCACCGACCGCGAGGTGACCGGTCGGTGCGGTGGAGCCGGCCGGCTCAGCGGCCGATGGTGACCTCGGACCACATCTGGCTGAGCGAGTTCTCGCTGTACTTGTAGCCGTTCGAGATCTCGTTGAGGAGCTGTGAGTGCGAGGTGAGCAGCGTCTCCATGTTCTGCACCGCGCCGTCCCAGGCCGCCTGCTTCTGGCGGTAGGTGTCGGCGTCGTTGCCGTACCAGGTCTTGGAGAGCTCGCTGAGTTCCGCTTCGAGGTTGGACAGCGTCTGGGCGATCGCCTTGGTCTGCGCCACCATGTCGTCCGCGGCGTTCGACATGTGGTTGTAGCTGACGTAGATGACACCGTCGGACAGGTTGTCTGCCACAGCTTGCCTCTCTTACGCGATGGGGGGATCGGACGTGACCGCGTGGTCACGAGGAAGCGGGCGCAGGTCAGCCGGCGAGCTGGTCGAAGGCCGACTGCGCCGCGTTGTACGCCTGGTTGATGGAGTCGTTCGAGGAACCCTGGGTCTTGTTGTGTTCCACGAGGCTCTGGTTCAGCCGGTCGATGACGTCCTCGAGGTTCTTGAGGATGACGTTGCACTGGCCGTCCCACTGTGCGAGGAGCTGGCCGTACTGGCCGCCGTCGCTGCCCTGGTAGCCGCTGCCCAGGGTGGAACGGGTGCTGTCGACGTCCTGACGGATCTTCACGATGCCGCTGAAGGCGCTCTCCAGGGCCTGGATTCCGTTCCGGGTCGAACCTTCGCTTGACTGCTGGCCATCTCCAGCCATCGTCCCACCTTTCGTAAGTCGATCTGAGGTACGAGTGCAACTGAGCCTAGATTGACGGAAGTTGCGCTGACAACGAACTGAGGAAGATCTGAGGTTGCCCACCGCTTCCGTTCAAAGCCTTTTACCGGTAGGCAACTTGACCGGAACACGCGCTTCCGCGGGCAATGGTTCTGGCCTGAACCCGCTTTGGCGTGAACACGATCTCCATCGGCGTGAATTCGTCAGTTCGCGGTCCCCGAGGCCGAGTTGAGGGATCCGCCGCCCGCCGCCGGGGCCTGTCCGGGTACGGCGGGAAGTCCGGCCTCGATGCCGGACCGTCCGCCGGGACCGGCTCCGTTCGCCGTGCCGCACTGCGCCGCCGCGCCGCCCGTACCTGCGCCGACCGAGCCGGAGTCCGACGCGGCTGCCCGGGCGCTGAGTTCGGGGCCGGTCGGCAGCATCGACAGCAGCGTGGACGGCACCTTCACCGGCGTGGCCCCGCCGTAGCCGAGGGCGGCGAGGGCGTTCGCGTCCGGGATGCGGTACTTCACGCCGTCGTCGCCGACCAGGAACGTGGTGTCGCCGACGGTCTCGCCGGCCGCGCCCAACGCCCGTACCAGCGTGCCGTGTCCGGGCCGGGTCACCACCTGGTCCACGTTCACGCAGGCCGCGGTCAGCGCCGTCGGGTCGGCCTGGGCCGTCGGGGACAGCGCGGACTCCGCGACCCGGACCGAGGTCACCCGTACCTGTCCGTCGGCCGGGTCGACCTGGGCGCACACCGACTCGCCGGCCGCCAGGGCCAGCGCGCTCGGCGGGGTGTCCGGGAGCCCGGCGACCGAGGGGTCGGTGCCGGCCGATCCCGGTGCCTGGTGGGCCCGCAGGTCGGAGACGTCGATGGTGACGACGTTCGGGGCCCCTCCGTCGTAGGCCTCCTTGCGGGTCTCCGGATCCCCCAGCAGCAGGGCCGACTGGGTGTCCGTCACCGGGTGGAGGCCGTCCTTCTGGAGGAGGTACTCCTGGTTGCCGGAGCCCGCGACCACGCGGAACACCTGGCCGATCCGGGTGGCCTTGCCGCCGAGTTCGGGGCCGGTCGTGCCGCGGCCTTCGACCTTCGGGGTGGCCAGGTCGGGGCCGGTCACCAGGGCGTCCAGGAAGGCCGCCGAGACCGGGCGGGGGGTCACGGGCGCGTAGCCGAGGGACTCCGCGGCGCCCGAGTCCTCGTCCAGCTCAAGGCGGCTGCCCTGCCACACCAAGTAGGTGTGTTTGTCAGGGCCCTTGACCACCAGCGCCGACTTCGCGCCGACCGGGTCGGTCGCCACCGGGGCGCCCGGCACGAGGGTCGTCGAGCTGCCGGAGCCAGTCGAGCAGACCTCCCACGGCGAGGACTCCAGGTCACCGGTGCCCGGTACGGAGTCGGGGGCGCCGGTGATCCCGACGGGCCTGCCGACCGGGGTGCCCGCCAGCGACTTCGACCCGACCGACGTGGTCTTCAGGTCGGCGCCGCCGATCAGCACGGCCGAGGCGTAGTTGCGCACCGGGCGCAGCCTGCCGTCGGCGTACAGGTAGCGGGCGCCGGTGTCCTTGTTGACGATCAGGGTGTCGCCGCTGCGCCAGGCGTCGTTGCCGCCGGGCCTGAGCAGCCCGAACACCAGCGCCCCGGCGCAGAACAGCACGCCGACGATCAGCCCGACGAGGGCACCCCGGCTGGTACGGCCCAGCGGGCTCTCCGGTGCGTCCGGGTCGGCGAGCAGCATGCCCGAGGTCAGGCGGCCCATCATGAACGTGTGCGCTTGCACCTGGTCGCGCTTCGACCGCACGCTTTCCTCCCGGCTGGTCGTTCAGCTTCTTGTTCGCTCGGCTGTGCCCGGACCCTGCTCACGGATCGACGGGCCGGTGGGCCCGTGACACCGCGTCCGGTTCCTGCTCTCGTTCGACGTCCTCGGCCCGTGCTCGCGGACCGACGGCTCTCGAACCGGCCCGGAACGACGGCCGGTTCACCCGTCCCTTGTCCGCAGGGCCGGCACGCGGTCAGCCGAAGATGCCGCGGAGGGTGCCGAAGACGCCCAGCAGCCACAGGGTCAGCGGCAGGAGGGCGATCGCCAGCAGGGAGTGCAGGATCTCCGCCGCGCGTCCCCAGTACGGGACCAGGCGGCGTCCCGGTACGGTCCACACCGCGACCGTGAGCGCCGCCGCCACCGCGAGCAGGCCCGCGACCAGCAGTGTCCGCTCGGTGCCGGACAGCCGCAGCCCCCAGCCGAACGCGAGCAGCAACAGGCCCCACGCGCCCGGCAGCACCAGCACCAGCCGCTGCGCGGTGTTCACCAGGCCCCGGCCGTGCAGGAGCAGCAGCAGCGACAGGACCAGCGCGACCAGCAGCGCGGGGAGGCTCGGGCGGCGGGCCAGCGCCACCAGGCAGGCCGACGAGAGAACGCCCGTCGCGCCGTAGAGCGCGGTCATCCACTCGCCCGCGAGCTCGGTGCGGACGGCGACGTCGTTGCCCCGGTAGGGCTCGATGCCCTCCTGGAGCTGTTCCGCGTTGGTGGGCAGCGCGGGCATCCGCATCCCTGCGAACTTGAACGACAGCGACGGCACCAGACCGCCGAGCAGCACCGTGAGCGAGGCGACGACCCCGGCCGCGCCCGCCACGCGGACGTCGAACACCGTCATCAGGACGCCGCCCACCGCTGTGGCCAACGCCACGAGCGCGGAGGCGAGGAACAGCGGGGTGCGGGCCGCGGAGGCCGCGAGGGCGAGGATCGCACCGCCCGCCCAGGCCGCCGCCGCCCCCAACAGCCGTGCCCCCAGCACCTGGTGGGCCTGCGGACCGCTCAGCTCACCACCCGGCACCAGCCACCCCGCGATCGCGAGCGCGGGCGACGCGAGCAGACCGAGAACGGTGCCGGTCATCGGATCGTCGACCGCCCGACTCGCCGACGCGGCCCCGGCCAACAGCAACAGCCCGGTTCCTACGGCGGTCGCCGCGCGCAGCGACGCCGGGGCGCCCGGCAGCGCCAGCAGGACAAGACCGGCCAGTACGGCCACCGCGACCAGGCCGCGCAGCAGGCGGCGGGCCGCCTCGGGGCTCCAGCCGTGCAGCCGGTCCCGGGTGACCGCGGCGATCCCGTCGACCAGGTCGTCGAGGCGTACCTCGGGCAACGCCTCGGTGCGCGGCCGGAGATGGAGCGCCTCGCCGTCGGTCAGCCCGAGCGAGGCGAGGGTCGCCTCGTCGTCGAGCGGGCGGCCGCCGAGGCGCTGGAGTATCCAGCCGTCGTGTTCGAGACCGGTCTCCTCGGCCTCCTCACCGGCGTACCGCAGCACGGTGGGCAGCAGGTCGGCGACCGGCACGTCGGACGGCACGGCGAGGTCGATGGTGCGGGCCGGGGCCCGCACGGTCAGGTGGCACAGGCCGGTCACGGAAGTGTCGGTCATACCGGGGCTCACGTCTCCTGGACATCGAAACGGGGGCACGCGGCGCGGCGTGCGGGGGTGGGGGGAACTGAGGGAAACAGCGTGCCTGTGAAGCGGGGGGGTGACATGGACGTACAGAGTTGACGGGGTGCACACTACTGACACTCCCTACGACGCGTGTCAACGGGAGCCCCCACCAACGGTGTTGACAGCGTCCTCCACCGTGCCAGTGCCGAGGCCCGTTCCGGTGCATGCCCCCACATGCCGCCCCGGTGCGTGAAGTCCGTTAGGAGCCCCAAGCGTTGAGCGTGGTCCTGTTCCGTCGTCCTGCCCGCCGTCGTGGACCCGACATGCCCGCAGGCGAGTTGGTCCTCCAGGAACCGCCGACCCTCATGGAGACCGTTCCGGACACGTCCGCGGTGTGGACGTATCTGCCGATGGCCATGATGTCGGTCTCGATGATGATGCTGTTCCTGCGGTCGGGCGGCCAGTCCAGCGGTGTCTTCATGTACATCGCGCTCGGCATGATGGTGATGGCCGCCGGCGCGATGATGATCGGCCAGGTCATGCGGAAGGCCGGTGACCGCAAGCAGCGGCTGCGCGGTGAACGCCGGGACTATCTGCGCTACTTGGCGCAGAGTCGCCGTACCGTGCAGCGGTCCGTGGTGGAGCAGCAGCTCGCCCTCGCCTGGCGGCATCCCGAGCCCCGGGTGCTGCGCACCATGGTCCGCACCACGCGGCTGTGGGAGCGCCGGGTGAAGGACGACGACTTCGGCGAGGTGCGGATAGCCGTCGGCGACCAGCAGCTCGCGATGCGGCTGACTCCCGTCTCCAGCAAGCCCGTTGAGGACCTGGAACCGCTGTGCGCGCACGCCCTGCGCCGTTTCATCCGCGCCTACAGCACGGTGCCCGGCCAGCCGATCGCCCTGTATCTGCGGTCCTGGTCACGGGTGTTGGTGCACGGCGACCAGGATGCCGCGCGCGGGATGCTGCGCGCCGCGCTGTCCCAACTGGCCCTGTTCCACCCGCCGGAGGAGCTGTGGATCGCGGTCTGCGCCGGTGACGAGGTGCGCGCCGAGTGGGAGTGGGTGAAGTGGCTGCCGCACAACCAGCACCCCCAGGAGACCGACGGCGCGGGCCCGTTGCGCATGGTGGCCTCCGCCTTCACCGATCTGGAGGACCAGCTCGGCAGCGAGTTCTCCGAGCGGCCCGCGTTCGACCCCGACGCTGTGCCCGGCCGTGACGAGCCGCTGGTCGTCGTCATCGTGGACGGCGCGGCCATCCCGGCCGGCCACCGCTTCGACGGTCCCGGCTACCGCAACGCGGTCGTCCTCGACCTCTCCGACAGTCTCACCTGGCGCCCCGGCCGCACCACCCTGCGCCTGGACGTCTCCCCGGACGCGGTCGCCCTGGTCCGCACGGACCGCAGCCGCAAGGAACAGTCCACCGTGCTGGGCCGCCCCGACCGGGTCGGTCCCGTCGCCGCCGAGGCGCTGGCCCGGCTGATCGCGCCGTACCGGATGAGTCTTACCTCCGACGCGGTCGAACCGCTCTCGAACGACACCGAGTTGACGACCCTGCTCGGTATCGCGGACCTGCACCGGCTCGACCCCGACACGCTGTGGCGGCGGCACACCGGCTCCGGCCGGCTGCGCGTCCCGATCGCGGTCGGCGCGGACGGGCGGCCCGTGGAACTGGACATCAAGGAGTCCGCGCAGGGCGGCATGGGCCCGCACGGCATGCTGATCGGCGCGACCGGTTCCGGCAAGTCGGAGCTGCTGCGCACCCTGGTCCTGGGCCTGGCGCTCACCAACTCCTCCGAGACCCTGAACTTCGTCCTCGTGGACTTCAAGGGCGGCGCGACCTTCCTCGGCCTGGACGAGCTCCCGCACACCTCCGCCGTCATCACCAACCTCGCCGACGAGGCCGCCCTGGTGGAGCGCATGCAGGACGCGCTGCACGGTGAACTCATCCGCCGCCAGGAGCTGTTGAGGTCGGCGGGCAACTACACGTCGGCCCTGGAGTACGAGAAGGCGCGGGCGGGCGGCGCGGATCTCGCCCCGATGCCCAGCCTGTTCGTCGTCGTCGACGAGTTCAGCGAACTCCTCGCCTCGCACCGGGAGTTCATGGAGCTGTTCGTGATGATCGGCCGCCTCGGCCGGTCCCTCGGCGTGCATCTGCTGCTCGCCTCGCAGCGCCTGGACGAGGGCAGGATGCACCAGTTGGAGTCGCACCTGTCGTACCGGGTCGGTCTGCGCACGTTCTCCGCGATGGAGTCCCGGGGTGTCCTCGGCGTCCCCGACGCCTACGAACTCCCGTCCCAGCCCGGCAGCGGCTACCTCAAGTCCGGCATCGAGGCCCTCACCCGCTTCCGCGCCGCCTATGTCTCCGGCCCGTACCGCAGGCGCGGCGGTGCGGTAGCGCAGGCCCGGGTCGCGACACAGGTGGTGCCCTGGTCGACCGGTTACATCGTGCCGCGCGCTCCCGCGCCGGCCGCGGTCGTGCCGGAGCCCGAGGCGGAGGAGAACGCCGAGAGCCTGCTGGCGGTGGCGCTGGACCGGCTGCGCGACTCCGGGCCGCCCGCGCACCGGGTGTGGCTGCCGCCGCTGGACACCGCGTCCCCGCTCGACGTCCTCCTCGGCGGCCTCAGCGAGGACCCGGACCGCGGCCTGAACGCGGCCCGCTGGAACGGCGCGGGCAAGCTCCGGGTCCCGGTCGGCCTGGTCGACAAGCCCTTCGACCAGCGCCGTGACCCGCTCGTGGTGGACCTCGCCGGGGCGGGCGGCCACGTGGCCGTCGCGGGCGGCTCACAGAGCGGCAAGTCCACAGTCCTGCGCAGCCTCATCATGGCTTTGGCTCTCACCCACACCCCGCGCGAAGTCCAGTTCTACTGCCTGGACTTCGGCGGCGGCACGCTCTCCCAGCTCACCGGCCTGCCGCACGTCGGTGGGGTCGCGGCCCGCCTCGACACCGAGCGGATCAGCCGTACGGTCGCCGAAGTGACGGCCGTCCTCACCCAGCGCGAGCAGTTCTTCCTGGACAACGGCATCGACTCGATGTCCACGTACCGGCGCCGCCGGGCGGCCGGGGAGTTCCCCGACGAACCGCACGGCGACATCTTCCTGGTGATCGACGGCTGGTCGGCGGTCCGGCAGAACTTCGACCAGTTCATCCCGACGTTCAACCAGATCGCCACCAGCGGCCTCAACTACGGCATCCACCTGATCGTCGCCACGGCCCGCTGGCTGGAACTCACCGCCCCGGTCCGCGACCAGTCCGCGACCCGCCTCGAACTCCGGCTCGGCGACACGATGGACTCCGTCGTGGACATCCGCAAGGCGAGCGCGGTTCCCCAGATCCCCGGCCGAGGCCTGACCGTCGAGACAAAACTCCACTTCCTCTCGGCGCTACCGCGAGGCGACGGCTCCACGGACCCCGAAACCCTCTCCGAGGGCGTAGCGGACCTGGTCGACAGGATCGCCTCGGCCTGGCACGGACCCCGCGCCCCTCAGGTCCGGATGCTCCCGCACCGACTCCCCGCCGCCGAACTCCCCGAGCCCGAACTCGGCGACGGCCTCAGCCTCAAGATCCCGCTCGGCCAGGACGAGGAGACCCTCGGCACGGTCTGGCACGACTTCTCCCGCACCCCGCACCTGGTGGCCGTGGGCGACACGGAGAGCGGCAAGACGAACCTCCTCCGACTGGTGGCGGACTCGGTCGTCGCCCGCTACACGCCGGCCGAGGCCCGCATCCTGGTCGTGGACTACCGCCGCGGCCTGGTGGACGCGGTCCCCGAGGAATACCGCCTGGGCCACGCGGTAGCCCTGGAGGCCCTGAAACAACTGGTAGGCGGCTCGGCAAAAGCCCTGCGCACCCGCGTCCCGGGCCAGGAGATCACCCCGGCCCGCATGCGCCAGGCCGACTGGTGGACGGGCCCGCGCCTGTTCGTCCTCGTCGACGACTACGACATGGTCGGCGGCGGCACGGTCATGGACCACCCGTTCGCCCCGCTCTTCGAACACCTCGCCCTGGGCCACGAGTTGGGCCTCCACGTGGTGGTAGCCCGCTCGGCAACGGGCGCGGGCCGCGGCCTGAACGACCAGCTCCTACGCCGCATGGACGAGGTCAACACCCCAGGCATCCTGATGTCCTGCTCCCCCTCGGAGGGCTACGTCTTCGGCAACGTAAAACCCCGAGTCCTCCCCCCAGGCCGAGCCCTCCACATCGTCCGCCGCAAACCGTCCCTCATCCAGACGGCCCTGGCAGCGGAAGCGACGGAGGAATAGCCAACTGGCCGTTGCGGTACGGCTCCTGGGGCGGGGTGACTCGTCCCGGGAGCCAAGTGGGGTGGGGCGGTTGGCAGTTCGGGGGCCGCGGCACGGGCACGCGCATGTACACCGGGCAGGGTGCTCGACCTGGGCCCGCGCCTCGAAACCGCCCCAAGCCCCAACCCCCCAGGGGCGCGGGGCTGTATCGATCAGCGGCTCCGCCGCGGGGCGCGACCAGCCCCCACCGACCCGCAGGTACCCACCGACCGTAGGCACCCACTAACCGGCCCGGCGCCTCCAAAGGCCTCAGCCCTCCAGTGACGTACCCGCACTCGCCGGAACCGCAGGTTCCACCGATTCCGCCGCAACCACGCCCCCCGCACCCCCCGGCCGACCAGACGGCTTCCAGCCCAACCGCCGTCCCCGAGGCAAAATCAACCCCAACCACACCACCGCAACAATCACCGCAAGCCCCGCCGACGCAGGCCACAACGCCCGCCGCAGCGGCCCGGCCGCCTTGTCGGCAGGCAGGTGGACCGGGGCACCGGAGCCACCCCGAGCCGGTGCAACCGCGGCGCCGCTCAGAACCGAGGTAACCGCCGCGTACGGGTCAAGACGAGGCACGTCGGCCGGGTAGGCGGAGCTACGAAGCAGCGCCGCGGTCTGGGCCGCCGTCAGGTCCGGATGGACGGACCGCACCAACGCCGCCGCCCCCGCCACAAACCCGGCAGCCAGAGACGCCCCCGACCCGATGTAGTGCCCGGCCTTCTTAGGCCCGATGCCAACAACTCCGTCTCCAGGGGCGGCAATTGCCGCACTGGACGTCGTGTACGCACCACTCGGCCGCTTCCCGGAGACATCGACGTCAAGGACGGACAGCACACCGTCCTCGGCGGCCGGGTAGTAGTCACGGGCCGGCGGACTCTCCGTGGACGACCCGGCGGTGGACGGCGCGTCCGGCACCGCCGCGGCGACCACCAGCACATCCTTCTTCGCGGCGAACGCGACCGCCGACCGCAGCCCGGCGGTGTCACCGGCAAGAGCAGCCGACACCGTCACCACCTTGGCCCCGCCGTCCACGGCGGCCCGGATCCCGTCCGCGACCTGCCCCGCGGTGACCTTCCCCCGCGCGTCACTCCCCCGCACCGCGAGAATCCGCGCCTGCTGCGCGACTCCCGCGAACCGCACACCATCCTCTACGGCCGCACCGACCAGCCCGGCCACAAAGGTGCCGTGCCCCACACAGTCGGTCCCGGCGTCGCCGACCGCGGTGACCCGCCCCTTCAGCGCGGGCGCGGCGGACGAGACCCCGGTGTCGACCACGCCGACGGTCACCCCGGTGCCCGACGCGAACGGCCAGGTGCGGCTCAGCTGGAGCGAGACCTGCTCCCAGGGCACATCGGTGGCACGCCGGTCCGAGCCCGTCGCGCAGTCCGCGTCTGCGTCCAACTGCGTTGCCAGCACAGGGAGTTGGACCGTACTGCCCGCCGCCGACGCGGACCCGGCGCCGATCGCGCTCGCGGCGCCCGTCAACAGCAGCGCCAGACCGGCGGCGACGGCCTTGCCGTATGTCGTCGTCATGCCCGGGCCGCCCCACTGGAGGTGGAAGACGTGGTCGTCGGATCGGCGAGGTCCTCCGGGAGCAGCAGCCGCAGGTCGTCGAGGCTGGGGACAGCCAGTCTGCTGAGCCGGCCCGCCTGTCGGGTCATCATCCGCTCCAGGATCTGCCGGGCGGTGCGCGCGTTGCCGAACGACCGGTCGCGGGGCAGCGAGTCGAAGTACTGCCGGAGCACCGGCCCGAGCCCGGCCGCGCACTCGTAGCCGAGCTGTACGGCGTGCTCGCGCACGATGGTGACCAGCTCGTCGGAGGAGTAGTCGGCGAACTCGACTCTGCGCGAGAAGCGGGAGGACAGTCCGGGGTTGGAGGCGAGGAACGTCTCCATCTCCTGGGTGTACCCGGCGACGATGACGACCACCTTGTCGCGGTGGTCCTCCATCAGCTTCAGCAGGGTGTCCACGGCCTCCCGGCCGAAGTCGGAGCCGGACGCCTCACGCGGGGTGAGGGTGTACGCCTCGTCGACGAACAGCACACCGCCCAGGGCCCGTTCGAAGACCTCGCGGGTCAACTGCGCGGTGTGGCCCACGTATCGGCCGACGAGATCGGCGCGGGAGACCTCGACGAGCTGGCCGCGCGGCAACACGCCCAGGGAGGCGAGGAGTTCGCCGTAGAGCCGGGCGACCGTGGTCTTGCCGGTGCCCGGCGGGCCGGTGAAGACGAGGTGGTGGCTGAGGCGCGGCACCGGGAGTCCGGCGGCCTCGCGCTGCTTGGCCGTGGACACCAGGTTGACGAGGTCGGTGACGTCCCGCTTCACCGCGTGGAGTCCGACCAGCGCGTCCAGCCTGCTCAGCGCGTCGTCGCCGGGATCGACGGCGTTCGGTCCGTCGGCGGCGGTACGGGCCGCCTCCTCGCTGATGTCCTGCGGCAGCAGGAGGGAAAGGTCCTGCTCGGTCACGTCGGTCAGCGCGGAAAGGCGCACCGCCTGCCGGTCCACCATCTCCTCGAACACCTGCCGTGCGGCACGGCCGTTGCCGAATCCGGCGTCCTTCGGTATGCGTTCGAAGTGCACCGCGAGCGCGTGCCGGGTCTCGTCGGCGAGTGCGTACTGGTGGCGTACGCACATGCTCTCCATGATCTCGACCAGCTCCGGCACCGAGTAGTTCTCGAACTCGACGGTCCGTGAGAAACGGGACGCCAGACCGGGGTTGGAGCCGAGGAAGCTGCGCATCTCGTCGGAGTAGCCCGCCGCGACGACGACCACGTCCTCGCGGTGGTCCTCCATCAGCTTCAGCAGCGTGTCGACGGCCTCGCGCCCGAAGTCGGCCCCGGAACCACGGGAGTCGGAGGTGAGGGTGTACGCCTCGTCGACGAACAGGACGCCGCCCAGGGCCCGTTCGAAGGCCTCGGTGGTCTTGATGGCCGTACCGCCGATGACTTGGGCCACGAGGTCGGCGCGGGAGACCTCGACGAGGTGTCCGGAGCGCAGGGCGCCCAGCTCGGCGAGGATCGTGCCGTAGAGCCGGGCGACCGTCGTCTTACCGGTACCGGGCGGGCCCGCGAAGACCAGGTGACGGCTCATCGGCGGTGCGGACATGCCGAGTTGGGCGCGGCGGGCGGCGAGCTGGGTGAGGTTGACGAGGGTGCGGACCTGTTCCTTGACGTTGTCGAGGCCGATGAGGCTCTCCAGCGCGGCCATCGGTCCGTCGGGGCGGCCGGGGCCGTCGGAGGCGGAGACGGTGCCCGCCGGGTCGGTGCCCTCGGCCTCGCCGAAGCCCCAGGCGTCGCGGGACTCGTTGCCGGTGCTGGTGAGGTTCTCCACCGCGAGCCGACCGCCGGCCTTGGCCTGGACGAGGCCGCCGCCCTTGTTGTCACGGACCGTGCAGCCCACGACCGACACCGGTGCCTCCGACTCGACGCGGATGCCGTCGCGGTCGTTGCCCGCGGCCTCGCAGCCGTTCAGGGAGGCCCGGCCGCCGTCGCGGACCAGGAAACCGTGCTCGGCGGAGGCGGCGGTCCGTACCCGGTTGGCCGTCAACTCGCCGCCAGTGTCCACGAGTACACCGCAGCCGCCGGCCGAGACCAGCTCGCCGTCACGGAGCGCGGCCGTGCCCTCGCCGCCGATCTCCAGACCGGCGCCGCCGGGGTTGGTGACCTTGAGTCCCGCGAGATAGACGTTGCCGCCCGCCGCGACCTCCGCGCCCGCGCCGCCCGGCGCCTCGACCGTGCAGTCCTCCACCCGGCCGCGCCCGCCGTCCCGCACGGACACACCGCAGCCGCCGGCGCCGGTGATGCGGGCGCGCCGCACCAGCGGGTTGGCGTTGCCGCGGATCACCACACCGGCGCCCTTGACGTCGATGATCTCCACGCGCTCCAGCTCGGCCGCCGAGTCCTCTTCAAGCAGGACGCCGTCGGACTCACCGTCGCGGACGGTCAGCGAGGTGAGCGTGGGCGAGGAGGCCCCGGCCACCCGCAGCGCGGCCGGCTGGGCGCCGGTCAGCCAGCAGTCCTCGTACGTACCGCGCGAACGGTCGGTCACCAGAAGGCCGTTGCCCGTCGTACGAGCGGTACGGCAGCGGCGCAGCACCGGGTCACTGCCGTGCGAGACGATGATGCCGGGCCCGCTGGAGCCGGTGACCCGCACCTCCTCCAGCTCGCAGCGGGCGGCGCTGGTCACATGCACACCGATCGAGGTGTCGCGGATCACGGTCCGCAGCACCCGTATCGCGCTGCGCTCCTCAAGTGCCAGTGACGGCTTGTCCGTTGAGGCGAGATCGCAGTCCTCCACGGAACCCTGCGCATCCCCGTTGGCGAGCACGCCGTTGCCGCGCGCGTCCCGCACGGTGCAGCCGCGCAGGGTGGCCCGGCCGCGTTCGCCGATCACCACCCCGCTGGTGCCGAAGTGTTCGAGGGTGCAGGACTCCAGCGAGCTCTCGGTCGGCGAGGTGACGACGACACCGGCGCCGGTGCGGTTCGACACCCGGCACTCGCGCATCGCCAACGAGCCGGAGTTGCGCGCCAGTACGGTCGTCCACGAGGCGCCGGAGAGATCGCAGCCCTGCATCGCGACCTGCCCGTGCGAGGCGTCCACGGCGGGATGTTCCTCGTCCTGGCCCTGCACCACGAGGTCGGTCAGCATCACCGCGTCGACGCGCAGCGAGATCACGGTGCCCTTGCGCGGGGCCAACCGGACGGTGCCGCGCGCCTGTTCGGCGACGATGGTGACCCGGGTGGTGACGACGAGGTTCTCCTCGTACGTCCCCGGGCGCACACTCAGCACCGCGCCTCCGCGCGCCCTGGCCAGGGCCTCTCCGATCGTCCGGGCGTCCCCGGTGCCCTCCGGACAGACCGTCAGTACCTGGCGCACTCAGCTGACCTCCTCGTGTCGGCACCTGTCGGTTGCGGCAACCCCATCATGCCGTCCCCGCACGCGCGTTCCCACTCCGGTCCGGAAAGCGGAACGTCCACAGCGGGTGGGCACGGTGCGGCACAACAGTGCCGTACGGCGAATTATGGGCTGTTGCGCAACACCCGTACCAGCGCCGGAGCTTGTGCGTGACGATTGTTAACTCCGGTGAAAGGAACCGCCGTTGGCGCATGCGCGTGAAAGGACGTGAATAGGATTGCGCACACAGACGTACGACGAACTGCTGGGCGAATGAGAGCGGACAGGGCGGATGACAGACCGAACCGGACCGGCCGCGCGGAAAACGGCGGCAGAGAACGCGGCAGAGAACTCTGTGACGGGCGCCACGGCCGGGGAAGCGACGGCGGCGACATCGGCGACCGGTGCATCAGCGACGGCGGGCACGGCAGGGAGTACGGCGGGCGAGGCGTCCAAGTCCCCTTCAGGGGCGGCCGGTTCCCCCGGGACGCTCTCCGCGGAGGCCGTCGCGGCGGCCCTCTCGGCGGAGCCGGTCGCGGCGGCGCCGAGCCGTCCCGCGACCTCGGCGGCGGAGGCCGAGGCGCTCGCCAACAGCCGTACGACAGAGGAACCTTCGGGGCCGACCGGCCCGGAATCCGCTGCCGCCGCCCGGTCGGCGCGGCAGGAGGCCGAGGCCGAGGCGCCCGCCGGGGCGCTGGCCGCGAGCATGCCCGAGGGCGACGGACCGACCCCCGGTGACACGGCGGCCGCGTCCGTCGGCCGCCCGGGCCGCCCGCTGCTGGCCGGCGCGGCGGTGCTCGGCGCACTGCTGATCGCCGTACCGGGACTGCTGATGAGCCGGGACAAGACGCCGGAGACCCACAACCGTGTCGTCGCCGACCAGGCGGGCACGATCCTCGGCGACGGAGCGGCGACGCAAGGCGCCGGGGCGTACGCCTCGGGCACCCCGACCGCCCCCGCCAAACACAGCACGCCGAAGGTCGCAGCACCGCACAAGACCTCGTCGGGCAAGAAGACCGTCGCGCAGCCGGTGAGCGAGCCGACGACGGTCGAGAAGACGAAGAAACCGACGGCGAAGGCGACGAAGAAGTCCACGACGACCAAGTCCGGGACGAAGTCGGGTTCCACCAAGTCGACCACCAAGTCCAGCTATCCGTCGGACGTCCTCATCACGGCCACCCGGGTGCTGAAGGCGGGCCAGTCCATCAACGCGAACAAGGCCCGGCTGCGCATGCAGACCGACGGCAACTTCGTGCTCTACGACGAGAACAACAAGGCCCGTTGGGCCACCATGACCTTCGGCTCGAACTTCCACGCGGTGTTCCAGGCGGACGGCAACCTCGTCGTCTACACCTCCGACAACCGCGCCGTCTGGGCCAGCCAGACCCAGGGCCACGACGGCGCGATCCTGCGCCTCCAGGGCGACGGCAACATGGTGATCTACTCGGGCGGCTCGACCGCGATCTGGGCGAGCAACACCCAGCACTGAACGGCCTGAACGGCCTGAACGGTCTGAACTCCCTCCGGCCCGGCCCCACTTGGGGGTCGGGCCGGAGCCATGGAGGTCAGCTCTGGGTGAGGGTGACGTCCTGGTGCTGCACCGCGTGGAAGCGCGGCAGCGGCAGGCCGCCGGAGGCGGAGAGTTCCATCACCGTGGCCTCGACCTGGGCCGCGCCGGGGGTGACCGGGTCGGACGACGGCTTGCCCGAGTTCGCCCAGGCGTGCTCCATGCCATCGCAGACCGCGCGGGTGCCGCCGATGCCGTGCCGGACCGAGGGGTCCTTCTGGCTGACGGACGAACTGACAAAGACCGCACCGGAGTTGCCGATACAGCGGTAGGTGCCGGAGAGCGTGACGGTGCCGTCCGGGGCGATCGTGCCCGTGGGGTCGACCGTCACCGTCTCGTACGGGTCGGCGGACGCGGGCGCGGCAGGGGCGGCGGCCAGCAGGAGCAGCGCGGCACCGGCCGCCGTACCGAGGACGGAACGCAGGGACATGGGGATACCTCCTGGAGTTGGGGCCTCCACAGGTACCGGGCGCGGGCCCCGACTCCCGTGATCCTCACTCCTTCGGTGGCGAGCCGCCCGACCGCCTCGATCGTCACCCCTTAGGTGGCGGCTCCGCACCGAGCGTCGTGGAACCGTCCGAGTGTTGTCCGCGTGTTGTCACGCTTCACAGCGGGCTGTTCCGATGAGTTCGCGCCGGGAGGATGGTCTGTATATGCGATGCGGGCGGTGACGGAGCCGCCGGAACAGATCGCATCCGACGTGGAGGTACGCCATGTGTTCCCACCAGCCCTCGTGCCCCGTGACCGACACCGTCGCCGAGACCCCGCACATCGTCTCCGCCCACCCCGAGCAGGGCTGGACGCTGCTGTGCGACGGCGCGATCGTCTTCGACGACACGGGCGCCGTCCTTCCCGACGGCCGGATCGTCGCCCCGCACCGGGTACCGGCGGACCAACTCGCCGTCGCCGCCTGACCGTTCCCGCCCCTCGGGTGACCCGCGGACCGTGAAAGTTCAGGTTACGCACCCGAGGTGACCAGCAGCGATGCCGTCGGCCTAAGATGATCAACGTGTCCGACCAGCATGCTCCACGGTCTCTCATCGTCACGCTCTACGGCGCGTACGGCCGCTTCGTGCCCGGCCCGGTTCCCGTCGCGGAACTGATCCGGCTCCTGGCCGCGGCCGGCGTCGACGCGCCCTCCGTGCGCTCGTCGGTGTCCCGCCTCAAACGGCGCGGGCTGCTCCTGCCCGCCCGTACGGCAGAGGGCGCCGCCGGGTACCAACTCTCGCCCGAGGCACGGCAGTTGCTCGACGACGGCGACCGACGCGTCTACGCGACCACACCCCCGGAGGACGAGGGCTGGGTGCTCGCGGTGTTCTCCGTACCCGAGTCGGAACGCCAGAAGCGGCACGTCCTGCGCTCCCGCCTGTCGGCCCTCGGCTTCGGCACCGCCGCCCCGGGCGTGTGGATCGCACCGGCCCGCCTCTACGAGGAGACCCGGCACATCCTCCAGCGACTGAACCTCGACCCGTACGTGGACTTCTTCCGCGGCGAACACCTCGGCTTCGCGGCGACCGCCGAGGCCGTGGCCCGCTGGTGGGACCTGCCCGCGATCGCCGCCCAGCACCAGGCGTTCCTCGACCGCCACGCGCCCGTGCTGCACGCCTGGGAGCAGCGCCCGGACACCCCACCCGAGGACGCCTACCGCGACTACCTCCTCGCCCTGGACTCCTGGCGCCATCTCCCCTACGTCGACCCCGGACTGCCCGCGGGCCTCCTCCCCCGGGATTGGCCGGGCGCCCGCTCGGCGGAGGTGTTCCGGGCGCTGCACGAGCGGCTGCGGGACGCGGGGGCGGTGTTCGCGGGGGTGTGACGGCAGGCGCCGCGGAGCAGCGGAGTCGTAGCGGCTGATTGTGAACAGTTCATGGCAGGAGCCCGTGACCTCTTGCGCACCACGAGTCACTCAGCTAAACCTCAGCTTCTTTAGCAGGTCCTCTCAGAGTTCTTACCTAATCTTCGACGACGTCGCTCGTCGGGTAAGAAAGAGGACTGTTGCGCATGACCACCACGGCACGGGCTCAGGGAGCCACCGTCTGGCTCACCGGACTGCCGAGCGCGGGTAAGACGACGATCGCCCAACACCTCGGGGAGCGGCTGAGAGCCGAGGGACATCGCGTGGAGGTCCTCGACGGCGACGAGGTGCGCCGCTTCCTCTCGGCCGGCCTCGGCTTCTCCCGCGAGGACCGCAACACCAACGTCCAGCGCATCGGCCTCGTCTCCGAGGTCCTGGCCCGCAACGGCGTCCTCTCCGTCGTCCCGGTCATCGCCCCCTACGCCGACAGCCGCGAGGCCGTCCGCAAGCGCCACGAGGCGAGCGGGACGCCGTACATCGAGGTGCATGTCGCGACCCCCGTCGAGGTGTGCAGCGAGCGCGACGTCAAGGGCCTCTACGCCCGCCAGGCCGCGGGTCACCTCACCGGCCTGACCGGCGTCGACGACCCGTACGAGCCGCCCACGGACCCGGCGCTCACCCTGCCGACGCAGGTGCAGAGCCCGCAGGAGTCGGCGGACGCGGTGTACGCGGTGCTGTCCGAGCGGGGGTTGGTGTGAGCACGGAAGCCTTCACGCTGTCCCACCTGGACGCTCTTGAGTCCGAGGCGGTGCACATCTTCCGTGAGGTGGCGGGTGAGTTCGAGCGGCCGGTGATTCTCTTCTCCGGCGGCAAGGACTCCATCGTCATGCTGCACCTCGCGCTGAAGGCGTTCGCGCCGGCGCCGGTGCCGTTCACGCTGCTGCACGTGGACACCGGGCACAACTTCCCCGAAGTGCTGGAGTACCGGGACCGCACGGTCGAGAAGCACGGGCTGCGTCTGCATGTGGCCTCCGTACAGGACTACATCGACCGGGGTGTGCTGCGCGAACGTCCCGACGGGACGCGGAACCCGCTCCAGACCGTGCCGTTGACCGAGCGAATACAGAGCGAGCGCTTCGACGCGGTCTTCGGTGGGGGTCGTAGGGACGAGGAGAAGGCACGGGCCAAGGAGCGGGTGTTCTCGCTGCGGGACGAGTTCTCGCAGTGGGATCCGCGACGGCAGCGCCCCGAGCTGTGGAATCTGTACAACGGACGGCACGCTCCCGGCGAACACGTCCGCGTCTTCCCGCTCTCCAACTGGACCGAGCTGGACGTCTGGCAGTACATCGCCCGCGAGGACATCGAACTCCCGCAGATCTACTTCGCCCACTACCGCGAGGTCTTCGACCGCAACGGCATGTGGCTGACCGCCGGTGAGTGGGGCGGCCCGAAGCCGGGCGAGACCGTCGAGAAGCGCCAGGTGCGGTACCGGACCGTCGGTGACATGTCGTGCACCGGGGCCGTCGACTCCGACGCGGTGACCCTGGAGCAGGTCATCACCGAGATCGCCGCGTCCCGGGTCACCGAGCGCGGTGCCACCCGTGCCGACGACAAGCTGTCCGAGGCCGCGATGGAAGACCGTAAGCGCGAGGGGTACTTCTAACCATGAGCACGACCACCATCGACACGCTGCGGTTCGCGACGGCCGGTTCGGTCGACGACGGCAAATCCACGCTCGTAGGACGGCTGTTGCACGACTCCAAGTCGGTGCTGACCGACCAACTGGAGGCCGTGGAGCGGGTGTCGGCCGATCGCGGGCAGGACTCCCCCGACCTCGCGCTGCTCACCGACGGGCTGCGGGCCGAGCGGGAACAGGGCATCACGATCGACGTGGCGTACCGCTACTTCGCCACTCCGCGCAGGCGGTTCATCCTCGCCGACACACCCGGTCATGTGCAGTACACCCGCAACATGGTGACGGGTGCCTCCACGGCCGAGTTGGCGATCATCCTGGTCGACGCGCGCAACGGTGTCGTCGAGCAGACCCTGCGGCATGCCGCCGTGGCGGCGCTGCTGCGGGTGCCGAATGTCGTCCTGGCCGTGAACAAGATGGACCTCGTCGGGTACGAGCAGGGCGTGTTCGAGCGGATCGTCGAGGAATTCGCGGGCCACGCGGCCGAGTTGGAGCTGCCCTCCTTCACGCCGATCCCGGTGTCGGCGCTGGTCGGCGACAACGTGGTGGACCGTTCGGCGCACATGGACTGGTACGCGGGCCCGGCGCTGCTGGAGTTCCTGGAGGAAGTGCCGGTCGGGGCGGACCCGTCCGACGCGCCGGCCCGTTTCCCGGTGCAGTACGTCATCCGGGACGGCGAAGTCCGTTGGTACGCGGGCCAGTTGGTGTCCGGGTCGCTGCGTGTCGGGGACCGGGTGACGGTGCATCCCTCCGGGGAGAGTTCCGAGATCACCGGGATCTCCGTGCTCGGCACCGAGGCGGACGTGGCGTACGCGCCGCAGTCGGTCAGTCTGCGGCTCGCCGATCAACGGGACGTGTCGCGAGGCGACATGATCACCGCCGGGGTGGGCGGACCCGCGCTCACGCAGGACGTCCGGGCCTCCGTCTGTCATCTGGCCGACCGGCCGCTGCGGGTGGGCGACCGGGTGCTGCTGCGGCACACGACCCGCACGGTCAAGGCGATCGTCAAGGGCCTCAGCGGCGCGGCCGAGCTGACCGCGAACGACCTGGGCCGGATCACCCTGCGCACCGCCGAGCCGCTCGCGCTGGACGACTACGCGGTCTCCCGCCGCACGGGCGCGTTCCTCGTGATCGACCCGGCGGACGGCGCGACTCTCACCGCCGGGATGGCCGACCTGTCGTAGACGATCGCCCCTCCTGTACGCCCTGAAGCCCCGGTGTTCTGACCACCGGGGCTTCAGGGCGTCCGCGTTCGGGGGGCATGGTGCGGTGTCGAAATGACCTGTCGCCGTCGCATCCGTCACGAGTCGTCAATAGCGCGGTAACAACGGGAGCAGCAGTGCGGAAGTGGCCGTTGAACGGGGTATGCCGCTCGGTACCGGGGCCGAAGGTCCCGTCCGGAGCCCGCCGAGAGACTCTGACAAAGGGCGCCGTACCATACATATAGTTGAAAGCAGGACAGCCTGCTCCATGAACGGACCCGCCTTGCAAGAACGCCCTTCCGCCTCCGCCTCCTGGCGCATCGCACTGCCGCACACCGCAGCGGCCGTGCCGGTGGCCCGCGCACTGGTCCGTACGGCTCTGTCCGAGGTGAAGCACACGGCCGACAGCGACACCGCGGAGCTGCTGACGGCGGAGCTGGTCGCGAACGCGGTGGAGCACACCGCCGGTGACGCGCCCATAGAGCTCGTGGTCGAGCTGCTGCCCACCGGCTGTCAGGTCGAGGTGCACGACCCCGACCCGGAGCCGCCCGGCAGTCTCACGAAGCCCGTCACCGAGGAGCCCGACCCCTGGCAGGAGCACGGGCGCGGCCTGCTGCTGATCCGCGCCCTCAGCTCGTCCTGCGGTCACCGCCCGACCGAGTCGGGCAAGGCGGTGTGGTTCAGGCTGCCCGTCGTACCGCCCCAGTGGCACCCGGCGGGATAGCCGCCGTAGGACATACGCACTGGTCAGGCCAGGGTGGCGACCAGGATGGCCTTGATCGTGTGCAGTCGGTTCTCCGCCTGGTCGAAGACGACCGAGTGGGCGGACTCGAAGACCTCGTCGGTGACCTCCAGCGAGTCGAGGCCGTGGGTCTCGTATATCTCGCGGCCGACCTTGGTGCCGAGGTCGTGGAAGGCCGGCAGGCAGTGCAGGAACTTGACGTCCGGGTTGCCGGTGGCCCGTAGGACGTCCATGGTCACCGCGTAGGGCGCGAGGGACGCGATCCGCTCGTCCCAGACCTGCTTGGGCTCGCCCATGGAGACCCAGACGTCGGTGACGACGAAATCGGCGCCCGCGACCCCCTCCTCGATCCCCTCGGTGAGCGTGATGCGCGCACCGCTCCGCTCGGCGAGCGTCCGGGCGGCGGTGACGATCTCCTCGGCGGGCCAGTAGGACTTCGGGGCGACGATCCGTACGTCCATGCCGAGCAGCGCGCCGGTGACCAGGTAGGAGTTGCCCATGTTGAAGCGCGCGTCGCCCAGATAGGCGAAGGCGATCTCCTTGAGCGGCTTGGTGCTGTGCTCGGTCATGGTGAGCACGTCGGCGAGCATCTGGGTGGGGTGCCAGTCGTCGGTGAGCCCGTTGTAGACCGGCACACCCGCGTACGCACCCAGCTCCTCCACGGCCGCCTGGCTGTCCCCGCGGTACTCGATGCCGTCGAACATACGACCGAGCACCCGCGCGGTGTCCTTCACGGACTCCTTGTGCCCGATCTGCGAGCCCGACGGGTCGAGGTAGGTGGTCGAGGCGCCCTGGTCGGCCGCGGCGACCTCGAACGCGCAGCGGGTGCGCGTCGAGGTCTTCTCGAAGATCAGCGCGATGTTCTTGCCCGACAGGTACCGCGTCTCGCCCCCGGCTTTCTTGGCGGCCTTCAGCTCGGCGGCCAGCTCGATCAGACCGCGGAACTCCTCCTCGGAGAAGTCCAGCTCCTTGAGGAAGTGGCGGCCGGCGAGGGCGGTCGGGACTGTCGCCATGGGGGCGCTCCAGAGATGCGGGTGCGGGGATGCGGGCACCGGGGATCAGATGCTTTTGGAATTCTATACGATACCTCGAATTTCTATACGGCAGTCCGGCCGCCGTCTCGCCGTACGGCAGCCCGTCCGCCGTCTCGCTATACGGCGTCCCGTTCGACCGGGCAGCTCATACAGCGCGGCCCGCCCCGGCCCCGGCCCAGTTCGCTGCCGGGGATCTCGATCACCTCGATGCCCTGCTTGCGCAGATAGGTGTTGGTGGTGGCGTTGCGCTCGTAGGCGACGACGACGCCGGGCTCGACGGCGAGCACGTTGCAGCCGTCGTCCCACTGCTCGCGTGCGGCCGCGTGCACGTCCTGGGTGGCGGTCAGGACACGGATCCCGTCCAGGCCGAGGGCGGCGGCGATCGCGCGGTGCATGTGCTCCGGCGGGTGGTCGGTGACCTTCAACTCCTTGTCGCCGACGCCCGGTTCGATGGTGTACGACCGCAGCATGCCGAGCCCCGCGTACTGGGTGAAGGTGTCGCCGTCGACCATCGTCATCACCGTGTCGAGGTGCATGAAGGCGCGCTGCTTGGGGATGTCGAGCGCCACGATCGTCCGCGCGGAGCCCTCGGCGAAGAGCTTGTGCGCGAGCATCTCGACGGCCTGCGGGGTGGTTCGCTCGCTCATGCCGATGAGTACGGCGCCGTTGCCGATGACGAGTACGTCGCCGCCCTCGATGGTGGACGGGTAGTCGGCCTGCCCCTCGGACCAGACGTGGAACTTCTCGGCGCGGAAGAGCGGGTGGTGCCGGTAGATCGCCTCGAAGTGGACGGTCTCGCGCTGCCGGGCCGGCCAGCGCATGGCGTTGACGGAGACGCCGTCGTAGATCCAGGCGGAGGTGTCGCGGGTGAAGAGGTGGTTGGGGAGGGGGGCGAGGAGGAAGTCGTCGAGGTCCATGACGTGGAAGCGGACGGAGGTCGGCTCCGCGTGGGCCTCCAGGAACTCCCGCTTGGTCATGCCGCCGACGAGCGCCTCGGCCAGTTCGGGGGCGGGCAGGGCCTCGAAGGCGGCGCGAAGGTGGTCGGTGGCGAGGGGGCCGTACTCCTTCTCGTCGAAGACGCGATCCAGGACGAGCGCGCGGGCCGCCGGGATCGCCAGGGTGTCGGCGAGCAGGTCGCCGAAGAGGTGGACGGCGACGCCTCGATCGCGGAGCACGTCCGCGAAGCCGTCGTGCTCGGCGCGCGCCCGGCGCACCCAGAGCACGTCGTCGAAGAGGAGGGCGTCCTTGTTGCCGGGGGTGAGCCTTTTGAGCTCCAGATCCGGCCGGTGCAGGATGACGCGGCGGAGCCGCCCGGTCTCGGAGTCGACATGGAGTGCCATGTCTCCATCCTGACCATCCGGGGCCGAGTTCACCCCCTTACTTCACATACCGCCACGGCTTCGCGTACCGCCACTTGTTTTCGTCCCCTTGACGACAAGTGGGCCGCGCGATTATCGTCTTACTGACGAGATCGATGCGGGATCCGACCGGATCCCACGGGACTTGACGGGATCTGAGGGACTCTGATGGCCGACATCACCCGGCGCCTGGGCTGGCGCCACCTGCGCGGAGCTCCTACGGCACACATCCGGCACCACCGCTCGGGCAAGCTGCTGCACGACGGGCCCGGACTCAGCTTCTGGTTCCGCTCGTTGACCGCCGCGCTCTCCGAAGTACCGGTCGACGACCGGGAGTTGGCCATGACCTTCCATGCCCGTACGTCCGACTTCCAGGACGTGGCGGTCCAGGCGACCGTCACCTACCGGATCAGCGACCCGGCCCTGGCCTCCGCCCGCCTCGACTTCTCGGTCGACCCGGACACGGGCGTATGGCGGGGCTCGCCCCTGGAGCAGCTCGGCACCCTGCTCACGGAGACGGCCCAGCAGCACGCGCTGGCGGTCCTCGCCCGCACCCCCCTCGCCTCGGCGCTGGTCGACGGGGTGACGGCGGTACGGGAGCGGATCGCGGAGGGCCTCGGCGCCGAACCCCGCCTCCCGGCCACCGGCATCGAGGTGGTCGCCGTCCGCGTGATGGCCATCCGCCCCGAGCCCGAGGTGGAACGGGCGCTGCGCACCCCGGCCCGCGAACAGATCCAGCAGGAGGCGGACAAGGCCACCTACGAACGCCGGGCGGTGGCCGTCGAACGCGAGCGCGCGATCGCCGAGAACGAACTCGACAGCCAGATCGAACTCGCCCGCCGCGAGGAGCAGTTGGTCGACCAGCGCGGCACGAACGCGCGCCGCGAGGCCGAGGAACACGCGGCGGCGGACGGCGTCCGGGCCGAGGCGGAGGCGACCCGTACGGTACGGCTCGCCGACGCCGAGGCGGCCCGTTCCGTACGGCTGGCCCGTGCCGAGGCCGAGGGTGCGCGCGAGGTGGGCGACGCACGGGCACACGCCCAGGCGGCGTGGCTGCGGGTGCACGCGGACGTCGACGTGGCGACCCTGAACGCGCTCACCGGGACGCGGCTCGCGGAGAACCTGCCGAACATCGACAGCGTGACGATCTCGCCGGACGTACTGACGGGGCTGCTGGCGAAGCTCGGTGCCGGTGCCGGTGGCGGCGAGGCGGGGGCGTGAGTCTCGC
Source organism: Streptomyces sp. NPDC050528 (assembly GCF_044457795.1). NCBI lineage: Bacteria > Bacillati > Actinomycetota > Actinomycetes > Kitasatosporales > Streptomycetaceae > Streptomyces > Streptomyces sp. NPDC050528. The sequence goes on from NZ_JBITHH010000006.1 coordinate 407,060, forward strand.
GCCGCGGGCCGTCCTCGTCCATCGGACCACGGAGTACGAGGAGTTGGTGGCCCGGCACGGGACGCACGGGCAGGCCGCGTACTTCCTCCGCTCGCGGGGCCGGGACATCGAGGAGGTCGCCGAACGGCACCGCCGGACCCGGCGGGCGCTGGCCGAGGTGTCGGCGGCGATTCCGCTGACCTGGCGTCAGACCCAGGTCGAGCGGGGCGACTTGGACCGGTTCTTGTTTGCGCCGGAGGACGTGGTGGTCGTGGTGGGGCAGGACGGGCTGGTCGCGAATGTCGCCAAGTACCTCGCCGGGCAACCGGTGTTGGGGTTCGACACCGACCCCGGCCGCAACCCGGGTGTCCTGGTACGACACCGTCCGTCGACGGCGGCCGCGCTGCTGCGGTCGGTGCACGTGGTCGGTACGGGTGTGGACGAACTGACCATGGTCGAGGCCGTCGCCGACGACACCCAGCGACTGGTCGCGCTCAACGAGATCTATCTGGGAGCCGTCGGTCATCAGACGGCCCGATACCGCCTGGGCCTGGAGGGCGACGGGGGTGTCGTCGAGGCCCAGGCGTCCTCCGGGGTGCTCGTGGGAACGGGCACCGGGGCCTCCGGCTGGCTCCGGTCGGTGTGGCAGGAGCGGGGCAGTGCCCTCGCCCTGCCACACCCCTCGGAGGACAGGCTGGTGTGGTTCGTACGGGAGGCGTGGCCTTCGCCGGTGACGGGGACGTCGTTGGTCGCGGGTGAGCTGGTTGGTTCGGCGGGGCTTCAACTCACCGTCGAGTCGGAGGGGTTGGTGGTGTTCGGGGACGGGATGGAGGGGGATGCGGTGGAGTTGACGTGGGGGCAGGGGGTTCGGGTGGGGGTGTGCGGGGAGCGGCTGAGGCTGGTCGGCTGAACGTCCTGGGGGCTCCGCCCCCAGACCCCCGTTTTCCACCCACCCGTCTCGGGCGTTTTAGAGGTTCACCTTTAAATGCCAGTAAACGGGTGGCGGGTGGGCATAGGGCCCGGGGGTCTGGGGGCAGAGCCCCCAGGGACAGCCACCCCCACCCACCCGCACAACAAGGTCACAACCGCGGATCCACCGGCTCCGACTCCAACGCCAGCACCCCGAACACCGCCTCGTGCACCCGCCACAACGGCTCACCCTCGGCCAGTCGATCCAGCGCCTCAAGACCCAGCGCGTACTCCCGGATCGCCAGGGACCGCTTGTGGTTCAGGAAGCGGCCGCGCAGGCGGGCGAGGTTGTCGGCCCGGGTGTACTCCGGGCCGTAGATGATCCGCAGGTACTCACGGCCACGGCACTTGATACCGGGCTGGACCAACCTCCCCTGCTCGCTGCGTACGACCGCTCCCACCGGCTTGACGACCATGCCCTCGCCGCCCCGGCCGGTCATCTCCAGCCACCAGTCGACGCCGGCCTGTACCGAATCCGGGTCGCCGGTGTCGACGTACAGACGGCGGGTCGTCTGGAGCAGGCCCGTGCTGTCGTGTTCCACCAGGCGGTCCAGCAGGGCGAGTTGGTCGTCGTGCGGGAGTGCGGCGAGGCTGCGGCCCTGGACCGCGAGGATCTGGAACGGGGCGAGGCGGACGCCGTCGAGGCCGGACGTGGTCCAGCAGTAGCGCCGGTACGCGTCGGTGAACGCCGAGGCGTCGGCGGCACGTTCGCGCTGTCGGGACAGGAGGTCGGTCACGTCGACGCCCCGGCCCGCCGCACCCTCCAGCGCGGCCAGCGCACCCGGGAACACCGCGCCCGCAGCCGCACCGACCGCCGCGTACTGACCGCGCAGCAGCCCGGACGCCTTCAGCGACCACGGCATCAGCTCCGCGTCCAACAGCAGCCAGTCCGTGTCGAGTTCGGACCACAGGCCCGACTCGTCCAGCGCCGTCCGCAGGCGGCCCAGGATCTCCTCCGTGACCGTCGCGTCGTCGAAGAACGGGCGGCCGGTACGGGTGTAGAGGGATCCGGTCGGGCCGCCGTCCACGCCGAACCGCTTCGCCGCCGCCTCCGCGTCCCGGCACACCAGCGCCACCGCCCGCGAACCCATGTGCTTCTCCTCGCACACGACCCGCGCGACCCCGTCGTCGGCGTACTGCGCGAACGCCTCGGCCGGGTGCTCCAGATAGCCGTCCACGTGCGAGGTCGCCGTGGGAGCCATCGTCGGCGGGAGGTACGGCAGCAGGCGCGGGTCGACCGCGAAGCGGCTCATGACCTCCAGGGCCGCCGCCGCGTTCTCCTCGCGGACCGACACCCGGCCGGCGTGCCGGGTCTCCACCACGCGGCGGCCGTGCACGTCCGCCAGGTCGAGCGGGCGGCCGTCGTGGCCGCCGGGTGCCTCGGTCAGCAGCGGGCGGGTCGGCTCGTACCAGACCTGCTCGGCCGGTACGTCGACCAACTCCCGCTCCGGCCACCGCAGCGCGGTCAGCTTGCCGCCGAACACGGCGCCCGTGTCGAGGCAGATGGTGTTGTTGAGCCAGCCGGCCTCGGGGACCGGGGTGTGGCCGTAGACGACGGCCGCGCGGCCCCGGTAGTCCTCGGCCCACGGATAGCGCACCGGCAGGCCGAACTCGTCGGTCTCGCCGGTGGTGTCGCCGTAGAGCGCGTGCGAGCGGACGCGGCCGGAGGTGCGGCCGTGGTACTTCTCGGGCAGGCCGGCGTGGCAGACCACGAGCCTGCCGCCGTCGAGGACGTAGTGGCTGACGAGTCCGTCGATGAACTGCCGTACCTGGGCGCGGAATTCGTCGGTCTCCCCCTCCATCTGCTCGATGGTCTCGGCGAGGCCGTGGGTGTGCTGGACCTTGCGGCCCTTGAGGTAACGGCCGTACTTGTTCTCGTGGTTGCCCGGTACGCACAGCGCGTTGCCCGAGCCGACCATGGACATCACGCGGCGCAGCACGGCCGGCGAGTCGGGGCCGCGGTCGACGAGGTCGCCGACGAAGACGGCCGTACGGCCCGCCGGGTGGACGCCGTCGTCGTAGCCCAACCTGCCGAGCAGGGTCTCCAATTCGGCGGCGCAGCCGTGGATGTCGCCGATGATGTCGAAGGGGCCGGTGAGGTGGGTCAGGTCGTTGTAGCGCTTCTCGGTGACGATCGTGGCATGGTCGATCTCCTCGACGCCGCGCAGGACGTGCACCTTGCGGAAGCCCTCCCGCTCCAACCCCCGGAGGGAGCGCCGGAGTTCGCGGGTGTGGCGGGTGATCACGCGGCGGGGCATGTCGGCCCGGTCGACGCGGGAGGCGTTGCGCTGGGCGCACACCTCCTCCGGTACGTCGAGCACGATGGCGATGGGCAGCACGTCGAACTGCTTGGCCAGGTCGATCAGTTGGCGTCGGCTGTCCTGCTGGACGCTGGTCGCGTCGACGACCGTGCGGCGGCCGGCGGCGAGGCGTTTGCCCGCGATGTAGTGCAGGACGTCGAAGGCGTCCCGGGTGGCGCTCTGGTCGTTCTCGTCGTCCGAGACCAGGCCCCGGCAGAAGTCGGAGGAGATGATCTCGGTCGGCTTGAAGTGCCGGTGCGCGAAGGTGGACTTGCCGGAGCCGGAGGCGCCGATCAGCACCACGAGGGAGAGGTCGGTGACGGGCAGTACGCGCCCCTTGGTCTGGGGCTGGGTCTCGTTCTCGTTCTCGGTCATGCGGCCTTCTCCTCCTTCGCGGTCTTCTGCTCGGCTGTGCTGGTCATGGTGAACACGGCCATCTGGGTGGGCGGTCCCACCTCGGGGTCGTCGGGTCCGACCGGTACGAACTCGACGTCGTAGCCGTGCCGTTGGGCCACCTTCGCCGCCCACTCGCCGAACTCGGCGCGCGTCCACTCGAAGCGGTGGTCGCCGTGCCGGACATGGCCGGCCGGGAGGGTCTCCCAGCGGACGTTGTACTCGACGTTCGGGGTCGTGACGAGGACCGTCCTCGGGCGGGCGGCGCCGAACACCGCGTACTCCAACGCCGGGAGTCGGGGCAGGTCCAGGTGCTCGACGACCTCGCTGAGCACGGCGGCGTCGTAGCCCTTGAGGCGGTTGTCGGTGTAGGCGAGCGAGCTCTGGAAGAGCTGGACGCGTGAAGCCTGGCGCTCGCCCATGCGGTCGAGTTTGAGGCGGCGGCTCGCGATGGTGAGCGCGCGCATCGACACGTCGGTGCCGACGATCTCCGTGAACCGGGTGTCCTTGAGCAGCGCCTGCACCAACTGGCCCTGCCCGCACCCGAGATCGAGCACGCGGCCGGCGCCGGACGCCTTGAGCGCCTCGATGATCGCGTCCCGGCGCTGCACCGCGAGGGGCGTCGGCTTCTCCTCGGCCTCCGTCTCCGCCTCGACGGCGTTGTCGATCTCCTCGACCTCGCTGTCGTCGGCCTCGGCGAGCCGTACCAGTTCCAGGCGCTCCATGGCCTCCCGGGTGAGGGACCAACGGCGGGACAGATAGCGGCTGGTGATGAGTTTCTGCTCGGGGTGCGCGGGCAGCCAGCCCTCGCCGGCGCGCAGCAGTTTGTCGACCTCGTCGGACGCCACCCAGTAGTGCTTGGCGTCGTCCAGGACCGGCAGCAGGACGTACAGGTGACGCAGCGCCTCGGCGAGGGTCAGCGTCTCCGCTTCCAGTACGAGGCTGACGTAGCGCGAGTCGCCCCATTCGGGGAACTCGGCGTCCAGCGCGACCGGTTCGACGGTGACCGTCCAGCCGAGCGGCGCGAAGAGCTTGCGTACGAGGTCGGGGCCGCCGCGTGCGGGCAGTGCGGGTACCTCGATGCGCAGCGGCAGCGGCTGCTCCGCGCGCTCGGGGCGGGCGTTGCACACGCCGCGCATCGCGCTGGAGAAGACCGCGCTCAGGGCGACGGCGAGGAGTGAAGAGGCCGCGTACGGGCGGTCGTTGACGTACTGCGCGAGTGCCGCGTCGGGTGCGCCGCCGCGTCCCTTGCCCTTGCCGCGCCGGACCAGCGCCACCGCGTCGACCTCCAGCAACAGCGCCGCCGTGCAGCGCCCGGGATCCGCCTCGGGGTAGAGGACGTGGGCCTTGCCGTAGGACGTGGAGAACGCCTGCGCGTTGTCGGGATGCTTGTGCAGCAGGAAACCGAGGTCGGTGGCGGGGCGTTCGGGGGTGCCGGTGGTGGTGATGATCAGGAACACGGTGGGTCTGCCTCGAAACGTCTACTGAGCCTCTGAACTGGGGAAGCGCGCCACCGCAGGACGCGGGGCGTCCGCACAACGTACAGCGAACGTCCCTGACGTACTCCGGCATTTTCCCTCCGCCGCACGGCGACGGCCGCCGCCGATCCCTGGACCAAGACGGCCCGGGAGGAGGTACGGAGGGGCGCCGGTACCAAGTCCCCCTACACCTTCGGCCAGTAGCGACTAGTAGGGTCCGGAACCGGCGCGGTGGCCTCCGCTCCGGTTCGCGGGTCGGCAGCGTCCCGGGGCGTCACACGCAAGGAGAACGATGGTGGATTCCGGTGCGGGCGTCGCCGCGCTGACGCGGCGACTGGCAGCGGGCCTGGACGCCGAACGGCTGCGGCGGGACGTCGAGACGCTCGCCTCGGCACCGCGCAGCAGTCTGCGTGCGCCGGAGGCCATGCGGCGGGCCCAGGAGTACGTGACGGGCGAGTTGAGGGACGCCGGATGGGAGGTCGGCAGCGCGCCGTTCGACGTGCGGTGGCAGGTCGGTTGCACCGACCGGCACGGCAGCCGGGCGATGCCACTGAAGCTGCGGCTGCACCGGCGGTTGCGGGGTACCAACATCGTCGCCGAGCTTCCCGGTGCCGGGGCGTCCGACCGCCCGACCGTGGTGATCGGTGCCCATCTCGACACCGTCGACGGCAGTCCGGGCGCGGACGACAACGCGTCCGGGGTCGCCGTGGTGCTGGAGACGGCACGGCTGTTGGGGCAGTTGCCCGACCCGCCCGCGGTCACCCTGGCGCTGTTCGACATGGAGGAACTGGGCCTGATCGGCTCCAGGGTCGTGGCCCGGGAACTGAGCCGCACCCGTCGGGTCGCGGGCATGATCTGCCTGGAGTCGGTGGGCGTCTTCTCCGACCGGCCCGGCAGCCAGCAGCTCCCGCCCGGCTTCGCCACCGTGTTCCGCGACGCGACCGACGCCGTCCGCAGGGCCGAATCCCGGGGCGACTTCACTCTCGTCGTGCACCGCCGTTCCTCGGCCACGGCGGCCAAGTTGTGGCAGCACGCCGCCGCGCAGGCGTCACCCGCTCTCGCCAGTATCACGCTGCGCGATCCGCGCCCGGACGGACCGCTGGGCATGCTCATCGGCCTGGCGGTGCCGCCGGCCAATCACCTGGGCCGCAGCGACCACGCCTCGTTCTGGAACCGGCGGATCCCCGCGCTGATGCTCACGAGCACCGCGAACTTCCGCAACCCGCACTACCACCGGTCCACCGACACCCCCGAAACGCTGGACTACCAACGGCTCGCCGCGGTCACCCTGGCGACGGCGGCCACCGCCGCGCAGTGGCCCGGCCATGACCGGGGTCGCCCAACGGACGGCCCCGCGGTGACGTGATGTGACGGCGGCGCCATGCCGTCGCCGTACTCGTCGTAGGGAACCTCGGCGGCGGTTCCCGAACGGCCCGTTGTCCCGCCGTTAGGCTCGGGACGTGGATCGCAGCAGTGGACGGTCCGGCGCCGTCTTCGCCGGGGAAGCGTCCGGCGGGCTGTCGCGCCGGGCGGCGCGGGCGCTGTGGTGGGGGTCGGCCGGTCTGGTGCTCGTCGTCATGGGGCCGCCGGTGCTCGTCGTCGGCGCGGAGCACGGCCGGCGGCTGCCCGTGGCGGTGGCCCTGGTCCTCGTGCAGGTCTGCGCGCTGCGGTGGCAGGTGCGGGCCCCGGTCGCCGTGCTGGCCGTGAACGCGGTGGCGGGGCTCGCGGTGTGGGCGCTGCTGCCCGCGGTGTCCTTGACGGGGGCGCTGCTCGCGGCGCAGGTCACGCTGTGCGTGCTGTCGGCCACCGGGTCTCGGCGGGTCTCGGTGTGGGCGCTCGCGGCGATGTGCCTGCCGGCTCCGCTGGCGTTCGCGGCGGGCGGCGGCGCGGGGCCGGCGGTGTATCTGCTGGCGGTCGTCCTGGCGTGGACGGCGGGGCAGTGGCGCAGGGCGCAGCAGGCGCGGATCAGGTCGGAGACGCGCCGGGCCGTGGTGGAGGAGCGGGCGCGGATCGCGCGTGAGGTGCACGACGTCGTGGCGCACACCCTGTCGGTGATGGTCGTTCAGGCGGCCGCGGCCGACGACGTGTTCACCGCGCGGCCCGAACAGGCCCACCAGGCGCTGCGGGCGATCGAGACGGGCGCCCGCTCGGCGCTCGGTGAACTGCGCCTGCTGCTGCGGGCGTTCGGGCCCGACGCGGAGCAGGAGGAGGTCGTGGAGCAACGGGAGCCGGGGCCCTCGCTCGCGCGTCTGGACGAGTTGGCCGACTCGGTGCGCGCGACCGGGCGGGCGGTGCACGTGTCCCGCGAGGGTGCCCTCGACGGGCTGCCCGCCGCGGTGGACCTGACGGCGTACCGGATCGTCCAGGAGGCCCTCACCAACACCCTGCGCCACGCGGTCGGCGCGGACGAGGTGAGCGTGCGCGTGACGGTCGCGGCGGAGTGCGTGGAGGTCACGGTGGTGGACAACGGGCGTACACAGCAAGGCCGTTCGGCCGCCGCGGGAGCGGGACGCGGGCTGGTGGGGATGAAGGAGCGGGTACGGCTGGTGGGCGGCAGCCTGCGTGCCGGGGCGCTGCCCGGCGGCGGTTTCGAGGTGGCGGCGCGGCTGCCGGTGGAGGGTGCGCTGTGACGCTGCGTGTGGTGGTGGCCGACGACCAGGTCCTGGTCCGTACCGGATTCCGCATGATCATCGATGCCCGGGACGACCTGGAGGTGGTCGGTGAGGCGTCCGACGGCCAAGAGGCGGTACGGCTGACGCGGGAGCTGGCACCCGACGTGGTGCTGATGGACGTACGCATGCCCGTCCTGGACGGCATCGAGGCGACCCGGCGGATCGCGGAGTCGGGCGGCGGGGCCCGGGTGCTCGTGCTGACCACCTGGGACGTGGACGCGCATGTGGTCGCCGCCCTGCGGGCCGGGGCGAGCGGCTTCCTGCTGAAGGACATCCGTCCCACCGAACTCGTCGACGCGATCCGGCTCACCGCGCGCGGTGACGCGCTGCTGGCACCGGCGGTGCTGAGCCGGGTCCTCGACCGGTTCCTGCGCACCACGCCCGACCTGACGCCCCCGCCCTCCCTGGAGAGTCTCTCCGGCCGTGAACGTGAGGTGCTCACCCTGATCGGGCAGGCGCTGTCGAACGCTGAGATCGCCGGGCGGCTGCGGCTGTCGGAGGCCACCGTCAAGAACCATGTCACCGCCGTGCTGCGGAAGTTGGGCCTGCGCGACCGCGTCCAGGCGGTGGTCGCCGCCTACGACCACGGCCTCGTCGAGGCACGCCGGCCCTGATGCCCTGATGCCGTGACGGCTCGGGGTGCGCGTCTCCTCCTCAAGGAGGAGACCGGGCCGCCCTCCTCCTGTGCTCCCAGTGCCGGTCCGTCCGCGCGGCCGATCCGGGGCCGGGGTGTGCGGCCGTAGCGTCGAGATGTGATCGACGACCTGGCTTGCCTCATGTATCTGCTCGCCCACGACGACGCGGCCGAGGGCCCCTACGACCGTTCCAGGACGGGGCTGCTGGTCCGGGCCGCGGCCCTGGTCGACCTCGCGTCGCGCGGTCTGCTGCGCGAGGCGGGCGGCACGGTCACCGTGTCCGGTGCGGAGCCGACCGGCGACCCCGTCCTGGACGGCGTGCTGCGGGACGCCGTCGGCGGGCACGGCTGGAAGTACCTCGTGCGCCGGCACCGGAAGCGCACCCTCACGGAGGTGGAGGACCGGCTCGTCTCGGCGGGGCTCCTCGCCGTGCGGGCGCCCCGCAGCCGTTTCGGCGCCCGCAGGTCGACCGTGACGGACCCCGCCGTGCCCGCCGCGCTCCGCGCCCGCGTGTCCACCGCGCTGCGCGGGAACGAGCCCTCGGCCGAGCTCCCCGTCGCCGACGCCGCGCTCGTCGCGCTGGCGGCGGCGGGTGCCGTCCGCTCGGTCGTGTCACGGCGGGACCAGAAGACCTTCCGGGCCCGGGTCGACGCCTGCACGGCGCGGCTCGGCGCCCTCGCACCCGGCCTGGAGAAGGCCGTACGAGCGCTGCCGACGACCATGATCGCCGCTCAGGGCGGTATGGGCGGCAGCTGACCGCACGGGGGAAAAGATGACCACGCACCGCGCCCTGACCACCACCGTCCTGGGCTGCGCCCTGACCGCCGCGCTCGCCATGGCCGGCCCGGCGGCACCTCAGCCCGCGACCACCCGGCCTCCGGCCACCGCGACACCACGGACCTCCGGGCCCGCGCGGACCGTCGCCGACGCCGCCGTCCCTACGACGGCGCGCGCGGCCGAACCCGCACGCCCCGCCACCGCAACCGCCACGGCCGCCACCTCCACGACGATCCGCACCCCCGACGGCCGCCTGCGGGGCGCCGCCCACGACGGCTACCGCACCTTCGAGGGCGTCCCGTACGCGGCACCCCCGGTCGGCGGGCTCCGCTGGGCGCCGCCCCACCGCGCCGTCCCCTGGTCCGGGGTGCGCGACGCGACCCGGCCCGCGAGCGCCTGCCCGCAGCCGGCCGGCGAGGTGCCCGGCGGCAGCACCGACGAGGACTGTCTCCACCTGAACGTCACGACACCCGACGACGCGGCCCCGGCGCGCCCGAAGCCGGTGATCGTCTGGCTGCACGGCGGCGGTTTCACCACTGGAGCGGGCAGCTCCTACGACGCCCACCGCATGGCCACCCGGGGCGACGTCGTGGTCGTCACGGTCGACTACCGTCTAGGGGCGCTCGGCTTCCTCGCGCACACAGGGCTGCCCGGCTCCGGCACCTTCGGCCTCGCCGACCAGCAGGCGGCGCTGCGCTGGGTCCGCGCAGGGATCGGCGCCTTCGGCGGTGACCCGCACAACGTGACGCTGGCCGGTGAGTCGGCGGGCGGCTACAGCGTCTGCGCCCAGCTCGCCTCGCCCGCCGCAGCGGGGCTCTTCGACCGGGCGATCATCGAGAGCGGCCCGTGCACCGGCAGCCCCGACCGGCCGTTCGCACCGTCCTCCGTCCCCCTGTCCACGGCACGCGCCACGGGTGCGGACCTCGCGGCGAAGGTGGGCTGCGGCTCCGCGCACGATGCCCTGGCCTGTCTACGGCACGTGCCGGTCTCCAGGCTCCTCGCCGCCCAGGCCCGCGATCAACAGCCCGCCCGCTCAACGCCGTTGCTGCCCGCCGACCCCGGGGCCGCGATCGCCGCCGGCCGCTTCCAGCACGTCCCCGTGCTCATCGGCAACAACCACGACGAGGGCAACGGCTGGGCCGCCGGGATCGTCCAGGCCGGCTATCCGGTGACCCCCGACACCTGGCCCGACGTCGCGGCCACCTTCTTCCCCGCCCCGGGCGAGGCGCGGGCCGTCGTCCGCGAGTACCCGGTGCACGACGGCGACGGGGGCCCGGTGTTCGGCGCGGCCATCGGCGACGCGGACTTCGCCTGCCCGACGGCACGCACCGACACCCTGCTCGCCGCCCAAGTACCCGTCTGGCGCTACGAGTTCGCCGACGAACACGCCCCGCCGCTCACCTCGGGCACACCGCCGTTCCCGCTCGGCGCACCGCACGCGAGCGAACTGCCCTACCTCTTCGACCTGGGCGGCCGCCCCCGCGACCTGACCGCGGCACAGCGGCGACTGGCGGACACCATGGTCGACTACTGGACCCGCTTCGCCCGCACCGCCGACCCGAACGGCCCGTCGTCGCCGCCCTGGTCACGGCACACGGTGCTGTCCCTGGCACCGGACCACATCGTCCCCACCGGCACGGCGCGGGCCCGCCACCACTGCGCGTTCTGGGACGACACCCGCGCCGCCGGGCAGCCGTGATGATCAGCGATTCTTGCGGCGCCACAGGAGGGCTGGTAGGACTGTGGCGCGCTGTCGCGCCGTCACATGTTCGATTCTGCGGGGGTTCATGTGGTCGCCACGGCCTTACCGTCCTCGTCGCGGCGGCCCCCGGACGCGCCGCGCCCAACTCGCGGACGGCTTCCCGTAGTTGCCCGGCGTGCAGCGCAGCACGGGCTGGTGCTGGCCGCCGTCTCGGTGACCGTGCTGCTGTGCGCGACGGCGCTGGCCGCGTTCGCGGCGCTGGCGGGAAGTTCGGTGCAGGCCGGGGCCGTACGGCGGTTGGCCGCTGATCCCAACGCGCAGGTGAACGTCAACGCGGCTTATCGGGCCGGGGGGATGGCCACCGCCGACCGGGCGGTACGGGCCGCCGCCGACCGGGTGTTCGCCGAGGTGCCGCAGCGGACGTATGTGGGGCTGCTCGGCACATCTCCCGTATCGGTGACGGGAATTGACGGGGTCGTGGGGCCGCCGCGCGGTCCCGGGGGCAGCGGGCTGCATCCGGTCGCGGTGCAAGTCCCGGGCCGGTACGGGCAGTTGGTCGCCGGGCGGTGGCCCGCCGGTACGGCCGACGCCCCGGCCGGCGCCTTCACCTCGCTGCCCGAGGTGCCGGTCGCCACCGGGTCCACCGCTCCGGTCGAGGCGGCGGTGCCCGAGGCGCTGGCCAAACGCCTTGGTCTCAGGGCCGGTTCGAGCCTTCAGGTGCAGGACGCGTTCAGTCGCCCGATGACGCTGCGGATCACCGGGGTCTTCCGAACGACCGGTGCGGTCGGGTTCTGGCCCGCGATGGCCGGTGACCTGACCGAGGGCGAGACTGCCGACCAGGATCTGCTGGTGGTCTCGGCGTCGGCGCTCAACGGCAGCGCCGTCCTCAACGGCCATCTGACGGCGCACTGGAGTGTGCAGCCCGACCTCTCGCGGCTCGACGCGGACAGCCTCGCCGGACTGCGCGACCGGCTGCACGCGTTCTCCGGCAGCCAGAGCACCGTGTCGGTGTTCGGCGGGCGGCAACCGTCCCTCGCCGACCTGACGGTGGCCTCCGGACTGCCGGGCGCGATCGACGACTTGACCGTCCCGACGGTCGCGGCCCGGTCCTCGCTGTACGTCCCGAGCCTGCTGCTGGCGGTCCTCGCCCTGGCCACCCTCGTACTGGCCGCCCGCCAGCTGACCGAGCGCCGACGCGACGAACTCGCCCTCCAACAGGCCCGGGGCGCGGGCACGTTGAGGCTCCTGCGCGGCGCGACGGCCGAGTGGGCGCTCACCGGTGTCCCGGCCGCCGTGGCCGCGCCCTTCCTGGCCGGGCTGCTGCATCCCGGCACCCGGGGCGCCGACGCGTGGGCGGCCGTAGGACTGACTCTGCTGGTGCACGCGGCGGCGGTGCTGCTGCCCGTGCTGCCGTCGGCGCGGGCGCGGCAGGCGCGCGGCGCACGGGCCGCGGCCGCCCAACGGCTGGGCGCCGACCTGGCGTTGCTGGCCGTGGCCGTCCTGGGGTATCTGGAGTTGCGACGGCACCACTCGCTGATCGCCGACGTGGGCACCGGCAGCGCGTCCGCGGATCCGGTGCTGGTCCTGGTACCGACGCTGGTGGCCGGCGCCGCCGCACTGCTGCTGCTACGGCTGCTGCCGCTGACGGCGCTGTTGCTGGACGCGTTCGGGCGGCGTAGCCGGGGGCTCGTACTCGCCCTGGCCGGTTGGCAGTTGAGCCGACGGGCGGCGCGCAACGCGGGGCCGGTCGTGCTGATGTGTCTGGCCGTTTCGGTGAGCGCCTTCGCCACCACGGCGCTGGCCTGTCTGGGCGGACTGGCGTCCGAGGAGGCCGCGTTCACCGTCGGCGCGGATGTGCGCATCGACCCGTCGGCGGACGACGGCTACCCCTCCGCCGTACTCGCCGCCGCCTATCGCGCGCTGCCCGGGGTGACCTCCGTGACGCCGGTGACGCGGTCGACGGTGAACCTGCCCGGCGGCGCCACGGAGGACCTCGTCGGCACGATCGGCGGGCCCGCGCCCCGGACCCCGTCACCGGTCGTCACCGGCATACGGCTGCCCGGCCGGCCGACCGCGCTCCTGCTGGACGAACGGCTGCGCAGCGACGGCAACCGTGTGGCGCCGAGCCTGGAGTTGACCGTGCAGGACGCGTCCGGACTGGTCAGCGTGGTGTCGGCGCAGCTGCCGGCCGCCGACGGAGCCAGACATACGGTCGTGGTCCCGTTGACCGTGGCGCTGAGCGGGGGCCATCCGCGGGCGTATCCGCTGACGGTGACCGCGGTCGGCGTCCTGCCGCAGCCGCATGTGCGTCCCGCGCGGCTGGACCTGGACCTGATGCGGATCGGCGCGCGCGGCACCGGGGACACCTGGGTCTCCCAACTCCCCGGCGGGCAGGCCTGGTTCGACGGCACGGACCATGCCGCCGACTCCACCGAGGGTGCCTGCAAAGGGAAGTTGGCCGACACGTACAACCCTGGTATGCCCGGGGTGTGCGCGATCACGCCCGGCGGCCCGGCCGTGCTCCGGACGACCGTGAGCACCGGCATCCGCCCCTCCCCCGCCGTCTCGGACGCCTTCGGCGGCCTGTCCGACAGCGACTACGACACCCAACCCGGCAGCAAGGTACGGCTCGTGGCGGGCCCGGCGGGCGGGCCCGCGCCGCTTCCGGTACGCGCCGACGCCTCGACGCTGAGCGCCGCGCGCCTGCACCTCGGCAGCACCACCACGCTCGACCTCGGCGGCGGCCGGATCACCGCCAAGATCGTGGGCCGCGTCGACTCACCGCCCGGACTCGGGCGCGGCCAGGGGCACTTGATCGCCGACCAGCGCCAACTCGCCGACGCGCTCACGCTGGCGGGGGCCGATCAGCAGGACCCCGCGTTCTGGTGGCTGAAGAGCACCGACAGCGCGCGTACGGCCACTGCGGCCGAGGCGCAGCCCGCGCTGGGCGCCGTCACCACCACGGCACGCACCGCCGCGTCCCTGAACGCCGACCCGTTCCGCGCGGGACTGCGCCGGGTGCTGGAACTGGTCCGCTACCTGGCCCCCGGTTTCGCGGTCGTCGCCTTCACCGTGCACGCGGTGGTCTCCACCCGCCGACGCCGCAAGGAGTTCGCCCTCCTGCGGGCGATCGGTGTCCGCGCCGCCGGCCTGTCCGCGCTCCTGGGCGCCGAGCAAGTGGGCCTGGCCCTGTTCGCGGTGATCCCGGGGGCCTTGATGGGCATGGCCCTGGCCTCGGCCGTACTGCCCCTGGTCACCGTGGACGACAGCGGCCGGACCCCGTATCCGCCGCTGCCGCAGATCATCCCCTGGGCCACGGTGACACTGACGGCGGTCGCCACCGCGCTGGCCATCAGCGCGGTGGTGCTGGGGCTGGCGCGGTTGCTGGCCCGGGTGGACCTGGTGCGGGTGCTGAGGGCGGGGGAAGACCGGTGAGCCGTACGGCGGGACGGGAACGGACGGTCCCTCAACTACCGAGCACGCGAACGGCGTTGGGACTGGTAACGACCGGAAAGGGCGCACAGTGACCCGAGCCGTGGACACGGGCGAGGCGGTGACGCGCCCCCCGAGGCCGAGCGCGGCGGTGACGCGGCGGCTGGTCCGGAAGGAGACCCGTGGTGATCTGCCGTTGCTGGCCTGCCTCGCGGTGCTGGTCCTGGTGCTGACCGCGCTGTGTGCCTGGGCCCCCGTTCTCGCGGGGCGCCAGGAGGACCGGGCGCTGCGGCAGCGCGTCGATGCCGCGCAGGCCCAGGCGCCCCTGATCAGCCTGAGCACCACGCCGGAGATCTTCAACACCTCGCCGCCCACCCTGGACATGGCCACTCTGCTCGACGACGGCCGCACCCTCACCCACCAGCTCAGCGGCTCCGCCGCGCGGCACCTGTCCTTCACCGGCGGCGGCAGCTACGACTACGACCCCGCGTCCCTGCTCACACCGCGCCCGCCGGGACCGGCGCACACCAGCGCCCAACTGACGGTCAGTTACCTGCCGTTGGCGCGGACCCATCTCCGCTACGTCAGCGGTCACGCGCCCGCCGATCACACACCGCTGGCCACCGCACCCCAGATCGGCCTGTCGCAGGCCACCGCGCGGGCACTCGGCGTCCGGGCCGGCAGCCGGCTGTCCCTTGAGTTCCCGAAGACGCCCGGTGCTCAAAACGCGGCGCCCCACGCGGAGTTGCTGGTCACCGGGATCTACCGCACCACGGCCACGACCGACGACTTCTGGACCGGCCGCGAGACCCTGGACCAGCCCTCGCGCTACCCGGCGGAACGCTCCACCGGCACCGTGCTCGCCGTCCGGGGCCTCGTCGGCCGCGACGCCGCCGACCTGTTGGCCGGTGCGGGGGTCGGCGGCCCGCGCGTGACCTGGCAGTTGCGCGCCGACCTGTCCGGACCGGCACTCGACCGGGCCCGCGCGCTGACCGGACCGCTGTCCCACTACAGCGCCGACCTGAGCGCCGCCCTGTGCCAGGGCAGCGACTGGGTCACCGGCGACATCAGCTGCCAGATCGGCGGCCAGTCCACCCAGTCCCTCCTGGTGACCGACTCCCTGACCCCCCTGCTCACCACGTTCACCGCTCAGGACCACCAGGCCAGAGCCCTGGCGACCTACGCCGTCGACGCCCTGGCCGCCGTCGCGCTGGCCACCGTGGCCGTGGCGGTACGGCTACTGCTGCGCCGGCGACAACCTCACCTGCGGTTGCAGCGGGCGCGGGGCGCGTCCACCGCGCGGCTGGTCGTGCTGCGCTCCGCCGTGGCCTGGCCGGTGGTGCTGATCGCGGCGCTGCTCGGCTGGGCGACCGGCAACGCCCTCGCGCCCACCGGCACCTCCGGCTCGCCGCAACCGCTGCCCGCCGCCCTCGTCACCGCGACGGTACTGCTGACGGTGCCTTTGATGACCTGGCTCGCGGTCCGCGAACCCCGCAGACCCGGCCGACTGCGCCGCACCCGCCGCCGCAGAACCGCCGTAGGCCGACGCGTAGTTCTGGAACTGACGGTGCTGCTCGCGACGGCGGCCGGCGTACTCGCCCTCCGCTCCCAGGGCCCCGACGGAATCCTGGGCGCGGTACCGGTACTGGTGGCACTGACCGTCGTCCTGATCCTCCTGCGCCTCTACCCGCTCGTACTCCGCCTGGTCCTACGGCAGACCCGACGCGGCCGCGGCGTAGTGGGCTTCGTCGGTGCGGCCCGCGCCGCGCATGACGCACCGGCGACCGGACTGGCCCTGTTCGTCCTGGTGTTGACCCTGGGCACGGCGGTGTTCGGGGGGCTTGTGCAGCGCACGGTCGACAACGGGCTGACCACGGGGGCGACTTGGACCACCGGGGCGGACGCGAGCGCGACGGTGGCGGGGATCGTGACGCCGGCGGGGGCGGCAGGGGCAACGGGGGCGTCGGGTGCGTCGGGTGCGTCGGGTGCGTCGGGTGCGGTAACTCCCGCTGAGGCCAAGGCAGTTGCCGGAGCAGCCCCCATCCCCCGAATACGCACCGCCCTCCAGCACCTGCGCACCCTCGACCTCGCGGGGCAAGCGAACGGCGCGGTGATCTCCCAGGTCGCCGTCATCACCGTCGACCCCCGCCAACTCGCCGCCCTCGCCCCCAAGTCACCGCTGGCGAAAGCCCTGTTGTCCGGGCTGGTCAGCCCGCCGGGGACCCGAACCGGCGCGAACACCCCGCTGCCGTCCCTCGTCTCCCCCGACCTGCGGGCGAGCGAGCGCACCGGCGGTTTCACCACCACCATCGTGACCCAGGGCCGGCCCCCGGTGAACCTGACCCTCGAACCGGTCGGCACCCTCACCACCGCGGAACTGCGCGACCCCCTCCTCGGCCCGATCACGGCACAGATCCCCGCCGGAACACCGATGCTGATCACCACGGCCGGCGCCGAACACCTCCTGCCCCAACAGGCCACCGGCAGCACGGTGTTGCTCCTCAAGGGCGACGGTCCCGCCACCCCCGACCCCACGGCACTGCGGTCGGCGGCGGCCAAGGCGCTCGGGCCGCTGGCCCGGATCCACGTCCGCTCCGAGACGCTGCGCACCCTGCGCACGGACGGTCTGACGCAGGGCCTCGGCACGATCTACACGACCAGTTCGATCCTGGCCGCGCTGTCCGGCCTGCTCGCGCTCGCCCTGGAGCTGACCCTCACGTCCCACGAACGCGGCCGCACGACCTCGTTCCTGCGCACACTCGGACTCGGCAGCAGGGAGGCCGGGGCGATCCACTTCCTGCAACTGCTGCCGCTGGCGGTGGCCTCGGCGGTGGGCGGCACACTGCTCGGCCTGCTCGAACCCCGGCTCCTGGCAGGGACGTTGGACCTACGGCAGTTCACCGGCGGCCCGGCCCAACCGGCCCTGCACACCGACTACTCACTCACCCTCGCCCTCGTCGCCGGAGTGACCGCACTGATCCTGGCCGCAGCGGCGACGGAGACGGTCCTCGCCCGCAGGCGCCGCCTGGGGGCTGTACTCCGGCTGCCCTGAACGCCCCTTGGGGGCACGCCGGTTACTGCTCGCTCTCCGTGCCGTCGGTGCCCTCCGCATCGGACTTCGCCCGCCGAGCCGCCTCATCGGGCCACACACCGATGTGGTCGCTCTCCAACGCCAACCGCACCCGCTTCCGCAGGTGCAGGCGCTCGGTGAACTCGGCCGGCAACTGCAACCGCCCGCTCGCGTCCAGCACCGCGTACTCCTCGGCGGTGAGCACCTCGACACCGTCCTCGTCGGTGGCGACCCGGCGCAACACCTCAGTGGACGTACGCCCGTTGCGAATCCGTACGGTCCGCTGCACCTGCTCCGACACCAACGCGTCGTGGGTCACCACGATCACGGTGACCCCCAACTCCTCGTTCGCCCGGCGCAACGCGGCGAAGACCTCGTCGCTGGTGGCGGTGTCGAGTTCACCGGTGGGTTCGTCGGCGAACAGCACCCGGGGTTCGTTGGCGTTGGCGACGGCGACCGCGACCCGCTGCTGTTCACCGCCGGAGAGCGTGTCGGGCGTACGGTCCCGGCAGTGGCCGACCGACAGCAGGTCGAGCAACTCCTCTGCCCTGGCCCGGCGTTGGGACCGCTTGATCCCGGTGTACGTCATCGGAAGCATGACGTTCTCGGCCGCCGAGAGGTACGGCAACAGGTTGCGGGAGGTCTGCTGCCAGACGAAACCCACGGTCCCGCGCCGGTAGTCGAGCCGCTCGCGGCGCTTCATCGCCAGCAGGTCGTGCCCGGCGACCTCGGCGGCACCGGCGGTCGGCACGTCCTGGCCGGAGAGGATGCCCAGCAGCGTGGACTTGCCGGAGCCGGACGCCCCGATCACCGCGATCATCTCGCCCTCGGCCACGGCCAGATCGAGCCCCTGGAGGGCCTGCACCTCGACGCCCTCGGTCTGGTAGATCCGCACCAGGTTCTCGCAGACGACCAGCCCCTCCTCGCGCCGCGGTGCCGCGGCCTCGGCGGCCCGGCGCCGCAGCTCGGCCAAGTCCGGTGCCCCGGTGGGCTGTTGGTGAACTGCCACGCGGTCTCCCGAGAGGTGAAGTCTGCGGATGCGGAGTTGGATGTAGATGTGGATGTGGAGTGGACGTGGATAACGA
This sequence comes from Streptomyces sp. NPDC050528, assembly GCF_044457795.1. Taxonomy (NCBI): domain Bacteria; kingdom Bacillati; phylum Actinomycetota; class Actinomycetes; order Kitasatosporales; family Streptomycetaceae; genus Streptomyces; species Streptomyces sp. NPDC050528. The sequence goes on from NZ_JBITHH010000006.1 coordinate 425,552, forward strand.
TGTCGGACAGCGGCCAGGGTAGTGCGGAGGACCGGTGCCGCGGTCAGCTGTCGTCGACGATCCGGCCGTCACGGAGTTCCAGCACCCGGTCGGCCAGCGCCAGGAGTTGGGTGTCGTGCGTGGCGACGAGGGCCGTGACGGACTCACTGCGGACGACGGCGCGCAGCAGGTCCATCACGGTGAGACCGGTGTCCGCGTCGAGCTGGCCGGTGGGTTCGTCGGCGATGATCAGGGCCGGGTTGTTGGCGAGCGCGCGGGCGATCGCGACCCGCTGCTGCTGACCGCCGGACAACTCACCCGGACGCTGGTCGGCATGGTCGGAGAGACCGACCAGGGACAGCAACAGGTCGACGCGCGCCTCGCGTTCACGGGCCGGGACCTTCCGCAGCCGCAACGGCACCCCGACGTTCTCGGCGGCCGTCAGAATCGGGATGAGCCCGAAGGACTGGAAGACGAAGCCGATCCGGTCACGGCGCAGCGCCAGCAACGCGTCGTCACCGAGCCCGGCCAAGTCCGTACCGTCCAGGGTGATTCGGCCGCCGTCCGGAGTGTCGAGCCCGCCCACCAGGTTGAGGACAGTCGTCTTCCCGGAGCCGGATCGCCCTCTGAGCGCGACGAGTTCACCGCGCGGCACGCTGAAGGAGACCCCGCGCAGGGCATGAACAGCGGTGTCGCCACTGCCGTACGTGCGGCGCAGATCCTCGACCACCACCATCGCACCGGCCGCCGACGTCCCGGCCTCCGCGACAGCGCCACGCCCACCGACCCGCTCGCTCACACGCCCTCCCCCGCCCCGCCCGAGTCCCGCAACCGCACCGTACGGTACGCCGACCGCACAAGTCCCCGTTCCCGAGGGGCCGTTGGGCTCACCGCCCGCTCCCCTTGAACACCCCACCCCCTGAACACCGCGCCCCCGACTACCGCACCGCCCCGCCCGCCAACCGCTCCACCGTCGTGACCGTCTGGTCGACGATCGTGTCGTAGAGGCGGGCGTGGGCTGCCGGCAGACCGGCGAGGAGAGGGCGGAGGGCGTCCGTCGCGGGGTCGGGGCCGGGGGCGTCGTCGAGGAGGGCCGTCATCTCCTCGTCGGGCCTGCGGTAGCCGTCGTAGACGATGTGGCCCAGCATCGTGGAGCAGATGAGCGTCACGGCGAGGGCGAGGTCCTCCTCGGAGAGGCCGGCCGGGGTGAGGATCTCGTGCAGCCGGGTCAGGCCGGGGAGCCAGGCGGGGTGCCGGGTGGTCGTCATGTACGGCATGAGCTGGGGGTAGGGGCGGAGGTTGGCCCGGCCCGCCCGCATCCAGGCGCGGAGCCGGTCCGGCCAGGGGCCCTCGGCGATGGGGGCGCGTTCCATGGCTTCCAGGACCTGGTCGGCGGTCGCCTGGAGGAGGGCGTCGCGGTCCGGGAAGTAGCGGTAGAGGGCCATGGGGGCGGCGCCGACGACGTCGGCCACGCGCTTGATGGTGAGGGAGACGGCCGGTTCGGCGAGCAGCACCTCGACCGCGCCCTCGACGATCCGCTCCCGCGACAGCCGGGGCGGGCGCCCCCTGCCCCTGCGGCCGGAACCCGTCACCACCTGCGTCATCCGCTGTGCCTCTCCGTCCGCGACAGCCGTGCCCGGACAGGGGAAGGCTACCGCTCCGGCAGTTCCCGATCCCGTCCGCACTTATTTTGCGTACGTCATACGAAAAACATGCCAGACTCATTTCGTTCAGCCCCGTGTCGCACGCACCAGCACGCATCACCACGCATCTGCACGCACCCGCCGGAGGCTTCGCCATGTCCGCGTCCAGCTCCCCCTCCCCACCCGTCCCCGTCGAGGGGGTCGGGCCGTCGCGCTCCGGCGCCGTCGTCTGGGTCCTGGCGCTCGGCGGCATCACCGTCTCGCTGATGCAGACGCTGATCATCCCGATCGTGCCGGAACTCCCCAAGCTGCTGAACTCCTCGCCGTCCGACGCCACTTGGGCAATCACCGCGACCCTGCTCGCCGGTGCCGTCGCCAACCCGGTCGTGGGACGGCTCGGGGACATGTACGGCAAGCGGCGGATGCTGCTGCTCAGCCTGGTGCTGCTGATCGTCGGGTCCGTGATCGGCGCGCTCAGCGACACCCTCGTGCCGATGATCGTCGGGCGGACCTTCCAGGGCGTCTCCATGGCCGTCATCCCGCTCGGCATCAGCATCATGCGGGACGAACTCCCGCCCGAGCGGCTGGGATCGGCGACCGCGCTGATGAGTGCGTCGCTGGGCGTGGGCGGTGCGCTCGGGCTGCCGACGGCCGCGTTCATCGCCGAAAAGGCCGACTGGCACGTGCTGTTCTGGACGGCGGCGGTGCTCGGTGCCGTAGTGACAGCCCTGGTGGTGACGCTCGTACCGGAGTCGGCGGTGCGCAGCGGCGGCCGGTTCGACGTGGTCGGCGGCGTCGGGATGTCGATCGGTCTGGTGTGTCTGCTGCTCGCCATCTCCAAGGGCGCGGACTGGGGTTGGGGCAGCGGCACGACAACAGGCCTGTTCGCCATGGCGGTTGTGGTGCTGCTGGTGTGGGGCTGGTGGGAACTGCGTACCGTACGGCCGCTGGTCGATCTGCGCACCACCGTCCGCCGCCAGGTCTTGCTGACCAACCTCGCGTCCGTGGTCTTCGGCTTCGCCATGTTCGCGATGTCCCTGGCCGTACCGCAGTTGCTCCAACTCCCCACCCTCACCGGCTACGGCCTCGGCCAGACCGTCCTCGCGGCGGGCCTCGCGCTCGGCCCCTCCGGCCTGGTGATGATGGCGACGGCACCGCTCTCCGCCCGTATCTCGGCGGCGGCGGGCCCCAAGGTCACCCTGATGCTGGGCGCGCTGATCGTGGCCGCCGGTTACGGCCTGGGGGTCGTCATGATGGCCGCGGTCTGGCAGGTCGTGGTGGTGTGCTGCGTGATCTCGGCGGGGGTCGGTTTCGCCTACGGCGCGATGCCCGCGCTCATCATGGGCGCCGTCCCGCTCTCCGAGACGGCCGCCGCGAACAGCCTCAACAGCCTGATGCGGTCCATCGGTACGTCCGCCTCCAGCGCCGTCGCCGGAGTCGTCCTGGCCCACATGACGACGACCTTCGGCTCCCTGACAGTCCCCTCGCACAACGGCTTCCGCGTGATCATGGGCATCGGTTCGGCGGCGTCCCTGGCGGCCCTGGTGCTGGCCGCGTTCCTGCCGGGACGGCGGACGCCCGCGCTCGCGGAGGTACCGGCGACGGCCACCGCCGGTGCGGCGGCGCCGAGTTCGAGCTAGAGGCTGTCGAACCAGAGCCTGCTGCGGGCGGGGTCGACACACCCCGCCCGCAGCACAACTGCCGGTCCTGCGACGGGACTACGACAACTGGGTCTGCACCTGGGCCGAGATCAGCTCCAGGTGGTCCAGGTCGGCGAGGTCGAGGACCTGGAGGTACATGCGCCGGGAGCCGATCTCGGCGTAGCGGCCGATCTTGTCGACGACCTCGGACGGGGTGCCCGCGAGGCCGTTCTCCTTGAGTTCGTCGACCTCGCGGCCGATGGCGGCGGCACGGCGGGCGACTTCCTGGTCGTCCTTGCCGACGCAGACGACGAGGGCGTTGGAGTACGTCAGGTCGTCGGCCTTGCGGCCCGCTGCCTCGGCGGCGGCGCGGACCCGGCCGAACTGCCGCTCGCTGTCCTCGATGGAGGCGAACGGCATGTTGAACTCGTCGGCGTACTGCGCGGTCAGCCTCGGCGTGCGGCTCGCGCCGTGACCGCCGATGAGTACCGGGATCTTCGCCTGCGCGGGCTTGGGCAGCGCGGGCGAGTCGGTGAGGTCGTAGTACGTGCCGTGGAAGTCGAAGGTGTCGCCGGGCTTGGTCGCCCACAGCCCGGTGACGATCGCGAGCTGCTCCTCCAGGCGGGCGAACTTCTCCTTCGGGAACGGGATGCCGTACGCCTTGTGCTCCTGCTCGAACCAGCCCGCGCCCAGGCCGAGTTCGACCCGGCCGCCGGACATCTGGTCGACCTGCGCGACCTGGATGGCGAGGACGCCGGGAAGGCGGAAGGTGGCCGCCGTCATCAGCGTGCCCAGGCGGATGCGCTTGGTCTCGCGGGCGAGGGCGCCCAGGGTGATCCAGGCGTCGGTGGGACCGGGGAGGCCGTCACCGGAGCCCATGGCGAGATAGTGGTCGGAGCGGAAAAAGGCGTCGAAGCCCAGATCCTCGGTGGCCTTGGCCACGGCGAGCAAGGTGTCGTAGGTCGCCCCCTGCTGGGGCTCGGTGAAGATACGCAGATCCATGCCTCCATCCTGCACGCCGGGGTCCCGGTCAACCCCACCGGTCCCGCCGGGCGCTCCCGTCCCCGGTCGGGTGAAAATCCGTCAACCGTGCGCACGGAGGGCGACCGCGCCAGTGACCGGCCCCGTCGATGATCGTTGGCTCGGGCGGAGCCGGACCGCCCGGATTCCCGCCTCCTCCTCGCCGGGGAGGCCGCGGGCCGAGGAGGCCGTCATGTCCGAAGAAGCCGTGCCGCAGCAGGGTGGACCTGCGCAACCCAAGGGGCTGTTGCAGCAGATGGAGGAACTGATGGCGTCCCTGAACGCGGACCTGTCAGCCCTGGACGCGGACTTGCAGTCGACCGCGAGCACAGGCTCGGCACCGGCCGAGGAGACCGGCTGACCGCTTCGCCTTTGACACAGGCCGAGTGAAGCGCCCCGAAAGGGGCGCGGGGCTGTGTCGATATGCGGCTCCGCCGCGGGGCGCGACCAGCCACGACGGCGTCGCGCAGACCCCACGAACCGCAACGACTACGGCGCTCCCCTCACCCCGCCCCGACCGCCAAGGTCACCCCGCTTCACGCTCCGGTACCGCCGCAGCTTCCCGGTCCGCCAGCCTGCGCAGCATCTCCAGCACCCGGTCCCGGGACTCGTCCGCCGCGTCGATCGCCTCCATGCACTGCCAGTACGTCCCCTCGTCGTCCGCCGCGCAGGCGATGCCCACGAGGGCGATCCCGACCTCCCCGAGCAGACCCCCCAGGCACAGCAGGGCAAGCCGCGCGTCACCCAACTCCGTGAGCTGGGCCGCGCGTAAGTCCTCGATCGCGAGGACCGGGGTGTCCAGCACCCCGCAGCCCCGGCCCGCCAGCTCGGTCAACCCCAGTGCCTCGCCCCGCAGTTCGGGTGGACCGAAGACCGCGAGGCGGCTGCCTATCGCCTGGGCGAGAGCCTGCGCCTGCCACACCTCCGTCATGGTCTCCGGCACGTCGCCGCTGCCGGCCAGGGCGCGTCTGCTCGCCACGATGAGCCGCATCGCGTCCATGCGCTGCCCCTGTCATATCCCGACGTGCTGTTCGCACGCCCGCCCGAACTCCCCTGTCCACTACCCAGAGTGAGAGTCCCTGAGACGAAAAGCCAGAGGAAGGCGGAAATCTGTGGACAACAAATCGGTTGCGGACAGATGAATGACTCCGGAGAGTGAAAATGGACGCGCCGACTCCTCCAAACGGACTCCAATTGATCGGCGCGCCCGAGGAGTTGTCGGCTACGACGCCGGGAACCTGCCCTCGTTCCGGTCGATCTTCGCGTCCAGCGCGGCGAGCGGATCGACGCCGAGCACCTCGCAGAGTTGGAGCAAGTACGCGAGGACGTCGGCGACTTCGTCCCGCACCCGGTGCGCGCTGTCCGGGTCGTCCATCACCCGCGTCGACTCCTCGGGGGTCAACCACTGGAAGATCTCGACGAGTTCGGCGGCTTCCACGCTGAGCGCGGAGACGAGGTTCTTGGGGGTGTGGTACTTCTGCCAGTTCCGCGCGGCCGCGAACTCGGCCAGTCTGCGCTGCAGTTTCGCCACGTCGAGATGTTCTGTCACGGGTCCAGGTGTACCACTGTGACGCCGTCGACCTGTGTGGCCCAGGACGCGTCGCTCACCGCGCCGACCAGCCGGATGTGCCCGCGCTCGCACATCCGGGCCGCGAGCCGCAGCAGTTCGACCCGTTGCCGTACGTCCACTCCCCGGTCGAGGCCGTCGGCGAGGACGGTGAGGGTCTGCATCGCCGCCGGGACCTCGCCGGGCGGGTCGACCTCCAGGACGCCGGGGCCGGTGAGGAGGACCAACGCGAGGGCCGCGTACCGGAGTTCGCCGTCGCCGAGCCGTTCGAAGCCGGTGCGCAGGCCGTCGCCCCGGTCGAGGACCGCGCGGACCATGCCGTCGGCCAGCGGTTCCGCGAGGACGTCCGTCACCGGCCCGGCGCACCCCGTACGCACCGCCGTGACGAACTGCCCATGTCGTCGCCCGCACTCGCTCCGGGTGCGCCACAGCACGTCGGCGAGGTTGCCGCAGTCCCGCAGCAGCCGCCCGTCGCCGATCGGGACGACGTCACGCATCCGCCCGGGTACCGGATCGCAGGCGAAGACGGAGCGCAGGGCGACCACCATCTGCTCGGCGGCGGCGATGACGTGGCGCTGTCCGTCCGTCTTGCCGGCGACGCGCAACGGCAGCAGCGCGGTGCCGAGCCGGTCGTCCGGCAGGGGTGCGCGGGTGACCGGCGACGAACCCCCCGTGTGCCAGGCGGCCTGCACGGTACGGCGGGACGGGTCGCGCAGTGCCGTCTCCAGCAGGACAAGGCCGCCCGACGTCAACCGCTCGCCCACGATGCGCAGTTCGGGCTCGGCCTGCACGGCGACGTCGAGCCGCACCGCGCCCTCGGGCCCGTCCGCCGTACAGCCGATCCGGAACCCGCGCCGGCGCTGGGCGTCGGGACGGGCACGTTCCGGGACGCAGGCGACCGGGTCCGGGAAGACCTCGCCGACCGCGCTCCCGGCGCCGAGCCGCGCGAGTGCCTCGTACGCCCGCAGCGCGCTCGTCTTGCCGCAGCCGCTGGGGCCGGTGAAGAGGGTGAGCGGGCCGAGCGGGAATCCGGCGCCCCGGTGGGTGGCGAACGCCGACAGTCGCAGCTCGGTGAGGTGCGGGCGGTCGGGGTACGCCTCGACGGGCCCGGGGTCCGTCGGCGTAGGCGTCCGCGACGACGGCGGGGCGAGGCCGGCCGACGGCTCCGGCGTGGGCCGGGTCCGGAACGAGGCTTCGGGTGAGCGCCCCTGCGGTGGCACGGACTCGGACGACCGGGAGGACGCGGGCGACGCGGGGAACCGGGAGGAGCCGGACGACTGGGGCGACTGTGCTGACACGGTCATAACCGGACCGTAGGCCTCCGCCGTCAGGCGAACCGTTCCGCCCCGGGGACCTTCCTACGATCGAGGGACCGCCCCACCAGCCTCGCCGCCGGAGCGACTCACACCCCCGGAACCCCCGCCCCCTCCATCAGCCCCTGCACCTCGGTCCCCGGCGGTGTGAGCAGGAACACGTTCCGGTCGACGCGGGTCATCCCGCTGGACAGGCCGAAGACGACGCCGGTGCTGAAGTCGAGCACCCGCTTGGCGACTTCGGTCTCCGCGCCGGTGAGGTCGAGCAGCACCGGTATGCCCGCCATCAGGGTCTCCGCGACCTCGCGGGCGTCCCCGAACACATTCACGCGGAGGACGACGAAGCGGCGGCGCGGCTCGGTCTCGGCCTCGGGTATCGCACGGTGGCCCACGGCGGACGGCCAGGCGTCCCGTCCCCGCAGCGGCACTACCTGGGCGAGCCCTTCCCACTGTTCGTCGGTGACATCGTGGCTGTTCACCGGCATGCTCCGTCCTGGGTCGCGCTGGCAGTCTGCATCCGGCAATTGTTGCGCACTGTCACCCGTTCGGCCCAACTGCGACACACTCCGCGACAAGATCGGGCGCATCTCACAGTGCCCCCCGGCCGGTTGTGCACCGGGCGTAACCCCTCATGATCGGGCCGCGTGACCTCGGCGTAACGGGCAATTCGTACGGTCTACGGCATGACGAAGCCCCCCACGCGACAGGTACGGACGGTCTGCTCGTACTGCGGTGTGGGCTGCGGCATGCTGCTCGACGTCGGTGCGGGCCCCGACGGCAGCCCTACGGTCCTCAGGGCGTCCGGCGACAAGGCGCACCCCGCGAATCGCGGGCGGCTCTGCACCAAGGGCGCGACCACGGCCGAGATGCTCGCCGCACCGGGCCGGCTCACCGGCGCGCTGGTCCGGGACGAGCGCGGCGAGGAGCCGGTGCCGACACCTGTGGCCGACGCGATCGCCGAGACCGCCCGGCGACTCCGGCAGATCGTCGACGAGCACGGGCCGGACGCGGTCGCCCTCTATGTCTCCGGCCAAATGAGCCTGGAGGCGCAGTACTTGGCGAACAAGCTGGCCAAGGGGTTCCTGCGGACGAACCAGATCGAGTCCAACTCCCGGCTGTGCATGGCGAGTGCAGGCGCCGGTTACAAGTCGTCGCTGGGCGCTGACGGGCCGCCGGGGTCGTACGAGGACTTCGAGCGGGCGGACGTGTTCCTGGTCATCGGCTCCAACATGGCCGACTGCCACCCGATCCTGTTCCTGCGGATGATGGAACGGGTCAAGGCGGGCGCCAAGTTGATCGTCGTCGACCCGCGCCGGACCGCTACGGCGGCGAAGGCGGACCTCTTCCTGCAGATCTCGCCGGGCACCGATCTCGCCCTGCTCAACGGCCTGTTGAGGCTGCTGCACGAGAACGGCCACACCGACCCGGAGTTCATCGCCGCGCACACCGAGGGTTGGGAGGCGCTGCCCGACTTCCTCGCCGACTACGCGCCGGACGCCGTCGCCGCCCTCACCGGTCTCGCCGAGGACGACATCCGTACGGCGGCCCGGCTGATCGGCGAGGCGGGTGAGTGGATGAGCTGCTGGACGATGGGCCTCAACCAGTCCACCCACGGCACCTGGAACACCAACGCCCTCGTCAACCTCCACCTCGCTACGGGCGCGATCTGCCGCCCCGGCAGCGGCCCGTTCTCCCTCACCGGCCAGCCGAACGCGATGGGCGGCCGCGAAATGGGCTACATGGGCCCGGGGTTGCCGGGCCAGCGATCCGTACTGGTCGACGCGGAACGGGAGTTCACCGAGGAGATCTGGGGCCTGCCGCCCGACACGATCCGCGCGGACGGGGTCGGCCGGGGCACGGTCGAGATGTTCCGGAAGATGGCCGACGGCGACATCAAGGCCTGCTGGATCATCTGCACCAACCCGGTCGCCTCGGTCGCCAACCGCCGTACCGTCATAGAGGGGTTGGAGGCGGCGGAGTTCGTCGTCACCCAGGACGTCTTCACCGACACCGAGACCAACGCCTACGCCGACGTCGTCCTCCCCGGCGCGATGTGGACCGAGTCCGAGGGCGTCCTGATCAACAGCGAACGCACCCTCACCCTGGCCCAACCCGTCGTCCCCCCACCCGGCGAGGCACTGCCCGACTGGCGGATCATCGCGTCCGTCGCCTGCGCGATGGGCTACGAGAAGGGCTTCTCCTACGACAGCGCGGAGCAGGTCTTCGAGGAGCTACGGCAGTTCTGGAACCCGGTGACCGGCTGGGATCTGCGCGGGGTGACGTACGAGCGGCTGCGGTCCACGCCGGTGCAGTGGCCGGCGGCAGAAGGCGGGCCCGACCGCAACCCCATCCGGTACGTGGGCGGGGGCGAGCCGCGCTTCCCAACTGCCAGTGGACGAGCCGTCTTTCACGCCCGCCCGCACATGCCGGCCGCCGAACTCCCCGACGACGACTACCCGTTCGTCCTCAACACCGGGCGGCTCCAGCACCAGTGGCACACCCTGACGAAGACGGGCAAGGTCGCCAAGCTCAACAAGCTGAACCCCGGGCCCTTCGTGGAGCTCCATCCGCAGGACGCACGGGAGTTGGGGATCGCGGAGGGCGACTCGGTGGAGGTCGCGTCCCGGCGGGGGCGGGCGGTGCTGCCTGCGGTGGTGACCGACCGGGTGCGGCCGGGGAACTGTTTCGCACCGTTCCACTGGAACGACCTCTTCGGCGAGTATCTGAGCGTCAACGCGGTGACGAGCGACGCGGTGGATCCGGTGTCGTTCCAGCCCGAGTTCAAGGTGTGCGCGGTGTCGTTGACGAAGGTGGCATCGGCGCCCACACCGGCACCGGCTCCAACAGCGGTCGCCGACACGGCAGTTGTCCCGACCGCCGTCATCCCGGGCGCGAACCCCTTCGGCCTCGACCCGGCCCCGCCGCCCGTCCTCACGGCCCAGGAACGCCTCTACCTGACCGGCTTCCTCGCGGGCATCGAATCCGGCGCCCCGGGTGTGCCCACGCTCCCGCCGGACGCGCCCTTCAGCGCCGAACACGCGCTGTGGGTCAACGGCGTGCTCGCCGGGATGTACTCGCGATCGGCGACCTCTCCCCCACCGCAACCCCACCAACAGCCGCACCCCACCCGGCAGATAGTCGTCCTGTGGGCCTCGCAGACCGGCAACGCCGAGGAGTTGGCGGCGGCCACCGCAGAACGGCTGGGCTCGGCCGGGCACCGGGCCTCCCTGCTCGGCATGGACCAGGCCGACCTCGGCACGCTCCCGGCCGGTGCCGATCTCCTCTTCATCACGAGCACGTTCGGCGACGGCGACGCCCCCGACAACGGCTCCGGCTTCTGGGACACGCTCGCGGGCGAACAGGCGCCCCGGCTGGACGGAGTGCGGTTCGCGGTGCTCGCCCTGGGCGACTCGTCGTACGACGACTTCTGCGGGCACGGTCGCCGACTGGACGCACGGCTCGACGAGTTGGGCGCGGTGCGGCTGACCCCGCGTACGGACTGCGAGCCGGACTTCGAGCCATCGGCGGACGCGTGGCTGGGGCAGGTGCTCACGGCACTGGGCGCCGGGACGGCTCCCGAGACCACAGTCCGCAAGTCACCCGCCCGGTCCCCCAAGCCCGCCCCCACCACCGCCCGGCTCATCGGCAACCGCCTGCTCAGCCGCCCCGGCGCGGGCAAGGAGGTCCGCCGGTTCACCTTCGACACCAGCGGCACCGACCTGACGTACGAGACCGGTGACGCGCTCGGCGTCCGGCCGGTCAACTCGCCCTCCCTGGTGGACGAATGGCTCACCGCCACCGGCACCGACGCCTCAACAGTCTTAGAACTGGACGGAATTGGGGAGCTGTCCTTCGGCGAGGCGCTGCACCGGCAGTGGGACATCACCCGGATCACGCCGGATCTGCTGCGGTTCGTGGCCGAACGGGCCCGGGACGACCGGGAGTTGCGGAGGCTGTTGCGGCCCGACAACAAGGACCGGCTGGCGCAGTGGTGTTGGGGGCGGCAGGCGGTGGATGTGCTCGCCGAGTATCCGGTGGAGGCGGGGGCCGAGGAGTGGGCCGGAGTGCTCAAGAGGCTTCAGCCGCGGCTGTATTCGATCTCGTCCAGTCCGCTCGTCGATCCGCACAGTGTGTCGCTGACGGTGTCGGTGGTGCGGTTCGAGAGTCTCAATGGGCGTCCGCGCGGCGGGGTTTGCTCGCCGTTCCTGGCGGACGCGGAGGCGGGGACCGAGGTTCCGGTGTTCGTGCAGCGGTCGCCGCATTTCCGGCCGCCCGCCGATCCCGCGACGCCGATGGTGATGGTCGGGCCCGGCACCGGGGTCGCGCCGTTCGTCGGTTTCCTTCAGGAGCGGCGCGCGCTCGGGCATTCCGCGCCGAACTGGCTGTTCTTCGGGGAGCAGCATCGGGCGACGGACTTCTACTACGAGGAGGAGTTGGCGGGGTTGTCGGACGAGGGGACGCTCGCCCGGCTCGACACGGCGTTCTCCCGGGACCAGCGCGCGAAGGTGTATGTGCAGGACCGGATGCGGGAGCACGGGCCGGAGTTGTGGCACTGGTTGCGGGAAGGCGCGCACTTCTATGTGTGCGGGGACGCCTCGCGGATGGCGAAGGACGTGGATCGCGCGCTGCGGGACATCGCGGTCGCGCACGGGGGGATGGACGAGGCCGAGGCGGGTGCGTATGTGAAGCAACTGGCGGCGGCGAAGCGGTATGTGCGCGATGTTTACTGAATGAACTGATGGCCATGGACAGTTGAACAAAGCCGTTCGAGTTTGTCCCATTTAGACCATGGCGAGGGGTTCTTACCGGTCTCACACCGGAATCTTCTCGACTCCGGACACCCTGCTCACCGGGCGCGATTAGCGTCCCGTCTCGTGCACTTGGCAGAAACACAACAGGTGACACCCGGTCGGCGGACACAGTCGGCGGTGTCCGCCCCGGAACCTCCCGCGCAGTGGCACCGCATCCTCACCCTCCTCGCCGACATCAGTCTGTTCATCGGCGTCCGGCCGGTGTGGACGCAGGCCGCCAGTCACCGGCTCGTGGTGGCGGCGGTCGTCTGCCTCTGTTACGCCTCGATCCTGGTGTGCGGGGTGCTGACCCTGGTGGTCCGCCGGGCGCGCTCGCTGGCCCGGATCGATCTCGTCGTGCTGGTGACCGCGGTCCTGCTGGCGCTGTCCGCGTGGTCCGTGTTCCACTCCGGCGGCGACGAGGCGGTCCTCACCACCCAGGCCGCCAAGGAGCTGGTCGCCGGACACCCGATCTACGGCCAGCCCTGGCCCTGGCTCTTCCACCCCAGCCAGGGCGTCGCCCTCACCCCGACGGTGACCGGCGGCTACGACTACACCTACGGCTATCCCCCGCTGGAAACGCTGCTCACGGCGCCCCTCCTGTGGATCGGGCACGGCGGCGCCCCCGCGACGGCCGTCGCGACCGGCGCGCTGATCGCGGCCGCGATCCTGATGTGGCGCCTGCTGCCGACGCAGTGGCGCTCGGCGGCCACCATGGCGTGCCTGGGGCTGGGCCTGCTTCCGACCTACGGCCGTCAGGGCTATCCCGCCGTGCTCGCGCTGGCGTTGCTGGTGCCGGTGGTGATCCGCTGGCCCCGGATCGGCAGGGGCGGGCGGCTCGGCCCGGCCGGGATCGCCCAGGCCGCGTGCCTGGGTGCGGCCTGCGCGGCGCAGCAACTCCCCTGGTTCCTCACGCCGTTCCTGCTCGCCGGGATCTACGCCGTGCGGCGCGGTGAACTCGGCGCCCGGCAGGCCGGGTTGGTACTCCTGCGTGTCATCGGGGTCGCCGTCACCGTCTGGCTGCTGATCAACACGTACTTCATCGTGCACGAGCCGAGCACCTGGCTGAGGGGCATCGCGCTGCCGCTGACCCAGGGCGCGGTGGTGCACGGCCAGGGCCTGGTGGACATCTCGCTGTACTTCACGAACGGCAGCGACCGGCTCGACTGGTACTCCCACGCGAGCATGCTGCTGGCGGCGGGCCTGCTGGCCGTATTCGTGCTGTTCGTACGGCGGTTGGGGCCGGCGGCGACCGTCCTGCCGTGGTGCGCCTTCTATCTGGCGACGCGTTCGCAGGACGGCTACTACCTGCTGATGACGCCGTTGTGGCTGGCGGCGGCGGTGACCGCGCCGATCGCCGAGTTCCGGGACGCGTGGCAGCCGCGCCCCCGGCTGCTGTCCGGCCCGCACCGCCGGCAGGCCCGGGTCGCGGCGGCCGTGCTGCTGGTCACGCCCGCGCTGGCGAGTGCGGCCGTGGCGGCGACGGGGGCACCGCCGATGGACATGCGACTCACCGGTGTGCGGCGGGCGTTGCCCACCGTCGTGACCCGGCTGACCCTCAAGGTGACCAACTCGTCCGGCGACGCGCTGACGCCCCACTACACGCTCACCACGGGCCAGGGCATGAGCAGGTACTGGTCCCAGGTGGGCGGCCCGGCGACGCTGCCCGCGCACAGCACGGAGACCGTCGAACTCCGGCCGCCCAACGGGTCGTTCACGCTGCCGCACAAGAAGGTCCGGATCCGGGTGCGCGCGTTCACCGCCACCCCGCAGACGCTGTCCAGCTCGGACATCCGGCTGCGGCCCACGGACTGACCGGCCGCTTGACGGTCCGTCAGGCGGCCGTACGCAGGAAGCGGAGCGTGGTGGTGACCGTGGTCAGGCCGCGCAGCATGCCCAGTTGGTTCCAGCCGAGGCCGAACTGGTCGCGGTCCACGGTGAATTCGGCGTCCAGCGTGAGCGCCTCGCCGGTCGCGTCCTTGAGGCGGGCCGTGAAGGTCTGCGGGCGGCTGATGCCGTGGACGGTCAGCTGACCGACGACGTGCACGGCGTCGCCGTCGCGCAGCTCCGCGCTGCGCACCGCGAAGGTGATCTCCGGGAACTTGTCGGTGTCGAACAGGTCGGCGGACCGCAGATGCTTGTCGCGCTTGGCGTTCTTGGTGTCCAGGGAGGCGGCGTCCAGGGTCAGCGTGCCGATCGCGGAGCCGTCGCCCCGGACCTCGCCCTGGCCGTTGACGGTGCCGAAGGTGCCCTTCACGTTGACCAGGCCCCACATCGTCTTGTGGCTGATGCCCACGGTGGAGGCGGCCTGGTCGAGCTGCCACACCCCGGTCTCGACGGCGACGGTCATGATCTCTCCCGCTGGTTCCGGTAGTCCAAATTTGAATGAGCTGTGCGGGCCTCACGCTAGCCCATTATCCAAATCTGGACAACCATCTCCTCCAAAATTGGACAACAGGTAGACTCGTCGCATGGCCGACCCCGTAGAGCGCCCCGCCGACCAGCCCGAATGTCCGTCCCTGCGGGGCGACGGGCTGCTCCCGCCCGAGCTGCGCGCGTGGATGCTGCTGCTGGCGGCGACGGGGGCGGTGGAGCAGGAGCTGCGCTCGGTCGTGAAGGGGAACCTCGACGTCTCGCACGACGAGTTCCTGGTGCTGTGCCTGCTGGCCGAGCAGCCCAAGGAGGGGCTGCGAATGACCCGGATCGCGGAGCTGCTGGGCCGGCCCAAGACCCGGCTGACCTATCAGATCGCGTGTCTCCAGCACGCGGGTCTGGTCACCCGGAAGTCCGTCTGCGGCGACAAGCGCGGCATCGAGGTCGCCCTCACCGAGAAGGCGACCCAACTCCTGCGCGAGGCCTCCGAGTCACTCGCCGAGACGGTCAGGCGCGGGCTCACCCAGTTCGTGGGACGTGAGCAACGGGAGGCCCTGAACGCCCTGTTCCCCGATCGCGCCGTCAACTGACGCCGTTCTCCCACGACTTCCTCAGCTGGACTCCCGCACCACCAGCCGGCACGGCACCGTGTGCAGCCCCGGCGCGGGGTCGGCGTCGATCGCCTCCAGGAGCCGCAGGGCCGCGATCCGGCCGATCTCGGCGAGGCTCATGTCGATGGTCGTGAGGGGCGGGCGGCTGGCCAGGGCCATGGTGTCCCAGTTGTCGTAGCCGACCACGGCGATGTCGGCGGGGACGCCCACCCCGCGTTCGCGCAGCGCGTCCGTCACACCGCGCGCGATCTGGTCGTTGCCGCAGAAGAAGGCGTCCGTGTCGGGTGCCGTGCGCAGGACCGCGTCTGCGGCACGGCGGCCCCATGCCTCGCTCCACTCGCCGAAGTGGACGCGTCCGGTGGCGAGTTCGAGCCCGGCGCCCTTCAGATGATCGCCCGCGAACCGGGCCCGGTCACGGGCGGCGGCGTGGTGGGCCGGGCCGGTGACATGCGCGATCCGGGTGCGTCCGGTGGCCAGCAGATGGTCTACGGCCAGGCGGGCGCCGCCCTCGTCGTCGGAGACCACGGAGGTGTCATCCGGGGCGGTGGACGGGGACAGCGCGTAGACCACCGGGACCTCGTCGACGCCGGTCAGCGGCGGGCGCGGGTCGGTGCGGCGGCCGGTGACGATGATGCCGTCGACGCGGCGGTCCATGAGGTTGCGCAGATGGTGCTGTTCGCGGATCGCGTCGCCCCGGGTGTCGCACAGCAGCACGGAGATCTTGCCGGCCCCGAGCGCGTCCTCGGCGCCCAGCAGCACCGGTGTGGAGAACCGTCCGATGCCGTCCGTGGTCATCAGCCCGACGGTCCAACTCCGGCCGGTGTGCAGGCTCTGCGCGTTCTGGTTGGGCCGGAAGCCGAGGGCCTCCACCGCGTCCAGCACCCGCTGCCGGGTCTCGGGCCGCATCCGCCCGCCGCCGTTCAACGCCTTCGACGCGGTGCCCACGCTGACGCCCGCGAGCGCGGCGACATCGGTGAGTCTGGCCCGGCCCGCGGAGGGTGAACGGGAAGCAGCGGTCACGGGCGATCCTTTTCCTCCACGTCGGCGCTCCACGTCGGCGACGACGGCCTCATCGGCGACAGTAGCAGCCCCTGGGCAAGCTGAAAAAACCTTTGCCCAACCACTTGACCCCACTCTCCGCCGTCCCCTCTACTCTCCTCCAGGAAAACGATTGCGCATACGCGTCCCACCGCGCTCCAGAGAAGCCCTCCTGAACCTGAGAAGAACCGGAGAGCCATGTCCCGCATCCCTTCCGCCCCCTCCCCCACCGGCCCGGTCCGGCTCGGCCCCGCCGCCCGCGCGGCGCTGCGCCCCGCCACCGCCGCCGTCGACGCGGGCTTCTGGCACACCCGCCGCGAGGTCAACGCCCGGGTCTCCCTCCCCCAGGGCCCGGAACTGCTGGAGTCGGCGGGCAATCTGCACAACCTGCGCCTGGCGGCAGGCACGATCGAGGGCGAGTACCAGGGCGCGTACCCGTTCGTCGACACCGACGTCTACAAGTGGCTGGAAGCCGCCTCCTGGCAGCTCGCCCAACAGCCCGGCGGGGAACTGCAGTCGGAGGTCGACCGGATCATCGCCCTGGTCGCCGCCGCCCAGCGGCCGGACGGCTACCTCAACACCTGGTTCCAGGTGCGGGAGGGCGGCGCACGCTACCAAGACCTGCGCTGGGGCCACGAGTTGTACTGCGCGGGCCATCTGATCCAGGCGGCGGTGGCCCACCACCGGACCACCGGCCGCCCCGAACTCCTCGCCGTGGCAAGCAGGTTCGCCGACCACCTCGGCCTGACCTTCGGACCGCCCGGCAGCGGCAGACCGATCGACGGCATCGACGGCCACCCCGAGATCGAGACCGCCCTGGTCGAGCTGTACCGGGAGACCGGCGACCGCCAACACCTCGACCTGGCCGGCTACTTCGTCGACCGGCACGGCCACGGCCTCCTCGGCGGCGAGGCCTACTGCCAGGACCGCGTCCCGGTCCGCGAGGCGACCATCGTGGAGGGGCACGCCGTACGGCAGTTGTATCTGCTGGCGGCGGTCGCCGACCTGGCCACCGAGACCGAGGATCCCGAACTCCGGTCGGCGGCCGAGCGGTTGTGGCACGCGATGACCACGACCAAGACGCACCTCACCGGCGGACTCGGCGCGCACCACGACGAGGAGGACTTCGGCGACCCGTACGAACTGCCCAACGAGCGCGCCTACTGCGAGACCTGCGCCGCCATCGCCTCCGTCCAGTGGAGCTGGCGCATGGCCCTGCTCACCGGCGAGGCCCGCTACTCCGACCTGATCGAACGCACCCTGTACAACGGCTTCCTGGCCGGAGTCTCCCTGGACGGCGAGCGCTGGCTGTACGTCAACCCGCTCCAGGTCCGCGACGGCCACACCGACCCAGGCGGCGACCAGTCGGCCCGCCGCACCCGCTGGTTCCGCTGCGCCTGCTGCCCGCCGAACGTCATGCGGCTGCTGGCCTCCCTGGACCACTACCTCGCGTCCGGCGACGAACAGGGCCTGCAGATCCACCAGTTCACCACCGGCCACTACTCCTACGGCGAGATGTCCGTGCGCGCCGAGACCGACTACCCCTGGCACGGCACGATCACCCTCACCGTCGAGGACACCCCCAACCGGCCGTGGACCCTCTCCCTGCGCGTCCCGCAGTGGTGCCGCGAATTCCGGGTGCGGGTCGGGGAGTTGGCGTACGACCAGACGGACGCGCCGGTCGAGGACGGCTGGCTGCGGCTCGAACGGGCCTGGGCGCCGGGCGACTCGGTCGTCCTGGAGCTGGTGCTCGAACCCCGGCTCACCGCGGCCGACCCGCGCGTGGACGCCGTGCGCGGCTGTGCGGCGATCGAGCGCGGGCCGCTCGTGTACTGCCTGGAGCAAGTGGACGTCCCCGGCGGCGGTCTGGACGACATCGTCCTCGACCCCACGCGACCGCTCGCCGTGAAACACCGCCCGGATCTGCTCGGCGGGGTCACCACCGTCGTCGCGGCCGGGTACCACAGGCGCCTTGCGGAGGAGGGGAGTTGGTGGCCGTACCGGGCCGCCGGACCCGACACCGCACCGGCCGGCGACCTGGTCGAGCTCACCGCGATCCCCTACTACGCGTGGGCCAACCGGCAGGACGGCAGCATGCGCGTCTGGCTGCCGACCTCCTGAACTCCCTAGTCCTTCAGCCCGGTTCACCCTGACAACGAGGTCACTCCCGTGCGAAACACCCGCCGAACCCACCGAACCCGCAGAACCCTCCTCATCGCGCTCACCGCGACCGGCGCGCTCGTCTCCGTCGCCGCGTGCGGCTCCGGCTCCTCCTCGTCCTCCTCCGGCGACTCCAAGACGTACGCCTTCTGGGACCCGTACCCGCAGTTCGACGCCTCCTCCGACTGGGGCAAGCGGGTCGCGCAGTGCGGTACGCGGGCCGGGGTGAAGATCAAGCGGACCGCGTACGACACGACGGACCTGGGCAACAAGGCGCTGCTCGCCGCCCAGCAGGGCAACGCGCCGGACGTGATGCTGGTGGACAACCCCGTCGTCTCCACGCTGGTCGAGGCGGGCATCCTCAACAAGACCAGCGACCTCGGGCTCGACACGTCGTCGATCCAGAAGAACATCATCGGCGCGGGCACGCTGGGCGGCGCCGCGTACGGGATACCCGTGGGGGCCAACACCCTTGCCCTCTACTACAACAAGAAGATCCTGGCCGCCGCGCACGTCGATCCGGCCTCCGTGAAGGACTGGGCCTCGCTGACTGCCGCCCTGAAGAAGGTCAAGGCCACGGGGAAGAAGGGCATCACGTTCTCCGCGATCAACACGGAGGAGGGGAGCTTTCAGTTCCTGCCCTGGTTCTGGGGTGCGGGTGGGGATCTGACCAAGCTCAACTCGCCCGAGGGGGCTGCCGCGTTGGGCTTGTGGAAGCAGTGGGTGGATTCCGGGTATGCGCCCAAGGACGTGCTCAACAACACCCAGACCACGAGCTGGCAGGAGTTCGCGACCGGGGAGTACGCGTTCAGTGAGAACGGAACGTGGCAGCTCGGGAACGCGGACAAGGCGGGGTTCGGGTACGGGATCGTCAACATCCCCGCGCGGAACGGGGGTTCGGCGCCGGTGCCGACCGGGGGTGAGTTCGTCACCGTGCCGGTGCAGAAGGATACGGCTCGGTATGACGTGAGCAAGAAGATCGTGACGTGTCTGACCAGTGCGACGAGTTTGTTGGCGACCGATACGACGTTGATGTATGTCGCGCCTACCGCCGCTGTGCAGGCGCAGCAGGTGGCCAAGAACGCGGAGTTGAAGCCGTGGGTAGCGGCCGTTGCCGCTGCGCGGGGGCGGACGAGCGGTGGGCTTGGTACCAAGTACCCCACGATTTCCCAGCCGTTGTGGACGGCTGTGCAGTCGGCGTTGTCCGGGGGGAAGAGTCCGCAGGCTGCGTTGGATGTGGCTCAGTCCGCTGCCGGCAAGGGTTGAGGGGTCGTGGTACATCTGCGGGTCGGTGGGGGCTGGTCGCGCCCCGCGGCGAAGCCGCATATCGATACAGCCCCGCGCCCCTTTGGGGCGCGCCACCTGAGCGCCCTTGCCTTCGTGGCCCCGCTCCTCGTCTACCTCGTTGCCTTCTACGCCTATCCCCTCTTTCGCAATCTCGATCTGAGCTTGCGCGACTACACCGTTCGGTCGTTTGTGCAGGGGGATGCGCCCTTCTCCGGCTGGCGTAACTTCTCGACCGTTCTGCATGATCCGACGTTCTGGTCGGCGATGCGGCACACCATGGTCTTCACCTTCGTGTCGATCGTCTTTCAGTACGTCATCGGGCTCGCGCTCGCTGTCTTCTTCAATCGGCACTTCCGACTGGCGTCCACGTTGCGGGCGTTGTTTCTGATTCCGTGGTTGTTGCCGTTGATCGTGTCGGCGTCGACCTGGTCGTGGATGTTCAACAGTGAGTCGGGGGTGGTGAATTACGGGCTTCATCTGGTCGGGGTCGAACCGGTCGGGTGGCTCACCTCGCCGGACTGGGCGTTGACGTCGGTGATCGTGGCGAACATCTGGATCGGGATCCCGTTCAATCTGGTGATCCTCTACAGCGGCCTGCAGAACATTCCGGCGGAGTTGTACGAGGCCGCCGCCCTGGACGGGGCCGGTGCCTGGCAGCAGTTTCGGCGGATCACCTTTCCGTTGTTGCGGCCGGTGTCCGCGATCACGCTGTTGCTCGGGCTGGTCTACACGCTCAAGGTGTTCGACCTGATCTGGATCATGACCAAGGGTGGGCCGGGTGATTCCTCGTCCACGCTCGCCACCTGGTCGTATCAGCTCGGATTCGGCACGCTGCTGCCGAAGTTCGGGCCGGGGGCGGCCGTCGGCAACATCCTCATCCTCATCGCGCTCGTCTTCGGGCTGCTGTACATCCGCGTGCAGAGGAGGCAGGAGACATGAAGCCGGGAGGTCTGAAGTCCCTTACGGGCAAACGGCGTTACACCGTCGTCGGGCTGCTGCTCACCGCGCTCATGCTGTTCCCGGTGTACTGGATGCTGAACGTGTCCCTCACCCCGCAGCAGGACATGCGCAAGTCCCCGCCCGACCTGTTCCCGCTGCACCCCACGTTCGAGGGCTACCGGGCGGTGCTCGACGACCAACTCCCCTACCTGGGCACCAGTTTGCTGATCGGGATCGGCACGGTCGCCCTGACGCTCGTGATCGCCGCCCCGGCCGGCTACGCACTGGCGAAGCTGCGACCGCGCGCCGGGGGCGCCCTGGGCCTGGCCCTGCTGATCGCCCAGATGATCCCGGGCATCGTCATGGCGATGGGCTTCTACGGCATCTTCCTCGACCTCGGTCTGCTCAACTCCTGGTGGGGACTGATCGTCGCGGACTCCACCATCGCCGTGCCGTTCGGCGTCATGATCTTCACCGCGTTCATGTCGGGCATCCCCGGCGAGCTGATCTCGGCCGCCCTGATCGACGGCGCCGGCACCTGGCGCACGTTCCGGTCGGTCGTTCTCCCGCTGAGCCGCAACGCGATCGTCACGGTCTCGCTGTTCGGCTTCCTGTGGGCCTGGTCCGACTTCGTCTTCGCCAACACCCTGGACGGCGGCGGTACTTGGCGGCCGATCACCCTCGGCATCTACAAGTACATCGGCAACAACAACCAGGAGTGGAACGCGATCATGGCCACCGCCGTCGTCGCGTCGATCCCGGCAGCCGCCCTCCTGGTCCTCGCCCAGCGCTACGTGGCCGCGGGTGTCACCGCGGGCGCGGTGAAGGACTGACCACATCTCCAACTGACCTCGACTTTCAACTCCCCACCGGCACAACCACCTTCCTGAGGAGATCCATGTCATGAGCCGCACATCCCTCAGAGCCATCCTCGGTGCCACGATCCTCACGGCCGCCGCCGCACTCGGCAGTGCCGCCCCCGCCCAGGCCGCCCCCACCGCCGCGACCACCCTGATCGTCAACGCGGCCTCCTCCCTGCGGTCGGTCACCCATGTGGCGACCGGCAGCCTCTACGGCCTGGCCGACGCGAGCACCCCCGCCGACAGCCTGGTCACCCCGCTCAAGCCGAACACCTTCGTGCAGATGGCGCCGGGCGGCGCCCAGTTGCCGAACGGTGAGCCGAAGCCCGCCGGTGACGCGCTCGTCGTAGCGTCCAAGGCTGCCCGCGCCGGGGCCAAGGTGGTGGTGCGGATGCCCGACTGGTATCCGAACTTCCCCTACCAGTGGGTGAGTTGGAGCGACTGGCTGTCCGCCGTGGACAAGCAGGTCGCGTCCGTGAAGTCCTCCGGCGCCACCAACATCGCCGCCTACGAGCTGTGGAACGAGCCCGACTGGACCTGGAACACCTCGGCGGCCGGCGCCTTCGACGCCGG
The DNA here is from genome assembly GCF_044457795.1 of Streptomyces sp. NPDC050528. NCBI lineage: Bacteria > Bacillati > Actinomycetota > Actinomycetes > Kitasatosporales > Streptomycetaceae > Streptomyces > Streptomyces sp. NPDC050528. The sequence goes on from NZ_JBITHH010000006.1 coordinate 447,345, forward strand.
CTGGGCGACGACGTACAGGGAGGTCCGGGCGAAGGACGCCAACACGGCGGTCCAGGGGCCGAGTTACTCGGCGTGGAACCAGAGCTGGATGAGTACCTTCCTCACCGACGCCAAGGCGAGCGGCACGCTCCCCGACATCGTCAGCTGGCACGAGTTGCAGGGGTCGTCGGGTATCGCCGCGCACGTGGCCGCGTACCGGTCGCTCGAATCGAGCCTGGGCATCAGCCCGCGCCCGATCTCGATCGAGGAGTACGGCACGACGAGCGAGGTCGGTGTGCCCGGCCAACTGGTGGGCTATGTCGCCAAGTTCGAGCGGGCGGGCATCCATGACGCCGAGCTCGCCTTCTGGAACCACTACGGCACCCTCGGCGACACCCTGACCGACACGGGCGGCTCGCCCAACGGGTCGTACTGGCTCTACAAGTGGTACGGCGACATGTCGGGCACCATGCTCACCACCACTCCCCCGGCCCAGACCGGCATCGACGGCGCCGCCGCGCTGACCGGCGACGGGAAGCAGGTCAGTGTCGTCTTCGGGGGTGGGGTCGGGTCAACTGCCGTGCAGGTCAACGGGCTTGGGTCGCTCTCCGGCTTCGGCAGTACCGTGCACGTCAAGCTGGAGTACACGCCCTCGAAGGGGCGGACCACGGCCGTATCGGCGCCGGTCACCATCTCCGACGCCACCTACACCGTGTCGAACGGGTCGATCACCGTGCCCGTCGCGATGAACGCCTCCGACGGTTATCACCTGGTCGTCACGCCCACCGGGACCTCGGCCTCGCTGGCGGGGACATACCAGATCAAGAACAAGAACAGCGGGCTGGCGCTGGACACGCAGGGGGCCGCAACTGCCCAGGGGACGGCGGTCGTTCAGGCGACGTCGGGCACCGGCGGCAGTCAGTCGTGGACGCTGACCGCCGCCGGGTCCGGGCTCTACAAGATCGCCAACAAGGCGAGCGGGCTGCTGCTGGGCATCACCAACGCCGGTACGGCGGACGGCGGTACCGCCCTGATCTGGGGCGACAACGGCACCGCCGACCACCTGTGGCAGCTGATCCCGGCCGGGGACGGCACGTACAAGATCGCCAACTACAACAGCGGGCTGCTGCTCGGTGTGACGAACATGAGTACCGCCTCCGGTGCGCAGGTCCTGCAGTGGGACGACAACGGGACGGCCGACCATCTGTGGAGCCTGACCGCCCGCTAGCGACCCCGGCTAGAGGGTGCGCACGGCGCCCCCTTCTGCCAGCAGGTCCACGAGGGTCGCCCGGGCTCGGGCGACCCTCGAACGGACCGTCCCTACGGGGCAGTTGGTGAGTTCCGCCGCCTCGGCGTAGGGCAGGCCGAGGAGTTGGGTGAGGAGGAACGCCTCGCGGCGTTCGTCCGGGAGGAGGGCGAGCAGGTCGAGGAGGGCCACGCCGTCGTCGAAGCCGGGGAGGCCGCGGGGCTGGGCGCGTTCCACGGCGAGCTGCCAGTCCTGGACGTCGGAGAGGCGGGGGCGGGTGGCGGCTCGGCGGTAGCTGTCGATCACCGCGCGGCGGGCGATGGACAGCAGCCAGGTGCGGGCGGAGGAACGGCCCTCGAAGCCGTGCAGGCTGCCGAGTGCCCGGAGGAACGTGTCCTGGGCGAGGTCGTCGACCGCCTGCGGGTCGGCGCAGAGGTGGGAGACGTAGCGCAGGACGTCCCGGTGCAGCGCGCGCACGAGATGGTCGACGGCCGCGGGGTCGCCGTGGCGGGCGGCGAGCGCCCAGTTGGTCAGCGACTCGTCGCTCGACTCCGTCACGTCGGGCGAGGCGGGCAGGGTAGGAGTGATCACCTGAGGTCCTTCTCGGTCACCGTGAAAGGGGATCGGCCGTCCCGCGGCGCTTGGAAGAGGCGGGGCGCGGGGGTACGGCCGAGGCCCGGGGCGCGTAGGCGCTGCCCCGGGGTGCCAGCTGTCGTCAGACGACAGCCGTCCCCGGCGGCGGACCCCGCGAGGTGATCGCGTGGACGAGAAGGAGCAGCCGCGGCGCCCGGTCGGAACGGGGGTGGCTCGGGCGCAGGCGTGGGCGGTGCGGTGGGGCGGGGAGTGCGAGCAGCAGTCGTAGCGGAGCCGCGAGTCGGGTGGCCACGGCGCGCAGGACGCGGAACGCGGCGCGCTCGCCGTGGGCCAGCCACAGGCCGCAGAGCAGGGCGGCGAGGAGGTGGGCGGTGAGCATGCCGGGCGAGGACGTGCCGCCGGTGGGGCCGGCCGACATGTGAGTCATGTCCATGGAGTCCGTGGCGCTCATGCGCATGGAGCCCATGTCCATGGACGCCGGCTGAACCGTCGCCGGCTGTGCCAGCGAGAACGCCGAGTGGAGGGCGGCCTGGGTGGCGACGACAAGGGTCACGATCAGCGGGAGGCCGCGTTCACGGCCCGCCAGGGACCAGCCCGTCACGGCGGTCGCGGCGAGTCCGGCGGCCAGCGCCCAGGCGGGGACGTGGCGGCCGGACATGAGGACGTGGCCCAGGGCGGCGAGCACCACACAGACGGCCGCGAACATCGCGGCCCGTACCGTGCGCGCACCCCACCCTGCCGTCATGGCGCCTCATCCTGGCATCCGAACCTGGGTCTCAGCCGTGGGTACGGTAATTCCGGGCTCGGTGCTCAGTCGTGGTGGTCGCCTCGGGCCCGTCCTACTCCTCGATCACGAGGCCCTTCGCCGCGAGCACCGGCGCGAGGTTGCACATCTCGACGACCGTCCTGCCCGCGCGGTACGCGGCGATGAACCCGGCCTCGGCGTCGATCCGTTCCTGCGAGAGGGTGATCGCCTCGGCGGCGTCCTCGCGGCGGACGACGACCACGCCGTCGGCGTCGGCGCGCATCACGTCGCCGGGGCGGACGAGTACGCCGCCGACGGTGATCGGCTCGCACATCGGGCCGACGGTCTCCTTGACCGTGCCCTTGATGCAGACGCTGCGGGAGAAGACCGGGAAGCCCAGGGCGCGCAGGTCCTCGGTGTCGCGGACGCCCGTGTCGGTGATCAGACCGGCGAGGCCCTTGGACTGGCAGGCGTTGGCGAGGACGTCGCCGAAGGAGCCGGCCTCCTCGTAGTTGCCGGCCGAGACGACCACGACGTCGCCGGGGCGGGCGTAGGCGATGGCGGTCTGGAGCATGAGGTTGTCGCGCGGGGCGCACTGCACGGTGAAGGCGGGGCCGCACAGGGACATGGTGTGGTCGACCGGCTTGATGGCCGAGTCCAGCGCCCCGAGACGGCCCTGCGCCTCGTGGATGGTCGCCGAGGAGAACTCGCTCAACTGCTTGACCAGGGCCTCGTCCGGACGCTCGAACTTGGTGCTGACGCGGATCATGGTGACCTTTCAGACGGAAGGGGCGGAGGACGTCAGTGCGGCGCAGGCCGTCGCTATGCGCTCGCAGGCCTCGGTGAGGATGTCCGTCGAGGTGGCGAAGGAGATACGGAAGTAGCCCGGGGCGCCGTACGCGGCTCCGTGGATCACCGCCACCTGCTGGTCGTCGAGGAGGTAGCGGGCGAAGTCCTCGTCGTTCTCGATGCGGGTGCCGGCCGGGGTGAACTGCCCTATGGCTTCCCGGCAGTTGACGAGGAGGTAGAAGCCGCCGTCCGGAACCGTACAGCTGAGCTGCGGGACGTCGTTGACGAGCTTCACCGTCTCGTCGCGGCGGGCGCGGTAGACGCGCACGGTGTCCTGCACGAAGTCCTGCGGTCCGGTGAGCGCGACGGCCGCGGCGGCCTGGCTCACGGAGGACGGGCACGAAGAGGTCTGGGACTGAAGGGTGTTGATCGCCGTCACCAGGTCGGCAGGACCGACCCCGTATCCGATACGCCAGCCCGTCATCGCGTACGTCTTGGAGACACCGTTGGTGAGGAACACCCGGTCGGCCAGGCGGGGTTCGACGGCCGCGAGGGACCCGGCGCTCTCGTCGCCGTACCAGATCTCGTCGTAGATCTCGTCGGTGAGGACGCCGACGTGCGGGTTCGCCAGCAACACCTCGGCGAGGGCGTGGAGTTCGGCGGTGGTGTAGGCCGATCCGGTGGGGTTTCCCGGGGTGTTGAGGACGACCCAGCGGGTGCGTTCGGTGATCGCCGCGGTGAGGCGTTCCGGGGTGAGCTTGAAGCCCTCCGCCTCGGGGCAGTCGACGATGACCGGGGTGCCGTCGTTGGCGCCGACCATGTCCGGGTACGACACCCAGTACGGGGCGGGGATGACGACCTCGTCGCCCTCGTCCAAAGTCGCCATCAGGGCGAGGAAGATGACCTGCTTCGCGCCGCCGCCGACGGTGATGTTCGCGTCGGTGACGTCGAGGCCGTGGCGCTCGCGGAGTTTGCCGGCGATCGCTGCGCGCAGGGCCGAAGTGCCGTTCACCGGCGTGTACTTGGTCTCGCCCGCCTCGATGGCCTTGATCGCGGCGGCCTTGACGTGGTCCGGGGTGTCGAAGTCGGGCTCGCCCACGGTCAGGTCGAGGATGGTGAGCCCCTGGCTCTTCAACTCCCGTACGCGCTGGGCCGCCGCCGTGCTCGGCGAGGGCTTGATACGGCCGAGCCGTGCTGCCGTCTTCACGGTGATCAGCCCTCCCTGCGCTCGAAGTTGAGGCCGCCGGGCACCTGGAAGGTCGGCAGGATCTCGATGTGGCCGATGTTGACGTGCCGGGGCGAGTCGACGGCGAACTCGATGGCGTCGGCGATGTCCTCGGGCTTCAGGGACTCGTAGCCGTCGTAGAACTCGCGCTGGGCGGCCTCCATGTCGCCCAGCAGGCGGCCGAAGATCTCGGTCTCGACGCGGCCGGGGCAGATCTCGCTGACGCGGACGCGGCGGCCGTAGCCGTCGACGCGGAGCTGGCGGGAGAGGGTGTGCACGGCGGCCTTGGTGGCGTGGTAGATCGTGTTGCCGCCGAAGTTGTAGACGCCGGCGATGGAGCTGATGTTGACGATGTGGCCGAGGTCGCGCTCGACCATGCCGGGCATGAGCAGGCGGACCAGGTGCAGGACCGCCTGGATGTTGACGGCGATCTGCTCGTCGATCGCGAACTCGTCGGCGGTGAGGATGTTGCCGGTGCGGGAGACGCCCGCGTTGTTGACGAGGACGTCGATCTGCAGGCCTTCGAGGACGGCGGTGAGCGCCTCGGTGTCGGTGATGTCGACGGCGTGCGGGATGCAACCGGTCTCGTCGGCAAGGGTGTTGAGCCGGTCGGCGTTGCGGGCCACGGCGTGGACTTCGAGGCCGCGCTTGGCGAGCCGTTCGACGACCACGGCTCCGATGCCGGTCGACGCTCCGGTGACGAGGGCCGTCCTGTAGTCGGAGATGGGCATGCTGAGGGCTCCTTGCTGTGCGGGGTGTGGGGGTGTACGGACGTGCGGGTGCGGGGTTTTTCGGGGGTGCGGGTTTTCGGGGGCGCGTGTCAGGCGTCGCGCAGGGGCAGGTGTGCCCGGTCCGTCACTCGGGAGACGGCGATGAGCGTGCCGAGTGCGGTGATGACGGCGTAGAAGGCCGGCATGTTGACGTTGCCCGTGCGGTCGATGAGGTAGGTCATCAGCAGGGGGGCCGTGCCGCCGAAGAGGGCGGAGGAGACGTTGTAGCCGAGGCCGTAGGCGGAGTAGCGGACGCGGGTCGGGAAGAGTTCGACGAGCAGGATGTGGATGACGCCCGTGTGGCCGGCGAACACCACCGCCATGACGCAGGCGCCGATGACCGCGAGGGCCACGTTGCCGGTGCCGATCAGCAGGTAACACGGGATGCCGACGATGGCCATCGCGATGGCCGATCCGGCGAGGACCTTCTTGCGGCCGATGCGGTCGGAGAGGCGGCCCATGTAGGGGATGGCGATACAGATCGCGACCAGGCTGGAGGCGGTGACGAGGAGGCCCTGGACCTTGCCGAAATGCAGCTCGGTGCTCATGAAGGTGGGCATGTAGCTGAACAGGACGTAGTAGCCGGAGCCGTTCATCAGCGGGATGAAGAGGGCCAGCAGCATCGCGCGCCGGTGCTCGGCGGAGGCGAAGGCCTCCTTGAGCGGGTTCTTGGAGAGGCCGTCCTCTTCTTTCAGGCGCGTGAAGTTCGGGGTGTCGCTGATGCGCTTGCGGATGTAGATACCGGCGATGCCGAGCGGTACGGCGAGCAGGAACGGGATGCGCCAGCCCCAGGACTCCATGCGCGCGGAGCCGAGGCCGCTGGTCATCGCGGCGGCGACCAGGGTGCCGGTGAGCAGCGCGAGGAAGGAGGCGATCTGCGCGTAGCTCGTGTACAGGCCGCGCTTGCCCTCCGGGGCGTGCTCGGCGAGGAAGCTCATCGCGCCGGAGGCCTCGCCGCCGACGGAGAAGCCCTGGGCCACGCGGAGCAGGATCAGCAGGGCGGGTGCGGCGATGCCGATGCTGGCGTAACTGGGCAGGACGCCGATGGCCGCGGTCGCGGCGCTGATCAGCAGGATGACGAAGACCAGCATGCGCTGGCGGCCGATGCGGTCGCCGAGGTGGCCGCAGATGACGGCGCCGAGGGGGCGGAAGAAGAAGGAGACGGCGTAGCCGAGGAAGACGAGCTGGACGGCGTTGTCGGAGCCGGGGAAGAAGACGGCGGCGAGGGATCCGGCCATGAAGCCGAAGATGCCGTTGTCGTAGAGCTCGGCGAAGATTCCTACGCAGCCGGCGAGGGTTACCTTGCGGGCTGTTCTGGGGTCGACCGTGTTGGGGACTGGCTGAGCGGCCACGGTACTCATGGCGTCTCCTGTCTGGGCAGGGGCGTGGGATGAGGGGGTTGTGCGGCTCCGTGCGGGTGCTTCCAGCGGGGTGGCGGGGAGCGGGGTGAGCGGGTGCGGGTGGGTTAGGTGTGGGTGGGGAGCGGTTGTGGTTTTTGTGCGGGCCGGTGGGGGCTTGTCGCGCAGTTCCCCGCGCCCCTTCGTGAGCCGGCCTGTGTTGGAGAGGTGCCGGGAGTCAGACCTCCGCAGGGGCGCGGATGCGCAGCGCCTCGAAGGCTGTGTGGACCCTGGTTCTCAGGGCGTTTATCGCTTGGCGTTGTGTGCGGTGGGACGTGATCGCCTGGTCCAGGGTGCGGTGGCGGAAGGTGATGGTCTGGCCGGGGCGGACCTGGGCCAGGGCTGAGAGGCCGGTGGCGGTGACCACCGCCAGGACGGGGTAGCCGGCTGTTACGCCGCGGCCTCGGTGGAGGACGAGGAGTTCGTCGCCTGCGGGGACTTCTACGGCGCCGATGGGGACGCCTCGGGAGAGGACCTCGCCCTGGGTGACGCGGCGGGGTACCGCGCCCTGAAGGCGCAGGCCGATGTGGTTGCTTCGCGGGGTGACCGTGAAGGGGGCGTCGAACAGGCGCCGGCCCGTGTCGCCGAACTCGGCCCGGTCGGGGCCGTCGGTGACGTCGATGGTCCAGGTGGTGGGGAAGGCCGGGACCGGTGCCTTCAGGCGGAACAGGGGGATCCGGGAGAAGGGGTGGTCGATGGGCGGGCAGGTCGTGCGCAGGACCAGTTCGTCGCCGGCGCTCAGCTTGGGGCCGAAGCCGAGGATCGTGTCGGGGGCGCAGCTGCCCTGGAGGTAGTCGGCCTCGAACGAGCCGAGGACGGCCAGGTAGACGCGCAGGCCCCGGTGGATGCCGGTGATGCGGATGGTCTCGCCGGCCTGGACCGGGATCGGTTCCCACTGCGGGCGGATGACTCCGTCCACCGTTACCTCGGCGGGGGCGCCCGTCACCGCGACGAGGATGTCGCCGGACGACACGCACGCGAAGTCGAGCGCGGTGATCTCCAGCAGCGGGGCGCGGTCGTCGTTGCCGCACAGGACGTTGGCCACGCGCGCCGAGTGCTGGTCGGCGGCTCCGTTGGCGGGCAGACCGTAGCGGGAGCGGCCTACGCGGCCTAGGTCCTGGACGGTGACGATGCCGGGGGTGCGGATGGTGAGGGTGTCAGCCATGGCCGCCTCCCCGGGCGACCGGCTCCGCCGGGTCCGTGCAGTCCGCGAGGCTCAAGTCGGCGTATTCGGCCCACTGTTGGGGCTCGATGGGACGGAAGCGGAAGGTGTCGCCTGGGCGGTACGCGGTGATCGGGTCGCTGTGCAGGTCCAGGACGCGTACCGGGGTACGGCCGAGGAGGGGCCAGCCGCCGGGGGACGGCATCGGGCAGATGACCGCCTGGCGGCCGGCGACCGCCACCGAGCCGGGGTCGACCTTGGTGCGGGGCGAGGCCAGGCGCGGTACCGGCTTCGGGAAGGGCGGGCCGTCCGTCATCGGGGCTCCGGCGGGGGCGCCGAGGCAGCGCACGGTGAGGTCGGAGCCGGAGTGCAGGGCGATGATCTCGTCCTCGGTCAGGCCGAGTTGGGCGGCGACCTCGGGGAGGTCGGGGCCGTACTCGCCGCCGTAGACCACGGGGACGACGAAGCGGCGCGGGGGTGTGGTGGGTGCCGGGTGGGGTCCGAGGCGGGCCGCCTCGTGGGCCAGGACTCGGCGGACCGTGTCGTGGTCGGTGATCGCGCAGTCGAACTCGACGAGCAGGGCGTCGTAGGTGGGCACCACGTCGTGGACGCCGGTCAGTCGGACTTCGTTCAGGGCGTCGGCGAGGGCGTGGACGAGTTGCCAGGCCGGCTCGGCCTCCAGCCCTACGGCCTTGGCGACCAGGGCGGAGTCGCCGCAGTCCGCGATGGTCACGTTGGCGCAACCGCCGTTCACCGTTGGGTCGTTCACGACCGGGCCGTCCGCAAGCACGCTGTTCATGTCGGTCACCCCTTGCCGCTCAGGACTTTGTCGAGGGAGGTGATCTCGACGCCGGCGGTGAGGAGTTGCTCGCGGATGCGGCCGGCGAGGGCGATCGCGCCGGGGCTGTCGCCGTGCAACAGGACGGTGTCGCAGGCGACTTGGATGTCCGTGTCGTCGACGCTGCGGATGACGCCCTCGGTGACCATGCGCAGGGTGCGGCGGGCGACCTCGTCGGGGTCGTGGATCACGGCGCCGGGTTCGGAGCGCGGGACGAGGGTTCCGTCGGCTCGGTAGGCGCGGTCGGCGATGCCGACGATGCCCACGCGCAGGCCGCGGGCGCGGGCCGCGTCGGCCAGCTCGCCGTCCTGCGCGAGCACGATCAGCGACTCGTCCAGGGAGGCTACGGCGTCCACGACGGCGCGGGCGTAGTCGGCGCGGACGGCGACCAGGTTGCCGAGGCGGCCGTGCGGGGCGACGTGGTGGACGCGGGTGCCGTGGGCGACGGCGAAGGCCTGGAGGGCGCCGATCTGGTAGAGCACGTCCGTGCGGACCTCGTCCGGCGTGAGGTCCATCGCGCGGCGGCCGAAGCCGACCAGGTCGGGGAAGCTCGGGTGGGCGCCCACGGCGACCTGCTTCTCCACGCAGGTCCGCACGGTCGCGTCCATGATCCGGGGATCACCGGCGTGGAACCCGCAGGCCACGTTGGCGGAGGTCAGCAACTCCAGAAGGGCCGCGTCGTCACCCATTGTGTACGCGCCGAATCCCTCGCCGAGATCGGCGACGAGATCAACCATGGGAGTCATGACGTCCTCCGGGAGGGAATGCCGGAAAGGGGAAAATCCGGGGAAGGCGGAACCGGGGCGGGAAGTGACCGGGAAAGCGAAGTCATCACGTCTTCGTGACATCCGGAAAATGATCCGCACACATCGGACCCGGACCATGAGTTTCTCGGCGATTCGTCGAGGACTTCGTCGGGCCGTTCCGGTGTGGATGTTCCGCTCAACTTATTCCGCCGGTCGCGTGATCGCCAATATGCGTTCGGTCTGGCGTTATCGCGAACCGCTATGACTCCCCTCACAGCCTCCACCCACCGGGGCTGTGCTTCGGGGTGAACCCTCCCTACGATGAGGCTTCGCTCCATCTGGAAGGCCCCGCGCAATGGACACCAGGCGTCTCTACTCGTTCATCAAGATCATCGACGCGGGGAGCATCACGCGCGCGGCCGACATCCTGCACATCGCCCAGCCGGCCCTGAGCCAGCAACTGTCCGCGCTGGAGGCGCAGTTCGGGCAGCAGCTGCTGATCCGCAGCAAGCGCGGGGTCGCCCCGACCGAGGCGGGCCGCGCCCTGTACCTGCACGCCCAGCTCATCCTCCGCCAGGTGGACCTCGCGCAGGCCGCCGTCGACGTCTCCGGCCGGGCCCCCGCCGGCAGCGTCTCGGTGGGCCTCGCGCCGTACAGCCTGGGCGCGGCCCTCGCGCTGCCGCTCCTGAAGAGCGTCCGCGAGCGCTACCCGGACATCCTGCTGCACATCAACGAGAACTTCGGCGGCGTGATCAGCGAGGCCATCATGACGGGCCGCATGGACATGGCCTTCATCTACGGCGCCGGGCCGCTCCGGGGTGTCCAGTTCGAGCCCGTCCGCACCGAGGACCTGTACCTGATCGGCGCGCCCGGCGACACCGCGCCGTCCGGGAAGGGCGAGGTGAACCTGGAGGAGCTGGCGAGCCTGCCCCTGCTGCTGCCCAGCCGGATCCACACGATCCGGCAGGTCGTGGACGCCGCCTTCCAGCAGGCCTCGCTGCGGCTGAACGTGGTGGGCGAGGTGGAGTCCGCGTTGACACTCGTCAACGCCGTGGACGCGGGCCTCGGCGCCACGGTCCTGCCGTGGTCTGCGGCGCGAGCCATCCTCGACGTCCGTGCCCTGTCGGTGCGCCGGATCGTGGAGCCCGTCATCCAGGTGAAACTCTCCGTGGTCACCTCGGACAACCAGCCGCTCTCGGAGCCCGCGCTGGCCGTGCACGATCTGTTCCTGGAACTGATCGACACCGACAAGAATAAGGACGACCAATAGCGTCACACGAATCCGCTATTTGTTTCCGGTGACCGCCGCGGCTAGCGTTTTCCGAATAATCCGCCCGGCCGGTAATGCATGGCTGTCCATGGCTCGTCACTGGAGAAGAACATGAAGAATCGTGTCCTCGCCACCCGTGAAAACCTGCCCGGCGAAGGTCTGCAACGCCTCTCCGAGAGCGCCGAGTTGGTGGCCTGGCCCGGCGCGGGCAAGCCCGATCCCGCCGACCTCGCCGCCATCGCCCCCGGCGTGAGCGGTGTGCTGGCCCTCGGCAACGACCCCGTGGACGCCGCCCTCATGGACGCGGCGGGCCCCTCGCTCCGCGTCATCGCGCTGGCCAGCATGGGCTTCGACAACGTCGACCGCGCTGCCGCCGCCGAGCGCGGCATCGTCGTCACCCACACGCCCCGCGTGCTCGCGGAGACCACCGCCGACCTCACCTTCGCGCTGATCCTCGCCGCCCGCCGGCGCCTCGGCGCGGCCGGAGCGAGCCTCGCGGAGGGCTCCTGGGGACTGTTCCGGATGCACGACTATCTCGGCCTGGACGTCCACGGAGCAACCCTCGGCCTGGTCGGCTACGGCCAGATCGGCCGCGCGGTGGCCCGCCGCGCCCACGGTTTCGGGATGCGCGTGATCCACCACGACCCGTACGCGCCCGACGACGACCTGTCGACCTCGGTCGGCCTGGCCGCCCTGCTCGCCGACTCCGACGTCGTGTCGCTGCACGTGCCGCTCACCGACGAGACCCGCCACTTGATCTCGGCCCGCGAACTCGCCGCGATGAAGCCCACGGCCACGCTGGTCAGCACCTCGCGCGGCGGGGTCGTGGATGAAGAGGCCTTGCTGGACGCCATTCGTGAGGGGCGGCTGCACTCCGCCGGGCTGGATGTCTTCGAACGGGAGCCGATGGGAACGGAGTTGTCCCCGCTGGTCGCCGAGCCGAACGTGATCACGCTGCCGCACATCGGGTCGGCGACCGAGGCGACCCGGGCCGCGATGGTCGACCTGGCGGTGGACAACATCCTGGACGTGCTGGCCGAACGGCCCGCTCGTACGCCGCTGCCCGGCAGTTCGGCGGTGGCGGGCGCGCCGGTCGGCGGCTGATCACCCCTTTTGGGCGCCGGTGAGGCCGGCCCACTGCAACAGGAAGCGCAGCGCCTCGTGGGAGGCCGAGTCCGGTGGGGCCGTGTACACGACGAGGAACTGGTCCGGGTGCGTGTCCACGGTGAACTGCTGCACGTCCAGGGTGAGTTCACCGGCGACCGGATGGATGTACGTCTTGGTGAGCTGCCGCGGCCCCCGCACCTGGTGCTCGGCCCACCAGGTGCGGAAGTCCGGGTCGCGGGCGGTGAGTTCGGCGATCAGGGTGTCAAGTGCCGGGTCGTGCGGGGTGCGTCCCGCCTCCATGCGCAGCACGGCGACGCACTCGCGGGCGGCCCGGGGCCAATCGGCGTACAGCGCCCGGAAGTCGGCGTCCAGGAAAGTGAGCCGGATCAGGTTGCGCTCGGCCGGGGGCACGGCGCCGAAGTCGGCCAGCAGCGCCGTGGCCGCGCGGTTCCAGGCGAGGACGTCCATGCCCCGGTGCAGCACCATCGCGGGGACGTCGTGCATGGTGTCCAGCAACTGCCGTAGCCGAGGGGCGACTTCGGAGCGGCCGGGGCGCCGGGTGGATGCTCCCGGCGCGACCTCGGCGAGCGTGAAGAGGTAGGTGCGCTCGTCCTCGGCGAGGTGCAGCGCGTCGGCCAGGGCGTCCAGGACGGCACGGGAGCCCCGGCGCGTGCGGCCCTGTTCCAGGCGGACGATGTAGTCGACGCTCACGTGCGCGAGGCAGGCCAGTTCCTCCCGGCGCAGCCCGGGCACGCGGCGCAGGCGGCCGTCGTCGGGGAAGCCCGCCTGCTGCGGGTCGCGGTCCGCCCGGCGGGCGCGCAGGAAGTCGCCCAGTTCGTTGCTGGAATGGGGCGGCGCGTCACGGTCTGCCATGGCTCCAGTGTCCCCGGGGTGCCACGGGCGTGCCTGGTACAGAACCGCATAGGCAGGGCCGTCCCTGGTGGCGCGGGGCGGGGCGGAGTGACGGTGGGGGCATGGCCGTAGAACCGGCCTCTCTCCTCCCCATCTCCGACTGGAGTGCATCCCATGCGTACCGATGTCACCTTCCTCAGCGCGGGCCTGAAGCTCGCCGGTCACCTCTACACACCGGACGGGGAGGTGACGCCCGGGGTGCCGCGTCCCGCGATCGTGGTCGGGCATCCCGGCACCGGGGTGAAGGAACAGGCCTCCGGTCTGTACGCCCGCCGGCTGGCCGAGCGCGGGTTCGTCACGCTCGCCTTCGACGCCGCCCACCAGGGTGAGAGCGAGGGCGAGCCGCGCGCGCTGGAGGATCCGGGGCAGCGGGTCGAGGACCTCAAGGCCGCCGTCTCCTTCCTCGGCACCCTCGACGAGGTCGACCCCGCCCGCATCGGGGCGCTGGGCGTCTGCGCCTCCGGCGGCTACGCCCTGTCGGCGGCCTCGACCGACCCGCGCATCCGGGCCGTGGGCGCGGTCAGCGCCGTAGACATGTCACGGCAGTTCCGGCTCGGCGCGGACGGTGCGCAGGACCCGGCCGTCATCGCGGGCATGCTGACCGCCGCCTCGGCGGCCCGCACGGCGGAGGCCGGTGGCGCGGACGTCCAGCGGTTCCCGGTCTTCCCCGCCACCGAGGAGGAGGCGCGGGCGGGCGGTCCGCACGTCTACGACGGCTGGGAGTACTACTGCACTCCGCGCGCCCGGCACCCCCGCTCGGCCAAGGAGCTGACCTGGACGAGCGTGGACCGCATCGCCGCCTTCGACACGTTCGCGACCGTCGCCATGATCGCGCCGCGGCCGCTGCTGTTGATCGTCGGGCGGAATGCGGTCACGTCCTGGATGAGCGTGGAGGCGTTCCAAAAGGCCGACGGGCCAAAGGAGTTGGCGTGGATCGAGGGCGCTTCGCACGTCGATCTCTATGACAAGGACGAGTACGTGACGCCCGCCGTGGAGAGGCTGGACGGCTTCTTCGCCGAGCACCTGGCCGCGTGATCCGGTGGGCGGCGCTAGCCGTGTGATCCAGTAGACAGCTAAAACTGCACAAGTAACTTGGCAAAGTTACTTGTGCAGTTTTACGTTGGATCCATGACCACGAACCCCCCGCCGCAGCGGTCCGTCGTGACCGCGCAGCGGCTCAACGACGCGATGACCCGGCTGCGCGCACGGCTGCGCGCCGAGTCGGGCCAGCATGCGACCGGCCTGACCCTCACGCAGCTCGGTGTGCTGGCGAGTGTCGTCAAGGAGGGCCCGGTGACCGCCGCGCGGCTGGCCACGCTGGAGCGGGTCAGCGCGCAGTCCATCGCGCAGAGCCTGGCCGTGCTCAAGGCCGCCGGGCTGGTCCGCAGCGAGCCCGACGCGCGGGACGGCCGCAAGAAGCTGATGAGCGCCGACCCGTCCGCGACCGAACTGGTCGAGAAGCTGCTGGCGGGCCGCGCCTCCTTCCTGGCCCGGGCCATCGACCAGTTGGTCGCCCCGGACGAGCGCGAGGACGTGGAGAAGGCCGTCGAGTTGCTGGAGCGCCTCGCCACGGCCGAGTTGAACGACGGCGGGATATGAGGACCGGGACAGTCCGGATGAGGACCGGCATATGAGGACCGACACCGGCAAGGCCGCCGGAGGGGCGCGCGAGCTCGTGCGCAAGCCCTTCGCCTGGACCTTCACCACCCCGCTCTATGTGGGTGCCGGGCTCAACCCGGTCAACAGCTCCATCATCGCGACCGCGCTGGTGCCGATCGCCACCGAACTGCATGTCGCGGTCGGCAGCACCGCCGTCCTCGTCTCCTCGCTCTATCTGGCCAGCGCGGTGGCGCAGCCCACCGCCGGCAAGCTGGCGGAGGTGCTCGGCGCGCGTCGGGTCTTCCTCGTCGGCATCGTCCTGGTGCTGCTCGGCGGTGTCGTCGGCGGCCTCGGCCAGAACCTGGCGATGCTGACGGTGGCCCGCGTGCTGGTCGGCATCGGCACCTCGGCCGCGTTCCCCTGCGCGATGGTGCTGATCCGGCGCCGCGCCCAGGACGCCGGGCTCGACGCCCCGCCGGGCGGAGTCCTCGGCGGGATCGCGATCGCGGGCATGGCCACCGCGGCCATCGGCCCGCCCATCGGCGGACTCCTGGTCGGCGCCGCGGGCTGGCGCTGGGCCTTCCTGATCAACATCCCGGTGACCCTGGCCGCGCTGGCGATGGCCGTGCGCTGGCTGCCCAAGGACCCGGCACTCGACCGCGCGGACAACGGTTTCCGCCGGGTCGCCGACCGGATCGACCTGCCCGGCATCCTCGGTTTCGCGGTGACGATGACCGCGCTGGTCGTCTTCCTGATGGGCCTCCCCCACCTCGGGTGGACCGCGCTCGCCGTCTTCGTCCTGGCGGCGGTACCCACGGTCTGGTGGGAGCTGCGCAAGCCGGGCCCGTTCTTCGACTTCCGCGGCCTCGCCGCCAATGGCGCCCTCACCCGCACCTACCTCCGCCAGGCGCTCTCCCTGCTCGGCACGTACACCGTGATGTACGGCGTGACGCAGTGGATGGAGGCCGCGCACGGGCTGTCCACCGTGACGGCGGGTCTCCTGCTGCTGCCGATGGGCGCCGTCTCCGCGCTCCTCTCGCACCCGCTCGCCCGCCGCAATCTGATCCGCGGCCCGCTGGTCGTCTCGGCGGTGTCCATGCTGCTCGGCTCGGCCGCGATCATGCTGCTGACCTCGCACAGCCCGGCGATCGCGATCGTGCTGGTGTCCCTGATCTTCGGCGTCGCCTCGGCGACCACCACCGTCGGCAACCAGACCGCCCTCTACCTGGAGGCGCCGCCGGACCAAATAGGCACCGCCTCCGGCCTGTTCAGGACCTTCGGCTACCTCGGGACGATCACCTCCGCCGTGATCGGCGGCATCGTCTTCCGCACCGGCGTGAGCGACCACGGCCTGCACGTCCTCGGCCTGGTCCTGGTCGGCGCGGGCCTCGCGGTCCTCCTGCTGACCGTCCTGGACCGCCGCCTGATGGGCCGCACCAAGACCACCTGACCACACCCCCCTAGTAAGAACCCCACCAAGGAGAACCTCGCGTGAGCACCCCCTCCCTCCCCACGATCACCCCCGAGCGCACCGCCCTGCTGGTCATGGACTTCCAGAACGGGATCGTCCCCATCGCCCCCGACTCCGACGCCCTCGTCGAGCGGGTCAAGGACACCATCGCCGAGGTCCGCACGGCCGGCGGCACCATCGGTTACGTCCGCGTCGCCTTCACCGAGGACGACTGGTCGGCGGTCCCGGACACCAACAAGTCCTTCAGCGCGGTCGCCGCGGCGAAGATGCTGCACCACGAGGACGACGCCACCCAGGTCGACGCCCGCATCACGCCCGAGGACGACGACATCGTGGTCCGCAAGATCCGCTACGGCTCGGGCTCCACGACCGATCTCCACGAGCAGTTGAGCGACCGCGGCATCGACACCCTGGTCCTCGCCGGCATCAGCACCAGCGGCGTGGTCCTGTCCACCGTCATCGACGCGGCCGACCGCGACTACCGCGTCTTCGTCCTCTCCGACGGCGTCGCCGACCCCGACGCCGAGACCCACCAGGTCCTGGTCGAGAAGGTCTTCCCGTCCCGGGCCCACGTCATCGACACCACGGTTCTACGACAGCTGCTGCGCGCCGCCTGACGGGACCCTCACGCCGGTGCCCCGGGCGACGCCCCGGGGAAGACCACCCGGAGCTTCCGCACCCGTCCGCCCTGCCGGAACATCAGCCAGGCGAGGGCGGGCGGACAGGGGTTGGAGATACCGGCGGGGTTGACGGCCTCCATCTCCCAGATGGCGATGTCCCGGCTGGCCACGACATGGCGCAGATGCTGGGTCACGCCCTTGTCGCGGGTGCTGCGCATGGCCGGGAAGGGATGGAGGCGTCCGCCCTCTTTGTTGAGGACGCCGACCAGTTCGGTCTCCTCGGGCCACAACTCCAGGATCTCCGGCGGCAGTTGGCCGCGCATCGCACCGTCCAGGGTGACCTCGGCCTCCTGCCGGCTGTCCTCGATGACCGCGGAGGCGTCGTCGTGGCCCTCGGTCGTCGTCGACAGCAGCACCTTGGCCATCTTCGCCCGGGCCTGGTTGAGCCGGCTGCGCACGGTGCCGACCGGGACCTCGCAGGCCTCGGCGATCTCCTGGTACGAGGTGATCCCGCTGAAGTGCCGCAGCATCAGCACCAGCCGCTGCTGCTGCGGCAGTTCCTCCACCGCGTCCCAGATCCAGTCACGCATCGCGTGCTGCTCGACGACCCGCTCCGGATGCGCGGGCTCGTCGTCCCGCACATACACCTGCTCCAGCGCGTCGAGCCCGGGCAACTCCCGCACGGCCCGCAGCCGCATCCGCGCCGCGTTCCGCACGATCGCCCGCAACCACGCCCCGACGGCGGCGGGTTCACGTACGTCCCCGATCCGCCGCAGCGCGGTCAACGCGGCATCCTGTACGGCGTCCTCGGCATCGGGACCGTAGCCGAGCAGGCTCAACGCGACGGCCCGCATGGGCGCCTGATGGCGCGTCAGCAACAACCCCAGGGCACCGGACTCACCGGCCTGGGCCCTGAGGGTGAGTTCCTCGTCCGTGGGGTGGTCGAGGGTCACCATGAAGCCTCCATACGCACACATCACAAGCCCGGGGCCGGGAGCGGGAGTTGGGCTCATGCTCCGGGGACCCCACTTCTCCCACCCGCCGATGAACGGGAGATGGACCCCGTGTGTCGGACCGAGGGGCCCCTTGTCGAGGAAGATACGCCGCTACGGCTCCTCGCCGGGCCCCCTCGGCCGGACCGGTCAACCCGCCCTGGCGTCAGGCCTGTTCGGCGGCCTCCGGCTCCGGCAGCCAGCTGCCGTGGAAGCCGGACGGGACCGGGTACGGCAGTTCCACGACCGCCTGCACGGAGAGGTCACTGGCGTCCAGGACGAGGAGTTCGCCCGCCGCCCCGTCGTCGTCCGAGACGAGCGACATGAGCCAGCCCGCGTCCTCGTCGGTGCCGTCGGACGCCGGTACGAAGACGGCCTCGCCGGAGTAGCGGCTGCCGGGCGTCTTGTGGACGTCACCGGTCTGACGCTCCAGGTCGTGCTTGGCGATGCCGTCGCCGTTGACCGTGTAGAGGTAGCGGTTCCGGCGCCCGGTGAGGGTCTCGTTGTGGGTGGGGAACTCGGCCTCGCGGTCGTCGAGTTGGGTCTCGGTGACCCGGCCGGCCACCGGGTCCAGGGTCCACCGGTACAGGACGGAGGGGGCCTGGGTGTGGCCGGGTTCGCGCACCCCGACCTGCCCGTTCGCCACACTCGGCGTGCCGGTACCGGTGGGCCCGCCGATGTCGCCCCAGACCTTCCGGAACCCGGCGTCGTCGTAGCGCACCGCGTCCAACACGACCCGCCCCTGCGCGTCCTCGTAGGCGTTGCCCACGTGGAAGACGTAGCAGGGGTCGACGTCGAACCACCGCACGTCGGTGGAGCCGTGCTCGCGGGACATGATCCCGATCCGCGCGCCGTACGCCTCGGCCCACCGGTACGGCATGCCGCCGCGCCCGGCCAGGGTGTGGTCGAAGACGACGGGCAGGTCCATCCACACGATGTGGTGCTCGGTGATGGCGAAGTCGTGCATCATCGTCGGCCCCGGCACGTCGATCGGCCGGCTGTCGAGCAACTCGCCCTCAGGGGTGACCCGGTGGTAGGTGAGGTAGGGCGGCGCGAACCCGGTCCCGAACAGGTGCAGTTCACCGGTGACCGGGTCCTCCTTGGGATGCGCGGTCATCGCGGTGGTCAGCTTGCCCCCGAAGTCGTACGGCCCGACGGTCTCCAGCTCGGGGGTGACCCAGTAGGGCAGGCCGACCTCGCACAGGGCGAGGACGGTGTCGGCGTGCCGGATGACGTGCGTGTTGGCGGGCACCGCGGCGAGGTCCACGCTGAAGTCCTCGCGGACGAAGGGGTGACCCTCCAACTCCCGTGTCTTGACCCACCTGTTGCGGTACCACTCGGCCCGCCCGCCGCGCAGCCGGATGCCGTGCAGCATGCCGGGTCCGGTGAACCAGTGCCCGCGGTCCTCGCCGGGCAGCGGGTTCGGGCCGTTGCGCAGATAACGGCCGTCCAGGTCGGGCGGCAAGGTGCCCCGCACGGTGAGCTCGGCGGCGGTGTACTCCTCGGGGACCGGCGCGAAGCGGCCCTGGAGGTAGAGGGGGACGGGGGTTTCGTTCGTCATGCTGGTTTCCTTAAAGGTTCTGTGGCTCCGGGCACCCGAACGCCCTTGGCCCGGGCCGGAGTTGGCCGCGGCGGCGGACACCGGTGGTGCGCGTCCGCCGCCGCGGTGGTGGCGGCCGTGCTGAGCGCCGCGGCCGCCACGACCCGTCAGCGAAGAAGGCTCACGCGGTGGTGCCGGACGCCGCCTTCGCGATGAACGCGGCGACCTCGGCGGGCTTGGACACATACACGGCGTGGCTGCCGCCGGTCTCGGTCACCGTCGCCCCGGCCCGCTCGGCCATGAAGCGCTGGGCCGGCGGCGGGATCATGTGGTCGTCGGTGGCGACCAGGTAGTAGCTCGGCCTGGTCTGCCAGGCGGGCTCGGTCACCGCGCCCGCCAACGCGTCCACGCCCCACGGCACTTGGGAGTCCGCGAGGAACCGGGCGTCGGCGGCGGGCAGGTCCCCGGCGAAGGACGCGGCGAACTTCTCCCGGTCGAGGAAGAGGAACCCGTCGACGGGCGGCAGGATCGGCGGAACGGGCGCGCCGGGCGGCGGGTCGGCGATGAGGGTGTTCACGGACTCGCCCTTGTCGGGCGCGAACGCCGCGATGTACACGAGGGCCGACACGTTCTCGTGGGTACCGGCCTCGGAGATCACGGCGCCGCCGTAGGAGTGTCCGACGAGTACGGTCGGGCCGTCCTGGGCGTCGAGGACCCGTCGGGTCGTGGCGACGTCGCCTTCGAGCGACAGGGTGGGGTTCTGGACGACGCTCACGTGGTAGCCGTCGGCGCGGAGCGCGTCGTAGACGCCCCGCCAGCCCGATCCGTCGACGAATCCGCCGTGCACGAGAACGACATTCTTTGCGATGCTCACGATGCGCCAACTCCTTTGTGGGGTAAGTGCTTTGGTGCTGAGAGGTCAGGCAGGTCGCGGTACGGGAACGGGCGTTGCGGTACGGGAACAGGCGTTATGGAACGGGCGTTACGGAACGGCCCGCACCGACGGCTGGGCCTGCGCCGATGCCTGGGCCTGCGCCATGAGGCGGGCCTGGGCGCGGGCGGGATAGACCTTGGTGAAGACGGCGGGGGCGACCAGTCCGACGACGTGGGCGGTGATGCCGACCCAGGCCGGGGCGTCCACCGCGCCCGCGATGGCCAGGCTGACGGCGATGAAGGTGAAGCCGGCTCCCCAGGCGCTGGTGATGTAGTTGTTGACCTGGACGAACTCCGGCATGTCCCAGTACTCGCGCGGGGTCTGCCGCTTGGCGATGCCCAGCGTGAAGGGGCTCCGGACCACCAGACTCCCCCAGGCGGTGCCGCCCAGCCAGACGAAGGAGATGACGTCGGTGTGGCCGGCGAGCGACGAGTCCGGCCTGACGACGGAGACGGCGCCGATCACCACGAAGTAGGCGAGCGTGCTGATCTCCAGGACCAGCGCGTCGAAGCCGACCCCGCGGCGCCGGTCGTTCAGCATCATCAGCAGCCCCGTGACGAGACCGCCGAGCGCGCCCCAGCGCCAGTCGAAGGACGAGAGGACGCCGGCGACGATCCAGGGGGCGAATCCGGGCAGATAAGCCAACATTGATTGTTTCCTCGGTGGAGTGGAGTGGACGCCGACTAGATGCACGGCGGCCCTCGAAGTTCGAACCTTGCAATGTGATGCCGATCACACGGCGACGGGTCACTCGCGACCGCTAACCGGATAGATCTATCCACTTAATGTAGGGTGGTGAGCAAGACCTGTCGAGAGGAATCGTGAGGAGTCGTGATGGAAGTTCCGACGTCACGCAAGATCTGGCTTCCCCTGGGGGCCGCCGTCCTGGTGCTGAACGCGGTGCAGTGGGTGGTGTCCGAGGCGGTCGCCGCGGCCGCCTGGACCACCCCGGCCTACAGCTACGCCACGAACTACATCAGCGACCTGGGCGTCACGGACTGCGGCACGACGTTCCAGGACCGCACCATCTGTTCGCCGGACCACACGCTGATGAACACGTCGTTCATCGCCCAGGGCATCCTGTTCGCCGCCGGGGTGATCCTGCTGGCGGTCCCGCTGCTCACGGGCCGCGTACGCCGTGTCGTGATCGCCCTGGCGGGCGCGCACGCGGTGGGCTTCCTGCTGGTCGGCCTGTTCCACGGCTCCGCCGACGGCGCGAGCTACAGCCTGGGGCTGCACGTCGGGGGCGCGTCGGTCGCCATCCTGTGCGCGAACACGATCGCGATCATGGCGGGCTCGCTGAAGCGCCTCCAACTGCCGCGCGCGTACCGCGTGTTCAGCATCGCGGTCGGCGTCCTGGGCCTGCTGAGCGAGGCGGGCGTGGGCGTCTCCACGAGCACGGCCGGCATCTTCGAGCGGGGCGGTGTCTACTCGTGGCTGCTGTGGAGCGTCGTCACCGGCGCATCCCTCCTGGTGAGGCAGGCGCGCCGTCCGGCCGGGGCGAGGATGCCGGAGAATGTCCCGGCGTGAGCCCGGACACCCAACACCAACGCCCGCTGCGGGCCGACGCGGAACGCAACCGCCGCCTGATCATGACGACGGCCGACCGCCTGTTCGCCCAGCGAGGGACGACAGTCCCCCTCAACGAGATCGCCCGCGAGGCCGGCATCGGCGTAGGCACGGTCTACCGCCGCTTCCCCGACCTCCAGTCCCTGGTGGACGCCCTGTTCACGGAACGCTTCACGGTGTTCCTGGACCTGGCGACCAAGGCCGCGGAGCTCCCTGACCCGGCCCATGCCCTACGCCATTACCTGCTGGCGGCGGCCCAGTGGCGCGCCGAGGACCGCGCCCTGGAGGTCATCCTGGCCAACGCGAGCGTCGACACGGGCCCGGTCGCCCGAACCCGCGACGCCCTCGGCCGCCTGGTCGACGGCCTAGCGGAACGAGCGGTGACGGCGAGCGCCGTCCGCGAGGACTTCGCCAGCGCCGACGTGTACGCCTTCCTGTACATGATCGGCGCGGTCGCCGACCGCACGAACGACGTCGCACCGGATGCGTGGCGGCGGTATGCGGAGGTGCTGATGGTGGGGTTCGGGTTGGAGGGGGCGGCTACGGCTCACACGTCGGCGCTGACGGACGCGCAGCTGTTGGAGAGCTGGCCGAAGCCGGTGGGCGAGCAGGGGTAGCGCGGGCTGGGGCGACTTCGGGTCAGTTGCCCTTTTCCACGGGTTCAAGGATCGCGACACACTCCACGTGGTGGGTCATCGGGAACAGATCGAACGCGCGAAGCGTCCGCACCCGATACCCCCCGTCCCGGAAATAAGCGATGTCCCGAGCCAACGCGGCCGGATCGCACGCCACATAAGCGATCTTGCGCGCCCCGAGGGACGACAGATGCTCGACCGTCTTCTTGCCCGCCCCCGCCCGCGGCGGATCCAGCACGATCAGGTCGACCTCGCTGATCCCGGTCCGCGGCAGCACGCTCTCGACCTTGCCCTGCTCGATCCGGACCCGTTCGAACCCGGCGAGATTGTGCCGCGCGTCCTCGACCGCGCGCTTGCCGGACTCGATGCCGAGGACCGCGCCCTTGTCGCCGAGGCGGTCGGCGAGGGCGCCGGCGAAGAGGCCGACACCGCAGTACAGGTCGAGCGCCATGTCGCCCTTGCGCGGGAGCAAGCCCTGCATGACCGCCTTGACGAGGGTGTCCGCGGCCATCGGGTGGACCTGCCAGAAGCCGCCGCTGCCGACACGGTACGTGCGGCCGTCGGCCCGCTCGCGCACGAACGCGCGGCCGTGGACGCGATGGATGCCGCCGTCGTGCTCCTCTACGCGCATCACGGAGACGGGGCGTTCCAGTTCGACCAGGGGCAGGCGGGCGCCGGGGCGGGGCTCCAGGATGACCATGCGGTCCTGGGAACCCGTCGCCGCGATCGCCTCGACCGACGCCATGCCGGACCAGTCGCGCTCCTCGATGCCCAGCTCGCTGACGCCCGGCGCCGCGATCATGCAGTGCTCAACCGGCTCGACCTCGTGCGAACGGTGCTTGCGCAGACCGGCGTTGCCGTCGACGTCCACCGCGTACTGCACGCGCGTACGCCAGCGCGGTACCTGGCCCGCGGGCAGCTTGTCGCCCTCGGCCGGCATCACCGTGCCGTCCCAGCCGGCCTCCTCGGGCGTGAGCCCCGCGAGCCGTTGCAACTGCTCGGTGATGACCTCGCCCTTGAGGCGGCGCTGGGCGCCGGGCTTGGCGTGCTGCCAGTCGCAGCCGCCGCAACGGCCCGGACCGGCGTACGGACAGGGCGCCTCGACCCGGTCCTTGGACTCCTCCAGGATCGTCACCGCATCGGCACGCAGGAACCGCGCGCCCTCCTCGCCGTCGGTGACCCGCGCGACGACCCGCTCACCCGGCAGCGCGTGCCGGACGAACAGCACCTGCCCCTCGGACGTACGGGCGATGCAGTGCCCGCCATGGGCGACGGGGCCCACCTCGACCTCGTACTCCTCCCCCACCAGCGATTTCTTCGGTTCTGCCTGCATGGCGGGGTGACTCCAGATGCGAAAGGGGGCGAGCGAAAGGACGTACAAAAGGGGACGGCCGGACAACAGCCCACCAGTCTACGTGGACCCCGCCCGGCCGCTCACCACAAGGCACTCAGCCCTTGGTGTCCGAGGACTCCTTGTGCCGGTCCACCGCGGGCCCCCGCCGCACCGCACCCGGCGCACTCCACTCCTGCCGCTTCCGCGCCCGGTTCTTCGCCGCCTCGGAGGACTCCAGCTGGTACGGCACCGACGTCACCATCACGCCCGGCGTGAACAGCAGCCGGCCCTTGAGCCGCAGCGCGCTCTGGTTGTGGAGGAGATGCTCGTACCAGTGGCCGACCACGTACTCGGGGATGATCACGGACACCGCGTCCCGCGGCGACTCCTTCCGCAGCCCCTTCACGTACTCGATGATCGGCCGCGTGATCTCCCGGTACGGCGAGTCGAGCACCTTCAGCGGTACGTCGATCCCGCGCCGCTCCCACTCCTCGCGCAGCGCCTTGGTCTCCGCCGGGTCCACGTTGACGCTGAGCGCCTCCAGCGTGTCCGAGCGCATCAACTTGGCGTAGGCCAGGGCCCGTAGAGCCGGGCGGTGGATCTTGGAGATCAGGACGACGGAGTGGACACGGGACGGCCGGAGGCTGTCGTCGCTCGGGCCCTCGGGGGCCGCGATCTCCTCGGCGACCCGGTCGTAGTGCTTACGGATCGCGGTCATCGTCGCGTAGAAGATGCACATGCCGAGCAGCGCCACCCAGGCGCCGTGCGTGAACTTCGTGACGAGGACGACGACCAGCACCAGGCCGGTGAAGAACGCGCCGAAGGTGTTGATGGCCCGGGAGCGGACCATGTGGCGGCGCTTGACCTGGTCCTTCTCGGTGGCCAGGTGGCGGTTCCAGTGCCGGACCATGCCGGTCTGGCTCAGGGTGAACGACACGAACACGCCCACGATGTAGAGCTGGATCAGGCGGGTCGAGTCCGCGCCGTAGATCGCCAGCAGCAGGGCGGCCGTGCCGGCGAGCAGCACGATGCCGTTCGAGAAGGCCAGGCGGTCGCCTCGGGTGTGCAGCTGGCGCGGGAGGTAGCGGTCCTGGGCGAGGATCGAGCCGAGCAGCGGGAAGCCGTTGTACGCCGTGTTGGCGGCCAGGAACAGGACCAGCGCGGTGGCCGCGGCCAGCACGATGAACAGGAAGCTGCCCTTGCCGAACACGGCCTCGGCGACCTGCGAGATCACCGGGTTCTGGACATAGCCGGAGCCGATCGCGACCCCGTTGTGCAGCAGGTCGGTGCCGGGGTTCTCGGCCATGCGGACCTTGGTCGTCATGGCCAGCGCGATGATCCCGCAGAACATCGTGACGGCCAGGATGCCCATCGCGGCCAGGGTGGTCGCCGCGTTCTTGGACTTGGGCTTGCGGAAGGCCGGGACGCCGTTGGAGATCGCCTCGACACCGGTGAGCGCCGCGCAGCCGGAGGAGAAGGCCCGCAGGAGGAGGAAGACCAGGGCGAAGCCCGCGAGGCCCTGGTGCTCGGCCCTGATGTGGTAGGCGGCGGTCGGCGCGCGCATGGTGTCGCCGAGGACCAGGCCGCGGAAGGCTCCCCACGCGATCATGACGAAGACGCCCGCGACGAAGACGTACGTCGGGATCGCGAACAGCGAGCCGGACTCCTTCACCCCGCGCAGGTTCATCAGCGTGAGCAGCACCACGACGGCGATCGCGCACAGCACCTTGTGCTCGACCACGAAGGGCACCGCGGAGCCGAGGTTCTCGATGCCGGAGGCGATCGACACGGCGACGGTGAGGACGTAGTCGACGAGCAGGGCGCTGGCGACGGTGAGGCCGGCCTTGGGGCCGAGGTTGGTGGTGGCCACCTCGTAGTCGCCGCCACCGCTGGGGTAGGCGTGGACGTTCTGCCGGTAGGAGGCGACCACGGTGAACATCAGCACCACGACCGCGACCGCGATCCAGGGGCTGAAGTGGTACGCCGACACGCCCGCGATGGAGAGGACCAGCAGCACCTCGCCGGGCGCGTACGCCACGGAGGACAGCGGGTCGGAAGCGAAGACGGGGAGTGCGATGCGCTTCGGCAGGAGCGTTTCGCCCAACCGGTCGCTGCGCAGTGCGCGCCCGATGAGGATGCGCTTGGGCACGTCGGTCAGTTTGGACACAACAGAGGATCGTAGGCCTTCGAACAGGCGATCCTCTACTCGCCACCGGCTTGACCCGTCTCAGAGCCCTGTCATCTGCCTCACGAGTGAAATAAGGGACGAGTGGAGTTGCGGATTCCGTCAAGATCGCCGACTCCGTGTCTATATGACAAAACCCCGCTCCCACCGCCTCCTGGAGGTTCCATGCCCGCGACCGCAGAGCTGATCGGCGCCCTGGCCGCCCTCGTCGGCCTCGGAATCCTCACCCTGGCCAGCGTGCGCAGCATCGGGCGCCGCTGACGCACAGGGGTGCCCTGGAGGGACCGGGCGTGTGTAGCTTGGGCCTCGGTCTGAGACCCTGATGGGGCTGAGCATTGATTTCAGGACACCGGAAGGACGGTCGTGCACATCGTCATCATGGGCTGCGGCAGAGTGGGTTCCGCTCTCGCCCAGACCCTGGAGCAACAGGGGCACACGGTCGCCGTGATCGACCAGGACCCCACCGCCTTCCGTCGGCTGGGCCCCGGATTCGGCGGCCGCCGGGTCACCGGGGTCGGCTTCGACCAGGACACCCTGCGCGAGGCCGGCATCGAGGAGGCGGGCGCGTTCGCGGCCGTCTCCAGCGGTGACAACTCGAACATCATCTCGGCGCGCGTCGCCCGCGAGATGTTCGGCGTGGAGAACGTCGCGGCCCGTATCTACGACCCCCGCCGCGCCGAGGTCTACCAGCGCCTGGGCATCCCCACCGTGGCCACGGTCCGCTGGACCGCCGACCAGATGCTGCGCCGGCTGCTGCCCTCGGGCGCGGAGCCGCTGTGGCGGGACCCCACCGGCGGTGTCCAGCTCGCCGAGGTGCACGCCTCGGCCGCCTGGGTCGGCCAGCGGATCAGCAAGCTGCAGGAGGAGACGGGCGTCCGCGTGGCGTTCCTCACCCGGCTCGGCGAGGCGATGCTGCCCTCTTCGCAGACCGTGTTGCAGGAGGGCGACCTCGTGCACGTGATGATGCGTACGGACGAGGTCGACAAGGTCGAGGCGGCGTTCGCCAAGGGTCCCGAAGAGGAGGGCGGTCACTGATGAGGGTCGCCATTGCCGGAGCCGGCGCGGTCGGTCGTTCGATCGCCGGAGAGCTCCTGGAGAACGGTCACGAGATCCTTCTCATCGACAAGGCCCCGACCGCGATCTCGGTCGAGCGGGTCCCCCAGGCGGAGTGGCTGCTGGCCGACGCCTGCGAGATCACGTCCCTGGACGAGGCGGCGTTGCAGCGCTGCAACGTCGTGATCGCCGCGACCGGCGACGACAAGGTCAACCTCGTCGTCTCCCTCCTCGCGAAGACGGAGTACGGCGTCCCGCGCGTCGTCGCCCGCGTCAACAACCCGAAGAACGAATGGCTCTTCAACGAGTCCTGGGGCGTCGACGTGGCCGTCTCCACCCCCCGCCTGATGTCGGCCCTGGTCGAGGAGGCGGTGTCGGTCGGCGACCTCGTCCGCCTGCTCCGCTTCAGCCACGGCGACGCGAACCTGGTGGAACTGACGTTGCCGGAGGAGTCGGCCCTGGCCGGCACCCAGGTCGGCGACGTGGAGTGGCCCGAGGACACGTCCTTGGTCACGATCATCCGCGGCACCCGCGTGCTGACCCCGTCCCGCGAGGACTCCCTGGAGGCCGGCGACGAACTCCTGTTCGTGGCGGCTCAGGCACGCGAGGAGCAGCTGGAGGACCTGCTGTCGGTGCGCCGGGAGGACGCGGCGAGCTGATCAGTTGTACGTGTACGACGAGGAAGGGCGCCCTGGGATTGCAGGGCGCCCTTCCAGCTTCACTTCTCTGTTGCCAGTAAACGGGTGGCTGGGTGGGCAAAGGCCTCGGGGGTCTGGGGGCAGAGCCCCCAGGGACGCTCACCGCGACGAACGGTCACCCATCACGCCGGTGTCGTGCACCGACCTCCCCGGCGGCAGCCTTGCGCTCCTTCTCGGCCTGTTCCTCCGCCTCCATCTCCGCGAACACGTCGATCGGCGCGGGCGCCTTCGCGAGGAAGACCCAGGTCAGCCAGACGGCGAGGAGGAAGGGCGGGATCTTCAACGCGACCAGGACCCAGCCGAGTTGGGCGGTGTTGGCCCACCAGTAGAGCGGGAAGAGGATCGCGCACTTGGCGAGCAGGATCAGGCCCCAGGCCCAACTGGCCTTCGCGTAGGCCTTCTTGCGGCCGGGGTTGCGGGTCCGCCAGGAGAGGTTCTCCTTGAAGACCGGGCCGAGGATGAGGCCGATCAGCGGGACGCCGGCGAGGGTCGTGACGATGTACGCGAGCGCCAGGCCCAGCGTGTAGAGCATGCCGGGGAGATAGAAGTTCTTGGCGTTGCCCGTCATCATCGCGAAGACGACACCGAAGGCGACGCCGAAGACACCGCTGAAGGCGTGCTTGACAGTGTCCCGGGTCGCCAGCCGGACCACGACCAGGGCGAGCGCCACGGCCAGGGCGGCGATCGCCGACCAGTGCAGGTTCTTGTTGACGGTGAAGATGCTGACGAAGAGCAGCCCGGGCAGGACCGTTTCGATCATGCCGCGCAGTCCGCCGAACGCCTCGAAGAGAGCCGCCTCGGTCACCGCCCGGACATCCTGCTCTCTGTCTTCGGCGTCCACGGTGTCCGCGGTCGGCTTGTCGAGCGACGTCACCGGCTACTCCCGTCCGAGGGGTTTCAGTTCGTATTTCGGGTTGAAGAGCACCCGGCGGCCCCGGCTCATCGAGATCCGGCCGGACGCGATCAGCTTGCGCCCCGGTTCTATCCCCACGATGGAGCGCCTGCCGAGCCACACCACGTCCAGGGCGGCCGAACCGTCGAACAGCTCGGCCTCCAGGGCCGGCACGCCCGCCCGGGGGCGCAGCGTAACCGTGCGCAAGGTACCAGTAACCGTCACGATCTGTCGGTCGTGGCAGTCGCCGATCCGGACACAGCCCTCGGTCTCGGCGTCCTCACGCAGCTCCTCCGACTCCAGGTCCTCCTGCGAGGTGGAGAGCCGGTCGAGCATGCGCCGGAACCGTCCGGCCGGCTTTTCGGAACGAGGGACAGCGCTCATATCTGAAGCGTACCGGGGTCCACTGACAGCAACGTACCCACGGCCCTAGCGCTCGAACCGGTAGCCCATACCGGGCTCCGTGATGAAGTGCTTCGGATGCGCGGGGTCCGTCTCCAGCTTCCGCCGCAGCTGCGCCATGTAGACACGGAGGTAGTTCGTCTCGGTCCCGTACGACGGCCCCCACACCTCCTGGAGCAGCTGCTTCTGGCTCACCAGCCGCCCGGTGTTGCGCACGAGCACCTCCAGCAGATGCCACTCCGTGGGGGTGAGCCGTACGTCCCGCCCGTCGCGCTGGACCTTCTTGGCGGCCAGGTCGACGGTGAACTCGTCGGTCTCGACCAGGACGTCGTCCTCGCCGCCCCCGGTGGGCTCGGCCCGGCGCACGGCGGCCCGCAGCCGCGCCAGCAGCTCGTCCATCCCGAACGGCTTGGTCACGTAGTCGTCGGCCCCCGCGTCCAGCGCCTCGACCTTCTCGTCGGAGGAGTGCCGCGCGGACAGCACCAGGATCGGCACCCGGGTCCAGCCGCGCAGCCCCCGGATCACCTCGACGCCGTCCATGTCGGGCAGCCCCAGGTCGAGCACGACCACATCGGGATGCCGGGAGGCGGCGAGGTCGAGGGCGGTCTTGCCGTCGGCGGCCGCGTCGACCTCGTACTTCCGCGCCTTGAGGTTGATCACGAGGGCCCGCACGATCTGCGGCTCATCCTCGACCACGAGGACCCTGGTCATGAGACCTGCCTTTCCGGTTGCACGTCCTGCATGTGTCGCACGTCGTGTACTTCTTCCACGGCGCTGTCGGCCGGCGCGGGGTCGAAAGGCTTCGCCGCGCGGAGCGTGAGCACCATGGTGAGGCCTCCGCCGGGCGTGTCCTCGGCGTTCAGGGTGCCGTTCATCGCCTCGGTGAAGCCGCGCGCCACGGCGAGCCCGAGTCCGACTCCGGCGCCGCGCGGGGCGTCGCCGTAGCGCTGGAAGGGCTCGAAAATGCGGTCCTTGGCCTCGTCAGGGACTCCGGGGCCGCGGTCGACCACTCGTACCTCGACGCGGTCGGCGATGGCGCTGGCGGACACCAGGACGGTTTCGCCGGGCGGGCTGTACTTGACCGCGTTCTCGACCAGGTTGGCAACCGCGCGCTCCAGGAGCCCGGGGTCGACGGCCACCATGGGCAACGTCTCCGGGATGTCGAGTTCGGCGCTGCCTTCGGGGACCCCGCCCAGCGCCATCGGCACGACCTCGTCCAGGTCGATTTCGCGGATGATCGGCGTGACCGTACCGGTCTGGAGGCGGGACATGTCGAGCAGGTTGCCCACGAGGTGGTCGAGCCGGTCGGCGCCGTCCTCGATGCCCTCAAGCAGCTCGGCCTGGTCCTCCTCGGACCACGCCACGTCGTCGGACCGCAGACTCGACACGGCCGCCTTGATGCCGGCCAGCGGGGTCCGCAGATCGTGGCTCACGGCCGCCAGGAGGGCCGTACGGATGCGGTTGCCCTCGGCGAGCGCGCGGGCCTGGTCGGCCTCCTCGCGCAGGCGCCTGCGGTCCAGTACGACGGCTGCCTGCGCGGCGAAGGCGGCCAGCACCCGGCGGTCGGAGGCGGGCAGCACGCGGCCGGTCAGCGCGAGGGCCATGTGGTCGCCGACCGGCATGTCCACATCGCCGTCCTCGGGCCGCTCCAGCGGCGCGCCCACGCCGACCCGGCCGGCACAGGTCCAGGGCTCCACGTCGCTCTTGCGCTCCAGCAGGGCGACGGACTCCATGCCGAAGGTCTCCCGGACGCGCTCCAGAAGCGCCTCAAGGCTGGTCTCGCCGCGCAGCACGCTGCCCGCGAGGAAGGACAGGATCTCGGACTCGGCGCGCAGTCTGGCGGCCTGCTGGGTGCGCCGCGCGGCGAGGTCGACCACGGAGGCCACGGACACGGCGACGCCGACGAAGATCGCGATGGCGACGATGTTCTTGGGGTCGGCGATCGTCAGCCGGTGCAGCGGGGGCGTGTAGTAGTAGTTCAGCAGGAACGAGCCGAGGGCCGCCGAGACCAGCGCGGGAGCCAGCCCGCCGAGCAGCGCCGCCGCCACCGTCAGCGACAGGAAGAGCAGCATGTCGTTGGCGAGCCCGAGGTGGACGGCGTTCAGCAGGAACGCGAGCCCCACAGGACCGATGACCCCGACCAGCCACCCGGAGACGATCCGCGCCCGCCCGAGCCGCGCACCCCGGGACACGGGCAGCCCGCGTCCCTTGGCGACCTCTTCGTGGGTGACGATGTGGACGTCCAGGTCGGGCCCGGACTCGCGGGCGACCGTGGCGCCCACCCCGGGCCCGAAGACGTACTGCCAGGTCTTGCGGCGCGAGGAGCCGAGGACGATCTGGGTGGCGTTCACCCCGCGCGCGAAGTCGAGCAGCGCGGCCGGGATGTCGTCGCCGACGACGTGGTGGAAGGTGCCGCCGAGGTCCTCGGCGAGGGTGCGCTGGAGGGCGAGTTCCTTCGGTGAGGCAGAGGTCAGCCCGTCGCTGCGGGAGATGTAGACGGCCAGCACCTCGCCACCGGCCCCCTTCTCGGCGAGCCGCGCGGCCCGCCGTATCAGCGTCCGCCCTTCGGGGCCGCCGGTCAGCCCGACGACGATGCGCTCGCGCGAACCCCAGATCGCGGAGACCTGGTGCTCACTGCGGTACTCCTGGAGATACTCGTCGACCCGGTCGGCCACCCACAGCAGCGCCAACTCCCGCAGGGCGGTGAGGTTTCCGGGCCGGAAGTAATTCGAGAGGGCCGCGTCGACCTTGTCGGGCTTGTAGATGTTGCCGTGCGCCATCCGCCGCCGGAGCGCCTGGGGCGACATGTCGACGAGCTCGATCTGATCGGCCCGCCGTACGACCTCGTCCGGCACGGTCTCCTGCTGCCGGACCCCGGTGATCGACTCGACGACATCACCGAGGGACTCCAGATGCTGAATGTTGACGGTGGACACCACATCGATCCCGGCCGCGAGCAGCTCCTCGATGTCCTGCCAGCGCTTGGTGTTGCGGGAGCCCGGGATGTTGGTGTGGGCGAGTTCGTCCACCAGGGCGACGGCGGGCGCCCGGCGCAGCACCGCGTCGACGTCCATCTCGCTGAAAACGGTCCCCCGGTACGCCAGCTCCGCGCGCGGCACCTGCTCCAGCCCGTGCAGCATCACCTCGGTGCGGGCCCTCCCGTGGTGCTCCACGAAGGCGACCACGCAGTCCGTGCCCCGCTCCACCCTGCGGTGGGCCTCGGACAGCATGGCGTACGTCTTGCCGACGCCCGGTGCCGCACCGAGGTAGATCCGAAGCTTGCCGCGTCCCATGGCCCCATTGTCTTCCCGTCACACCTGTGTACGCAGCGTCGACTTTACGGCCAATAAGTCCGACAAATGGGGTGAGGAGTGCACTCAGGGACGTCTTTGACACAACCCTGATGCCCGTACGGCACCGTACGGGCATCAGGGTCCGGCGCTGTTCAGTTGGGGTTGTCGCCGTGCGTGAGCGTCTCCCAGGCCACGAAGAGGTTGTTCGTGCCGGCCGGGCGGTTGTTGAGCGTGAGCGTCTGGGTGTTGGTCATCGCGATGCCCAGGCGGTTGTGCAGGGCGTTGTAGCCGACCTCGGTGACCGGCCCGAGGCCGAGGGTCAGCGAGCCGCCGCAGAGCCAGCTCGGCACGGCCTCCCCCAGCTGGTACTTCGACTGGAACCCGAGCGCCTGGCGCAGCCGCTCGCCGACGTCCGTGCCGTAGAGGTCCGTGCCCTGGATCCGGCTGGTCTCGGCGACGTGCGAGATCGACGAGAGGCCGTAGCCGGTGTGCGTGAAGTCGCGGCACGTCTCCTGGGTGAGCCCGGTGACGAAGGTCGACTGGCCCTGCCAGTAACTGACGATCTTCGCGGTGGTGTTGAGGTTCTGGCTCGGCACGGTCTTCGGTACGGAACCGTCCGAGGCGAGGTAGATGTACGCGGCGGTACGGGTGCGGAAGATCGCCATGGCCTTGTCGTACGACGTCTTGTCCTCCAGGAAGACGGAGATGCCGACGGCGGCGTCCATCATCGTCAGCTCCCAGTTCCCGTTGGAATTGGAGCCGTTGATGATCTCGGGGAGGTACACGTTGCGCAGCATGGTCGCGAAGCGGGCCGAGTTGGTCCACGTGCCGGTGTACGTGTACTTGATGATCTCGGCGGCCTTGGGCCAGGAGGCGCCGGCCCAGCCGGTCTGCAGGGGCGCGTTGCTGTTGGTGTGGCTGGTGATCGTGGCCGACCAGGCGTCCATGATCTCGATGGCCTTCTGGGCGTAGCGCGCGTCCTTGGTGATGTACCAGGCGAGCGCGTCGGTGTAGGCCGCGATCGCGTCCTCGCGCTCGTCGGTGCAGCCGTAGTTGGGGTTGGAGTACGAGCCGCACTCGACGACGGCCCTGGGCTTCGGGGTGCGGGTCAGGCTGGCGTAGGAGCTGGCCATCATCTGGTCGTAGGCGCCCTTCCAGGGCTGGGCGCCGGCGAGGACCTCGGTGCGGGCGAAGTCCAACTGGCTCCGGGAGACGTCGACTCCGGGATGGACGAAGGTGGCGGGGGCCGCCTGGGCGGCGGTGCCGGGCTGGGCGAAGAAACCCAGGACCAGCGCGGTGACGACGGAGAGCAGGGCAGCGCGGCGCACGGTGACTCCGTTCTCGTATGTGAACACAGAGCACCCTCATGAACTTGGGCGTTGAGCCGAGACCATAGGTACGGACCAATGAGCCGTCAAGAGTGCGCGCACGACGAAGGGCCGCACCCCGGGGAGGGGTACGACCCTTTCGTCTACGTCTGTTCTACGTCTGTTCCCGCTAGCGGATCTCGGTGACCTCCGGCCCGCGCTGCAGCTGGCCCATGCCGCCGGAGAAGCGCGAACCCGCCTCCTCCTGCTGGACGCCCTCGGGAACCATCTGGGCGTCGTTCGGCAGCTTCAGGACGATCGGGTCGCGGGGCGCCATCGGGCCCTCGCCGCGCACGACGACCGTGTCCCGGAAGATCTGCTCCAGCAGACCGGCCGCCTGCGGCTGCACCGCGCCCTGCCCGGAGATCACCCCGCGCAGGAACCAGCGCGAACCGTCCACACCGACGAACCGCACGACCTGGAAACCGCCCGTGCCGTCCGGCAGTTGGACCGGAACCTGCGCACGCAGCTCCCAGCCCAGCGGCCCCTCGACCTCGTCGACGATGCCGCCCTGCTGGGTGATGCCGCTGGCGATCTCCTCGCGGACCTCACCCCAGATGCCCTCGCGCTTGGGAGCGGCGAAGGCCTGCAACTGGATGGCACTGTCCTTGAGGACCACGGTGGCGGCGACGATCGCGTCACCCGCGACCTCGACCCGCAACTCCATGCCGTCGACTCCCGGCACGAACAGACCGCCCAGGTCCACCCGGCCCTCGGCGGGGTCGCCGATCTCCGAGTCGTCCCAGGGTCCGTCGGGGCGGGGCTCCGGTTCGAGCTTCACGCGCTCGACCGACTCGTCCGCCTCAGTGTCGACGTCGTCGACGACCTGCTCGGCCTCGCTCGCCGCGTCCTCGGCGGCAGTGCCCTTCTTGCGACGTCCGAACACGTCACTGTCCTTCCCGGTCGGATACGACCGAAGCGTATCGATTCCCACCCGTAGTGCCGCCCACGGCGGCGTGACCGCCGGTGGACCCGAAGCCCCCCTCGGCCCGCGCCGATCCGGGAAGCTCCGCGACCTCCTGGAAGCGGACCCTCTCGACCTGCTGGACGACCAGCTGGGCGATCCGGTCGAAGCGCTCGAACCGAACCGACTCGTACGGGTCGAGATTCACCACGATCACCTTGATCTCCCCACGGTACCCGGCATCAACCGTCCCCGGGGCATTCACCAGGGCAACACCGCAGCGGGCGGCGAGCCCCGAACGAGGGTGCACGAAGGCCGCGTACCCGTCGGGGAGAGCGATAGACACCCCCGTGGGCAGTACGGCCCGTTCACCCGGCTTCAGTTCCCGGCTCTCGGTGGTCCGCAGATCGGCTCCCGCGTCACCGGGATGCTCGTACGACGGAAGCGGTACGTCCGGGTCGACGCGCCGGATCAGCACGTCCAGAGGGCTACGGCTCACGGGTTCACCTCGAAGGCACGGGTACGCCGGACCTGGTCCGGGTCGTCCATGGCGGCCCGGATCTCCTGCGGGCGGCCGTTGTCGATGAAGTGGTCGACCTTCACCTCGACGAAGAGCGCGTCGGCGCGCACCGCGACGGGTCCGTCGGGGCCGCCGATGCGTCCGGTGGCGGTCGAGTAGATCTTCCGGCCGGCCACGGCCGTCACCTCGGCCTCCAGGTACAGCACGGTGTCCACGGGCACCGGCCGGACGAAGTCGGTCTCCAGGCGCCCGGTCACCGCGATCGTCCGCAGCAGCCAGTTCAGCGAGCCGAGGGTCTCGTCCAGCGCGCTGGCGAGCACCCCGCCGTGCGCGAGACCCGGGGCGCCCTGGTGGGCGGCCCGCACGGTGAACTCGGCGGTGATGGTCACGCCCTCGCCTGCCCGCGCCGCCAGATGCAGCCCGTGCGGCTGGTCGCCGCCACATCCGAAACACTGTTCGTAGTGCGCACCGAGCAGCTCACCGGGCGCGGGCGCGTCCGGGTGCCGCACCGGTTTCACGGCGTCGGACGGAGGCTTAAGAGCTGGAGAAGTACCACTCACAGCCGCAGACCTTACCCGCGCGTCGGTAGGTTCCCGACACCGTGCCAAGCTTGGCTTCATGCAGCTTTCCGCCTCCCCCTACGACGAGCGCCTCACCGCCCCCCGTTCGTGGTGGTTCATCTCGTTCCTGGTGGGCGTCTCCTTCGCCCTGATCCTGCTGCCCTTCGGCACCCTGCCGCTCCTCGGCGGCCTGGTCGGCGGCACCGCTGCCGCCTCCGTGATGGCCAGTTCCTACGGCTCGCTCCGCATCCGGATCGTGGGCGACCAGCTGATCGCCGGCGAGGCGAAGATCCCGGTGACGGCCCTGGGCGAGGCGGAGATCCTGGACCCGGAGGAGGCGCGCGCCTGGCGGACCTACAAGGCCGACACCCGCGCCTTCCTGCTGCTGCGCTCGTACATCCCCAGGGCACTGCGCGTCGAGGTCACCGACCCGGACGACCCGACGCCGTACCTGTATCTGTCCACCCGCGAGCCGGAGCGGCTGGCGGAGGCCCTGAAGACTGCCCGCGCGGCAGCCGTCTAGGGCCTCTTCAGCGACCGAGTTCCTTCGGGATCTCATCCATCCGGATCGGGTCCGGCGGGGCCTCCAGGGGCGGGAGTTCGGGCAGCGCGTCCCACGGGACCTGGGCCTTGCGCAGGTCCTTGCGGATGCGCTCGGCGAGTTTCTTGGTGTCCCGGCGGTTCATGACCGCTCCGACGGCGGCGCCGACCATGAAGGGCATCAGGTTCGGCAGGTCGCGGACCATGCGCTTCATGATCTGCTGGCGCAGCTCGCGCTTCATGTGGCCGTTCAGGGCCGCGCTCATGGTCGACGGCTTGGTCACGTCGATACCGCGCTCCCCGGACCAGGAGTTCAGATACGCGGTGCTGCGCTGCCGGAGGTCGCCGGGCGGACGGACGCCGTAGACCTCGTAGAGCTCGGCGATCAGCTTCAGCTCGATCGCGGCGACGCCGGTGATCTCGGCGGCGAGTTCGGTTGGCATCGCTGGCGGCACCGGCAGCATCGCCGCGGCACCGATGCCCGCGCCGACGGTCGACGTCGCGTTCGCCGCGCCCGCCACCAGTTTGTCGGCGAGCTGTTCGGGGCCGAGGCCCGGGAACTGTCGCCGAAGCGCCTCAAGGTCCCGTACGGGGATCCGCGGGGCTATGTCGATGATCCGGTCGGCGAGGTACGCCAGACCGGCCCTGGCCCGGCTGCCGCCCTTGCGGACGCCTTCCTTGGCCTTGTCCCGGATCACCGCCACCCGTCGCTTGGCAACGGGGGCGGCTGCGGGAACATCCGCCGGCACCGGGAGGTCAGCCCGGTCGGCCGCCGGTTCGAGCGAGGCTGATCCCTGGTCGGATGAGCCCCGCTCGTCGTCACGCGCGCCATGAGGACCGTCTGTCGGTCCTTCGTCCGCTCCCGGCCTGCGGGAGCGGCGCTTCCAGGGTGGGGTCGAGCCAGTCACGGCCGACCCCTCCTCAGTCGCAGTCGCGGCAGATCGGCTGGCCGTTCTTCTCGCGGGCCAGCTGGCTGCGGTGGTGCACCAGGAAGCAGCTCATGCAAGTGAACTCGTCCTGCTGCTTGGGCAGCACCCGGACGGCCAGCTCTTCGTTCGAGAGGTCCGCTCCGGGCAGTTCGAGGCCCTCGGCCGCCTCGAATTCGTCGACGTCCACTGCGGAAGTCGACTTGTCGTTCCTACGCGCCTTGAGTTCTTCAAGGCTGTCCGAGTCGACGTCGTCGTCGGTCTTGCGTGGGGTGTCGTAATCCGTTGCCATGTCGCGCTCTCCCCCTCTGGGTGTCTGCGGTGTCTCCAGCGCACGTAACGCGTGAGAGGCCGGACTTGTGCCCGACCTGAGGCGGAGATTTTGCCTCACATCAAGGTCTGTTACTCAATCGACACCCAACCGGACCCCTCAAGAGTGATCGGCTTGGATGGCGAAGGGGACCGTACACGGTCCTCGTGCCGCTCTTCAAAGGCACCTCATCGTGTACTTCCCGTGATCAAGACCCCCGAAAACCCGGATTTTCCCGGCTTTCCGACAGGGTGCATGATCACGGAGAGTAGATGGCCTGAAAATCGCGCTTGTGATCGATCACACACGGGGATGCCGGAAAAGCGGCCAGAAAATTCCGCGCAAAGCGAACATCCTCGTGTGTCGGCGACATGATCTCAGATGGGCAGGGTGACTCGCATCACGAGTCCACCCCCCTCACGCGGCTGGGCCGAGATGTGGCCGCCGTGAGCGCGCGCCACGGACCGCGCGATCGACAGACCGAGGCCCACACCCTTGTCGCTGCCCGTTCGCTCCGTACGCAGCCGTCTGAAGGGCTCGAAGAGGTTGTCGATCTCGTACGCCGGGACCACCGGACCCGTGTTCGAGACGACCAGCACCGCGTGGCCGTGCTGCACCTCGGTCGTGACCTCGACCCAGCCGTCCTCCGGCACGTTGTAG
Organism: Streptomyces sp. NPDC050528; assembly: GCF_044457795.1. Classification (NCBI taxonomy): domain Bacteria; kingdom Bacillati; phylum Actinomycetota; class Actinomycetes; order Kitasatosporales; family Streptomycetaceae; genus Streptomyces; species Streptomyces sp. NPDC050528. Next base: position 485,128 of record NZ_JBITHH010000006.1, read on the forward strand.
CGCACCGCGTTCTGCACCAGGTTCAGGGCGATCCGCTCCAGCAGGACGCCGTTGCCCTGGACGACCGCGGGCTTCTGCTCGCCGCGGATCACCACGCCCTTGGCGGCCGCCTCGCCGTGCACCTGGTCGACGGCCTGCTCGGCGACCTCGGCGAGGTCCACGGGCTTGCGCTCGACGATCTGGTTGTCGCTGCGGGCGAGCAGCAGCAGGCCCTCCACGAGCTGCTCGCTGCGCTCGTTGGTGGCGAGCAGCGTCTTGCCCAGCTGTTGCAGCTCCATGGGGGCGCCGGGATCGGACAGATGCACTTCCAGGAGCGTGCGGTTGATCGCGAGCGGCGTCCTCAGCTCGTGCGAGGCGTTGCCCACGAAGCGCTGCTGGGCGGTGAAGGCTCTCTGCAGCCGCTCCAGCATCTCGTCGAAGGTGTCCGCGAGTTCCTTGAGTTCGTCGTCCGGGCCGTCCAGCTCGATCCGGCGGGACAGGTCCGATCCGGCCACCGCGCGGGCGGTGCGGGTGATCCGGCCGAGCGGCGACAGCACCCGGCCCGCCATCGCGTAGCCGAACGCGAAGGCGATGATCGCGAGGCCCAGCAGGGCCAGCAGCGAGCGGCTGAGGAGGTTGTCCAGGGCCGCCTGGCGCTGGTGGTCGATGCACTCGCTGATCGCGGCGTTGAACTGCGTCAGCGGGATGTTGCTCGCGTTGTTCACCGCGGTGCAGCTGTCGCTGGTGACCTTGATCGAATCGCCGTCCACGATCTTGAACAGCGGTTCGTTGCCCGTGTTCAGCGCCTGCGCGGCGAGCAGGTAGATGATCGAGAGCAGCAGGATGCCGGCGATCAGGAACATGCCGCCGTACAGCAGCGTGAGCCTTATGCGGATGGTGGGGCGCAGCCAGGGGAACGGCGGTTCGGGCCTTCTGGGGTCCCACGTGGGCTTCGGGGGCGCCTGGGGAGGCGCGGGGGTCGTGGCCACAGTGGATCAGATCCGGTATCCGGAGCCGGGGACGGTGACGATGACCGGGGGCTCGCCGAGCTTGCGGCGCAGGGTCATCACGGTGACGCGCACGACGTTGGTGAACGGGTCCGTGTTCTCGTCCCAGGCCTTCTCCAGGAGCTGCTCCGCGGAGACCACGGCGCCCTCGCTGCGCAGCAGCACCTCAAGAACGGCGAACTCCTTGGGCGCGAGCTGGACTTCCTTGCCGTCGCGGAACACCTCGCGGCGGTTCGGGTCGAGCTTGATGCCGGCGCGCTCCAGGACGGGCGGCAGCGGCACGCTGGTGCGCCGGCCGAGGGCACGCACGCGTGCCGTCAGCTCGCTGAACGCGAAGGGCTTGGGCAGATAATCGTCGGCGCCGATCTCCAGGCCCTCGACACGGTCGCTGACGTCGCCGGACGCGGTGAGCATGAGCACGCGGGTGGGCATGCCGAGCTCGACGATCTTGCGGCAGACGTCGTCGCCGTGCACGAGCGGGAGGTCGCGGTCGAGGACGACCACGTCGTAGTCGTTGACGCCGATACGCTCCAGGGCGGCCGCACCGTCGTACACGACGTCGACGGCCATGGCCTCCCGGCGCAGTCCGGTGGCCACCGCATCGGCGAGCAGCTGCTCGTCCTCGACGACGAGTACGCGCACGTCGCTTGTCCTTCCTCTGTCCACCCGCGTAGCGCGCCTCGGCGCACGCGGGCAGGGTCTTCGTGGCTGTGTGACCTCCATCCTGCCCTTTTCGGCCATAAGTCGGCTGTAAGGCGGCTCGGGGCAAGATGAAGGTCCGGTGTGAGGCCCGGGAATGCGGGATTTTCTCGGTGGGTTGAGGTTTCCACGGAAGGGAGCGGGGGGAGGACGGCTTTACACCCCGCGATCACGCTCTGCACGTGGCAAGCCACCTTGTGGTACGTCCAACCGCTTCCGCAGAGCGGGCGTGGGTGTCCGGCACCGTCGCCGCCCAGCCAGGGCAGCGCTGGGCACCCCATCCGCAGACGTGATCGCCCCTTCCGAACGGCACACCCCCGTGCCAAACGACCCACGACCCAGGACGAGGGGGCGCAGCATGGACGCATTCACCGCAGGACTTCTGCAGCGCATAAGGGCGACCGAGACCGACCTGACGCGGGCTCGTGACGAGGGCGACGACTTCCTCGTCGAGGTGGAACAGGCCGAGCTCGACGACCTGCGCCGCCTCGCCGCCGACCACGGTGTGGAGGTCGGCGCGACGAGCGTCTGATCAGTGCGGCCAGCAGAAAAGCAGGCCCCCGGCGAATCCAGCGCCGGGGGCCTGCTGCTTTTCGCCCACCGCAACAAACGGTGCGGGCCCACCAACTCCAACTGTCCCCACGCGGACGGCCGAGAGGGAGCCGCAGGGGCGCGCCGGTGTCGAGAGCCCCAGCGCGCGGAGGCCCGAAGGGTCGAGCACGGTGGGGCTCTCGACACCGCCACGCGCCGGTAGGCGCATATCGAGCACGGCAGCGCCCCGAAGGCGACCGAACCAACAAGAGGTGCGCGCGGGGTGCCTGACCAACACCGGCACACTCCCAGCCGGCACCCGACCAACACCGCCACGTATCGCCACCCGGCACCCGGCCCACACCGGCCCACCCACCCGACACCAACTCAACACCGACCCAGGCCCCCACCACTCACGTCAGTCGTGCCAGGCCCCGAAATCCTCCAACAGCCGCTGGAGGGGTTCGAAGACTCCCGGGGTGCCCGCGATCGCCAGATCGCGTGCGGGGCGCTCTCCGGGGCGTCCACCGGTCAGGGCGCCCGCCTCACGGGCGATCAGGTCCCCGGCCGCGAGGTCCCACGGGTTCAACCCCCGCTCGTAGTAGCCGTCCAGGCGTCCCGCGGCCACATCGCACAGGTCGACCGCCGCCGAACCGCCCCGCCGGATGTCACGCAGCAACGGGATCAACTTCTGGGCCACGTCGGCCTGGTGGGAGCGAACCTCGGTGACGTAGTTGAAGCCGGTCGAGACCAATGCCTGCTCCAGCGGCGCAGCCGACCGGCAGGTGAGCCTGCGTTCGCCCTCCCACGCGCCCGTGGCCCACGCCCCGCCGCCGAGCACCGCGTGGAACGTCTCGCCCCGCATCGGGGCCGCGACGACCCCGGCGACGGTCTCGCCGTGCAGCTCGGCGGCGATGGAGACGGACCAAGTGGGCAGTCCGTAGAGGTAGTTGACCGTGCCGTCGAGCGGGTCGATGACCCAGCGGACTCCGCTGGTGCCCTCTACGGAGGCGCCCTCCTCGCCCAGGAAGCCGTCATCGGGGCGCTGTTCGGAGATCAGGCCGGTGATCAGCTTCTCGGCGGCGATGTCCATCTCGGTGACGACGTCGATCGGGCTGGACTTCGTGGCGGCGACCGCGAGGTCGGCCGGGCGCCCGTCCCGCAGCAGGGCGCCGGCCTTGTGGGCGGCCTCCTGGGCGAGGGCGAGCAGTTCCTGGTGCAGGGGGTCGGTCACGGCGCTCCTCAGGCGTAGGGGCTGTCGGCGCCCGCGGCGGCGGGGCGGGGGGCGCGGGCGGGGCAGCAGCCGACCGGGCAGAGGTTGTGGCCGGCGCCGAGCGCGCCCAGGGCGCAGGGCGTGACCTGCCGGCCGCTCTCGACGGCGGCGCGCTCCAGGACCAGCTCGCGGATCGCGGCGGCGAAGCGCGGATCGGCGCCCACGGTGGCCGATCGGCGTACGGGCAAGCCCAGTTCGGCGGCCTTGGCCGTGGCCTCCGTGTCGAGGTCGTAGAGGACCTCCATGTGGTCGGAGACGAAGCCGATGGGTGCCATGACGACCGCGGGGACGCCGGCCGCGTGGCGCTCCTCCAGGTGGTCGCAGATGTCGGGCTCCAGCCAGGGGATGTGCGGGGCGCCGGAGCGGGACTGGTAGACGAGCTGCCAGGGGTGGTCGACGCCGGTGCGCTCGCGGACGGCGTCGGCGATGAGCCGGGCCACGTCCAGGTGCTCCTCGACGTACGCGCCGCCGTCCCCGTGGTCCTCGACCGGGCCGGAGCTGTCGGCCGCGGCGGTCGGGATGGAGTGGGTCGAGAAGGCGAGGTGCGCGCCGTCGCGGACGTCCTCGGGGAGGTCGGCGAGGGACTCGATGACGCCGTCGATCATCGGCTCCAGGAAGCCGGGGTGGTTGAAGTAGTGGCGCAGCTTGTCGACCTTCGGGAGGTCGAGGTCCTCGGCCTCCAACGCGGCCAGGGAGTCCGCGAGGTTCTCGCGGTACTGCCGGCAGCCCGAGTACGACGCGTAGGCGCTGGTGGCGAGGACCAGGATGCGGCGGCGGCCGTCGGCGACCATCTCGCGCAGGGTGTCCGTCAGGTACGGCGCCCAGTTGCGGTTGCCCCAGTAGACCGGCAGGTCCAGGCCGTGGTCCGCGAAGTCCTTGCGGAGAGCGTCCAGGAGGGCGCGGTTCTGGTCGTTGATCGGGCTGACCCCGCCGAACAGGAAGTAGTGCTGGCCCACTTCCTTGAGGCGTTCCTTGGGGATGCCCCGCCCACGCGTCACGTTCTCCAGGAACGGAACCACGTCGTCCGGGCCTTCGGGGCCGCCGAACGAGAGCAGGAGCAGGGCGTCGTAGGGGGTGGCATCGAGCGCGTCTGGCATGCCTCCGATCCTGCCACCCGCCACTGACAGCCGGGAAACGGCGGGGTGCCGGACGGGGATCGGGACGGAGATTCCGGCGGCGACCGGCGGAGATTCGACAGGGGATCCGGGCGGAGATCCGGCGCGTCACGGGCGGGTGCATCGGGGCCCACCTGCTCGTAAGCTGTATCAGCCGCGTTCGCACCTTACCGAGCCGCCACCGCATCAGCACCGAGCCGCCACTGCTCTTTCCCGACCGGAGACACCGTGCCCAGCCCCTATCGCGCCCTGTTCGCCGCACCCGGCTCCAGGGCCTTCTCCGCCGCGGGGTTCCTCGGCCGTATGCCCTTGTCGATGATGGGCATCGGCGTGGTCACGATGATCTCCCAGATCAACGGGCGCTACGGGCTCGCGGGCGCCCTGTCGGCCACCATCGCGCTGGCCGCCGCCGCGATCGGGCCGCGGATCTCGCGCTGGGTCGACCAGTACGGGCAGCGGCGGGTGCTGCGTCCGGCGACGCTCGTGGCGCTGGTCGCGGCGGCCGGGCTGCTGCTGGCCGCGCGTTTCGAGTGGCCGGACTGGATGCTGTTCGTGTGCGCCGCCGGCATCGGGTCGGTGCCGAGCCTGGGCGCGATGGTCCGCGCGCGCTGGGCGGCGATCTACCGGGGCACCCCGCAGCTGCACACGGCGTACTCCCTGGAGTCCGTGGTCGACGAGGTGTGCTTCATCTTCGGGCCGATCATCTCCATCGGGCTGTCCACGGCGTGGTTCCCGGAGGCCGGTCCGCTGCTGGCCGCCTGCTTCCTGGCGGTCGGTGTGTTCTGGCTGACCGCGCAGCGTGCCACTGAGCCCGCGCCGCATCCACGCGCGCGTGGCGACAACGGCGGTGGTTCGGCGCTGCGGGCGGCCGGTCTCCAGGTGCTGGTGGCCACCTTCGTGGCGACGGGGGCGATCTTCGGGGCGGTGGACGTGGTCACCGTCGCGTTCGCCGACGAGCAGGGTCACAAGGGGGGCGCCAGTGTCGTGCTCGCGCTGTACGCGGCGGGCTCCTGTGTGGCGGGCGTCGTGTTCGGGCTGCTGCGCTTCCGGGGAGCCCCGGAACGTCGATGGCTGCTGGGCATATGCACGATGGCCGTGAGTATGATCCCCCTCCTACTGGTCGGAAACTTGCCGCTTCTGGCCGTGGCGCTGTTCCTTGCGGGCCTGTCCATCGCACCCACGATGATCACGACGATGTCCCTCATAGAAGAGCACGTACCTCGCGCGAAGCTCACCGAGGGCATGACCTGGGTGAGCACCGGCCTGGCGGTCGGGGTCGCGCTCGGCTCCTCCGTCGCCGGCTGGGTGATCGACGCAGCCGGCGCGCGTGCCGGGTACGGGGTTCCGGTCGTCGCCGGTGCCGTCGCGGTCGCGGTCGGTTTCCTCGGGTACCGCCGGCTCAGCAGACCGGCGCCGGGTCGGGGAGGCACCGTTGAGCACCACAGCGAGCGCGAAGAACGGCACGTGGCGTAACTGGGGCGGAACGGTCGCGTCCCGTCCCGCGCGGGAGGTCACGCCCGCCTCCGTCGAGGAACTGGCCGCCGCCGTACGGAGGGCCGGTGAGGACGGTCTGACGGTGAAGGCCGTCGGCAGCGGGCACTCCTTCACGTCGATCGCCGCCACTGACGGTGTGTTGATCCGCCCTCAACTATTGACCGGCATCCGCAATATTGATCGCGATGCCTTGACGGTCACGGTTGAGGCGGGCACCCCGCTCAAGAGACTCAACATGGCTCTCGCGCGCGAGGGTCTGTCGCTCACGAACATGGGCGACATCATGGAGCAGACGGTCTCCGGGGCGATCAGCACCGGCACCCACGGCACCGGCCGCGAGTCGGCCTCGATAGCCGCCCAGATCAAGGGACTTGAGCTGGTTACCGCCGACGGCTCGGTGCTGACCTGCTCCGACAAGGAGAACCCGGAGATCTTCGCGGCGGCCCGCATAGGCCTCGGCGCCCTGGGCGTCGTCACCGCGATCACCTTCGCCGTGGAACCCGTCTTCCTGCTCACGGCCCGCGAGGAGCCGATGACCTTCGACGAGGTCACCGGACGCTTCGACGAACTCTGGGCCGAGAACGAGCACTTCGAGTTCTACTGGTTCCCGCACACCGCGAGCACCAACACCAAGCGCAACAACCGCAGCGCCGGCCCCGAGCAGCCGGTGGGCAAAATGGCCGGCTGGTTCGAGGACGAGTTCGTCTCCAACGGCCTCTGGCAGGTGGCCAACATGGTCGGCCGCGCGGCACCCGCGACCATCCCGACCATCGCGCAGATCTCCACCCGGGCCTGGTCCACGCGGACGTACACGGACATCCCCTACAAGGTCTACACATCGCCCCGCCGGGTCCGGTTCGTGGAGATGGAGTACGCCGTCCCGCGCGCGGCCCTGGTGGACACGCTGCGGGAACTCAAGGCGATGGTCGACCGTTCCGACTTCAGGATCAGTTACCCGGTCGAGGTCCGCACCGCCCCGGCGGACGACATCGCCCTGTCCACCGCTTCCGGCCGGGACAGCGCCTACATCGCCGTGCACATGTTCAAGGGCACGCCCTACCAGGCGTACTTCACCGCCGCCGAGCGCATCCTCACCGCGCACGAGGGCCGCCCGCACTGGGGCAAGGTGCACACCCGGGACGCGGAGTACTTCGCCGGGGTCTATCCGCGCTTCGGCGAGTTCACGGCGTTGCGGGATCGGCTGGATCCTGATCGCCGGTTCCAGAACGACTACTTGCGGCGGGTGTTGGGTCAGTAGCCGACGCGCTCGGCGTGGAGGTCGGCGTACCGCCGCCGTCCGAGGCGCTGGGTGTCGGCGTCGGACTCGACGTCGTAGCACCGCTGTTGGACGGTGTGCCGGTGTCGGTCGAGCCGGATGACGTCTCCGGGTCGGCCGACGAACCGTTCGAGGAGGTGGACGGGGAATCGGCCGGAGTGGGCTCGTCCTCACCGGACTTGGAGGACGACGAGGTGTCGTGGCCGGTGACGGCGGCGCTGACCGTGGTGCCCTTGCCGCCGCTGAAGCTGTCGCCGGACACCAGTTCGTAGACGGTGATCCCGGTCATCGTGACCCCGAAGACGAGGGCCGCGGCGAGCACCGGGCGCTTCCAGCTCCGACCGCCCACCCGCGCGCGGTAGACCGTGCCCTCCGTGAACTCCCCTGGACGCACGGGGATTTGTTCCGCCGCCCTGGAGGTGACGGTCGCCTCCCGGAGCTGGGCGCCCGTCCGGCTGAAGAAGTGCTGGAAGACGGTGCCTCCGGAGGTGGCTATCGCGCTCACGACGCCGGCGCCGAGGATCGTGCCGTAGACCCCGAAGTAGGAGGCGAGTTTGGCGGCCACCACCGCCGCCACCGCACTTCCCGCGACTTGAGGGACGCTCAGATCGATCCGCCTCTTGCTGACATCGGGCCTTGCACGCATTCCGGGACCCAGCCTCGCTTTCTCGCACTTTCTCGTACCTGATCAACTATCTGTACGACAAAGGGACGTACGGCCGAAACCAATAGTTCCGTTTCGGGCCATTGCGTGAAGTACGCCACTTTCAAGATCACCCGAACCCCGCCCCAGGCCGCCAAGTCCCGCCCCCCACAAGAAGTTGGGCGGCGTGCCAATCCACGCACGTGGTCCAAATGGAGTACTGTTGCGAGCCCTGGGTGCGGTCTCCTGCCAGGGCGTCCGCGGCCTCAATGGACCGCTCAGAGGGGGCCAGTTGCACAGGGTGACGTAGTTGGTCACTTAGCGTTGCGAATAGGTAACCGTGCCATAACGGCGAGTCAGGGCCCGTGCCCGACACGCCGGGCAACTCGGCAAGGTTGTGGCAGGCTGCACCCGGGCAGGCCACACTCGACTAGCGGAAGCAGCGACGCACGTGACGTCGGCAGGCACCACCCGGGAGGTCCCCATGCCCGAACTGCGTGTCGTGGCCGTCTCTAACGACGGCACACGGCTGGTGCTGAAGGCTGCGGACAGCACGGAGTACACGCTTCCGATTGACGAGCGTCTGCGCGCCGCTGTACGCGGCGACCGTCCCCGCCTCGGCCAGATCGAGATCGAGGTGGAGAGCCATCTCCGCCCCCGAGACATTCAGGCACGTATACGCGCCGGCGCCTCCGCCGAGGAGGTCGCCCAGCTCGCGGGTATCCCCGTCGATCGGGTGCGCCGCTTCGAGGGCCCCGTCCTCGCCGAGCGCGCCTTCATGGCCGAGCGGGCCCGGAAGACTCCGGTCCGCCGGCCCGGCGAGAACGCCGGCCCCCAGCTCGGCGAGGCCGTCCAGGAGCGACTGACGCTGCGCGGTGCCGAGAAGGACACCGTCCAGTGGGACTCCTGGCGCCGCGACGACGGCACCTGGGAGGTCCTGCTGGTCTACCGGGTCGCTGGCGAACCGCACTCGGCGAGCTGGACGTACGACCCGCCCCGGCGGCTCGTCCAGGCCGTCGACGACGAGGCGCGCTCGCTGATCGGCGAGTCCGACGATCTCGCCTCGACGCCCGAGCCCAGCTTCCCGTTCGTGCCGCGGATCGCCCGGCTGCCCCGGGACCGGCCGCTGGACCGCGCCCTGGAGCGCCCGGAGCGTCCCGCGCTGCCGTCGCCCGAGCCGGTCGAGGAGAGCGAGCGCGACTCGCTGACCAGCCTCCTGGAGGCGGTACCGAGCTTCCGCGGCGACATGGTGGTCCCCGAGCGCCCCTCGGACCCCCCGGAGGAGCCCGTCGTGGAACCGGAGGCGGAGGAGCCCCCGGCACCCGCGGCCTCGGCCGGTTCGGCGTACGCGGACGTCCTGATGCCCCGCTCCGTAGGAGCCCATCGCGACCGACTCATCGGCTCCACCGACCGCCAGGCCGAGGCGGACGGCGTCCGTCCGGGCCGCAGAGCGGCCGTTCCGAGCTGGGACGAGATCGTCTTCGGGACGCGTAGGAAGAAGCAGGAGTAGCAGGAAACAGCAGGCGTAGTACGGCAGTTGCCCGTACGACGACGGGGGCCCGCGCCGGTTCGGTGGCGGGCCCCCGTCGTCGTACAGGGATACGGGTACTACAGATGTACGGGTACTACTGGGGGTCCGGGCCCACGGCGACCGGGCGCTCCGGGTCCGAGGACCACTCCGACCAGGAGCCCACGTAGAGCGCGGCCGGGAATCCGGCGACCGCCAGGGCCAGCACCTCGTGGGCGCCCGAGACGCCCGAGCCGCAGTAGACGCCGACGCCCGAACCCTCCGTGGCGCCAAGGGACTTGAAGCGGGCGGCCAGTTGGTCCGCCGGGAGGAAGCGGCCGTCCGGGCCCACGTTCTCGTTGGTCGGGGCGGACAGGGCACCCGGGATGTGGCCGCCGACCCGGTCGATCGGTTCCACCTCGCCCCGGTAACGCTCCCCCGCGCGGGCGTCGAACAGGACGCCGGTGCGGGCGAGTGCGGCGGCTCCGTCGGCGTCGAGGAGGTCCACGGCGCCCGGTTCCGGGGTGAAGTCGCCCTCGGCCGGGGTCGGTGCGGCCGTCTCCAAGGACCCCTCCCAGGAGGGAAGGCCGCCGTCGAGGACCCGCACGTCCGGGTGACCCGTCCAGCGGAGCAGCCACCACGCGCGTGCCGCCGCCCAGCCCTGGCCGCCGTCGTACACAACGACCGGGCGATCGACCGACACGCCCGCGTGGCGCATCGCCGCGCCGAAACGCGCGGTGTCGGGAAGCGGGTGGCGGCCGTGGGCGCCGGGGGCCGAGGCGAGTTCCTGATCGAGGTCTACGTAGACGGCACTTGGGATGTGCCCGCTCGCGTACGCGGCGTGGCCGTCGAAGGGCGGTTCACCTGCGGCCTTCGCGACGCTGAGCTGCCAGCGGACGTCGAGCAGGACCGGCGGGTTCATCCCGGCCAGATCGCTCGCCAGTTCGGATGCGGAGATGATGGCGTTCATGGCCACCATCCTTGCGCAAGGGGTGGCCGCCGCGTCCAGGTCCGACTACTCTGCTCGGCCGGACAGCCTCGATCACGAGGCGTACGGGAACGAGCACATGCTGTACAGCCGATGGACACCCCCAGGCAATCATCCGGAAACGGACGAGTGACCGCAGATCGACCATCCTCTCCACGTGAGCCGCCCGTCGACGGCGCGGCCGGGGCGCGGTGCGCCACGGAGGGTGCGAGCATCGGCACGGGGCGTGCACGCGCGTGCAGCACGCGGATCCGCAGAGCGGAAGCGACACGGCCACCGCGAGGGGCCTAGGAGAAGGTGACGATGACCGAGGCACGGGGGTCGGCCGACCTGAACGGCGACACACACACTCGGCGGACGCAGGGCACACCCTGCTGGGTGAGTCTGATGGTGCACGGGATGGCCACGACTCAGGAGTTCTACGGAGAGCTGTTCGGCTGGGAGTTTCAGCCCGGTCCACAGCAGCTCGGCCCCTACGCGCGGGCCCTGCTCGACGGCCAGGAGGTGGCCGGCATCGGCCAGCTGCCGCCGGACCGGCATCTGCCCATCGCGTGGACGCCGTATCTCGCCTCGGACGACGTTGACCAGACGGCCGAGACGGTACGGATGTGCGGCGGCACGGTCGGGGTGGGCCCCCTGGACGCGGCCGAAGCCGGCCGCCTGGCGATCGGCTCCGACCCGTCGGGGGCCGTGTTCGGCATCTGGCAGGCCGCCGAACACCTCGGCACGACCATCACCGGCGTCCCCGGCACCCCCGCCTGGAACGAGCTGCTGACCTCCGAGACCGCGAGCGTCGCCAAGTTCTACGAGGCGGTGTTCGGCTACGAGGAAGTGCCGGTGGGCTCCGCCGACTTCGACTACGTGACCCTGCACCTGGACGGCCACCCGGTCGCCGGCATCCATGGCGTCGGCACCGCCCTGCCCCGCGACCGGGGCCCGCACTGGATGACGTACTTCGAGGTCGCCGACACGGACGAGGCCCTGCGCCGCGTCACGGACCTCGGCGGCCACACCCTGGCACCGGCCCACGACAGCCCCCACGGGCGCGTGGCGACGGTCGCGGACCCCGAGGGCGCGATGTTCTCGGTGATCGAGGGGCCGCGCTAGCCCCTCGGGTCGCCTCCGGTGCGGCGCGGGCGGATCATGGAGTCATCAGCCGCTCCGCACACCTGGAGGAGCGATGCGTCGTCGTACGGCACCGCTGTTGACGTGTCTGTTGGCCGTTCCGGCGCTGGCTCTGGCGCCTTTGGGAACCACTGACTCCAAGGTCGGGGACACCCTGCATCTCAAGGGCTTCGAGTCCGGCGAGACCCTGGACGTCACGGTGACCAAGGTCGTCGAGCCGGCGCACGCCAAGGACTCCTTCCTCAGGCCGAGCGCGGGAGACCATCTGGTGGCCGTCCGGTTCCGGCTGAAGAACACGGGCACGGCCGTCTACGACGACTCACCGTCGAACGGTGCGACCGTGATCGACAAGGACGGGCAGCGATTCTCCTCATCGTTGAACGATTCCACAGCCGGTCCGTCGTTCCCGGGCAGCGTCACGATCAGCCCCGGGAAGGCGGCCCTCGGCTTCATCACCTTCGAGGTGCCGAACACCTCCCGGGTCGTCACCGTCCAGTTCGCCATGGACAGCGGCTTCTCCGACGACGTCGGCGAGTGGCAGGTGCCGTGAGCGCTCGGTCCTAGGCCGACGTCATCGGCAGGACGTCCGGCGACAGGGCCGCCGCCCGGGCCGTGGCGGCCGTCATGCGGCGGCGGTGATGGCGGCGGCACAGGACCTCGTAGCCGACCGCTTCCGCCTGGTTGACGTCGCCCACGACGACTTGCGCGCCCTCGACGACCATCTCGCCGCCTATCGTGCGGGCGTTGTGGGTGGCGCGGGCGCCGCACCAGCACAGGGCCTCGACCTGGAGGACCTCCACGCGGTCGGCGAGTTCGACCAGGCGCTGGGAGCCGGGGAAGAGCTTGGAGCGGAAGTCGGTCGTAATACCGAAGGCGTAGACGTCGAGACCCAGGTCGTCGACCATGCGCGCGAGTTGGTCGATCTGCACGGGCGCCAGGAACTGTGCCTCGTCGGCGATGACGTAGTCCGCGCGGCCGCCCTGGGAGAGGTGGTCGACGACGTACGCGTACAGGTCCTGCTCGTCCTCGACCTCCACCGCGTCGGTGACCAGGCCCAGGCGTGAGGAAAGCTTTCCCTCGCCCGCGCGGTCGTCCCGGGTGAAGATCATCCCCGCCAGGCCGCGTGCCGAGCGGTTGTGCTCGATCTGGAGCGCCAGGGTCGACTTCCCGCAGTCCATCGTTCCGGAGAAGAACACCAGCTCGGGCATGGGGAGTTGAGCACCTTTCGGCGGAGACGGGAAGCAGGAGGAGGACGGAGGGACCTCAGGAGCGTACTTCGAGCAGGGGGACCAATTGCTCGGCAGGGGTCATCGAACCGTGGTTGCCGACCATCGCCGACTCCTTCGGCTCCCGCTCGGTGGCGATGATCAGGACGTCGTCCCGGGCCGCCGCGATCACGTCGCCGAGGCGGTCGTAGACACGTTCGTCGATGTGCGGGCCGAACCAGCCCGCCGCGATCGCCTCGTCCCGCGAGGCCACCCAGAACTGCTCGCCGAGCACCTCGCGCCAGCAGGTCAGTACGTCGTTCTCGGCGCCCCGCACCGCGTAGACGTGACGGGCGCGGCCCTCGCCGCCGAGGAGAGCGACGCCGGCGCGCAGCTCCCAGTCCGCGTCGAAGTCGATGCGGTGCTCCTCGTCGAAGGGCACGTCGATCATGCCGTGATCGGCGGTGACGTACAGGGCGCTGCGCGGCGGCAGTTGCTCGGCGAGGCGCTGGACGAGCCGGTCGACGTACATGAGTTGACCGCGCCAGGTGTCGGAGGCGATGCCGTAGCGGTGGCCGGCGCCGTCGAGTTCGGCGTAGTACGTGTACACCAAGGAGCGGTCCCCGGCGGCCAGTTGCTCGGCCGCGAGGTCCATGCGCTCCTCGCCGGTCAGTCGCCCGTGGAACGTTCCGCCGCTGAGCGCGACCTTCGTCAGCGGGGTGTTCTGGAAGGTGGGGGACGACACCTGAGCCGCGTGCACGCCCGCGTCGTGGGCCAGTTGGAAGATCGTGGGGTACGGCTGCCAGGCCCCCGGCTTGGTCCACGGCTGCCAGCGGAGCTGGTTCATCAGCTCGCCGGTGGCCGGGTTGCGCACGGTGTAGCCGGGCAGACCGTGGGCGCCGGGCGGCAGGCCGGTGCCGACGGAGGCGAGGGAGGTCGCGGTGGTCGCTGGGTAGCCGGCGGTGAGCGGACGTCCGGTGCCGCCGCGCGAGCTGCCGAGGAGCGCGTGCAGGTACGGCGCCTCGTCGGCGTGGTCCTTGATCTGCTCCCAGCCGAGGCCGTCGATCAGGAAGACGCAGTTCCGGTCGGCCGGGGTCAGCTCCGGGATCGCCGCGGTCGTACCGGGTACGCCCATGCCCGCGGCCAGGGTGGGCAGCAGGTCGGCGAGGGAGCCGGAGCCGTACTCGGGGACGGGCGCGGACTCGACGGCTAGGGGCTCGGGGTGGTCCCAGGTCGCGGAATCAGGAGGGGTGGGCGCGGAGCGCCCTCGATCATGGGCGGCGGGGGGAGACGGGTGGGACATCAGCGGGGAACGTCCGCGGTCGCCTCGGAGAGGGCCTGTGCGAAGGCGAGGGTCTGCTGGACCGTCTCGGGGCCGTCGCCGGCCTCGCTGACGCGCAGGCTCAGGTCGTCCGCCGTCGAATTGCCCGTGTAGCCGTGGTCCGCCTCGCAGTTGGGGTCTCCGCAGGCGGCCGGCTCCAGGTCGATCCGGGCTACGGCGCCCCAGCCGATGGTCAGCACGACCTCGCGCGGCAGCGTGCCCGGTGTGTACGACTCCGGGTTGGCGACCACGCGGCTGAGCACCACGGACGAGATCCGGCCGAGCTTCACGGACTCCGTGGACGTCGTGGCGTACGGCGTCGGGGAGGTGCTGTCGGCGGCCTGCTCGTCGGTGTGGCTGACGATGAAACGGTTGCCGGTGAGGACGAGCACCGTCACATGCCGGCGCACCTCGTTCTGGTCGAACGTGGTCTCCTGGTGGACCAGGAACGACCGGATCGGCTCGCCGCCGACGGCGGCCTCCACCGCCTCGGCCACGAGGGCCGGGTAGTAGCCGCTGCGCTCGATCGCCGCACGCAGCCCCTGGGTCGTCGTACTGGTCTTGGCCATGACGTCCATCCTACGGTGGCGCACTGACTGCGAGGCACCGGTCAGGGCGGTCTCATCTCTCCTGTCTCAGTACGCGGAAGGCGTCCTCGGGTCTCTCCTACGTCTCAGTCCCGCGTCTCAGTACACGGGAAGCGTGCGCGGGCCGAGGTCGTCGCGGGCGGGCGGCGGGGCGAGGCGGACGGAGGCGCCGAGCACGCTCAGGCCGTGCGCGGCGACGACGACCGGCTCCAGGGTCACGGCGACGACCTCGGGGTGGTCGTCGACCAGCCGCGACACCCGGAGCATCAGCTCCTCCAGGGCAGGCGTGTCGACGGGCGTGGAGCCGCGCCAGCCGAACAGGAGCGGCGCCGTCCGGATCGACCTGACCAGTGAGGCGGCCTCCCGGTCCGTGACCGGAATCAGCCGGTGCGCGGTGTCCCCGAGCAACTGCGAGGCGGCTCCGGCGAGCCCGAACGACAGCACGGCCCCCGCCGCCGGGTCGATGACGGCCCGTACGACGGTGTCGACCCCGCGCGGCGCCATCCGCTGCACGACCGGCCGCAGTTCCTCCGGCGTCCCGAACAGCTCGCCCAACTCGACGTACGCCCGCCGCAGTTGGTCCTCGTCCGCGAGATCCAGCCGTACGCCGCCGAGGTCCGCGCGGTGGCGCAGGTGCGGGGCGGTGGCCTTGAGGGCGACCGGGTAGCCGAGGGTGCGGGCGGCTTCGGCGGCGGCGTCGGGGGTGGGTGCGGGGAGCGCGCGGTGGACGTCGACGCCGTACTTGCCGAGCAGGTCGCACGTGTCGTCGACGCCGAGGGTGAGGCCCTGCCCGCGCGCGAGGAGGCCGCCGATCAGCTGGGCCGCGCCCTTCTCGTCGATGTCCTCGAACTCGGGGACCCGGCCGGGGTCGACGGCCTCGCGTCGCCATTGGGCGTACTTCACGGCTTCGGCGAGGGCGCGGACGGCACGCTCGGCGGCGGGGTAGGCGGGGATGAGACCGCCGCCTTCGGAGGCCGGCGTCTCGGTGACTGCTTGTTCGGGTTCCGCGGTGGCCGGTCGGTCCGCGGGGAGATCGGGGTCCTCCCGCTTCGAGACGGCCTGGGGTGCCGTGCTCATGGCGGCCGACAGCGCTTCCGCCAGTCCCCCGAGTTCCACATGCACCACCAGCACCGGCTTCCCGGGAACCGCCGCCGCAGCGGAGCGCAACGCCTCCGCCAACGCCGCGTCCTCCGCCGGCCCCTCCCCCACGGCAGGTATCGCCGTCACGACCACCGCGTCGCACGCCTCGTCCGCCAACGCCTCCGACAGCGCCCGATGGAAGTCCGCCGCCGTCGCCGCCGTGGTCAGATCCAGCGGAGCGAGCGGCCGCAACCCCTCGGAGAGGCACGCGTCGTAGGTCAGCAGCCCGAGGGATTCGGAGTTCCCTACGATCGCCACGCGTGCCCCGCCGGGCAGCGGCTGGCGCGCGAGCAGCAGCCCGGTGTCGACCAGTTCGGTGATCGTCTCGACACGGATCACCCCGGCCTGCCGGAGCAGCGCGGACACGGTCGCGTGCGGCAGGCGGGTCGCGCGTACGGCGTGTCCCTGGGGGGCGGATCCGGCGCCCTGGACGACGACCAGCGGTTTCGCGGCCGCGGTGCGCCGGGCGAGGCGGGTGAACTTGCGGGGGTTGCCGATGGACTCCAGGTACATGAGGGCGACGTCGGTGTCGGGGTCGTCGTACCAGTACTGAAGGACGTCGTTGCCGGAGACGTCCGCGCGGTTGCCGGACGACACGAAGGTGGAGACGCCGGTGACTCCGGTGACCCCGCCGCCGCGCCGGTGCAGGCGGGACAGCAGGGCGATGCCGATGGCGCCGGACTGGGCGAACAGGCCGATGCGTCCGGGGCGGGGCATCTCGGGGGCGAGGGAGGCGTTCAGGCGTACGTCGGCCGCGGTGTTGATGACCCCGAAGGCGTTCGGCCCGATGATGCGCATCCCGTACGTGCGCGCGTGGCGCACGAGTTCGCGCTGGCGCTCGCGTCCCTCGGGGCCGCTCTCGGCGTACCCGGCGGTGACCACGACGAGCCCCTGCACCCCGTGTTCGCCGCACTCGGTGACGACTTCGGGGACGTGCTCGACCGGTACGGCGACGACCACGAGGTCCACGGGGCCTTCGATGTCGCGCACCGAGCGGTACGCGGGCACCCCGTCGAGGTCCTTCTGCTCCTCGGGGAAGGCCTTGTTCACGGCGTACAGGCCGCCGGTGAAACCGGCGTCCCTGATGTTGTCGAGAACGCTGCGGCCCACCCCTCCGGGGGAACGGCCGACACCGACGACGGCGACCGAGCCGGGCCCCAACAGCCGCCGTACGGACCGCGCTTCGGCCCGCTGCTCCCGCGCGCGCTGCACGGCGAGGGACCGATCAGTGGGTTCGAGATCGAACTCCAGACGGACGACGCCGTCCTCGAAGCTGCGCTTCTGGGTGTAGCCGGCGTCCGTGAACACCTTGATCATCTTGTTGTTGGCGGGCAGCACCTCGGCGGCGAAGCGGCGGATGCCGCGCTCGCGGGCGACGGCGGCGATGTGCTCCAGGAGGGCGGAGGCGACGCCCCTCCCCTGGTGCGCGTCCTGCACCAGGAAGGCGACCTCGGCCTCGTCGGCCGGCGCGGAGGCGGCTCGCCCGTCGGCACTAATGCGGTCATAGCGTACGGTGGCGATGAACTCGCCGCCTACGGTGGCCGCGAGTCCCACCCGGTCCACAAAGTCGTGGTGCGTGAAGCGGTGGACATCCTTGGCGGACAGGCGCGGATACGGCGCGAAGAAGCGGTAGTACTTCGACTCGTCGGAGACCTGCTCGTAGAAGCTGACCAGGCGATCGGCGTCGTCGACGGTGATGGGCCTGATGCGCGCGGTACCCCCGTCGCGCAGCACCACGTCGGCTTCCCAGTGGGCGGGGTACTCGTGCCGGTCCGACGAGGTCTGCTGCATGGGGCCCAGCGTACGGCTCGCGTCCGACAACGGCGCGAGGCAGTCTGTGGGGAACAACTGAGCGCGAGGAGTCGGGCCGAGGCCGCGGTCCGACCACTCGTTCCGGACGGTTCGCAAGGCCGGTCCGGGCTCGCTTCACGTGTGGGAAACTGGTCTAGACAACCCTGAGACTCTGAAGGGCAGCATCACATGGCTGAGCGCCGCGTCAACGTCGGCTGGGCGGAGGGCCTTCACGCCCGCCCCGCCTCCATCTTCGTCCGGGCCACCACGGCCTCGGGTATCCCCGTGACGATCGCCAAGGCCGACGGCAACCCCGTCAACGCGGCCTCCATGCTCGCGGTTCTGGGCCTGGGCGCCCAGGGCGGCGAGGAGATCGTCCTCGCGTCGGACGCCGAGGGCGCGGACGCGGCCCTCGACCGGCTGGCGAAGCTGGTCGCGGAGGGTCTTGAGGAACTCCCCGAGACCGTCTGAGCCGCCCCCTTGCGCCTGAACCGGCGCCGCTCTCGCGGAGGCGGTTGCGCGCCGTAGGGGTTCCTCAATTGATGGTTGCGGTGCCTTTCGTCGCAAAACCGATGTACCACAACCTGAAGGGCTCGTCCGAATTACCGGGCGAGCCCTTCGCAATTCCACTTGCGGGCAGCATAAATAATCCCCCGCGAATTACTTCTCTTTGTATACGGTGCCCGTGTTAATGCCGCAGACCCGACATGTTTACGGGAGGTTGCGAAGTCCTCACACGGTCCGCGCCGTTCGCGCCGTTCGCCCCGCCGGGAAAGCGCAGCCGGTGTGCGGTGCCCGCGCGCTCGGTGTGCAGAGCGGTGATCGCCCGGGCGCGCTCGCCGTCGCCGCGGGCCACGGCGTCCACGATGGCACCGTGCTCGGCCCAGGACTCCACGGGGTTGGCCGGGGCGTCCACCGCGTACATCCAGGCGATCTTGTGCCGCAGCTGGGTCAGCATCGAGGTCAGCGCGGGGCTCCCGGAGGCCTGGGACAACGTCTCGTGGAACCAGCTGCCCAGGGAGCGCAGATCCTCGCTGTTGCCCCGCCTGGCGCGCTCCTGGCCCAGCCTGACGAGGCCGCGCAGCACCTTGAGGTGGGCCTCGGTGCGCCGCTGGGCGGCCCGTGAGGCGCCGAGCGGCTCCAGCAGCATCCGCATCTCCAGCAGGTCGGCGGCCTCCTGCTCGGTCGGTTCCGCGACGCACGCGCCCGCGTGCCGCCGGGTCACCACGAACCCCTCGGCCTCCAGCGTGCGCAGGGCCTCCCGGACGGGCACGCGCGAAACGCCGTACCGGCGCGCGAGGAGTTCCTCCGTGAGCCGGCTGCCGCGCTCGTAGACACCGGCGACGATGTCGTCCCGGATCGCCGTGCATACCGAGTGCGCCGGAATACGCATGTCCGACCTCCGCCTTAATCCCCGTGAAACGTCGACGATTGACGTGTGTTCCGTGACTCTATTGCAATGAGCGGGAATTTCCGATGGCGGGCCGGAATCCATGGATATTTTTTGGACAGGAGGCCTCCGGAAACGCCGAAAGCCCCGGCCGGGGGCCAGGGCTTCGGGAAGTGCGGCAGTGGGTCGTCAGACGTTCACGCCGTGCTTACGGAGGTAGGCGACGGGGTCGACGTCGGAGCCGTACTCGGCGGTCGTGCGGGCCTCGAAGTGGAGGTGCGGTCCGGTGACGTTGCCGGTCGCTCCGGAGAGGCCGATCTGCTGCCCCGGGGTGACGCTCTGCCCGACGGAGACACCGATGGACGACAGGTGCCCGTACATGGTGTACATGCCGTCGGCCATCTTGATCACTACTTGATTGCCGTACGAGCCTCCCCAGCCGGCGTCCACGACGGTGCCGGAGCCGACCGCGTGCACGGAGGTGCCGGTCGAGGCATGGAAGTCGATGCCGGTGTGGGCGCCGGAGGACCACAGGGAGCCGCCGGTCTTGTAGCCGGTGGAGACGTACGAGTCGGAGACCGGTGCGACGAAGGTGTTGAGCCTCTTGCGCTCGGCGGCGCGGGCGGCGCGTACCTCGGCCTCGCGCTCCGCCTTGGCCAGTGCGGCGGCCTTGGCGCGGGCGACCTCCTTGGCCAGCGTTTCGTCCGCGGCCTGCTGCTGGGCGACGGCCTGGGCGTCGATCTTCTCGGCGACCGCGTCGCCCATGGCGATGACGGGGGTGAGGCCGGTCTGTTCGGGGGCGGGCTCCGCGGCGAACGCCGGGGCGGCGGCCAGGGTGCCCACGACGCCGGTGGTAGTGAGGGCCGCGACACTCGCGACACGAACGGTGGTGCGGTGGGTCCGGCTCGGGCGACGGTGCTTCCCGGTGGCGCGGGTGAACGCCATGGAGTGGCTGGTCCTTTCCTTCCTTCTCGCCTACCGGGTTAGCTGACGGGTTCGGAGCAGGAAGGTCTCCTACGGACTCCCTCTACGGGGGTCCGATTCACCCCAGGGACATGGGTCCCCGGCTCCCCTGGCTCGCGCCGTACGGGGACTCGGCGATGACTGTCCGGTGCCGCGAGTGCGGCGCGGTGCCTGACGGACAGCCGGACCGACGCTAAGGGGGACAACTTTCAATCCCCAAACGGATCACGGTTTTTGTTGCACATGCCACAGGGCAGACAGGCAACCTCTCCCCCAATTCGGACAATAGGGGGCCCTGGTGACGCTTCCGTCACCAGGGCCCCCACGCGCGCGTGCCGCTCGTCGGCTCGCTACGGGTCGTCTACTCGGCCGCGACGACGGTCACTTCGCCGATGCCGAGCGCCTCCACGGGCTCCTTGATCTGCTCCGCGTCGCCGACCAGGATCGTCACGAGACGGTCCACCGGGAAGGCGTTCACGACCGCCGCGGTGGCCTCCACGGTGCCGGTCGCGGCGAGCTGCTGGTACAGCGTCGCCTGGTAGTCGTCGGGCAGGTACTGCTCGACCTGGTCGGCCAGCGTGCTCGCGACGGCCGCCGCGGTCTCGTACTTGAGCGGCGCCACCCCGACGAGGTTCTGTACGGCGATGTCCCGCTCGGCGTCGGTGAGTCCGCCCTCGGCGAGCTTGCGGAGCACCGTCCACAGGTCGTCCAGCGCGGGACCGGTGTTCGGGGTGTCCACGGAGCCGCTGATGGCGAGCATCGAGGCGCCCGTGCCGTCGGGTGCCGAACGCAGCACCTGGCCGAACGCCCGCACACCGTAGGTGTAGCCCTTCTCCTCGCGCAGGACACGGTCCAGGCGGGAGGTGAGGGTGCCACCGAGGCAGTACGTGCCGAGCACCTGGGCGGGCCACACACGGTCGTGCCGGTCGGCGCCGACGCGGCCGATGAGCAGCTGCGTCTGGACGGCGCCGGGACGGTGCACGATCACGACGCGCCCGGTGTCGTCGGCGGTCACCGGCGGCACGGGACGCGGCTGCGCGGTGGACCCCGTCCACGAACCCAGGGTGTCGGCCAGGAGCACGTCCAGGTCGATGCCGGTGAGGTCGCCGACGACCACGACGGTGGCCGTCGAGGGGCGAACGTGCCGCTCGTAGAAGGCGCGTACGGCCCCGGAGTCGATCTTCTGGACGGTCTCCTCGGTGCCCTGGCGCGGGCGCGACATGCGCGAGGTCGCCGGGAAGAGCTCCTTGGAGAGCTCCTTGGCGGCACGGCGGGACGGGTTGGCCGTCTCGTGCGGGATCTCGTCGAGGCGGTTGCGGACCAGCCGCTCGATCTCGCTGTCGGCGAAGGCGGGCGCCCGCAGCGCGTCGGAGAGCAGGCCGAGGCCCTTGGCCAGGCGCGAGGCCGGGACCTCAAGGCTCAGGCGCAGCCCGGGGTGGTCGGCGTGTGCGTCAAGCGTGGCGCCGGAGCGCTCCAGCTCGGCGGCGAACTCCTCGGCGGAGTGCTTGTCGGTGCCCTCGGAGAAGGCCCGCGCGGTGATCGTGGCGACACCGTCCAGGCCCGCCGGTTCGGCGTCCAGGGGCGCGTCCAGGAGCACTTCCACGGCGACGACCTGCTGGCCGGGGCGGTGGCAGCGCAGCACGGTCAGGCCGTTGCCGAGTGTCCCGCGCTCCGGGGCCGGGAAGGCCCACGGCCTGGCCTCGCCGGCCTGGGGCTGCGGGTGGAATTCCATCGTGGCGAGCTCGGTCACTTGGCCGCCTCCTCGTTCTCGTCGCCGGCCTCTGCTGCGTCATCCTCGTCCGCGATGGGCTCGTAGACGAGCACCGCGCGGTTGTCGGGGCGCAGGCGGGCCTTGGCGACCTCCTGCACCTCCTTTGCCGTCACGTCCAGGACGCGCTGTACGGCGGTCAGGGCGAGCTGCGGGTCGCCGAACAGGACGGCGTACCGGCACAGTTCGTCCGCGCGGCCCGCGACCGTGCCGAGACGGTCGAGCCACTCGCGCTCCAACTGGGCCTGGGCGCGCTCCATTTCCTCGGCCGTGGGGCCCTCCTCGGCGAACCGGGCGAGCTCCTCGTCGATGGCGGCCTCGATGACGGGCACCTCGACGTCACCGGACGTCTTGACGTCCAGCCACCCCAGGGAGGGCGCTCCGGCGAGCCGCAGCAGGCCGAAGCCGGCCGCCACAGCCGTACGGTCGCGCCGTACAAGGCGGTTGTAGAGGAGCGAGGACTCGCCGCCGCCGAGGATGGTGAGGGCGAGGTCGGCCGCGTCGGACGCGCGCGTGCCGTCCTCCGGAAGCCGGTAGGCACACATCAGGGCGCGGGCCGGGACCTCCTCCTCGATGACCTCGCGCAGTTCCCCGCCCATCGAGTCGGGCAGCGCGCCGTCACGAGGCGTCGGCTTGCCGTCGTGCGAGGCGATGGACCCGAAGTACTTCTCGATCCACGCGAGCGTCTGCTCGGGGTCGATGTCGCCGACCACGGACAGGACGGCGTTGTTGGGCGCGTAGTAGGTGCGGAAGAACGCGCGCGCGTCCTCCAGGGTGGCCGCGTCCAGGTCCGCCATCGAGCCGATGGGCGTGTGGTGGTACGGGTGGCCCTCCGGGTAGGCGAGGGCGGTCAGCTTCTCGAACGCCGTCCCGTAGGGCACGTTGTCGTAGCGCTGGCGGCGCTCGTTCTTGACGACGTCCCGCTGGTTCTCCATGGACTCCTCGTCCAGGGCGGCCAGCAGGGAGCCCATGCGGTCTGCCTCCAGCCAGAGCGCGAGCTCCAACTGGTGGGTGGGCATGGTCTCGAAGTAGTTCGTGCGCTCGAAGCTGGTGGTGCCGTTGAGCGAACCGCCCGCGCCCTGCACCAGTTCGAAGTGGCCGTTGCCCTTCACCTGTCCGGAGCCCTGGAACATCAGGTGCTCGAAGAGGTGAGCCAGGCCGGTACGCCCCTTGACCTCGTGGCGGGAACCGACGTCGTACCAGAGGCACACCGCCGCGACCGGGGTCAGGTGGTCCTCGGAGAGGACCACGCGCAGACCGTTGGCCAAGCGGTGTTCGGTCGCTGTCAGACCGCCGGACCCTGCCTCGGCGGTGGCCGTGTGACCCATGGGCATGTACGTCCCTTCGATCGCGGATTCTCTGGCTGGAAACGCAGAAATCCTGCTCGTCCCGCCACTGTATGCAAGCGTGCGGACCGTCGGCGAAGTTCCCGGCGGACGTACGCCGAGAGCGAGATCGCGTAGCCTGCGGGCAGTCGCACACGTGGACTCACGCGGCAGCCGCCGGCGACGGACCCGAGCGGGCAACGCCGGGTCCTGGTCCGCGTTGTCAGTGCCGCGGTCCACAATGGTTCACGTCAAGACCCCGTTCACGCTTCAGCAAGAGTGAGCCGAAGGGGAGCGACCCCCAGGCGAGCGACCAGAAAAGAGGAGCCGGCAGCGATGGCCCGCCGCAGCACGAAGACCCCGCCGCCCGACGACTCGTTCGAGGAGCGGATCCTCGACATCGACGTCGTCGACGAGATGCAGGGCTCCTACCTTGAGTACGCGTACTCGGTCATCTACTCCCGCGCCCTGCCGGACGCCCGGGACGGCCTGAAGCCGGTCCACCGACGCATCGTCTACCAGATGGACGAGATGGGCCTGCGCCCCGACCGCGGCTACGTGAAGTGCGCGCGTGTCGTGGGTGAGGTCATGGGCAAGCTGCACCCGCACGGGGACGCGTCGATCTACGACGCCCTGGTGCGCATGGCCCAGCCCTTCTCCATGCGCGTCCCGCTGGCCGACGGCCACGGCAACTTCGGCTCGCTGGGCAACGACGACCCGCCGGCCGCCATGAGGTACACCGAGTGCCGGCCGTCCGAAGCGGCCAACCTGATGACCGAGTCGATCGACGAGGACACGGTCGACTTCTCCCCGAACTACGACGGCCAGGAGCAGGAGCCGGTGGCCCTGCCCGCCGCCTTCCCGAACCTCCTGGTGAACGGCTCGTCGGGCATCGCCGTCGGCATGGCCACCAACATGCCGCCGCACAACCTGGGCGAAGTCATCGCCGCCGCCCGGCACTTGATCCGCTATCCGAACGCGGACCTGGACAGCCTGATGCGGCACGTCCCCGGCCCCGACCTGCCGACGGGCGGCCGGATCGTCGGCCTCACCGGCATCCGGGACGCGTACGAGACGGGCCGCGGCACCTTCAAGATCCGTGCCACGGTCGCCGTGGACAACGTGACGGCGCGCCGCAAGGGCCTGATCGTCACCGAACTGCCCTTCTCCGTAGGCCCCGAGAAGGTCATCGCCAAGATCAAGGACCTGGTCGGCGCGAAGAAGCTGCAGGGCATCGCCGACGTCAAGGACCTCACCGACCGCGCGCACGGCCTGCGCCTGGTCATCGAGATCAAGAACGGCTTCGTACCGGAAGCGGTCCTGGAGCAGCTCTACAAACTGACGCCGATGGAGGAGTCCTTCGGCATCAACAACGTGGCGCTGGTGGACGGCCAGCCCCTCACGCTCGGCCTCAAGGAACTCCTGGAGGTCTATCTCGACCACCGCTTCAACGTCGTTCGGCGCCGCAGCGAGTTCCGCCGCACCAAGCGGCGCGACCGCCTCCACCTCGTAGAGGGTCTGCTCACCGCGCTCATCGACATCGATGAGGTCATCCGGATCATCCGCTCCAGCGACAACTCCGCGCAGGCGAAGCAGAGTCTGATGGACCGCTTCTCGCTGAGCGACATCCAGACGCAGTACATCCTGGACACCCCACTCCGCCGCCTGACCCGGTTCGACCGGATCGAGCTGGAGTCGGAGATGGAGCGACTCCAGGCGGAGATCGCCGAGTTGACCCGCATCCTGGAGTCGGACACCGAGCTGCGCAAGCTGGTCTCGACCGAACTGGCCGCCGTGGCAAAGAAGTTCGGCACCGACCGGCGTACGGTCCTGCTGGAATCGGCGGGCGCCCCCGCCGCCACCGTGCCGCTCCAGGTGGCCGACGACCCGTGCCGGGTGCTGCTCTCCTCGACGGGCCTGCTGGCCCGCACGGCGAACGGCGAGCCCTTCCCGGAGGACTCCGAGGCCCGGCGCACCAAGCACGACGTGATCGTCTCGGCGGTCCCGGCGACCGCGCGCGGCGAGCTGGGCGCGGTCACCTCGGCCGGCCGCCTCCTCCGGATCAACGTCGTCGACCTGCCCCAACTCCCGGAGACGGCCGCCGCACCGAACCTCTCCGGCGGCGCCCCGATCTCGGAGTTCGTCTCCCTGGACGAGGGCGAGACGGTCATCTGCCTGACGACGCTCGACGAGTCCTCCCCCGGCCTGGCCATCGGCACGGAACAGGGCGTCGTCAAGCGCGTGGTCCCCGACTACCCCACGAACAAGGAGGAGTTGGAGGTCATCACGCTCAAGGACGGCGACCGGATCGTCGGCGCCGTCGAGCTGCGCACCGGCGAGGAGGACCTGGTCTTCATCGCGGACGACGCCCAACTCCTGCGCTACCAGGCCTCCCAGGTCCGCCCCCAGGGCCGCGCGGCCGGCGGCATGGCGGGCATCAAGCTCACCGAGGGCGCGAAGGTCATCTCCTTCACGGCCGTCGACCCGGCGGTGGACGCGGTCGTCTTCACGGTCGCCGGCTCGCGCGGCACGCTGGACGACTCCGTCCAGACGACGGCCAAGCTGACCCCGTTCGACCAGTACCCCCGCAAGGGCCGAGCCACCGGCGGCGTCCGCTGCCAGCGCTTCCTGAAGGGCGAGGACTGCCTCTCCCTGGCCTGGGCGGGCCCCGTACCGGCGAAGGCGGCCCAACGGGACGGCTCTCCGGCAGAACTCCCGGAAATGGACCCACGACGGGACGGCTCGGGCGTGTCGCTGGCGAAGACGGTGTCGGTGGTGGCGGGTCCGGTGTAGCGCCGGCGGTCAGTCGTCCAGTTCCGGATCCGGGTCCAGGTCTACTTCCGGATCCGGGTCCAACTCCGGCTCGGATCCGGGTTGTTGGTCCTGTACGTAACGGAGGACGCCCCACATGCCGCGCTCGTCGGCGTGTGGGGCGTCGCCGTTCTTGCACGCCTCCAACTCCTTGCCGAGGGCGGGCATGTCGAGACCGGTACCGATGAGCACGAGCTGGGTCAGCCGGGCGTCACCGTCCCCGGCCCCATCCCCGTTGCCCCAGGGCTCGGGATAGAACCGCAGGAACCGTCCGACGGCGTGCACGGCGTACCGATTACGTGAATCGTGGGCGCCGAAGTCGACGTACCCCTTGATGCGGTAGAGCCCCTCGGGCCGACTGTCCAGGAACCCCATCAGCCTGCGCGGGTCCATGGGCACGTCGGAGGCGAAGGAGAGGCTGTCGTAGGCGGCGTGCAGGTGGTCGGCGTGCGCGTCACCATCGCCATGGCCGTCGCCGGTGCGTTCGTGCAGGTCGTCGAAGGTCAGCTGCCCGACGCGCTCCTCGTTCGGCCGGCAGTCGAAGAGGAACTCCGGGTCGATACGGCCGTAGGTCGCGGGTACGACGGCGGCGCGGTCGGTGAGCGAGTGGACGAGGCCGAGGACGCGCGGGGCGTCGGCCGCGCGGTCCAGCTTGTTGACGACGACGAGGTCGGCGAGGGAGAGATGCCGGTCGAGCTCGGGGTGCTTCGCGCGCGTGTCGTCGAACTCGGCGGCGTCGACGACCTCGACGAGGCCGCCGTAGACGATCCCCGGGTGCTCGCTGGCGAGCAGCATGCGGACCAGTTCCTCCGGTTCGGCGAGTCCGCTGGCCTCGATGACGATGACGTCGATGCCGGCGGCGGGCCGGGCGAGTCGCTCCAGGTAGACGTCGAGTTCACTGGCGTCGACGGCACAGCACAGGCATCCGTTGCCGAGCGAGACGGTCGAGTCGCCGAGGGCGCCGGCGACGGCCAGCGCGTCGATCTCGATCGCCCCGAAGTCGTTGACGATCGCTCCGATACGGCTGCCTCCGCTGCGGTGCAGGAGGTGGTTGAGCAGGGTCGTCTTGCCGGAACCGAGAAATCCGGCGAGTACGACGACGGGGATCTGCCGGGGGCTCGGATCCGGGCCCGGGGCCGACGCCGGATGCGTACTCGGGCTCGGGCCTTGGCTCGGGCTCTCGCTCTGGCCCGGGTTCCGGCTCGGGCTTGCGCTCGGGCTCTGCTGGCTCAACGTGCGACCTCTTTCACGCCGACGCGTGCACCGGCTCGTGGTTCGGCGCACGTACGGAGGTTGAATGCCGCCCCAGGATACGAGCCGGAAGAATCGCCGCGAAGTGAACGATTGTTAGCAGCACTTGCGGGGCAGACGTTGGGGAAGGCGCCGGTTCGTGCGACCCTCGCTTCCCTCCGTGCGCCTCCTCTCCGCCTCCCTGCCGATCAGAGCCGCTCGGCACTCTGGGAGACGGCAAGCGCCGCCCATCGCTCGCCGGTCCCCATCAGTCGACCCGCACCCCGACGACCGGCGGACGGCCGCCTGATTCGGGGGTTGACATGGCCACACAGAACCGCGGGATGCGAGGGCCCAGTGCCGCCGCCACCGTAGGACTCGCCTTCGCTGCGGGGGCGCTCGCGGCGCTCTTCGCACAGCGCCGCAAGTTCGAGGAACTTCGACTGCGCGTCGACGAAGTGGAACAGAGCGACCGGCAGGCGATGCTGACGGAACAGCAGCGGCTGCAGTTCTACCTCCTGACCAAGGCCATGGAGGATCCGGACCTGGCCGCCGTGTACAGCAACGTCCAGGTGGACTCGCCCACGCAGCAGCGCCAGTACCTGTTCGCGAACGCCATGTACAACAACACCCTGCTTGCCTACCGCGTGGGCATCGTCAGCTGGGAGGAACTGCACGGCCACCTCCGAGCCATCTGCCAGAACGCCATCTTTCGCGACTACTGGCGCGCCCATCACCCCCACCGGTCCAGCCTCAAGGCGGAGTCGATCGAAGCCAAGGTGGGCCGAATGGTGGACCGCCTGATCCACGATCTGGATGAAGCGGACACAGAAGAGTGGTGGGTTGTCGGCGAACCGCCAGAAGAATAAAGAGAGTTGACACATCGTCAACAAGACGCGCCAACCCGGCCCCCTGTCAGGAGCGGACAACACCGAGAGCTACCCTGTCCCCGCCCAGATGGGCTATCTTCCGCCCCTCCAAAGGACAGGGATCCCTTTGAACATCGTGCGCCGCATCGGTGCGTCTCCACGCGAACGAGGCAGCTTGTCCGGCGATACATGCCCGGACATCTTCGAACTGAGTGACGGCAACTTCGCGGTCATCGGGACAGAAGCCACGGCGGCGCTCGACAAGGAGCTCCCCCCGGACGCCGCGCGAGCCAGCTACGAAAATATCGTTATCATTACCCGCGAGACACTCCTACGCGCCAAAGCAGACATTCCCGACGAGTGACGGCATCTGGGCCGCACCATGGACTACACCGTCAACCGTTGAGGTCCACCCGGTCACCCCGATGAGGGGCAACCTCCGGAAGACGAGTCCCCGCAGGCCCGCTCTCCACTCGCATCACCTCCACCCTGCGCACAACCCCCTGACGCAACGGGAACGCCTCGAGATGACCGGCACCCACCCCGCCGAGCTGCGCTCGACCATGACTTCGTGAGGTCCGGCACCAGACCGGTGCCGGACCTCACGCAATCCCTCAAGCCGCCTCCGGCACCGCCACCGGCGCCCCCACCCCCACATACCGAGCAACCGGCCGGATGATCTTCGAGTCCTCCGCCTGCTCCACCACGTTCGCGCTCCACCCCACCACCCGCGCGGCAGCGAACGTGGGAGTGAACATCTCCCGCGGCAGCCCGCAGAGTTCCATAACCAGACCCGCGTAGAACTCGACGTTGGTGTGGAGTTCGCGGCCCGGCTTGAGTTCCGCGAGGATCGTCTCCACCTGGCGCTCGACCTCCACCGCGAACTCAACCCGAGCCCCTCCGAACTGCTGGGCGACGTCGCGCAGCATCCGTGAACGGGGGTCCTCCGTGCGGTAGATCGCGTGGCCGAAGCCCATGATGCGGTCGCCGGCGAGTACCCGTTCACGGATCCAGGGGTCGATACGGTCCGGCGTGCCGATCGCGTCCAGGGTGTCCAGGGCGCGGCTGGGCGCACCCCCGTGCAGCGGACCCGAGAGCGCCCCTACGGCCCCGACCAGACAGGCCGCCACATCCGCTCCCGTGGACGCGATGACCCGCGCGGTGAAGGTTGACGCATTGAATCCGTGGTCAATGGTTGAGATCAAGTATTGCTCGATCGCCCTGGCCTGCTGCTTGTCCGGCTCCGAACCCGTCAGCATGTAGAGGTAGTTGGCCGCGTAGGAGAGGTCCTCGCGGGGCTCCACGGGGTCGAGCCCCTGACCGAGGCGGTACAGCGCGGTCAGCAGCGTCGGTACGGCGGCGGACGCCACGAGGGTGTCCCGTCGGCGCGCGTCCGCGTCGATGTCGTACACCGGCCGGAAACCCTTCGCGGCGCCGAGCAGCGACAGCGCCGTACGCATGCCGGACAGCGGTCCGGACGTGCCGCTCGCCGCCGCCACGGCGGGAAGTGCGGCCCACACCTCGTCGGGCAGCCGGCGCAGCGCCGCGGTCTCGGCGGTGAAGGCGGCGCCCTGCTCGGCGTCCGGCAGTTCGCCGTGGGCCAGGAGATGCCAGACGTCCTCGAAGCCGCGGGTCTGCGCGAGGTCGACGGCGGAGTACTGGCGGTAGTGGTAGAAGCCCTCAATACCTCGGACGTCACCGATTCGGGTGTCGGTGACGACGACGCCCGCGAGTCCCCGCGGAACCTCGATACGCGTGGCAGCGGCCCTGTTGATGGACATGTTTCCTCCCTGGACTTGATTTAAATGTCCATGGTTGACTCAATCTCTGTCAATATTGATTGAATCAACCTGCGCAAGGAGTGGATACCGTGACCTCCATGCGCGATCAAGAACCCG
The DNA here is from genome assembly GCF_044457795.1 of Streptomyces sp. NPDC050528. Classification (NCBI taxonomy): domain Bacteria; kingdom Bacillati; phylum Actinomycetota; class Actinomycetes; order Kitasatosporales; family Streptomycetaceae; genus Streptomyces; species Streptomyces sp. NPDC050528. The sequence continues at coordinate 515,063 of NZ_JBITHH010000006.1, forward strand.
CTCCCGGCCACCCCGAGCGACGGCTGACCACCAAGGAGACCGCCGAACTGCTCGGTGTGAAGCCCGACACCGTGTACGCGTACGTGAGTCGCGGACAGCTGAGCAGCAGGCGCGAGCCCGGCGGGCGGGGCAGCACCTTCGACGCCAAGGAGGTGGAGGCGCTCGCCCGGCGCAACAGGCGGGAGAGCAGCGGGAGTTCGGGCTCCGGGGGCGAGTTGTCCGTACGGACCCGCATCACGCTCATCGAGAAGGACCGGTACTACTTCCGGGGCGTCGACGCGACCGCGTTGGCCGCCCGCCACTCCTACGAGGAGATCGCGGAGTGGCTGTGGACCGGGGAGTTGCGCCCCGGGATCACGTTCACCGCGCCGAAGGCGGCCGTCGCCGTCGCCCGCCGCACCGTGGACGCGCTGCCCGAACACACCGGCCCCACCGACCGGTTGAGGGTCGCGGCCATCGCGGCGGCAACCGCGGACCCGCTGCGTTTCGACCTGTCCGAGGACGCCGTGCTCGGCACCGCGCGCATCCTCATCCCCACCCTCGTCGCGGCCCTGCCGCCGGTGCAGCGCGCTCATCGCGACGAGGGTCCACTGGCCCACCGATTGTGGGCACGGCTGAGCGGACGGCCGGCTGACGAGGCGTCACTGCACGTCCTGGACACGGCACTTGGGCTGCTCGTCGACCACGACCTGGCCGCGTCCACGCTCGCGGTGCGGGTCGCCGCCTCGGCCCGCGCGCACCCCTACGCGGCCGTCTCCTCCGGCCTCGGGGTCCTCGAAGGCCCCCTGCACGGCGCGGCCAGCGGCCTGGCGCACCGACTGCTGCTCGACGTGCTCGACCAGGGCACCGCGGCCCCGGTGGTCGCGGACGAACTGCGCGCCGGCCGCCGCATCCCCGGACTCGGGCACCGGCTCTACCCGGGCGAAGACCCACGCGCGCGTGCCCTGTTCGCCCTCCTGAAGGAGATCCCGGGCGCCGCTCCCGCCCTGGCCGCGGCCCGCGACATCGTCGCCACCACCGCCCGCCACACCCCGCTGCACGCCAACGTCGACCTGGCGCTCGCCGTGCTCACCGTCTCCTCCGGGATGCCCTCCACGGCGGGCGAGACGGTGTTCGCCGTCGCCCGTACGGCGGGCTGGATCGCGCACGCCCTGGAGGAGTACGGGGAGCGCCCGCTGCGCATGCGGCCGAGCGGTCACTACGTAGGCCCCAGGCCGCCTCAGCCACTACCGGAGTAGGACACGAGCGCGGCCGGAAGTCGCCCCGAGGCAAGTCAGGTTAGGCTCACCTCTGTGAGTACGTGCGCGACCGTCTCTCGGGACCTCGACGAGCCCATTTCCGGAACCGCGGCCACGGCGACGACGTGGCTGCTGCTGGAACAGCCCGGTCCTTGGGGTGCCAAAGCGCTCACTTCGAGCCACCTGGACCCCGTGCTCGGGCGTGCCCTGGAAGCGGCCGCCGCGGACACGGGCGTACGGATCGCGCTCATCCGCCGCCCCGGACGGCACGCCGACCCCGCGCCGTCACGGGTGCGCCAGGTGTACGCGGCCCACACCGTGCCCGGAAACGCGTGGCTGCACAGCGCCACGACCGAGGACCCGCGGCAGCTCCTCGCCCTCGACTTCGCGGCTCTCGGCGCCGGTGACCCGCACTCGTTCGGCTCGGCGCTCGACGGGCGGGCCCACACCGGCGACCCGCTCGCGCTCGTCTGCACCAACGGCAAGCGCGACCGCTGCTGCGCGCTCCTGGGCCGCCCGCTCGCGGCCGAGCTGGCCGCCTCCGGGGTCGAGGGCGCCTGGGAGGTCACCCATCTGGGCGGTCACCGCTTCTCGCCGACGGTGCTCGTCCTGCCGTACGGCTACGCGTACGGGCGGGTCCAGGCGCACGGCATCAAGGAGATCCTCCACGGCGTCCAGGAGGGCCGTGTGGTCGTCGAGGGCTGCCGGGGTGCTTCGGCCTGGGAACGGCCCGGACAGGCGGCGGAGCTGGCCGTGCGGACGGCGACGGGCGAGTACGCGATGGACGCCCTGAGCGTCGTACGGACGGACGGCGCCGCACCGCGCTGGGAGGTGACCGTCGCGCACACCGACGGACGCCACTGGCGCGTGATCGTCGCCCAGGGGGCGTCGCTTCCGCCCCGCCCGGAGAGCTGCGGGGCGTCGGTCCTCGGCTCGCCGGCGCGGATGGACGTGGTGGCGGTGCGCGAGTTGACGACGGCGCTGGCGGGCTGACCCGGCCGAACCACAGGCCACCCGACCGGCTTCCGCTGGAAATCGCCCTCTACGGGAGGCCGATTTTCCCAAGAACTGGTCAAGAGATCCATGCCACACCCCTGGGGCAGCCCCCGCCCCGCCACGTACCGTCAGGGGTATGAGCCCCACTCCCCCCGCACGCCGCCGTCGCCTCGGGCTGCCGCGGCGGGTGTTCTCGCAGGTGCTGTTGATGCAGCTGGCGATCGCCGCGGGAGTCGCGGTCCTGGCGACCGGGCTGTTCCTCGCGCCGCTGAGCAAGCAGCTGGACCAGGAGGCGATGAACCGCGCCCTGGCCATCGCCCAGACGACCGCGCAGCAGCCGGGGATCGTCAAGGACATCCAGAACACCCCTCCGACCGTGGACGGACCCGTGCAGCGGGAGGCGGAGCGGATCCGGAAGGCCACCAAGGCCGAGTACGTGGTGGTCATGGACTGGCGGGGCATGCGGTGGTCGCACACGACGCCGAGCGAGATCGGCCGTTTCGTCTCGACCTCTCCCGGCCAGCCCCTGGCGGGCCAGGAGGTCAAGGAGATCGACAAGGGCACCCTGGGCCGCTCCGCGCGCGGCAAGGTACCCCTGCGGGACGCCGACGGCACGGTCGTCGGGGCCGTCTCCGTGGGCATCAAGTACGACAGCGTCCGCGCGCAGTTGATCAGCGCGATCCCGGGGCTGCTGGCGTACGCCGGGGGCGCTCTCGCCGTCGGCGCCCTGGCGGCCTGGCTGATCTCCCGGCGGGTCCAGCGGCAGACCCGGGACCTGGCCTTCTCCGACATCTCGGCGCTGCTCTCGGAGCGCGAGGCGATGCTGCACGGCATCCGGGAGGGCGTCGTCGCCCTGGACCGCACGGGCCGCATACGACTCCTGAACGACGAGGCGCGACGCCTGCTGGGCATCGGCGACGAGGCGGTCGGCCGCTCCCTGGACGAGGCGCTCGGTGAGGGCCGTACGACCGACGTCCTGGCCGGCCGGGTCACCGGCACCGACCTGCTCGCCGTCCGCGGCCAGCGGGTCCTGGTCACCAACCGCATGCCCACCGACGACGGCGGCGCCGTGGCCACCCTGCGCGACCGCACCGAACTGGAGCAGCTCGGCCGGGAGTTGGACTCGACGCACGGTCTGATCGACGCCCTGCGCGCCCAGGACCACGAGCACGCGAACCGTATGCACACGCTCCTGGGGCTGCTCGAACTGGAGATGTACGACGACGCCGTGGACTTCGTCGGCGAGGTGGTCGGTGATCACCGGGCCACCGCCGAACAGGTCACCGAGAAGATCCAGGATCCGTTGCTCGCCGCCCTGTTGGTGGGCAAGGCGACCGTCGCGGCCGAGCGGGGCGTCGCCCTGTGGATCTCCGACCGGACCTGGCTGCCGGACCGGTTGATCGACCCGCGCGGGCTGGTCACGGTCGTCGGCAACCTGGTGGACAACGCGCTCGACGCCGTCGCGGGCACACCGCACGCACGCGTGGAGGTCGAATTGCGGACGGAGGGGCGTACGGCCGTACTCCGGGTGCGCGACACGGGCCCCGGGATCCCGGAGGAACAACGGGAGTTGATCTTCACCGAGGGGTGGTCCACGAAGAAGCCCCCGGCCCACGGCAAGCGCGGAATCGGGCTCTCCCTGGTACGTCGGCTCGCCGAACGGCAGGGCGGCAGCGCGGTGGTGACGGAGGCGTTCGGCGGGGGCGCGGAGTTCGTCGTGGTCCTGCCCGAGGCACTGACAGAGCCGGACCTGGAACCCGCCCTCACCGTCCCCGGGGAGCCCGCCGAGGAGGAGTCGCGATGATCGAGGTCCTGGTCGTGGACGACGACACCCGGGTCGCCCGCGTCAACGCGGCCTACGTGGAGAAGGTCCCGGGCTTCCATGTCGCCGGCGAGGCCCACAACGCGGCGGAGGCGCTGCGCCAGTTGGAGACGCTGCCCCGCCTCGACCTGGTCCTCCTGGACCACTATCTGCCCGACGAGACAGGTCTGGCGGTCGTCCAGGAGATGCGCCGGCGCGGCCACCAGACCGACGTGATCATGGTGACGGCGGCCCGGGACGTGACGACCGTACAGGCGGCGATGCGGCAGGGCGCCCTGCAGTACCTGGTCAAGCCGTTCGCGTTCGCGGGCTTGCGCGCCAAGTTGGAGGCGTACGCCGAACTGCGCCGCACGCTCGACGGCGGCGGCGAGGCCGAACAGGCCGAGGTGGACCGCATCTTCGGCGCCCTGTCCGCGCCCTCGGAGCCCGGACTGCCCAAAGGGCACTCCCCCACCACCGCGGAACTCGTCCGCCAGTCCCTGATGAACGCCGAAGGCCCGCTGTCCGCCCAGGAGATCGCCGATCGCACGGGGGTGAGCCGGCAGACTGCCCAGCGCTATCTGAAGCTCCTGGAGCGCACCGGACGGGCCAGGCTGACGCTCAAGTACGGCGACGCGGGCCGCCCGGAACACCGTTACGTGTGGGCGACCCGCGCCTGAGGGCACGGCCGGTGGGGGCGGGGGAAGGGGCCGTACCCCTTCCTCCTATACGGATGCGGACCGCACGGCCGTCAGCCTGTCGCGTTCTTCACGAACTCGGTCGTGTACGTCTTGTCGAGGTCCACATCGGCGTTCTTGATAGTGGGGTTGAACGCCTTGAGCACCTTTTCGACGGTCTCCGGGCCGTTGGTCGGCATCACGCCGTCCTTGGTGAACATCGGCAGCGTGCTCTTGATCGCGGCGGCGTAGAGGGCCTTGTCGCCCTGGGAGTAGTCGGCGGGCATCTTGTCGGCGATCGCCGTCGCGCTGTGCGTGGACATCCACGTGAGCGTCTTGACGAATGCATTGACCATCTTCTGTACAGTTGATTTGTGGCTGTTCACCCAGTCCGTCTGCATGTACAGACTTGACGAGGGATACGGCCCACCCAGCGCCGCCTGCGAGCCCTCGGGCGTGCGCATGTCGACGAGGATGCTGCCGGCCTTCTTGTCGAGGATCGTGGCGACGGTCGGGTCGGTCGTCATCCCGGCGTCTATGGAGCCCTGTTGGAGGGCGGCGACGAAGGTCGGCCCCGCACCCACGGCGACCGGGGTGAACTCGCTGACGTTGACGCCGTTCTTGACTGCGAGGTACTTGGTGAGGAAGTCGGTGGAGGAGCCGAGGCCGGTCACGCCGAGCTTCTTGCCCTTGAAGTCCTTGGCCGACTTGACCTTCCCCGCGGCCTTGGTGGAGACGACCTCCACCTCGCCGGGTGCCTGGGAGAACTGCACCACGGACTCGACCGACTTGCCCTTGACCTGCAGGTCCAGCGTGTGGTCGTAGAAGCCGACGGCTCCCTGGACCTGTCCGGAGACGAGCGCGGTCTCGGCCTGGACGCCGGCCGGTTCGCTCAGCAGCTCCACATCGAGGCCCTCGGCGTCGAAGTAGCCGAGCCGCTGGGTGAGCATCGCGGGCAGGTAGATGACCTTGTCCAGGCCACCGACCATGATCTTGACCTTCACGCCCTTGCCGTCACCCTTGCCGGCGGAGGCGGTGGAGGCCGCGTCGTTGGCGCAGGCGGTGAGCGAGGAGAGGGCGAGCAGGCCCGAGGCGGCCAGGGCCGTGTATCTGGCGGTCTTGCGCATGGAGGTTCACGTCCTTGTGAGGGTGCGGTGCGGGGAGGAAGGGGGGCTCTTCAACGGGCTTGCGGCGAGGGGCCGTTCAGCTGTCGGAGCCCGACGGCTTCCAGCGGAAGATGCGGTTCTCGGCGAAGGTGAGCAGCCCTTCGGCAACGAGGGCGACGACCGCGAGGATCACCATCGCGGCGTACACACCGGCCGCGTTGAAGGTGCCCTGGGACTGCGCCACGAGCAGGCCGATGCCCTTGGTCGCGCCGATGTACTCGCCGACGATCGCGCCGATGAGGGCGAAGCCGAAGCTGACATGGAGGCTGGTGAAGATCCAGGAGGTGGCGGACGGGATGACCACCTGGAGGGTCACCTTGCGGTCGCTGGCGCCAAGGATGCGGGCGTTGGCGACCAGGTTGCGGTCGACCTCGCGGGTGCCCTGGAAGGCGTTGAAGAACACCGGGAAGAAGACGAGCACCACGGCGGAGGCGACCTTGGAGGCCGGTCCGAGTCCGAACCAGATCATGAAGATCGGCGCGAGGACGATCCTCGGTATCGAGTTGAGCACTTTGATGTATGGACCAAGTACGTCGGCCAGGAAGGCGATCCGCCCCAGCGCGATACCGAACACGACACCGGCGATGACACCGATGATCCAGCCGAGCAGCGCCTCCTGGAGCGTGTACCAGATCTGCTCCCCCAGGGAGCCGAGCGCCGTCCCGTGCATCACCCAGGTCCAGATCTGGTCCCAGATCTTCGAGGGCATCGAGAAGTTGAACGGATCGATGACCTTGGCCCGGGAGAGCCATTCCCACAGACCGAGAACGGCTACCAGGAGCAGCACTCTCGCCGCGCCGACACCGAGCTTGCGTTTACGGGCGGCACGCGCGCGTGAATGGGCGCGGTCGGTCTTCGCGCCGGACTCGATCACGGCCGACGCGACCTTGTCCTCGGGTATGACGTCAGGCGACATTGGCCGCACCCCTCTCGCGCGTGATGCGGACCTCTTCGCCCAGGGACTCCCAGATCTCGCGGTAGATCTCGATGAACCGCGGCTCCAGGCGCACGGATTCGACCTTGCGGGGCCGCGGCAGGTCGATGTCGAAGACCTGCTTCACGGTGGCCGGCCCGGCGGTCATCACGACGACCCTGTCGGCCAGCGCGATGGACTCCTCCAGGTCGTGGGTCACGAAGACGACCGAGGTACCGGTGCCCTCCCACAGCTCCAGGAGCTCGTCCGACATCAGCGCCCTGGTCTGCACGTCGAGCGCCGAGAACGGCTCGTCCATCAGCAGGATCTCGGGGTCGTTGACGAAGGTCGCGGCGAGCGCGACGCGCTTGCGCATACCGCCGGAGAGCTGGTGCGGATAGCGGTCCTCGAAGGCGGAGAGCCCGACCCGGGCCAGCCACTCACGCGCCTTCGCCTTGGCCTCCGCCTTCGGTACGCCGCGGAAGCGCGGGCCCGCCATGACGTTCGACAGCACCGTGCGCCAGGGGAAGGTGGCGTCCTGCTGGAAGACGAAACCGACCTTGTCGCCGACGCCGGAGACCGGCTTTCCGGCCACCAGCACATCGCCCTCGGAGGGCTCTTCCAGCCCGCTGACGAGGGTCAGCGTGGTCGACTTGCCGCAGCCCGTGGGGCCGACGACCGCCACGAACTCGCCACGCCCGACGGTGAGATCAAGCCCCCGTACGGCCGTGTGCAGACCCCCCGACGGGGTCCTGAAGGTCTTGCTCGCGCCCCGCAGCTCGATGGCGGGGCTGGTGTCTGCGCTCATGGCCGGGACCGTAGATGTGGCGCGGACCACAACAGCAGTCTTCTGGGCGCAAGCCGTTCTTTTGCTCGCAAGAGCCTGTTGTGCTCGTTTTGCTCGCGCTACAACTGCGGAGCCGAAACACGGGCTTAACGCTCGCCTGGCCTTGAGGAAAGAGGCCCAATGATTGACGTCATGGTCGTGGACGACGACTTCCGCGTCGCCGAGATCAACGCCAAGTACGTGGGGAAGGTTCCCGGATTCCGGGTCGCCGCCCGCGCGCACAGCGCCGCCCAGGCGCTGGCCACCGTGGAACGCGGGACCATCGACCTGGTGCTGCTCGACCACTATCTGCCCGATCAGACGGGTCTCGAACTCGTCCACCGCATGCGGGAACAGGGCCACACGACCGACGTCATCATGATCACGGCGGCCAGCGATGTGACGACCGTGCAGCGGGCGATGCGCCTCGGCGCCCTGCACTACCTGGTCAAGCCGTTCACCTTCGCCGCGCTGCGCACCCGCCTCGACTCGTACGCCGCCCTGCGCCGCACCGTCGACCGCGTCGGCGGCCGCGGCATCGCCGGCCAGGAGCAGGTCGATCGCATCTTCGGCGCCCTGCGCACGACCACCGTGCCGGCCTCCCCCGGCCTGCCCAGCGGTCACTCGGAACCGACCACCGACCTGATCTGCGGCGTCCTGCACAGCGCCGGCCACCCGCTCTCGGCCCACGAGGTCGCCGCCGAGACCGGCCTGAGCCGCTCGACGGCCCAGCGCTACCTCCGCCACCTGGAACAGGCCGGCCGCCTCCGCCTCTCCCTCAAGTACGGCGACACGGGCCGCCCGGAACACCGGTACGCCTGGGTGGCGCCGTAGCCCCGCGACAGCCGCACAACTCGCGCGTGGCTACGGCACACAAGGACCGCTACACGGCCCCCGCCCCCGTCAGCGCCCGTACCTCGGTCTCCGCGTGCTTGGCCTCGTCCGGGACCTCCGGCGAGGTGACCGTGCCGAGCCAGCCGGCCAGGAAGCCGAGCGGGATCGAGACGAGGCCGGGGTTCTGCAGCGGGAAGAACTGGAAGTCGACGCCAGGGAACAGCGATCCGGGGCTGCCCGACACGACCGGCGACAGCAGCACGAGCACGAGCGCGGGGATCAGTCCGCCGTATACGGCCCAAACGGCGCCGCGGGTCGTGAAGCCGCGCCAGAACAGCGAGTAGAGCAGCACCGGGAGGTTCGCGGAGGCGGCGACGGCGAAGGCGAGGCCCACCAGGAAGGCGACGTTGAGGTCCCTGGCGACGAGACCGAGCCCGATCGCCACGACACCGATGCCGACCGCGGCGACCCGCGCCACGGCCACCTCGCTGCGCGGCTTGGCGTTCGGGCGACGCAGCGACGCGTACAGGTCGTGCGCCACGGAGGCCGAGGAGGCCAGGGTGATCCCGGCGACCACCGCGAGGATCGTGGCGAAGGCCACGGCCGCGACGATCGCGAACAGGACGGTACCGCCGGTGGAATCGGCTCCTCCGCCGAGGTCGAGGGCGAGCAGCGGGACCGCCGTGTTCCCGGCCTCGTTCGACTTGCGGATCGTGTCCGGTCCCACGACCGCGGCGGCGGCGAAGCCGAGGATGATCGTCATCAGGTAGAACGCGCCGATGAGCCCGATCGACCACACCACCGAACGGCGCGCGGCCCGTGCGGTCGGCACGGTGTAGAAGCGGGACAGGATGTGCGGCAGCCCGGCCGTGCCCAGCACCAGCGCGAGACCCAGGCTGATGAAGTCGAACCGCGCGGTCCAGTCCCCGCCGTACCTGAGCCCCGGCGCCAGGAAGGCGGCGCCGTGACCGCTGCGCGCGGCGGCCGTGAGCAGCAGGTGGTTCAGGTTCCCGTGGAAGCGCACCAGGGTCAGCACCGTCAGCGCGATGGTGCCGCTCATCATCAGGACCGCCTTGACGATCTGGATCCAGGTGGTGGCCCGCATCCCTCCCATCGATACATAGATCACCATGAGCGCGCCGACGCCGATGACGGTCCAGGCCCGCGCGGCCGGGCTCGTCCCGCCCAGCAGCAGCGAGACCAGGCTGCCCGCGCCCACCATCTGCGCCACCAGATAGAGAACGGACACGGTGACCGAGGAAGTTCCCGCCGCGATCCGCACCGGCCGCTCGCTCATCCGGGCGGCGACCACGTCGGCGAGCGTGAACCGCCCGCAGTTGCGCACCAGTTCGGCGACGAGGAACAGCACCATGAGCCAGGCGACGAAGAAGCCCACCACGTACAGCAGGCCGTCGTAGCCGAACAGCGCGATGAGCCCGGTGACCCCGAGGAACGAGGCCGCGGACAGATAATCACCCGAGATGGCAAAACCATTCTCCATAGGGGAGAAGAGGCGCCCGCCCGCGTAGAACTCCTCCTCCGAGCCATGCCGGTTGCGGCTCACCCAGGTGGTGATCCCGAGGGTGACCGCGATGAACACGCTGAACAGCAGCAGCGCCAGCGTCTGATGGTTCCCGGTCACGACGTACCGCCTCGAATGCCTCGTGTCAGTTCCTGTGTGTCCCAGCGCAGTTCGAGCGCGGCCCGGTCCCGGCGCAGCCTCGCGTGCCGGGCGTAGGCCCAGGTGAGCAGGAAGGTGGTGAGGAACTGTCCCAGTCCCGCTACCATCCCCACGTTCACCGCTCCGGCCACCGGTCGGGCCATGAATCCGGGTGCCGTCGTCGCCGTCACCACATAGGCCACGTACCAGGCGAAGAAGACCACGGTGGCCGGCACCACGAACCGCAGATACCGGCCGCGCACCTCCTGGAAGGCCGCGCTGCGCTGCACCTCCAGGTACACGTCCGCGGCGCGCAGCGCCCGTCCGTCGTCCTCCCGGCGGGCGGACGGCACCTCGGGGGCGGGCACCCCCGCGCCGTCCAACTCGCCCCAGCCGGACGCCAGTGCGTCGTACCACGGGTCGTGGTACCTGACCTTTCCGGTTGCCTCGGCGGGGGTCGGGTCATGACCTTCGTGGTTCTCGGCCGGACTCTCGTGACCGCTCCCGCCACCGCGGGGACGACCGTTGCTTGACTGCATGCCCAAGGATGGACAGAACGGGAAGATCCCCGACTCTTCTTCTCCGGTGTCTTCACCCCATCAGGTGACTCAACCCGCTGGTGGCCGCACCAGTCCCTTGCCGTAGGCGTAACGCACCGCCTGCGCACGGTCCTTGAGCCCCGTCTTGGCGAACAGGTTGTTGATGTGGGTCTTCACGGTCGCCGTGGAGACATGCAGCTCGCGGGCGATCTCCTGATTGGACAGACCGTCGGCGATCAGCACCAGCACCTCGGTCTCCCGCGTGGTGAGCCCGTCCGGCGGCTGGGCGGGCTCGGACGACGGCAGCGGCTCGGGCTCCGACAGGCGCTCCAGCAACCGCCGTTGGATGCTCGGCGACAGCCCCGCGTCCCCCGACAGCACGCTCTCCACGGCCCGTACGATCTCGTCGCCGCCCGCGTCCTTGGTGAGGTAGCCGCGCGCCCCCGCACGCAGCGCCGGGAACAGCGACGCGTCGTCCGCGAACGTCGTGAGCACCACGACCTGCGTCCCGGGGTACTCCGCACGGATGCGCCGGGTCGCCTCGACACCGTCGCAGCGCGGCATGCGCAGGTCCATCAGGACGACGTCCGGGGCGAGTTCGGCCACCAGCCGCACCGCCTCGTCCCCGTCGGCGGCGGCGCCGACGACCTCGATCCCGGACAGCAGCCCCAGCAGCATCACGATGCCTTCCCGTACGACGGTCTGGTCGTCCGCGACCACGACCCGCGCGGGTCTCCTCACGGCCTCCTCCGTCATGCGGGCACCTTCAGCGTCACCACGAATCCCTCCTCGTCCGGCCCGGCCAGCAGCGAACCGCCCAGCAGCTCGGCGCGTTCCCGCATGCCCAGCAGACCGTATCCACCTCCCGCCCCGGTGAGTTCGCCGGGCGAGCCGCCCGAGTCCCGTACGTCCAGGGTCACTTCGTGCTCGCCGTAGTCCAGCGTGAGCAGCACCTTGGCGCCCGGGGCGTGCTTGCGGACGTTCGTCAGGGCCTCCTGGGCGACCCGGCGCACGGCCTGCGAGGCCTCGGCGGGCAGCTGTCTCCGGTCACCCGTAACGGTGACCTCGGCACGGCCGGTCGTACCGACGATCTCGGTCAGGAAGTCCTCCAGCGGGCTCATCTCGCCCCGCAGCGCGGACAGGGCCTGCCGGGTCTCGACCAGACCGTCGCGGGCCATCCCCCGGGCTGCCACGACCCGCTCCAGGATGGTCTCCCGGTCGGCGCCCCGCTCGATCAGCAGCCTGGCCGCCTCCAGGTGCACGAGCTGGGCGGAGAGGCTGTGGGCCAGCACGTCGTGGATCTCCCGGGCGATACGGGCCCGCTCCGCCAGCGCGGCCGACTCCGCCTCGGCGGTCCGTGCCATGCGTTCCTGGGTGAGCAGCCGCTGGGCGCTGCCCCGCGCCTCGGCGTCGAGGCGGAGCGTGTATCCGGCGAGGGCCAGCCCGGCCGTGGTGACCGCGGTGGTCAGCCACACGTCGTTGTTGACCGCGGCGAAGATCGCGAGGGACACAGAGGTCACAGGCACGGCGACCGCGATGGGCAGCCGCTCCAGCGAACTCACGGCGCAACCGCACCAGATGACGAGGGCCGGGACCGTGAACCCCACGGCCTGTCCCGCGATCGCGATCCCGAGGAGTACGGCGATGAGTCCGACCGACGGCCAGAGCCTGTGGGCGAGGGTGGTGCGCCAGAAGGCCCAGCCGAGGACCGCGGACACCAGGATCCCGGCCGCGCCTCCGGCCAGGGCCCAGCCGTGGACGTGGCTGCCGGTGAGCGCGCCCCCCAGGAGCACGCCGATCACCAGCAGCCGGACGGCCCAGGCGAGCACCCGCCGGGGCCCTGAGACCCCCTCGCGGCCCAGCGCCTCCCGCGAGGGCCAGCGCGTCCAGGCGTTCTCCGTCACACGCGCTCCTTCCGGGCGGGCGGCGCCATGCCGAAACCGTACGCCGGAGCCGACCCGTCCGACCCGGTGACGGACTGGGCCCGCCAGGCCAGAACCCCGGAGCGGACCAGCAGCGTGGCCGCGAGGCCGAGCATCAGGGCCGAGCTGTCCTGGTGCACGCCGACGACCGCGCCAAGGGCGACGAGGCCGACGCGCAGGGCTATGCCGACGATCCAGACGCCCCCGCTCGCCTTGGTGCTCTTGCTCCACACGGAACCGTCCGTCTCGACCCACAGACGCGTGGTCCAGGCCCAGCCGGCTCCGGTGGCCAGCCCGATGACCAGCTCGACGGCGAGCAGGACGGCCGACTCGGTGTGGTGGTGGGCGTCGAGTATGCCGGGCTCGCGCAGCGCGACGACGGCGAGGATCACAGGGAGGAGCCACCAGCGCCGGTCGGTGTCGATCCGACGGGCGCGGAACTGCCGCACGATCACCACTGCGACGACGGCCACGATCACCAACGCGTTGACCAGCCCGGACATCAGAGCCTCCGTGAGCGGAAGAGGATGCCGGCGGCGAGCGCTGCCGACGCCTTCGACGCTACGGAAATCGGCAGGTCGGCAGATCGGCGCCAGGGTGGATCGTGGGTGGATTCCCGGACCGCCCCGACCTCCACCCACGGGTGGAGCCGGGCGGCGGCGCGGGGTCCGTTTCAGGGGCGGTATGACGGCGCAGGGTCCGATTCAGCGACGAAGTCACCGCGCCGGGTCCATTTCGGGGACGGCACGACAGCGCGGGCCCGTCTCGGCGACGGAGCGCCCGCGCCGGGGCGGTGTCAGAAACGAGCCGATGGCACCGGACCCGTCTCATCAACGGAACCACCGCGCCGGGCCGGTGCCGGAAGCCGAGCAATCGCATCAGGTCAGTGCCGGGAACGGAGCGATCCCGCCGAGCCGGGTCCAGGCCTCCGAGCCCGGCCCGAGCCCAAGCCGGCGGACCCGAACCCGGGCCCAGGTGGGACCTGAACCCGAGCCCAGACCCACGCCCGGCACCCGGCACCCGGCACCCGGCACCCGGCACCCGGCACCCGGCCCGACGGTCAGGCGTCGATGCGCGACCGGTCCAGCGTCGCGGCCGAGCTGGAGATGAACTCCTTGCGCGGTGCCACGTCGTTGCCCATGAGCAGATCGAAGACCTGCTCGGCCGCGTCCAGGTCGGAGAGGTTGATCCGGCGCAGGGTGCGGTGACGGGGGTCCATCGTCGTCTCGGCCAGCTGGTCGGCGTCCATCTCGCCGAGACCCTTGTAACGCTGGATGGAGTCCTTGAACCGGACGCCCTTGCTCTGGAACTCCAGCATCTTCTCGCGCAGCTCACGGTCCGAGTACGTGTAGACGTACTTGTCCTGGCCCTTCTTGGGCTGGACAAGCTCGATGCGGTGCAGCGGCGGCACCGCGGCGAACACCCGGCCGGCCTCGACCATGGGCCGCATGTAGCGCTGGAACAGGGTCAGGAGCAGACACCGGATGTGGGAACCGTCCACATCGGCGTCGGTCATCATGATGATCTTGCCGTAGCGGGCCGCGTCGATGTCGAACGTACGGCCCGACCCCGCTCCTATGACCTGGATGATCGCCCCGCACTCGACGTTCTTCAGCATGTCGGTGACGGACGACTTCTGGACGTTGAGGATCTTGCCGCGGATCGGCAGCAGCGCCTGGAACTCGGAGTTCCGGGCGAGCTTGGCCGTACCGAGTGCGGAGTCCCCCTCGACGATGAACAGCTCGCTGCGCTCGACGTCGTCGCTGCGGCAGTCGGCGAGCTTGGCGGGCAGCGAGGAGGACTCCAGGGCCGTCTTGCGGCGCTGCGCGTCCTTGTGCTGCCGGGCCGCGATCCGCGTACGGGCCGCGGCGACGGCCTTCTCCATGACCACCCGGGCCTGGGCCGCCGCGTCGCGCTTCGTCGAGGTCAGGAAGTCCTTGAACTCCTTGGTGACCACGTTGGTGACGATACGGCGGGCCGCCGACGTACCGAGCACCTCCTTGGTCTGACCCTCGAACTGAGGCTCGGCGAGCCGGACGGTGACGACCGCGGTGAGGCCCTCCAGGGCGTCGTCCTTGACGACGTCGTCCTCGGCGACGCGCAGCAGCTTCTTGGCGCGCGCCACCTCGTTCATCGTCTTGACGATGGCCTGCTCGAAGCCGGCGACGTGGGTGCCGCCCTTGGGGGTGGCGATGATGTTCACGAACGACTTGAGGGTCGTGTCGTAACCGGTCCCCCAGCGCAGCGCGATGTCGACGCCGAGTTCGCGGGTGACCTCGGTGGGCGTCATCTGGCCGTGGTCGTCCAGGACGGGCACGGTCTCCTTGAAGGTGCCCTGACCCGACAGACGGAGCACGTCGCAGACCGGCTTGTCGTTCGCCAGGTACTCGCAGAACTCGCTGATGCCGCCGTCGAAGCGGAAGGACTCCTCCCCCTTGCTGCCGCCCTCGCCGAGACCGTACTCGTCGCGGACGACGATGGTCAGCCCGGGCACCAGGAACGCGGTCTGCCGGGCCCGCTGATGCAGGCCCTCCAGGGAGAGCTTGGCGTCCTTGAGGAAGATCTGGCGGTCGGCCCAGTAGCGCACGCGCGTGCCGGTACGGGTCTTGGGGATCCGCTTGGTCTTGCGCATGCCACCGGGCTCGAACGCGGCGTCGGGGCCGGCGGCGGCGAAGGAGCCGGGCACACCGCGCCGGAAACTGATGGCGTGGACGCTGCCGCTGCGGTCCACCTCGACGTCGAGTCGCGCGGACAGGGCGTTCACCACGGAGGCGCCCACGCCGTGCAGACCGCCGGAGGCGGCGTACGAGCCGCCGCCGAACTTGCCGCCGGCGTGCAGCTTGGTCATGACGACCTCGACACCGGAGAGGCCGGTCTTGGGCTCGACGTCGACCGGGATGCCCCGGCCGTTGTCCCGGACCTCCACCGAGGCGTCGTCGTGCAGGATCACCTCGATGTGGTCGCAGTAGCCCCCGAGGGCCTCGTCCACGGAGTTGTCGATGATCTCCCACAGACAGTGCATCAGGCCACGGCTGTCGGTGGACCCGATGTACATGCCCGGGCGCTTGCGTACGGCCTCTAGCCCCTCAAGGACGAGCAGGTGCCGCGCGGTGTAGTTGGAACCGTCCCGGTCTGCTCCTGCCAGCAGCGCTGTCGACGGCACGGACGTTTCGGCGGTCACGCGGTTCGCTCCTCGCTGAATTTCAGATGAGGCCCTTTTGGGTAAGGGCCCGGCTTCGGTTGCCGCTCAGAGGGTACCGAGGCCTGGTAGAGCCGTTGTAACGCCACCCTCGTCTCCTCCTCACACTAGTCCAGGGTCGTATACCTGTTCGATCCCTCGATGGAGTGAAGTACATATCACGTTCCCTTCGGGGCATGAACCATTTAGGCTCCGGGCACGTCCTCATGAACAACCGGCAATCCAGCCGGGTGGACCCGACCCTGATCCCACAGCGCGAACCCGTACAGACACATAGACACGCAATACGGCACATTCGCCGCCAACCGGCAGCAGACAGCCGCCCCGGAAGAATTTTTCGAGGAAAAGCCACGAGCGGGAACGTTTTCGGGCTGGTTGGATGTTGACCCTGGTACGACAGCTCGTCGAGCTAGAGAAGAGGCGACGTGACTACTGTTCTGACCCCCGCGAGCCCACTGACGGCCGCCGATCGCTGCGACCGCTGCGGCGCCCAGGCATACCTGCGCGTCGTCCTGCTGAGCGGCGGAGAACTGCTCTTCTGCGCCCACCACGGCCGCAAGTTCGAGCCGGAACTCAAGAAGATCGCCGCTGAGATACAGGACGAGTCGGAGCGGCTGACCTCCGCTCCAGCAGCAAGCGTTCCTGAAGAAGACCGCTGACACATCGCGTCCACGACGAGCCAGCACCGGCCCAGGCCGGCGACGGGCGGCCCCGCTCCTGAACCACAGGAGCGGGGCCGCCCGTCTTCGTACCCGCGGAGCCGGAGACCCGTGGGTGACCCACGGATGCCTCTCGGACGCCGTCAGGCGCCCTTGTGCGGCCCTGGCGAGCCGCGGTGGCGGCCCAGCGTCCGCAGGGCGTCCGACACCCTGGTGTAGACGCCTGGGCTCCCGGCCCGCCCGCACCCGCTGCCCCAGGACACGAGCCCGATCAGCCGCCCCTGGGCTACCAGCGGTCCCCCGCTGTCCCCCTGACAGGCGTCACGGCCTCCCTGGGCCTCTCCGGCGCAGAGCATGGACTTGGGGAGGTACGTGCCGTCGGTACCGGCCGGATAGGCCTCCTCGCAGCGCGCGTCGGACAGCACGTGCAGGTTCGCCGCGTGCAGGCTGCCCGCGTAGTCGCCGCTGCCGGTGAGATCGCCCCAGCCGTAGACCGTGGCGGCCGTGCCCGCCCGGTAGGCCGTGTCGCCCGCGGCCGCCATCCTGATGACCGAGCTCTGGGGCAGCGGATCGGCGAGGGTGAGCACGGCGAAGTCGCCGGCGTTGCTGACGGGGTCGTAGTCCGGATTGACCCACACATCGCGTACGGCGATCTCCTGGCCCCGGCCCGACAGCAGGTCCGTACGGTCCGCGATGGCCTTGAGGTCGGCCGCTCGGTGCGGCGGCGCCCCCAGGACGTCGTCGCCCATGCAGTGGGCCGCGGTCAGCACGGTGGTCCGGCCCACGGCCACACCGCCGCAGAACTGCCCCGCCCGGGTACCCCCGAACCGGTCACGGCTGGACAGCGCCACCGTCCAGGGGCTCACGGAGACATCGACCGGGAACCCGCCGACGACGATGGTGTCGGCGGCCACGGCAGACGCGGAGACCAGCGGTATGGCGGACGCGGCAGCCGCCAGGACCAGCGGCCGGGTCAGCGCCCGGGCAAGGGGACGACGCATGCACGTTCCTCACTCTGGGATGGTCATGGGAGACCCACAGTGATCCAGCACGCCGCGCCCCGCACCCGCGGCCAGCACGAAGGCCCGGCTCCCTGAGGGGAAACCGGGCCTTCCGTGTCGTACGACTACGACCTAGTCGAGGTAGTCGCGCAGCACCTGCGAACGCGACGGGTGGCGCAGCTTCGACATGGTCTTGGACTCGATCTGGCGGATGCGCTCACGGGTGACCCCGTACACCTTGCCGATCTCGTCGAGGGTCTTCGGCTGACCGTCGGTGAGACCGAAGCGCATCGAGACCACGCCGGCCTCGCGCTCGGACAGGGTGTCCAGGACGGAGTGCAGCTGCTCCTGGAGAAGGGTGAAGCTGACCGCGTCGGCCGGGACGACGGCCTCGGAGTCCTCGATGAGGTCACCGAACTCGCTGTCGCCGTCCTCACCCAGGGGCGTGTGCAGGGAGATGGGCTCGCGGCCGTACTTCTGGACCTCGATGACCTTCTCCGGGGTCATGTCGAGTTCCTTGGCCAGCTCCTCCGGGGTGGGCTCGCGGCCCAGGTCCTGGAGCATCTGGCGCTGCACGCGCGCGAGCTTGTTGATGACCTCGACCATGTGCACCGGGATACGGATGGTGCGGGCCTGGTCGGCCATAGCGCGGGTGATCGCCTGACGGATCCACCAGGTGGCGTACGTGGAGAACTTGTAGCCCTTGGTGTAGTCGAATTTCTCGACCGCGCGGATCAGACCGAGGTTGCCCTCCTGGATGAGGTCCAGGAAGAGCATGCCGCGGCCGGTGTAGCGCTTGGCCAGGGAGACCACCAGACGGAGGTTGGCCTCCAGGAGGTGGTTCTTGGCGCGGCGGCCGTCCTCGGCGATGATCTCCAGCTCGCGCTTGAGCTTGGGGGCGAGCTTGTCGGCGTTGGCCAGCTTGTCCTCGGCGAACAGACCGGCCTCGATGCGCTTGGCGAGCTCGACCTCCTGCTCGGCGTTGAGGAGGGGGACCTTGCCGATCTGCTTGAGGTAGTCCTTGACGGGGTCGGCGGTGGCACCCGCGGCGGCGACCTGCTGCGCGGGCGCGTCGTCCTCGTCCTCGTCGGAGAGTACGAAGCCGGCGCTCTCGGCGCCCTCGGGCTCGTCCCCGGTCTTGCCGGGGGTCTCCTCGGTCGCCTCTTCGTCGACTACTTCGACGTCGTCCTTCTTGGCGCTGGTCTTCTTCGCCGCCGCCGTCGTCTTCTTGGCGGCGACCTTCTTGGCGACCGCCTTCTTGGCGGGCGCCGTCTTCTTGGCGGCGACCTTCTGGGCGTCGTCCTCGGCGGAGGCGTCGGCGACGGGGGCTGCCGGAGTGGCGGTGGCGGTGGCCTTCTTGGCGGTCACCGTCTTCGCGGCGACCGTCTTGGTGGCGGTGCGCTTGGCCGGACTCTTCGCTGCGACGCTCTTTCGGGTGCGCTTGGGCTCCGCGGCACTGACCATCAGCGTCACACCCTCTTCCTCGAGGATCTGGTTGAGGCTGCGCAGTACGTTCTTCCACTGAGTGGCCGGAATCTGGTCAGCTTCGAAGGCCCGACGCACGTCATCGCCGGCGATCTGCCCCTCAGCCTTTCCCCGCTCGATGAGCGCCATGACAGAGACGGACTCGGCGATCTCCGGCGGGAGCGTACGGGATGTGCTGGCCGACACGAACAACCTCTCGGAACGATGGAAAACGGCTTCCGGCCCCGTCCGGTACGGACAGGAGCCGACGACCGCCGACTTGGGGATGGGCCGACGGCGCGGGCTGAGGCCGGGAAGAAACACAGCGCCTTGAACGGCGTCCGTATTCCCTTCCGCGGCTGTCACCTCTTAGGTCATCGCGCAGTGCCCGCGAGCGTTACGCCCAATCTGCGTGGCCCGAGTCACACCCCGTAAGCGTTCAAAAACGGTCAGACACGGGCAGATGAGGTCACCCGCGGCCGTGACAGGCGTTCCCCAGAGAGATCCGACACCCCGTCGCACCGCCGGACCCCGCCGGATTCCCTGGAGGATCCTGCGGGGTCCGGCGGAAGACGGGCGCCCCGGCCGGGCGCCGCCACGAGAACGCGGCACACCTCGGCCGCGCCGGCCACCCCGCGCGCGTCAGTGTTCGCGCGGGGCGGGCACCACGCGCTCCACCTCGGGGTGCACGATGAGCAGCTGCCGCATGGCCGCCTCGGCCGCCGCTCCGTCGCCGGCGGCGAGGGCGTCGACGATGCGGGCGTGGTGCCCCAGGGACGCCTCGGTCGGGCGGTCACAGCCCGTGACCGGGCCGCCGGAGACCTGGAGGGCCGAGGAGACGATCCCGGAAAGGTGCTCCAGCATCCGGTTGCCCGCGACCTGGATGAGCAGCGAGTGGAACTCGGCGTCCGCGCGGGAGAAGGTCAGCGCGTCGCCCTGCCCCATGGCGTGGCTCATGATCTCGACCATGTCGGAGAGGCGCTGCTGGACGTCCTCGCGCCCGTGCCCGGCGGCGAGGCGCGCGGCGAGCGGCTCGATCGTCCAGCGCAGCTCGCTCAGTTCACGGCGCTGGTTGTCGCGCTGCGGGCCGAAGGCGCGCCATTCGATGATGTCCGGGTCGAGGAGGTTCCAGTCGCTGACGGGACGCACGCGCGTGCCGACGTTCGGGCGGGCGCTGACCAGGCCCTTGGCCTCCAGGACGCGGAGCGATTCGCGGACGACGGTGCGGGACACCTCGAAACGCTGGCCGATCTCCTCGGGCACCAGCGGGCGGTCGGCGCCCAGGTCCCCGGAGACGATCATCTGGCCCAGCTGCTGGACGAGTTGGCCGTGCAGCCCGCGTCCGCGGCTGCCCGCGGCACGCCGGCCCACGCGGCCGAGCTCGGGGTCGGAACCGTCCCAGGAAGGGGCTCCGAGGCGCTCGGTGACGGGCGCCTCGGCGTAGGGGTAGCGGTCGAGATCGCCCGGGCCGGCGAGACCGGAGTCTGCGGAGCGGGCGGCGGTCATCATGGTGTGCGCAAGGGTACTCACGGATCCTTTGTCGGCGCTGTCTCCAACTCCCTTGAGGTCTTTGGTGAAAAGCACACGAAAGGGTGATCGCTCACCCCGTCGCAATTGACGCCTTATCGGAAAGAAATGGGCTTTCTGCGGGGAGTTGTGCGCAGAGCGGCATCCGAAGGGTGCGGTCGGTCGTCATCGGACCCTGCTCCGCAGGGTCGTGAGCAGATACGCGCAGAGCAGGGCGGTCAGCGACAACGTCAGTGCCCCGCCCACGGGTTGGGCGATCACGCGCGCGGCCGCCGACAGGTAACGCTCTCCCCCGAAGGGCCACTGCAGCAGAAACACCTGTCGCATCCGCATCGGCAAACCTGCCGCGGTCCGCACGGCGGGTCCTTCCAACGCCTTGTGCACGAGGGGTACGACGAGAATCGGTACGGCGACCACCGCGGCGAGCCCGGCCGTGGTGGACCGGAAGATGCCCGCGGCCAGCACGCCGGCCCAGGCGCAGCCGACGACCAGGCCGATCCAACTCGCGCCCGACGAAAGCCAGTCGGCGGGAACTTGCGCGAGCTCCCGTCCGTAGACGAGATAGAGCACTTCGGCGTCGCAGCCCACCGTGAGGAAGGCCAGCAGCAGCGCGGTGGCCGCGGAGACGAGGAGCTTCGCGACGAGCAGTCCCATCCGGCGGGGCACGGTGCCGCGGTCCGCCGCCAGGGCAGGGTGACGGAACTCGTCACCGAAGGCGAACGCCCCCAACAGTCCCGCACCGAGCGCCGCGGGCGGCAGGGGCAACTCCCGCGGCCACGCGGCCAGCAGACGCGGCTGCGGGGTGTGCCCGATGCGCGCCAACAGGAGTGCGGTGAGAGCGGATACGACGAGTACGGCGGCCCCGGTCAGGAACCCGGTGCCGATACCGGTGGCACGCCGCAGCTCGTAGCGGAGCGGGCGCAGTGGGCTGGGCGCGGAGCGGACGGAGATGGGGGGCGGGAGCGGGGGCAGGGTGTCGAGGGTGCGGGCTGGGGAGGGACGCGGGGCACGCGCGCTGGGGCGGGCGGCTGACGGCTTCTCGGGGTCGATGAGGGGAACCAGGCGGGAGTTGGCCGTGCGGGGGCTCGCAGCGGCTGTGCGGGCCTCGTAGGGCGGGTGGGGTTCGGCGGCGGGTTCCGGTTCTCCGGCGACGGGCGGCTCGGCGGCGGGCAGCGTGCCGGCGAGCGGCGCGGCGGCGGGAGGTTGTGCGGTCTGGGCAGGCAGCGTGCCGGCGCATGGTGTCGGCGTCCCGTCGGGCAGCGCATCGGCGAGGCGCGTGGGCGGCTCGGCAAGGGGCGCGTCGGTGCGGGGCGTTGGCATCTCGGCTGTCGGTGAGGGGGCAGACGCTCGCGGCGCTTCGACGGATTCGGGATCGTCTCGGACGGTCGTTCCGGCGCCCGGTCCCATGTCCCCGATCTCATCAGCGAGTTGGTGTACGAGGATGTCGTGCCGGAACGCTGTCTCGCCGACGTCGGCGCAGGTACTGCCGTACACGGAAAGGCGGTTGCCGTCCTCCCGTACGACTTCGACGGAGCGGTGCGCGGTGCGGGCCTCCTTGGTGAGGAGGGCGGCGAGGCGGTTGGCGTGCGGGCTGCGGACGGCGACGCGGGGGCGGAGCCGGGTGCGGGCGAAGTCTCCGGCCTCCTGGTCGGCGACGAGTCTGCCCTGCTCCAGGGTGACGACCCGGTCGGCGCAGCGGGCGGCCTCCTTGGGTTCGGCGGTGGTGAACAGGACCGTGCCGCCCTGGGCCGCGTGTGCGCGCAGCATGCCGTACAGCCAACGGCTTTCGCGGGCGGAGAGGGCGTCCGCGGGTTCGTCCAGCACGAGCGTGTGCGGGTCGGACAGCAGGGCGCAGGCGAGGCCGAGGCGGCGGTCCATGCCGCGTGCGAGGCTGCCGAGGCGTTCGTCGCGCAGGCTGACGAGGCCGACCACTTCGAGGACTTCGTCGGCGCGCCGGGCCGGAACGCCCGCCGCCGCGCACAGCATCCGGAGATGGCCGCGGATGGATCGTGCAGGATGACCCGGCACATCGCCCAGGAGGACGCCGACCTCGCGCGACGGGTGGGCGATGCGGTGCAGGGGGCGGCCCCTGAAGTAGGTGATTCCACGCCCCTGTTGGAGTTCGAGCATGAGTCTGAGCGCGGCCGTCTTTCCCGCGCCCGGTGCTCCGAGGAGTGCGGTGACACGGCCCGCACGTGCCTCGAAGGAAACGTCGTCGACGGCGGGCGGGTGCTCCTTGCGGGCGTTGCTGGTCAGTCCGAAGGCCTGGATCACCCACAGCAAGATAGCGCGTTATGTCCGTTTTTCCGGCCACCGAACGGCCCGCTCCGCAACGGTTGATCGCCTCGTTCCAGGTGCTACGGCGTCACACCTCGGGGCGCAGCATCGGCGGGTTGAGCAGCGTGGCCCCGCCGGCCCGGAACAACTGCGCCGGGCGGCCGCCCTGACGGGTCGTCGTACCGCCGGTCGGGACGAGGAACCCGGGCGTGCCGGTCACCTTGCGGTGGAAGTTGCGCGGGTCGAGCGCCACGCCCCACACCGCCTCGTAGACGCGGCGCAGCTCACCGACGGTGAACTCGGTGGGGCAGAACGCCGTGGCCAGGGACGAGTACTCGATCTTCGAACGGGCGCGCTCCACCCCGTCGGACAGGATCTGCGTGTGGTCGAAGGCGAGCGGCGCCACCGGATCGCCGTCGCGTCCGAACCCGCCCTGCTGCAGCAGCTCTTCGACGGGTGCCCAGCGCGCGTTGCTGGCGTCGCCGCCGGCGCGGGGTGCGGGCAGGTCGGGGGCGAGCGCGAGATGGGCGACGCTGACGACGCGCATCCGCGGGTCGCGCTTGGGGTCGCCGTAGGTCGCGAGCTGCTCCAGATGTGCTCCGTTGTCCTGGGCGGGGGCGCCGGGGTCGTGGGCGCGCAGTCCCGTCTCCTCGGCCAGTTCGCGTGCCGCGGCCTGCGACAGATCCTCGTCGGCCCGCACGAAGCCGCCGGGCAGCGCCCAGCGTCCCTGGAACGGCGGCTCGCCCCTGCGTACCGCCAGCCCGCACAGAGCATGGCGGCGCACGGTCAGCACGACCAGGTCCACGGTGACGGCGAAGGGCGGATACGCTGACGGGTCGTAGGACATGCGGCGATCATAGTCGTCTGCCTGACGATAAACACTCCCTTCGCCGGTACCGCCCTGACTGATCCACTTCGGTGCGAGGCGCGACTCGCCCCTTGCCTGCGGCCGTCTGCCGATACGGCTTCCTCCGAGGTCACGCTCCCAATTGCAGGCCGTCGGCCGCCTCTTCGACCATGGCGACACCGAGTCGGCCGACCCGTACGGAGAAGGGGGCACCCGCGATCCGCAGCCCGGTCAGGCCGATCTCGCCCAGGGGCGCGCTGCGCACGGGACGGAGCGTGACCGTGCGGGCGGGGGCGTCGGGGCGGATGCCCGCGAGGGTGGTCAGCAGCAGCACTCCGGCGGCCGCCGCCGTGGCCGCCGGGCGGCAGGCCGCCGGATGCGGAAGGGGAGCGCTCCCGTCCTTGCGCTGCTCCCCCGCGTACATCTCGGGGAGCCGGTGCCCGAACGCCTCGGCCGCGGCGAGGACGCCCCGCAGCAGCGAGGTCGCCTCCTTCTCGTACGCGGCGGCGGCCAGGCCCGCGACGGCGATCGCCGTCTCCGCCACCCGCACGGCTCCGCCCCGGTGACTGAACGGGCTGTAGCCCGGTTCCTTCGCGCCCAGGCCACGCAGTCCCCAGCCCGAGTCCATGGTGGGGCCGCCGAGCAGCCGGGCGAGTTGTTCGGCCCGCACCTTGTCGAGCAGGCCGGGCGCGTACTCGCCGCCGCCCAAGAGGCCGGTGTCCAGGAGGTGGGCCGTGGTCGCGCCGAGGTGCGGTACGAGACGTCCGTCCGGAGCCCGGGCCGCTGCCGGGCGGCCGCCGCCGAGGTCCCCGATCCAAAAATCCGCGCGGAAGGCGGTGCGCAACTCCTGGGCCCACTGCCGCAGTTCCGTACCGCCGGGTCTGCCGTACGCGTCGAGCAGATCGGCCCCGAGCAGCGCCGCCCGATGGGCGTGGGCCTGTGTCTCGCAGCGGACGGGTCCGCCCGGGTGCGGGTCGCGGAGATACGTGCCGTCGCCCACGGTGGTCCGCAGCCAGGTCAGACAGCGCTCGGCGGCCGGGAGTAACTCCCGCGTCGCCTGCTCCGGGAGACCCCAGCGGCGGGCCTCCGCGAGCAGCACCGGGAAGAGCAGCGTCGCCTCGGTCCCCGTACAACTCGGCGGCAGATGGGCGCCGGCATCCCGACGCGGCCCGGGAATCATGCCCAACTGCGCTCCGGCGCGCTGGAGTTGGGTACGGGCGAGGATTCTCAGTGTGCCGGCGGCGAGCCGCGTACCGAGAGGCAGTGCCATGCGCGCCGCCGTGAGCGACTCCGCAGGCGCCAGACCGCAGCGCCAGGGTGCCCCAGCCGCGAGATGGGTGTCGGAGGGGTGCGCGGGGTCGCGCAGCAGCAGTGCCTGGAGATCCTCGATGCTGGTCCGCAGGAGCCCGTGGACTCGAGGGTCGTCGCCGGACGCCCGGGCGGTCGCCAGGGGACTGGTCGCCCCGTGGCCCACGGCCCGAACCGGTCCCGCGCCGTCCGGCCGTACCCGAAGTTCCATGCTCACCGTGCCGCCCGGTGGCAGTTCGAACTCCCAGCGCAGGAGTCCTGCGGAGGCCAGCGCGTCGGTGGGAGGCGGATCGGCCGTGACCGCCGAGTTCCCTGTGGCGCCGGACCAGCGCAAGCCCGAGTCGTGCACGCTGGCGGGCAGTTCGGGCCCTGTGCCGCCCGCGGCGATCGCGCCCAGATCGGCCATGTCGGTGCCGAGCGCCACCTCGACCGGCAGGCGCAGCGGACGCCAGGAAACGCTGCGCAGCGTGATGCGCTCGGTGCCGTCGGCGTGCCGGGTCCGCTCGACGACGAGGTCCGGGTCCGGGCCGCAGTCCGGGGACACCCGCACGGTCCCCACGAACCGGGCGCGGTCGGCCGCCGTCATCCTGGCCTGCACCGCCAGTGGCTCCCGTCCGGCCACCCGCACCTGACAGCGGGAGAGCACACGCCGCCCCGCGCGGTAGAACCCCTCCAACCCCCGCCCGTTCAGCTGCCCTTGCTCGGTGGAGACGGCGAGGCCCGGGAGCGCCACGCAGATCAGGGTGGTGTGGGTCGGCGGCAGTTCGAGGGAACGGCGGGGCGCCGGACGGGATGGGGGTGGCGGGTGTGGCAGAGGACTCTGCCGCGGGGAGTTGGGAGAGGACTGGCGTGGGGATGCGGGCGGGGGTGGGCGGCGGATCTGGCCGGGCGTCCACCCTTCCGCCGGCCGACGGGACGGTTGCGGCGGATGCTCGGGGTCGGCGGTGCCCGTGTACGGCGGCGATGAACTCGTGCCGCGGTGCAGCGGGGATGAGCTCGTGCCTCGGTACGGCTGGGACGCGCTGCTCCCGTACGGCTGTGACGAGCTGGTACTCCCCGGCTGTGACGGGCTGGTACTCCCGTACGGCGGCGATGAGTTGGTGGCCCTACTCGGGCGCGGTTCGGGGTCGCCGGAGTCGGGGCGGTCGTCGTCGGCGGCGGAGGGCGGAGTCGGCTGGTGCATGGGCGGCTTCTTCTGCACTCTGTGCGCCCCAGACGTGTGCGGCGCCGGTTGGACTGTTCCGGGAGGACAAGCGCTGTCCGGCGACACGACCCGTTCAGGCGTTCCGCCACTCAGGTGAACGGGACCGGGCTCCTCCTGGTCACGCCTGCGGCCCGGGAAGCCGACCGAATGGCGGCGCGGCGGAGTCGACGGACAGCCGGCGCCGGTCACCCGGTCCCGGTGGCCACAGACCCGGCGCACGCCCTCTCGTCTACACGCGCCCGTTTCTCGCGCCGGGTGCTCCTCAGTGAGCCCGGCGTCGGCCCGCGCGCTGAGGGCACTGACCGCTTGTGGCGCCGCCTTCCGGAGCCTCACGACTCGGTGGAACCAAGCTCCGAACCCACGAGGCCGACGACCGGACCGGCGGGGCCGCCTTCCACTCCCCCAGCCCTTGATCACCCGTCCCCCTCAATACCGTTGGACCCCGACTGCAGCCCCTCCGGGCAAGCGCCGTATCGCCGCGACTCACCCTTCCCCGGGGTGCGCGAACGTGTGCTGCCGGGGCGTTCGGTGCCCTGCGCCGGTGTGCGCGGACGGGATCCGTCTGCGCCGGATCGGCGGCTGTCCGTGCCCGAGGGACGGGGACGGCGCTCGCCTCCGTCGGCAGTACGTGCGCGGTGCCGACGGCGGGAGGCCGTGGGCGAGACGGCCGGTGCGAGGGCGTCGCCGGGGCCGCTCGTACCCTGCCGTACGGAACCGTCGGCGGCGTCCGCGCCGACGACCACACCTCCGGGTCGCTTCATCCCTCCAACTCCCGTCGCCTCTTCGGCTTTTACCG
Organism: Streptomyces sp. NPDC050528; assembly: GCF_044457795.1. Taxonomy (NCBI): domain Bacteria; kingdom Bacillati; phylum Actinomycetota; class Actinomycetes; order Kitasatosporales; family Streptomycetaceae; genus Streptomyces; species Streptomyces sp. NPDC050528. The sequence goes on from NZ_JBITHH010000006.1 coordinate 541,917, forward strand.
TCCCTCCGACACCCGTCGCTGCTCCTGGTCCCTTTGCCTCCCCGGCGCCTGACGTCCCTCCGATCCCCCTCGTATCTCCGGCTTCCGTCGCCTCTCCAACCCCTGTCCTCGCGCCAACTCCCGTCACTTCACCGGCTTCCACCACGCCTGCACGCCCCACCCGTTCCGCACGCAGACAGCGTCGGATCGACTCCGGGTCCAGGCCCTCGTTGCAGGCCTGGTGCAGGAGGCGGGCGAAGAGGTAGTCGGGGTCCGCGCCCAGGGCCATGGCGAGGGCCTCCCTGGCTTCCAGGTCGTCGCCGGTCGACCAGGCGACCCAGCCGGCGAGGGTGAGAGGAGCCGCGGCATGTTCGCCGTACGGTCCGACGCAGCGGCGGGCCAGCGCACGCCAGAGCCGCAGGGCAGGTAGCGCGTCGTCGCCCTCCATCCATTCGGCGGCGCGATCGCGGGTCGTGCGGTCCTGGAGGCCGAGGATCAGCGTGGCGGCTTCGTCGTGGGCGAGCAGGGCGTCGTCACGGAAGTCCGCGTGGAGCGCACCGGACACGTGTGGTGCCGCCGCGAACCGCCTCAGGATCCGCTGGGCCAGATCCAGGGTCTCCTGCGCCACATCCGCGCGGCTCGTGTCGTCGAGGATCCTCGGCACCAGGGTCAAACCCGCGGCGTCCAGGGCGACTTCCTGCTCCAGCGCGGACGCCGTCTCCCAAGGCAGCAGCCTCGTCCGCAACTCGCGCAGTGTGCCGCGCACTTGGAGGCCCGCGTAGGTCGCCGCCGCGGCCAGTACGGAGGTGCCCGGCAGGCCCATCGGGGATCCGTCGACCGGACAACATCCCTCGATCGGGCAGCAGTACGACCAGAAGCGGCCGTCCGAGATGCAGATCGCCTCGATCACGGTCACGTCGAGTCGGCCGCACTCGGTGCGCAGCTTCTGCACGAGCGGGCGCAGGCGTTCCATGACCTGACGCCCCGACTCTCCCGGCGCCGGTTCCTGACAGACGTAGGCGATCATCTGCTCGGGCCGGGTCCCCCTGCGCTCGCTGCCCGTCACCAGGCCGTGGGCCAACTGCCGTGCCACGGAGGCCCAGTCGTCCGCGCCGGCGGGAATCCCGAGCCGGGCCCTGCCGCCGAACCGGCCCCGGCCGCCCCGATCGTGCAGGGCGACGAGGACGATGCTGTCCTCGGGGCGGTACCCGAGCAGATAGGGCAGGGCGTCGGCGAGTTCGGCGGGGCTGCGCAGGGTGACCTGGTGCTCGGTGCCGTGTCGGTCGTACGCGGTGGGGTCGATGTCGCCGTTTTCGGCGGATCCGGTCGTTTCGCTGTGGTTCGTCATGCGTCGACGATCTCGCGGATCGCAAGATTCCGCTTGAGCCTGTGGATAAGTCCGGTCAGGGACACGCCACATGGGGCTCGGTACGGCCAAGTCGGGCTGTGCGACCGGGAGATCCGGGCCGCAACGACGGATCGCCCGACCGCGCTTCGAGGAGGCGACCGGGGCGATGCAGTCCCGGTCGCCACCGAGGATCGACCCGGCGCAGCCTCAATCACCGCGCCCGCAGGCCGACATCACCCCGACCCGAGCCCCCCTCGGCATCCCGACGACGTCAAGGGCCCCGATGAGAAATCTCAGCCCGCCGCAGCGAGGACCAGCGGAAGAACCTGTTCGCCACCGGCCCGGCGGAGCAGTCGGGCAGCAACCGCGAGCGTCCAGCCGGAGTCGGTGTAGTCGTCCACGAGCAGGACGGGGCCGGGAGAGGCGGCCAGGGCGTCAGCCAGTTCCCCCGAGACGGCGAAGGCGTCGGACAGGGCCCTGAGACGTTGGGCGGAGTTGCTGCGACGCGCCCCGTGCGTGCCGTCCGGTCCGGTGTACGTCAGGGTGCCCAGGAGGGGGAGGCGGCCGATGCTCGCGATGCCCTGGGCGAGGGAACCGACCAGTTGCGGGCGGGCCAGCGACGGTACGGCCACGACCCCCACGGGACGGGCGGAGGGGTCCGCGACGTTCGGCGCCCAACCGCCAGGAGAGCGTGCCCAGTCGGCGAGTACCGCGACCGCGGCCTTCAGGACGTCGTCCGGGACCGGGCCGTCGGGCGCGTTCTCGGCCAGCAGGGGGCGCAGGCGGTTGCCCCAGCCGATGTCGGAGAGCCGTCCCAGGGCGCGCCCTGTGGAGCACTGGTCCTTGGCCGGGATGCGGCCCTTGAGGTCGACGCCCAGCGCGGCCATCCCGGTCGGCCACATGCGGCGCGGCTCGACCTCCACACCTGGGCGCTCCAGTTCCTTCGTAGCGCCTGTCAGCGTCTCGGCCGAGACCGAGGAATCGATCCAGGCGCCCGCGCAGTTGTCGCACCGACCGCAGGGGACCGCCCCTTCGTCGTCGAGTTGTTGCCGCAGGAACTCCATCCGGCACTGGGACGTACTCACGTAGTCGCGCATCGCCTGCTGCTCGGCCGCCCGCTGCTTGGCCACCCATGCGTACCGCTCGGCGTCGTACATCCACTCGGCGCCCGTGGCCGCCCAGCCGCCCTTCACACGCTTGACCGCGCCGTCGACGTCCAGGACCTTCAGCATCGTCTCCAGGCGGCTGCGCCGTAGGTCGACCGCCGTCTCCAGGGCGGGCACGGACAGCGGGCGGCCCGCGTCGGCGAGGGCGGAGAGGGTCTGGCGGACCTGCGTCTCGGGCGGGAAGGCTGTATCGGCGAAGTAGCGCCAGATGGCCTCGTCCTCGCGGCCGGGCAGGAGCAGCACATCGGCGTGGGCGACGCCGCGACCCGCACGGCCCACCTGCTGGTAGTAGGCGATCGGCGAGGAGGGCGAGCCGAGGTGGACCACGAAGCCGAGGTCCGGCTTGTCGTAGCCCATGCCCAGTGCCGAGGTGGCGACCAGGGCTTTGACGCGGTTCTCCTGGAGGTCGATTTCAGCCTGCAGCCGGTCGGCGTTCTCCGTCTTCCCGGTGTACGAGGCGACCTTGAAGCCACGTTGGCGCAGGAAGGCGGTGGCTTCCTCGGCGGCGGCCACGGTGAGCGTGTAGATGATCCCGGAGCCGGTCAGCTCGTCCAGGTGCTCGGCGAGCCAGGCCAAACGGTGCGCTGCGTCCGGCAGTTGGACCACTCCGAGCCGCAGGCTCTCCCTCTCCAGGGGACCGCGGAGCACCAGGGCCTCCCCTGCGCCCGTGCCCAACTGCTCCGCCACATCGGCCGTCACGCGCGCGTTGGCGGTCGCGGTGGTGGCCAGCACGGGGACGCCGGTGGGCAGTTCGGCCAGCATCGCCCGCAGTCGGCGGTAGTCGGGGCGGAAGTCGTGTCCCCAGTCGGAGATGCAGTGCGCCTCGTCGACCACCAGGAGGCCGGTCGTGGCCGCGAGCTTGGGCAGCACCTGGTCGCGGAAGTCGACGGAATTGAGCCGCTCCGGGCTCACGAGGAGCACGTCGGTCTCGCCCCGTTCGACCTCTCCGTAGATGCTGTCCCACTCCTCCGGGTTGGCGGAGTTGATGGTGTGCGCCCGGATTCCGGCCCGCGCCGCCGACTCGACCTGGTTGCGCATCAGCGCGAGCAACGGCGAGATGATCACCGTAGGACCGGAGCCGCGCCGGCGCAGCAGGGCGGTCGCGACGAAGTACACCGCCGACTTGCCCCAGCCGGTGCGCTGCACCACCAGTGCGCGCCGACGCTCCTCCACCAGGGCCGCCACCGCCTGCCACTGGTCCTCGCGCAGCCGCGCCGTGCCGGTCGGATCACCGACCAGCTCGGCGAGGATGGCGTCGGCTTCGGCACGCAGCTCCTGGTTGCTCATACCCCCATGCAACCGCACGCCACTGACAACGGCCCAATCCCCCGCCGCGACGAAGCGCGCGCGACCGTGTCCCGCACCCCGTCCGACCGGCCCTCTCTGGACCTCCCGCACATCAATGGCGTACGAAAGTGTCGTGCTCGAACGTCCCAGGCGTCGCCGGGTGACGCATTGGGTAGGGATATAAGCCACAGACCGTCAGATAAGGGTCGGTGGCCCCATTTGCTCGTTGCCGCATCCCAGTTCGACAGGAAGAATTGGAGTCCGCTCCCCGCACGGCTCGTCCGTGATCCGGTAGGGCTCTGCTGCGGTGCGCGCTCCCCCGAATCCGACCCCGCCCGCAGTGTGGGCGCGTAGCCGAAGGGAGGACCGTGACCTTCGGATTCGCTCCGTCCTCCGCGGCATCCACGTCGACGTCTGCCGACCTGTCCGCCGCTTCCGCCAACCCTCTGGCCCGTCTGCTCGAACCCTCCGAATGGGCCGCTGCCGGAATCCCGTTGCTGCGCAATCCCCGCGAGGTGGTCAGCGGGCTGCACTCCCGGCATCGGCCGAAACCGGCTACCGCAGTCGTGGCCGTCCTCGACCCGGACGAGCGGCTGCTCGCGAGCGCCTCGTTCGTCCGGCGGTCGGCCCCGGCCGACGGCTGGATGTTCCGCAACGCGCTGCTCGCGCAGCTACGCCGTGTCATCCCGCACGATCTGCGCCGCCGCACTCCGGTGCGCACGGCCGTGCTGCTCTACTGCCGTGAGGGCGACGCGCGTTGGACGGAGGAGGACGGTGCGTGGATGTGGGGGCTGCGTGACGCCTGCACGCTGCACGGGCTGCGCTGCGGGGCCTACATCACGCTGACACGCGACGGCTGGCAGGTGCTCGGCGAGGGGCGCGGTGGCCGACGGCCCAGTGCGGACTCCGCGCCGGAACCTTTCGCCATGTCCGAGGTACCGCCTCTGCTGCCCCGCACCGGCGGCGCCGCCTCGGAGGTCCTGCGCCGCGCCGCGGCCCGCTGAAACCCGGTCCGGGCCTCGCGCCCGGACCGTACGCGCGCCCTTGCCGGCGTGGCGTCCGAAGCACCGTATGCGGGAAATCCCGCCATACTCCGGTCTCGGCTCGCGGGACGGCTGCGGCAGGCGCTGTCCCGCCCAGAAGGTCGCCGCGCCGACGTGAGCAGCAACGGAAGCACGGCTGCGGAAGGCGTACGTCGCCAACCGCACCGAAATCCGCGCACGCCGAATGGCTCACCGTGCTCAGACCGTCGCGACGGCGTTCACCTGACCGCCGTCGCCCTCCGAGAGCCTTCCGGGAGTTCCCGGAACGGCTCAGACGCCCGCGCCCAGCACCGAGTTGATCTGCTGCGGGTCGCCGCAGACGATCAGCAGGGTGCCGGCCCGGCCGAGGGCCAGGGGCAGGGCGGTGGTGGCCACGGCGGCTGCGCCTCCGTTGACGGCGACCACGACGACGGGACGGGACGCCGCCCGGCCCGCGACGGCGGCGTCCGCGTAGAACACGTCGTCGCGCGCGTCGTGCTGCGCCCAGTAGGAGGCTTCACCGAAGGACAGTTCGTGGGCGGCCCACGGGTGCGGTTCGCCGGTGGTGATCACCAGCACGTCACCGGGGGCACGGCCCGACTCCAGGAGCAGGTCCACGGCTTCCTCGGCAGCGTCCAGCGCGCCCTCGGCCGAGGCCGGGATCAGCTGGATCTGCGGGGTCGCCACAGCGTTGTCGGAGGAGGTGGGAACAGCCGGACCCGAGGGTCCGGGCTTGGCCACGGCCACGTCGCGCGGCGTACGTTGCGCCGGAGCCGTCGGCCGCAGGGGGCCGGGACGACCGGGACGCGGCGGAGCCGCAGGGCGGGGACCGGGAACAGGGCGGGGGGTCGGCGCGACGCGGCTGCTGGCCGGAGTGGCGCTGGGACCCTGGGCACTCTCGTGAATCTGAGGCTCCTCGGGAATGAGAGGCATGAGCTGATTTTTATCAAACACTGGTGCGGCTTGCGGCAGCGGGTGGCACATGAGTGCGAGCGGAACGGTCAGAAGTCGAAACCGAGCTGGCCCTCGATCTTCGGAACGTTTCCCTCCGCCCAACTGCGGGCCTTCTTGAGGTGCCGCCACTGGGGCAGCGCATCAAGATACGCCCACGACAACCGGTGGTACGGGGTGGGCCCCCGCTCCTCCAGTGCGGCCTTGTGCACGGGTGAGGGATACCCGGCGTTGGCCGCGAAAGCGAAGTCTGCATGGTCGATGCCCAGTTCGGCCATCATTTTGTCGCGCTGAACCTTGGCGATCACCGAAGCGGCCGCGACCGCCACGCACGACTGGTCGCCCTTGATCACCGTACGAACCCGCCAGGGGTCCCCGAGGTAATCGTGCTTCCCGTCGAGGATGACCGCGTCGGGGCGAACGGGCAAGGCCTCCAGGGCACGCACTGCGGCGAGCCGCAGCGCGGCCGTCATCCCCAGGTCGTCGATCTCTTCGTGGGAGGCGTGTCCCAGGGCGTACGCCGAGACCCACTTGCGCAGTTCTTCGGCGAGTTCGGTGCGTCGTTTGACCGCGATGAGTTTGGAGTCGGTGAGGCCTTCGGGGGGTCGGCGCAGTCCGGTGACCGCCGCACAGACGGTGACGGGGCCGGCCCACGCACCGCGCCCCACCTCGTCGACGCCGGCAATGACCTTGGCCCCGGTCGTGGCGCGCAGTGAGCGCTCGACGGTATGAGTAGGTGGTTCGTACGGCATGGCGCCATCAGACTACGCCGCCTGGAACCCCCTGCGACACCCGGGTTTCCGCAAGCTCCTCCACGACGGGTCCGGTCGAGTTTCAGGCACCGGCGGGCCGGAGCAGCGGAATCATCAACTGGTCGATCATTTCCTCGATTTCACGGTCGCCCCATTCGCTGCCGCACATCTTCGAGCGGTACATCATCATCGCCGGGATGGCATCGATGACATAGCCGTTGGACGCGCCGGACCGGACCTCGCCTCGCTCTATTCCACGGTCGATGGCCTCGCGAAGCAGCCGGATCGTCGGCTCCACGACCCCTTCGGTGATCACGCCATGGAAGCGTTCCGCCTGCACAGTGTCGCATTCGTGAATCACCGCGCGCAGGGCGAATCCCGGCCGCGAGAACATCGCGTCGCGCGCCCGCATGCACAGCGCCAGCAGATCCTCGCGCACATTTCCCAGGTCGGGCGCCTCGTCCAGACGCGGTAGCCCGGCCTGCAACGCGTCCGCGACGAGGTCCTCCTTCGAGGACCAGCGCCGGTAGACGGCGGCCTTGCCCGTCTGCGCGCCGGCGGCGACGCCTTCCATCGTGAGGGCGTTCCATCCGACCGTACTGAGTTGCTCCAGCGCGGCCTCCAGGATCGCGCGTTCGAGCACGGCGCCTCGGCGGCGGAGGGAGGCCGCCCGAGCGGGGGCGGCCGTCCAGCCCGAAGTAACCATCTGAGTGTCTCCAGCGAGCAGTGGAATGGGGAATTCCGGGGATCGGGGATGCGTCACGCGGCAGCGACGGGGAGGACGCCACGCGAAGGCGAGTTAAGTGAACGCTTGCGTTCACTGTTGGGGACTCACTACGGTTGACGCGACAGTGAACGCGAGCGTTCACTAACTCACTTGTGGGGGACCCATAGTGACAACCTCTCAGTTGACTCAGGAGCCAAGGCCAGGAGCGGCCCGCCGGGAGGGGCATCCCGGCATCGCGCTCGCAGTCATCGCGGCCTGTCAGCTCATGGTGGTACTCGACGCGACGATTGTGAACATCGCCCTCCCGCACATTCAAGCTGCACTCAGTTTCAGCACCACCGACCTCACCTGGGTCGTCAGCGCCTACACGCTCACCTTCGGCGGTCTGCTGCTTCTCGGTGGCCGGGCCGGCGACATCCTCGGCCGACGCCGGGTGTTCACGACCGGCATCCTGCTCTTCACCTTCGCTTCGCTGCTCGGCGGTCTCGCCCAGGAACCCTGGCAGTTGCTCGCCGCACGGGTCCTGCAGGGCGTGGGTGGCGCGATCGCGTCGCCGACCTCGCTGGCGCTGATCACCACCACGTTCCCCGAAGGCCCGGAGCGGAACAGGGCGTTCGGAGTCTTCGCCGCGGTCTCGGCGGGCGGCGGCGCGATCGGTCTGCTCGCGGGCGGCATGCTCACCGAGTGGCTCGACTGGCGCTGGGTGTTCTTCGTCAACCTGCCGATCGGCATCCTGATCGCCGTCCTCACACCGCTGTACATCAACGAGTCCGAACGACACACCGGCCGCTTCGACATCGCGGGCGCACTGACCTCGACGGCGGGCATGGCGTCCCTCGTCTACGGCTTCATCCGCGCGGCGGACAAGGGGTGGCGCGACAGCCTGACCATCGGCTCCTTCGCCGCGGCGATCGTCCTGCTGCTGGCCTTCGTGATCACCGAATCCCGGGCCAAGGAGCCGATCACTCCACTCAGGATGTTCGCCGACCGCAATCGCTCGGGCACTTACGTGATCATGCTGAGCCTGGCCGCCGCGATGTTCGGGATGTTCTTCTACATCGTGCTCTTCGTGCAGAACGTGCTGGGGTACAGCCCGATCCAGGCGGGTCTCGCCTTCCTGCCGGTGACGGTCGTGATCGCGGCCGGCGCGGGGCTGTCCCAGCGGTTCCTGCCGGTGCTCGGGCCACGGCCCTTCATGCTCATGGGCTCGACGCTCGCGGCGATCGGGCTGGCCTGGCAGACCCTCATCAGCTCGGACAGCTCGTACGTCGGCGGAGTGCTCGGCCCGATGCTCGTGTTCGGCTTCGGGATGGGCCTGAACTTCGTGACCCTGACAGTGACTGCCGTCTCCGGCGTCGCCCAGCACGAGGCGGGCGCGGCCTCCGCGCTGCTCAACGCCATGCAGCAGGTGGGCGGTTCGCTCGGCCTGTCCATCCTGACCACGGTGTTCGGCTCGGCCAGCAAGGACGAGGCGAAGAAGCAGCTGCCGAAGTTCCTGGCCAATGGATCGGCGGAACAGAAGGCGGCGTTTCCCAAGACGCACCAACTGCCCGCGCCTTGGGGGCACGAGGTGCTCGCGCACGGCATCTCGGCGGCCTTCATCCCGGCCGCCGCGATGGCCGTACTCGCCCTGGTCACCGCCTGGTTGGTGATCCAGGTCCGCAAGAGCGACCTCGAAGCCCTCGCGGGCACGGCGGCTGCGGGAGTCGGCTGACCGGCCGGGCCCGGTCGGGACCCGGCCCACCGGCACCAGCGAAAACCTCATGGTCACCCCCCAACTGTCGCGTCCCGTCTGCCTGTGCGGACTCATGTGTCGCACAGCAGCTGCCAGGACAACGGCCGGGCGATCACGGAGAGTTCCCATCAGGCACAGAGAGTTTTCATCGCGTGCGGAGCGCTGCCCGGGCGAAGTGGTGAGGGCGTCAGACGGACGTCGGAACCCAGCCGGGCAGCGCCTCCGTACGCTCCAGCCACTCGACGGGCGGCGCCCCCGCCTTCCCGCCGGCGATCACGCCGCCCACGATGGCGCAGGTGGTGTCCACATCGCCGCCGACCTGCGAGGTGGCCCAGAACGCCCCCTCGTAGTCGCCGAGGCCACGCGCGGCCGACCAGAGCGCGAAGGGAACCGTGTCGTGGGCGGACGTACGGCGTCCGCAGCCCAGGACGGCCGCGACGGTGCCCGGATCGGCGTAGTCGAGCATGTCCCGGGCGCGCCGCAGGCCCGCGCCGACGGCGCTCTTCGGTACGGGTGCGATGACGCCGTCGAGGAGTGACTCTCCACGGGGCGGGCCGCCGGGAGCCGCTGCCAGCGCGGCAGCCGCGGCGACGGCCATGGCGCCGACCACGGCCTCACGGTGCTGGTGCGTGGGGTAGGCGGAGATCTCCGCCTGGTGGGTGGCCTGCTCGGGGTCGTCGGCGTACCAGGCGCCCAGGGGCGCGATCCGCATCGCCGCGCCGTTGCCCCATGACCCCTGCCCGTTGAAGAGCGCGGCGGACAGTTCACGCCAGTCGCCGCCTTCGCGGACGAGGCGCAGCAGCCGGTTGACCGCGGGACCGTAGCCGCGGTCGAAGTCGTGGTGCTCGGCGAAGGAACGCGCCAGGGCGTCCTGGTCGATGCGGTGGTGGGCGGCCAGGACGGCGACCACGGAGCAGGCCATCTCCGTGTCGTCGGTCCACTGCCAGGGAGTCGGCGGCAGTTCGCGACGCTTGAGGAGGGGGTAGTTCGCGGGGACGAAGAACTGCGAGCCCAGCGCGTCGCCCACGGCGAGTCCACGCAGGCTGGCCAGGGCACGGTCCAGACGCGCATCGAGGGAGGCGGGAGAGGCAGGAGAAACAGCAGGGTCGGGAGTGTCGGAAGAGGAGTCAGCGATCATCGGTCGGCCACCCTATCCGGTGATCCCGTACGGCTCCGGGTCTCGCCAACTGGAAAACGGCCGGTCCAGCGCGTACCGCCCGTCATCTCCCAGAACGAGCATCCGCATCTCGGCGTTCCCCGGATTCGACAGCGACTCGAACTCCGCGACCGTCCAGTGGAACCAGCGCATGCAGAACAGCCGCATCGCCAGGCCGTGCGTCACCAGGAGCACGTTCGGCGGGTGGTCGGGGGCCTCGAAGCTGCGGTAGAGGCTCTCCAGGAAGCCGCCCACCCGGTCGTAGACGTCGGCGCCGGACTCGCCCTGGGCGAAGCGGTAGAAGAAGTGCCCGTACGCGTCCCGGTACGCCTTCTGGAGGCGTACGTCGTCGCGGTCCTGCCAGTTCCCCCAGTCCTGTTCGCGCAGCCGGGGTTCCTCGCGTACGCGGACGAGGTCGGGATCGAGGTGGAAGGCCCGGAAGGTCTCGTGCGTACGGCGGTACGGGGAGACGTACACGCTGATGCGCTCGCGGCCGAACACCTCCCGCAACCGCTTTCCGGTCTCCTCAGCCTGTCGCCAGCCCTGGTCGGTCAGCGCCAGGGAATGGTCGGGTTCACGCTCGTACACAGTGTCATCAACATTGCCCGTTGACTCGCCGTGCCGGACAAGGACGATGCGCCGTGGTCGTGCCATGCCAAAACCCTAGATCGAGTGACGGGATATCGAGCACTCGTACGGGCTCCATACGGCGTAGGTCACACGAATTGTGCCCGATGGACCACATAGGGGCGCACGATTCACACAGTGGGACGCCTGCGGCGTCAGTTTGGATCTCAAACCGTCCAGGACGGTTCCAGTTGCACGATGTCCCCCGTGAGGGAGGCGACGTCGGCCTCGATCTGGGCCCGCAGTGCGAGCCGCTCCACCCGCTCGGTGCGGTACTTGCCGTGCTCGGCGGCCGAGTGCCACATCGACAGCACCATGAACTCGTGTCCGGGGGCCTCGCCGAACAGCCCGCGGAGCATGCCGGGGGAACCGGCCATCGCCGGATTCCAGACCTTCTCCTGCATCAGCGTGAAGTGCTCGGCGCGCTCCTCGTGGACACGGCACAGGGCCACCCGCACCAGGTCGGCGTCGGTGAAGCGCGGTTCGAAGCCGGTCTTCACGTCGAAACGGTGGTCGAACAGCTTGACCTGCGCGTCCTTGAAGGTGCCCACCTGGGCCGAGGCCAGCCGGTCGTGGGATCGGGCCATGAAGGAGTCGTAGAAGGCACGGCTTTCCCAGAACGCGAAAATGTGTGCCACGCCCGGCCGCGCTCTGCTCCAGCCTCCCCCCTGTCCCCGAAATCCCGGCTCCCCCAGAAGCCCCGCCCACTTTCGCTGCCCGCGCTCGAAGCCGCGGCGGTCAACCACGGTGCAGCGAATCCACTTGACCAGCACCGCGCCATCGTAAGGCCACCGAGCGTGGCGCCGGTCACGCTCCGGCTGAGATCGTCGGCGCATGCGCCCCCGCGCGCGTGGCACGATGGACAACGAACGCTGATCGCCCAGTAGTTGGGGCGCGCGATCGAGGCGAACGGGGAAGGGGAACTGTGGTGAACGGCCTCAACAAGGGGATCCGCAAGGCCGAAGTCGGGCTCCAGTGGGATCCGAGTCCCACCGGGCAGCCGCCCGTCGATCTGGACATCGTCGCCACCACGTATGTGGCGGGCGATCTGTACGGCGCTCCCGCGTACGCGGTGCACTTCGACAGCCGCTCGCCCGACGGCACCATCTATCTCAACCGGGACAGCAAGGACGGCAAGGGCTTCGGCTGGGACGAGGTCATGACCCTGGAACTCGACCGGCTCGCCGACCGGTACGCGCGCGTGGTGGTCGGTGTCGTCATCCAACAGCGCGTCGCCCACCGCACGTTCGTCAATGTCCTCAACCCGAAGCTGCGCATCCGCGAGGGATACACCGTCCTCACCGAGGACGACTTCGGTGACGTCCTGGGCGCTACGGCGGCGACGGTCGGGGAGTTCGTCCGCGACGACTCCGGAAGCTGGGACTTCCATCCCGGCATCCGGGGCTTCGAGGACGACCCCGCGACCTTCACCAGGACGATGGGCAGGGCGCAGCAGCCCTGAGCCCATCAGGACGGCGCGTCAGCCGGCGGTCCAGCCCGGGACCGTCGGCAGCACCTCCTCGGCGATACGGAACAGCGCCTCGTCGTCGGGCGGCACGTCGTCCTGACGCCAGATGGATATCTCGAAGGAGTCGCCGCCGTCCTTCGCACTCGTGGAGACCAGCAGGCTGCGGGCGATGCCTCCAGGGCCCGTACTGGCCTTGCCTCCGCCGAGGTTGAAGCTGATGGCGATGGTCCGGTCCGAGTAGAGGACGGCCGGGTGCCCCAGGACCTTCTTCACCGCTGAGGTCGAGTCCACGTAGCGCGCCGCCTGGGCGACGGGAATGTCGTCGTAGGACGCCGACAGCCGCACGGAGTACGTCTTCAGGTCGACGTCGGCCTCCGGGCTGGCGATCTTGGTGCCGCCCGCCAGCGTCATCCAGCCCGCGCTGCCCCCGGCGGTCTCCGCGTGCTCTTCCGGGGTCCCCAGGAGCACCGGAAGGTCCGTGCGGTTCAGTGCCGTGCAGAGTTGCGCCGGCGAAACGTACTTCGCCGGCAGCGTCTTGTCGGTGCTCACCGAGCAGGTCGCCGGTTTGCCGTCCTGCTGCGACGTCTTCGGCAGGACTCCCCCAAGTCCCCACATGCCGCCCACGACACCCCCGACCACGACCACCGCGGCGACCGCCTGGGCCCCCGCGCTCCTACGTCTTTCGGGTTCGACGGATTCGTCGACCATTTCCCCCACCCTCCCCTGTGCGCGGCCTATGCGCGCTGAGGGAGATTAACCGCTGATCGTTCCGCTGGGAAACCGGATTCTCCCCGGGGCGGGAAACGCCGAGGGCGGCGAAGCCGGGATACCGACTCCACCGCCCTGACCAGCTAGTTCACTTCAAGCGGTTGCCCTTGATATCGGCCAAGTGGATGGCTCCCCAGGTGTAGGGCCCGGGCAGTCACCCTCTACTTCCCCTTCGGGCGGCTCGGCGCCTGCGACAGCGTGCTGGCAGCAGCTGCCTTCTCCGCCTTCGTCGCATTCGAGCTTGCCAGCGTCTTGCCTGCAGCCGAAGCGGCCTTGGCACTGGTCTGGCCGGTGCTCTTAGGAGCCTGCGACAACGCACTGGCCGCAGCGGACTTCTCCGCTTTGGTCGCTCTCTTACTGGTCAGCGTCTTAGCGGCAGCCGAGGCAGCCTTGGCGCCAGTTTGACGAGGATTCTTCGAGATGATCAACACCTCCCTCCGGGTCAAATTTGCATCGCGACCCGGAAGCTGATGTCATGCGTGTTCTCACGCAGCGCATTGACATCGCCTCAATGCCGCACCGAACGCCCGCCCCCTACAAGGTCGGGCGTTCGTTGTTTCGGCAGCCACCCAGTAGCGGCCAAAACAAGCTCTCGGTCATCCCTGGCTCCTCTACCGAAGCCAGGGAGAACCCACGACCAACTACGCCGAGCTAACCTCCACAACGGACATTCAGCCCGTTGTGCCCGATGAAACTCGGCCCACTTTCAGCTGCAGCCGCTGGTCGAGCCGCACCCCTCGCAGATGTAGCAGGAACCGGCCCGCTGCATCTTCGTACCGCAGGAGAAGCAGAGCGGGGCGTCGGCCTGGATGCCCAGCTGCATCTCCACCAACTCGGCGCTGGTGTGCGCCTGCTGCGGGGCGGGCTTGGTCGCCTCGGCCACGGCCTTCGGCGCGGCCACGGCCTTCAACTCCTGGGCGCGCGGCGCCGACTGGGCCAGGCCCTCTACGTCGACCTCGTCCTCCGTCGGCTCGTACGAGCCGGTCTCCAGGTGACGCTGACGCTCCTCGGCGGAGTGGATGCCGAGCGCGGAGCGCGTCTCGAAGGGCAGGAAGTCGAGCGCCAGGCGGCGGAAGATGTAGTCGACGATCGACTGCGCCATCCGCACGTCCGGGTCGTCCGTCATGCCGGCCGGCTCGAAGCGCATGTTCGTGAACTTGGAGACGTACGTCTCCAGGGGCACGCCGTACTGCAGGCCTACGGAGACGGCGATCGAGAAGGCGTCCATCATGCCCGCGAGGGTGGAGCCCTGCTTGGACATCTTCAGGAAGACCTCGCCGAGACCGTCGTCCGGGTAGGAGTTGGCGGTCATGTAGCCTTCGGCGCCGCCGACCGTGAAGGAGGTCGTGATGCCCGGGCGGCCCTTGGGGAGGCGCTTGCGGACGGGGCGGTACTCGACGACCTTCTCGACCGCGGTGCGGATGGTGTCCTCGGCCTTGGCGGTGACCTCGACCTTCTCCTTCTCCTTGGTCTTCGCGGAGAGGGGCTGGCCGACCTTGCAGTTGTCGCGGTAGATCGCGAGCGCCTTGACGCCCAGCTTCCACGCCTCGAAGTAGACCTCTTCGACGTCCTCGACGGTCGCCGTCTCCGGCAGGTTGACCGTCTTGGAGAGCGCGCCGGAGATCCAGGGCTGGATGGCGGCCATCATGCGGACGTGGCCCATCGCGGAGATGGAACGCTCGCCCATGGCGCAGTCGAACACCTCGTAGTGCTCCTGCTTGAGCCCGGGGGCGTCGATCACATTGCCGTTGTCGGCGATGTGGGCGACGATCGCCTCGGTCTGCTCCTCCTGGTAGCCCATGCGACGCAGGGCCTGCGGGACGGTGCCGTTGACGATCTGCATCGAGCCGCCGCCGACCAGCTTCTTGAACTTGACCAGGGCGAGGTCGGGCTCAAGTCCGGTGGTGTCGCAGGACATCGCGAGACCGATGGTGCCGGTCGGGGCGATGACGGACGCCTGCGAGTTACGGAAACCGTTCTTCTCACCGAGGCGCAGCACGTCCTGCCAGGACTCCGTGGCAGCGGCCCAGATGGGCGTGTCCAGGTCGTCCGCGCGCGGGGCCACGGCGTTGGCGTCTGCGTGCTGCTTCATGACGCGCAGGTGCGGCTGCTCGTTGCGGGCGTAGCCGTCGTACGGGCCGACGACCGCGGCGAGTTCGGCGGAACGCTTGTACGACGTGCCGGTCATCAGGGAGGTGATGGCACCCGCGAGGGCACGACCGCCGTCCGAGTCGTACGCGTGGCCCGTCGCCATCAGCAGGGCGCCGAGGTTGGCGTAGCCGATGCCGAGCTGGCGGAACGCGCGCGTGTTCTCGCCGATCTTCTGCGTCGGGAAGTCCGCGAAGCAGATGGAGATGTCCATCGCGGTGATGACGAGCTCGACGACCTTGGCGAAACGCTCGACCTCGAAGGACTGGTTGCCCTTGCCGTCGTCCTTGAGGAACTTCATCAGGTTCAAGGAGGCGAGGTTGCAGGACGTGTTGTCCAGGTGCATGTACTCGCTGCACGGGTTCGAGCCGTTGATACGGCCGGACTCCGGGCACGTGTGCCACTGGTTGATGGTGTCGTCGTACTGGATGCCCGGGTCGGCGCAGGCCCAGGCGGCCTCGGCCATCTTGCGGAAGAGCTCCTTGGCGTCGACCTCCTCGATGACCTCGCCGGTCATGCGGGACGTCAGGCCGAACTTGTCGCCGTTCTCCACGGCCTTCATGAACGTGTCGTTCACACGGACCGAGTTGTTGGCGTTCTGGTACTGCACCGACGTGATGTCGTCGCCGCCCAGGTCCATGTCGAAGCCCGCGTCACGCAGCGCGCGGATCTTCTCTTCTTCCTTGACCTTGGTCTGGATGAAGTCCTCGATGTCGGGGTGGTCGACGTCCAGGATGACCATCTTGGCCGCGCGGCGGGTGGCGCCGCCGGACTTGATGGTTCCCGCGGAGGCGTCGGCGCCGCGCATGAAGGAGACCGGTCCGGAGGCGTTGCCACCGGAGGAGAGCAGCTCCTTGGAGGAGCGGATGCGGGACAGGTTCAGGCCGGCGCCGGAACCGCCCTTGAAGATCATGCCCTCTTCCTTGTACCAGTCGAGGATCGACTCCATGGAGTCGTCGACGGCCAGGATGAAGCAGGCCGAGACCTGCTGGGGCTGCGGGGTCCCGACGTTGAACCAGACGGGGCTGTTGAAGCTGAAGACCTGGTGCAGGAGGGCGTACGCCAGCTCGTGCTCGAAGATCTCGGCGTCGGCGGGTGAGGCGAAGTACTTGTAGTCCTCGCCGGCCTTCCGATACGTCTTCACGATGCGGTCGATGAGCTGCTTGAGGCTCACCTCGCGCTGCGGGGTGCCCACGGCACCGCGGAAGTACTTGCTGGTGACGATGTTGACCGCGTTCACCGCCCATTCGGCGGGGAACTCGACGCCACGCTGCTCGAAATTGACCGAGCCGTCGCGCCAGTTGGTCATGACGACGTCACGGCGCTCCCACTCCACCTCGTCGTACGGGTGCACGCCCGGGGTGGTGTGAATACGCTCGATGCGCAGTCCCTTGGTGGCCTTGGTGCCCTTCGCGCGGGAACCTCGTGCCGGACCGCTCGCCGTCTCTGTCATGCCGCCTCCCTCTACAGGCGAAAACGCCCGAAAATGCCACGATGTTCCCGTGGCAGAGTGTTTGTCTGGTGCCGCGGGTGCCCACAGCTCATGGCCCCGCGACAAGTCCTGATACGCCGTCGCCCGGCCGGACCCGGGGTCTCCGCCCGGTTCCGGCCCGTCGGTCAGTCGGCGGAGTGGGCGGGCACGGGGACCTGAACGGTCCCCCCGGTTCCGCCGTCGTCTTCCTGGCTCCCCGATACCGCGTCTTCGTCGTCCGCGGCGGATCCTGGGGCCACCTCGCGCAGTTCCACGATCGCGGCCTCGAAGTCCTCAAGGGAGTTGAACGCCCTGTAGACGGAGGCGAATCGCAGATAGGCGACGAGGTCGAGCTCCTGCAACGGGCCGAGTATGGCCAGCCCGACGTCATGGGTGGTCAGTTCGGCGCTTCCGGTGGCCCGCACCGCTTCCTCGACCCGCTGGCCGAGCTGGGCGAGTGCGTCCTCGGTGACAGGCCGTCCCTGGCATGCCTTGCGCACACCGTTGATGACCTTGGTACGACTGAAAGGCTCGGTGACTCCGGACCGCTTGACCACCATGAGCGAGCACGTCTCCACGGTCGTGAAACGACGGGAGCAGTCAGGGCACTGGCGGCGCCGGCGGATCGACGTGCCGTCATCGGTCGTACGACTGTCGACGACACGGCTGTCGGGGTGCCTGCAGAAGGGGCAGTGCATGGTCTCCAACCCTCCCTCACAGCAGACTCAATAGCCTCGTGAGACCCCTTGGGCCTCTCGAAGCAGCCCCAAGCATAGGGGATGGCCGAGACTCTGGAGACCCGGGGGACCACAACTTCTGGGCTGCTGCCGCAATCCAACCACTAGATGTGGTGATTGGCCCACACAAACACGCCGTACGCGCGTGTCGCACCCGTATTGGCATGTGCCATACGACCGTCCAGTCGCCCCGAACACGCGGGCGCACACCCGTACCGCCAGGCCACTTACGGAGATACCGTGAGCGCGGCACGGAGGAGGCGTGGGGCTCCCGCACAGAACGGGACCGACCCCCGACTGCCGGGACACCGGGTGGCAGACTGTGGCGACAACCCACAAGGTCACCACCCCGGCGGCGAAGAGTACAACAATGGCCTCTTTTGTCCGCCAGGCGCCGCGTTAGCCATACACCCGGACGCATGATCGCGACAGGCTATCTGCACTTTTTCACTCGAACGTGTGTTTGGCGCAACCTTTCGAAAGCAACTACCGTTGTCCAGCAGGGAGACCATCGAGAGGGGCCGACGTGACCACCACCGCAGACAGTGCCACCATCACTGCCCAGGATCGCTCCCAGGGCCGACTCGAGCCGGTGCATGCAATGAACGAAGCCGCGAATCCCGAGGGACACAAGCGCTCCCTGCCGGGCCGACCTCCCGGTATCCGGGCGGACAGCTCGGGGCTCACGGACCGGCAGCGCCGGGTGATCGAGGTCATCAGGGACTCGGTGCAGCGACGGGGATACCCGCCGTCGATGCGCGAGATCGGCCAGGCCGTGGGCCTGTCCAGCACGTCCTCGGTCGCACACCAGCTGATGGCACTGGAGCGCAAGGGCTTCCTGCGCCGCGACCCGCACCGCCCGCGCGCGTACGAGGTCCGCGGCTCCGACCAGTCCTCGTCGGTGCAGCCCACGGACACTGCGGGCAAGCCGGCCGCGTCGTACGTCCCGCTGGTGGGCCGGATCGCCGCCGGTGGCCCGATCCTCGCTGAGGAGTCCGTCGAGGACGTCTTCCCCCTCCCCCGCCAACTGGTCGGTGACGGTGAGCTGTTCGTCCTGAAGGTCGTCGGTGACTCGATGATCGAGGCCGCGATCTGCGACGGCGACTGGGTGACCGTGCGCCGCCAGCCGGTCGCCGAGAACGGCGACATCGTGGCCGCCATGCTGGAGGGCGAGGCAACCGTCAAGCGCTTCAAGCGCGAGGACGGCCACGTCTGGCTCCTCCCGCACAACTCGGCCTACGAGCCGATCCCCGGCGACGACGCGACGATCCTCGGCAAGGTGGTGGCAGTGCTGCGGCGCGTGTGACGGCTGCGGCGGGCGGGCCCATCGGCCCGGCCCCCTGACCGGACCCCGGGACCCCTGCGCCGGTTCCGGGGTCCTGTGCTGTGCGGGCCCGGGTATCCGCGGGTTGGTCCGGCGCGCCGGACCAACCTCGTCCCGCATCACGCCGGTTCGGCCTCCTCCTGCACCGCTTCGGCTTCCTCCTGCTTCGCCTTCGCGTCGATCGCGGCCAGCGACCTCCGGACCTGGTTACGGTCCGTGGTGTACCAGAAGTCGGGCAGTGACGCCTTGAGATAGCTGCCGTAGCGGGCGGTGGCCAGCCGTTGGTCGAGCACGGCGACCACGCCCCGGTCACCCGACGCGCGGACGAGACGGCCGGCTCCCTGGGCCATGAGGAGCGCCGCGTGCGTGGCGGCCACCGCCATGAAGCCGTTGCCTCCGGCGTCCTCCACCGCCTTCTGACGGGCGCTCATCAGCGGGTCGTCCGGGCGCGGGAACGGGATCTTGTCCATGACGACCAACTGGCAACTGGGCCCGGGGACATCGACGCCCTGCCAGAGCGACAGCGTGCCGAAGAGACAGGTCTTCGGGTCGGCCGCGAAGTTCTTGATCAGCTCGCCGAGCGTCTCCTCGCCCTGGAGCAGGATCGGGTACTCGGGGATGCGGGAGCGCAGCTCCTCTGCGGCGAGCTGGGCGCCCCGCATCGAGGAGAACAGCCCCAGGGTGCGGCCCCCGGCCGCCTGGATCAGCTCCGTCAACTCGTCGAGCATGTCGGCGCGATCGCCGTCCCGCGCAGGGCGCGACAGGTGTTTCGCGACGTACAGGATGCCCTGCTTCGGGTAGTCGAAGGGCGAGCCCACGTCGACCCCCTTCCACTGCGGCAGATTGTCGCCCACGGTTCCCTCGGGGGCGAGGCCCAGAGATGCCCCTACGCCGTTGAAGTCGCCGCCGAGCTTCAGCGTGGCCGAGGTCAGGGTCACCGAGCGGTCCGCGAAGAGCTTCTCCCGCAGCAGGCCCGACACGGACATGGGGGCTACCCGCAGGGAGGCGCCGAAGCGGTCGTGGCGTTCGTACCAGACGACGTCCCACTCGGAACCGTTGGTGATCCGCTCCGCCACGTCGTGCACGCTCTCCACGGAGGCCAGCGCCTGCTTGCGGACCGCGTCCTCGTCCTGCACGGACTTGTCGCGGGTGGCGCCGATCGCGGAGATCACCGTACGGCAGGCGTCGCGCAGCGCCATGAGGGCGTAACCGAGGTCCTCCGGGATCTCCTCCAGGCGGCCCGGCAGGGCGAGCTCCATCAGCCGCTCGAAGCCCTCGGCAGCGGTCTGGAGCTGGTCGGCGGCCTTCTCGTTGGCCAGCTTCGCGGCGCGGCGCACCGCGCGGTTGACCTGGCCCGGGGTGAGCTCGCCGGTGGCCACTCCGGTGACCCGCGAGACGAGTTCGTGCGCCTCGTCGACGATCAGCACCTCGTGCTGCGGGAGGACGGGGGCGCCCTCGATGGCGTCGATCGCGAGCAGCGCGTGGTTCGTGACGACGACGTCGGCGAGTTTGGCGCGCTCGCGGGCCGCCTCGGCGAAACACTCCGCTCC
Source organism: Streptomyces sp. NPDC050528 (assembly GCF_044457795.1). NCBI lineage: Bacteria > Bacillati > Actinomycetota > Actinomycetes > Kitasatosporales > Streptomycetaceae > Streptomyces > Streptomyces sp. NPDC050528. Next base: position 562,133 of record NZ_JBITHH010000006.1, read on the forward strand.
GTAGGCGCACTTCTGGGCGCCCAGGCACTCACGGGAGGACACCGAAACCTGCGCCCAGGCGCGGTCGGAGACTCCGGGTGTGAGGTCGTCGCGATCGCCGTTCTCGGTCTCGTCCGTCCAGTCGCGCAGCCGCAGCAGGTCCTGGCCCAGCTTGCTCGTGGGTGCCGCCGCCTCGAACTGGTCGAAGAGACCGTCCTCCTCGTCCTGCGGCATGCCCTCGTGGAGTCGGTGCAGGCACAGGTAGTTCGACCTGCCCTTGAGCATCGCGAACTGTGGGCGGCGGCGCAGCAGTGGATGCAGTGCGTCGACCGTACGCGGCAGGTCCCGCTCCGCCAGCTGGCGCTGGAGGGCGAGCGTCGCGGTGGCGACGACGACACGCTCCCCGTGCGCGAGCGCGGGCACGAGGTAGCCGAGGGACTTTCCGGTGCCGGTGCCGGCCTGGACCAGCAGATGGGAACCGTCGTCGATCGCCTCCGCGACGGCTTCGGCCATGGTCACCTGGCCGGGGCGCTCCGAACCGCCGACGGCAGTGACGGCAGCATGCAGGAGTTCGGGGAGTGAGGGCTTCGTCATAGCCCGACCACCCTACGGGGCGGGACTGACAACCGGGCGATCAAGGCGGAGGGCAGGGGTGGATCACGACCGGGGGCTTTTGGATGGGGGCGGGTTTTGTTCGGGTGGGGATCGGGTCGGTTCGGGTCAGGTCGGGAGGGGGGAGATCGGGCCGAGGCGGGTGAGGCGTGGGCGTGGGGGGTGGGAGCGAGGGTTGGTTGGGGTGGGGGTTGGTTGAGGTTGGGGGTTGGTTGAGGTTGGGGGAAATCGGGGCTGCTGCGCTTCGGCCGAGGGCTGGTTGGGTTCGAGGCGGGCTCGGGGTGTGTGGGAGCGGGCTCGGAATGGTTCGGGGGGACAGGTCGGATTGTTCGGCGTTCCGATCGGTTCGGGGGTGGAGTCGGCTGAGTTCGGCCGACCGGGCTCAGCCAGCCGGGCCCAGTCGGCGGGAGCCAGGCGATCAGGCTCGGTAAATCAGAGCCACCGCGGTCGAATCCGATTCGAGGGAGTGGGAACCGGATCGGGCCGAGCGGTGTACCAAAAGTGATGGCGCTGCCACGTGGCGCTACAGCAGATCGCGCAGGGAACGGTCTCGGACCATGAGGGCGGCTCGCTTGGCGGGCAGGTCGACCTCGGCGGAGAACCGGAAACCGGCGCCCAGGAAAGCGGCTACGGAAGGGGTGTTGCGAATGTCGGGTTCCGCGACGATGCGGGCGCAGGCGGAGCGCTTGTCGAGTACGAGGTCGGCGACGGCCCGGAGAAGCGTGCCGCCCAGCCCTCGGCCTCGATCGGCGACGTTGCCGATGAGGAGGTGGATGCCGGTGTCGTGCGGTCGGGCGGGGTAGTGGCGGGCCAGTGGGTCGAGGTCCGCCCGGTAGATCTCCCAGTAGCTCATCGGGGTGCCGTCCAACACGCCGAGACAGGGAACGCTGCGTCCGTCACCGGCGAGTTGGGCTCGCAGGTGGTCCTCGGTCGGCGTCTGAGGGCCGGCCAATTCCCAGAACTCTGCGACAGCAGGGTCGTTCATCCAGCCGTTGATCAGCGGGAGGTCACGTTCGATTTGGACGGGGAGGAGGTGGAAGGAGCCTGCGGGGGTGCGGGTCTGGCCCCAGTCGGTGACGCGATCGAGGAGGTCGTCACCGGGCGGGGTATAGGAGTTGGGCGAGATGTCGGAGGCGGGTGAGGTGCCGGAGACAGCAGGCCGGGACTCGGAGGCGCGCCGGGTTGTGCCTTCCGCGTCGTCCATCGGCTTCCGTCGCCCGGTGGCGTCGGCCTGGTCGAGGGCGGCCGCATCGGGGGCGGATGCGTGATGGTCCACCGCGTCGTGGGCTGCCTCACGGTGGGCTACCGCGTCAGCTGCGTCCGCCTCGGCGCAGAGCGCGAGGAACGCCTCGGGTAGGCGGAGGTCGAGGGTGTCCTCGCCGTCCGTGCCTGAACTCTCGCTCGCAGTCGCGCCGATGCCTGGGTAGGAGCCGGGTCCAGTCGCGGTGTCGGCGCTTGCATCGGTGGGAGGCACGGTGCCGCTCCTCTCAGGAGGTGGGGTGGGTCATGTTCCTTAGGGGCGAAGGGAGTTGGTGGCGGTCGGGATTGCTCGGTGCTGGTCCGGATTGACGGGGGTCTGCGGCGGTCGGAGTCGGTAAAAGCCGGTGATGTTCGGAGGGGGAGGGAGTTGCTGCTGGTCGGAGCGGGAGGCCGCTGGCGGCGATCGGATCGGCGGCAGTTGGTGGCGGCCTTCGGAGCCAGAGCCAGCGACGGCAACGGCAACGGCAACGGCAACGGTCAGAAACGAAGGGGGTTCGCGATGGTGACGTAGACGGACTGGGTGTCGACCGGGCCGATGAGTTCGTCGAGGCCGTGCAGTCGGGTCAGCAGGTTGGCCTTGCAGCGCAGGACGGGTGAGTCGAGCAGGCGGGCCGGCAGGGAGGTGCGCAGCCGGGCGGGACCGGAGGCCACATCACTGAGGAAGCGACGGAAGGCGGAGAGCAACAACCGCTCGTCGGCGAGACGTTGCGAACCGAACGCCCCGATGAGACCGAGCACGTTGTTGATCGCGAGGTAGTACGCGAAGCGTTCGTCGGTGACCTCGTCGGAGACGAAGGTGTCGCTGTGTTCGCCGATGCCGGGCAGTCGGGCTTCGAGTTCCGCGCGTCGGGAGGCGCGGAAGTAGTAGCCCTGGTTGTCGCGGTAGCGGCCGCCCACGGGCCAGCCTTCGCCGTCCAGCAGAAGCAGCGTGTTCTGCTGGTGCGCCTCCAGGGCGATCCCCGCCTCGCTGTCCAGCCACAGCACGGGACGGACGACCTGCTCCAGGTACCGCAGGAACCACTCGGCGGCGACTGCTCCACGCGACCGGCCGGTCCGCGCGGCGAGGCCCATGACGACCTCGGCCAGACGGGACCGCAACAGCGGTGTGCCGGACGTGGCGGGGCTGGTGCGGCTAGTGCAGCTGAGGTGCGAAGTTGTCGCCGGTCCGCCGGCGGTGGCGCTCCGCCCGGTGTACGGCCGGAGTGAGACGAGCCCGGCGATGCAGGACACGTCGTCGGACGCGCTGAAGGGGTTGTGCCGGATCACCACGTCGATTCCGGGCAACGGCACACGGGCACCCCGCTCGCCACGGCCGGCGTGATCGGCACCGTGCTCGCCCAGGCCCGCACCGCGCTCACCTGTGCCTGCACCGCGCTCCCCCGAGTCGGCGCCGTACTCGCCCGGCACGTCCAACGCGTCGACGGCCAGCCATGCCGGGTCGCGGACGATGTCGAAGCCCGGGTGGGCAGCGTGCCAGTGCTGGGACAGGCCGGTGCGCAGCAAGCGGTGTACCTCGACGCCTCGGTGGAGTTCCTTGCGGAGGTTCTCACGGCGGGAGTTGGTGATGCGGAGGCCCAGGGAGAGCTTGAGCATGGCGGGGGCGCCGGATTGGTGGACGGTTCGTACGGAGGAGGTGGGGTGCCACGGGGCGCCATGGGTACCGAGATCCTGGATCAGGCCGGCGTCTAGCAAGGCCGCGATATCGGCTCGGTGTTGGATCTCGCGCCACTGCCAGGGATGCAGGGGAAGAGCGGCATGGCTCTCGGGCAACGGCAGTTCGGGGCCGGCGAGTCGGGCCGTGAGGTGGGCGGCGGAGACGGGGCGGCCGCGTTCGGTCCAGGCCGAGTCGGTGGCCAGTACGGAAGGAGCGACAGCCAGCCAGTGCAGTGGGAAGGAGCCGCGCAACTCCGGTGAGTACAGGCGGGCTTCGGCCTCAGAAAGGCCCTCGCGGCTCTTCGGGGTCGGGTGCGACGGGTGGCCGAGCAGGAGTGCCTGTTCGGCGGAGAGGAAGAGATCGGGGCCGTCGGCCGGGTGTGCACGGCGGTCGGTGATGAAGGTGACGGTACGACGGACGGAGTCGGCTACGCGGGCCACCAGGTCGGTCACGGTTTCGGGTGCCGTTGCGGATGCCGTTGCGGATGCCCTTGTCGCTGCCGCTGTCGCCGCCTCGTCCATAACCGAGGTGGCAGCGGGAAGCGCCGAGCCCAAGGGGGCGTTGGGACTCGCCGATACGTCGTCGCCCCCGGCGACACAGCCGACCCCCTGCGGCACCGCTCCCGGGGAGGCAACGGTGGCCGTATCGGCACCCGTTGTGGAGCCGCCGTCACGCACGACCGTCTCCCTGCCGAGCAACGCCGCGACCGTCACCGCATCGGCGGGTGGGGTTCCGTGGGGAGCGTCGGACAGGTAGGGAAGGCCGAAGCGGTGCCAGCCCGTCGGGGACCAGTAGTGGACCTGGGCGAGCAGGGCCGTGTTGCTGGCGGGGAGGGGGATGTGGAGGGTGCCATTGGTGGGGGCGGGGAGGTTCGTTTCGCGTACCCAGCAGCGCAGGAGGTTCTCGACAGCTGCGGCCTGGGCGGCGGTGTGGGGGTCGGGGTGCTCCAAGAGGTCGGCGGTCGTACCGCGCGGCTGAGCTGCTTCCGGGCTGCGGGGCTGCTGCCGGGGAACCGACTCGGTCGACGCCGCCGCCAGGGTCTGTGTGTGTCGAGAGCTCGCCTCGTGGGAGTGGCCGTCAGAGGTGGGCGTGGGATTCAAAGCTGTTCCTCGGGAGGTGTTTCGGAGTGGGAGTCGTGTGGGGCCAAGTGGGGTTGTTCTGGCGAGCGTTGATCTTTGGTGTTCTGCAACTGTTGCGGCAGATCAGCCGAGTTGGTGTCGGTGTCCCGTGGCGCTCCATGTTCCGGAGTGGTCACCTCGATGCGCCGGTGGCGACCAGTCGATGTACCGATGAGTTGATGTACATGCGCATCTGCGCAGGCGAACGCGTCGACCACACCCGCTACGGCGCATTACCCGGCCCACTCGGAGCGGCAGCCGGTGCGCCCGCTGCCGACGTCGGTCTGGCCGCGGGCCACGGCCTCCACCGCGTCGGACAGGCGGCCGAGTGCGGCTGTCGTCTGTTCGTCGCTGATCGTGAGAGGTGGGAGGAGTCGTGCGACGCGTGTGTGGCGGCCACCGAGTTCGACGATGAGGCCGCGGCGCAGGCACTCCTGCTCGACCGCGGCGGCGAGTCCGGGAGCGGCGGGACGGGCGCCGTCCACGGGCCGTCGCATCGCCCCCAGGTCCGATCCGCGCCTTCCATCGCCGACTCCCCTGGCAGCCCCCTCTTCCTCAGTCACGAACTCGACCCCGATCATCAACCCCCTCCCGCGCACATCGCCCACGCACGCGAACTCGTCAACCATTCCCCGGAGTTGGGCAAGCATCCGAGTGGCGATCCCGGCCGCGCGTCCGGCGAGGTCGTGCTTGCGGACGTGGGCGAGGATCGCGGCGCCGGCGGCCAGGGCGAGTTGGTTGGCTCTGAACGCGTCTGTGGGGGCGTCGAGTTGGTGGACTTCGAGGTCGTCTCGGTGGACGACGACGGCCAGGGGCAGGCTGCCGCTGATGGCATTGGAGAGCACCATCACGTCAGGGGCGACTCCGCTGTGCTCAACGGCCCAGAAGGCGCCGGTTCGGCCGATGCCCGTCTCGGTCTCGTCGGCGATCAGCGGGATGGAGCGGGTGGCGGTGACCTGCCGGATGTGCCGCATCCAGTCGTCGGGGGCCGGGATCACTCCGCCGCCCTGGACAGGTTCGAGGAGCACTCCGGCGGGGTTCGGCATCGCGGAGTTGGGGTCGTCCAGGCCGTGCTCGAACTTGTCCGGGCCGTTGCCGTATGGGCGGCGGTGGTCCTGCGGGGAGGGCAGGCGGCCGTCCCGGACGTCGGGGTCATCGCCGGATACATCGAGCGTGCTCGTGGTCATGCCAGGGTGAGCGTCAGTGAGGGCGAGGATGTCGGTGCGTCTGGTCACGGCTCGGACCAGCCTGAACTCGGCCTCGACCGCCTCGGTGGCCGTCGGCCCGCAGAACTGCACGCGTGCGTGGTCGCCGAATCCGGGCGGCAGCGTGCGGAAGAGCTCGGCGACGAAGGCGTCCCTGACGGGAGTTGCGAGGTCGGGGGTATGGAGCGGGGCATCCGAGTCGAGGACTGTGCGGATCGCCTCCAGGACCACGGGGTGGTTGTGCCCGGGGGCCAGCGTCCCGCCGCCCGAAGCGCAGTCCAGGTAACGGCGGCCGTCAGCGCCCTCGACGGTCAGTCCACGCGCCCGCACCGGCACGATGGGAAGGGCCCGCGCGTAGGTCCGTGCCGGCGACTCGCGCGCCGCCTGACGCCGTGGGTTCCCCTCGTAGCCCTCACGCACGGACCGACGCCGCGGAATTCCCTCGTACCCGACACACGGCGGCTCAGGGCGCAGGTCGTTCCCGTACATCTCGCCCGTCGGGCGAGGCCGACTGGCGTCCTCATGCCGACCGCGCCCCGACTCGCGCCCCAGATCCCCCTCGTGCTCTCCGCCCGTCGGCCGACGAACCAAGGCCCCCTCCTGCGCTCCCCGCACCACCGCAGACGCACCGCCGAGTTCACCCCTCTCGCCCGCAGCGAGCCCACATCTCCCGTACGCAGACGCAGAGTTGGCCACGACCCTCCACTCCTCCCGCTGTCCATGGGCGAGTTGAGGTCGCGCGTCGCCACGGGCGCAGGGGACCGCGTATCGACAGCAGGCCCCCCACCGCTACCAACCCCGGGCCGCCCACGGGGTTACGGGTTGTTCCAAGATCCTTGCCGTAGCGAAACCGTTGCCGTCCCGTGGGAAGTCCCCCACAGCGAGCGCATAGTGTGTGGTGCCGTTCCCGAAGGCCGTGAGTTCGGCGTGAACTCACCATGAGTTCCGGCTGAGATCACAGCCGTAAAGCTCAACATCCGTTCACCCAGGGGGAGTCAAGACCATGCGATCGATACGGCCGTCCTTCAGCGCCCGTCGTGGGAGGGGCGCGCGGCGCGGAACCTCCCCCGTGGTGGCCACTGTTGCCCTCGCCTCGGCGCTCGCGCTGACCGCGACCGCGTGCGGTTCCAGTGACACGAAGGCGGACGGCCAGTCCACCGCGTCCGCCACCAGCAGTGACACCGGTGACGGCAAGATCAAGATCCCGAACGACATCAGGGACAAGCTCAAAGAGCACGGGATCGACATCGACAAGTGGAAGGGCGGCGCCTGGAAGAACTGGAACCGGGACGACTGGCTGCGCGAGGCCGACGACTACATCAACCCGATCATCAAGGGGTTGTGGAGTTCCGGCCGGATGCGGGACGCCAACGACCCGGACACGGGCGTCGACACCAACGACATCTCCGGTGACCAGGGCGTGACCGACCCGACGCCCGCGGTGGTGGACGCGAAGGCCGTGTCGCCTACGTACCACGCCAACGCGGCCACGGCGGGCAAGGTGTTCTTCGACTCCCCCGAGGGCACGATGGTCTGCTCGGCGACGGTCGTGGAGGACCCGGCGCACCCGGGCAAGTCCAACTTGGTCTGGACGGCGGGCCATTGTGTGCACGCCGGCAAGAAGGGCGGCTGGTACCGCAACATCGCGTTCGTGCCGTCGTACAACAACGCGGGCCATTCGGCAGCGCAGTTGGAGACCGAGACCCGGGAGCAGGTCGCTCCGTACGGTGTCTGGTGGGCCGACTGGGCGCGGACCTCGCAGCAGTGGATCGACCAGGGCGGCGAGACGGGCGGGCAGGGTTCGTCGTACGACTACGCCGTGATCCATGTGACGCCCGAGAAGGGCAGCGGGGGCAAGTCCCTTGAGGAGACGGTGGGTTCGGCGCTGCCGGTGAACTTCAACGCGCCGGCCGTGCCGAAGGTGTCCAGCATCACCGCGACCGGCTACCCCGAGGCGAAGCCGTACGACGGTTCGACGCTGTACCAGTGCACGGACAAGCCGGGGCGGCTGTCGATCAACGCCTCGGACCCGACGATGTACCGCATCGGCTGCAGCATGACGGGCGGTTCGTCCGGTGGCGGCTGGGTCGAGACGGGGACGGACGGCAAGCCGACGCTGGTGTCCAACACCTCGATCGGGCCGGTGACTTCGGGCTGGCTGGCGGGTCCGCGGCTGGGCGATGTGGCCAAGAGTGTGTACGACTCGGTCAGCAAGAAGTTCGCCGGCCAGTAGGCAAGGCGGCAGGCACAGTCGGGGGACTGACGTCGGCGGGGTGTCTCACAGGAACCTCACCGCCTCACCGGCGTTCGTCCCCAACTCCCCGGGCATAGTGGGGTGTCGTAGAACGATCAGCGGTACACGGTCCGTCAGTAGTACGCGATCGGCAGTAGAAGAACAGCAGTTTCCACGGGGGTAATCGCACCATGCGTTCCACAAGCACGCCCGCATCGGCTCGGCGCGGGCGGCGCACCGGTCTGGCCGCCGCCGGTCTCGTCGCGGCTCTGTCGCTCACCGCGACCGCCTGCAACGGCGACGACTCCGCGAGCGACAAGCCGGCCGCCACCGCCACCCAGGCCTCCGGCCAGGACAAGGTCCGGATTCCGTCGTCCGTCGCCGACAAGCTCAAGGCGCACGGCGTCGACGTGGACAAGTGGGCGGACGGCGGCTGGAAGAACTGGGACAAGGACAAGTGGCTCAGTGAGGCCAAGGACTTCGTCAACCCGGTGATCCAGGGGCTGTGGAAGCCCGAGCGGATGAAGTCCGCCGAGGAGGCCAACAAGACGGTCTCCACGAAGGACGCCGCCGCCGACCAGGGCGTCAGCGACCCGGAGCCGACGCCCGTCGAGGCCGCCGCTGAGAAGACGCCGTACCACCAGAACGCGGCCCCGGTCGGGAAGGTCTTCTTCGACTCCCCCGAGGGTTCGATGGTCTGCTCCGGGACGGTCGTCAAGGACGTCAACCACCCGGGCAAGTCCAACCTCGTGTGGACGGCGGGCCATTGCGTCCACGCGGGCAAGGACGGCGGCTGGTACCGCAACATCGAGTTCGTGCCGTCGTACAACGATCTCGGCGAGTCCGCCTCCCAGTTGAGCAACGCCTCGGCGTCGGAGATCGCTCCCTACGGCCAGTGGTGGGCCGACTGGGCCTCGACCTCGAACCAGTGGATCCAGGGCGGCTCGGAGACGGGCGGCGCGGGTGCCGCGTACGACTACGCCATCCTGCATGTGAAGCCGCAGTCCGGATCCAAGTCCCTTGAGGAGACGGTCGGCGCCGCGCTCGACGTGGACTTCTCGGCACCCTCCGCGACCGAGGTCGGCTCGATGGGCGCCTGGGGCTACCCGGCCGCGCCGCCGTACAGCGGTCTGAAGATGTTCAAGTGCCTCGACCGGCCCGGCCGGTTGTCGCTCGACACGACCCTGCCGACGATGTACCGCATCGGCTGCACGATGACCGGCGGTTCGTCCGGCGGCGGCTGGTTCCGCGTGGTGAACGGCAAGACGGAGCTGGTCTCCAACACCTCGATCGGCCCGTCCGACAACACCTGGCTCGCGGGCCCCCAGCTCGGCGCCACCGCCGAGTCGCTCTACGAGAACATGAGCAGGACGTACGGCGGTCGGTGACCCGCACGCGCACGGATACGCTGAAGGCCCGCCCCCGGGAAGAGAGATCGGGGGCGGGCCTTCGGACTTGCCGTGACGTGCTGTGCTACGACCGTCAGGCCAGCGGTGCCGGGACGTACGGCGCGAGATCCGCCGCCAGTTCCTCGTGCACCCGCACCTTGAGCAGCGTGCCCTCCGACGTGTGCTCCTCGGAGATCACCTCGCCCTCGGAGTGGGCGCGGGCGACCAGCTTGCCGTGGGTGTACGGCACGAGCGCCTCGATCTCGACCGAGGGGCGCGGCAGTTCGTTGTCGATGAGCGCGAGCAGCTCGTCGATGCCCTGGCCGGTGCGGGCCGAGACCGCGATGGAGCGCTTCTCGTTCCGCATCAGCCGCTGGAGCGTCAACGGGTCCGCCGCGTCCGCCTTGTTGATCACGACGATCTCGGGCACCTTCGTGGCGCCGACATCCCGGATCACCTCGCGTACGGCGGCCAGCTGCTCCTCCGGGACCGGGTGCGAACCGTCCACCACGTGCAGGATCAGGTCGGCGTCGCCGACCTCCTCCATCGTGGACCGGAAGGCCTCGACCAGGTGGTGCGGCAGGTGCCGGACGAATCCGACCGTGTCGACCAGCGTGTACAGCCGTCCGCCCGGTGTCTCGGCCCGGCGCACGGTCGGGTCGAGGGTCGCGAACAGCGCGTTCTCCACCAGCACGCCCGCGCCCGTGAGGCGGTTGAGCAGGGACGACTTTCCGGCGTTGGTGTAACCGGCGATCGCGACCGAGGGCACCTTGTGGCGCCGGCGCTCCTGGCGCTTGATGTCGCGGCCCGTCTTCATGGCCGCGATCTCCCGGCGCATCTTCGCCATCTTCTCGCGGATACGACGCCGGTCCGTCTCGATCTTGGTCTCACCGGGACCACGGGTGGCGAGGCCGCCGCCCGAGCCGCCGCCCATCTGACGGGACAGCGACTGACCCCAGCCGCGGAGCCTCGGCAGCATGTACTGCATCTGCGCGAGCGCGACCTGCGCCTTGCCCTCCCGGGACTTGGCGTGCTGGGCGAAGATGTCGAGGATCAGGGCCGTACGGTCGATGACCTTGACCTTGACGACGTCTTCGAGGTGGATCAGCTGGCCCGGGCTGAGCTCACCGTCGCAGATGACGGTGTCGGCGCCGGTCTCCAGGACGATGTCCCGCAGTTCGTTCGCCTTGCCGGAACCGATGTAGGTGGCCGCGTCCGGCTTGTCGCGGCGCTGGACGACACCGTCGAGCACGAGCGCGCCCGCGGTCTCCGCGAGGGCGGCCAGCTCGGCGAGCGAGTTGTCCGCGTCCTGCGCCGTTCCCGTGGTCCAGACGCCGACGAGTACGACGCGCTCCAGGCGGAGCTGTCGGTACTCGACCTCGGTGACGTCCTCGAGCTCGGTGGAGAGGCCCGCGACGCGGCGCAGAGCCGCGCGCTCGGAGCGGTCGAACTGGTCGCCGTCCCGCTCTCCGTCGATCTCGTGGCTCCAGGAGACGTCCTCTTCCATCAGGGCATCGGCCCGAAGACCTTCGGGGTAGGCGTGCGCGAGGCGCTCAGTGTCCTGGGAAGGGGAAGAAGAGGAGGTCATTGGTTCCTTACGTCGATGGGAGTCCTGCAAAGGTCATAACGTGCGAGCGCCTCCGGAGATTCCCGATGGCCGCCGGGTGTGTCCCCGGTGACCCGCGCCGCCGACCTGAAGATGGTCGCACGGCGCGGATCGCCACGTCACTGCCTTATTTACTGCCCGTCACGGCCCTGCTTCACCGGTGCCTGCGACGTCCAGTCCGGGTGACCCGGCATCGGCGGGGTCTTCTCGCCGTAGAGCCAGCCCTGGAAGAAGTCACTCAGGTCGCGGCCGGAGATCGCGGAGGCGAGTTCCTCGAAGTCGGCGGTGGTGGCCGTGCCGTCCCGGTGGACGCTCACCCAGGTGCGCTCCAGGCGTTCGAATGCCGGGCGACCGATCTCCTGGCGCAGGGCGTAGAGGGCGAGGGCGGCGCCGTCGTAGACGTTGGGGCGGAAGATGCTGATCTTCTGGCCGGGCGCGGGCGCCTTGGGGAGTGCGGGCGGTCCACCGGCGGCGCGCCAGCGGTCGGAGGCCGCGTAGGCCGCCTTCATGCGCGTCTCCATGGGCCGGTGCGCCTTCTCCTCGGCGTACAGCTCCTCGTACCAGGTGGCGTGTCCTTCGTTGAGCCACAGGTCGGACCAGGTGCGGGGGCTGACGCTGTCGCCGAACCACTGATGGGACAGTTCGTGCACCATGATCGACTCGACGTACCACTTGGGGTAGGCGGGCTGGGTGAAGAGATCTCTCTCGAAGAGAGAGATCGTCTGGGTCTCGAGTTCGAAGCCGGTGGACGCGTCGGCCATGAGCAGCCCGTACGTCTCGAAGGGGTACCGGCCGACCTTGCTCTCCATCCAGGCGATCTGGTCGGGGGTCTTCTTGAGCCACGGTTCGAGCTGCTTGGCGTCCTTGGCGGGTACGACGTCACGCATCGGCAGGTCGTGCGGTCCGGTGCGGTGCAGCACGGCGGAGCGGCCGATGGACACCTGGGCGAGTTCGGTGGCCATGGGGTGCTGGGTGCGGTACGTCCAGGTGGTGTTCCCGCCGACCTTGTCGACGCCGGCCGGGAGTCCGTTGGCGACGGCGGTGTAGGCGTTGGGGGCGGTGACCCTGATGGTGAACATCGCCTTGTCGGAGGGATGGTCGTTGCACGGGAACACCAGGTGCCCGGCGTCGGCCTGGTTGGCCATCGCGAGCCCGTCCTTGGTGCGCACCCAGCCGCCGTCCTGGCCCTTGGCGGACACCGGGTCGCTGGTGTGCCGCACGGTGATCCGCGTCCAACTCCCCTCGGAAATCGGCCTCTCCGGAGTCACGACCAGATCCTCGTCGGCACTGGCGAAGGTGGCCGGCCGGCCGTCGACCTCGACCGAGTCCACGGTGCCGTGCGCGAAGTCCAGGTTGATCCGGTCCAGCCTCTCGGTCGTCCACGCGTCGATCGTGGTCACGGCCTGCAGCGGCTTGCTGTTGCTACCGGGATACGTGAACGAGAGGTCGTACGACGCGACGTCGTAGCCCGGGTTGCCCAGGGTCGGGAAGAGACGGTCACCGACTCCCAGGGGCGTGGGCGGCGCGCTCGCGGCGACGAGGCAGACGGACACGGCGGAGGCGAGCAGCGCCGCGTTCAGCCTTCGGCGGTTCCTGGTGCGCGACCGGGGGGCCGGATCGCCGGGGCCGGTGCGGGGGGTGCCGTTGCCGGTCGGGCCGGTGCGGGGGGTGTCGATGACGGTCGGGCCGGTGCGGGGGGTGTGCAGCATGCCCCACCGGTACCAGCGCGCGCGTGGCCTACGGCGACGACTCGCGCCTGGCCCACTCGAACGGGGGCTTCTGGAGGGGGGTTTACGGGGCGCTCGGTGCAGCGGGGGCGCGGGCTGGCGGCCTGGTGCGCCGGGGGCGTGGGGCGGCGCGTGGTGCGCCAGGGGGCGTGAGCTGGCGGGTGCTTTCGGGCGTGCGCTTTCAGGCGTGGGCTTTCAGGCGCGTACTTTCAGGCGTGTCCCTTCCGGTGCGTGCCTTCAGGGTGCTGGGGCGGTCAACTCAAGCGCGCCCGTGCGGTTTGGGCCGCTTCAGGGTGGGCGTTTGTCTCAGGGAACTGGGCTGTTTCAGGTCGGCGCTTGCGTCAGAGGGCTGGGCTGTTTCAGGTCAGCGCTTGTCTCAGGAGCCGGGCTGCTTCAAGTCGGGGCGTGATCTCGGAGGAGCAAGCCGGTCGGCATCGGCGCGTGCCCTGGAACTCCGAGGGCCTCACGTCGGACGCGCGTCGCAAACGCCCCGTCCGGGAGGCATCGCGGACGCGTGACTCAACAGGCCCTGGCTATTTAAGGCTGACTCTTACGTCAACTGGCCGGGGCGGCTCCAAGCGGACGCGTACCCACGGGCACGGGGGCGGGGACGGCCCAGGGCGGACGCACGTCTCAAGAGACCGCAGTGGCTAAGGCAGGAGCACGTCGCAAGAAGCCAGGGCCACTCAAGGCAAGCGCACAGCTCAAGAGACCAGCCCAACCCAAGCCCGGCGCACCTCGCAAGGCCCCAGCCCGACCCAAGCCCGGCGCACGTCTCAACAACCGGCGTGACTCAAGCCAGGCGCGCGCCTCAACAAACCAGCACGGCCCAAGCCCCTGCGCACGGCTCAACAAGCCAACGCGACTCAAGGCCGACACGCACCACGGCGGGCCGGTGACCAAGCCCGCGCCCCGCTCACAACGCCGTCGTGTGGTGATGCTGCGCCCGGCTCACGTCGTAGACGCCCGGGACGTTGCGCATCGCCCGCATGAGGGTCAAGAGGTGGGCCGCGTCCGGGAGTTGAAGTGTGTAGGTGTGGCGGACGCGTTGCTGGGTCGGGGGTTCGACGGTCGCCGAGACGATTTCCGCGCCCTCCAGGGCGATCGCCTCGGTGAGATCGGCGAGCAGATGCGGGCGGCCGAACGATTCGGCTACCAACGTGACCCGGCACTCGGTGGTGTCGCCCCAGCGCACACCGACCTCCGCGCGCCCCACGCCCTTCATGTGCGCCACCGCACTGCACTCCACGCGGTGGACGGTCACGACCCCGCCGCGCACCGAGAACCCGGTGACCTCGTCGGGCGGTACGGGCGTGCAGCAGCCGGCGAGCCGTACGGTCGCGCCGGGCTGGTCGACGACCGGGGTGGCGGGAGCGTCCCCGGTGTTCGGGATGCCCGCGGTGTCCGGGGTGCCTTCGGAAGCGGGGGGCGCCGAACGGACGCTTTGCGCCCCCTCGTTCGCGTCCGCGTCCCGTCCGTCGCCGGTCCCTGGGTGCGCCGCGATCCACCGCTGGATGGCGATCCGGGCGGCGGGCGTGTGCGCGTGCTCCAGCCACTCCCTGGAGGGCTCGGAGGCCGGGTCCTGGCCCATGAGGAGCTGGACGGTGTCGCCGTCCTTCAGAACCGTGCTGAGGGTCGCCAGGCGGCCGTTGACGCGGGCGCCGATGCAGGCGTGGGCGTCCTCGCCGTACTGCGCGTACGCGGCGTCCACACAGGTCGCGCCGTCGGGCAGGCCCAACGTGCCGCCGTCGGGCCGGTACACGGTGATCTCGCGGTCCTGGGCGAGGTCCTCGCGGAGCGTCGACCAGAAGGTGTCGGGGTCGGGCGCGCCCTCCTGCCAGTCGAGTAGGCGGGAGAGCCAGCCGGGGCGGGTCGGGTCGGCACGCTCACCGTCGCTCGCGGCCTGTTGCTCCTCCGAAGGAGGAGCGTAGGGATTGCCGAGCGCGATGACGCCGGCCTCGGCGACCTTGTGCATCTGGTGGGTGCGGATGAGGACTTCGACGACCTGGCCGTCGGTGTGGGCGACGGCGGTGTGCAGCGACTGGTACAGGTTGAACTTGGGGACGGCGATGAAGTCCTTGAACTCCGAGACGACCGGCTTCAGGCAGGTGTGCAGTTCGCCGAGGACGCCGTAACAGTCCGCGTCCTCGTTCACGAGCACCAGGAGGCGGCCGAAGTCGGCGCCGCGCAGCCTGCCGCGCTTGCGGGCGACGCGGTGTACGGAGACGAAGTGCCGTGGCCGGATGAGGACTTCGGCCTGGATGCCGGCGTCGCGCAGGACGCCGCGCACCTCGTCGGTGACCTCGGCGAGCGGGTCGTCCGCGCGGGAGGCGTTGTCGACGATCAACTCGCGGGTGTGGTCGTACTCCTCGGGGTGGAGGATCGCGAAGACAAGATCCTCCAGTTCGGTCTTGAGCGCCTGGACGCCGAGCCGTTCTGCGAGCGGGATGAGGACGTCCCGGGTGACCTTGGCGATACGGGCCTGCTTCTCGGGGCGCATCACGCCCAGGGTGCGCATGTTGTGCAGCCGGTCGGCGAGTTTGATCGACATCACGCGGACGTCGCTGCCGGTGGCGACGAGCATCTTGCGGAAGGTCTCCGGCTCGGCCGCGGCGCCGTAGTCGACCTTCTCCAACTTCGTGACGCCGTCGACGAGATAGCGCACCTCGGCGCCGAACTCCTTGCCGACCTGATCGAGGGTCACTTCCGTGTCCTCGACGGT
Source organism: Streptomyces sp. NPDC050528 (assembly GCF_044457795.1). Taxonomy (NCBI): domain Bacteria; kingdom Bacillati; phylum Actinomycetota; class Actinomycetes; order Kitasatosporales; family Streptomycetaceae; genus Streptomyces; species Streptomyces sp. NPDC050528. Next base: position 577,637 of record NZ_JBITHH010000006.1, read on the forward strand.
GTCGTGGAGCAGAGAGGCCGTCAACGTCGTGGTCTCCGCGCCGAGTTCGGCGAGGATCAGGGTCACGGCGAGCGGGTGTGTGATGTACGGCTCACCGCTCTTGCGCATCTGGCCACGGTGCGAGGACTCGGCCAGGACCCAGGCGCGGCGCAGCGGTTCGAGGTCGGCGTCGGGATAGTGGGCGCGATGCGCCTCGGCGACATGGCCGATGGCGTCGGGCAGCCGGTCGCGCGCGGTCGGTCCGAGCAGAGCGGCCCGGCCGAGCCGGCGCAGGTCGATCCGGGGGCGGGCCTTCCTGCGGGGCACTGTGTTGGTCACAGGGCCTGGGGTCGCAGGGTTCGTGGCCTCCGCACTCATGGGCACCTCCGGCTGCTTGACCGGCGGACGGGTGCCCCATGGCGTACTCGGCTCAGGGGATCTTCGATCCCCCGTCCGGGCCGGTGCTTGATGCTACCGAGCCCACCACGTGCGACTGACCGCCTCTCGCCGAGCGTGAAACGGATCACCCATTCGAGCGAAGGTCGGGAGGTTTACGGTTTTGCGCCATGCGTCAGGACGTCAGCCGTGGTTTCCAGCCGCACCGGACACCGGAGACTTCGGATCACGGCGTCCGGAGCGGCCGAAGCTGCGATTCACCCGTTCAGCGGATGGCGTTTTCCAGCCACTCCGCATCGATCTCGCCTTCGGCAACGATCACCGCGGGACCCGTCATCTCGATCTGTCCGTCGGGCCGCTCGGTGATCACCAGCGTTCCGCCGGGCACATCGACGGTGTACGTCGCGGGCGTTCCGGTCGCGGCCGGGTCGGTGCCGTCTCTCCGCGCGGTGGCCACGGCGACCGCGCACGCGCCCGTGCCGCACGAGCGGGTCTCGCCGGCGCCGCGCTCGTGCACGCGCATGGCGACGTGCCCGGGGCCGCGGTCGACCACGAACTCCACGTTCACACCGTCCGGGTAGGCGGCGGCCGGGCTGAAGGGCGGCGGGGCGTACAGGTCACCGGCGTGCGCGAGGTCGTCGACGAAGGCGACCGCGTGCGGGTTGCCCATGTTCACGTTCCGCGCGGGCCAGCTGCGCTCGCCGACGCTCACGGTGACGTCCCCTTCGGGGAGAAGGGCCTTGCCCATGCCGACGGTGACGTCCCCGTCCTTGGCAAGGTGGACGGTCTTGACGCCCCCGCGCGTGGCGACCGCGACATCCCCTTCGGCCACATGTCCGGCGCGCTGGAGATAGCGCGCGAAGACACGCACTCCGTTGCCGCACATCTCGGAGACCGAACCGTCCCTGTTGCGGTAGTCCATGAACCACTCCGCCTCGGCGGCCATGTCCCGCGCATCGGGGTGCGCGGCGGACCGCACGACGTGCAGCACTCCGTCGCCGCCGATGCCCGCGCGGCGGTCGCACAGGGCGGCCACGGCGGCCGGGGACAGGTCGATGACGTTCTCGGGGTCCGGGACGATCACGAAGTCGTTCTCGGTGCCGTGCCCCTTGAGGAAGGCGATCCGCGTGCTCATTCCTCGATCGTACGGGGTGCCTATGACAACCCGGCGACCCCGCCGACCGACCTCGCGGCTAGCGGAGTCTGGCCACGCGCCACACGGCCAGGACCACCACTACGGCCACCACCAGGGCGTACGCGATGACGACCCGCCAGTCCGGGCGGCGGCCGGAGCCGCGCTGCGGGAAGCCGGGCCAGGTGTGGCCGACACGGCGGGCGGCCGTCATGCCCCAGCCGGCCGCGCAGGAGCAGATGAGCAGACCGAGCATGGCGACCACGGCCCCGCTGTCGCCGAAGTCGAAGGCGAGCGGGAAGGAGAACATCAGGGAGCCGATCGCGGCAAGGGCCACGATGGGGGCGAGCTGCCAGATCCGCAGACGGCGCTGCGGGCGGAGCTCGACCTCGACCTCGGGACCGGCGAACATCTCGTCGGGCCCGGGACCGTCGGCGGTCACACCGCCCTGGATCTCGTCCGGGCCGTCCGGGCTCAGCCGACCGTCGCCCTCTTCCGGTTCACCACGGTCCGCGGTGACCTGCTCGATGCCTTCTGCGGTGTCGCGAGGGCCGGCCTCCATCGCCACGCGCCCTCCCAACTCGGACTCCACTTGGTCGATCGAAGCTCGATGATGGCACGCCCCCGAAGGCCGGAACGGCGGCCGGAGCGTCCCGATGCCAGGACGTGATCAGGCTGTAACCGGTCGTTCGACCAACGCCAGTGCCAGGTGCGGCAGTTCTGTGAGATCCGCCGCAGCCCCACTCAACCAGTGCACCCGGGGATCGCGCCTGAACCACGAATCCTGACGGCGCGCGAAGCGCTTGGTGGCACGCACGGTCTCCGCGCGCGCCTCCTGTTCCGTGCACTCCCCCGCGAGCGCCGCGAGCACCTGCTGATAGCCGAGCGCACGGGACGCCGTGACCCCCTCGCGCAGCCCGCGCGCCTCCAGCTCCCGCACCTCGTCGACGAGCCCCGCGTCCCACATCCGGTCGACCCGGCGCGCGATGCGCTCGTCGAGTTCGGGGCGCGCCACGTCGACGCCGATCTGGACGGTGTCGTAGACCGAGTCGTGGCCGGGGAGGTTGGCGGTGAAGGGCTTGCCGGTGATCTCGATGACCTCCAGGGCGCGGACGATACGGCGGCCGTTGCTCGGCAGGATCGCGTGCGCGGCCTCGGGGTCGGCGGCGGCCAGGCGGGCGTGCAGGGCGCCGGAGCCGCGCAGGGCGAGCTCCTCCTCCAGGCGGGCCCGGACCTCGGGGTCGGTACCGGGGAACTCCAGGTTGTCGACCGCCCCGCGCACGTACAGCCCGGAACCGCCGACCAGGATCGGCCAGCGGCCCTCGGCGAGCAGTGCGTCGATGCGCTCACGGGCGAGCCGCTGGTACTCGGCGACGGACGCCGTGACCGTCACGTCCCAGATGTCCAGGAGGTGGTGCGGGACGCCGGCGCGCTCCTCGGGCGTCAGCTTGGCGGTGCCGATGTCCATCCCTCGGTAGAGCTGCATGGAGTCGGCGTTGACGACCTCGCCACCTAGGCGCTGGGCCAGGAAGACGCCCAGATCGGACTTTCCGGCCGCGGTCGGTCCGACGACGGCGATGACTCGGGGGGCGGGGGGTGCGCTGCTCACGTTCCCAGTCTCGCAAACGTCGGACCCTCGCCTCGAACGAGTTACGTGACAGCACGCGCGCGGGGTCGTTGCCCGTTGCGAGGTATCCCGCCGCCGGTTTCGGGAGGCGGTGACCCGGGCGACGCAAACGGACGCACCGGGCTACGCGGGATTTCGCCCGCACGAGTAACGTATGGAGTTGATATGGGCGTTTTTGACCGGCTTCTTCGGAGGTCGAAGGCTACGGAGGAGGCGTCAACCGCCGAAGCGGTGGCCGACACGGAGACGGCCGAGGCGCTGACGGCCGAAGCGGCGGACGAGGTGTCGGAGACCGAGGCGGGGGCAGGGGTCGAGGAAGCGGCGGAGGCGACGGCGACGGAGGCCGTCGAACCCACCGAGGCCATGGACGTCACGGGCACTGCCGACAGCGTCGAGATCCCCAAGCAGCAGTCCGCCGAAGTGGCCGCCGACAACGAGGCCGGTGAAGGCGCCCGAACGTAACTGCCCCGCGTGAAAGGTGAACCATGGGTCTGATGGACAGTTTGAAGGCCAAACTCGCCCCGGCGAAGGACAAGGTCTCGGGCCTCGCGCAGCAGCACGGAGGCAAGATCGAGAACGGCCTGGACAAGGCCGCGAAAATGGTCGACGAGAAGACCAAGGGCAAGTACAGCGACAAGATCCAGACGGGCACGGGCAAGGCCAAGGACGCCATGGACCGACTCGCGCACCAGGGCGACACGGGTAGCACGGGGGCTCCTGGGAGCGCCGGCACTCCAGGCAGCACGGGGCCGGAGGGCAGCGGCACGACCACGCCGCCGGGCTCGACCCCGCCGGCTTCCTGAACGGCACCTGCACATCGATCGGCGGACGGCCGCGGGGCGTATGGCTCCCCGGCCGTCCGCCGTTTCGTGGGCCGGGGCGCGGGACGCCGGAGGGTGGGCCCGGTTCGGAGCGGGGCAGGGCAGGGCAGGGCAGGGCAGGGCGAGTGTGGGGGCGTGGGCGCTACGGCAGCGTCGGACCCGCCGCGTGGCACCTGCGCGACGGCTGTGGCAAGCCGATGCGTGTCACGCGCGCCGGGCACAGGCAGGCTTCGCCCCAGGACGACCACAGAGGACCACCTCCGCAGGCACCGCCACCAGGCACCGTCCCCGCCCCACTCGGGCGCAACGCATGCCGCTCGACGCCGCACCCCGCACCCCGCACCCCGCACCCCGCACCCCGCACGGGCAACGCCTAGGTCACTCCCCGCCGCCGCGACCGACGCTCACCCAGACCAAGTCACTCCCCGCCCACGCGCTCGGCGCACAGAGCACTCCACTCCCGCCACCGCGTGCACCCGCCTCCAGACTTACGACACTTACGACCAGGTAGCGACCACGTAACCGACCCCGTAAGGCGCGTCCTCGTACAACAAAGCCCCGCCAAGACCCGCCCCCTCCGCCGCCCCCGCAAGCACCTGCCAGGAGGACCGGCCCGACGCCTTCAGTTCATACGCCAGCTCGGTGTCCAGCCCCTTGATGGCCGCCACGTCCGCCGCCCCCAGCGCACGCGCGACCTCCGCGTCGAAGGGCGCGGCCCGCTCGTCGAGATAGCCCGGCGCCTTCAGCGTCCGGCACGCGCTGGCGTCGCCCATCACCAGCAGCGCGACCCGGTCGGCCGACGCGACGATGTCCCTCCCGGTTTGAATACACCGCTCGGCCTCAAGAGGTTCCCCCACGCCGAGTCCTTCGATCGGGGCGTCGGACCACCCGGTCCGCTCCAGCAGCCACGCGGCGACCGCGAGCGAGGGCGGAAGCTCCCGCTCCGACGCCGCATCGCCATCCCCGTCACGGTCCCCGTTCCTGTGCCCGTTCCCACCCAGCCGTACGTCGAGATCCACGCCGAAGCCTCGGAACGAACCCCGGGTGCCCTCGGGATGCGGCCCGCGTCCGTTCTGCTCGGCGGGCCCGACGACCACCAGGCGGTCGGGCCGGGCGGCGGCGAGCACGCCCAGCGCGTCGGTGCACGCGGCCCGCGCCGCGGCCAGTTCGGGCGCGGCACCTGCGGCGACATCGGGGACGAGGAGCGGCGGGCAGGGGCAGACAGCGGCGGCTACGAGCATGGCCGGAACACTAACAAGGCGACGGACAAGGCACGCCGACAGTCCACAGGGCACGTGCCACGTGGTCGCGTCCCGTAAGGGCACGCCTCACACAGTCGTGCCCCACAAGGGCGAGCCGTCGTCCCGGCGCAGTTCGCTCAGGGGGCGACGACCTCAGTCGCAGCCGCAACCGCTCCCCGTGGCGACCGGCAGCGGCGCGGGTGCGCCGATCTTCGGCAGGCCCAGCATCACACCGGCCGGCTTGGCGGTCTCGGCGGCGTTGCGCTTCTCCCAGGCGTCACCCGCGCGCGTGCGGCGCACGTCCAGGGCGGGGCCCTCGGCGAGGAGGTGGTGCGGGGCGGCGTACGTGATCTCGACCGTCACCACGTCACCGGGGCGGACGTCCTGGTCCGGCTTGGTGAAGTGGACGAGGCGGTTGTCGGGGGCGCGCCCGGAGAGGCGGTGGGTGGCGCCGTCCTTGCGGCCCTCACCCTCGGCGACCATCAGCTCCAGGGTGCGGCCGATCTGCTTCTTGTTCTCGTCCCAGGAGATCTCCTCCTGGAGGGCGACCAGACGCATGTAGCGCTCCTGGACGACCTCCTTGGGGATCTGGTTCTCCATGGTCGCGGCCGGGGTGCCGGGCCGCTTGGAGTACTGGAACGTAAACGCTTGCGCGAAGCGGGCCTCGCGGACCGCGTGCATCGTCTGCTCGAAGTCCTCCTCGGTCTCCCCGGGGAAGCCCACGATGATGTCCGTGGTGATGGCGGCGTGCGGGATGGACGCGCGGACCTTCTCGATGATCCCCAGGTAGCGCTCCTGGCGGTAGGACCGGCGCATGGCCTTGAGGATCGAGTCGGAGCCGGACTGCATGGGCATGTGCAGCTGCGGCATCACGTTCGGCGTTTCGGCCATCGCTGCGATGACGTCGTCGGTGAAGTCGCGCGGGTGCGGGGAGGTGAACCGGACGCGCTCAAGGCCCTCGATCGTGCCGCACGCGCGGAGCAGCTTGCTGAAGGCCTCGCGGTCGCCGATGTCGGAGCCGTACGCGTTGACGTTCTGGCCGAGCAGCGTGATCTCGGAGACGCCCTCGCCGACCAAGGCCTCGATCTCGGCGAGGATGTCGCCGGTGCGACGGTCCTTCTCCTTGCCGCGCAGCGCCGGGACGATGCAGAAGGTGCACGTGTTGTTGCAGCCGACGGAGATCGACACCCAGGCCGCGTAGGCGCTCTCGCGCCGGGTCGGCAGCGTAGAGGGGAAGGCCTCCAGGGACTCCGCGATCTCGACCTGCGCCTCTTCCTGCACACGCGCGCGTTCCAGCAGGACCGGCAGCTTGCCGATGTTGTGCGTGCCGAAGACGACGTCCACCCAGGGCGCCTTCTTCACGATGGTGTCGCGGTCCTTCTGGGCGAGGCAGCCGCCGACGGCGATCTGCATCCCGGGACGCTTCGTCTTCATCGGGGCGAGCCGCCCGAGGTTGCCGTAGAGCCGGTTGTCGGCGTTCTCGCGCACGGCGCAGGTGTTGAAGACGACGACGTCCGCGTCCCCGTCCGAACCCTCGGGCGCACGCACGTAACCGGCACCCTCCAGGAGACCGGAGAGCCGCTCGGAATCGTGAACGTTCATCTGGCACCCGTAGGTGCGCACTTCGTACGTTTTGACGTCCACTGCCCCGCTCCGGTCACCGCTGCTCATGTGACAAGGGTAGGCGGTGCCGGGAGTGACTCTCCCGGCGGCCGAAAACCGCCGAGCCTCATCTCACTCGTCGCCCGCGCCCCACCCCTGCTTGCGCAGCACCCCGGACACATCCGGCACCTCGTAGTGCTCCCCCTTGAGCACCTTGCCGTCGGCCCGGCGGGAGATCTCGCCGTTCGGGCCGACCTTCGTCATGTTGGAGCGGTGGATCTCGGCGATCACCGCGTCGAGGTCGACGCCGTGGACGAGGGCCGTGCCGTACGCGACGTAGACGACGTCGGCCAACTCGTGTGCCAGCTTGTCGAGGGGGCCGGTCACCGAGACCTCGGCGACCTCCGCGGCCTCTTCCGCGAGCAGCTCGCCTCTGTGGGCGGCCAGGTCGGGGGCGACCTCGGTGGGTGTGCTGCGGGCGTCGAGCCCGAAGGCCAGATGGAATTCGCGGACCAGGTCGGCGGGCGAAGAACTCATGCCACGACCTTAGTGGCCGCCACTGACACCCCCGGACCGCCGGGTCCACATGGTCTGTCGGGCAGATGTGCTCGCAGCCCCGGGGCGCACGCACTCCCCCGCTGCCCTCCTTGAGGACCACGTGACCCGAGCCCCGTTGCCGTCGATCACCGACTCCCTCGCCCCACCTCCGCCCTGCCCTGCCCTGGTCAGCACCGCGCACCGACTGGCAGGATCGCGCGCATGCTCAAGGTGTTCTCCCGTATCAGCAGGCGCCGGGCCCTCCAGGGCGCGGCCGCCGGCTTCGTCGCGCTCGGGCTGTTGCTGTGGTGGCTGATGCCCCTGGGCGACGAACCGCCGACCGGGTCGATCACCTTCAGCACCGGGACCCCGCTCGGGGTCTACCAGGAGTACGGCAAGCTCCTGCGCACCGAGCTCGACAAGGACATGCCGGGCCTCAAGGTGACGCTGGTGAACAGCGACGGGTCGCAGGAGAACGTCGCGCGCGTGGCGACCGGTCACGCCGACTTCACCATCGCCGCCGCCGACGCGGTGGAGACGTACGAGATGGACGGCAAGCCCGGTGCGTCCAAGCTGCGCGGGATCGCGCGGCTGTACGACGACTACGTCCAGCTCATCGTCCCGCAGGACTCGGACATCGCCTCGGTCTCCGACCTGCGGGGCAAGCGGGTGGCCATAGGGCCCGACCGTTCGGGTGTGCGGCTGATCGCCGACCGGGTGCTCACGGCGGCCGGCATCGACCCGAAGAAGGGCGTCGAGCCGGTGGCGGCCGGTATCGACACCGGACCGGACCTGCTCAAGCACGGCAAGATCGACGCGTTCTTCTGGTCCGGCGGGCTGCCGACGGACGGCCTGAAGGACCTCGCCGCCCATTACTCGTTCCGGTTCGTGCCCATAGAGGCCACCTTGGTCGCCAAGATGCACGAGCAGGGCGACGCCACCCGCTACTACCGCGCCACCAACATGCCGGAGTCGGCCTACCCGAGCATCCAGCGGGGGGCCACCGTGCCGACCATCGCCGTGTCCAACCTGCTGATGACCCGCGCGGACCTCAACCCCCGGCTCACCGAGTGGATCACCAAGACCGTGATCAAGAGCCGGGACGGCATCGGCGCGCATGTGCACTCCGCGCAACTCGTGGACCTGCGGACGGCGATCTACACCGACCCCCTGGCCCTTCACGAGGGCGCCCGGCGCTACTACCGCTCCGTCAAGCCGTAGAGCCGTAGAGCGCGCCGCGAGGGCCTGGGCCGCCGCTCAGGCCCCGGAACCTCAACACCCGCCCCTGAGCCGCCCGTTCAGGCCGCAGGGCCGCTCCTGGGCACCGACACGGTCACCTTGAGGCCGTGCGGCTCGTGGTGGGCGTACGTGAGGGAGCCGCCGCCCGCGGCCAGCAGGACGTGGGAGATGGACAGGCCGAGGCCGGAGCCCTTGATGTTCTGGTGGCGGCCGCTGCGCCAGAAGCGGTCGCCGACGCGGGCGAGTTCGTCCTCGGTGAGGCCCGGGCCCTGGTCCGTGACGACGACGGTCGAGGTCTCGCCGTTCGACGCGACCGTCACCTCGACGGACTTGTCCTCGGGCGTGAACTTCACCGCGTTGTCGATCACCGCGTCCAGCGCGCTGGACAGCGTGACCGGGTCGGCCCAGGCCGTGGTGGGCGGGCAACTGCCCACCAGCCGGACGCCCTTGGCCTCGGCGGTCGGTGCCCAGGCCGCGACGCGCTCGGCGGTCAGCGCGCCGATGTCGGTGATCCTGAGGTCCGCGTCCGCGTGCTCGGCCAGGGCCAGGTCGAGCAGGTCGTCCAGGACCTGGGTCAGGCGTTTGCCCTCGGTGCGGACCGAGGCGATCTCGTCGTTGTCCTCCGGCAGTTCGAGTGCGAGCAGTTCGATGCGCAGCAGCAGCGCCGAGAGCGGGTTGCGCAACTGGTGCGAGGCGTCGGCGACGAAGGCGCGCTGCTGCTCCAGCACGTCCTCGACGTTGTCCGCCATCTCGTTGAACGAACGGGCCAGGCGCTGAAGTTCCGGCGGCCCGCCGGCGGCCGCGACCCGGGACTTGAGACGTCCGGTGGCGATGTCGTGGGTGGTGGCGTCGAGGACCCGTACGGGGCGCAGGACCCAGCCGGTCAGCCGTAGGGCCGCGCCGACGGCCAGCAGCATCGCGGCGATCTCGCCGGCGCCGATCGTCAGCCAGCCGCGCAGGGTCCGTGAACGCATCGGCCCGGTGGGCGAGTCGGTGACCACGACCGCGATGACGTCACCGTCCCGGATCACCGGCGAGGCGACGACCAGGCGGTGGCGCTGCCAGGGCCAGACCTGTTCCGGGTCGTGGCTGCGGCGGCTGAGGAGCGCCTCGGCGAACGCGTCGCGCACCTCGCCCGTCTTGGGCACCAGGAAGTCGTCCGGCGCGTTCGCCATGGAGGTGTCGGTGCGGTAGAAGACGCCCGCGCGGATGCCGTAGACCTCGTAGTAGCTGGCGAGTTCGCGGTCCAAGGTCTGCTGGCGTTCGTCCGGGGCCGTGTCCGCTGGGCGTGATCCCGTGGGCACGTCGGTGACGAACTGGGCGAGGGCCGCGAACCGCGCGGTGTCGTCGATCCGGTCGACGATCACCTTCTGCTGCTGCGCCTTGGCGACGCTGATGGCGAGCGGCACGCCGAGCGCGAGCAGAACGGCCGCCATCAGGACGATGAGCAGCGGGAGGAGACGTGTGCGCACCCGTGCCCGCTACGCGGCCGGAGCGACGAGCCGGTAGCCCACGCCTCGTACGGTCTCGATCAGCGCGGGCATCCGTAGCTTGGCGCGCAGGGACGCGACATGCACCTCCAGGGTGCGTCCCGTGCCCTCCCAACTGGTGCGCCACACCTCGCTGATGATCTGCTCCCGCCGGAACACCACTCCTGGGCGCTGTGCCAGCAGCGCCAGCAGATCGAACTCCTTGCGGGTCAGTTGGACGACCGAACCGTCCACGGTGACCTGCCGGGTGGGCAGTTCGATGCGCACCGGGCCGAGCCGCAGCGCGGTGTCGCCGTCGCCGCTCGCGTCCTCGTGGACGCTGCGCCGGCTGACGGCGTGGATACGGGCGAGCAGCTCCCCGGTGTCGTAGGGCTTCACTACGTAGTCGTCGGCTCCGAGGTTGAGGCCGTGGATGCGGGAGCGCACGTCGGAGCGGGCGGTCACCATGATCACCGGGGTGCTGGTGCGCTTGCGGATCTTGCCGCAGACCTCGTAGCCGTCCTGGTCGGGCAGGCCGAGGTCGAGAAGGACGACACCGAAGCCGTCGCTCTCGGGGACGAGTGCCTGGAGGGCCTCCTCGCCGCTGCGGGCGTGCGTGACGTCGAATCCGTGCCGCGCCAGGACCGCGGACAGAGCGGCGGCGACATGGTTGTCGTCCTCGACGAGGAGCAGTCTCATCCCGGCCCCCTCCGGTTCATCGTTCGTATGGTGTCGGGCTGTACAAAAGCACGTCTCACGCGCGCGTGCACCCAGGCAGTCACGCTGATGGACGAAGACGCCGTCAAGTGGGTTCCGGTTGCGCGCGGCTTCCGTTATCCAGCCGGTACGGATCCCGGCGACAAAGTGCTACGACTCGTGTCCGATTGCTATCCGATCGTGATGCTCAGATCTCGCTCAGATGTGATGACGCTGGTCGCACGGCCTCACTACTGTCCTCCGCAACCGACGAGGACGGAGCCAGCAAGCGATGACCGAAGTATCGGTGGCCAAGGAAGATGTGGCCGCGACCGGCGAACTCGTCGTCCTGAAGAGCGTCAACAAGCACTTCGGCGCGTTGCACGTTCTCCAGGACATCGATCTGACGATCGCCCGCGGCGAAGTCGTCGTGGTGATCGGGCCCTCGGGGTCCGGGAAGTCCACTCTGTGCCGCACCATCAACCGCCTGGAGACGACCGATTCGGGTTCGATCACGATCGACGGCAAGCCGCTGCCCCAGGAGGGCAGGGAGTTGGCCCGACTGCGTGCGGACGTCGGAATGGTCTTCCAGTCCTTCAACCTCTTCGCGCACAAGACCGTGCTCGAAAACGTGATGCTGGGCCAGATCAAGGTCCGCAAGGCCGACAAGAAGCAGGCCGAGGAGAAGGCCCGGGCGCTGCTCGACCGGGTCGGCGTGGCCACCCAGGCCGACAAGTACCCGGCCCAGCTGTCCGGCGGTCAGCAGCAGCGCGTCGCCATCGCGCGGGCGCTGGCCATGGACCCCAAGGTGATGCTCTTCGACGAGCCGACCTCGGCGCTCGACCCGGAGATGATCAACGAGGTGCTGGAGGTCATGCAGCAGCTCGCCCGGGACGGGATGACGATGATCGTCGTCACCCATGAGATGGGCTTCGCCCGCTCGGCCGCCAACCGAGTGGTCTTCATGGCCGACGGCCGCATCGTCGAAGAGGCCGTGCCGGACCAGTTCTTCAGCAACCCGCGCAGCGACCGGGCCAAGGACTTCCTGTCGAAGATCCTTCACCACTGACGACCACGCGCCTCGCACCACTTCCGCATCTCCGCCCATGACGGGCCCTCAAGCCCATGACGGGCCCTCAATTCTTCGCCTCCCTCAGTCTCGAAGGAAGTTCGCCATGCAGCTCCACAAGGCCACCGCCGCCTCGGCAGCCGTCCTCGCCCTCGCCCTGGCCGCCACGGCGTGCGGCTCCAGCGACAGCAAGGACAGCGGTTCCTCCGGCGGGAAGAAGATCACCGTCGGCATCAAGTTCGATCAGCCCGGTATCGGCCAGAAGACCCCGCAGGGCTACGCCGGCTTCGACGTGGACGTCGCCACCTACGTCGCCAAGAAACTCGGTTACAGCGCGAAGCAGATCGAGTGGAAGGAGTCCAAGAGCGCCGACCGCGAGACGATGCTGCAGCGCGGTGACGTGGACTTCATCGCCGCCTCGTACTCGATCACCCCGGAGCGCCAGAAGAAGGTCGACTTCGCCGGCCCGTACCTGCTCGCGCACCAGGACGTCCTGGTCCGCGCCGACGACAACTCCATCACGTCGCCGTCGTCCCTCAACAGCAAGAAGCTGTGCTCGGTGACCGGCTCGACCTCGGCCCAGAACGTCAAGGACACGCTGGCGCCCAAGGCCCAACTGCAGCAGTACCCGGCCTACTCGGCGTGTCTGACCGGTGTACAGAACGGTGCCATCGACGCGCTCACCACGGATGACGCGATCCTCGCCGGTTACGCCTCCCAGGCCCAGTACAAGGGCAAGTTCAAGCTCGGCGGCTTCAAGATGACCAACGAGAACTACGGCATCGGCGTCAAGAAGGGCAGCGACCTCAAGGCGAAGATCAACACCGCCCTGGAGTCGATGGTCTCCGACGGCTCCTGGGCCGCGGCCGTGAAGAAGAACTTCGGCCCGGCGAACTACAAGAACGAGCCCGCACCGAAGATCGGCGACATCAAGAGCTGAGGCAACGTCCCAGGGGTGCGCCGTTCCTGAGGGATGGCGTACCCGGGTATCCCTACACGCGGAAGCACGGGAGATCGTGTTCGACTTTCTTGAAGGTTACGACCTACTGGGCGCCTTCTGGACGACGGTGCAACTGACGCTGATCGCCGCCGTCGGCTCCCTGGTCTGGGGCACGTTGCTGGCCGCGATGCGCGTCGGCCCGATACCCCTGATGCGCGGTTTCGGCACCATATATGTGAATACCGTGCGGAACATTCCCTTGACCGTGATCATCCTGTTCACGTCACTGGGCCTGCACAACACCTTTGGCATCGACCTCGGTTCGAAGGTCATCGACACCGTCAACTTCCGGCTCGCTGTTCTCGGCCTCGTGGCCTACACGTCGGCGTTCGTGTGCGAGGCGGTGCGGTCCGGCATCAACACGGTGCCGGTCGGACAAGCGGAAGCGGCCCGCGCGATCGGTTTCAGCTTCTCGCAGGTGCTGCGGCTGGTCGTCCTGCCACAGGCGTTCCGTTCGTCCGTCGGCCCGCTGACGAACGTCCTGATCGCACTCACGAAGAACACCACGGTGGCCGCCGCGATCGGTGTCGCCGAGGCGGCGACCCTGATGAAGTCCATGGTCGAGAACGAGGCGCAGCTGATCCCGATCGCCGCGATCTTCGCCCTGGGCTTCGTGATCCTCACGTTGCCGACCGGCCTGATCCTCGGCTGGGTGGGCAAGAAGGTGGCGATAAAGCGATGAGTTCCGTTCTCTACGACGCCCAGGGGCCGCGCGCCAAACGGCGCAACGTGTTCTTCAGCGGCATCTTCGTGGTCGTCTTCGCGGCGGTGGCGTATTGGGTGTACGCCGGTCTCGACGACAAGGGCCAGCTCGAATGGGCCCTGTGGAAGCCGTTCTTCAGCGGCACCGAAGCGTGGTCCACCTACATCTGGCCGGGCCTGCAGAACACGTTGAAGGCCGCGGCCCTGGCCATGGTCATCGCATTCCCGCTCGGTGCCGTACTGGGCATCGCCCGGCTCTCCGACCACGCCTGGATCCGGGTACCGGTCTCGGTCGTGGTGGAGTTCTTCCGGGCCATCCCGGTACTGGTCCTGATGATCTTCGGACTCGCCCTCTACGCCAACTACACCGATGTCAGTTCGGACGACCGCCCGCTGTACGCGGTCGTCACCGGCCTCGTGCTGTACAACGCGGCGGTCCTCGCGGAGATCGTCCGGGCCGGCATCCTGTCCCTGCCCAAGGGCCAGTCCGAGGCAGCGATGGCGATCGGCCTGCGCAAGAACCAGGTCATGCGGCTCATCCTGCTGCCGCAGTCGGTCACGGCGATGCTGCCGGCCATCGTCAGCCAACTCGTCGTGATCGTGAAGGACACGGCCCTGGGCGGCGCAGTCCTCACTTTCCCGGAACTGCTCTCGTCGGCGAACACGATGATCGGTTACTACGGCAACACAATCGCGAGCTTCACGGTCGTTGCCGTGATCTTCATTGCGCTCAATTTCGCGCTCACGACTTTCGCGAGCCGACTGGAATCCAGGCTCAGGCGCAGCAAGAAGAGCACGGGTGCGGTGGTCGGAGTGGAAATGATCGACGACCTCGACGTCGTAGGCCATACCCTGCCCCGGTCGGGCGGCGGGATCAAGGAATAGGTTGCCTTTCCACACAATGGAGCGAAGGCAACTCGACGGATACGGCATCCCATCCGATTTCTGGATGGGACGCCGTATCCGTTGGATCGACTGGGTCGTCTTGCGGCTTGCAGATCACAGTCACTTTGCAGCTTCCGCCAGCCGACCACGTAACCGGGCGGCAGACTCCGCATTCAGCGAGAACCAGTGCGACGACATCTCAGGAAGAATCCGCCCGCGAAATAGTCCGTCGCCTGAGCCGCAGAGAGCAAGAGGTTCTACGCCTGGTCGCCCGGGGAACGCGCCGGGCTCGGTGCCCCTACACGTTTTCATGCCGCGCGGGAGGCATGGCTCGCACACAGCGCAAGCGCCGGGAGTGCGGCCTGTGCATCCCCAGTCGGCGCGCGGCTGACCGGTACAGGGATCCGCCCGGGCGCCACTCCCCTCCGTCACTTGACGCAAGCACCGGCAATAGGTTGCATACGTTCTGTGATCGTGCACCCTGCTCCAACTTCCTGTTCACATGCGTCCCTGAGGACACCGTCACGGGCAGGGGGCGCCGCACCGTGGACCCGGTGATCATCGTCGGGGCGGGGCCCGTCGGGCTCACGCTCGCCCTGGCACTGGCGCGGCAGGAGGTGCCCTCCGTCCTCCTCGACGAGGGTCCGGGCAAGGACGAACCGCGCCCCGCGCGCACCGTCGTTCTGCGGGAGGACACCGCAGCACTCCTGGAGCGACTGACCGGCGCACCCCTCGCCGAGCTCGGAACGCGCTGGGCCGGATGGCGGTCGATGCGGCGCAAGCAGGTGATGCGCGAGATCACGTTCGACGAGACCGAGCCCGCCCCCCTGCACATCGCCCAGCACGTCCTCACCGGCGCCCTCCGGCAGGCCCTCGCGGGCGAGCGGCTCGTGAAGATCGCCACGGACAACCGCCTCGACTCGCTCGAACAGGAGCCCTCCGGCGTCACCGCCCACACCCGCGGCCCCAAGGGCACCTGGTGGCGCGGCAGTTACCTGGTCGGCTGCGACGGCCCGCGCTCGACCGTGCGCAAACTCCTCGACATCCGCTTCCCCGGCCGCACGGCGGTGGAGCGACACGCCGTGGCCGCGCTGCGCACGGAACTTCCGTGGCCCGACCAGGCGTTGTTGCATCGGGTGCCGCCGTGGCGGACGTCCGGACCCTCGGCCGGGGAGGTCACCGGACGCCCCCTCCCGGACGGCGTGTGGCGCCTGGACTGGCTGCTGCCGCCGGGCAAGGACCTGGTCACCCCCGAGCTGCTGCTGGCCCGCATCAGGGAGACGCTCGCGGGCTGGACCGAGGGCCCGACCCCGCCGTACGAACTGCTCGACACCGGTGTGCACACCGTGCACCACCGGCTCGCGCGGCGGTGGCGGGTGGGGCGGGTGTTTCTCGCCGGGGACGCGGCGCATCTGCTGGGGGCGCTCGGGACGCAGGGGCTGGACGAGGGGCTGCGGGACGCCGACAACCTCGCTTGGAAGCTGGCACCGGCCTGGCACCACGGGCCGCACGAGGCGCTGCTCGACAGTTATCAGGCGGAACGGCGGGCGGTCGTGGCCGCCCGGCTGCGCGCCGCCGACCAGGCGCTGCCGATGGTGCGCGGCGGCGCCGGGCTGCGCGCGGTCGTGCCCGGCTCGGCCCGCGGCCATGACGTGCTGCTCACAGACGGTCACTTGGGGCACGGCGCGCTCGGTGCGCCTGGGGCGTACGCCGACTCGCCCCTCGCGCCCCGGCACATCGAGGCGGAGGTCCCCGTGGACACCCCGCCGGGCGCGCCGGTCACCGATGTCCTGGTCACCGCCGAGGACGGCGCCTTCGTACGGCTGCGGGACCGTCTCGGGCGCGGCTCCCTGCTGGTCGTCCTGGTCGCGCCGGGCACGGGCGTGTGGGAGCGCAAGCACTGGGTGACCGCCGGAATCATGCCCCGCCTGGCGGCCGCCGTGACGGCGCTGCCGCACCCGGCCGAGCTGCTGGTCGCCGAGAGCTACCCGGGCGCCGCCGCCCACACCGTCCTCCTCGTACGGCCCGACGGACACCTGGTCACCGCGCTGAGCGGGGTGCGTCCGGCCGACCTGTACGCGGCGGCCGAGGCGACCCTCGGCGGCCCTGCGAAGACGGAGGCCACAGCCGGCTCGCGCTGAGACCCGCGTATCCGAACTGTCCACATAGTGACGCTGAGTTGACCGGCCAGCACCGCCGTGCTGTACTCCGGACCATGACCGACACCTCTGTCCACCTCTGGCGGAAGGTCCACCTGGACCTCGTCCGCTACGTGGGCTGCGTGTGTCTCGTCGCCTGCTGAATTCGCATCTCTCTCACCCGCGCGCGCCACTGTCGTGATGCCTGCGCGCACCCTCGCGAACACTCATCAGGACGGTGCACGTGTCTGTCTCCCCTTCTGCCCCCGTGTCCCCCGCCGCGCCCTCCCAGGCCCCGACGCAAGCCGACCTGCTCGACTTCGTCCGGCGTACGGCCGCCGACGCCGAGCTCATCGCCTCACTCCCCCTCGACCCCGAGGGCCGCACCTGGGTGCGGCTCGAAGGTCCCGGCGGCAGCGAGGCGTGGCTGATCGGCTGGCCGCCCGGCAGCGGGACGGGCTGGCACGACCACGCCGAGTCGGTCGGCGCCTTCCTCACCGCCGCCGGTGAGCTCAAGGAGAACTCGCTCGCCGCCCGGCTCCCGAGCAACGGCTGGAAGACCCTCGAACTGGAGGAGGGCGTGGACCGCGAACGGCGCCTGCCGACCGGCAAGGGCCGCGCCTTCGGTCAGCACCACGTCCACGAGGTGCTCAACGAGTCCTCCGAAGAGCACGCGATCTCCGTCCACGCCTACTACCCGCCGCTCCCGCAGATCCGCCGCTACAGCCGCACGGGCCCGGTGCTGCGCCTGGAGCAGGTCGAGCGCCCGGCGGACTGGCAGTGAGTGCCGTACGCGAACAGCCGCCCGGCATAGACGAGTTGCTGGAGCGGGTACGCGCGGACTACGAACGCATCGACGCGCGAGCGGCGTACGAAGCTGCCCGCGACGGCGACGCCCTCCTGGTCGACATCCGCTACGCCGCCCTGCGCGACCGGGACGGTCTGATCCCCGGCGCCCTGGTCGTCGAGCGCAACGAACTGGAGTGGCGCCTCGACCCCCGGGGCAGCCACCGTGCTCCCGAAGCCACCGACCACGACCTGCGCATCGTGGTGATCTGCAACGAGGGCTACGCGTCCACCCTGGCAGCGGCGTCCCTGCACCAACTGGGCCTGCACCGCGCGACGGACCTCGTCGGCGGCTTCCAGTCCTGGAAGGCGGCGGGACTGCCTGTCACACCGTAGACACTCTGTCTATGAAAAGGCGGTCTGTCACGTTCTGGACATCATGTCTACGACGTGACAGTCCGGGCCCCGTTCACGACCCGTCGGAGGGGCAGTAGAGCGGGGCGGTGTCCGCGTTGGACCTGGTGATCAGGCGGGCCGGCGTGGTGGCGATCTTCTCCACCTTCTCCTTACGGAGAAGGCTGATGGTGTTGGTGACGGCCAGTTCGCCGGTGTCCTTGGCCGAGTTGGAGACGGTGGCGGCGAAACGGCCGTCCTTGAGGGCGGCCAGCGCCTCGTCGGTTCCGTTGACCGTCACGATCTTGACCTTCTTGCCGCCGGCCGCGTCGAAGGCCTTGCGGGCGGCGAACGCCATCTCCTCGTTGGCGACGAAGACGTAGTCCAGATCGGGGTGCGCCTTGATCATGCCCTCGGCGACGATCTTCGCTTTGGCGGCGACGAACATGGCGGGCTGGTTCGCGACCACCTTCGCGTTCGCCGGCAGCCCCTTGGTGAAACCGCCGACGAGGAGGTCGGAGGCGGCTCCGGGGGCGCCCGCGATGACACCCACCTGCACCTCACGCCCCGCCGCGTCGTCCTTGATCCAGTCGGCGTCCAGCTTGCCCACCGTCTTCAGGTCGACGACGACGGCCCCGAGGATGTCGTTCGGGTCGGCGCTGACCGAGGTCAGGAAGATCGGGATGTGCGCGCTCTTGGCCTTGGCGATGTCGCTCTTGAGCGCGGTGGTGTTGACGGTCTGCACGATGATCGCGTCGACATGGCGCGCGATCATGTTCTGGATGTTGGCCAGCTCCTGCGAGGCGTCCTGATGCGAGTCGGCCGTGACGAGCTTCGCGAAGTTGCTCTTGGCCGTGTTCTCGATCGACTCCTGGAGACAGGTGTGGAACTCGGTGCTGCCGCCGTTGACGAACCCGAGGATGGTGGGCCCGTCGTCGGCGGGCGTGGCACTGGACTCCAGTCCGCAGCCGCTCAGTAAGAGACCGGTTCCGACCAGGAGGACCACCAGTGTTCTTCGGTGGTGAGCGGACAGGGACAACGGGGGCCGCCTTTCAGGGCGTACGAGGACCGGTCGGCGAAGCGGCCGGGGGCACTCGGGCAGGCCTGACTGCGGCTCAGCAGGCGGGGAGGGCCGAGGGCTCAGCGAGCGGGGGACCTGAGGACCTGGGGTCGGCAGCAGAAGCTACCCCCGCGCCAAACATCCGCACCCTCCACGGAACGCACACTAAGCCTGCGCAACGCGCACCCTTCGGTGAGGCGGGCGGCCCCTGGGACGGATGCCTGACGGTTCCCCTCGCGCGCGCCCAGTACGCACTCCCGGCGGCTTCCCGCGCTCACTCCTTGGCGGTCGCCACCGTGACCGCCCGGACGCGGAGCGCCGCTCGTCCCGGCAGTGCCGTGGCGACGAGAGCGAGGGTTCCGGCCACCGCGACTACCGTGAGATACACGAGGGGTGTGACCGACGGTGCTGCCCGGCCGGTCATGCCGATGCTGAACGCGGTCAGGACGGCCAGGGCGATACCGCTGCCGAGGGCCGTGGCGAGCGACAGCACAGACAACGCCTCGGTGCGCAGCATCCGCAGCACCTGTCGGCGGGTCGCCCCGGCGAGGCGGAGCAGCGCGAACTCCCGGACACGCTCCGCGACCGACATGGCGAGCGTGTTGACCACGGCGATGGCCGTGAACGCCAGAACGAGGCCCATGGCCAGGTAGTTGACCTAGGCGTTCTCCTGCCCGCGCTGCGCCTGGAGCGATTCGGCGGCGGCCGGCGCGAGAATCTGGACGCCCGGGAACTCACGGAGGGTAGTCGCGAGTTGTGTCTGTGTACGGGTCGTGCTGACGAGGACGGAGGAGGAGAGCGGGTTGTCGACGTGCCGGGCGACGAGATCGTGCGCGAGGGTGAGATCCCCGAAGCCGAGGCCTCTGGCGTAGACGGCGACGACGGTGAGCGTGCGGGGCGTACCGTCGCCGAGCGTCAGTTTCAGGGTGCTGCCGGGCCTCAAGTGGAGCTGGTCCGCCGCCAGTTCGCTTACGGCCGCAGTGCGCTCGGTGAGCCCGCCGAGCGATCCTGCGGTGACGTCGGGGTCCCAGGTACGGATGAGTCCGGCGGGCGTGACACCTTGCGCCGCGTATTTGGCCAGGCCCACACGGACGGTCGTACGGACGACTTCGGTGACGACGTCGTGCGGCGCGCGCAGATGCCGTGCGGCCTCGGCCGGAACGCCGGGCCCTTGAGAGGCGACGACCCAGTCGGCGCGAACGCCCTCGCGGACCTGGGCGCGGGCGGCGTCACCAAGGGTGGGCTGGACGAACAGAACGGTGCAGGTCATGCCGATCAGGAGGGTGAGAGGAGTGACGACGGAGGCCATGCGGGTGGCATTGCCCCGAAGGTTGGCGACAGCGAGCCGACCACACGGGCCGGTACGCCGGAGCGGGCCACCGACCACGAGGGTGGCTGCCTTGACGAGGACTGGTCCGAGGAGGGCGACGGAGGTGGAAAGGACAACAACGGCGAGGAAGGTCACGGGAGTTGAGGCGGGTTCGGTACGGAGCTGACTGAGCAGGGCGACCAGGGTGACGCCGAGGGCGAGGAGAACCAGGCCGGCGAGGAGGCGGGCGGAGGTGTGCGTGTGTGGGGTGCGGGTGTGGGGGCGGCTGCGGGCGGCCCGGGGAAGTTTGATCCGGGTGCGGGTGGAGTGGTCCCGGGTGGGGCAGGGGTGTTCGGGGCTGCTGGCTTCGGGGTGGGTTCGGGAGGTGGCTTCGGCTCCGGGGTGGGCTTGAGGACTGCCTTGCGCTCCGGTTCTGGGGCCGGCTACAGGGTCCACTGCTGCTTGGGGCTCGGCTTCGGCTCCGGGGCGGACTCGGAGTTCAGGACCAGCTCCGGCCTCAGCTCCGGGGCCGAATCCAGGTTCGGCTTCGTTTCGAGGTTCGGCTCCAACTCCAACTCCGGCTCCGGCTCCGGCTCCGGGGTGCGCTCGGGGTTCGGGGTGCGCTCGGGGTTCGGGATCGGCTGCGGCTTCGACTCCGCGTCCAGGTTCCGCCCCAGGTTCGCCCCCCCCGCTTCGGAGAGTGCCTGCGCCGGGTGTATCCGGGAGATTCGGCGGGAGGCGATCCGGGCCGCGGCCCAGGCGCCGAGCACGGTCACGGCGAAAGCGGCCAGTGGTGGGACGACGCCAGAGGTGTGCTGAAGCGTGGCGGGGACGGCGCCCAGGGCGACGAACCTGTCGTAGAGCCAAGCACCCAGGGGTATCCCGAGCAGGGCGCCCGCGACTCCGGCGACCGTGCCGACGATCAGGGCCTCGCGGCCGAGGAGTTTGCGGATCTGGCCGGAGGTGGCGGCCACCGCGCGGAGCAGGGCGAGTTCGCGGTGACGCTGTTGGACGGAGAGCGCGAAGGTGCCGACGACCACGAGGATCGCCACGAGCAGCGAGGTACCACCCATCGCGCCGCCCATGCTGACCAGCTTGATCCTGGCTGTGGCGGCGTCCAGGAACTCGACGGGGCCGCGGGCGTCGCCGGTGGTGACCTGGGCGGTGGCTCCGGCCCGAGCGGTGAGGTCGTGCGGGGCACCGGAACCGGCGTGTGGTGCGGTTGTATC
Source organism: Streptomyces sp. NPDC050528 (assembly GCF_044457795.1). Taxonomy (NCBI): domain Bacteria; kingdom Bacillati; phylum Actinomycetota; class Actinomycetes; order Kitasatosporales; family Streptomycetaceae; genus Streptomyces; species Streptomyces sp. NPDC050528. Next base: position 598,947 of record NZ_JBITHH010000006.1, read on the forward strand.
GGTGTGCGGTGCGGTGTCGGCATGCAGGGCGGTGGATCCGTGGAGTGCCGCGACGACCGCCTGCCGTAGGCGGGCTGTGCTCGTACCCTTGGTCGGGAGTACGCCGAACGCCGTGACCTGCCCGGGGTGCGCGGCCAGTCGGCGGGCCTCGGTGGTGGAGAAAAAGAGCGAGGTCTGATGGCGTACGGCCGTGGCGGGAGCGGCGATTCCGGTGATCCGGTAGCTACGCGGAGCCTGCGTCGACTGGACGGTGAGCCGGTCGCCGGGCCGGAGCCGGGCCCGTTCGGCGAGGTCACGGTCGATGACGAGATCGGTCGCGGCCTGCGGAGCGCTGCCAGTCACGAGGCGGTACGGCGTCAGCGCCGCAGAGTCCCAGGCGTGCCCGTAGGAGGTCTTGCCGCCGGTGTCCATGCCTGTGCCGATTGGTGTCAACGGCTGTGCTAGGAAGGTCAGTTCGGGGATGACACGCGCTACACCCGGTGTGCTTGTGAGCGTGCCCTCCAGGCTCGCGGGGAGCCAGGCGCGCTCGGCGATCGGTTTCGCCTTGTGCTTGATCTTGGTCTTGCCCTTCTTGTGCTTGACGGTGGTCCGGTGGACGTTCTGGTCGGCGGAGACCACGACGGGGCTCGCCGCATAGCGCTCGGTACGGATGGTGCCGCGCAGACCGGTGTCGAGGAGGGTGCCGCAGGCCGTGATGAGGGCGGCCGCGCACATCAGGGCGAGGAATGCGCCGAGGAAACCTGCCTTGCGGGCGCGGACGGACCGGAGGGCGTAGCGCAGCATCATGAGGGCTCGGTCTCATTTCTGTTGTGTACCGGGTCGGCGTCGGCGGGACTCGCAAGGGCGGCCACGACTCCGGCGCCGGCACCAGTCCCCTCATCCGCGCACACACCCGCACCCGTATCGGCATCGGTGACAGGCGTCGGAAAGGCCAGGAACCGGGTGAGTACCGTGCGTGCGCCGGCCGGTGTCTCGGCTTCGGGACGCTTGTAGCGGTTGAGGAGGGCGATGTACTCCTCGAAGAACGCGCGGAGTTCGGGCGGGGTCAGCCGGATGGTGCCGCGTGAGTACGGGAACGCGTCCGCCCACGGCCCGGTCTCGGCGGAGTCCCGCTGGAACTGCTCGAAGAGCTCCAGATCGGCGGCGTACGCATGATGGTTGAGCTCGTCCATGACGTGCCGCATCTCGGCACTCTGACGGCTGCGCGGTGGAAACCGGCGGTCACCGGGAATGGCCCGCCACCAGCGCTCGCGACCATGACCGGGCGTGCGCTCCGCCCCCGTGCTCGTCCCGGTTTCCGCGTCCCCCTCGGCAACTCCCGCTCCCCCACCCCGCGTTGCTGCCTCCGTTGCCGTCTCCGTCTCCTCGACAAGGCCGTAGCGAGCGAGTTCACGCAGGTGGTAGCTGGTGGATCCGGTGTTCAGGCCCAGCGCGCGGGCGAGCGTGGCCGAGGTCGCGGGGCCGTGCAGGGTGAGGTGCTGGAGCATGCGCTGGCGGCGGGGCTGCGCGAGGGCCTTCAGCGCGGCGAGATCGGAGAGTTCGACCGGTGCGGGGGCCGTCGGCGTCCGCTCGGTGGGCGTTTCCGCGCCGGGTGTGCCGGGTTCCTGTGCCATGCGTACACAGTCGTTTGTGCACAGGTGTCTGTGCACTGCGGCAATCCGGCGTCTTCAGCCGGGGGTTAGCCCTACCCCCGGCCATCACCCCGGTGCTTGCCTGAACGCGGTCGGCGCCCCCGCGCGTCCACCGTGTCCAGGACGTTCGCACCATCGAGGGGTCAGAAGAGGGGCAGAACCGGATCGACTCCGGATCAGTACCCCTCGTCACCCTCGTCCCCGAGGAACTCCGTGTCCTCGCCCTCTTCCTCCAGCGCCTGCCGGACCACTCTGAGGGCCATGCCCTGGGAGTAGCCCTTGCGGGCCAGCATGCCCGCGAGGCGGCGCAGCCGCTTGTCGCGGTCGAGGCCCCGGGTGGACCGCAGTTTGCGGTCGACCAGTTCGCGGGCCGTCGTTTCCTCCTGCTCGGAGTCGAGCTGGGAGACGGCCTCGTCGATCAGCGTCGAGTCGACGCCCTTGGTGCGCAGCTCCTGGGCGAGCGCGCGCCGGGCCAAGCCGCGGCCGTGGTGCCGGGACTCCACCCAGGCGTCCGCGAACGCGCCGTCGTTGATGAGCCCGACCTCCTCGAACCGCGACAGCACCTCGTCCGCCACCTCGTCCGGGATCTCCCGCTTGCGCAGGGCGTCCGCGAGTTGCTTGCGGGTGCGCGGGTTCCCGGTGAGCAGGCGCAGGCAGATTCCCCGCGCCCGCTCAGCCGGGTCCGCCGGCGGCTCCTCCTTCTCGGCCCTCGACGAGGAGAAGTCACCCCCGTCCTCTCCGGACGACTCGCCGAAGCCGCGACCACGGCGCCCACGCCTACCGCGTGCGCCGTCACCGCGCGCCGTAGACTCTCGTGAACCGCCCTCGCCACGCGCTCCCCGGCTGCGGCGCGAGCCGCGGCCGGGTGCATCGTCGTCAGACCCGTCGCCGGGCGAACTGCCGCCTGGCGCCGAGCTCCTGAAAGGCCGACCGGTGCCCGCCGAACCATCGCCGAGCTCCGGGCCGCCGAAAGGCGGACCGGCCTCACCGGCGAAACCGCCGGCCGACCACTCGCCGTACGGTTCGTCGCCGTACGGCTCCTCGGGTACGCCGTCCGCACCGTAGGCCAGGCCGTCGCCACCTCCCCCGCGCCCCTGCGGGGCGCCGGGATACGCGTACTCGGCCCAGTCCGTTCGTCGTGTCACGGGTCAGCTCTTGGCTGCCGTGGCCTTGGCCTTGGTGGTCTTGGCCGCGGCCGGAGCGGGCACCGCCTTGGCGGCGTCGTCCGGGGCGGTGGAGACCGCCGCGTCCGCGACCGGCTCGGTGGCGGGCGTCTCCGGGCGGACGCCCACGCCCAGCTTCTCCAGGATCTTCTTCTCGATCTCGTTGGCCAGGTCGGGGTTGTCCTTCAGGAAGTTGCGCGCGTTCTCCTTGCCCTGGCCGAGCTGGTCGCCCTCGTACGTGTACCAGGCGCCGGCCTTGCGGACGAAGCCGTTCTCCACGCCCATGTCGATCAGGCCGCCCTCGCGGCTGATGCCCTGGCCGTAGAGGATGTCGAATTCGGCCTGCTTGAAGGGCGGGGCGACCTTGTTCTTGACGACCTTGACGCGGGTGCGGTTGCCGACCGCGTCCGTGCCGTCCTTCAGGGTCTCGATACGGCGGATGTCGAGTCGCACCGAGGCGTAGAACTTCAGCGCGCGGCCACCGGTCGTGGTCTCCGGCGAGCCGAACATCACGCCGATCTTCTCGCGGAGCTGGTTGATGAAGATCGCGGTGGTCTTGGACTGGTTGAGCGCACTCGTGATCTTCCGCAGGGCCTGGCTCATCAGACGGGCCTGCAGACCGACGTGGCTGTCACCCATCTCGCCCTCGATCTCCGCGCGCGGGACGAGCGCCGCGACGGAGTCGATGACGATGAGGTCGAGCGCGCCGGAGCGGACCAGCATGTCCACGATCTCCAGAGCCTGCTCGCCGTTGTCCGGCTGGGACAGGATCAGGTTCTCGATGTCGACGCCGAGCTTCTTCGCGTACTCGGGGTCGAGTGCGTGCTCGGCGTCGATGAAGGCCACCTGGCCGCCGGCCCGCTGGGCGTTCGCCACCGCGTGCAGGGTCAGGGTCGTCTTTCCGGAGGACTCCGGGCCGTAGACCTCCACCACTCGGCCGCGCGGCAGGCCGCCGACGCCGAGGGCGACGTCCAGTGCGGTCGACCCGGTGGGGATGACCTCGATGGGCTCGTTCGGCCGCTCGCCCAGGCGCATCACCGCGCCCTTGCCGAATTGCCGTTCAATCTGTGCGAGCGCGGCGTCCAACGCCTTCTCGCGGTCGGTTCCTGCCATGGGTTCCACCCGGTTTGCTTGAGTCGATCGCTTCACGTCAAAGACGCTAACGCCTGCCACTGACAATGCGCCCCGACGCCCGTCCGGCCTGTGGATAACTCGGACACTTCACCATCAAAAGCCTGCCGAAATGCCCGTCATGGCCTCGCCGGAGCTTCCATAAGAATGGATGTTCGATTTTCGTGTCAAGCGCACCACGCGGCACTCGCGTCATCGATGTCCGGTGACTCCGAGCGTCGTGGCGACGCTTCGAACGAGATGGAAATCCTTCCCGTGCCGGAGGTCGGGCCCGTTGACTGACGGCAGCCAACGGCAACCGACGCAGGGAGAGTTCGATGAAGACGTGGAAGCGCGCGGGGATCGCCGCCGTACTGGCCGCGGCGGCCGTCGGCACCATGAGTCCGGTGGCATCGGCCGCCCCCATGCCGTGGGAGACCAGCCGCGTGCATCAGCCCGCGCCGACACAGAGCACGGCGATCACCTCGGCCGTCGGGACCAGCACCGTCAGCGTCCTGTGCGGTGATCCTTGCTACCAGTAGGGCCCTTCGCGAGCGCCGCACGCTGCTGAACCGTGGGACGTCCCGGCGCGCCTTCGAACCCCGAGACCACAGGACGGTCACGTCCCGACCGGCCGACAGCGCACGTTCACCGCGGCCGCGTGGTCGTCGCCGTTCAGCAGCCCGAGCCTGACCGGGGCGCCGCCGGGGTTGTCGTAGAGCCGGATGCCGTCGCCGAGCAGTACCGGCACGATGTGCAGGTCGATCTCGTCGATCAGTCCGCGCTCCAGGAGTTGTCGGCCGATCGTGGGCGAGAGCACTTCGAGGTTCTTGCCGCCGGCGGCCTCCAGCCCGATGCGTACGGCCTCGGCCACATCGCAGTCCAGGAAGGTCACCCCGGGGACGGGCGGCGCGTCGTCAGGGTGGTGCGTGAGGACGAACACCGGCCCCTGCCACGCGCCCCCGTAGACACCGTCGGCATCGGGGAACGCGTCGAAGCCGTCCCGGCCGCCCAGTACGGCACCGGTCGTAGCCACGTACTCCTCAACGAGGCCGGCCCGGAACGAGAACCCCGTCATCCAGTCCATCGCGTGGCCCGGCCCCGCCACGAACCCGTCCAGCGACATCGTGAAGTGCCACAGCACCTTGCCCGCAGCGGTCTGTCGCCCCGTGTCCGCCAACTGCGAGGCGGGTGTGATGTCGACGTTCTGCAGGGCCTTTGCGGTGGACATGATCGATCCTCGCTTCGTGGGTCACCGTTCCGCGGATTCCGGGCGGCTCTCACCTCCATGGACCCGACGCGCCCCCGAAACTCATCGCGATGCTTCCAGGAGCACTACTTCCGCCGTCGTACGGCGGGTGCCTTCGGCCGTACGACGACTGCGGGGCGGGTTCCCGCGAGGCTCGGGCCATGAAGCTCCCCGTACGCCCCGCCGAGCGGCTCTGCCATGTGACCGGCGCCGTGTTGATCCTCTCCGGGCTGGTGCACCTGGGGGTGTTCGCGGTCGACGGCGGTCCCTGGTACGGGCCCGTCTCCTGGCGCAAGCCCGTCACGTTCGGGCTCTCCTTCGGGGCCACGCTGATCGCGGTCACCTGGGTCACGTCGTATCTGCGCATCGGGGTCCGCCTGCGCACCGTGCTGCTCGTCGTGTTCGCCGCCGACTGTGTCGTGGAAGTCGGCGGCATCACCCTCCAGGCGTGGCGCCGGGTGCCGTCGCACCTCGACATGGAGACGCCCTTCGACACGGCGGTGTCCATGACGCTCGCGGTGGGCGGCGGTGTCCTCGTGGTGCTGCTCACCGTGTTCGCGGTGGCGTCCTTCCGGCACCGGCCGACGGGTCCTACGGGGATGGCGCTCGCGGTGCGTTCCGGGTTCGCGATCCTGCTCGTGGCGCTGGCCTCGGGCGCCGCGATGATCGCGCGCGGGGTCGTCCTCGCCCGGACCGGCCACCAGGAGGCGGCGTACCACTCGACGGCCCTGCTCAAGCCGCTGCACGGGGTGAGCCTGCACGCCGTCCTGGTCCTACCGGCCTTGGCCTGGCTGCTGTCCCGCACGTCCTGGAGCGAGGCGGTAAGGCGGCGGACGATGATCGTCGCGGTCGGCTGTTACGTGGTCGCGGTGGCCGGGGCCGGGGTGTGGGCGGTGCTCACGTACTGACCGCGACGCCGCCCTCGGTGTCTCTCCGGATCATCCCTCAGGAGGAGCCGGAGGAGCCCTCTCCGGAGTCCCTCGGTTCGGAGTCGGTCGGTGCGGAACCAGTCGGTTCGGAGGAGCCGGTCGCTTCCGGATCGGTCGGCCGCGAGTCTCTCCCGGAGTCGGCCGTAGCGGCGGAGTTGGTCGTAGCTGCGGAGTCGGTCGTAGAGGCGGGATTACTGGTACCGGCGGAGTCGGTCGCCCTCGGCTCCGCCGCTCCCGGTCGCCGTTCCCACAGGCCTCGCGCGCGTGCCAGCAGGCCGGGGCCGCCGGAGTCTCGGGGGGTCCGGTGTCCGTGGACCCGGGGGTCGTCCGTGACGGCGTACCGCTTCACGTACGCCCCGAGGAACGCCTGGAGCGTGGCGACGGCCGGGATGGAGATCAGCGCGCCCACGGCGCCCAGGAGCGCGGTGCCCGCGATGACCGAGCCAAAGGCGACCGCAGGGTGGATGTCGACGGTCTTCGCGGTCAGCTTGGGCTGCAGCATGTAGTTCTCGAACTGCTGGTAGACCACGACGAAGATCAGCACCCAGAGCGCGTACCAGGGGTCCACGGTGAAGGCGATCAGCATGGGCAGGGCGCCCGCGAGATACGTACCGATGGTCGGGATGAACTGGGAGACCAGGCCGACCCAGACGGCGAGCACGGGCGCGTACGGGATGCCCAGCGCCTGCAGCAGGATGTAGTGCGCCACTCCGGAGACCAGCGCCATCAGACCGCGGGAGTATATGTAGCCGCCCGTCTTGTCGACGGCGATCTCCCACGCGCGCAGCACCTCGGCCTGCCGTGCGGGCGGCAGTACGGAGCACAGCGCGCGGCGCAACCGCGGCCCGTCGGCGGCGAAGTAGAACGAGAACAGACCGATCGTCAGCAACTGGAAGAGGCCGCCGAGCACCTGGGTGGACACATCCAGGACGCCGGTCGCGCTGTTCTGCACGTACTTGCGCAGCCAGTCGGAGTGGAGCAGCCCCTCCTGGATGTCGACCCGTCTGAGGTCGGTGTGGAAGTGCCCGTTGACCCAGTTGATGACGGAGTCGAGGTAGTCCGGGAAGTCCTCGATCATCTTGATGATCTGGCCGGCGAGCATCGACCCGAGGAGCGTGACGAACCCGGCGCTCACGATCAGCAGGCCGAGGAACACCAAGAAGGTGGCCAGCCCCCGGCGCATGCCGTAGGCGGCCAGCCGGCTCACCGCGGGCTCGATGGCGAGGGCCAGGAAGAACGCGATGAGGATGTTGATCAGCAGCCCGATGAGCTGGTGGAAGGCCCAACTGCCCAGCTGGAACACGGCGACGAGGGCGAGCGCCAGCACCATCGCGCGCGGCAGCCAGCGCGGCATGCCCGTGCCCGGCGCGGCGCCGTCGGCCGGGGGCCGGGTCGGCGGCGTCGCACCGGTCGGGGATGCCTGCGGGGCGTCGTGCCCGGTCTCGTCAGTGACTGCCACGGTGCAAGTCTCGCCTACGCCACTGACAACCGGTCACCAGCGGCGATCTTCGTGACCGATCAGCGACTTTCCCGCCGAAGATCAGCGACTTTGCCGCGGAACGTTCATGACGTCGCAGACCACGCGCCATACGTCCTTGGCCTCCCAGCCAGCGTCCAGCGCCTCGTGGACCGTCCGCCCGCCGAGCTCCGTCATCACATGATCGCGCGCGAAGCTCTCGGCGTACCCCGTGCCGAAGTGCTCCGTCATCCGCTCCCAGAAGACCGTCAACCGCATGACACCAGTATCCCGCCCCTGAGAGTGGGCCCGGGTCCGGGACCGCCTCGGGAGACCGCTTTCCGTCCTACGGTCTGACGCATGGCCGAAACAGGAGCTTCCCCACTCCCCCCGACGCCCCCGGCGCACTCCCCGCTCTTCCGCGCCGAGCACTTCGTCTGGCTCACCGCGCGCGTGCTGGAACAGCGCCTCTTCGCGTACCACTTCCTGAACGGCGAACCCGATCCGGTGGAGACCGCGCTGGACGCCTACCGCAACGAGGACGGCGGCTACGGGCACGCGCTGGAACCCGATCTGCGCGGCCCGGTCAGCCAGCCGCTGCACACCGGTCACGCACTGCGCGTCCTGGACGCCGTCGGGCGCTGCGGCGGACAGCGGGTGGAACGTGTGTGCCGCTATCTGACCTCGGTCTCCACGGCCGACGGCGCGCTGCCGGCGATCCTTCCCGGCCAACGCGGCTATCCGACGGCCCCCTTCGTGCCGATCGTGGACGACCCACCCAGTGAACTCCTCGCCACCGGGCCCGTGGTGGGCCTGTTGCACCGCAACGAGGTGTGGCACGCCTGGCTGTTCCGGGCCACCGACTTCTGCTGGCAGGCCGTCGACTCGCTGGAGAAGTCCCACCCCTACGAGATCCAGGCCGCCGTGGCCTTCCTGGACTCGGCATCCGACCGCCCGCGCGCGGAGGCGGCCGCCGACCGCCTCGGCCGCCTGGTGCGTGAACACCGACTGGCCGCCCTGGACCCGGAGCACCTGGAGGCGTACCCGGTCGCCCCCGGGTACGCGCCGGGCGAGCACCACTTCCCGTACGACTACGCGAAGACGCCGAGCTCGCTCGCGCGCGCGTGGTTCACGGACGACGAGATGACCCGCTCCCTGGACCACCTCGCGGGCGACCAGCAGGAGGACGGCGGCTGGCCGATCCGCTGGCGTCAGTGGGCGCCTGGCATCGCCCTGGAGGCACGCCCCATGGTGACGATCCAGGCACTGCGCACCCTGAAGGCGTACGGCCGCGCCGTGGGCTGACCCCGGGCCGCCTCAGCCGCCGATGGCCCGCACGCCCGCCGTCACCAGCACGGCCGCCGCGACGACGAGCAGGAACGGTGCCCGCAGCACCAGCGCCACGGCGGCCGCCGCGAGCCCCGCGGCACGGGCGTCGAGCACGAGCGCGTGCCCGTCGGCGAAGGTCTGCTGAGCCGTAAGCGCGGCGAGCAGGGCGACCGGCAACAGCGCGGCGAGCCGCCTCACCAGTGGCCTCTCCAGGGCGCCCGCGGGCACCAGGAGCCCGGCGAGCTTGACGACGTAGCAGCCGAGGGCGGTCGCCGCGATCGCGATCCAGACGGTCATCGGTCTTCCTCCTGTGCGTCGTAACTGCCTTCTTCTGGCGCGTCGTTACGCACCCCGCCCTGCCGACGGCCCTCTACGTAGAGGGCGATCGGCGCCGCGAGACCGGCCGCCAGGACCGGTACACCGGCCGGCAGCACGGGCAGCAGCCCCAGTCCCAACAGGACCGCGAGCGCGGCGACGGCCCGCTCCGTGGTGGTCGTGAGCATGGGCGCGAGCAGCGCCAGGAAGACGGCGGGGCCTGCGGCGTCGAGACCCCACGCGTCCGTGTCCCCGATGGCCTTGGCACCCAGCGCGCCGAGCAGCGTGGTGAGGTTCCACAGCAGGTACAGGGTGAGCCCGGTGACGGTGAACCCGATCCGCGCGGCACGCCGCGTGGGCTGCGCGAGGGTGACGGCCGTCGTCTCGTCGATGACCCACTGGGCGGCGAACGGCCGCACCGCGCGCGGGAGGGCCAGCAACTGCGAGAGGCGCAGCCCGTAGAAGGTGTTGCGCACCCCCAGGAAGAAGGCTCCGGCCGCCGCGGTGAGCGGATTGCCACCGGCCGCGAGCGCTCCCACGAGCGCGAACTGGGAGGCGCCGGTGAACACCAGGAGGCTGAGGGCGCAGGTCTGCAGCAGGGTGAGCCCGCCACCGGCCGAGGTCACCCCGAAGGCGAACCCGGACAGCCCTACGGCGACCCCGACTCCGAGGGCGTCCCGTACGACGGCGGAGTCCGGCTTTCCCCCTGCCTCGGGGGCTCGTCTCCCTTCTGCTCCGGGGCGTATGTCTTCTGAAGCGATCTGTTCTGCCACGTGTCGGACGGTACGAGCAGTCGGTGTCCCGCGTCTTGTACGTTCTTGCGCTCCCGTTGATACGCGCCCGGGGGCACGCCCACGATCCGGGCGAAGTGCCGGTTGAGGTGCGGCTGGTCCGTGAATCCGACGGCGACGGCCGCCTCCGCGGGCGCCGTACCCGCGTCCAGAAGCCGACGTGCCTCCCGCACCCGGGCGTCGGTCAGCCAGGCATGGGGCGGCATCCCGTAGGCGCCCCGGAACGCGCGCAGCAGCGCGAAGGGGCTGGTCCCGAGATCTCCGGCGAGCTGCTCCAGGGTGGGCGGTTTCGCCATCCGCGCTTCCAACGCGGCACGCGCGCGTGCGGCGACCCGACTGCCGGCCGTGGGCACGACGCGCTGCGGCAACGGTCCGCCGTTCAGCCGGAGCAGCCTGGTGACGGCGACCCGCAGCAGGGTGTCGGCGGCCAGCGCGTTGCCCTCGTCGGCCGCGCGCAGGATCTGATGGACGAGCCCGACGGTGTAGGGGTCGTCGAGCACCGGACTGATGAAACCGGGGGTGCCGCGGATCGAGGTGGTCTCGGCGGCTATCGCGGCCACCACCTCGGGCGACGGGTAGACCGCCCCGTACCGCCAGCCCTCGGGCACACCCGCCCGCCCGGTGTGCGGAGTGTCCGGATTGACCAGCGCGAGCGCTCCCGCCCCGGCGGACACATCGCCCCCACCGTGGTGGAACACCTCGACGCCGTCCGAGATGGCGGCGATGACGAAGCTCTCGTGCGTGTGCCGAACGAACGTCTTGTGGATGTACCGGGCCCGCAGCAGATCGACACCGGGCAGCTCCGTGTACTGCCAATGCCTAGCCAGCTCGCCCGCACCTGCCATACGGCCATTCTCCGCCACGACGACCGGCGACCGACGGGCGACGGGCGACGGGCGACGGCTGACAGCTGACAGCTGACAGCTGACAGCTGACAGCTGACAGCTGACAGCTGACGGCTGACGGCTGACGGCTGACGGCTGACGGCTGGACCCTCCTGGCTACGGCGACCCCCACACGCCAAGTCCGTCCTGGCCAGGGCGACCGTAAGACGCCGAAGCAGCCCGGCCCACAGCGACCGCGAGACATCCGGGCAGCCCCCGCCACGGCGGCCGGCCGACGCCGAAACGGTTCCGCGTGCCGAGCTCGCGCAATCTCCGCAGGTCAGACGCATTGTCAGTGGTCGGGTGCAGGATGGACGCATGGTCAGCTCCGCACATCGAGCCCTCGACGGCTTCTCCCCCGCGACCCGCGGCTGGTTCACGGGGGCCTTCTCCGCGCCCACCGCGGCCCAGGCGGGCGCGTGGCAGGCCATCGGCGAGGGCTCGGACGTGCTGGTGGTCGCCCCGACCGGTTCCGGCAAGACCCTGGCCGCCTTCCTCGCCGCCCTGGACCAGCTCGCCGCGACACCCCCGCCCGCCGACCCCAAGAAGCGCTGCCGCGTCCTGTACGTGTCCCCGCTCAAGGCCCTCGCGGTCGACGTGGAGCGCAACCTCCGCTCCCCCCTCACCGGCATCCGCCAGGAGTCCGTCCGCCTGGGCCTGCCCGAGCCCGAGGTCAAGGTCGGCATCCGCTCCGGCGACACCCCGCCCGCCGAGCGCCGCGCCCTGTCCACGCGCCCGCCGGACATCCTGATCACCACCCCGGAGTCCCTGTTCCTGATGCTGACGTCGGCCACGCGCGACGCGCTGACCGGCATCGAGACGGTGATCCTGGACGAGGTGCACGCGGTCGCGGGCACCAAGCGGGGCGCGCATCTCGCGCTGTCCCTGGAGCGGCTGGACGAGCTGCTGCCGAAGCCGGCCCGCCGTATCGGCCTCTCGGCGACCGTCCGCCCGGTCGACGAGGTCGCCCGCTATCTCTCCCCGCGCGGCAAGGTGGAGATCGTCCAGCCGAAGTCCGGCAAGGAGTTCGACCTCTCCGTGGTCGTACCGGTCGAGGATCTGGGCGAGTTGGGCGGCTCCCCGGTGGCCGACGGCAGCGAGGGCAAGGAGAAGCCCTCGATCTGGCCGCATGTCGAGGAGCGCATCACCGACCTCGTCCAGTCCCATCGTTCAACGATCGTGTTCGCCAACTCCCGCCGTCTCGCGGAGCGGTTGTGCAACCGGCTCAACGAGATCGCCTACGAGCGCGCGACCGGCGAGCCCCTGGACGAACACCACGCGCCGGCCGAGCTGATGGGCGGCTCCGGCGCCGCCCAGGGCGCGCCCCCGGTCATCGCCCGCGCCCACCACGGCTCGGTCTCCAAGGAGCAGCGCGCCCAGGTCGAGGAGGACCTCAAGGCGGGCCGACTCCCCGCCGTGGTGGCCACGTCCAGCCTGGAGCTGGGCATCGACATGGGCGCCGTCGACCTCGTCATCCAGGTGGAGTCCCCGCCCTCCGTGGCCTCCGGCCTCCAGCGCGTGGGCCGCGCGGGACACCAGGTCGGCGCGGTCTCCACGGGTGTGGTCTTCCCGAAGTACCGGGGCGACCTCGTCCAGGCCGCCGTGGTCACCGAGCGGATGCGCACCGGCTCGATCGAGTCCCTGAGGGGCCCCGCCAACCCCCTGGACGTCCTCGCCCAGCAGCTCGTCGCGATGACGGCGCTGGACACCTGGCAGGTCGACGACCTGCTCGCCATGGTCCGCCGGGCCGCGCCCTTCGCCTCGCTCCCGGAGTCGGCGTTCACGGCCGTGCTCGACATGCTCGCGGGCCGCTATCCGTCCGATGCGTTCGCCGAGCTGCGCCCGCGCGTGGTGTGGGACCGCATCGCCGGCACGATCACCGGCCGCCCCGGGGCGCAGCGCCTCGCCGTCACCTCCGGGGGCACGATCCCCGACCGCGGTCTCTTCGGGGTCTTCCTGGCCGGCGCCGATCCCAAGAAGGGCGGCGGCCGGGTCGGCGAGCTGGACGAGGAGATGGTCTACGAGTCCCGGGTGGGCGACGTCTTCACGCTCGGCACCTCCTCCTGGCGGATCGAGGACATCACCCGCGACCGCGTCCTGGTCTCCCCCGCACCGGGCGTACCGGGCCGTCTTCCCTTCTGGAAGGGCGACCAGTTGGGCCGCCCGCTCGAACTGGGCCGCGCGCTGGGCGCGTTCCTGCGCGAGGTCGGCTCGCAGCCCAAGGAAGACGCCCGCCTGCGCCTCCTCGCAGCAGGCCTCGACACCTGGGCCGCGGAGAACGTGCTGTCATACCTGGCCGAACAGCGCGAGGCCTGCGGCCACATCCCGGACGACCGCACGATCGTCGTGGAACGCTTCCGCGACGAACTGGGCGACTGGCGCGTGGTCATCCACTCCCCCTTCGGCGCCCAGGTCCACGCCCCCTGGGCCCTCGCCCTCGGCGCCCGCCTCTCCGAGCGCTACGGCATGGACGCCCAGGTGATGCACGCCGACGACGGCATCGTCCTGCGGCTGCCCGACGCCGACCTCATGGGCCTGGACCTGCTCGACCAGGAACCCATGAAGGCCGGCACGGAGTACGACGCCGATCAAGCCCCCGTAGGAGCGGCGGACGTCGCCTTCGACAAGGGCGAGGTCAATCAGATCGTCACCGACCAGGTCGGCGGCTCGGCCCTGTTCGCGGCCCGCTTCCGCGAGTGCGCCGCCCGCGCGCTGCTGCTGCCGCGCCGCAATCCTGGGAAGCGCACCCCGCTGTGGCAGCAGCGCCAGCGGGCGGCCCAACTGCTCCAGGTGGCCAGCGAGTTCGGCTCGTTCCCGATCGTCCTGGAGGCGGTCCGCGAATGCCTCCAGGACGTCTTCGACGTCCCGGGCCTCACCGAGCTGATGGGCGACCTGGAGTCCCGCAAGGTGCGCCTCGTCGAGGTCACCACCCCCGAGCCGTCCCCCTTCGCCCGCTCCCTCCTCTTCGGGTACGTCGCCCAGTTCCTCTACGAGGGAGACTCGCCGCTCGCCGAGCGGCGCGCCGCCGCCCTGTCGCTGGACTCGCACCTGCTGGCCGAGCTGCTCGGCCAGGCGGAGCTGCGCGAACTGCTCGACGCCGAGGTGCTGACCGAGCTGGAGCGCGAACTCCAGTGGCTCACCGAGGACCGCCGCATCAAGGACGTCGAAGGCGTCGCCGACCTGCTGCGGATGCTCGGCCCGCTCACCGACGCCGAGTTGGCCGAGCGGGGCGCCGCGCCGCCGTGGGCCCAGGAGCTGGCCTCGGCCCGCCGCGCGATCCGGGTGCGCATCGCCGGCGCCGACCACTGGGCGGCGATCGAGGACGCGGGCCGCCTGCGCGACGCACTCGGTACGGCGCTGCCGGTCGGCGTCCCAGAGGCGTTCACCGAGCCGGTCAAGGACCCGCTCGGCGACCTCCTGGCACGGCACGCCCGTACCCACGGCCCGTTCACGTCGGCCACAGCGGCGGCCCGTTTCGGCCTGGGCGTGGCGGTCACCGACGGCGCGTTGCAGCGGCTCGCGGCCAACGGCCGTGTCGTACAAGGGGAGTTCCACCCGGCCGGCATCGGTCAGGAGTGGTGCGACGCGACGGTGCTGCGCCGCCTGCGCCGCCGCTCTCTGGCCGCGCTGCGGCACGAGTTGGAGCCGGTGCCGCCCGCCGCGCTCGCGCAGTTCCTCCCCCAGTGGCAGCACATCGGCAAGGGCCACGGACTGCGCGGCATCGACGGACTGGTGCGCGCCGTCGAGCAGTTGCAGGGTGCCTCCGTGCCCGCGTCCGCCCTGGAGAAGCTCGTCCTGCCGTCCCGCGTGGCGAACTACGCACCCGCGATGCTCGACGAACTCACCTCGGCCGGCGAGCTGGTCTGGGCCGGCGCCGGCTCCCTCCCCGGCAAGGACGGCTGGGTCTCCCTGTACCTGGCGGACGCGGCCCCCCTGCTCCTCCCACCACCGCACCCACTCGAACTCACAGCACTGCACCAGTCGATCCTGGACACCCTCTCCGGCGGCTACGGCCTCTTCTTCCGCCAGATCACCGACCAGATCCGCGCGACCACCCACCCCGACGTCACCGATCCCCAACTGGCCGACGCCGTATGGGACCTGGCCTGGTCCGGACGGCTCACGAACGACACGCTCGCCCCCATGCGCTCCCTGCTGGGCTCCGGCCGTACGGCGGGTTCTACGGCCCACCGCGCCAAGCGCACGGTCCCGCGCGGGCGTTACGGCTCGCTCACCGCCGCCGCGCGCCCCGCCTCCCGCACCGGACCGCCGACCGTCGCGGGCCGCTGGTCCCTGCTCCCCGCCCACGAACCGGACCCCACCGTCCGCGCCCACGCCCTGGCCCGCACCCTGCTCGACCGGCATGGCGTGGTGACCCGGGGAGCGGTCGCCGCGGAGGGCGTCGAGGGCGGCTTCTCGGCGACGTACCGCGTCCTGTCCGCCTTCGAGGACAGCGGGCAGGCGCGGCGCGGCTATGTCGTGGAGGGGCTCGGCGCGGCCCAGTTCGCGATGGACGGCGCGGTGGACCGCCTCCGCGCGGTGGCCAACGCCCGCGACCGGGGCGACGAGCTGCCCACTCCCGACCTCACGGACAACGACCCCTACGGCTTCGGCGTCCTCGGCGGCACCAACTCACCGCAGACCGGTTCCGGCAACGGTTCCGCCGCCCCCTTCGGAGCCCCGAGCACCGGCTACGACTCACCCGGCAACCGTGGCCACCAGGACCCGTACTCCTCGCTCGACGACCGTGACCGCCAAGACCCGTACTCCTCGCCTGACGCCCGCAACCGCCAAGCCCCGTACGCCTCCCCCGCCGACCACGACCGACACGACACGTCCCACACCCCCGGAACACCCGGCTTCCCGGATGCATCCGCCACATCCAACTCCTCCGGAGTCCACGACTTCGCCGACGACTTCGGCCCGTTCACCGACTTCGACGACCTCGACAGCGTGGGCGCACCGGACGACCGCCTCCCGAACCCGGGCGCGCCCACATCCCGGCACCACCGCACCCCCGCCTCGCACCCCCCGGCCCCGGGCGACTACATCTCCCCCCGCGACTTCCCCGCCCCCACACCCCAGGGCAACACCAGCTCCCCCTACGCCAACCACCACACCCGCCGCCCCTCCCTCGCCACCCGAGCCGTGGTCCTGGCCGCCGCAGACCCGGCGAACGCGTACGGCGCCGCCCTCCCCTGGCCCGAGCCGCCGACCGGTGCCGGGCACAAGCCGGGACGCAAAGCGGGCTCTCTCGTAGTGCTGGTCGAGGGTGAGCTGACGCTCTACATGGAGCGCGGCGGCAAGACCCTGCTCGCCTGGCCCTCCGCACCGGACGCCGCAGCCACCGAGGACCCACGCCTCCAGGCGGCCGCCGAGGCCCTCGCGGCGGCGGCCCGAGCCGGTTCCCTCGGCACGGTCACGGTGGAGCGCGTCAACGGCGCCTCGGCCCTGGCCTCTCCCATCGGCACCCTCCTGGAAGGAGCGGGCTTCATCGCGACACCGCGCGGCCTGCGCCTCCGCGCATGAGCCACGCGGCACAGCACCCCAGGTCAGCCCTCACCTCCCACCCTCACGCCGTGCCACCCTTGGCCCATGCCTGAAGGAGACACCGTCTGGCAGACAGCGAAGCGCCTCCACACGGCCCTCGCGGGCAAGGTGCTGACCCGCAGCGACCTCCGCGTGCCCAAGTACGCCACGGCAGACCTCACCGGCCGCACCGTCCTGGACGTCACCCCCCGGGGCAAACACCTGCTGACCCGCATCGAGGGCGACCTCACTCTCCACTCCCACCTACGGATGGACGGCACCTGGAGGGTCTACGCCAACGGCCAACGCTGGAGCGGCGGCGGCCCGGCCCACCAGATCCGCGTGATCCTCGGCACCGCCGACCGCACGGCCGTCGGCTACCGCCTCCCCGTCCTGGAACTCCTCCGCACGACCGACGAAGACCGCGCCGTGGGCCACCTCGGCCCCGACCTCCTGGGCCCCGGCTGGAACCCGGAGCTGGCCCTCGCCAACCTCCTCGCGGACCCCGCCCGCCCCCTCGGCGAGGCCCTGCTCGACCAGCGCAACCTGGCCGGCATCGGCAACATCTACAAAAGCGAACTCTGCTTCCTCCTCGGAGCCACCCCCTGGCTCCCCATCGGCGCACTCCCCGCCGACCGCGCCGCCAAGCTCCCCGCCATCGCCAAGCGCCTCCTGGAAGCCAACCGCGACCGCCCCCTCCGCAACACCACCAGCACCCTCACGAGCAACGCCCCGAACCGCACCACAGCTCCCCGCACCACCGCTCCCGGCACCCCCGACCTCTTCGTCTACGGCCGCGCACCCCGTCCCTGCCTCCGCTGCAACACCCCCGTCCGTACGGCGAACCAAGGCGACGGCTCCCGCGAACGCCCCACCTACTGGTGCCCGACCTGCCAGGTAGGACCGGCACCGGGCGCCACTCCACCCCGCAAAACTCAGCACCGTACGACTAATTGACGACCCGTCAGAAACCCTCGTACGGTCGGTTCATGCCCGTCACGGCGTACGACCTCACCGGACGCACCGCTTTCGTCACCGGCGCCGCCAGCGGTATCGGCCGCGCCTCCGCCGTACTGCTCGCCGAGGCGGGCGCCACCGTGCACTGCGCCGACCGCGACGCGCAGGGCCTGCACGAGACGGCGACCCTGATCAAGGACAAGGGCGGCACCGCCCGCACCCATCACCTGGACGTCACCGACCGCACGCAGATCAGGCAGGCCGTCGAGTCCTGCGAGGACCTGCACGTGATGGCCGCGGTCGCCGGGATCATGCACAGCAGCACGGTGCTGGAGACCCGGGACGAGGATCTCGACCGGGTGCTGAACGTCAACTTCAAGGGCGTCCTGTACGCCTGCCAGGAGGCGGCCCGGTTGATGCTCGACCGCGGCACCAAGGGCAGCATCATCACCATGGCCTCCGGTGCCATCGACACCGGAGGAGCCGGACTGCTCTGCTACAGCGCGGCCAAGGCGGCCGTAGTCCAGCTGACGAAGACGCTGGCGACGGAGCTCGGCCGGCACGGCATCCGCGTCAACGCGGTCGCGCCCGGCTGGATCCGCACGCCCATGACCGACCACCACGAGGGCGAGGCCCAGGCCCGTACCGAAGCGATGATGACCCGGCTGTCGCCGCTGGGCCGAGTAGGTGAGCCGGAGGACATCGCCCACGCGGTGCTGCATCTGGCGTCGGACGCGTCGTCGTTCACGACGGGCCAGATCCTCCGCCCGAACGGCGGCGTGGCGATGCCTTGGTAACAGGCTCCGACTCGGCATCCGGCGCCGTTCCGGGGGCCGACGACGCCCAGGCATCCGGCGACGGTCCGGTGCCCGGCGACAGTCCAACGTCCGACGATCGTCCGCCGCCCGGCAGCGATCCGTCCGCCGACGCCACCCCAGCGTCCGTCACACCTGGGTCCGGCCACGCCCCAGCATCCGTCCCACCCAAGCCCGACCGCGCCCCGGCGTCCGTCACGCGCGGGTCTGGCGTGACCCCGGCGTCCGTCATCCCAGCGTCGGTCACACCCGGGTGCGACCACACCCCAGCGTCCGTCCCACTCGGGTCCGACGTGGACCCAGCGTCCGTCCCACCCGGATCCGACCACGCCCCAACATCCATCCCACCCGGGTCTGGCGTGACCCCGGCGTCCGTCGTCCCAACCTCCGTCCCGCCCTGGCCCGGCCACGCCCCAGCGTCCGTCACCCCGAAGTCCGGCCTCACCCCAACGTCCGTCCCACCAGGGCCCGCCCCCACCCCAGCGCCCGTCCCCTCAGGGCCCGACCAAACCCCATCACCCGTCACCCCGGAATCCGGCAGCACCCCACCACCCGTCACCCCACCCCCCACAAACCCAACATCCGGCACCGCCCCGGCAACCGGCACCGGCACCGGCACCACAGCCCCCCGCCAAGCCGCCCTCCACCGCCCCGCAGCCACAGCCCCCACCGCCCGAGCCTTCGGCATGCAGTGCACCGGAAGCAGACTCAGCCCCCACCCCCCGGCCGCCACAGCCCCCTCCAGCGCCCCCGCGTGCGGTGTCAGCGCGAGCCGCAGCACGGCCACCCACCACGCGGCGCAGAGCCCGAGCGCGAGCCCCCAGCGTGCTATTCGCGCCGCCATGGCCCCACCTCCAGCCCGACGCTAGAACGTCACGGTCACCCGCAAGAAGGGCGCATCGACGGCACACGGACGCACCACACGCCTCAACCATGACCGCACCGGGTCACACCGGCAAACGGACCGTCACGGCCACGGGCAGCCGCACAAGGCGCCCGGAACGCGAAAAACCCCGGCCGCTCCCCTCCAGGTCCCCCTGGAGAAGCCCCGGCCGGGGCTCGCACACTTCTCGGTACTGATCAGCTCGCTGCCGATCAGCGTCGCATCGGCCTACACCAGCGTGAGCGTCACGCGGCGACCACGTCCACCGCCTCGGCGGGGGCCTTGATGGTCACCCGTTCCGGTGGCACACCGGTCACCGACACGGAACCCAGCATCGGACGTACCGACGTGGGCACAGAACCGGTGGCCGCAGCAGACTGGGCCAGCTCGGCGAGAGCGAGCTCGTCGCTCACTTCCCGCATGAGTTCGGACATCCGTACGTCCAACGCGTCGCAGATGGCGGACAGCAGTTCAGAGGAAGCCTCTTTCTGCCCCCGCTCCACCTCGGAGAGATAGCCGAGTGAGACTCGGGCGGACGAGGAGACTTCGCGCAGAGTACGGCCCTGGCGCTGGCGCTGCCGACGCAGCACGTCACCCAACAGGCGACGGAGCAGAATCATCGGTGGCTCCCTCCTCGGACCGCGTAGCCGCATCCTTCTCGCCCCACCGTACCGCCTTGCGCCGCGGCCGTGCGGGGAGCGATGTCGTGTTCACTCAGGGCTGCAAACATCAAAACCCCCCGTTCTGTTCCGTATCCTGTGTCCGCTCATTCCCGGTCTGTTCGCTCACGAGCCGCTCCAGAAGCAGCGCGAGTACGCTCCGTACACTCTCTCTACGAATTTCCGCCCGGCCGCCGTTCAACCGCAGCGCGGCCACTTTCCCGCCACCGGTTTCATCCGAATCAGGTCCAAACGGGCCGTCCACGGCCACGAAAACCGTCCCCACAGGCTGTCCGTCCTGCGGCTCGGGACCCGCCACGCCGGTGGTCGCGATGCCCCAGTCGGCGCCGAGCGCCTTCCGCACGCCGACCGCCATCTGGGCCGCGACCTGCGCGTCTACGGCTCCCCGCTCGGCCAGCAGGGTCGCGTCCACACCGAGCAGTTGGTGCTTCAGCTCGGTGGCGTAGGCGGTGACCGAACCACGGAAGGCCTTGGAAGCTCCGGGCACCGATGTGATCTCCGCCGCAACCAGGCCACCGGTGAGCGACTCGGCAACAGCGAGCGTCGCACCGCTCACCGTCAGTAGTCGCACCACTTCAGTGGCCGTGGAACTCACGCTTCCGTCTCCTCCGCCGCCGCCATGCGCTCGGCGATTCCCTGCCGACGCAGCACAATGGCCTGTCTCACATAGTCCAGCCCGGTCAGCACGGTCAGAATCACGGCCGCAGCCATCACCCAGAACCGCAGCGTGGCCAGCCAGCCGGTCAGCGCCAGCACATACATCCCTACGGCCACGCCCTGGATGAGGGTCTTCAGCTTGCCGCCTCGCGACGCGGGAATCACGCCGTACCGGATGACAACAAAACGCAGCAGCGTGATCCCGAGTTCCCGGCCGAGGATGACGACGGTCACCCACCACGGCAGATCGCCGAGCGAGGACAGACAGATCAGCGCCGCTCCCATGATCGCCTTGTCGGCGATGGGGTCGGCGATCTTCCCGAAGTCGGTGACGAGGTCGTACGTGCGGGCCAGATGGCCGTCGAACAGGTCGGTGATCATGGCGATGGCGAACGCCGCCCAGGCGAACGAGCGCATCGCCGGGTCGTACCCGCCGTCGGCCAGCATCAGGGCGACGAAGCCGGGGACGAGCAGCAGCCGGAGCATGGTCAGGAAGTTGGCGATGTTCCAGACGCTCGCCTGGTTGACGGCCGCGGCGACGACCTTCGCACCGCGCGCAGGCCTCTGCCCACCGGCCACGCCCGTCTCGACAACACCGGGCGAGACACCACCGGAGGCCGCACCACCAGAGGCCGCACCGCCGGAGGGGACACCACCGGAGACATTGCCCGACATCGCGCCGGAAGGGGCGCCACCGGAGGCCGCACCGGAACCCGCGCTCGCGGGCGCGCCGCTCGCGCTGGAGGTGCCGCCCGCCGCCGATGCCGGGACTCCGGTCATCTGCCCGCCTCCTCACTACACGCGAGCGAGCCCAGGAGCGGCTCGGCCACCAGGTCGACACCTTCCGTACCGACCACCTTCGCCTCGACCATACGGCCGACGCTCAGGCCTTCGCCGCTCGTGAGGAGCACCTGGCCGTCCGTCTCCGGCGCCTGGTGCTCACCGCGGCCGTAGGCGCCGTCCTCGGAGTCCACCGACTCGACCAGCACCTGCACGGTCTCGCCGACGCGCTCCTCGGCGCGCTGCGAGACGAGTTCCTCGGCGAGCCGGGAGATATGCGCGAGCCGCGCGTCCACGACGTCCTGGTCGAGCTTCTTGTCGTACGTCGCCGCCTCCGTGCCCTCCTCGTCGGAGTAGCCGAAGACACCGATGGCGTCCAGGCGCGCGCCGTTCAGGAAGCGCTCCAGCTCGGCCAGGTCGGACTCGGACTCGCCGGGGAAGCCCACGATGAAGTTCGAGCGGACGCCGGCCTGCGGGGCCTTGGAGCGGATGGTGTCGAGCAGTTCGAGGAAGCGGTCGGTGTCGCCGAAGCGGCGCATGGAGCGCAGCACGTCCGGCGCGGAGTGCTGGAAGGACAGGTCGAAGTAGGGCGCGACCTTCGGGGTCGACGTGAGGACGTCGATGAGCCCGGGGCGCATCTCGGCGGGCTGGAGGTAGCTGACCCGCACGCGCTCCAGGCCGTCGATGTCCGCCAGCTCGGGCAGCAGCGTCTCCAGGAGGCGGATGTCGCCCAGGTCCTTGCCGTAGGACGTGTTGTTCTCGGAGACCAGCATGATCTCCTTGACGCCCTGTTCGGCCAGCCAGCGGGTCTCGTTCAGGACGTCGCTGGGGCGGCGGGAGATGAAGGAGCCGCGGAAGGACGGGATGGCGCAGAAGGTGCAGCGGCGGTCGCAGCCGGAGGCGAGCTTCACCGAGGCGACCGGGGAGCCGTCCAGGCGGCGGCGCAGGGGCGCGCGGGGGCCCGAGGCGGGCGCGAGGCCGTCCGGGAGGTCGACCGGGCCGTGGCCGGGCAGCGCGACGTCGGCGGCGGACTCCTGCCGCTCGGCGGGGCTGATCGGCAGCAGCTTGCGGCGGTCGCGCGGGGTGTGCGAGGCGTGGATGCCGCCGTTCAGGATGGTCTGCAGGCGGTCGGAGATGTCGGAGTAGTCGTCGAAGCCGAGCACCCCGTCCGCCTCGGGCAGCGCCTCGGCGAGCTCCTTGCCGTACCGCTCGGCCATGCAGCCCACCGCGACGACGGCCTGCGTTCTGCCGTGGCCCTTCAGGTCGTTGGCTTCGAGGAGGGCGTCGACGGAGTCCTTCTTGGCGGCCTCGACGAAGCCACAGGTGTTGACGACGGCGACGTCCGCGTCCTCGGCGTCCTCCACGAGTTGCCAGCCGTCCGCCTCCAAGCGGCCTGCGAGCTCCTCCGAGTCCACCTCGTTACGGGCGCAGCCAAGAGTGACGAGTGCGACGGTACGGCGTTCAGGCATGGGCTCAAGACTACTTCGTCCCACTGACACCCCACGTCGAAGGGGTTGGCCGATCTTGGCCAACCCCTTGAAAGGACCACTCCGCAGGACCGGACTAACCGACCTCGGGGTCGCCCTTCGTGTACGTGAGGCGCTCCACGGCTCCGGGCTGGAAGTCGTCCTCGATCTTCTTGCCGTTGACGTAGAGCTGGATCACACCGGCGTCACCGAGGATCAGGTTGACCTTCGAGCTGTCCTGGAAGGTCTTGGACTCGCCCTTCTTGAGGAGTCCGTCGAAGAGCATCCGGCCGTTGTGGTCCTTGGCGGAGATCCAGCTGCGGCCGTCGACCGCGCTCACCTGGACCGTCACCTTGTCCTGCGGCGCGGCGGCGATGGCACTGTCGGAGGGGTCGGACTTGGGCGTGGCGGTGGTGTTCGAGGGCTTGGGCGCGGTGGACTTGCTGGGGCTGGGCGTGGCTCCCTGGGTGGCCTGCGTCGCGGCGTCCGTGTCGCTGTCGCCGCCCTTGAACGCCGTGAACCCGACGAAGCCGACCACGGCGACGATCGCGGCGACCATGGCCGCGGTCCAGTTGGGGCCGCGCCGCTCCGGACGGATACGTTCCGCCTCGAAGAGGGGCGCCGCCGGCGTCGGGGCCGGGCGTCCGCCGTGATCGTCGTCGTAGCGCGCGAGGAGCGGGGCGGGATCGATGTGGACGGCCTTGGCGAGGGTCCTGATGTGCCCGCGGGCGTAGACGTCACCGCCGCAGGGCGTGAAGTCGTCGGCCTCGATGGCGTGCACGATGGCGATGCGGACCCGGGTGGCACTGCTGACGTCGTCGACGGTCAGCCCGGCGGCGATACGTGCCTGCTGCAGGGCTCGGCCGACGGAAGGGCGGGCTTCTTCCTCATGACCCTCTTCGGAGCGACCGTCTTCGAACGGACGCTCGTCTTCAGGGGAGTTGCCGATGGACACGGGGGCGCCTTTCGAGCGTGTAGCCGCCTGTGCTGGAAATTCAGTCTAGGGGGGGTACCGAAGGGTGGGGCAACCGGGCGGTGGGACTTTGTACGCCATCGGTATGGCCGGACAGTCCGATGACGGGTCAGACACGGACCCCATGGTGGGAGCCCCATCTGTCTTCCCGCTCAACTTGACGTACGGCAAAGGGAAACGGTTGCCCGAGGATCTCTAACGGGTGGATCACGGTCGCATCCTTTCGGCGGACCTTTCGGCGGACGCCTACCCTTCAGACTCCCCGCGGATCACCGCGAGCACGCCATCCACCTCGTCGGCCTTCACAAGAACGTCACGCGCCTTGGATCCCTCGCTGGGTCCGACGATGCCCCGCGACTCCATGAGGTCCATGAGCCGCCCGGCCTTGGCGAAGCCGACGCGCAGTTTGCGCTGGAGCATCGAGGTCGACCCGAACTGCGTGGACACGACCAGCTCGACCGCCTGGCACAGCAGGTCGAGGTCGTCGCCGATCTCCTCGTCGACCTCCTTCTTCTGCTTGGTGCCGACGGTGACGTCCTCCCGGAAGACCGGGGTCATCTGGTCCTTGCAGTGCTGCACGACGGCGTGGATCTCGTCCTCGGTGACGAAGGCGCCCTGCATACGGGTGGGTTTGTTCTGACCCATCGGCAGATACAGGCCGTCACCCTTGCCGATGAGCTTCTCGGCACCGGGCTGGTCGAGGATGACCCGGGAGTCGGCCAGGGACGAGGTGGCGAACGCGAGCCTGGAGGGCACGTTCGCCTTGATCAGACCGGTGACGACGTCTACGGAGGGGCGCTGTGTCGCGAGCACCAGGTGGATGCCGGCCGCGCGCGCGAGCTGTGTGATGCGCACGATCGAGTCCTCGACGTCCCGCGGCGCGACCATCATCAGGTCGGCCAGCTCGTCGACGATCACCAGGAGGTACGGATAGGTCTTGAGCTCCCGCTCGCTGCCCTCCGGAGTCTTCAGTTTCCCGTCGCGGATGGCCTGGTTGAAGTCGTCGATGTGCCGGTACCCGAAGGCGGCGAGGTCGTCATACCTGAGGTCCATCTCGCGTACGACCCACTGGAGCGCCTCGGCGGCCCGCTTCGGGTTGGTGATGATGGGCGTGATCAGGTGCGGGATGCCTTCGTAGGCGGTCAGTTCGACGCGCTTGGGGTCGACGAGGACCATGCGGACGTCCTCGGGGGTCGCCCGGCACATGATCGACGTGATCAGGCAGTTGATGCAGGACGACTTGCCCGAGCCGGTGGCGCCGGCCACCAGGATGTGCGGCATCTTCGCCATGTTGGCCATGACGTAGCCGCCCTCGACGTCCTTGCCGAGTGCCACGAGCATCGGGTGGTCGTCCTCGGCCGCGTCCGCGAGGCGCAGGACGTCGCCGACGTTGACCATCTCGCGGTCCGTGTTCGGGATCTCGATGCCGACCGCGGACTTGCCGGGGATCGGGCTGATGATCCGCACGTCGGGGCTGGCGACGGCGTAGGCGATGTTCTTGGTGAGGGCGGTGATCCGCTCGACCTTGACGGCGGGGCCGAGCTCCACCTCATAGCGCGTGACCGTCGGCCCGCGTGTGAAGCCGGTGACGGCGGCGTCGACCTTGAACTCGGAGAAGACGTTCGTCAGGGAGGCGACCACGGCGTCGTTCGCCGCGCTGCGCGCCTTGCCGGGGCCCCCGCGCGTGAGGAGGTCGAGCGAGGGCAGCGCGTACGTGATGTCGCCGGAGAGCTGGAGCTGCTCGGCCCGCGGCGGCAGGTCGCGCATCTCCTCCGGGGGGGCCTTGGTCAGGTCCGCCACGACGCGTTCGGCCGGCTCGGCCTTGAGCTTCTCCTGCTTGGGGCGCGCTGTCGGGGCCGGGACGGGCGTCGGGGTGGTGTCCTCACGGTCGCCCACCCGGACGCCCTGGGTGAGGTCGGCGACGATCGGCGAGGGCGGCATGCCGTGCAGGACGGCCCCGTCGAGCGCCGCTGCGGCGGCCGCTGCGACGTCCACGGCGTCCATGGGGCGGTTCATGTCGGGCTGGGGCACCGCGGAGCGCCGGGGGCGGCTCCGGCGCTTGGAGAGGGCGTCCTGCTCGGCGCTGTCGGGGTCGTAGGCCTCGGGGGCGCTCCCGCGCTTGCGGGTGCGCGCGGGCAGCGCCTCGCGCCACTGCTCGTCGTAGCGCTCGTCGTCCTCGCCGACGAACTCCTCGTCGTCCTCGTAGTCGTGGACGATGCCGAGCTTCACGCCGAGCAGCCGCAGGCGCTGCGGGATGGCGTTGACGGGCGTGGCCGTGACGACCAGCAGCCCGAAGATCGTGAGCAGCACCAGCAGGGGTACGGCGAGGACCTCGCCCATGGTGTAGGTCAGCGGGGTCGCCACACCCCAGCCGATGAGGCCGCCGGCGTCCCTTATGGCCTGCATGCCGTCGCTGCGGGCGGGCGCGCCGCAGGCGATGTGGACCTGGCCGAGCACGCCGATGACGAGCGCGGACAGGCCGATCACGATGCGGCCGTTGGCCTCGGGCTTCTCGGGGTGGCGGATGAACCGCACGGCGATGACCGCGAGCAGTATCGGCACGAGCAGGTCGAGGCGGCCGAAGGCGCCGGTCACCAGGATCTCGACGAGGTCGCCGACCGGGCCGCGCAGATCGGCCCAGGTGCCGGCGGCCACGATCAGCGCGAGACCGAGGAGCAGCAGTGCGACGCCGTCCTTGCGGTGGGCCGGGTCCAAGTTCTTCGCGCCCTGCCCTATTCCGCGGAACACCGCGCCGACGGCGTGCGCGGTGCCGAGCCAGACGGCGCGCACGAGCTTGACGATGCCCCCGGTGGGGCTGGGCGCCGGCTTGGGCGCCGGGCGGGCGGTCTTCTTGGCGACCGCTTTCTTCGCCGGGGCCCGTTTCGCAGCGGCCTTCTTCGCCGGAGCCTTCGCCGGAGCAGCCCTCTTGGCGGGCTGCTTCTTGGCTGCGGAGGGACGTGAGGCCATAGGTGTGAGGTTACCTGTGGAGACGGCAGCGGACACGTGTGCCCACTGCTTCACCCGTTCGTGTCGCCCGTACGAGACCGGGAACTGACGCCGGCTCACGCACAACTGCGCCCGCGGCGGACGTCAGTTCTGCGACGGGACCGATGGTGCTCCGCTGCCCGTACCCGGCTCCAGGGCGTCGAGTGCCCTGCGCAGCCCGGTGAGTTTGCGTTCGAGATGAGCCGCGGTCGCTACGGCCGCCGCGTCCGCCGACTCGTCGTCGAGCTGCTTGGACAGCGCCTCCGCCTGTTCCTCGACGGCCGCGAGCCGCGCCGACAGCTCGGCGAGCAGTCCGGCCGGTTCCTTGGCCGCCCCGACCGCGGGCTTGCCGTCCAACTGGAGCCGCAGCAGGGCCGCTTGCTCCCGAAGCTGGCAGTTCTTCATGTAGAGCTCGACGAAGACCGAGACCTTCGCGCGCAGCACCCACGGGTCGAACGGCTTGGAGATGTAGTCGACCGCGCCCGCCGCGTAACCCCGGAAGGTGTGGTGCGGGCCGTGGTTGATCGCGGTGAGGAAGATGATCGGGATGTCCCGGGTCCGCTCCCGTCGCTTGATGTGCGCGGCGGTTTCGAAACCGTCCATGCCCGGCATCTGGACGTCCAGCAGAATGACCGCGAAGTCGTCCGTCAGCAGTGCTTTGAGCGCTTCCTCCCCGGACGATGCCCGAACCAGTGTCTGATCGAGCGCAGAGAGGATGGCCTCCAGCGCCAGCAGATTCTCCGGCCGGTCATCGACCAGGAGGATCTTGGCCTTCTGCACCATGGCCCGCCCTCCTCGCCCCGGATGTGCACCGGGCGCCGCCCCAGGGGACGACTCTCTTGCGCCGTCCGTCCTTGTGCCGGTCATGGTAGCCGCACCCCGCCTGTCGCCACACCCTGTCACCGCGATGTCACTGTGCACGTAGCAGAAACGTAGCGGGAGACCAGAAGGTTCCCCGAATCCCGTGCTTCTACACGGCTTCGGCCACACTCAGTCAGCAACTCCGCGTGGCCACCGAACGTTCCCCGCACGGTTCCCACTGCTTTCCCGTCAAGTCCGGTCGTTTCCTTCACTCCGGACGCATCCACTGCTCCATCACCGACAACAGGTGATCGGGATCGACCGGCTTGGTGACGTAGTCCGAGGCGCCCGATTCGATCGCCTTCTCCCGGTCGCCCTTCATCGCCTTCGCGGTCAGCGCGATGATCGGGAGCCCGGCGAACTGCGGCATCCTGCGGATCGCCGTCGTCGTCGCGTATCCGTCCATCTCGGGCATCATGATGTCCATCAGAACGACCGTCACATCGTCGTGCTGCTCCAGGACCTCGATGCCCTCACGGCCGTTCTCCGCGTACAGCACGGACAGACCGTGCTGCTCCAGGACGCTGGTCAGCGCGAAGACGTTGCGGATGTCGTCGTCGACGATCAGCACCTTCTCCCCGTTGAACCGGATGCCCCGGCGCGAGGTCGGCGCGGACTCCTCGGACGCCCACTGGTCCCGTACGGTCTGCCCGAGCTGGGCGGACTCGACGGCCCGGCGACGGCGCCTGAAGAGCGCGGCGGCACCGTTCTGGGTCTCGTGGTACGACTTCACCTCGGCCGGCATCTCGATGCCCACCTCGCTCCGCTCCGTGAGTTCGGCGAGTTCCGCCGCGGACGCCACCAGGTCGCCCGCCTCCAGCGCGGGCAGCTGCTGATAGCCCTGCGGGGGCAGTTCGCTGGGGTGCAGCGGCAAATACAGCGTGAACGTCGAACCGCGTCCCGGTTCGCTCTGCGCGTGGATCTCACCGCCGAGCAACTGCGCGATCTCCCGGGAGATCGACAGCCCGAGGCCGGTACCGCCGTACTTGCGGCTGGTCGTACCGTCCGCCTGCTTGAACGCCTCGAAGATGACCCGCATCTTGCTGCCGGCGATCCCGATCCCGGTGTCGGTCACCGAGAACGCGATAAGGGCGGCGTCCGCGTCCCGCAGCGAACCGGCCTCCAGGAGCTGCTCCCGGATCGCCACCGGCACATCCGCGCCGGCCGGCCGGATGACCAGCTCGACCGCCCCGGAGTCGGTGAACTTCACCGCGTTCGACAGCAGGTTGCGCAGCACCTGGAGGAGGCGCTGCTCGTCGGTGTGCAGCGTGGCCGGCAGTTCCGGCGACACCCGGACCGACAGGTCGAGGCCCTTCTCCGCGGTCAGCGGACGGAAAGTGGCCTCTACGTAGTCGACGAGTTGGACGAGCGCGATGCGCGTCGGGGAGACGTCCATCTTGCCCGCCTCGACCTTCGACAGGTCCAGGATGTCGTTGATCAGCTGGAGCAGGTCGGACCCCGCGCCGTGGATCGTCTCGGCGAACTCGACCTGCTTCGGGGAGAGGTTTCCCTCCGCGTTGTCGGCGAGCAACTTGGCCAGGATCAGCAGCGAGTTGAGCGGTGTGCGCAGCTCGTGCGACATGTTGGCGAGGAACTCGCTCTTGTAGCGCATCGACACCGCGAGCTGCTCGGCACGCTCCTCCAGGACCTGCCGCGCCTCCTCGATCTCGGTGTTCTTCACCTCGATGTCACGGTTCTGCTGGGCCAACAGCTCGGCCTTCTCCTCCAGTTCGGCGTTGGAGGACTGGAGTGCCTTCTGCCGGTTCTCCAACTCGGCCGACCGCTCGCGGAGTTGCTCGGTCAGCTCCTGCGACTGCTTCAGCAGCACCTCCGTCTTGGTGTTGACGGAGATGGTGTTGACGCTGGTCGCGATCATCTCGGCGATCTGGTTGAGGAAGTCCTTCTGGATCTGCGTGAAGGGCGTGAAGGAGGCCAGCTCGATGATGCCGAGCACCTTCCCCTCGAACAGCACCGGAAGCACGATCACCTGCGCGGGCGGCGCCTCCCCGAGCCCCGAGGAGATCTTCAGATAGCCGCTGGGCGCGTTCTCCACGAGGATCGTGCGCCGCTCCTGGGCGGCCGTCCCGATCAGCGCCTCACCGGGCCTGAACGAGGTCGGCATGGAGCCCATGGAGTAGCCGTACGACCCGAGCATGCGCAGTTCGTACGCCTCCTCGCCCTCGGCATCCGCCAGGGGCAGCGCGAGGAAGAACGCCCCGTGCTGCGCGGAGACCACCGGCGTCAGCTCGCTCATGATCAGCGAGGCGACGTCGTCCAGGTCGCGGCGGCCCTGCATCAGCGCGGAGATCCGGGCGAGGTTGCCCTTGAGCCAGTCCTGCTCCTTGTTGGCGATCGTGGTGTCGCGCAGGTTGGCGATCATCTTGTTGATGTAGTCCTGCAGTTCCTGGATCTCGCCCGCCGCGTCGACGTCGATCTTCAGGTTCAGGTCGCCGCGGGTCACCGCGGTCGCCACGCGCGCGATGGCGCGCACCTGCCGGGTCAGGTTCCCGGCCATCTCGTTCACCGACTCGGTGAGGTCGCGCCAGGTGCCGTCGACGTCACGCACGCGTGCCTGGCCGCCGAGTTGCCCCTCGGTGCCCACTTCACGGGCGACCCGGGTGACCTCCTCGGCGAAGCTGGACAGCTGGTCGACCATGGTGTTGATCGTCGTCTTGAGTTCGAGGATCTCGCCGCGGGCGTCGATGTCGATCTTCTTGGTCAGGTCGCCCTTGGCGATGGCCGTGGTGACCATCGCGATGTTGCGCACCTGACCGGTCAGGTTGGACGCCATCCCGTTCACGGACTCGGTGAGGTCCTTCCACGTGCCGGCCACACCGGGCACGCGCGCCTGACCGCCCAGGATGCCGTCCGTGCCCACCTCGCGGGCCACCTTGGTGACCTGGTCGGCGAACGAACTCAGCGTCTTCACCATGGTGTTGAAGGTGTCGGCGAGCTGCGCGACCTCGCCGCGCGCCTCGATCGTCACCGTCCGGGTCAGGTCACCGTTGGCGACGGCCGCCGCGACCTGGGAGATGTTCCGCACCTGCATGGTCAGGTTGTTGGCCATCAGGTTGACGTTGCCGCTGAGGTCCTTCCAGATGCCCGTGACACCCGGTACGTGCGCCTGGCCGCCCAGGATGCCCTCGGTGCCCACCTCGCGGGCGACCCGGGTCACCTGCTCGGCGAAGGACGACAGCTGGTCGACCATCGTGTTGACGGTGGTGACGAGTTCGAGGATCTCGCCCTTGGCGTCGACGGTGATCTTCTTGGAGAGGTCGCCCTTGGCGACGGCGGTCGTGACCTCGGCGATCTGGCGCACCTGGATGGTCAGGTTGTTCGCCATGAAGTTCACCGACTGCGTGAGGTCCTTCCAGGTGCCGGAGACACCCTGCACCTCGGCCTGCCCGCCCAACTGCCCCTCGGTGCCCACCTCGCGGGCCACACGCGTGACCTCCTCGGCGAACGAGGACAGCTGGTCGACCATCGTGTTCAGGGTGTTCTTCAGCTCCAGGATCTCCCCGCGCGCGTCCACGGTGATCTTCTGGGACAGGTCACCCCGGGCCACCGCGGTCGCGACCTGCGCGATGTTGCGCACCTGCGCGGTGAGGTTGCCGGCCATGCCGTTCACCGAGTCGGTCAGGTCCCGCCACACACCGGCGACACCGGGCACCTGCGCCTGCCCGCCCAGGCGCCCCTCCGTGCCCACCTCGCGGGCCACCCGGGTCACCTGGTCCGCGAAGGCGGAGAGCTGGTCGACCATCGTGTTGATGGTGTTCTTCAGCTCCAGGATCTCGCCGCGCGCGTCCACGTCGATCTTCTGGGACAGGTCGCCCTGGGCCACCGCCGTGGTCACCTGGGCGATGTTGCGCACCTGGGAAGTCAGGTTCCCGGCCATCGAGTTGACGGAGTCGGTGAGCTCCTTCCAGGTGCCCGAGACACCGTCCACGCGCGCCTGGCCACCGAGCCGGCCCTCCGTGCCCACGTCACGGGCCATCCGCGTCACCTGGTCGGCGAACGAAGACAGCTGGTCCACCATCGTGTTGACGGTGTTCTTCAACTGAAGCATCTCGCCGGACACATCGACGGTGACCTTCTGCGACAGGTCGCCGTTGGCCACGGCCGTCGTCACCTGCGCGATGTTCCTCACCTGTCCGGTGAGGTTGCGGAACGCCGTGTTGACGGAGTCCGTCAGGTCCTTCCACGTCCCGGCCGCGCCCGGCACCTGCGCCTGGCCGCCCAGTTCACCCTCGACACCGATCTCGCGCGCCACGCGCGTGACCTCGGCACCGAACGAGGACAGCTGGTCGACCATCCCGTTGACGGTGTTCTTCAGTTCCAGCATCTCGCCGGCCACGTTCACCGTGACCTTCTGGGACAGGTCACCGCTCGCCACGGCGGTCGTCACGGCGGCGATGTCCCGCACCTGAATCGTCAGGTTCCGGAAGACCGTGTTCACCGAATCGGTGAGGTCCTTCCACGTTCCCGCCGCACCCGGCACGTTCGCCTGCCCGCCGAGCTGCCCCTCGGCACCGACCTCGTTGGCCACGCGCGTGACCTCGTCCGCGAACGTCCGCAGCGTCTCGGTCATCTGGTTGATCGTCTCGGCGAGCTGGGCGACCTCGCCCCGCGCCGACACGGTCACCTTCTGCGACAGGTCACCGTTGGCGACCGCCGTCGTCACCTGCGCGATCCCGCGCACCTGGGCCGTCAGGTTGCCGGCCATGATGTTCACCGAGTCGGTGAGGTCCTTCCACACCCCGGCCACACCCGGCACCTGCGCCTGGCCGCCCAGCTCGCCCTCGGTGCCCACCTCACGGGCGACTCGCGTCACCTCGGAGGAGAACGACGACAGCTGGTCCACCATCGTGTTGACGGTGTTCTTGAGCTCCAGCATCTCGCCGGCGACATGGACGGTGACCTTCCGCGACAGGTCACCCTTGGCGACCGCCGTGGTCACCAGCGCGATGTCCCGCACCTGGGCCGTCAGCCGGTACGCCATCGTGTTGACCGACTCCGTGAGGTCCTTCCACGAGCCGGACATGCCACGCACGCGTGCCTGCCCGCCCAGCTTGCCCTCGGTGCCCACCTCGCTGGCCACGCGCGTGACCTCGTCGGTGAACGTCGACAGCTGGTCGACCAGGTTGTTGACGGTCCGCCCGACCTTCAGGAACTCCCCGCGCAGCGGATGCCCGGTCCCGTCCGGCGCCTGCGTCCGCAGCTCCATGCGCGGCGACAGATCACCCTCGGCCACCGCGGACAGCACCCGTCCGACCTCGGAGACGGGCCGTACGAGGTCGTCCACGAGCGCGTTGGAGGCGTCGATGGCCGAGGCCCAGGAACCCTCGCAGGCGCCCGTCTCCAGCCGCTCCGTGAGCTTTCCCTCGCGGCCCACCATGCGCCGCACCCGGGACAGCTCGCCCGTGAGATGCAGATTGCGGTCGGCCACCTCGTTGAACACGGCGGCGATCTCCGACATCACGCCGTCGCCGGACACCGTGAGCCGCTTGCGGAAGTTCCCGTCCCGCATGGAGACCAGAGCCGTCAGCAGCCGGTCCAAGGAGGCAGCGTCCACCTCCGTGGTCCCATTGCGCGGTTTGCGCTGGTTCTTCAGGGACTGTCCGCCTTTCGCGCGCGTCTTGGTGGCCCGCGTCGCTGCGCCAGACTCCACTGTGTCCCTCCCGCAGGGGTCGACCGTTACTGCTGTTCTGGGTGCTACTGCTCGGCGTATCAGTTACTGCCGCGTATCTCTGCCCGGTTTACCGGGCTTCAACAGGGCTTGCTGCCCTCCGTACACGGAAGACACCCGGCCTGCCCGGACCTTCACCAGAATCCTGCCCAGTGTTTCACCCTGCCTGAACCAGGCCATAACAGTTCGGCAGCTTCGCACACGGTCCGCACACCCTGAGGACGGAAACACTGCGGACCGGCATCCGCATGGACGGTGAAGGTAAGTAACCTTGCATGCGGCTGTCCAGCCGCGCCGGTTCCGTCCGGCCTGGGCGGTGGCACGAGCACGAGCGGGCAGGCATCGGAGGGGCACCGCACCATGACCACCGGACTGCATCCTGGGGGAACGCCCCAGGATCCCCCGCCGACCGGAAACCAGCCGGTGCCCCGGCAGGCGACGATCGGCCATGGTGACCTGCCCGCCGACGACAGGCCGAGGAGTTCTGTGATCACCGCGCGCGCGGCCGCCAGTTTCGACCCCGTGGGACGATCGGTCGCCACCGCGCGGTCCTTCGTCCGCGACACCCTGCAGGGCTGGGGCTTCGCCGACATCGTCGACGACGCCGTGGTCCTCACCAGCGAGCTGGTGACCAACGCCGTGGTCCACGCGGGCACGGCCGCGGATGTTCTGTGTCTACGGAGTGACGACGGCGTGAGGATCGAGGTCGCCGACCACTACCCGGAGCGCGAGATCCCCCTCCAGGGGGCCGCGATCAGCATGAGCAGCCCCGACCGCGAGGGCGGCCGCGGCCTCCAACTGTGCGCGGCCCTGGCCAGCCGCTGGGGCGTCGACTACACCCCCACCAAGAAGCTGGTCTGGTTCCAACTCGACCTCCCCGCCCGCCCGGTGGGCACCCGCGCGGCCGGCCCGTCCCTCCCGGCCGCCCTGCTCCCGCTCGCCGACGGCAGAGTCCGCGTCGCGGTCGTCCAGATCGACCGTACGGGCTCCATCGCGTCCTGGAACGAGGACGCCGAGGAACTCTTCGGCTACGCCGCAGAGCAGGTCACCGGCAAGCCCCTCACCGACCTCGCCGCCTGGCCGCACACCCCGGGCACCAGCACCGGCATCGCCGAGGCCCTCCGCCTCTCCCGCTGGGAGGGCACCTACGGCATCCGCGGCGCCGACGGCCGCGTGACCCCGGTCTACGCCTCCCACCTCCGCGTCCGCGACACGGACGGCGAGCCGTCAACCGTGTGCCTCCTGGTGCGGGACCACGAACGCGCGGTTCTGCAGACCCCGTTGCGCGGCCCCGCCCCCGACGCGGCGTCCACCCCGGACGGCCAGAACACCGACCCGTTCGAGGTGTTCATCGGCTCCCCCGCGCCGGACGACCTCGACGGCCTCCTCCAGCGCACGGTCGAACGCGCCCGCGACATGCTCGACGGAGACTCCGCCTTCCTCCTCCTCGCGACCGACGACGAAACGGAGTTGGAGGTCCGCGCCTCCACCGGCCTGCCCTCCGCCCGCCAGCGCTTCGCGCGCGTGCCCGTCGAAGCGGGCCCCGGCCGCTACGGCTCCGCCCGCATGCCGGCCGTCCACGAGGACCTCCAGGCCGTCCCGGGCGCCGTCCCGCTCCTCAGCGGCACCGGAATGCGCTCGGTCGTCACAGTCCCCCTGAAGGTGGAGGGCCGCCTCACCGGCTCCCTCGGAGTGGCCGCCGAAGGCCCCAACAAGTACTCGAACGAAGAAGCGCTCCGCCTCCAATTCGCCGCGGACCGCATCGCGTTGGCGGTGGAATCGGCCCGCCTGGGCGAACTGGAACGCCTGCGCCGCGGCTCCCTCAGCTTCCTGGTCGAGGCCTCCGACCTCCTCGCCGGCACCCTGGACCGCGACCAAACCCTGGCCCTGATGGCCCAGATGACGGTCCCGACGCTCGCCACCTGGTGCGCGGTCTACACAATCGCCGACCAGTCCTCGGACCCGTACCTCTCGTATGTCCTCCATGAGGACGAGGAACTCATCGACGGCATCAAGTCGTTGCTCTCGAAGATCGCCCCTCCGGACCCGGTCCCCACCCCCGGCGCCCGCGTCTGGGCCGCCCCCGCCGAGGCCGCCCACCAGGCCGCCCTGCGCACCTCCATGCGCAGCCTCGGCCTCGGCGAGCCGACCCGCCGCGTCAGCTCGGGCATCGGCCCAACTCTCGCTACGGCATCCGCCGTTGGCGGCGAGACAGTCGTCCTCCCCCTGGTCGCCCGCAACCGCGTCATCGGCATGCTGACCCTCGGCAAGCCCACCGACGAACACTTCCGCCAGGAAATCCTGGAACTGGCCGAGGACTTGAGCCGCCGAGCGGCGCTGGCGTTGGACAACGCCCGCCTGTACTCGGAACGCACGGCGATCAGCCAGTCCCTCCAGCGCAGCCTCCTGCCCCCCGACCTCCCGCACATCGAGGGCGTAGAGGTCGAGGTCATCTACCGCGCGGCCGGCGAGGGCAACGAAGTAGGCGGCGACTTCTACGACTTGTTCCCCATCCGAGACGGCGTCTACGGCTTCGCCATCGGCGACGTCTGCGGCACAGGACCCGAGGCCGCCGCGGTCACCGGCCTGGCCCGCCACGCCCTCCGCCTGCTCGCCAGGGAGGGCTTCGGCGGCCCCGCGGTCCTGGAGCGCCTCAACTCCGCGATCCTCGACGAGGGAGCCCGCAGCCGCTTCCTGACGCTCCTCTACGGCGAGTTGTGGCCCCAGGAGGACGGCAGCGCCGAACTGAAGGTGGTCTGCGCCGGCCACCCCCTCCCGCTCCGCCTCCGCCAGGACGGCACCGTCGAACCCGCCGCCGAACCCCAGCCCCTCCTCGGCGTCATGGACGACCTGGAGCTCTACGAGCAGACGGTCACCCTCGACCCCGGAGACGTCCTCCTGTGCGTCACGGACGGCGTCACAGAGCGCCGCGAGGGCACCCGCATGCTGGGCGACGACGGCCTCACCGACGTCCTCACGACCTGCACGGGCCTCACAGCGGGAGCAGTCGCGGCCCGCGTCATGCGCGCGGTCGAACGCTTCGCCTCCGACGCCCCGTCCGACGACATGGCGATCCTGGCGATGCGCGTCCCGGGCCTCCAGAAGGACTGACCGACCCCGAACACGCAGAAGGCCCCGCCCAATTGGGCGGGGCCTTCTGATGTCTGGAGCCCTCTAACGGAATCGAACCGTTGACCTTCTCCTTACCATGGAGACGCTCTACCGACTGAGCTAAGAGGGCCTGTCACTTTCCCGAGGTTTCCCTCGCGGCAACGAAAAGAATCATACCCCGAACAGGCCCGTGCGCCCAACCACCGCCTCCCGACCCCGACTCGATCAGAAAGCGGGCTGCAACAGTCCCCCGAGCGCGTTGCATGCAGAAACGATCCTCTGCATCTCCCGCTTGGTCAACGAGGCGTCCACGGGCAGCGCGAGGGTCTCGTCGGCGGCCCGCTCGGTCTCCGGCAGAGCCACACACCGCCGGAACTCCGGCAGCCGATGCACAGGAGTCTTCACCGGCACCCGGCACTCAACTCCCCTACCGCGCACGGCCCGAGCGAAGGCATCCCGATCCGGCCGCCCGTTCCCCGGCACCCGCACGACGTACTGCTGGTAGGTGTGCCCGTCCCCACCATCGGGCGTCCGCACCCCCCGCAACTTCGCATCAAGATAGGCAGCCCGCTCCCGCCGCTGAGCGACTTCGTCGTACGGCGCCTCGGACTCCCCCTGCTGCAACACCAGCAGCCCATGCCGCTGCCCAACCCCGAGCAACCGCCCGACATCAGCCGACCGACCGAATCGATGTACGACAACTATCGCCGCGGTACGCGGAGTTACGGCCGCTTCGACAGCGGACACGTCCAGGCAGTAGGTCACCGGATCTATGTCGGCGAACACCGGGAGGCCACCCGCCAGGGTGACGGCCTCGGCGACTTCCACGTTCCCGAACGCCGGCACGACGACCTCGTCACCGAGTCCGACGCCTGCGGCCCTGAGCATTGCAGCAGTACCCATGCTCGGATGGTGATTGCGCAACGTGAACTTCAAGTGACGCACAACAAAAAAGGGTTGGACCCCGAACCGAAGTTCAGGATCCAACCCTTTCAATATTTGTTCGGCGGCGTCCTACTCTCCCACAGGGTCCCCCCTGCAGTACCATCGGCGCTGTAAGGCTTAGCTTCCGGGTTCGGAATGTAACC